>NZ_BPQX01000001.1 GCF_022179525.1 Methylobacterium persicinum
ACGCCCTGGCTCATCAGGGCGTCCACCGCTACCCGCGCAAGAAGCGGCCCGACCTCGCCTCCGAGCAGCGCCGGGAGCGGGAGCGGGTCGAGCATGGCGAGCAGATCTACAACGACCTGTGGCGCACCCTGCCGAACAAGCCGGGCGCCGCCCCCTCCGATATGGCCGCCGAGCGCCGCCGGGCCCTGCTGGAACTTCCCCAGGAGAACATCCTCTACTTTCTGGAGAAGGTCGCGCCGCGCCTGCGCCCCTGGCAGCGGGAGATCCTGCGGATCGTGCGCCTCGTGGCGCAGTACTTCTATCCGCAGCGCCAGACCAAGGTGATGAACGAGGGCTGCGCCACCTCCGTCCACTACCGGATCATGAATGCCCTCTCCGAGACCGGCCAGATCACCGAGGCCGCCTACCTCGAATTCCTGCAATCCCACACCAACGTCATCCGCCAGCCGAATTACGACGACCGGTCCTATGGCGGCCACAACCCGTACGCGATCGGCTTCGCGATGATGCAGGACATCGCCCGCATCGCCGAGACGCCGACCGACGAGGATCGCGAGTGGTTCCCCGACATCGCCGGCCGGGGCGACGGGATGGAGGTGCTGCGCGACTGCTGGGAGAACTATCGCGATGAGAGCTTCATCGCGCAGTTCCTGTCGCCGAAGCTGATGCGCGACCTGCGCCTGTTCCACGTCATCGACGATCCGGACGAGCAGAGCCTGCGCGTGGAGTCGATCCACGACGAGCGCGGCTACCGGCGTCTGCGCCGGGCCTTCGCCCGCCAGTACGACGTGGCCTGGCTCGATCCCGACATCGAGGTGGTGGATGTCGATCTTGAGGGCGACCGCCGCCTCATCCTCCACCACAAGACGCTGAACAAGGTCACCCTGCAGAAGGACGACGCCAAGCGGGTGCTCCAGCACCTCGCCGACCTGTGGGGCTACGACGTGGTGCTCAAGGAGGTGGACTCCGCGACCGGGACGGTGCTCGGCGAGATCGGCGCGAGCGCCCGGCCGGTCTTCTTCTGAGGGACCCGTCACCGCAGGCGAACCAAGGCGCTCCAGGGCGGACCCGGCGGTGATCGTTGCGGTTGGGTCTCAGGCGCGCTGGGCGATCGGCCCCGGCGCGATCATGACCTTGCGCATGTCCGCGCAGACGCGGTTGCGACCGAGGCGCTTCGCCCGGTAGAGCGCGCCGTCGGCCTGCGCCACGAGGGCCTCCCAATCGAGACCGGAGCCGGGCGGCCGGCAGGCCACGCCGAAGCTGCCGGTCACGGCGGGCTCCCCGGGCTCCATGGCGAGGCGCTGGCGCATCCGTTCCGCCAGGGCATAGGTCGCCACCTCATCGAGGCCCGGAGCGAGGATCAGGAATTCCTCCCCGCCATAGCGGGCGATGAGATCGCGGGAGCCGGCAAGTGACCGCAGCGACCCGGCGACCCGCTGGAGGACGGCGTCGCCGCCCGCATGGCCGTGGAGGTCGTTCACCATCTTGAAATGGTCGATATCCGCGACGATCGCGCCGAGGGGCTGCCCTGCCTTCTCCGCGGCCTCGATCATCGTAGGCGCCTGGGACGACACGGCGCGGCGGTTCCGGAGGCCCGTCAGGGAATCGGTCTCGGCCAGCACCTTCAGGTTGCGGGTCACGCGGTGGCGGGCCCGTTCGAGGACGAGCTTGCGCCGCAACTCTTGCCGCAGGATCGCGAGGCCTTCGAACATCTCGTCGATCTCAGGGCCGGACCGCGCCACGGGCACGGGGTCGTCGAGATGTCCCACGGCGAGGGCCAGGATCTCCTCGCGGACCGCAATCAGCGGCCGGAACAGGCGTCTGCGGAAGACGAGCCCGAGCCAGAGCAGGGTGAGAAGCACCCCGGCGGTGATGGCGGCGGACACGAGGGTGTCGGTGAGGACGGCCCAGCGGAACCCCTCGATCCTGCGCAGGGTCAGGGAGAGGAGGCCGTCCTTCAACCGGGTCGGCGCGGCGAGGCCGGGCACGTAGCGTCGGGTGAAGTCCGCGGCGCTGCCACGCCGGGTCGGGTCGGCGAAGACATCCCGCACCAGGGGCAGGCTCGTGGCAAAATACTCCGATTCGATCTCGCCCAGGGCCCGGACGACATCGGGATCGTCAGCGTAGTTCCGTCCGTAGGGGGCGAGAAGCTGCCAGAGATACCGGATCCGGTCCTCCGTCTGGCGGGATGCGCGCTGGGCCTCCTCGGCTGTGACACCTCCGGTGAGCTTCATGACGGCATAGGAGCCGAGCCGTCCCGCCTCCTCCCGCAAGGCACTCGCATGGGCTTGGAGCAGCACCTCGGCGCCGACCTCCGGCGCACTCTGTAACAGGCGCCGTCCGTATTCGGACCGCAGGAGTGCAGCCTCGTCCGCCACGGCGAACATCGCGCGGATCGCGTCCGCGATCGCCGCCCCCCGGCGCTCCTCCGGCGGGCGGGCGCAGACGGCATCGACTTTTGCGCGGGCCTCGGCGAGGCGTTGGCCGACGACGTCGAACACGGAGGCCAGCTGGGCTGCCTCGCCGGGCTCCGAGGCCGCCCTGACCTCCGCGATCCGCCGGTCGGTGGTCGCACGGATGGCCGCGAGCCTTCGGGCGCCCTCCTCGGGAGAGGCGGCGAACGGGTCCATCGCCGCGTTCGAAGGGCCGCGCTCAGCGGAAATCATGTCGGTCATCGCCAGGACGAGGCCGAACCGCGACGCCTCGGCGACCGCCCGGTCGGCGCGGTTCAGCTCGGCGAAGGCATGGGTGAGCTGCATTCCCCCAAGCACGGCGCAGCCGCAGGCCGCCACGGCACCGGCCACCCATTGGAGGTACTGAATTCGGACCGACGCAGCCATACCATCCCGATTCGGCGCCGGATGCCCGCCAGAACCTGACGGCTCCGTCCCGGCAGCCTGGGGAAGGCTATAGAAGCAATCACCGAATGAGACGTGAAACCCGTCCTATAAATGCCATCGTGAGTAGACCAAACAGCGCTAAAACCTTTCATTTTGCCGGCTATTTTACCGTGTCGACCACATGTCGTCGACAGGCACCCCTCCTGCGGAACGTGATTGCGCGATCCACCGCCAGCGGGCAGCATGGTCCGCATGACCCCGACGACCATGAGCCTTGCCGAGACGCAGGCCTTCCTTGACCAGGAATTTCCTCAGATGCAGGCGGGGGGCCGGGCCTACCACCTCGAGGCCGTGGGGCCCCTCACGTCGCGAATGCGATTGGAGGCGCATGAGCGTTTCCTCCGCCCCGGAGCCACCGTGTCCGGCCCTGCGATGATGGCGCTGGCCGACTATGCCCTCTACGCGGCGATCCTCGCCAATATCGGTCCGGTGGCCCTGGCGGTGACCACGAACCTCACGTTCAACTTCCTGCGCAAGCCGGCTTCGGGCGATCTGCTGGCGGATTGCCGGCTCATTAAGCTTGGGCGCCGTCTGGCGGTGGGGGATGTCGCCATCACGGGCGTGGGCAGCGATGACCTCGTCTGCCACGCCACGGGCACCTATTCGATCCCGCCCCGATAAGGCGCTGAGGGTCGGCGCGTGTCCCGGGACACCTTCGTTCCACGGGGAAGGACGGCGGTGCCCCTCAGGTCCGCGCCTCGCTGAGGCGCGCCGCGTAACGGGCAATGAGATCGACCTCCAGGTTCACGGCATCCCCCGCCCGGCGATCACCCCAGGTGGTGACCTGCAGGGTGTGGGGGATGAGGAGCACGGAGAACAGGTCGCCCTCCACGGTGTTCACCGTCAGCGACGTGCCGTCGAGGCAGACGGAGCCCTTCTCGGCGATGAACCGCGCGAGACCCGATGGGGCCCGCAGGGTGAACCGCTCGCTTGGGCCCCACGCACCGTCCGTGACCGTGTCGCGGGCGACGATCCCGGCCAAGCCATCGACATGCCCGGTAACGAGGTGGCCGCCGAGTTCGTCGCCGATCTTCAGGGAGCGTTCGAGGTTGATCCGCCGGCCCGGCGCCCATTCGCCGACATTCGTCCGCGCCAGGGTCTCGGCCGCCGCATCGACCTGGAAGACGCAGCCGTCCCCCTCGGGCGCGATGGAGACGGCGGTGAGGCACGGGCCGGAACAGGCGATGGATGCGCCGAGTGCGATCCCCGCGGGGTCGTAGGCGCAGCGGATGGCGATCCGGCGCAGGTCCCCCTCCCCCGCCACGGACAGGACCGTGCCGACATCGCTGACGAGACCCGTGAACATGCCTAGACGCTCCGCTCGTAGGTGACGGCCCGGTCTCGCCCGAGGACGAGATCCTCGACCACGCCGAGGCCCGCGATCCGCCGGGTCAGCGTGGGGCCGACGGCCGGCAGGCCCCCCGCCGGGACCGCCGGATCCGGCCCGGTCATCAAGGTCACGGCATCGATGAGATCGGCCTGGGCGAGGGCTTCCGCAAGGCGGGGCCCTCCTTCGCTGCAAAGGCGGGTGAGACCGCGCGCCCCGAGGAGGGCCAGGGCGGCGTGAAGATCGATCCGCCCCTCGGCGCCGGCCTCCACCGGCATCACCTCGACGCCGAGCGATTCGAGGGCCCGCCTTGCATGGGCCGGGGCCGAGCGGGTGGTGAGCACCAGTACAGGCACGTCCCTCGCCGTCCGGGCGAGGACGCTGGCGGGCGAGAGATGCAGGGCCGAGTCGAGGACGATCCGCATGGGCGACCGTCCGGCCAGCCCCGGCAGCCGCACTGTCAGCGAGGGATCGTCGGCCCGCGCCGTGCCGATGCCGATCAGGATCGCGTCGGCATGGGCCCGCCAGAGGTGGACCGCCCCGTCCGCGACCTCGCCGGTGATCCGCAGACGCTCGGCGCCGGACCCCGCCGCGAAGCCGTCGCGGGTGCGGGCGAGCTTCAGGTGCAGCATCGGCCGCCCCAAGGTGACACGGGTGACGTGGCCGCGATGGTCCCGGGCGGCCTCCCCGCCGCACAGGCCGGTCTCCACGGCGATGCCCGCCTCCCGTAGAAGCCCGTGGCCCCGGCCGGCGACCCGGGGATCGGGGTCCTCAAGGGCGGTCACCACCCGGCCGATCCCCGCGGCGACGATGGCGTCGGTGCAGGGCGGGGTGCGACCGTGATGCGAGCAGGGCTCCAGGGTGATGTAGAGGGTTGCCCCCCGGGCCGCGGCGCCGGCCTGGGCGAGGGCCTGCGGCTCCGCATGGGGCCGGCCGCCGGGCGCCGTGGCGGCCGCCGCCAGGATCGTGCCCGAGCCTGGCTCCACCACCACCGCCCCCACCGAGGGGTTGGGCCATGTCCGGCCGAGGCCCCGCCGCCCCAGCGCCAGGGCGAGGCGCATGAAGTTGGCGTCGCCGCTCATGGCCGGCTCGCCCGGCGGCGGATGGGGGGCTTCGTCTCAGGATCCGGGTCGGGCTCGGGCTCCAGGGCGGGCACCAGGGTGCCGCCCAGCGTGCCGAGCAGCTCCTCGAAATCTTTGGCCTCGCGGAAATTCTTGTAGACCGAGGCGAAGCGGACATAGGCCACGTCGTCGAGGCCCTTGAGCCCGGCCATGACCAATTCGCCGATCGCCTCGGAGGCGACCTCCGGCTCTCCGGCGCTCTCGAGCTGGCGGGTGATGCCGCTGACGAGGCGTTCGATCCGCTCCGGCTCGACGGCGCGCTTGCGCAGGGCCACGTCGATGGAGCGCTGCAGCTTGTCCCGGTCGAAGGGCACCCGCTTGCCCGACCGCTTGACCACCGTCAGCTCGCGCAGCTGCACCCGCTCGAAGGTGGTGAAGCGCCCGCCGCAATCCGGGCAGACCCGGCGGCGGCGGATGGCGGCGCCATCCTCGGAAGGGCGCGAGTCCTTCACCTGCGTGTCGGACCCGCCGCAATAGGGGCACCGCATCGGGCGGGTTCTCTCAGGAAAAACGAAGACGGCCGCGGATCGGGATGATCCGCGGCCGTCTCGTAACAAAGGGGTTCCCAAAGGGCGAGCCCTTTGGCGGGGAGCGGGGTGGAGCCCCGCCATTCCCAGGGGCCTTGCCCCTGGACCCCACCAAAGGACTTGGTCCTTTGGGATCCCGGACTCAGCCGTAGATCGGGAAGCGGTCGGTGAGCGCGTGGACCTTCTGCTTCACGCTCTCCTCGACGGCGCTGTCGCCGGCTTCACCCTTGGCGGCGAGGCCGTCCAGCACTTCCACGATGAAGCCGCCGATCTGCTTGAACTCGGCGACGCCGAAGCCCCGCGAGGTGCCCGCCGGGGTGCCGAGGCGGATGCCCGACGTGATCGTCGGCTTCTGCGTGTCGAAGGGGACGCCGTTCTTGTTGCAGGTGATGTGCGCCCGCGACAGCGCGGCTTCCGCCGCCTTGCCGGTGAGGCCCTTCCGCTGCAGATCGACCAGCATCAGGTGGTTGTCGGTGCCGCCGGAGGTGATGTCGTAGCCCCCCGACATCAGGGTGTCGGCGAGCGCCTTGGCGTTCTCCACCACCTGGCGGGCGTAGATCTTGAACTCGGGCTTCAGGGCCTCACCGAAGGCCACCGCCTTGCCGGCGATGACATGCATCAGCGGGCCGCCCTGGATGCCGGGGAAGATCGCCGAGTTGAACTTTTTGGCCAGCGCCTCGTCGTTCGTGAGGATCATGCCGCCGCGCGGGCCGCGCAGGGTCTTGTGGGTCGTCGTGGTGGCCACGTGGGCATGGGGGAACGGCGACGGGTGGACGCCGGCCGCCACGAGGCCAGCGAAGTGGGCCATGTCGACCATGAAGTAGGCGCCGACCGCGTCGGCGATCTCCCGGAACTTGGCGAAGTCCCAATGGCGCGGGTAGCCCGAGCCGCCGGCGATGATCACCTTCGGCTTGTGCTCGTGGGCAAGCTGCTCGACCTGCTCCATGTCGATGCGCTGGTCTTCCCGGCGCACGGTGTAGGAGACCGGCTTGAACCACTTGCCGGAGACGTTCGGCGGGGCGCCGTGCGTCAGATGGCCGCCGGCCGCGAGGTCGAGGCCGAGGAAGGTGTCGCCCGGCTGAAGAAGGGCCAGGAACACGCCCTGGTTGGCCTGCGAGCCCGAGTTCGGCTGCACGTTGGCGAAGCCGCAGCCGAACAGGCGCTTGGCGCGGTCGATGGCGAGGTCCTCGGCGATGTCCACGAACTGGCAGCCGCCGTAGTAGCGCCGGCCCGGATAGCCCTCGGCGTACTTGTTGGTGAGCACCGAGCCCTGGGCCTCCAGCACCGCACGGGAGACGATGTTCTCCGAGGCGATCAGCTCGATCTCATGCTGCTGCCGGCCGAGCTCCTGCTCGATGGCGCGGGCGAGTTCGGGATCGGTCTCCGTGAGGGGGGCGGCGAAGAAGCTGTTGGAGAGGTGATGGTCGGTGGCGGTCCCGGCGCTCATGGCGTGCCTCTGCTCTGTAGGGGGCCCGGCCTTCTGTGCGGGCGTGGGCGGGCGTTTCTCAACCTGGATACCTACACGGCAGGCCGGGCGAGGCCAAGCGCAGGCATTTTTCGCCGTGGGTGAGAAAAATTGAAAGGGAGCGCCCCGGGCCCGCAATGGGACCTTTGCGGAGCGTTGTCGATCCGCTCCGCGGTGCATCCTCCGGACTGAACTCACCGGGACGAGTCCGCCCCCATACGGCTTGGGCCGATGCCGCGATCGCTCAGACCGTGTCCCCCGGCCGCCCCCGTCGGGAGCGCGGCGACTGACGCTCGCGTGGAGCGGTGCCGGGCCCTGTGGCGGGAGACTTCGGCGGCTGGCCGGCGCTGGACCAGAACGCCTCGAACAGCTGCTGCATGGCCCTGAGATTCTGCTCCTGAACCTCGGCCCCGGTGCGGATCATCTGTCGCAGCACCTCGGACCCGGCTTCCGCGCCGGAGGCTTCGTCCTTCGGCGGGCGGGGGGCCTCCATCCGGGGTCGGTTCGGCGCGGGAGAGGGGGACGGCGACGGGGCCGCCGCCGTCTGCTCCGGCGGGGCCATGAAGGCCTTGGCCATGTCCGTCCAAAGGGCGACGAAGGGCAACGGCGACGCCGCGGGGGCCGGAGCGGGCTGCCGGGAGGCCTCGGCCTGGGGCTGGTTGAGCATCACGTGGACGATGCTCGCCACCACCGCGCCGGCCATCATCGGAAGCATCTGCCGCAGCACCTGCGACCCCACGCCGCTCGCCGTCGAGGCCTGCTGTAGGACCGCCTGCATCAACTGGGCCGAACTGAACATCTGGCCGAGGGCGTCCAGCCCGAGGGGGGCGGCGGCCCGGGCGGATTCCGGGGCGGAAAACATCCGCGCGAAGCCGGCCGGATCGAGGCCGCCCCCCCGCTGGAGGCCCAGCGTCAACGCCGGCATCAGCGCCTCGAAGGCCCGCTGGGTCTGGTCCACCGTCAGCCCGAACTGCCGGGCCATGGCCTGCATCTCGGGGCCGTTGGCGGCCTGGACCATGTCGAGGGGAGTGAACATGACGCCTCGATCCTGCCCCGACCCGGTCGCCCGGAAGGGCCCCATGCTCAGCGCCGGAGCCCAGGGCTGAGGCGGCAAAGCTTCCCATCGACGGGCGGCAAACCGCTCATCTTCCGCGGGTATCGTGGCCCGCCCCGGGCGGAAATGCCAGTTCCCCCGTAACAATCCCTGTCGATCCCTCGCCGGAAACCGGCAGAGCGGAGCGCTCCGCGAGGCGCGAGACGGTCCGCCGGGCCAGGGCCAGCCCGGCCAGCCCGAAGACCAGGGAGCCGATGCCCATCCCCGCGATGATCCCCTTCGGCCCGAACAGGGCGCTGCCCAGATAGGCCGGGGGCACGGTGCCGAGGGTCGCCCGGCCCCAGTTCAACAGGGACGAGCGCAGGGGGAAGCCGAGGTTGTTGAATGCCGCGTTGCCGAGGAACAGAAGGCCGTTGAAGAACCAGATCGCCCCGCCCACGAGGCAGAAGAATTGGAACAACTCCGCCGCGATCCCCCGCAGGCCGAAGAGCCCCGCCAGCGGCCCGCGCAGGAGGATCAACAGCACCCAGACGCCGGCGGCGTAGACGAGGGTCGCCTTCACGCAGGATCCCAGGGTCGCCTCCATCCGGTCGAACCGGCCGGCCCCCCAGTTCTGGGCGAGGATCGGCCCGATCGCCCCGGACAGGGCGAAGAGGCCACCGAAGGCCACGGGCGTCAGCCGGTCGATCACCGCCGCCGCCGCGATGGCATCTTGTCCGTAGCCGGCGAAAAGGTGGGTCAGGAAGGCGGCGGCGACGGAGGGGGCGAGGTTGGTGAGCACCGCCGGCCCGGCGATGGCCGCCATGGCCGGGGCGTCGGCGACGACCTCCGCGGGCCGGGGCATCCGCAGCAGGCCGTGCCGGGCGAGGCTGCGCCAGCCGATGATGACGAAGGTTGCCCGGGCGACGCAGACGGTGATCGCCGCGCCCTCGACGCCGAGGCCGGCGCCGAAGATCAGCAGGGGATCGAGGAAAGCGGTGACGATGGCCCCCCCGAGGGTGACCCACATGGCCCGCACCGCATCCCCGGTGGCGCGCAGCAGGCCGGTGAACAACATGCCGAGCCCCAACAGCACGTTGGACGGCAGGGTGATGGTCAGGAAGAGGTCGGCCACGCGCAGGGCCTCGCCCTTGGCGCCGACGAGGCTCAGCAGCCGGCCGGCGAAGGGCAGCATCGCGGCGGCGAGGATGCCCGCGACGAGGACGCCCAAGGCTATCGCCGAAGCCGCGAGCCGCCGGGCGAGGACCCGGTCCCCGGCCCCGATTGCCCGGGCGACCAGGGCGCCCGCGGCGATCATCAGGCCGATATTCACCGCCGTCGCGAAGAACTGCACCACCGAGGCGAGCCCCACGGCTGCCGTGAGGGCCGGATCGCCGAGGCGCGACACGTAGAGCAGCGACAGCAGGTCGACGACGAAGATCGCCATCAGCCCGATGGAGCCGGTGCCGCTCATGACGAGCACGTGCCGCATCACCGAGCCGGTGACGAAGCGCCCCGGCCCGGCGAAGGCCGGCGGGGGCAGGCCGTCAGACATCGCGGGCGGTTCCTTCGGCTTCCAGTTCGGCGTCGTCCTCCACCCCGGCCTCCGCCTCGCCGTTATCGGCAGGGCGGGGAACCGGCTTGGCGAGGAGTCGTTCCGCCGCCTCCGTCCGGTCCTGGCCGAGGAGGTCGCGGGTCTGCGCGTTGAGGGCACGGGCCGGGCGCACCGGTTCGGTGAGCGGCTCGGGACGCACCTCCGCAGAATCCGAGCCGCCGAGCCACGTCGCCCCGTCCGGGAGGGCGCCGGCCTGCTGGAGCACGAGGCGGGCGATGTCGCGCTTGCGCACGTCCTCTGCCCGGGCGGCGGCGGCCTCGGCGGAGAGGCCGAGCCCTTCGAGGGCTGCCCGGCCGAAGGCCAGGGCGGATTCGGATGTCTCGCGGATCTGATAGTCCACGTCGCGGTTCATCAGTTCGACGGCGTGCAGCCGGTCGTAGGCGCGCACGAAGGTCCGCACGGAGACGAACTCTTCGTGGACGATATCCACGATCTTGAGGGCGGCGTCCCGGTCGTCCACGCAGATGCAGACGAGTTCCGCCTTGCCGATGCCGGCGGCGCGCAGGACATCGAGGCGCGTGCCGTCGCCGTAATAGATGCGGAAGCCGAAGCGGGTCGCCGCGCGCAGCTGCGCCACGTCCTTGTCGATGACGGTGACGGGCACGCCTTCGGCCAGGAGCACCTGGGTGAGGATCTGTCCGAACCGGCCGAAGCCGATCACCAGCACCCGCGCGTCGGCGGCGCCCTCGGCGAGTTCGGCGGGGGATTCGGCGGCGGCCTCGTGCGCCTCCCGCGAGAGCCGGGCATCGACCAGCCGGTCGAGGCCCTTGGCCATGATCGGGCCGATCAGCATCGTGAGGGCCGCCAGCGCCACGGCGAAGCGGGTGGCCGTGGGGCCGGTCAGGCCGAGATCGGCCGCCTGGGGCAGGAGCACGAAGGCGAATTCCCCGGCCGGCGCCAGCACCGCCGCCCCCCGCAGGGCGCTGACGGTGTCCGAGCCGAACAGGCGGAACAGACCCGCGACCAAGGCCACCTTCACGAGGATCGCCGCGAAGGTCGCCCCGAACAGGAGCGGCCAGACGGCCTTCACGAGGCTGCCGTCGATGGACATGCCCACGCTCATGAAGAACAGGCCGAGCAGCATGCCGCGGAACGGCTCGATGTCGGCCTCCAACTGGTGGCGGAAGTTCGACTCGGCCAGGAGGATGCCGGCGAGGAAGGCGCCCATGGCCATGGACAGGCCGACCTTCTCCATCAGCATCGCGGTGCCGAGCACCACGAGGAGGGCGGCGGCGGTCATCACCTCCCGGGCGCCGCTGGCGGCCAGCAGGCGGAAGAATGGATTCAGGCCGTATCGCCCCACCAGCACGGCGGCGGCGATGGCGGCGAGCACCCGCCCGGTGGAGGCCGCGGCCTCGCCGAGCCACGGGCCGCCGGTCCCGTGCCCCGCCGAGGCGGCGAGCGGCATCAGGGCGAGGATGCCCACCACGCTGAGATCCTGGAACAGGAGCACCGCGAAGGCCCGCGAGCCATAGGGGCTGCCGAGGTCTCCGCGCTCTTCCAGGAGTTGCAGGGCGACCGCCGTGGCCGAGAGGGCGAGGGCGATGCCCACCACCGCCGCCGCCCCCATGGGCTGCCCGGCCAGGACGCCCGCCCCCCCAAGGACCAGCGAACACAGCACGAGCTGCGCGGCGCCGAGGCCGAAGATGTCCCTGCGCATCGAGACGAGCTGGGAGAGATGCAATTCGAGACCGACGATGAACAGCAGCAGCACCACGCCGATCTCGGCGACGCTCGCCGCGGTTCCCGGCTCGGCGATGAGCGACAGGCCCGACGGTCCGATCAGCACACCCGCCACGAGGTAGCCGAGCACGGCGCTCTGCCCGAGCCACCGGAACACCGGCACGCCGACGACGGCCGCGGCCAGGAAGGTTAGGACCGGGGGCAGAAAGCTCGCGTGTTCGCCGGGGCTCGCCATGCCGTTCCGCTCGGGCCTTCTCCGCGATGGGAGTTCCGCTTAACCCGTCGCCGCCGCCGATGCGAGCGTGGCCGCGTGCCAAGCGGCACGCGGGGGATTTGATGCCCTGCGCGCATTCCCCTCTCCCCGCTTGCGGGGAGAGGCCCACGGACACCTCGTCGTGTCCGTGGGAAGCGAGAGGCGAAGCCGGAGCGGAGGTGAGGGGGCTTCCCGGAGGAGTCTCGCCCTGTGAGCCCCCCTCACCCCCGGCTGCCGCCTCGCTCCGGCGACGACAAGGTCGCCGAAGCCCTCTCCCCGCGGGCGGGGA
Source organism: Methylobacterium persicinum (assembly GCF_022179525.1). Lineage (GTDB taxonomy): Bacteria > Pseudomonadota > Alphaproteobacteria > Rhizobiales > Beijerinckiaceae > Methylobacterium > Methylobacterium persicinum. The sequence continues at coordinate 12,214 of NZ_BPQX01000001.1, forward strand.
GAGGGGCTCTGTGGCCTACAAGCCCACCGGCTCGGGAGGCACCGCCCGCGGCTGCGGCTGGTCGGCCGAGCCGGTGCCCAGCGCACATTGCACCATCACGCTGTCGGTCCAGCGGCCGTATTTGTAGCCGACCGAGGGCAGGAACCCGACCCGGCGGAAGCCGCAAGTCTCGTGCAGGCGTAGCGACGCCTCGTTGGCCGCATCGATGTAGCCGATCATCTGCCGGTAGCCCCCCGCCGCGCAGGCCTCGATCAACGCCGGCAGGAGGCGCCGGCCGATGCCCGCGTGCAGGTGGCCGTGATGCACGTAGATCGAGTGCTTCAGCGTGTAGCGGTAGGCGGGGCGCTTGCGGAACGGCACGGCATAGGCATAGCCCGCCACCTCCCCGTTCCGCTCCGCCACGAGGTGCGGCAGGCGCTTCTTGCGCATGGTCTTGCGGCGGCGCTTCAGGTCGTCGGGGAGGAGGCGCTCCTCCTCGAAATCCCCGGTGTCGCCGACGCCCTTGGCGATGTGGTGCTCGTAGATCGCGATCATCGCCGCCACGTCCGCGTCGGAGGACGGGCGGATCACGATCTCCGGCCAGGATTCGGGGCTACCGTCCGGCGCCATCAGGCCCCCTCTCGCAGGACGTAGGTGTGGAAGCGGATGCGCCCGTCCGGCTCGACCTCCCGGTAGACGCCCTGGATCTCGGCCTCGAAGCCGGGGAACAGGTTTGCTGAGGCCTCGAACATCTTGAAGTAGTCAAGCATGGGCTTCGCCCGCTCGTCCAGGCGTTCGCCCGGCAGCACGGTGCCGATGCCCGGCGGGTAGACGAGCATCAGCGTCGTGGCGATCCGCCCCTCGGCCTCGGCGATCGGCACGTAATCGACCTTGTTGCGGGTCAGCATCTGCGCGGCCTGCTTCGGCGGCATCACCATCTCCGGCAGGTGCTCCGGCATGAACTGCTTGCGCTGGAGGGCCGAGGTGCCGTGCTCCCGGTGGAAGGCGTGGAAGTCGGCGCAGAGGTCGCGCAGGCGCACGCCCCGGTAGCGGTTGGGCCGGCGCTTCACGAATTCCGGCATGGCCTCCTCCAGCAGGACGTTGTCGTCGTGCAGGCGCTTGAAGGCGACGAGCCCCGAAATCAGCGTGCCGGCCTTGGACGATTCGACGCCCGGGGTCAGCAGGAAGAGCAGGGAGTTCAGGTCGTTCTTCTCCGCGACGATCCGGTTCTCACGCAGGTATTGCGCCACGATCGGGGCCGGAACGCCGTGCTCGGCATAGGCGCCGGTCTTCCGGTCAAAGCCGGGGGTCAGCACCGTCAGCTTGTTCGGGTCGGTGATGGCGTAGCCGGGCGCGACATGGGTGAAGCCGTGCCACGACGCGCCGGGCGCCAGCTCCCAGAAGCGGGCATCGGAGGCAAGCTGGTCGGTGGGCACGCTCTCCCAGGTCTGCTCCCCGTCCGGGCCGTTCACCCGGTCGGGCACGAAGGGGTCGAAGAACCAGCGCCGGGCGGGGTCGGCCTCGTGCTCCTCGAACTCCCGGCGGATGGCGCGGACCTTCTTGCGCCACTCGATGCCGAGCCGGATCGTGTCGTCCCAAAGGATCATCCCTGAGCGGCCCTTCATCATCTGCGCGCCGACATCGAGCGAGGCGAACAGGGGATAGAACGGCGAGGTCGAGGCGTGGACGAGGAAGCTCTCGTTCAGGCGCTTGTGCTCCACCCGGCGGGTCTGGCCGCGGATGTGGCTGTCCTTGGTGTGGATCTGCGACGCCTGGCTGAAGCTCGCGAGCTGCTTGTGGGTCGATTGCGTGGCGACGATGCCGGGCGAGGTCTCGTCGAGCCCGGTCAGCCCCATGGCGTAGCGGCCCTGGAACAGCGGGTGGAACTTCATGAAGCCGGCCCAGGCCTCGTCGAACAGGATGTAGTCGCAGAGGTGGCCGATCTTCTGCACGATCATCCGCGCGTCGTAGATCGTGCCGTCGTAGGTGCATTGCTCGATCACCGCGACGCGGAACGGGCGCTCCCGGCGCCACGCCTCCCGGTCGGTCACCAGGGGGTTTCTTCTGATTTTTTCCCGAATCCGCCCTTCGTCCAGGGCCTCGTGGCAGATCGGGCCGATGAGCCCGAAGGCGTTGCGGTCGGTCTCCAAAAAGATCGGGATGCCGCCGCCGAGGAACAGGGCGCCGTGGTGGGCGGCCTTGTGGTTGTTGCGGTCGAACAGGACGAGGTCGTCCTCCGCCACCAGGGAGGAGAGCACGATCTTGTTGGAGGCCGAGGTGCCGTTGAGGACGAAGTAGGTCTTCTCCGCGCCGAAGATCGCGGCGGCCTCCTTCTGGGCCTTCAGGGCCGGGCCCTCGTGGGTCAGCAGGTCGCCGAGGTCGAGAACCGAGTTGTCGAGGTCGTCGCGGAAGATGGCCTCGCCCAGGTGCTCGACGAAGATCCGGCCGATCGGCGAGCGATTATAAAAGATGCCGCCGTTGTGGCCGGGGCAGGTCCAGAGCTGGTTGCCCTTCTCGGCGTAGTCGACCAGCGCGCCGAAGAACGGGGTCTTCAGGGTTTCGGCATACTGCGTCACCCGGCTGACGAGGCCCCGGGCGATGAATTCCGGCGTCTCCTCCGCCAGGAAGATGTAGCCGTCGATGAAGTCGAGCAGCTCGACGGGGATGTCCTCCAGCCGCTTGCGGCGGACCATGATGACGATGGGCATCTCCAGGCCGCGGCGGCGCATCATGTCGATGAGGGCGGCGGCCTTGCCGTCGAGTCCGCGCTTGCCCCAATCGACCACGAGGCAGCCCACCGCCGCGTCGGTCTGCACGGCGATGGCCGCGTCCTCGACGCGCCTCGCCCGCACCACCTCGAAGCCCCGCTGCTCGACCGCCGAGACGATCTGGTTGACCCGGGCGCCCTCAAGGTCGTCGGGGTCGAAGGCCGGGGTGCACATCAGCACGGTAAAGCGGCGGTGGAAGTCCATGCCCGGGAGCCCCTGATCGACGGTTCGTCCCGTGCCTTGTCGGACGGTCTGTGACCGTTCGATGACGGAACCCCGGCCAGAGGCGGGCGAAGCCGGCCCTTTCAGATCGGCAAGCGCATCCGGGGCCGGCGGGAGCCGTCGATGAATTCCAGGCCCCCGGCTGCGCTGTACATGTGGAGCCGCGAGCCGGGCCATGCGGCGCCCGCCGCGAGCCGGGTTTCGACGCGCTGGGCGAAGCCGCCGAGGTCGAGGCGCAGGATCGTGGCGAGGCCCAGCGCCGACCCGTAGCCGCCGCGGCAATCCTGCACCGGGCGGATCAGCGCCCCGTCGCGCAGGACGATGGGGCCGGCCGGGCGGGCGGAGGCCACATCGATGAGCACGGGGTTGCCGGGATGGGGCGCCCAGGGGCCGCGGAAATCATCGGCATGCCAGAGGTGCAGGGTGTCGGAATAGGACCCGCCCCCCTCCCGGACGGTGGCGAAGAGCCACCAGCGCCCCCCGTGGCGCAGCAGGGTGGCGTCGCTCGCCACCACGCCGGCCACGAGGACCGCCTCGTGGACCCAGCCGCCGGGAAACCGGGTCGCCCGGTAGAGATCGATCGTGGCCGAGCGGCTCGATTCGGGGATCATCCAGACTTCCCCGCCCGCCTCGAAGACGAAGGGATAGGACAGGTGCGTATCGAGCTCCAGGACCGGCTCGGGCCGTCCCACCGGGCCCCGGGGCCCGAAACGCACGGCCGAGATCACGCCCTTGGCGCGGCGGTAGTCGAACTCCTCCACGAACAGGGTCACCGCCCCGTTCCGCTGGATCGCGACGGGATCGGCGTAGAACCGGCGCCCGTCATCGGGCAGGTCGGTCCAGCCCTCCGGCGGGTGGCGGCGCAGGTCGATGAGGTCCGGCCCGGCGATCCGCCGCCAACCGACCCGCCACCGCTCGCCGTGGAAGCACAGGCCGTAGAGCCGCCGGGCGATCCGCCGGGCGAGGGTCTCCGCCGCCCGGCGGCGGGCGGTCCATCCGCCGATATCGAAGGCGCGGGCCGCCGGCAGCGGACCGAGGGCGCCTTCGGCCAACCCGGGAGAGGCCGCCCCGGACAGGGCGGCCTCGATGAGGGTGATGGTGCGGGCGAGGTAATCCTCGAAGGCCACGAGCATCACCGTCTGTGATTCGGCGCCCAGGCGCCCGGCGGCCACCGCCGCCCCCTCCCCGTCGCGGAGAACCGCCAACGGGACGCGGCCGGAAAACAGGCAGGCGAGGAGGCCGGCCTCCCCGGGGATCCCATCGACATCGAGCCGCCACGTCGGCGTCCGAGGGTCGGCCTCGCCGCCGCTCAGGTCGAGGACGAGGTCGGGGGCGTCCGCCGCCCCGTCCAGATAGGGAGACAGGGCGATGGGGGCGGCCGGCGTGGCCAGGCCCGGGCGGGGAAGGCCGTGGATCGTCGCCTCGAGCCGGAACAGCAGTTCGGCATTCGGGGGAAGCGACCCGGCCGCACCCTCCACGGTCTCCACCCGGAGTCGGCAGTCCGCACGCTGGCTCAGGCGCTCCAGCAGGCGCAGGTGCCACCCGCGCAGGGCGCTACGGTCGAGCCGGACGAGCAAATTCCGTGCGGCATGCAAGACGGCGACCGAGCCGTGCACGGCATCCTGGCTTTCCACCGTCACGGCAGTTTTCGAATGATGTGGCGGGTGGGCGGAGCGTCCATTCGCCGGGACGGAGCGTTCCGGGGCAACCCCGTACGCCTTTTCGCTGTCATCGCAACGGGTCCCGGCCGCCAAGACTTGCGCTCGCCAAGACCTTTTGCGGCCGCAATGGTCCTGTCAGATCGCATCATCGTGAATTCCCGGGGCGGGGTCTACCCTTCGTCCAGCGATCATGCACGGGTTGATTGACGGGAAAGCGGGGATATTGGCCGGCCCCGGCGCGGCAAACTGGCTACAGATTGCATCCGTGGCCTCGTTCCTGCCCGGTTCCGGGGCGATGACCGTTGACAGGATAGCCCCGCCCTCGCCACATCCCCCTCATGAACGCCGAACTGACATCTTCCGAGCCCGGCCAGGCCGCGACGCAGGCGGCCAAGCCGCCGCTCAACATCCTGCTCTGCGCGCCGCGCGGCTTCTGTGCCGGCGTGGTGCGTGCGATCGACGTGGTGGAGCGCGCCCTCGCGATCCACGGCCCGCCCGTCTACGTGCGCCATGAGATCGTCCACAACAAGTACGTGGTCGAAAGCCTCAAGCGGAAGGGCGCCGTGTTCGTCCGCGAGTTGGATGAGGTGCCGGATGGCGATGCCCCCGTGATCTTCTCGGCGCACGGCGTCGCCAAGACGGTGCCGGCCAACGCCGATTCCCGCGGCCTCACCACCATCGACGCCACCTGCCCCCTGGTGACCAAGGTCCACCGGGAGGCGGAGATCCACCACAAGCGCGGGCGCCATGTCCTGCTCGTCGGCCATTCCGGGCACCCGGAGGTGGTCGGCACGATGGGCCAATTGCCGAAGGGCTCAATCACCCTGGTCGAGGACGTCGATCAGATCGAGGCCCTGACCCCGGCCGACCCGGACAACCTTGCCTGGGTGACGCAGACCACCCTGTCGGTGGACGACACCCGGCACGTGGTCGAGGCCCTGAAGCGGAAGTTCCCGAACATCACGGGGCCGCACAAGGACGACATCTGCTACGCGACCACCAACCGCCAGGAAGCGGTGAAGCAGGTGGCGCCCCTGGTGGACGCCCTGATCGTCGTCGGCTCCTCCAACTCCTCGAACTCGCAGCGCCTGCGTGAGGTCGCCGAGCGGGTGGGCTGCCCGATCACCCGGCTCCTGAACCGGGCCGAGGAGATCGACTGGCCGGCCTTCGAGGGCATCGCGAAGCTCGGCCTCACGGCCGGCGCCTCGGCCCCGGAAGTGCTGGTGGAGGAGATCATCGAGGCCTTCGCCGCCCGGTACGACGTGACCGTCGACACGGTCTCGACGGTGGTCGAGGACATGGTGTTCCCCCTGCCCCGCGAACTGCGCAGCGAGGCTGCGGAGTAGGCGGTTTCCCCCGGCCCCGGCGGCCTCGTCTTTGCGAGCGCAGCGAAGCAATCCGGGGACGCGCGACGCCGGCCAGCGGCCCGCTGCCCTGGGTCGCTTCGCTGCGCTCGCGATGACGGGGGTGGTGCCCAGCGAACCGCAGCGGTATTGCCCGATCACCCGCGGGGTGCCGACGCATCGCACCCGCACGACCCGAACCGAACGAGCGCACGACGTGGCCGTCTACACCGAGGTATCCGACGCGGCGCTCGCTGAGTTCCTGGCGGCCTACGACATCGGCACCCTCCTCTCGTGCAAGGGGATCGCGGAGGGGGTCGAGAACTCGAACTACTTCCTGCACACGACCGGCGGCTCCTTCATCCTCACCCTCTACGAGAAGCGGGTGCAGGAGCAGGACCTGCCGTTCTTCGTCGGCCTGATGGAGCATCTGGCGCGGCGCGGCCTCGCCTGCCCGCAGCCGATCCGGGACCGGAGCGGCACCGCCCTCGGGCGCCTGTGCGGACGGCCCGCCGCCCTCGTCAGCTTCCTCGAAGGCGTCTCCCTGTCCTCGCCGGGGCCGGAGCATTGCCGGGAGGTCGGCGTGGCGCTCGCCCGCCTGCACGCGGCGGGCCGCGACTTTGCGATGGTGCGGGCCAACGCCCTCTCGGTCGGGTCCTGGCGACCCCTCTTCGAGCAGGCCGGCGGGCAGGCCGATTCCGTGTCGCCCGGCCTGACGGAGCGGACGCTGGCCGACCTCGCCGTGCTGGAGGCGGGCTGGCCGCGGGACCTGCCCGGCGGCGTGATCCATGCCGACCTGTTCACCGACAACGTGTTCTTCATCGGGGACGCGCTGTCGGGACTGATCGACTTCTACTTCGCCTGCACCGACGCATTCGCCTACGACCTCGCGGTGTGCCTCAACGCGTGGTGCTTCGATGCCCGGGGCAGTTTCCACCGGGATATGGCGACGGCGATGATCGCCGGCTACGAATCCCAACGCCCCCTGGAGCCCGCCGAGGTCGAGGCCCTGCCGATGCTCTGCCGCGGCGCGGCGCTGCGCTTCATGCTGACCCGGCTGGTGGACTGGCTGAACGTGCCGCCGGGGGCTCTGGTGAAGCCGAAGGACCCCCTGGAATACGACCGCCGCCTGACCTTCCACCGGCAGGCCCGCAGCGCCGCCGATTACGGGCGCGCGGCATGAGCGACGAGGGCCGGGTCAAGATCTACACGGACGGCGCCTGCTCCGGGAACCCGGGGCCGGGCGGCTGGGGGGCGATCCTGATCTACGGCGAGACCCGTAAGGAAATCTCCGGCGGGGAGGCCCACACCACCAACAACCGGATGGAGCTGCTCGCCGCCATCGAGGCCCTGGAGGCGCTCAAGCGGCCCTGCCGCGTCGATCTCTTCACCGACTCCCAGTACCTGCGGCAGGGCGTGACCGGTTGGATCCATAACTGGAAGGCCCGGGGCTGGCGCACCGCCGACAAGAAACCCGTGAAGAACGAGGATCTCTGGCGCCGGGTCGATGCGGCCCGGGATCGGCATGAGGTGGAGTGGCACTGGGTGAAGGGCCACGCCAGCGACCCCCTGAACAACCGGGTCGATGCCCTGGCGGTGGCCGCGATGGCGCCGTTCAAGCGGCGATAGCTTCTCCAAGCACCGTCATTGCGAGCCGAAGGCGAAGCAATCCAGGGCAGCGGGACGGTCCAAGACGTGGCGCTGCTGGATTGCTTCACTTCCGTTCGCAATGACGGAGAGGGACGATGCTAGTCCGTCTTCCCGTCGATCCCGAGCCAGTGGCGGCCGTCGCGGGCGAGCAACTCGTCCGCCTCCTTCGGGCCGGCGCTCCCGGCGGGATAGAAGGCCACGTCCGCCTGCGGCCAGCCCTTCAGCAGAGGGTCCACCGCCGCCCAGCCGGCCTCAATGTTGTCCGCCCGCTGGAACAGGGTCGCGTCGCCGATCATGCAATCGTAGAGCAACGTCTCGTAGCCGACATTGGGCGTGTCGGCGAAGAAGTCGTTGTAGCGGAAGGACGTGCTGACCCGGCCGATCTTCATCTCCGGCCCAGGCACCTTCACGTTGTATTCCGTGCCGATGCCGTGCTCAGGGTCGATGGTGATGCGCATCACCGTCGGGCGCAGGTCGTCGGTGGGGGTGTCCTCGAACAACTTGTAGGGCGCCGGCTTGAACAGCACCGCGATCTCGGTGCGGCGTCCAGTCATGCGCTTGCCCGTGCGGATGTAGAACGGCACCCCTGCCCAGCGCCAATTCTCGATGTGGAGCTTGAGGGCGATATAGGTCTCCGTCACCGAAGACTTGTCAACGTGCGGCTCGTCCCGGTAGCCGGGAACCTGCCGGCCCTCGCAGGTGCCGGCGGTGTATTGGCCGCGCACCGCATCCTCCGGCGGGATCGGCTGCACAGCCTGGGCGAGCTTGGCCTTCTCCGTGCGCACAGCCTCGGCGTCGAAGGAGTTCGGCGGCTCCATCCCGACCATGCACAGGAGTTGGAACATGTGGTTGGGCACCATGTCCCGCAGCGCCCCGGTGGGCTCGTAGAACCCACCGCGCTCCTCGACCCCCACCGTCTCGGCCGCGGTGATCTGGATGCTGTCGATGTATTCCCGCCGCCAGACCGGTTCGAGCAGGCCGTTGGCGAAGCGGAACGCCATGATCGACTGTACCGTGTCCTTCCCCAGGAAATGGTCGATCCGGTAGAACTGACTCTCGTCGCCCTGCTTCAGGATGCGGGCGTTGAGGTCCTGCGCCGAGGCGAGATCGGAGCCGAAGGGTTTTTCGATCACCACCCGCCGGAAGGTGCCCTCCTCCTGCTTCAGGAGACCGGCCTGCCCGAGGCCGTCGACGATGGTGCCGAAGAAGCGCGCCGCCACCGCGCAGTAGAACACCGCGCTGCCCTTCACCTTATCCTTCACCGCCTGGAAGGTTTCCGGCTTCTCGAAATCGCCTTTCAGGTAGTGGAGCCTGTCGCGGACGAAGCCCCAGCTCTTGGGGTCGATGCTCGCCGCATGGAATTCGGAGGTCGGGTCCTTGCTGAACTCCTCCATGGTCTTCGTGAGACCGTCGCGGAGGGTCTGGTCGCTGCCCTCGCCGTGGTCCACGCCGAGGATCGAGAATCCCTCCGGCAGCAGCCCGGCCCCCGCGAGGTTGTAGAGCGAGGGCATCAGCAGGCGCTTGGTCAGGTCGCCGCCCGCGCCGAAGATGACGAGGGTGCAGGGCGGGGCGGGCTTGGTCCCGCAGGCCGCCCCGTCTTTCAGGGATGTGATCCTTTCGGGCATCGGGACTTCCTTCGATGGGCGGTGCAGCGAAACCGGCGAGACAACCCGGCGTGCGGGGAGGCGTTCCGGCGATCACCCGCTCGTCATGGAAGCCCCCGGTCCACTGCGCCGCACGCGACCGCGGCAAGGGCCGGAGACGGCTACTCGTCCGGCCGCACCGCCTGCCCGCCGAAGTCGATGGGCAGGCTCGGACCCTTCAGCTCCGAATCGCTCGGCAGCGCCCGCGCATCCCAGCCGCCGCCGAGGCCGCGGATCAGCGTGACCGCCGCCGTGTAGCGGTTGAGCAGCACCTGGAGCGCGGTGACCTCGTTGTTCACGAGGAGGCCCTGGGCCGTGACGACGGTGGTGAAGTTCTGCGTGCCGGCCCGGTACTCGTTGAGGGTGATCTCCACCGCCTTACGGGAGGATTCCACCGCCGCGTCCTGCGCGCCCTGCTGCTGGCGCAGGATCCGCTGGGCGGCCAGCTGGGTCTCGATCTCGGCGAAGGCGGCGAGCACCACCTGCCGGTAATTGGCCACCGCCGCATCGTAGCCCGCCTCGGCCGAGCGGACCGCGGCCACCCGGGCGCCTCCTTCGAACAGGGTCTCGCTGCCGGCCGCCGTCACCGCCCAGACCTGATTGACCGGCGAGAGGATGCCGTTGCTTGTCAGGCCCGAGATGCCCCCGGAGGCCGAGATGGTCACGGTGGGGAAGAAGGCCGCCACGGCTACGCCGATCCGCTCGCTCTGCGCTTGGACGAGGCGCTCCGCCTGGGCGACGTCGGGCCGCCGCTCCAGCAGGTCGGCCGGGATGCCCGCGGGGACCTGCGGTGGGGTCCGGCCCAGCGTCGCGACGGGGATGCTCACCTCGGAGGGCGGCCGTCCGATGAGGGTGGCGATGGCGTTCACGTACTGGACGCGGGTGAGGCGTACGGCGATGGCCTGGGCCTCGATCGTCTGCACCTGCGTCTGGGCGGTGATCACGTCCGAGCGCGCGGCGACACCGGCCGCGTACTGGTTCTCGGTGATCTTCAGGGTCTTGCGGAAGTTCTCGACGTTCTCGTCGAGCACCTTCTGGAGGGCGTCGGCGTAGCGCACGGAGAAGTAGTCGGCCGCGACCTCGGCCTGGATCGACAGGCGGGTCAGGGCGATGGTGGCGGCGTCGGCCTGGGCGAGCGCCGTCTCGCTCTCGATGTTCCGGCGGACGCCGCCGAACAGGTCGAGTTCCCAGCTCGCCTGCCCCTGGAGCGACACGCTGGTCCGCTCCAAGCCACCCGTGCGGGCGCGGGTGATCGAGGGCGCACCGATCACCGTGGGATAGAGCGCCGCCTGGGCCGAGGCGACGAGGGCGCGGGCCTGCCGGTAATTGGCCACGGCCTGCCGGAGGGACTGGTTGTCGACATCGACGAGGCGAATCAGCCGATCGAGGGTCGCGTCGTGGAACACGCGCCACCAGTCGCCCCGCTCGACGGCGTCGGCGGGTCTCGCCTCGCGCCAGCCCTTCTTCCGGGCGGCGACATAGCCGGGGCTGTCCTCGCGCACGCCGCCCTGCCTGTAGGCCAGCGGAGTTTCGACGGAGGGACGGGAATAGTCCGGGCCGACGACGCAGCCGCCGAGGGCGGTGGCGAGAAGGGTCGCGGCGAGGAGGGCGCGGAGCCCCCCCCTCTCCCCGCCTGCGGGAAGAGGGGCGAGGGGATGCCCGGCGGCACCGATCAGCCTCTCCAACACAAACACCTGCATCATTCCCCCGCCGGCAACGCGGCGGTGCCGCCGCCCCGGGCGCGGCGGCGGGCCATCCACCGGTGCCGGAGGCGGTCGAGGGACAGATAGACGACGGGGGTGGTGTAGAGGGTCAGGATCTGGCTCACGATGAGGCCGCCGACGATGGCGATGCCCAGCGGCTGGCGCAGCTCCGAGCCCTCCCCCGTCGAGACGATGAGCGGCACGGCGCCGAGCAGCGCGGCGAGCGTCGTCATCATGATCGGCCGGAAGCGCAGGAGACAGGCCTCCCGGATCGCATCCACCGGATTCGCGCCCCGGGTGCGCTCGGCGTCGAGGGCGACGTCCACCATCATGATCGCGTTCTTCTTCACGATGCCGATCAGCAGGAATACCGCGATCAGGGCGATGATCGTGAACTCCGTCCCGGTCACGAGGAGGGCCAGCACCGCGCCGACGCCGGCGGAGGGGAGGGTCGAGAGGATGGTGAGCGGGTGCACGAAGCTCTCGTAGAGGATCCCGAGCACCGCGTAGACGGCCAGGATCGCGGCGAGGATCAGGAGCGGCTGGCGCGAGGCCGAGGACACGTAGTTCTTGGCCGCGCCGGCATACTCGCCGTGGATGCTCGCGGGCAAGCGCAGGTCGGCCATCGCCTTGTCGATGGCCGCCGTCGCATCCGACAGGCTTTTGCCCGGGGTGAGGTTGAACGAGATCGTGGTCGCCACGAACAGGCCCTGGTGGCTGATCTGCACCGGCGCGTTGCCGGTCTCGAAATGGGCGAAGGCCGAGAGGGGGACCATCGTCTCCTTGGCCGAGGAGACCGGCGCGCTCGACGAGGCGCCGCCCTTGCTGGCCGCCAAGGCGTTGGCCGACGCGTTCCTGGCCGAATCGGAGGCGATGGCCGAGGCGTTGGTGCTGGCATCGGTGCTGGCGGTGGACGTCGCCGCCGTGGCCGCAGCCAGGGCACCCGCCGTCCCGCTCCCGACGGCCCCGGTCCCGGAGGCCGCACCGACGGTGGCGGAGGCGGTGCCGCCGGGGGTGCTCGTCCCCGTCGCGGCGTTGGTGTTCACCGCACCACCCGCCGCCACGGTTCCCGCCACCGCGTTGGTGGTGGCGGAGCCGCGGGCGTTGCCGCCGGAGGTCGAGACGTAGATGCGCTTGATCGTCTCCGGCGTCTCCAGGTAGCGCGGGGCGATCTCCATCACGACGTGGTACTGGTTAAGCGGGTTGTAGATCGTCGAGACTTGCCGCTGGCCGAAGGCGTCGTAGAGGGTCTGGTCGATCTTGTCGGGAGTGATGCCGTAGCGGAAGGCCGTCGCCCGGTCGATGACGATCCGGCTCTCCAGGCCGCCCTCCTGCTGGTCGGAGGTGACGTCGGCGAAGGTCGGGTCCTTCTGCAGGGCCGCCAGCAGCTTCGGCGCGGCGGTGTAGAGTTCCTCCGGCGTGTCGCCCTGCAGGGTGTACTGGTACTGGGCGAAGCTCTGGCGCCCGCCCATCTGCAGATCCTGCCGGGGGAAGACGTAGAGCCGCGCCCCGGCGACCCGGGCGAGCTTCGGGCGCAGGCGGCCCGTCACCGTGCTCATGGATGCCCGTTCGCTGAGGGGCTTGAGGCCCACGAACACGTTGGCCGAGTTGGTGCCGCGCCCGCCCGTGAAGCCGACGACGCTCTCGACGGCGGGGTCCGCTCCCACGATCCGCGTGGCCTCCTTGAGCTTCTTCTCCATGGACTGGAAGGAGATGCGCTGGTCGGCCTGGATGCCGCCCATCATCTGCCCCGTATCCTGCTCCGGGAAGAAGCCCTTGGGCACGATGATATAGAGGTAGACGTTCAGCCCCACCGTCGCCAGCAGGATCAGCAGCACCAGCCGGGGGTGGCGCAGGGCGATCTCCAGGGTGCGGGCATAGCCGCCGAGGAGGGCGTCGAACCCACCTTCCAGGCCGCGCACGAACAGGTTGCGGCGCTGCCCCGCCGGGGTGCCGTGCCCCTCCCGCCGGAGCAGGCGCGAGCACATCATCGGCGTCGTGGTCAGCGACAGGACGAGGGAGATCAGGATCGCAAGCGACAGGGTGACGGCGAATTCCTGGAAGATGCGCCCGACGAGGCCGCCCATCAGCAGGATCGGCAGGAACACCGCGATGAGCGACAGGCTCATGGAGATGACGGTGAAGCCGACCTCCTGCGCGCCGATGAGCGCCGCCTCGAACCGGGGTTTACCCTCCTCGATGTGGCGCTGGATGTTCTCCAGCACGACGATGGCGTCGTCCACCACGAAGCCGGTGCCGATGATCAGCGCCATCAGCGACAGGATGTTGAGGGAGTAGTTCAGGAGGTACATCGCCGAGAAGGTGCCGACGATGGAGATCGGCACCGCGACGGCGGGGATGAGGGTGGCCCGCCCCGAGCGCAGGAAGGCGTAGACCACGAGGATGACGAGGCCCACCGCCACGATCAGCGTCTCCTCCGTCGCCTCCAGGGAGGCGCGGATGGTGGCGCTGCGGTCGCCGGTGAGCTTGATGTCGATGCCGCCCGGCAGCGCCGCGATGATCTGCGGCAGGGCCTCCTTCACGCCGTTGATCGTGTCGATGACGTTGGCGCCGGGCTGCTTGTAGACGAACAGCAGCACCCCCGGCTTGCCGTTGACCATGCCGAGGTTGCGCTTGTCCTCGACGCCGTCCTCCACCTGCCCGACATCGGTGAGCTTCACCGCCGCGCCGTTGCGGTAGGCCACGACGATGTCGCGGTAGTCGCTGGCCTTGCGGCCCTGGTCGTTGGCGTAGAGCTGATAGCGGCGGGGCCCGACATCGATCTCGCCCTTCGGCGAGTTGGCGTTGGCGGAGGCGAGCGCCGCGCGGATGCCCTCCAGGCCGATGCCGTAGTTGAACAGGGCCGTCGGATCGAGCTCCACCCGCACCGCCGGCAGGGACGACCCGCCGACATCGACATTGCCGACGCCGGGCAGCTGCGACAGCTTCTGCTGCACCACCGTGGCGGCGGAATCGTAGACCTGCCCCCGGGTCAGGGTGTCGGAGGTCATGCCGAGGATGATGATCGGCGTCTCGGCGGGGTTGAACTTGCGGTAGGTCGGGTTCTGCCGGAGCGAGGTCGGCAGGTCGGCGCGGGCGGCGTTGATGGCCGCCTGCACGTCCCGGGCGGCGCCGTCGATGTCGCGGTTGAGGCCGAACAGCAGCACGATGCGGACGGTGCCGAGCGAACTCGTCGAGGTCATCTCGTTGACGTCGGCGATGACGCCGAGCCGCCGCTCCAGGGGCGCGGCGACGGTGGTCGCCATGGTCTCGGGGCTGGCGCCGGCCATCTGCGCCTGGACGAGGATGACGGGGAAGTCGATCTGCGGCAGCGGCGCCACGGGCAGCTTCAGGAACGCGAAGACGCCGGCCAGCAGCACCCCGATGGTGAGCAGCGTCGTCGCGATCGGCCGCCGGATGAAGGGCGCGGAGACGTTCACCGGGAATCCCCTCTCCCCGCCTGCGGGGAGAGGGGCGAGCCCCCCTTGCCGGGGGCGAGCCGAGCGGCAGCGATGGTAAGGGGGCGATGCCGGATGAGCCTCGTCCGGTCAGCTCCTCGCACCCCCAGCGGCCGCCTCGCCGCCCCGACGACGAGGTTGTCGCGGCCCTCCCCCGCAGAGGGGGGAGGGAAGGCGTCGCGGCCCCTCACGGCACCACCTCGCCGCCCTGCAGGCCCGGGCCTCGGCCGGCGATGCGGCGCTCCAGGCGGTCGAAGGCGAGGTAGATCACCGGCGTGGTGAAGAGCGTCAGCAATTGGCTGACGATGAGGCCGCCCGCGATGCAGATGCCGAGCGGCTGGCGCAGTTCCGAGCCCACCCCCGTGCCGAGGATCAGCGGCACCGCCGCGAACAGTGCCGCCAGGGTCGTCATCAGGATCGGCCGGAAGCGGAGCAGGCAGGCCTGCTCGATGGCGTCCCGGGGCGCCATGCCGTCCTCGCGCTCCGCCTGAAGGGCGAAGTCGATCATCATGATCGCGTTCTTCTTAACGATGCCGATGAGCAGGACGATGCCGATGATCGCGATGATATCGAGCGACAGCCCGAACAGCATCAGCCCAAGGAGCGCCCCGATCCCCGCCGACGGCAGCGTCGAGAGGATGGTGATCGGGTGGATGAAGCTCTCGTAAAGCACGCCCAGCACGATATAAACCGTGACGATGGCCGCGAGCACGAGGAACAGCTCGTTGCCGAGTGCCCCCTGGAAGGCGAAGACCGAGCCCTGCGGCACCACCCGGAACGACGGCGGCAGGTTGATGGCGTTCTTGGCGGCATCGATCGCGTCCACCGCCTGCCCCAGGGCCGCGCCGGGGGCGAGGTTGAACGAGACCGTAGTGGCCGGGAACTGGCCGAGATGGGAGATGAGGAGCGGCGCCCGCCGCTCGCTGACCCGGGCCACGGAGGACAGGGGCACCTGCCCGTTCGTCGCCGTGGACGAGGGCAGGTAGATGCCGTTCAGGCTCTCCAGGGTCTTGTGCAGGTCCGGGTCGGCCTCGAGGATCACCCGGTACTGGTTGGACTGGGTGAAGATCGTCGAGATGATCCGCTGGCCGAACGCGTCGTAGAGGGCGTTGTCGATGGTCGCGGGGGTGATGCCGTAGCGGCCCGCCGTCGGCCGGTCGATCGTGACGTAGGCGGCGAGCCCCTGGCCCTGGTGGTCGCTGGTCACGTCCACCACGGCGGGCGAGGCGGCGAGCGCTGCGGTGAAGCGGGGCACCCAGGTCTCGAAATCCTCCAGGTTCGGGCTCTCCAGGATCACCTGGTACTGGGTCGCCGAGACCGCCGTGTCGATGGTCAGGTCCTGGACCGGCTGCATGTAGAGCCGGATGCCGGGCTCTGAGGCGGTGGCCGCGGTGATCCGGCGGATGATCTCGCTGGCGGTGCTGGTGCGCTCGTCCCGGGGCTTCAGGTTGATGAGCATCCGCCCGGTGTTGAGCGTGACATTCTGGCCGTCGACCCCGATGAACGAGGACAGGCTCGCCACGTCTGGGTCCTTCACGATGATCGCCGCAAGCTGCTGCTGCCGCTCGGCCATCGCCGCGTAGGAGACCGACTGGTCGGCCTGGGTGATGCCCTGGATCACCCCCGTGTCCTGGATGGGGAAGAACCCCTTGGGGATCACCACGAACAGGTAGGCGGTGAGCGCCACCGTGCCGAGGGCGACGAGGAGCGTCAGGCCCTGGTGGTCGAGCACCACCCGCAAAGCCCGGGCATAGGCGGCGATGGTGCCCTCCGTCGCCCGCCGGCCCATCCGCGCCAGGGGACCCTCCTTACGGACGGCCGCGCCTTCGGGGACGTGCTTCAGGAGCCGGGCGCAGAGCATCGGCACCAGGGTCAGGGAGACCACCGCCGAGATGACGATGGTCGCCGCGAGTGTGATCGCGAATTCGTGGAACAGGCGTCCCACCACGTCGCCCATGAAGAGCAGCGGGATCAGCACCGCGATCAGGGACACGGTGAGGGAGATGATGGTGAAGCCGATCTCGCGGCTGCCCTTCAGGGCGGCCTCGAGGGGCGTATCCCCCTCCTCCACGTGGCGGGCGATGTTCTCGATCACCACGATGGCGTCGTCCACCACGAAGCCCGTGGCGATGGTCAGCGCCATCAGCGACAGGTTGTCGAGGGAGAAGCCGTAGAGGTCCATCACCGACAGGGCGCCGATCAGCGACAGGGGCACCGACAGGCTCGGGATCAGGGTCGCCGAGAGGCTGCGCAGGAACAGGAAGATCACCAGCACGACGAGGGCGATGGCGAGGCCGAGTTCGAACTGCACGTCCTCCACCGAGGCGCGGATCGTGGTGGTGCGGTCGGTGAGCGGGGCCACCGTCACGGCCTGGGGCAGGCTCGCCTGCAACTGGGGGAGCAATTGCTTGATCTTGTCGACGGTGGCGATGACGTTGGCGCCGGGCTGGCGCTGGATGTTGAGGATGACCGCCGGCGTCTCATCGGCCCAGGCGCCGAGCTTGGTGTTCTCGGGGGCGTCCACCACGTCGGCGACGTCCGACAGGCGCACCGGGGCGCCGTTGCGATAGGCGATGATCGCCGAATCGTAGGCCTTCGGGTCGCGGATCTGGTCGTTGGCGTTGATCGCGTAGGACTGCTTCGGCCCGTCGATCGTGCCCTTGGGCGTGTTGACGTTCAGGTTGGTGATCGTCGTGCGCAGGTCGTCGATGTTGAGGCCGTAGGCGGCGAGCTGCCGAGCGTTGAAACGCACCCGCACCGCCGGCCGCTGCCCGCCCGAGATGCTGACGAGGCCGACGCCCGCCACCTGGCTGATCTTCTGGGCGAGACGCGTCTCGGACAGGTCCCGCACCTGGGTGAGCGGAAGGGTCTTGGAGGTGAGCGCCAGCGTCAGGACGGGGGCGTCGGCCGGGTTCACCTTGGCGTAGACCGGGGGCGCCGGCAGGTCCGAGGGCAGGAGGTTGCCGGCGGCATTGATCGCCGCCTGGACCTGCTGCTCGGCGATGTCGAGGGGCAGGTCGAGGTTGAACTGCAGGGTGATGACCGAGGCCCCCGCCGAGGATTGCGAGGTCATCTGGTTGAGGTTGGCGAGCTGGCCGAACTGCCGCTCCAGCGGCGCGGTGACAGAGGAGGTCATCACCTCCGGGCTGGCGCCGGGATAGAAGGTCTGGACCTGGATGGTCGGGTAGTCGACGGACGGCAGGGCCGAGACCGGCAGGTTCAGGTACGACACCCCGCCGACGATCAGGATCGCCAGCATCAGCAGCGTGGTGGCGACCGGGCGCAGGATGAACAGGCGGGACGGATTCATGGCCGCCTCATCCCGCGCGAGGTGTACATCCCATCTCCCCGCCTACGAGAAAAGGGGATGGTCGCGGTGTTCCCCCTCTCCCCGTCTTTCGGGGAGAGGCCCCCGGACACCTTGTCGTGTCCGTGGGAAGCGCAGGCGAAGCCGGAGCGGTGGTGAGCGGGCGCGCCGGAGAAGGCTCGTCCGTCATCCGCCCTCACCCCCGGCTGCCGCCTCGCCGCGCCGACGACGGGGTCGTCGCGGCCCTCTCCCCGCCGGCGGGGAGAGGGGATGCAGATCCGCCTCATCACTGCCCCTGCCGGTGCCGGCGGCGGCCGCCCTCGTGCTGGCCTTGCTGCGGGGCGCCCTCGGCGGCCGCCTCCTTGGCCGCGTCGGCGCCGGTGCCCTGCGGGCCGGCGGCCTGGGCCTCCTTGCCGCCCGCGGCGGAAGCCTGCGCGCCTTCGGTAATGCGCACCTTGGCCCCGTCCTTGAGGCGGTCGGTGCCGTCCGTCACCACCCGGTCCCCGGCGTTCAGGCCGGAGAGGACCACGGTGGTGTTGCCGTCCGTCTCGCCGGTCTTGATCGGGCGGACGGTGACCTTGTCGTCCCCGTCCATCAGGTAGACGTAGGCACCGGGGCTGCCGTGGAGGATGCCGCCGTTCGGCACGAGCGTGGCCTGCTTGATCGTGTCCACGGTCAGGCGGGCGTTGACGAACTGGTTCGGAAACAGCTCCTCGTCGCCGTTGTCGAACAGGGCGCGCAGCTTCACCGTGCCGGTGGTCGTGTCGATCTGGTTGTCGACCGTGTCGAGCTTGCCGGTGGCGATCTCGTGGGCGTCGCCCCGGTCGTAGGCCTTCACCGCAAGACTCGCCCCCGCCCGCACCCGGCGCATGACGCGGGCGACGTCGTCCTCCGGCAGGGTGAAGATCACCGAGATGGGGTGAAGCTGCGTCACCACCACGATCGCCGTCGATGCGGCCGAGATGTAGTTGCCCTGGTCCACCTGCCGCAGGCCGACCCGCCCGTCCACCGGCGAGGTGATGTGCGTGTAGGCGATGTTGAGCTTCTGCTGGTCGACCAGGGCCTGATCGGCGGCGACCGTGCCCTCGTTCTGCTTCACCAGCGCGGCTTGGGTGTCGACGTTCTGCTTCGAGATCGAATCCTGGCGATTCAGGGTCTGGTAGCGTTGCAGGTCGAGCTTCGAGTTCTGGAGCAGGGCCTGATCCCGGGCGAGCTGGCCCTGGTACTGGGACAGCAGCGCCTCGTAGGGCCGCGAATCGATCTGCGCGAGGGGATCGCCCGCCTTGACCATCTGGCCTTCGCGGAACTTCACCTCCATGAGGTAGCCGCTGATCTGCGACTTCACCGTCACGGTGGCGAGCGGCGTCACGGTGCCGAGGCCCTGGAGCACCACCGGCATGTCGCCCGTGGTCACCGCCGCGATGCCGACAGCCTGGGGCATGTCCGTGCCGCCGCGCTTGCCGCCATGCCGTCCGCCCGCGGGCGCGGCCGCCTGCTCGGTGCCCTTCGCAGTGCGGGCATCGTACCAGCGGTGGCCCACGGCGCCGACAGCTGCCAGCGCCACCAGCAGGACCAGCCAGCGGATGGGGCGAAAACGACGCCGCGTGCGGGCCGGAGCCTCAATCGGCCCTGGCTCGTAGGCACGAGCGGTATCGGTACGGATCGGCGAACTCTCGTTCATTCCCGACTCAAACACATTCCGGCCGCCTCACCCATCCGCAGTATCGCCGCGTGGGCGGACGATCGATCCGGGGAACCGGTCCGGCAGACGACCGGTGCGGCTCGCTTCGGTGCACGGCACCTTCGGTTACGTTGGGTGAGTTAGGCCGCCAATGAGCCTGTACTAGGGCGACGACGTTTCGGAGGTATTGCTGACCCCGGCGCCATAGGACCGCAGGACGTCGCGAAACGGCCCATCGACTGGCAGCGGTGTCAGCGACAACCGGAGGACCAGGCCGAGACCGGCCCAGGCCGAAGCCAAAGTCAGGGCTATAAGGACACTCCGCGCCATCGACGACCAGCCCGTTCCAGGGGTTCGAGGTTCTTAGCCGCCACACGCGGAAAGGGCCACCGGCGATTAGCCGATGGCCCTCTACACGAAACCCGCGCGGCGCACCGTTTTGAAGCGGAGCGAGGGGGCAGAGCCCCGCCGGATCCGGGCGCCGCCCGGGTCGTGAGACGAACCTATTCCCCGGGTGATGAATGTCAACAATCGTCAGCCGTCCCGGTGCGTTCGGTTGGGGGCGCCGTGCGGAACCACACATTCGGCACCGTATGCGCCGCATGGTAGGAGCCGCGGGATGAACCCGGTCTTCGCAAACCTTCCCACCACGGTCTTCGAGGCGATGTCGCGGCTCGCCCGGGATTACGGAGCGATCAACCTCGGCCAGGGCTTTCCGGATGATCCCGGCCCCGCCGACATCCGGGAGGCGGGCGCCCGCGCCCTGATCGAGGGCCCGAACCAATATCCGCCGATGATGGGGCTCCCGGATTTGCGCGGGGCGATCGCCGCCCATTACGGCCGGCACCAGGGGCTCAGCCTCGACCCCGAGACGGAGGTGATGGTGACGTCGGGCGCCACCGAGGCCCTGGCCGGGGCCCTCCTGGCCCTGATCGAGCCGGGGGACGAGGTGATCCTCTTCGCGCCGATGTACGATGCCTACCTGCCCCTGGTGCAGCGGGCGGGCGGCGTGCCGCGGATCGTGAACCTGATGCCGCCCGCCTTCCGCCCCGACGAGGCAGCCCTGACGGACGCCTTTACGGACCGGACCAGGGTCGTCCTGCTCAACAACCCCCTCAACCCGAGTGCGACCCTGTTCGACGGGGAGGACCTCGCCCTGTTGGCGCGCCTCTGCTGCCACCATGACACGGTGGCCCTGTGCGACGAGGTCTGGGAGCACGTGGTGTTCGACGGCGCCCGGCACACGCCGCTGATGGCCATGCCCGGAATGCGCGGGCGCACGGTGAAGGTCGGCTCGGCGGGCAAGATCTTCTCGCTCACCGGGTGGAAGGTCGGCTTCGTGATGGCGGAGGCCCCCCTGATGCGGGTGCTCGCCAAGGCACACCAGTTCCTCACCTTCACCACGCCGCCGAACCTTCAGGCGGCCGTCGCCCTGGGCCTGCGCAAGGAAGAGGGGTGGTTCGAGGCCATGCGGGCCGGCTACGCGCGCTCCCGGGACCGCCTCGCCGGAGGCCTGCGGGAGCGGGGCTTCACGGTGCTGCCGTCGGGGGCGACGTGGTTCCTCAACATCGACATCGCCGCCCTGGGCGAGCACGACGACGTGGCCTTCTGCGAGGCGCTCGTCACCCGGCATGGCGTCGCTGCAATCCCCGTCAGCGCCTTCTACCCGGACGGGGCGGTGCGGCACCTCGTGCGCCTGTGCTTCGCCAAGGCCGACCCCACCCTCGATGCGGCCCTCGACCGCATGGCCGGCCTCGCATCCTGAGCGGCCGGGCCTCCTTGCGGGGAACCGGAGGCACGGCCACATCGTCTTCCATGACCATGTCCGCCACCCGCATTCCGCCGCAGGACTTCCCCCGCCGGGACATCCCGCACGACGCCACCTTCGGGGCCATCGACCTCGGCCGCGAGGCCAGCCTCGCCCGGCTGGAGGCCCTGGCGCATCTGATGGACACCGCCTTCGTCATCCCCGGCATCAACCGGCGGGTGGGCTTCGATGCCCTCATCGGCCTCGTACCCCTCGTCGGCGACGTGGCGGGGATGGTGATCTCGTCCTTCATCGTCTACGAGGCCCGCCGCCTCGGCGCGCCCCGCTGGCTGATCGGCCGGATGGCCCTGAACGTCGCCTTCGACGGGGTGATCGGCGCGGTCCCGGTGGCGGGCGACATCTTCGACGCCGCCTTCAAGGCGAACCGCCGCAACGTCCGCCTGCTCCGGCGGTGGCTGGAGCGCAGCGGCGCGGTGCGGCCTGTCGAGATCGAGGGCACCGCGACGCGGATTGCCGGCTGACCGGCGCGGCGGTTCCGGGCGCCGCTTGACATCGGCGTCCCCGGCGGCAAGTCCGCTGGCATGAACGACGCCGCCCCGCCGCCCCGCGGCACGACCGTCGCCGCGCCCATGCCCGGCGCCCAGCCGATGCCCCTGCGCCCGGACGAGCGGCCCTCCGCCGACGTCAGGCCGGAATTCGGCCCTCCGCCGGCCGCACCGCTGATCCGCGGGGGCCTCTCGCCCCTGAACCGGCGGCGACTCGCGAACTTCAGGTCCAACCGCCTCGGCTCGTGGTCCTTCCTGATCTTCATGGCCCTGTTCGTGATCAGCCTCTTCGCGGAGCTGATCGCCAATGACCGGCCGATCTTCGTCTCCTACAAGGGCGAGTGGCTGACGCCGGTCTTCGTCGATTACCCGGAGGAGAAGTTCGGCGGCTTCCTCGCCGTCACCGATTTCCGCTCGGAGGAGATCCGCAAGGAGATCGCCGCGAACGGCTGGGCGATCTGGCCGCCGATCCCGTTCTCCTACGACACGATCAACGAGAACCTGCCGACGCCCTCGCCCTCCCCGCCGACCTGGATGCTCTCCGACGCGCAATGCCGGCCGGTGGCCGAGCGCCTGGGCGGGACGACCTGCGCCGACATCCCGTGGCACTGGCTCGGCACCGACAACACCACCCGCGACGTCCTTGCCCGGGTGATCTACGGTTTCCGGATCTCCGTGCTGTTCGGGCTGATCCTCGCCGCCGTGTCCTCGGCCATCGGCGTCCTTGCCGGGGCGGTCCAGGGCTATTTCGGCGGATGGGTGGACCTCGCCTTCCAGCGGTTCATCGAGGTGTGGGGCGGCATCCCCACCCTCTACCTTATCATCATCATCTCGGCCTTCATCGCCCCCGGCTTCTTCGTCCTGCTCGGGATCATGCTGCTGTTCTCCTGGGTGGCGCTGGTCAGCGTCGTGCGGGCCGAATTCCTGCGGGCGCGCAACTTCGAGTACGTGCGCGCCGCCCGGGCGCTAGGCCTGTCGAACGTGCGAATCATGCGCGTCCACCTCCTGCCCAATGCGATGGTGGCGACCCTCACCTTCCTGCCGTTTATCCTGAACGGCTCGATCACCACCCTCACGTCCCTGGACTTCCTGGGCTTCGGCCTGCCCCCCGGTTCTCCCTCCCTCGGCGAACTGCTGGCGCAGGGGAAGGACAACCTCACGGCCCCGTGGCTCGGCCTCACCGGGTTCGCGGTGATCGCCGCGATGTTGAGCCTCCTCGTCTTCGCCGGCGAGGCCGTTCGCGACGCGTTCGATCCCCGCAAGACCTTCGCCTGACGCTCATCCCACACCCAAATGAGCCATATTGACGCACGCACCTTGCCGGGGGCGTGCAATGCCCAATTGTGCGCAATTGTTCCAAATGAAGACAATACAACTTTTAGTGGATTCTAAAGGCAAGTCCGCGCGGAACGAACGCGGTTTGGCCATACGGTAACGGTCTCTTTTCTCAGCAGAAAACTCTTTCGGCTAAGGGATGAGCATTCGCTTGGAGACACACGCTGAAATATCCGGACACATCGTCCCGCCAGCGTCGGCGCATGCCGCCTCGGTAAAGGAACTGTGTGTAAACTATCAACCAATCACAGGTGACATTCACAAAACACCTTGCTTTTTTCCCCCATACCCATAACTCGGCGCCGAGGGGTCTCTTCTCAGAAATCGAAAGAGGGTATCTGGAATGTCTGAAGCCGCGCCGACATCGCAACTGGACTATATCGAACGCACCGTCGACGTGGTCGCGGCCTATGTCTCGAACAATTCCGTCCCTACTGCCGAATTGCCGATGCTCATCGCGAGCGTTCACGAGGCCCTGAACCGGGTCGCCTCCGGCCCCGTGGCCCAGACCACGGAGTCCGTCGAGAAGCCGAGCCCCGCTCAGATCCGCAAGTCGATCCGCCCCGACGGCCTGGTCAGCTTCATCGACGGCAAGTCGTACAAGACGCTCAAGCGGCATCTCACGAAGCACGGCCTCGATCCGCATACCTACCGTGAGCGGTATGGACTGCCGGCCGACTATCCGACGACTTCCGCCAACTACTCGGCCCAGCGCTCCGCTCTGGCGAAGAGCCTCGGCCTGGGCCAGCCCGGCCGTTCCGGCAATGGGGCCGACGCCATCGACGAGGTCGAGGAAGAGGCTGCTCCCGCCGCCCGCGGCCGTCGCAAGGCTGCGACTGCCACGGCCAAGGGACGCTCCAGCCGCAAGACGGCCGAAGCCGAGTAATACTCGCGAAGACG
Organism: Methylobacterium persicinum; assembly: GCF_022179525.1. Classification (GTDB taxonomy): domain Bacteria; phylum Pseudomonadota; class Alphaproteobacteria; order Rhizobiales; family Beijerinckiaceae; genus Methylobacterium; species Methylobacterium persicinum. The sequence continues at coordinate 36,177 of NZ_BPQX01000001.1, forward strand.
CGGTCCTGCGGATGGACAGCCCGACGGGCGGCATCGCCGCCGCCCCGGGCCTGCCACCGGACCAGGACTTTTCTTAAAGAACTCACAGGTTGAACCCACTGCGCGACAAGCATCGCGCGGTGGGTTCAACCGTTATCCCACCGTAGCTCATGATGATCTGAAGTCGTTCGCATGGGGCCCAACGACCGTCCCCTCCCGCGGTGGAAGGAGGGGCGGGCCACAAGTCAGCAATCTACAGTTGCGACTCTGACCCACCCCGATGCGGGAAATCCCGTCACGCGGCGATCCGGCCCTCCAGCGGGAACACCTTGGCCGGGTTCAGCATCCAATCGGGGTCGAACACCGCCTTCACCCGCATCTGCTGCTCCAGGTCCGCCTGGGCGTACTGGAAGCGCATGAGGTCGCGCTTTTCGATGCCGACGCCGTGCTCGCCGGTAAGACAGCCCCCGACCTCGACGCAGAGCTTCAGGATCTCGTCGCCCGCGGCCTCGGCCTTCTGCAACTCGCCCGGCTTGTTGATGTCGAACAGGATCAGCGGGTGCAGGTTGCCGTCGCCGGCATGGAAGACGTTGGCGACGCGCAGGCCGTGGCCGGCGCAGATGGTGCCGATCCGCTCCAGGACCGGCCCGAGCTGGCCGGTGGGGATGGTGCCGTCCATGCAGATGTAGTCGGAGATGCGGCCCGTGGCGCCGAAGGCGGATTTCCGCCCCTTCCAGATCGCCGCGGATTCCGCCTCCGAGCGGGAGACGCGGACGCTGGTCGGCCGGAAGCCGGCGGCGATGGCCTCGATGCGGCCGAGCATGGCGTCGCACTCGGCCTCAGACCCTTCGACCTCGATGATCAGCATCGCTTCGGCATCCCGGGGGTAGCCGGCCTGGGCGAAATCCTCGGTGATCAGGATCGCGTTGCGGTCCATGTACTCGATGGCCACGGGGATGATGCCGGCGGCGATGATCGCGGCGACACAATCGCCCGCATCCTCGACCTTCGAGAAGCCGACGAGGACCGGCCGTGCCCCCTCCGCCGCCCGGAGGATGCGCACGGTGGCCTCGGTGACGATGCCGAGCTGGCCCTCCGAGCCGCAGACGAGGCCCAGGAGGTCGTAGCCCGGCGAATCGAGGTGGTCGCCCCCGAGTTCGACCACGGTGCCGTCGTTCATCACCAGGGTGACGCCCATGAGATTATTGGTCGTCACGCCGTATTTCAGGCAATGGGCTCCGCCGGAATTCATGGCGATGTTGCCGGCGATGGTGCAGGCGAGCTGGCTCGACGGGTCCGGGGCGTAGAAGAACCCTTCGTGGGCCACCGAGCCGGAGATGGCGAGATTGGTGATGCCGCTCTGCACCCGGGCGACCCGGTCGGCGAAGTCGAGGTCAAGGATCTTCGTCATCTTGGCGGTGCCGAGGATGATGGCATCCCCCTGCGCGATGGCCCCTCCCGCCAGGGAGGTGCCGGCCCCGCGGGCGACGACGCGCACGCCGTGGGCGTGGCAATAGGCCATCACCTTGGAGACCTCCTCCGTCGTGGAGGGAAGGACCACCGCCAGCGGCATCTGCCGGTAGGCGGTGAGGCCGTCGGTCTCGAAGGCCCGGCGCTCGTCCTCGGAGGTGATCAGCGCCTCGGCGGCCACCAGGGGCGCGAGGCCGGCGATGATCTCATCCCGCCGGGCGAGGACGGACGGATCGGGATCGGGGAAGCGGATGGTCATGGGGTCTCGGGGTCCCTCGTGTCGCGAGGTGATCGGGCGTACCCGCATCATGCACCCGGGCCGCTCCCCTCGGCAACGGCGATAGCCGGGTCACAATCCGGCCACGGCCGGGTCCTAAGCGTCGCAGCTTCCGAGGCGCGGACCCGTGGGGGAGGACCCGTGGGCCCCCTCGCACGAACCGGAACGCCATGACGCCCTCGGCCGCGACCGCCCTGCTCGACCACGCCTTCGACGCCGACACGGCCGTGCAGGCCGACGGCGCGCGGGACCTCGGCCTGCGCAGCCTGAATCTCGGCATCAGCGCCCTGCAGGAGGTGACCGCCGCCTTCGACGGCGCCCTAGGCGAGGCCTTCGAACGCGCCGTGGACATGATCCTCGGCACCGGGGGACGGGTGATCGTCAGCGGCATCGGCAAGAGCGGCCATGTCGGGCGCAAGCTCGCGGCGACGCTGGCCTCCACCGGCACCCATGCCTTCTTCGTCCACCCGACGGAGGCGAGCCACGGCGACCTCGGCATGATCGCCCGCGACGACGTGATCCTTGCCCTGTCATGGTCCGGCGAGACGGCCGAACTGTCCGACCTCGTGGGCTTCTCCCGGCGCTACTCGATCCCGCTCATCGCGGTGACGCGCAACGCGGCGAGCACCCTGGGCAAGGCCGCCGACGTGGTGCTGGAACTGCCGCGGGTGCGCGAATCCTGCCCGCACGACCTCGCGCCGACCTCCTCCAGCCTGATCCAGCTGGCCCTGGGCGACGCCCTGGCGGTGACCCTGCTGGAGCGGCGGGGCTTCACCTCGGCCCGCTTCCACACGCTCCATCCCGGCGGGACGCTCGCCGCCCGGCTGAAGACCGTGCAGCACCTGATGCACGGGGGCTCCGAGATGCCCCTCGTCCACGAGGACGCGCTGATGTCCGAGGTGCTGATCGAGATGGCGGCCCGGCGCTACGGCTGCGTCGGCGTCACCGGGCCGGACGGGCGCCTCGTGGGCATCGTCACCGACGGCGACCTGCGCCGCCACATGGGCCCGGCGATCCTCGACACCCCGGTCCACAAGGTGATGACCCGGGACCCCATTACCCTGGAGCCGCACAAGCTGGCCCATGCCGCCCTGGAGCTGATGAACCGCCGGCTCATCACGGCAGTCTTCGCCGTGGCCGACGGCCGCCCCGTCGGCATCCTGCACGTCCACGACCTGCTGCGCGCCGGCATCGTCTGAGGCGACGTCTGAAAGACTACGGGGTGCCGCCGGAATAGCGCGCCCCTGGGTTGCTTCGCTCTGATCGCCGAAGGCGAAGAGGCGCGGTCAAAGCCGTGCCAGAAGCTCCGCCTTCTTGCTCTGGAACTCGTCGCTAGTGAGAACGCCGCGGGCGTGCAGGTCGGCGAGGCGCTCGATCGTGGCCAGGATGTCATCGGCACCCGCCTGTCCGGACGCCCCTTGCGGCGCACGGACCGGCTCCGGCGCCGGCGGCGGGGCGGATGCCTCCGCGCCGATGCGGCTTAGCCGGTCGAGGGAGACCGGACCCGCCGAGCCGCTGAAGCGCAGCAGGCCGTTCGACTGCGAGACGCCCGAGATATCCTGGTCGCCCGTGTCGTAGACGATGACGCCCGCCCCCTCATCGACGGCCAGACGCCGGCTTTCGGGGAAATAGGCGTAGCGCATGCCGTCCTGCGACCCGGTGGCGGAGGGACGCCCGAGGCCGCCGGGCCACCATTCCCCCGCGCCCAAGGGCCGCCCGCCTAATGACGTCGAGGCGAAGCCCTCCGCCGGCAGGGTCGCGGCGAGTTCAGCGCACAGGGAGGCGACCCGCGCCCGAAGTTCCTCGTCGAACAGGCGGCCGACCATTGTCATGCCGCCTTCCGTCCATTGTCCCATCCCACCGAGATCGGGATGGTCGAACTGGGCCATCCGACCGTGGCCGCGCTCCAGGGCGCGCAGGAGATGCCTGACCGCGTCCAGGCCGACGCCGTGGCGGTCGGCCACCGTCTGAAGCCCCGACGCATGCTCGAACCCGCCGCCATCGAGGAAGCCGGTGTCGTCCGAGGAAGAATCCACACCGATCCGTGTCATGGCGGCCTCCAGCATCACCCGAAGAGAGGACAGGATGGACACGGCCGCAGCCGCCCGCCCCGGGTCAATCGATGCCGGCGGGGAACGGACCGGCCACGACGAAATCGGTGATCGGGCGGCGTCCGTTCGGCGCCTCCCGGGAGCGCTGCTCCTCGGAGAGGTCGGCCTCGGCCCGCTTGCGGCCCACCGCGAAGGCCGCCTCGATCCGGTGATGCTCCGGCAGGCGCAGCACGTCCGGCGCCCGGGCGTGATCGAACCCGGTCATGCCGTGGGCGTGCCAGCCCTGGCGGATCGCCTGGAGCTGGAAGGCGAGGGAGGCGGCGCCCGCGTCGAAGGAGGCGCTGTAGGAAGGCTTCAATTCGTCCCCGACACGCATCCGGCCATTGGACACGATGAACACGATCGCCCCGGTCTCCGCGACCCAGCGCTGGTTGCCGGGTACGAGGAGGTCGAAGAACGTCGGCCAGTGGGCATCGTCCTTCAGCGCGTAGAGGAACCGCCAGGGCTGGGAATTGTAGCCCGAGGGCGACCAGCGGGCCGCCTCGACCATCCGCATCAGCTCGGATTCCGGCACGGCCTCCCCGGTGAAGGCCCGGGGGGAATGCCGCTCGACGAAGATCGGATCGATCTCATGGTCGGGCCGGCGGGGCTGGGGTAGGGTCACGGTGCGCATCTCCGGTCGGTCCGCATCCGTCGCGGACGACGCGGACCTTGCCCGATGCACATGACGCGACGCAAACGCACCCGCAGAATCAGCGAATGCGGCCGGGGCGGGCCGGCTCGAACACGATCCGCCGGTGGAAGGCGCACCAGCTCTTTCCGTCGGCCACGGGCGCCCCGCAGCAGACGGCCTGATCGCTCGGCTCGCCGATGATGTACTTGCACACGAAGGCGCCCGACTGGGCGAACGGCACGCGCAGGTCCGCCGACGGCTCCTCGACGGTCTCGGCGTCTCCAATCTGCGACATGCGGACGAGTTGGTTCATCGGTCGTGTCCTGAACGGCGACCGCGGGGCCGCCCCTTGTAGCTGCGGAGGTGAAACGCCCTGCCGTCCGTGGGCCTTTCCGGCGGGTTGCCCCTGGTGCAACGCACTGGAAAGACCCCGGCACCGATCCATGACCGGCACAGAGCTGTCATCGTATTGTCGTAGCTGGGGTAGAATGCCTTGAAAACAAGTGCGTCCTGCGCTCAGCGCAATTGACCACAGTGGTGGGTGCGTAGCTGACCGCTCGTCGATGACGGATCGAGCTCGGCCTCAGCCGATTGAGCTTCGCCCCCGTGCATCGGGCCGCCCCATGTGGTTTGTTCGCCCTGACGAAACCGCACGGGACCTATCATGACGCACCAGCCCCTCGTGACGCCCGCTTGGCTGCGCGAGCGCCTCTCCGCGCCGGACATCGTCGTCCTGGATGCCTCCTGGTACCTGCCCGCCGCGGGGCGCGATCCGGAGGCCGAATACCGGGCGGCGCACATCCCCGGGGCCATCCGCTTCGACCTCGATGCCATGAGCGACACCGAATCGAGCCTGCCGCACATGCTGCCGCGGCCGGAGGTCTTCGCCTCCCGGATGCGGGCGCTCGGCATCGGCGACGGGCAGCAGGTCGTGGTCTACGACGGCCAGGGGCTGTTCTCGGCCCCCCGCGTCTGGTGGATGCTCAAGACCTTCGGGATGCGCGACGCCCTGGTCCTCGACGGCGGCCTGCCCGCCTGGATCGCCGCCGGCTACCCCACCGAGGAGGGCGAGGCGCAGCCCCGGGAGCGGCGGCACTTCACCGCCCGCCTCGACCACGGCGCCGTGGCGGACGGGAACGACGTCGCCCGCGCCCTGGAGAGCGGATCGGCCCAAGTGGTCGATGCGAGGTCCGGCCCCCGCTTCCGCGGCGAGGAATCGGAGCCGCGCCCGGGCGTGCGCCCCGGTCACATGCCGGGGGCGAAGAACCTTCATTACGCCGCGCTTCAGAAGGACGGCCGGATGAAGAGCCCGGACGAGCTGGCGGAGGTGTTCGCCGCCAACGGGGTCGATCCGGCCCGGCCGGTGATGACCACCTGCGGATCGGGCGTGACCGCGGCGATCATCAGCCTCGCCCTGGAGACGATGGGCCACCCTGCCCGCAGCCTCTACGACGGTTCGTGGTCGGAATGGGGGGCGGACACCACGCGACCGGTGGAGAAGGGCTGAACGCCTCCTCTCCCCCCCCCCCCGCGAAGGGGGGAGGAACGCGAACGGACCCTAAGCCGTCCGCACCGCCCGGCGCTTGTCGGCCCGGCGCTTGTCGGCGGCGACCCACTGCATCAGCACCACCATGACCACGATGGTGGCGATGTAGACGGCGAGCTGCAGGGCGGTGGGGCGGTCCGTGTAGCCGACCAGGGCGTGGAGCACGCGACCCGTCCAGGAATTCTCGGCGATCAGGCCCGAACTGTTCCACACCGTGTGGCCGAGGATGTCGATCACGCCCGCATTGGCGAGGAACTGCGCCGCCTGAGAGGCGAGGCCTGCCGCCAGGAAGGTGATGAGCACGCTGGTCACCGTGAAGACGTGGCGTGCCGGGATCGAGGCGAGGCCGAGATAGCTCACCGCCGAGAGCAGGATGCCCGCGCCGACGCCCGCCAGCGCGCCGAACTGGATGTCGGCGCCGGACGTGCCCGAGGCCACGAGACCGTAGAGGAACAGCACCAGCTCCGCCCCCTCCCGCAGGATCGCGGCGCCGACGACGATGGCCAGAGCCGCCGCCTCCCGCTGGCCGCTACGCACGGCCTCTCCGGCGGCCCGCAACTCGCCGGCGAGTTCCCGGCCGTGCTTACTCATCCAGGTGTTGTGCCAGATCAGCAGCAGCACGGCGACGATCAGCACCGCCGCATTCAGGAGGTCCTGACCGCTGCCCTCGAAGGCGTCGGAGATCCTCTCCGCGAACAGGGCGACCAGGGCCGCGCCGCCGAGCCCCCCGGCGACGCCCAGCAGCACCCAGCGCATCCGGCCGGGAATGCCCCGCGTCGCCGCGAGCACGATGGAGATGATGAGGCCCGCCTCGATGACCTCGCGGAAGGCGATAACGAAGGCACCGATCATGATGCGATTTCCCGTATGTGCGCGGGACCCGCGCTACCAGATCCAGAACAGCAACACCCAGTTGGCGACCGAGACGGCCGCCGCGCAGGCGATGCAGGCACAGGCGGCCGCCCGGCGCAGCCCCCCCGCGGAGAGCCCGGCCACCCGCCACGCCAGCCACACGCTCCACAGGGCCGCCCCGGCGAGGAGCGCGGCCCGGATCTCCGCCACGTAGGGCACGACGATCCCGTCCCCCCGCAGGAAGGTGACCGTGAGCGCCGACAGGCCGAGGAAGACGCCGCACCCGGCGATCGGGATCAGCGTCTGCGTGAGATGGTGGAAGCGCCGGAGCGAGCCCGGCCCGAGCAACCGGGCCGCCGCCGCCACGAGGGCCGACAGGACGAGGCCGAGCCCGATGGTGGCCGCACCCATGTAGAACAGCAGGATCGCCCCATCGAGGAGCGTCATCACGTCGTTCTTGTCGGGATAGTTAGTGAGGACGAACCACGGGGCCGAATGGTCCAGGGGCCAAGTGGTGCCGCGCTCGATCAGCCACGTGGCCGCCGCCTGCTTCATGTCGAGGAACCAGGGGCTCGACGACCACTGGAACGCGCCGACCGCCAGCCCGAGCATCCCGAACAGGATGAGGACGGTCTGCTCCCACGAGGGCTGGTCGCCGGCCACGTGGACGATCTCGCTGTTGGGCGAGCGCAGGGCGAGGCGCACGGCGCCCCGGTGGCCGGAGCAGCGCCCGCACATGTGGCAGGCCCCGGCGCCGCGCATCGTCTTCACGGGGACGAGGGGCGCGCAGTTGAAGCTCGCCCCGCCCCGGGCCGGCTTCGGCGAGGCCGCCCAGGCGGCCCGATCCACCTGGAAGCTGAGGGGCGCCAGCTTCGAGAGCACCGCGAACACCCCGTTGACCGGGCAAAGATAACGGCACCACACCCGCTTGTTGCGCCCGTAGAGCAGGCCGACGACGATCGCCGCCAGGGTCGAGCCGCCAAGCACGGCCAGCACCGGCTTGGGATAGCCGTAGACGCTGGTCATCTGCCCGTAGACGGTGGTGCCGGCGAAGGCGATGAACGGCCAGCCGCTCCAGGTGATCCAGCGGGGCACCGCATAGCCCCGGCTCCAGCGGCTCGCGACTTCGGTGAGCGCGCCCTCCGGGCAGAACACCCCGCACCAGACGCGGCCCACCAGCACCATGCTCACCAGCACGAAGGGCCACCAGATGCCCCAGAAGGCGAACTGGGCGGCCAGCGTCAGGTTGGTCCAGATGTGCTGGGAATTGTCCGGCAGGGGCAGGAAGGCGGGCACCGCCACCAGCACCGCGTAGACCGCCACCACGATCCATTGCACCGCACGGATCGCGCCGGCATGGGCGCGCAGCCAATCGCCGAAGCGGGCGACGCGGATGTCGAGCGCACGGGCGCGGGGCCGGGCCATCGCCCTGCCGGCCAGCGCCAGATCGGCACCCACTGATCCGCCTGCCCGAGTGCTCACTTAATGTCTCACTTGGCGACCAGCTTCGCCTTCGCCTCCGGGTGGAAGTCGTCGAAGATGTCGTAGCTGCCGGCATCCAGGGTGCGGAACACGATGGCCGACGTGGAGCCCGCGGCGAGGGCCTTCTCGCGCTTCAGTTCCAGGCTCTCGAACTCCACCGGCGACTGGCCGGTGTTGGAAATTTCGAGCTTGAAGCGGGTGTTGGCCGGCACCTCGATGGTCGCGGGCAGGATCACCCCGTCCCGCATCTCCACCTTGATCACCGGCATGTCGTCGGCGCGAGCGGCCGCCCCCGTCGAGAGCAGGAGGAGGGCGGCAAGGGCGAGGCGGCGGGGCGCGGTCACGGCGTGCGGTTCCTCAGTAGGATCCCTTCTTGCCGGTGCCGGCGAAGGTGAAGTCCTGGGTCATGTCGAAGGGCTCGAACCAGGGTCCGACGCCGGTCTCCTTGTCGACGTGGCGGCCGAAATGGCTGCCCTTGCCGGGGGGAGCGACGAAGACGGTGAGCCGGTAGCGGCCGGGGCCGAAGAGCTTGACGTTGTCGCCGTAATGCGGCCCGTCGTTGGCCACCATCGGCATCAGCGCCCCCTCGGCCTTCTGGTCCGTCGGCTTGTCGCCATCGAGCTTCACCACCGTGAAGCGCACCGCCAGGGCTGGCACGAAGTCTCCCTCGGCGAAGCCGTTGCGGTTGTCCTTGGCAGCGCGGATATCGGTCTCAAGGTGGATGTCCGACTGGGCAGCCGGACGCATCATGTCCGGCGGATCCATCTCGATGGGCTGGAGATAGACGGCGGCGACCTCCAGGCCGTTCTTGGTCATGTGCGGGCCGATCGGCACTTCCTTGGCCGACGCCGCCGCGACGGCGAACAGCAGCGCGGGAGCGGCAAGGGCGAGTCGGAGGGAGGCGATGGCTGACATGGCCTCGCCACATAAGCCGACCCGCGCGAAGTTCAAAGACCCTATCGCGTACAAAAAAATCATAACAGTTCTAAAGAAGGCGGGCCCCGGAAGTTATCGACAACGATGGATTAGAATTGCTCAAGAATTGTGTGCTTGCCGACACGTGAATAGCCGTTATCCCATCCCTGTGGCATGCCGTCACTAGAAGCGTGGCCTTGCCTGGGGATGATGGGCAAGCGTCACCGCACCGTCGTACGAATGGGACGATGCTGCCAGCGGGGAATGAGGGACCCTGCCGGCGCCTTCGCCCTTGCGGTCATCCAACGGTGACGCTAGGAACGTCGATTATAGCAAATGCTATATCTTTTGAATCGAAGGGCGGGCATGCAGGGCGCGACCACATCCCTGGCGGGTAGCCACGGCCTGATGGTTCGCCTCATGCTGGGGGCCGCCCTCGTCGGCCAGGTAAGCCCCCGGGCCGCCTCAGCCGCCGACCTTGCTGCGGCAGCGCCCGCCCCGGCTGCGTCCTACACCGACTGGTCGGGGCCGTATCTCGGCCTGGAGGGCAGCGCGAGCGGTTCCTACGGCGCGTATGAGTTCGGCCCCTCCACGGTGGGGGGACGCCCGGTCCCGGCCTTCAAGAGCGGCGATTCGACAGGCCGCAGCGACCGGGGCCGCGACGCGACCACGGCGGTCGGCGGCGCCTATGCCGGCTGGAACTGGCAGAGCGGGCCCTGGCTCTACGGCATCGAGGCCGCCCTCGACGCGGCCAACCTGAAGCGGCCGGTTCCCTCCACCATCGCCGGCTTCGGCTATCAGGCGGTGGACCCGGCCTTCGACATCATTCGTGCCAAGACCGACGTCTACGGCACCCTTCGGGCCCGGCTGGGCTACAGCTTCGACCGCTACCTCGTCTACGCCACCTTCGGCCTCGCGGGGGCCAACGCCCGGGTGCTCGCCAACTACCCCGACCTCGGCACGGGGGGCCTCGTCACGGCGAAGGCCGACCTCGGCTATCTCGGCTTCACCCTCGGCGCGGGCGTGCAATACGCCATCACCGAGAACCTCGCGCTCGGCCTCGACTACCGTTACGTCGACCTCGGCGGGAGCGGTCGCTTCTCCCTCGGCAGCGTGCCCGGCCTCGGCCCGGTGACGAGCCGGGCGAGCTTCACCTCCAACCAGATGTTCCTGCGGCTGATGTGGTTTCCGGGCGGACTGACCGTGCCGCCGGATCCGGACGAGACCGCCCCCCACGACCCCGACAACGGCGACACCGGCCGCTACTCCCTGCACGGACAGACCACCCTGATCGCGCAAGGGGTGCCAGGCTTCCGCTCCCCCTATATCGGCGACCAGAGCCTGATCCCCCATCAGGCCCGCCAGACCACGACGGCGACGATCTTCCTCGGCTTCAAGCTCGCCGAGGGCACAGAGCTCTATTACAACCCGGAATTCAGCCAGGGCTTCGGCCTGTCGCGGACGCTGGGCGTCGCGGGCTTCGTCAACGGCGAGGCGCAGAAGGCCGGCGCCCCGTTCCCGAAGCTCCGCTCCAACCGCTACTACATCAAGCAGACGATCGGGCTCGGCGGCGAGACCGTCGAGGTGCCGGACGGGCCGAACCAGGTGGCGACCCGCTACGATTCCGAGCGCATCACCCTCATCGCCGGCAAGTTCGCCCTCGGGGACTTCTTCGACGGCAACGTCTACGCTCACGACCCGCGGGTCGACTTCTTCAACTGGTCCCTCTGGGGCTCGTCGGCCTGGGATTTCCCGGCCAACCTCCCCGGTTTCACGCAGGGCGTCTACGCCGAGTACAACCGGCCCGAATTCGCCGTGCGCGCCGCCTACACCCAGGTGCCCAAGCAGCCCTCCAGCGACGTCCTGGACCCGCGGGTGTTCGAGCGGGCCGGGCTCAACATCGAGTTCGAGGAGCGCCATGTGCTGCCGATCCTCGACCAGCCGGGCAAGGTGCGCATCGGCCTGTTCTCGAACGAGGGCAACTCGGCCAACTACCGCGACATCGTCACCCTCACCCAGCTCGGAGTGTTCGATGACATCAACGACGCCGCGGCGGCGACCCGACGCCCCCGGCGCAAGAGCGGCGGCTACATCAACCTGGAGCAGGCCCTCACGCCGGAACTCGGCCTGTTCGCCCGGGCGAGCCTCGGGGACGGGCGCAACGAGAACATCTCTTTCACCGACATCGACCAGAGCTTTTCCGGCGGCCTCTCCCTGAAGGGCAAAGCCTGGGACCGTCCGGACGACACGATCGGCCTCGGCGCCGCGATGAACGGCCTCTCGCCCTCCCACCGGGCCGCCTTCGCCAACGGCTATTACGGCCTGCTGATCGGCGACGGCCAGCTCCGCTACGGCACCGAGCGGGCGCTCGAGACCTATTACGCCATGAACCTCACGAAGTTCGTGACCCTGACCTTCGATTACCAGTTCATCGACAACCCCGGATACAACCGCGACCGCGGCCCGGCGCACTTCTTCGCCTCGCGATTGCACGCGGATTTCTGAGCGGAGTGATCGCCGCCGTGACAGAAGGCGGTTTGACTGCCATTATACTCGAGCGATTGAGCAATCCGCATTGCGAGGGCCACGATGCCGCAACGCCGGACGATCCAGGTGGCGGAGGACGGGAGGATGAACCTCCCGGCCGACATCCGTCGCGTCCTGGGCCTGAGCGGCGCCGGCCGGATCATCCTGATGCAGGACGAAGACGGGATCCATCTGACGACGGCCGCGGATTCCCTGCGGCGCGTCCGCGAGCTGGCCGCCCCGTTCCGCCGGGGCTCCGGCTCGGTCGTGGATGAGTTCATCGCCGAGCGCCGTGCCGACAGTGGCGAGGACTGAGGACGCCACGGTGCCCGGCCCCGTGCTCGACGCCTCGGCAGTACTGGCTGCGAACTTCGACGAGGCCGGCTCCGACCCCGTGGCGGCGCATCTTCCGGGCGCAGCGATCTCGGCCGTCAACCTTGCCGAAGTGCTGGCGAAGCTCCGCGACCTCGGCATGCCGGACACCACGATTGCGGCGATCGTCGAAGGCCTTCAACTCACGATCCTGCCCTTCGAGGCCGCCCTTGCTGAAGACAGCGCCCGTCTGCGCCCGTTGACGCGCCCCGCCGGCCTCTCCCTGGGAGATCGAGTCTGCCTTGCCACGGCGCGCCTGTGCGGGGTGCCGGCCCTCACCGCCGACAGGGCCGGGGCCCGCCCGCCGGCCGAGACGGAGGTGAGGATCGAGCTGGTGCGCTGAGCGCCGCCCCGTCACGCCTCCGCCATCGTCTCCCCGAACACCGCCTCGAAGGCCGCGCGCAGCTGCATGTCGACCTCCGCCATGCTCACGGGCAGGCCGAGGTCCATGAGGCTCGTGACCCCATGCTCGCGCACGCCGCAGGGCACGATGCCGGCAAAATGGCCGAGGTCGGGCTCGACGTTGAGGCTGACCCCGTGGAAGCTCACCCAGCGGCGCACCCGGATGCCGATGGCCGCGATCTTGTCCTCGACGCCCTCGCCCTTCTCCGGGCGCCGCACCCAGACGCCCACCCGGTCCTCCCGCCGTTCGGCGCGGACGTTGAACGCCTCCAGGGTCGCGATCAGCCACGCTTCCAGGCTCGCCACGTAGGCGCGCAGATCCGGACGGCGGCGGGTGAGATCGAGCATCACGTAGGCGACCCGCTGGCCGGGGCCATGATACGTGTATTGCCCGCCCCGCCCGCTGGGATGGACCGGAAAGCGCCCGGGGCCGACGAGGTCCTCCGGCCGGGCCGAGGTGCCCGCCGTGTAGAGCGGCGGGTGCTCGAGGAGCCAGACGCATTCCGCCTCGCGCCCCGCCGCGATGGCGGCCGCCCGCGCCTCCATCCAGGCCACCGCCTCGTCGTAGCCGACACGTGCCTCGCTCACCCGCCATGCGACGGGGGGCGAGCCCGGCGAGGGAAGAAATGCGGCCGGAGCGACCGCAAGACGGGCGGCGTTTACCAAGACTTCACCTTCATTCAGGAAGGATCTCATGATCATTCCGGTTAACGGTGGCAAGGTCAGTTTGGGCGTGGGCGTGTTCGAGACCCTCAAGGTCGATCTTACCGTCGTGCTCGGCCGGGCGCGAATGCCGCTGCACATGCTGCTGCGCATGGGACGCGGGGCGGTCATCGCCCTGGATGCCTCGGAATCCGACATGGTCGAGATCCTGGCCAACGACCATCCCGTGGCCCGCGGCCAGATCGTCGTGACCGGCGACAAGATCTCCGTGGAGGTGACGGAGCTGATCCGGAAGGAAGTCGCGATCGTCGACCCGACCGTGACCATCGGCGACGGGGCGGCGCCATTCCTCGACGAGACCGCGCTGACGAGCTGACGGGGCGGGACAACATTCGCTTGTCGGGGCGGGACCGATCTGTTATCGCCTGCCGCGCCGGACGAAACGGCGCCCTCCGGGGCGCGCGACGACGGTGTTCCGGACGGATTTCGGTCCTGTCCGATGCGGCCATGGCGGAATTGGTAGACGCGCTAGCTTGAGGTGCTAGTCCCGCGAGGGGTGGAGGTTCGAGTCCTCTTGGCCGCACCAACTGTTCTTCGAGCAACAGTCGGTGCATGACGGTGGCGAGGCCGAGTGCGGCTTGCCCCAGTGATCGTTCCAGACAATCCGAGCTCGTGTCGCCGTGTCAGTCACGGTCGGACGCGGCGGGGATGCGCGACGCCACCGCGCCGGGGGCCGGCCGGCAGTCGATGCACCATCACCCACACCGCACCATAGACAGCCACTGCATCCATTGCAGTAGAAGTCGCCACTTGTGCCGTTGGAAGACAGAGGCCGGGCGAAACGCCGCGGTGCATCACTGGTCATGCGGCGATGGCGAGCGGAATGGGCGCGGCGGCGCCACCGGCAATGCATGCGCCCTGCCCGAACTTGAAGCAGGCGGCGCCTGAATATCCTCAGCGACCCATTTGAACGTTGATAATTGAGTTAATTGGATCTCGACTCAGGCTCATGGCTTGATTTCATCAAAGTTTTTTTGCAAGCTTTGTCCTGACACCATTCCGGTTAAGCGGCGTCCCGCGCTGCAAAGGCGCGGATCTCAACCTCCAATCATCGAGACCATTCTGTCCATGCGCCACCCTCGCGTGCGGCGTCCGTTCAGCGTCGAATCCCGTGGAAGCAACCGCGAAAGCGGCTCCATCGCGATCCCGAAGCGGGTTCCGCCCTCGCCGCAGTCTCAGCCCCTGGCAGCCGCCAAGGCCGCCCGCCCCCTCTTCGACCCCTGGGCCGCCGTCACGGCACCGCCGGAGCCGGCAGCAGCAGCCCGGCGGATCCTCCCCAACATCATGACACCGCCCGAGCCGTCCACAGAGCCGGAAACCGAGGCCCCCGCCCGGGAGGAACCGTTGCCCCGGGTCCGCCGGGTGAAGGCCAAGGTCGTCGCGTCCCGTCCCGCCGCGTCCCGTCCTGCCGCTCCCCCGGAGCCCCCGGCCGCAGCCCCGCCCCGACCGCCCGCCCCCATCGAGCGCAAGACCGAGATCGCCGCGGCGCCCTCCCTTCGCATGCCACTGCGGGCCGACCGCACGGGCCGGGCCGCGCTCCCCGCCGGCCAGCGCTGGAAGGCCAGGCTCCCCCGGGCCTGCTGGTAGGAAAGCTCCCCTGACCGGGCCGGCGGATGACGGCCCGGTTGCGGTCCGGGACAAAACCCGGCACGCCCTGCCCGTGCGCGGGGAAGGTTCGCCCGTGACGAACGGGAGCCCCTCGCTGATGGATCGACCGGCCTGCTCGCCCGGGGCTCTCGACGTCTCCACCCTCCTGTCCCCGCGGATGCGCGGCATCCGCGCGAGCCAGATCGGCCTCGTCGCCGACCGCGGCCGGGACGATCCGGGGGTGGTGAAGCTGTGGATCGGCGAGGGCGACCTTCCGACGCCGCCCTTCATCATCGAGGCCGCCCACCGGGCCATGCAGGCGGGGCACACCCGCTACGCCACGTCCCTCGGCCTGCCGCGCCTGCGGGAGGCGCTGGGGGCCTACCACGCGCGCCATTGGGGTGTGGAGATCCCGCCCGACCGCTTCACGGTCACGGCGGGGGGCATGAACGCGATCATGCAAGCGGCGCAGGCCCTCCTGGAGCCGGGCGACGAGATCGTCATCCCCTCCCCCGCCTGGCCGAACCTCGCCGAGGCGGTGCGGGTGACGGGCGGGGTGCCCGTGAGCGTGCCCTACCGGGTGGATGCGCAGGGTCGGTTTTCCCTGCCGCTGGCCGACATCGAGGCGGCCCTCACCCCGCGGACGCGGGTGATCATGGTGAACTCGCCCTCCAACCCCACGGGCTGGATCATGCCCCCGGACGAGATGGTGGCCCTGCGCGACCTCGCCCGGGCGCGGGGCCTGTGGATCCTCGCCGACGAGGTCTACGCGCATTTCACCTATGGGGGAGCCATCGCCCCGTCCTTCCTGCAGATCTGCACGGAGCACGACCGGCTGATCGTCGCCAACACCTTCTCGAAGAACTGGGCCATGACCGGCTGGCGGGCCGGCTGGCTGATCTATCCGAAGGGCCTCGACGGGACCTTCGCCAAGCTCGGCCAGTACAACACCACGTCGATCCCGACCTTCGTGCAGCACGCCGCCGTCACCGCCCTCGACGAGGGGGACGGATTCATCCGCACCATGGTGGAGCGTTGCGGCGTGGCCAGGACGATCCTCATCGAGGGCCTGTCGCGGTTGCCCGGCGCGGCCGTCGCCCCGCCGGACGGGGCCTTCTACCTGATGGCCCGGCTGGTGGAGGACGAGGCGAGCCTTCCCCTCGCCTTCCGGCTCCTCGAGGAGGCGAAGGTCGGGGTCGCGCCGGGCACCGCCTTCGGCCCGGAAGGCGAGGGCTTCGTGCGGATCTGCTACGCGATCAGCCCCGAGCTCGCGCAGGAGGCCGTGCGGCGTCTCACCGCCGTCCTCGGGCGCTGACGCCTCAGGTCGCGGGCAGGCGCAGCACCCGGGGGCGCCAGATCCCCAGGGCCACGTTGGCCGTCGCCACGGCCAGCAGCACCCAGAGGGTGTTGCGCTCCGGCCCAAGGGTGACCGCGAGGGCCGCCGGATCGAGCTTTCCGGCCAGCGCGGCGGCGCTCATGGCGGCCTCCCGTTGCATCGGGCCCTGGATGTAGACGAACCCGCCCTCGAACATCAGCACGCCCGTGGCGAGTTTCAGCCACGCCCAGCCCGCGACCCGGTAGACGGGGTGGAGGGCCATGGCCAGGAGGCCGGCGACGAGCACCAGGGCGAGGGAGGGCAGGAAGATCCAGGTCGCCACCGCGCCCATGGCCCCGCGGATGAGAGCGTAGCCGGCAAGGGACGACGGCGGCGGCGCCACGGAAAACAGCACCAGCATGGCAGCCATGGCGCCCATCAGGCCGATGGAGCCCATCGTGTGCAGGAACTTGAGCAGCCGCCGCATGGAATCCGGCTCCGGTGGTCGTGCTCACATAGGGGAAGGAGGCCAGCCGGCAAACGGCCTGCGGCCACCCCCACCACCGTCTTTGCGAGCGGAGCGAAGCAATCCAGGGATGCGCCGCGTCCTGAGAGGGCCCGCTGCTCTGGGTTGCTTCGCTGCGCTCGCAAGGACGGAGCGGGAGGGGCCAGGACGGTGCAAACCGGGAGGGCCCGCGCCCTCAGGCCGATGCCCCCTCCACCAGGATCTCGCGCTTGCCCGCATGGTTGGCCGGGCCCACGAGGCCTTCCGTCTCCATGCGCTCCATGATGGAGGCGGCGCGGTTGTAGCCAATCTGCAGCCGGCGCTGGATGTAGCTGGTGGAGGCCTTGCCGTCCCGCAGCACGACCTGCACCGCTTGGTCGTAGAGATCGCCGCCGGCCTCGCCGAAGGCCCCCGCATCGAACACGGCGCCGTCGATCTCCAGGTCGGCCGACGCGCCCCCCTTGCCCTTGCCGCCCTTCTCGGAAGCGGGCTCCTCGTCGTCGGCGGTGACGGCGTCGAGGTAGCTCGGGCGGCCCTGGCGCTTCAGGTGCGCCACGACGCTCTCCACCTCCGCATCCGAGCAGAACGGCCCGTGGACGCGGGTCGTGCGACCCCCGCCGGCCATGAACAGCATGTCGCCCTGGCCGAGCAACTGCTCCGCGCCCATCTCGCCGAGAATCGTCCGCGAGTCGATCTTGCTCGTCACCTGGAAGCTGATCCGGGTCGGGAAGTTCGCCTTGATCGTGCCGGTGATCACGTCCACCGACGGACGCTGCGTCGCCATGATCAGGTGGATGCCCGCCGCACGGGCCATCTGCGCGAGGCGCTGAATCGCCCCTTCGATGTCCTTGCCCGCCACCATCATCAGGTCGGCCATCTCGTCGACCACGATCACGATGTAGGGCAGGGGGGCGAGGTCCATCTCCTCGTCCTCGTAGACCGCCTCCCCCGTCTGCCGGTCGAACCCGGTCTGGACGGTGCGGGTCAGAACCTCGCCACGGGCGGCCGCCTCCGCGACGCGGGCGTTGTAGCCGTCGATGTTGCGGACGGCGATCTTGGCCATCTTCTTGTAGCGCTCCTCCATCTCGCGCACCGCCCACTTGAGGGCGATCACCGCCTTCTTCGGGTCGGTGACGACGGGGGAGAGCAGGTGCGGGATGCCGTCGTAGACCGACAGTTCCAGCATCTTGGGATCGACCATGATCAGCCGGCACTCTTCCGGCTTCATCCGGTAGAGCAGCGACAGGATCATCGTGTTGATGGCCACCGACTTGCCCGAGCCGGTGGTGCCGGCCACCAAGAGGTGGGGCATCCGGGCGAGGTCGGCGATGATCGGCTCGCCGCCGATATTCTTGCCCAGGCACAGGGCGAGCTTGTGCTTTGTCTCCACGAAATCCTCGGAGGCGAGGAGTTCGCGCAGGAACACCATTTCCCGGCGGGTATTGGGCAGCTCGATGCCGATGGCGTTGCGGCCGGGGACGACCGCGACGCGGGCCGAGACGGCGGACATCGACCGGGCGATGTCGTCCGCCAGCGCGATGACCCGGCTCGACTTGGTGCCGGGCGCCGGCTCCAGTTCGTAGAGGGTCACGACAGGGCCCGGACGCACGGCCAGGATGTCGCCGCGCACCCCGAAGTCACCCAGGGTGGCTTCCAGCAGGGTCGCGTTCTGCTCCAGGGCATCCGCGGAGACGAGGCTCGCCTGCGACGGCCCCTTCGGCTCGGCGAGGAGGTCGAGGGCGGGCAGTTCGTAATCCTGCGGCTGCCGGGGCGGGGCAGGACGCCGGGCGGGTGCCGGCGCCGCCGGGGGCGCGGCCACCCGCGAGGGCACCGCCACCGGCGCGGGCGCGGCCACCGGCCGGGCGGGCGCCGGAGCCATGTCCTGTTCCGGCTCCTCGTAGGCGTCCTCGTCGTGGAACGCCGGTGCCGGGTGCTCCGGCTCGGGGCGGGAGCCGGCATCGAAGACGGGCTCGCGCCGCCGGGGCGCAGCACGCTCGGCCTCCGGGAGTTGATCCGCCCAGGGCAGGTCGGCATCGGAGAAGGCCCGGCGGGCGGCGAGCGTCGGGGAGGCGCCGTCGAGATCCTCGCCCCGGCCGCCGCGCCAGGTCTCGACCCGCCCGGCCACGGACGCACGGGCCCGCATCAGACCCTGGGCCAGGGCACCGATTCCCACGAGACCGAGGCCGGGCTCGTCGGAATCGTCCTCGTGGCGCTCCCGGCTCCGCTCGGGCGCCCGGCGGACCGGGTAGGGCTCGTCCGGGACCTCCTCCTCGACCGGGGCGAACCGGCAGGCGGC
The DNA here is from genome assembly GCF_022179525.1 of Methylobacterium persicinum. Taxonomy (GTDB): domain Bacteria; phylum Pseudomonadota; class Alphaproteobacteria; order Rhizobiales; family Beijerinckiaceae; genus Methylobacterium; species Methylobacterium persicinum. The sequence continues at coordinate 55,148 of NZ_BPQX01000001.1, forward strand.
CGTGAGGCTGATGATCGCCGCCGCCGCGAAGCCGAAGCCCGCCAGCGGCATGAGGCCGGAGAAGACGGTGCCGAGGATGCGGCGGGCGATGTTCAGCATCCCGTCGCCGGCGACGCCGCCGAGGCCCGTGGGCAGGGGCCAGCGGGCGGTGGGCGGCAGGGCGCTCGCCACCGCGCTCGCCGCGCAGAAGCCGATGATCCAGAGGACGAGCCGCGCCCCGCCATCGGGCAGGGTGCGCTCGCGCATCAGCCGCACGCCCCAGAGGGCCGGCGGCAGAACGAAGGCGAGGGAGCCGAGCCCGAGAAGCTGCATGGCGAGGTCGGAGACCACCGCCCCCGGCTGGCCGAGGACGTTATGGGCCGCCTGTTCGGTGGCGTGGTTGAGGCTCGGGTCGTCGATCGACCACGTCGCGAGGGCCACCGTCATGGCGACGGCACCCGTGAACAGCACGAGCCCACCGAGCTCCGTCAGGCGCTTGCCCAGGAACGGGCGGACACCATCGACGAAGGTCTCGTAGGGCGACGCGGGACGGCGAAGCGAGCGCATGCGGGACCGGACGCGAAACGAAGGACTCGCCGTGAACGCTGGCAGAGAGGGCTTAACGAGCGGCTAAGGTTGAGGAAGGCTTGCGGGGATGCCGCATCCGGGCGCCGGCTCCGCCTCCGCGTGCAAACCCGCCGCCGTTGTGGCACATCCCGACCCATGAAGATCGACGGCCGACCCTACCGTACCATTTTCCCCGATGCCGACGGGGTGAGCGTCCAGGTCATCGACCAGACGCGGCTGCCCTTCGCCTTCGAGTTACGACGGCTTGCCACCCTCGACGACGCCGCCGTGGCGATCCGCACCATGATCGTCCGCGGGGCGCCGCTGATCGGCGTCACCGCCGCCTATGGGCTGGCACTGGCCATGCGCGAGGATCCCTCCCTGGAGGGGATCGACCGGGCCTGCACCACTCTCGCCGCCACGCGGCCCACCGCCATCAACCTGCGCTGGGCGCTCGACCGGGTGTCGGCCAACCTCCGGCTGAGCGAGCCCCACGAGCGATTCGCCCGCGCCTTCGCCGAAGCCGGGCGGATCGCCGAGGAGGACGTGGCGAGTTGCCGGGCCATCGGCGCCCATGGCGGACGGCTCATCGCCGACCTGCACCGGGCGAAGGGCCACCCGATCACCGTGCTGACCCATTGCAACGCCGGCTGGCTCGCCACCGTCGATTGGGGCACGGCCCTGGCCCCCGTCTACGATGCCCACGAGAACGGCGTGCCGGTGCATGTGCTGGTGGACGAAACCCGCCCGCGCAACCAAGGTGCGGCGCTCACCGCCTTCGAACTCCACGGCCACGGGGTGCCGCACACGGTCATCGCCGACAATGCCGGCGGCCACCTGATGCAGCACGGCAAGGTCGACCTCTGCATCGTCGGCTCGGACCGCACCACGGCCGAGGGCGACGTCTGCAACAAGATCGGCACCTACCTGAAGGCCCTGGCGGCCCGGGATACCGGCGTGCCCTTCTACGCCGCCCTGCCCTTCTCGACGATCGACTGGACTTTGCGCGACGGCGTCGCCGAGATCCCCATCGAGGAGCGCGACGCCCGGGAGGTGACCCACCTCACCGGCCGCACCGAGGATGGCGGCTTCGCCACGGTGCAGGTGGTCTCTCCCGGCAGCCCGGTCGCCAACCCGGCCTTCGACGTGACGCCGGCCCGGCTGGTGACGGGGATCATCACCGAACGAGGTGTCTGCGAGGCCAGTGCCGAGGGGTTGCTCGGCCTCTATCCAGAGCGCCGCAAGGCAGCGTGACTTGGCAGCGTGTCTTGGCAGTCTGACTTGGTAGCCTAACCCCGCGGCCCGACCCTGCGGCGGCGCATCGCGGGGACCGCCGGGCGGGTCGGACGTTGCCCGCTGGATTTCACACTCCAGCAGGCAGGCAGGGCCATATGGCGGACGATCACGCGACGATCTGGGACGAGTTCAAGGACGCGGTCAACATGACCCCGGCAGCCCTCCGCAAGCACCTCGACAGCGAGGAGAGCAAGGAGGTCGGCCAGAAGAAGGGGGGCGGCGAATCCACCGGACACGCGATGGGCCGGCGCATCCTGGAGATCAAGGACAAGAAGAAGTCCGACCTGACCGACGACGACTACGCCGCGATGAAGAAGGTCGTCGGCTACGTCCACCGGCATCTCAAGCAGGGCGGCGACGCACGCAAGGACCCGGATTCGGCCTGGCGCCTGTCCCTGATGAACTGGGGGCACGATCCGCAGAAGGATTGAGGGGCCAGTTCCCTTCTTTTCCATTCAGCGCGTTTGACTGGAATTCTTGATCGCTACCTCTCCGTCGTCATGGCGAGGTGTCGCGATCAAACGATTCGAGGAAACGCGCGACTCTCTCGTTCCGGCGCGCTTTCATGCGCCGAACCGGAAGCCGCCTCGGCGGACAATGCTTCAAGCGTAGAGAGGGCCGCCCGTCAGTTCCGCGACCGCTCCACCCAGGCCGGGGCGATGACGTATTCCTTCGGGCGCTTGCGCTCGCCGAGGCGCCCCTCGGAATACTGGTCGTGGTAATAGTCGAAGCCGGTATAGCCGAAGCCGCCACCGTTCATCACCGAGGCGACCGGCACCGCCGGCCGGGCGAGATCTGGGCGGGACGCCGGCGCCACCGGGCCGACGATCGTCCCCTCGAGAACCGACAGCGCATCCGGCGCCACGAAGAGGAAGCCTTCGGGCCGGACGGGGACCGGGACTTCCTGGGCGATCGCAGCCTCGGACAGGGCGACTGTCGCGAGGACGGCGATCAGGGATCGGCGCAGGGTCGAGGGGCTCACGGAAGGCTCCGTCACTGGCACAGGGCGGGACCGTAGCACGATCCGGTCACCCGGAAAAACGCGGCCCGCCCGGGATCACCGGGGAATCTCAGCCCCGGGACTGGAGGACGACCTGCGGCGCCGCCGGGATCGGCCGGCAGCCGGTGGTGAAGGCGTTCAGCGGCAGCGGCCTTGACGCGCAGGCATAGGCGTCCGTCGGGCCCGGGGCCGGCACGGGATCCCGGGCGATGATGGGATTGGGCGCGCAAGCCGAGGCGGCGGCGGCGAGCAGCAGGGCGGCGATGGTGGTCAGACGGCGCATGCGGCTCTCGGGACGCGGGACGGGACACCCCCGCCGGAACCCTGCGCAGGCCGGGCCCGCCTGACAAGCACCGCGGGCTGCACAGCCGAGCCTTTGGCGAGGCCTGTCGCCCGGCGGCAACAATCGGTGGCGGGCCCGCCCGCCACCGGGTGCGCCTGTCAGACCGCCTGGGCCATCGGCACGACGTTGTGCAGGGACTTGTCCGCCGCATCGAAGAAACGGCGCAGGTTGCGCGCGGCCTGCCGGATGCGCTGCTCGTTCTCGACCATGGCGATGCGGACGTAATCGTCTCCATGTTCGCCGAAACCGATGCCGGGGGCCACCGCCACGTCGGACTTCTCCAGAAGCAGCTTCGAGAATTCGAGGCTGCCCATCGGCCGGTAGCGCTCGGGGATCGGCACCCAGGCGAACATCGAGGCGGCCGGAGCCGGGATCTTCCAGCCGGCCTTGCCGAAGGAATCGACCAAAGCCTCCCGGCGCTTCTTGTAGATGGATCGCATCTCGTGGATGCAATCGTCCGGCCCGTTGAGGGCGGCGGTGGCCGCCACCTGGATCGGCGTGAAGGCCCCGTAATCGAGGTACGACTTCACCCGCGTCAGGGCGGCCAGCAACCGCTCGTTGCCCACGGCGAAGCCCATGCGCCAACCGGCCATGGAGTAGGTCTTCGACAGGGAGGTGAACTCCACCGTGCAATCCATGGCGCCGGGCACCTGCAGCACCGAGGGCGGCGGCTCCCCGTCGAAATAGACCTCCGCGTAGGCGAGGTCGGAGAGCAGGATCAGCTCGTGCTTCTTCGCGAAGGCCACGAGGTCCCTGTAGAAGTCGAGCCCGGCGACATAGGCGGTCGGGTTCGACGGGTAGCAGACCACCAGCGCCACCGGCTTGGGGATCGAGTGCTGCACCGCCCGCTCCAGGGCGGGGAACATGGCCGGCGTCGGCTCGGCTGGCACGGAGCGGATCACCCCGCCGGCCATCAGGAAGCCGAAGGCGTGGATCGGGTAGCTCGGGTTCGGCACCAGCACCACGTCACCCGGGGCGGTGATCGCCTGGGCCATGTTGGCGAAGCCCTCTTTGGAACCCAGCGTCGCCACGACCTGCGTGTCGGGGTTGAGCTTCACGCCGAAGCGGCGCTCGTAATAGCCGGCCTGGGCCCGGCGCAGACCGGCGATGCCCTTGGAGGCGGAATAGCGGTCGGTCCGCGGGCGGCCCGCGGTCTCGCACAGCTTCGCGATGACGTGCCGGGGCGCATCGAGGTCCGGGTTGCCCATGCCGAGGTCGATGATGTCGGCGCCGTTAGCTCGGGCGGCCGCCTTGATCCGGTTCACCTGCTCGAACACGTAGGGCGGGAGGCGCTTGATGCGGTGGAAGTCGGTCATCGGCGTTTCCATGGGCGCGCCCGCTTCGTCAGTGTCCCTGTTGGGCGCGAACCGCTGCCTATAGCAGAGGCCGCCGCGCCCGCCGATACTTAAAAATCCGGATCACTGCGGCGGCGGCGTGGCGGGTTTGGCACTTGGCTTTGCGGCCGGGTCCGACGGCGGGGCGATGCCCTTGGCGACGCCCTTGGCGGCGCTCTCGGCCGCATGACCCCGAGCGACGTTGCGGCCCCGGGCGCTCTCCAGCTCGGATTCCAGGGCCTTCTGACCCTCGGTGTTCTTCGGGCGAATCGCCCGGCGCGGCGCATCGACGCCGACCGCCATGTAGTCCGGCGTCTCCTTTGGCCGGGAACTTGTCACGAAGTCGGGGGCATCCACCTTCTTAGGGCCATAGCCCGCATCGGCGGCCAGGGTTCGCACCGTGTCGCCGGAACAGGCGGCCAAGGGCGACAAAAGGGGCGAGACGAGAAGCGCGAGGATGAGGCAGCGGCGCACAACGACCGTCATAGGGGATCCTCCCGCGCACGATAGGGTCGCGCGATGAGAACATGGTTGGGTTGTCGCGGGAGAAACCCGCACCGGGGTGGCGAAACGTTCGGCTCGCTCCTTAATGTGTCGGAAACGAGGCTCGTCGGCAAAGGCGGGTCGCAATGATCGAGGGAGGCATGCCCGTGACGAGCCCGCAGCAGAGGCAGGCGGCGGACAAGGCCGCGCCGGATTCCGTCATCACCAAGCCGGCGGGGCCGGGGGATGCCAGCGCCGCCCTGCCCGATTTCGAGGCGATGTCGCGCAATGCCGGCCAGCTCGTCGAGGCGCTGGGCCGCAGTGCGGCCCGCTACCTGCAGCCCGAGGCGCCGGTCGGCCCCCCGAGCGAAGTCGGCGAGATGGTCCGCACCCTCGGCAAGGTCGCGGAATCATGGCTGTCGGACCCCAACCGCACCCTGGAGGCCCAGACCCGCCTGTCCCAGGACTTCCTGACCTTGTGGGGCTCGACCTACCAGAAGCTCCAGGGCCAGGAGGCGCCCCCCGTCGCCGCCCCGGAGCCCCGGGACAACCGGTTCGCCCATCCGGACTGGTCAGCCAATCCTTATTTCGACTTCATCAAGCAGGGCTACCTCATCGCCACCCGCTGGGCCGAAGACCTCGTGGAGGAGGCGGATGGGATCGACGAGCACACCCGGCACAAGGCCCAGTTCTACCTGCGCCAAGTGACCAGCATGCTCTCGCCGTCGAACTTCCTGGCGACCAACCCGGAATTGATCCGCCACACACTGGCGGAGAACGGGGCCAACCTCGTCCGCGGACTGAAGATGTACGAGGAGGATCTGGCGGCGGGCGGCGGGGCCCTGCGGGTGCGCCAGACCGACCCTTCCGGCTTCGAGGTCGGCCGCAACATGGCGGTGACGCCGGGGGAGGTCGTCTTCCGCAACGACCTGATGGAATTGATCCAGTACGCGCCCACCACGGAGACGGTGTTCAAGCGCCCCCTCCTGATCGTGCCCCCGTGGATCAACAAGTTCTACATCCTCGACCTCAATCCGCAGAAGAGCTTCATCAAGTGGATGGTCGATCAGGGCCTGACGGTGTTCTGCATCTCTTGGGTGAACCCAGATGAGCGGCACGCCGAGAAGGACTTCGAGTCCTACATGAACGAGGGGATCGAGACGGCGATCGACGCCGTCGGCGCGGCCACCGGCGAGACCGAGGTGGCGGCGGCGGGCTACTGCGTCGGCGGGACGCTGCTTGCGGTCACGCTGGCCGTTCAGGCGGCCACCGCCCGCAAGCGGATCACCAGCGCCACCCTGCTGACCACGCAGGTCGATTTCACCCATGCCGGCGACCTGAAGGTCTTCGCCGACGAGGAGCAGATCAAGCAGGTCGAGGCGCGGATGGGGGAGCGCGGCTACCTCGAAGGCGCGCGGATGGCCAACGCCTTCAACATGCTGCGGCCCAACGACCTGATCTGGCCCTACGTCGTGAACAACTACATCAAGGGCAAGGCGCCCTCGGCCTTCGACTTGCTGTACTGGAATTCGGATGCCACCCGCATGCCGGCGGCGAACCATTCCTTCTACCTTCGCAACTGCTACCTGGAGAACAACCTCGCCAAGGGCAGGATGGTCATCGGCAACGTCCGCCTCGACCTGAAGAAGGTGAAGATCCCGGTCTTCAACCTCGCCACCCGGGAGGACCACATCGCCCCGGCGGTTTCGGTGTTCAAGGGATCGAAGCGCTTCGGCGGTCCGGTGGATTACGTGCTGGCGGGGTCCGGCCACATCGCGGGGGTCGTGAACCCTCCGGCCAAGCCCAAATACGGCTACTGGACCGGTGGACCGGTGAAGGGGAAGTTCGAGGACTGGCTCGGTGCGGCCGCCGAGACCCCCGGCTCGTGGTGGCCCTACTGGCTGCGCTGGATGGAGGCGCAGGCGCCCGAGCGGGTACCGGCCCGCATCCCCGGCGGCGGCGCCCTGCCCTCGCTCGGCCCGGCCCCGGGGACGTATGTGAAGGTGCGCTCCTGAAACGGCATCCCCTTACGCGGAATCCCCTCTCCCCGCCTGCGGGGAGAGGCCCGCCGACACCTTGTCGTGTCGGCGGGAAGCGAGAGGCGAAGCCGGAGCGGGGGTGAGGGGGCTACCCGGAGGAGACTCATTCGGGCAGCCCCCTCACCCCCGGCTGCCGCCTCGCTTCGCCCCCGGCAAGGGGGGCTCAGCCCTCTCCCCGCAGGCGGGGAGAGGGGATGCGCACGCCGGCCGGGAGCACTCCCCCATCCCCCTCCCGGCCGCTATGGTGGCCCGGACCCAGTCTGGAAGAGGTTGCACGATGAAGCTGATCCGCCACGGCGCGCCCGGCGACGAGAAGCCCGGTCTCGTGGATGCGCAGGGGCGTTTTCGCGACCTGTCCGGGATGGTGAAGGACATCGCCGGGCCGTCCCTCTCGCCTGAATCCCTCGCCCGGCTGAAGCTCCTCGACCCCGAGCGCCTGCCCCTCCTGCCGCCCGACGTGCGGCTCGGCCCCTGCGTCGGGGGCACCCGCAATGTGGTGGCGATCGGCCTGAACTTCTCCGACCACGCCGCCGAAACCGGCATGCCGATCCCGGCCGAGCCGATCGTGTTCAACAAGGCCCCCTCGAGCCTGTGCGGACCCAACGACACGGTGATCCTGCCCAAGGGCTCGTCCTGCACCGACTGGGAGGTGGAGCTGGCCGTGGTGATCGGACGACCGGCGAGCTACGTCCACGCCAACGAGGCCCTCGACTACGTGGCCGGCGCCTGCATCTGCAACGACGTGTCCGAGCGGGACTGGCAGATGAACCGCGGCCCCACCTGGACCAAGGGCAAGAGCGCCCCGACCTTCGGGCCGCTGGGTCCCTGGCTCGTGACCCTCGACGAGGTCGGCGACCTCAAGAACCTCGCGATGAGCCTCGACCTCAATGGCGCACGCGTGCAGACCGGTTCGACGGCCACGATGATCTTCGACGTGCCCCAGATCGTGGCCTACTGCTCGCACTTCATGCTGCTGGAGCCGGGCGACGTGATCACCACCGGCACGCCCCCCGGCGTGGGCTTTGGCATGAAGCCGCCCCACTACCTGAAGGAGGGCGACGAGATGGTCCTGCGGATCGAGAAGCTCGGCGAGCAGCGCCAGAAGGTCGTGGCCTTCGACGCCTGGACGGCGCGGTCGGCCGCGGGGGCTTGATTTTTTGCCGGCGAGCCCGGCAAGGAAAGCCATGAGCGAAGCTGCCGTGACCCTCAGGGACGACATCCGCCACGACTGGACCGTGGACGAGATCCGGGCGATCCATGACGGACCGCTGATGGACCTCGTGTTCCGGGCGGCGACGATCCACCGCCGCTACAACGATCCCGCCGACATCCAGCGGGCGTCGCTCCTGTCGATCAAGACCGGCGGCTGCCCGGAGGATTGCGGCTACTGCTCGCAATCCGCCCACCACAAGGAGACGGGGCTGGCCCGCCAGCGCCTGATGCCGGTGGAGACGGTGCTGAACGAGGCCGCGGCGGCCAAGGCGGCCGGGGCGACCCGCTTCTGCATGGGCGCGGCGTGGCGGCAGCCCAAGGACGGCCCGGAATTCGACGCGGTGCTCTCCATGGTGAGGGGCGTGCGCGGCCTCGGCATGGAAGCCTGCGTGACCCTGGGGATGCTGACGGCGAGCCAGGCCGAGCGCTTGGCCGAGGCAGGGCTCACGGCCTACAACCATAACCTCGATACCGGCCCCGACTATTACGACAAGGTCGTCTCCACCCGGACCTACGACGACCGGCTGACCACCCTGGAGCGGGTGCGCGCGGCGGGTATCGGGGTCTGCTGCGGCGGCATCATCGGCCTGGGCGAGGAGGTGAGCGACCGGGCCGCGATGCTGCACGTCCTGGCCAACCACGCGCCCCATCCCGAGAGCGTGCCGATCAACGCCCTCGCCCCCGTCGCCGGCACGCCGCTGGGCGACGCGGCGACGCCGGTCGATCCCTTCGACATGGTGCGCATGTGCGCCACCGCCCGCATCGTGATGCCCCGGTCCCGGGTGCGCCTCAGCGCCGGCCGGCGGGGCCTCAGCCGGGAAGCGCAGACCCTGTGCTTCCTCGCCGGGGCGAACTCGATCTTCTACGGCGAACGCCTCCTGACCACGGCCAACGCCGAAGAGGATGCGGACGCGGCCCTGCTCGCCGAACTCGGCATCCGCGTGGCCGAGCCGGTGATGGAAGCGGCGGAGTAGGCACTCACGCCGCCGGCAGGACGATGCGGAAGCGGGTGCCGCCCGCCGTCTCGTCCAGGGTGAGGGTGCCGCCGTTCATCTCGATGAGTTCGGCGGCGATGGGAAGGCCGAGGCCGGTGCCCCCGGCCCGAACCGAGCCCTGGAAGGGCGCGAACAGGTTCTGCCGTGCCCGGGGCGGAAGACCCGGCCCGTTGTCGGAGACGAGGATCGTGACCCGGCCCTCCGGCCCGGCCGAGGCGCTCACCCGCACGGTGGGGTTGGACGTTCCCGCCCCGTCGAGGGCCTGGACGGCGTTGCGCACGAGGTTGGCCAGCGCCCGGGCCAATTGCTCCGAGTCGGCGAGCACGACGAGATCCTGCCCCTGCGTCTCGACGGCGACCGTCCGATTCGCGAGGGCGGCGATGTCGGGCAGGTCGGCGAAGAGCGGTGCAAGGGGGGTCGGGGCGAGGTGGGGCTCGGGCTCGATCGCCCGGCCATAGGCCAGGGTGCCCTCGCAAAAACGGATCGCCCGGGCCAGGGTGCCGACGAGGAGGGGGGCGATGCGCTGCACCGAGGGGTCGGCGGTGGCCTCCAGGCGGTCCCCGAGGAGTTGCGCCCCGGTGAGCAGGTTGCGCAGCTCATGGCTGATCTTGCTCACCGCGAGGCCGAGTTCCGCAAGGCGCCGCTTCTGGCGGAGCTGGTCGGCAAGGCCGCGCTGCATCTTGGCCAGGGCCGCCTCGGCCTGCCCGATCTCGTCCGTCCGGTCGGAGGGCGCGATGATCCGCCCGGCATCCTCCGGGGCGTCGGCGAAGGCGGTGATGTTGGTGGCGAGCCGGCGCACCGGGCGCACGATCAGCACCTGGAGCACCACGAAGACCAAGCCGGCCGCCACCGCCGCGATGATCAGCGAGGACACGGCCAGGCGCAGGGCGTAGTCGATCATGGCCGTCCGCAGGGGCGCCTCGTCGAGGAGGATCTCCACCTGGCCGAAGCCCGGCTTGCCCTGGCCGACCACGCGGATCGGCTCGGAGACCGGTGAGACCAGGGTCCGCCACGCTCCCCGCAGGGAATCCCAGGTGGTGACAGCGCCGAGATCGACCGTGTCGGCGACCCGCTCCGGGATCGGCTCGGTCGCGAGCAGGCGCTGCGCCCCCGCCCCGCGCACGGCGATGGCCCGGGCGTTGACGCCCGCCAGGAGCCGGCTTTCCAAGGCCTCCGAGACCGGCTCGGCCGTGCGCCCGTCGAGGACCAGGGCGGCGACCTGCGCGGCCGCGAGCCGGTCATCCATCCACTCGATCCGGTAGTTGGCGACGGCCGGGACGAAGGTGAGGATCTCGGCCACCACCACGAAGGCGACCGTGACGAGGAACAGCCGTCCGGACAGGCCGAGCCGCCGCGGGCGCAGATCGGCGCCGTCGCGGGATGCGACCGAAACCTCCCGAGGCAGTCCGACGATGCTGTCGGTATCCGCAGCCACCCTACTCACGCCCCCCGCTCCATCCACTTCCAATTGTTTGCCCTCATATGGGCGCATCGGACGATGGAGCAGCCACCTTCGATAGACCCGCCCGGCCGCAGCGTCGAGGGACCGCACCTTCCGGGGTGTGCGAATCCACGCGCATCGATGACGCGCCATGGAACGGTGGGGCCCGGAGCCATTCGCGAGGGGACAGGTAGCATGCACGGTCCCGTTGGCGTGCGCTCAGCCGTCGCCACCTCGCCCCGGACGAGCCTCACCCCGTGCGCGCAGGCGGCGGGCGAGGACGAGGCCGAAGAGGCCGAACGCGCCCAGGAGGCTCAGTCCCAGGACCATCTTCGGCGTGACGAGGGCCGCCGGCGTCAGGGCGTCGTCGCAGGCGAGCCCGCCCCCCGCGAGGCAGGTGGCCCTGGCGGCCTCGTGGGCGGCGACGACCTCGTCGATCCCCGCCCCCGTGGTGGCGTAGACGAAGGCCCCCGGCAGGAGGCCGAGGAAGGTCGCCGCGGCGAAGGTCCGCAACCGCACGCCGCAGGCGGCCGGCGCGAGGTTCGTCATCCAGAAGGGAAAGAGCGGCAGCACCCGGAAGGTGGCGATGTAGCCGAAGGCGTCCCGCCGGAAGGCGGCGGCGAACCGCTCCAGCCGGGGGCCGCCGAACCGCTGGAGCAGCTCCCGGCCGGGACCGCGGCCGATGGAGAAGACCAGGGAGCCCCCCGTCGTGGCGGCGCAGACCGCGAGCAACGCCCCCGGTACGATCCCGAACAGGAAGCCGCAGATCATGGTCAGGATCAGCGTCGCCGGCACGGAGACGACCACCGCGCCGAGATAGACGAGGTAGGCCGCGGCCATCGCCCGGACGTAGTCGGCCGCGACGAAGGCCTTGAGCCAGGCCCGGGAGGCGAGCAGGCTGTCGAGGCTCAGGAGATGCGAGGCGCCGGAGGCGAGGGCCACGAGGGGCAGGCCGACGAGGAAAACGAGGGGCAGCCAGCGGGCGATGGGACCGCGGCGCCCGGGGGCCGGCGGGGCGCTCACCCGGCCTTGCGCATCCGCAGGATCTTGAAGAAGCCGCCGGGAAAGGTCGGCTTCAGCCCCATCACCTCGACGCCGTTGCGCCGGGCCCAGGCCTCGATGCGCGTGGCCTTGAAGTCCGACGACCAGCCGATCTTGGTGCAGAGCGGCGCGACGATCTCCTCGACCCGGGCGAGGGGGCCGTCATCCTGCCCGAAATGGTTGGCGAGCACGATGCCGCCGCCGGGCCGCACCACCCGCAGGAACTCCGACAGGGCGGCTTCCGGGTCGGGCACGAGGGTGATGAGGAACTGCGCCACCACCGCGTCGAAGCTCGCATCGGCATAGCCGAGATGGCACACATCCATGACCTGAAGGCCGTGTACGTGGGTGAGCCCCCGCCGCATCACCTTGTTCCTGGCCCGCTTGAGCATGTCCTCGGACAGGTCCACCCCGCAGACGAAGCTGCCCCGGGGGTAGTAGCCGAGGGCGAGCCCCGTGCCGACGCCCGCCTCCAGGATCCGCGGGCCATAGGCCGAGGCGGCCTCCACCGCCGCCCGGGCGGCGGGCTCGGTGAGCTTGTCGTAGACCACGTCGTAGACGGGGGCCCAGCGGGCATAGGCCTTGCGCATCAGGGCCGTGCTCGGCCCGGCCACCTGCGGCTCGCTCAACATGGCTGTGTGACGTTCCTGGAAGGGGTTGGTGTCAGGCCGCGCGACTCGGCCCGGCTCGGGTGATCATGCCGCTTCCAGCGGCTTCCCTCGTATGGTCATGCCGCTTCCAGCGGCTTGGCCGACAACGCATCGATCCGCCGGATCGTGCCGCCGCCGAGCACCCGCGCGCGGGGATCGTCGCCGTCGTAGATCACGCAGGCCTGGCCCGGCGAGACGCCGTCCTCCGACTCGGCCAGCACGATCTCCGCCCCGTCGCCGTCGAGGGTCAGGGAGGCGGGGCGGGGCGGCCGGGTGGAGCGCACGCGGACCGCCACCGGCAGATCGCGAACGGACTCCCGCGCCCCGTCGCCGAGCCAGTTGAGGTCGTCGAGGCGGATGCGGCGGGTGGCGAGCGCCGTCCGGGGGCCGACGACCACCCGGGCCGTCTCCGGCTCAAGGCGGACGACGTAGAGCGGCTCACGGCCCGACAGGCCGAGGCCCCGGCGCTGCCCGACCGTGTAGTGCAGGATGCCCTCGTGGCGCCCCAGGGGGCGGCCGGCGAGGTCCACGATCTCGCCGGGGCGGGCGGCGTCCGGGCGCAGGCGTGCGATCACGTCGCTGTAGCGGCCCTGAGGGACGAAGCAGATGTCCTGGCTGTCCGGCTTCTCCGAGATCGCGAGGCCGAGGTCCCGGGCGAGGGCCCGGGTCTCGTCCTTACCCAGCTCGCCGAGGGGGAAGCGAAGGAAGGCAAGCTGCTCGGCCGTGGTGGCGTAGAGGAAGTAGCTCTGGTCCCGGCCGGGGTCCCGCGCCCGGTGCAGAGCCCGGCCTCCACCCGGCAGGGGCCGGCTCGCCACGTAGTGCCCGGTGGCGAGGGCCTCGGCGCCCAGTTCCCGGGCGAGCCCGAGCAGGTCCCGGAATTTCACGGTGCGGTTGCACTCGACACAGGGAATCGGGGTCTCGCCGGCGAGGTAGCTCTCGGCGAACTTGTCGATCACCGCGTCCCGGAACCGGTCCTCGTAGTCGAGGACATAATGGGGGATGCCGAGATGGTCGGCGGCGGCGCGGGCGTCGTGGATGTCCTGGCCGGCGCAGCACGCGCCCCGGCGGTGGGCCGCCGCCCCATGATCGTAGAGCTGGAGGGTGACCCCGACCACGTCGAATCCCTGCCGCTTCAGCAGGCCGGCGACCACGCTGGAATCGACGCCGCCGGACATGGCGACGACGACGCGCGTCTCGTGGGGGGGATTCGGAAGGTCGAGGGTGTTCATCGCGGACTGCGTCAGGCGGCCGTGCGCCCGAGGCTGCCGGTCCGCCGGCCCCGTCTATAGCGGCTGTCCGGCCGGGTGGAAACCACAACCCGGCAGAACCTGCCGGCCGGACGGCAGGTTCCGCCGCCGCCGATACATCCGCGCGGGGCCACGCTCCGAAATTTAATATTTTCGATCAATGGTTTGCCGGAATTTCCGGACTGGCTCGACCCTTGCTCCGGGACACCCGAGGAGCATCGGCATGGCTTACGGCGCGACGGATCGGGTGGAGACGGCAGCGTGGCGTTCGCAAGCTTGGCGGACTGCGGACACGCCGCGCCATGCCGACTCACGTCCGTCGCGCTTCGACGACATGCTCGCCAGGGCCGACCGGGACAGGGCCGACCAGACCAGGGCCGATCAGACCAAGGCCGACGAGGCGAAGGCCGATCAGGAGAAGACCGACCAGGCCCGGACGGACCGAACGAAATCCGATCAGACGGCCGCTGACCGGGCGCAGTCGCGCCGGGCCGACGATACCACGCCCCCGGACCGTCCGGTCGCCGGGCGCGGGGACGCATCCGGGCCGGACCGGACGGCTCAAACCCGTCAGGCGGGCGACGCCACGAAGGATGCGGGCAAGGCCCCGCCGCAAGACGGCTCCGCCCAGGGCGATGCGGTGGCCGGAGACCAAGCCGCCGCCCCTGCCGCGGGCAAGGTGGCCAAGCCGTCCGACGACACCACCCAGATCCCGGACGGGCAGGGCAAGCCCGATGCGGCCGGGCTCATCCCTGCCCCTGGGACGCCCCCCCTCGTGGCGGTCCAGGTGCCTCAGACGCCCGCCCCCACCGTGGCGACGGGGACGCCGGGCGCACCCCCGGCCGGGGCGCAGGGGATCGCGGCGGCGGGGATCCCCAAAACCGGCGGCACGGCCGTCGCGGCCGGTGTCGCGACCGGGGCGACGGAGGCGACCGCCGCCGAGCCGGCCGCATCGGACGGCGATGCCGGAGCTGCAGACGCCAAGGATTTTCTCTCGGCCCTCGCCGACGCCCGCCAGGGTTCCGCCGCGGCCGATGCCGCCCCCGCCGCCCCGGCGCAGGGCGCATCTGCCCAAGGGGTGAGCCAGGGTTCGTCTGCCGCTCCAGCGGCGACCGTCCAGGCGCAGGCCCCGGCAGCCCCCACGCCCCCGGCCGTCCCCATCGGGCAGGTGCCGATGACCATCGGCCTTCGTTCCCTCGCCGGCTCCAGCGAGTTCCAGATCCGCCTCGACCCCGTCGAACTCGGACGCATCGACGTGACGCTCGAGATCGACAAGGCCAAGGGCACGGTGGCGACGCACCTCGTGGTGGACCGGCCCGACACCCTCGCCCTGCTCCAGCGGGATGCCGGCCAGCTTCAGCAGGCCCTGACCCAGGCGGGGCTCGATCCCAGCGCGGGTGGGGTCAACCTGTCCCTGCGCAGCGACAGCCAGACGGGGGGGCAGACCGCCGGGCAGCCGGGCGGCGGAGACGCCCGCCAGGGCAGCCCATGGGCCTCCAGCCGCGCCGACACTCTCCCTGAGTCCGCCCCCGTGCAGATCCTGCGCGGCTACGGCGGCCTCGACATCCGAATCTGAGGCGCCCCCGTGACCCGGGCGCCCCACCCCCCGACCCAGGAGACCACACCATGACCGCGGGCATCTCAAGCCTCGTCAACAGCAGCTCGTCCTCGTCTTCGTCGAGTTCGTCCACGAGCTCGACGGGTCTCGCCAGCAACTTCACCCAGTTCCTCACCCTGCTGACCACGCAGCTGAAGAACCAGAACCCCCTCGACCCGATGGATACCAACCAGTTCACGCAGCAGCTGGTGGAATTTGCCGGCGTGGAGCAGCAGCTGAAGACGAACGACCAGCTCGGCAGCATCCTCGCCGCCTCGCAATCGGCGAGTTCGGCCTCAGCCACCAGCTACATCGGCAAGACCGTCACCACCGACGGTACCGCGGCCCAGCTTCAGGACGGCGCGGCCACCTGGACGCTCAATCCCGCCCGGGCGGCCACCAAGGCGGTGGTGACCATCAGCGATTCCAAGGGGAACGTGGTCGCCACCCAGACCACCTCCCTGCAGTCGGGCAGCCAGAACTACACCTGGAACGGCAAGACCTCCGCCGGCCTCTCGGCCGCCAGCGGCCTCTATTCCATCAAGGTCGCGGCCACCGATGCGACGGGCGCCAACGTCACCGTCGACACCAGCGTGAATGGGACGGTGAGCGAGGTGGATCTCACCGGAAGCACGCCGATGCTGGTCGTGGGCTCCCAGAAAGTGCCGCTGTCGAGCGTCCAGCAGATCGGGTTGTCCACAAGCGGCTCATGACGAATCACATCCGAGCGATCTGCTTCACCATCTTTTAGGTGGGCGCAAGTAGCTTCATCCCTCGACGGGTTAGTCGAGTGTAGAGCGTATCATGACCGAACCCCACCGCCCGAGAGTGAAATACGTGATCGGGCCCGACGGCAGTCCCTTGACCATCGCGGACCTGCCTCCGCCCACCACCCGGCGTTGGGTGATCCGCCGCAAGGCGGAGGTCGTCGCCGCCGTGCGCGGCGGCCTCCTCAGCCTTGAGGAAGCGTGCAAGCGTTACACGCTGACCACCGAGGAATTCCTGAGCTGGCAGTTCTCCATCGACCAGCACGGACTTGCCGGCCTGCGCACCACGCGCATCCAGCACTACCGGCACTGAGAGACCCCGGCGCGCCCGGGCAGCGGAACGCCTGAGAACGACGCGCCCTCCGGAGGATTTCGCTCCGAGGGGGCGGAGCCGGCCGGTCCGGCCCCCAGCCTCATCTCACGATCCGACAAGCCGCGCGCGGGGACACCGCGCGCGGCTTTTGCGTCAGGAGAGGCGCCGATGGCGACGGGCATTAACGGTGCGCTAACCACAAACCGGGCAATTTCTGCCGAGTGGCCCCTTCCTGGCCCACCCGCGTCCCGAGCGTAACTCCCGTGAAGCCGATCATCGATCTCGTTACGAAGCTCGGCCCGGCCCGGCTCGCCGCGATGGCGGCTGTGACGCTGACGCTCATCGGCTTCTTCGCCTTCATCATCCTGC
>NZ_BPQX01000002.1 GCF_022179525.1 Methylobacterium persicinum
TTCGATTGCGCGCCGCTACAGGTAGCAGCCCGTCGCGCTTGAGCCGGGCGCGGATCCGGGTGTTGAGCTCGCGCACGTCCTTGTTCCAGCCGGTCAGCACCGCCCGTGACCGCTGCGCCCCGTCGGGATCGAGGCGGCTGCCCGTGTAGGCGTCGACCAGCGCCTGGATCGTGGCCTCGCGGTCCGCCCCCCAG
Source organism: Methylobacterium persicinum (assembly GCF_022179525.1). GTDB lineage: Bacteria > Pseudomonadota > Alphaproteobacteria > Rhizobiales > Beijerinckiaceae > Methylobacterium > Methylobacterium persicinum. Next base: position 195 of record NZ_BPQX01000002.1, read on the forward strand.
GTGATCGCGCCGCCGCGGTCATAGGCTTCCAGCGCGCTCGCGGTCCGGCCCGCGGCGAAGTCGACGCTCGCCGCCCGCATCCAGGCTCCCTCCGCCTCGCTGCGCCCACGCTGCCGCTGGATCTCGTCCATCCGGCTCGCACCCAGCGCCCGCACCAGCAGCCGCATCGGCGCGCCCGCCGCCACCGGGGCGAGCTGGCGCGTGTCACCGCTCAAGACCAGCTTCGCTCCGGCCGCGCCCGTCGCCTCGACCAGCGCGGCGAGATCCCGCGTGCCGATCATCCCGGCCTCGTCGGCGATCACGGTCGTCCGTGGCCCCAGCGCGATCTCACCCTTGCGAACCCGGTTGAGGAACCCGGTCACCGCCCGCGCCATCGCCTCGGGAGTGGCCGTGTCGGTCCGGACCACGTCGACCGCCTTCCACGATGGCGCGATCACCCAGACCTCGCCACCGCAGACCCGCACGGCATCGGCGACGCTGGCCATGGCAAACGACTTGCCCGAGCCGGCGCTACCCTCGACCACGCTGACCCCGTCGCGGTTGAGCGCGTGCCGCACGGCCGCCCGCTGCTCCGCGCGCAGGCTCGGCCGCTCCGCCAGCACCCGCGCCACGACCTCGTCCGGGACGAACTCGCGCTCGTCCTGTCGGAGGTAGGCGCGGCGGAGCATCCCCCGCTCCGCCGCGATCATCTCAGGGGTCGCGTACACCGGCTCGCCCGCGTCCGAGCGCCCGACCGCCAACACTGTGCCGTCCCGGCGCAGCCGCTCGACCTCCTCCAGGACCGCATCGGCGTCGGCCTCGCATTGCAGCGCCTCCGCGACCCGGCGCACGAGCGCGCGCTTCTCCACCACCGCCTGCGTCGCCAGCGCCTCGGCGAGGCCGGCCTCGGCTAAGTTCTGCAGCCGCCTGGCCGCCGAGCCCGTCCGCTCCGCGCGGATCCCGTCCGCCGCGACCCGCACGCCCTCGAACAGCGCCGCACGCCTCCAGCCGGCCTGGACCAGCTGGCGCTCCCACTCTGCCTCCAGGACGGCGAGCGGCGTCTCCCGGTCCTTGCGCACCCGGGTGCCGTGGGCGGCGGCCTGGGCCGCGACCCGGTCCTCGGCCGTGTCGAACCCCCGCTCCCGCGCCGCCCGCTCGATCGCCGCCCGCCGCTTGGAGAACAGCTCCAGCACCGGCTCGGCCACCCCGGCGATCTCGAAGTTGCGCCCGGCTCGGACCGCCTCGTAGCCGAGCCCCAATCGCAGGCCGCTGGCCAGCTCGCTCCGGTACAGGGCCGCGATCCCGCCGGCGCTGCGCAGGATCGCGCGGTTGTCCAGGCCCCCGGTCGAGCCGTCGGCCCGGACGCACAGGTTGAGCAGCACGGCGTGGCTGTGCAGCTGCGGGTCCTGCGCCCGCGAGGTGAAGTGTCGGTACACCGCCGCGCTCACCCCCGCCGCCGGCGCCCGCTCCCGGCCCTGCGCCCCGGTCCGGGTCACGATCAGGCCGGCCGCGTGCGCGTAGTCCAGTGCCCGGCGCACCGCCCGGTCATGCGCCGCCAGGATCCGCGCGCGCTCCGTCGGTCCGGCAAACGCTGCCAGCACACTCACGCTCTTCGGCGCGGCGAACTGCAGATCGTAGCCGACGCTGCGCCGGCCGTTGGCCGAGGCCCGTACCAGCGGCTCGAGGCTCCCTGGGTCGCGCCCGGCCGCGAGGTCGCGCAGCACCCGCCCGTCCACCTCGGCCCCGTCCGGACAGAGGCGGAACGGATCGCCGGACTGGTCTTGACCGGAGCCGCGCGTCCACCACACGCCGTTGGCCTCGCCCGCGCCATTATCCGTGTAGTACGCGACCTGGTCGCGGCCTTCCGTGTGGCCGCGGCGCAGCGTCGCCAGCGCCCGGTCGAATGCCTTGGAATAGGCGGCCTCGAAGGCGGCGCTCCCCTCCGCCGCAACCGCTGCCGCCGTTTTGCGCGCGTACGCCGCAGCCGTGTCGTCGAGCGGGCTGTCTGGCGCGCTCAATCCGGCCTCGCGCCGGATCTGGCGCGCCATCGACTCGTAGTACTCGACGCTGGTGATCCGCGTGCAGGTCATCATCGCTAGGATCTCGCTTGAGCCTAGCCTGGACCTGCATCGTCGCTCGCCTGAGCCTCCGCCCGGTACAGGTCGACGATGAAGTCGCTGATCACCTGGATCTGGTCGCGCATCTCGGCCGCACTCACCTGGGCCTCGCGGGCGCTGGCCGCCGCGGCATCGGCGAGCTCAGCCAAGCGGGCCACCGTCTCGGACGGGCCGAGCGCGGCGGTCAGCGCCTCCTCGACGAACAGGTACGGCGCGATCCCGCGCGCCCGGGCCGCCGCCTCTACGGCGTCCCAGAGCGCCTCGTCCAGGGCGACACGGACGGGACGGCGGGCCATACGCGGGCTCCTGACAGCACAGTTTTGAAGCTCGGCAATAGCTTAGCGGCAAGCTCGACCGTTGCCCAGCACCATCGGTGCGTGATGTGTCTGGATTTTGGGTGGTAGGCCTGAGGTTATCCACAGGCTGCCCACGGCTATCGTGGCTGTAAGCTCGGCCGTGGTATCATGCTGGTCGTTCGGGGTGACGGGTACGTGCAGCCCGCAAATCTGCTCAGGCGCAACCGCGGCGCTCGGCGAGGCAAGACGGCAAGGCCCGGAGAAGCGTGAGGAGTGATGGCGATGGGCGAGGCTGTCGAACCCGATCCCTACAGCGAACTGCGTGGCTTCCTGCGCGAGCAGATCGAGCTCGCCCCGAGCCGCAAGCCGTCAGCGTATGAGGCGGTCAAGGCCGTGCTCCCGGAGATCAAGAAACTCAAGGCCAAGGGCAAGACCGACGCCGAGGTCCGCGAACTTCTCGAGCGGATGGGGATCAAGCTCAGCCTCGGCACCTTCCGGCAGTATGTCCGCAATGCCGTCAAGGAAGCGAAGGGCGAGTCCGTGAAGCGAACGCGCGGCAAAGCCAAAGCGAAGCCGAAGGGCAACGCGCCGCCAACGCGATCCGTGGGCTCGTCCGACACGGTGGAACACGGGCGCCGGCCTGGGCCGGCAGCGGGACAGACGACTGCCGAGCCGCGCGTCGCCCCACGCGATGGTGCCCTTATGGGCAAGGAGGCCACGAGCCACAGGCTCAGCGACGACAATCTGTGACGTCACGGCTCGGCAGCGCCGTGCGTGCACCCACGGACCGGACGACCCGAGATCGTACTGGCGGCTACGAGGAGGGGCGTCGCCGCCAGTTCAGCTCACTTCAGCAGCCAAGCCACAGGCCTCGCCGTGACGAGACGGCTGAGCAGGCGTCGCGCCACGAGTGCCGCCAGACCGGCTACGATAATCAGCCAGACCGGTCCCCAGTCCGCGAGCCAATCCCGTAAGGCGAAATACGACGCGTCCCAGAAGCCTCCGACCGGTGGCACGGTGCCCTCGATCCAGAGCGGGAGCCTGCAGTACTGGCGCTTCTGTCCCGAGTCCCACTCGCGCTGTAGCCGCCCACAGAACCTGTCCATCCGCTCGCGCAGGTCTGGATTGGCGGCGACCAGCTTGAGCCACTCGGGCCCGTCCGCGCGCGTGGATAGAACCGACCACTGCGCGGCGACGCTGGTGATCTCAGCCCGTCCGATCCTGTAGCCGACACCGCCGCACACGATGACGCTGGCCAGGATGATCCCGGCCGCCCAAAGCGCGACCTCGCGCGTGCGGGTGCGCTCCATCCTCCTGAAATGCTCGCTCGCGCTCGCCGCGACCGCCTCACCGGTGGTCTCCGCGAGCCTGGCGTGCGCCGCCTCGACCTTGGCGCTGGCCGCCTCAGCCACCGGACCGACCGCCCGCTTCGCCGCCTGCTCCACCCGCTCGGGAACCGCGTCGATCGCCTCCGGGATGGTCTGAGCCGCCTTCTCCAGCAAGCCGGCGACCGCCAGGTAGATGACGGTCGGCTCGTCGGGTCCGATGCCGATGTCCATCATCCGCCGCCACGTCAGGTCGCGGGTAGCCGGATCGAGCCCGAGGGCGGCGGCGGCCTTATCGAAACGGAGCTTGCCTTCGGGATCCATGGCGGTCCGGGAACAGGAGGAACAGCAGGGCGGGGAAGGATCGATCGCGTGCGGTCAGAGGCCGAGCAGGGGCCGTATCGGCTCGAGGGCGGCGGCGAAGTCCTCGCGGAACTTGCACACGTGCGACTGCTCGGCGATCGTGAGGGTCTGATCGTCCTCAGCGGCCGAGAAGGCGAGGTTCTCGGCATCGATCTTGGCGAAGGTCCCGGAGGGCATCGCCGGCAGGCTGATCTCGTGGCCGCCGAGTTCCTCCAGCAGGCGGCGGCGAACCTTGCCGCCCTTCTCGACGCCGCGCGCGTCGGTGAAGCCGTGCCAGAAGGGAAAGTCGCCCGTCGACTTGCCCCAGCGGGTGTTGCGCACCGCGACGTGATCGACGCGGTCGCCGACCAAGTCGATCCAGCGCGCCACGGATTGCGTCGCCCCGACCTCGGCGGAGATCAGGTGCAGGACGGTGATCCGATAGCCGTTCAGGTCGAAGCGCCTCAGCAACTGCTTGAGCCCGTCGCCCTGATCGGAAATCTCCATCAGATCCACGAGGCTGCCGCCGGCGAGGTCGTGGACGATGAGCCGCTCCCCTGACCGGAGACAGTTGACCAGGGTGGGGCGCTCCGCCTCGGCGCGCACGTTGTAGTAGTCGACCCCAGTGACCGGGTCCTGTTTATCGATCACCTTGCCGTCCGTGTCACGCGTGCCGAGCACCCGCACCAGGCCACCGACGCTGCCATCGGCATCGTAGGCGGCCACCCGGACGCCCTCGGTGCGCAGCTGATCGATCAAGGCGCGGCCCGTGACGCTCTTGCCGACGCCGCCCTTCTCGGAGGTGACGAAGACCGCCCTCTTCAGGACCGTGCCCCCGTTCCCGTCCACCTTCGATGCCTTCGCCATAACCATCCTTCCCGAACTATACGCGTGCATTTCCAAGCGGCTGAGCCGCGATCTCTCGGCTCAGCCGCTCGTCCCATTGGCCGGCGCGACGTCCATCGGCCGTTTGCAAGCCCCGCAGTCGAGCGCGATCTCGGGCTTCGCCCAGGCATTGGCTCCGCAAGCCGGGCACGTGTACTTCGTCTTGCTGGCGGCCTTCCGCTCGCGCGTCTCGCGCTCGAGCTCGCTTCCCAACTCGACGTACGGCACCGTATCCCCGCGCAGATCGACCAGCTCGGCACAGACTTGCGCGAAGCGTCCGCCGGGCTCGATGTAGTGGCTGACGCGCTGGCCGGTCTCCTTGCCGCCGGGCTCGCCGCTCGTGGACGGGATCAGCCCCACGGCTCGCATCATCCCTGCCCATTCCCGGTTGTGATAACCGCGGCGCGGCGGCGCGCCGAAATGCTTCTGTTGCAGGTGGGCCATCTCGTGGACCAAGGTCGAGAGGGTGTCCTCGACGCTGCACTCGGCGAAGAAGCTGGGGTTCAGTGCGATCTCGTCGATGATCTCGGTACCGTCCCGGGCCCCGAAACGGTCGCCGGCGAAGTAGCCGTAGGCTCTGTTCTTACGCTGCAGGGTGATGAGACAGGGCGGCAGCCTGGCTGAGAACAGGCGCTCGTTGAAGAACACATATGCGCCCGACAGCCCGAAGTAGGTTCGGCTGGTCGGGTCTGTTGTATCGTACGAAACAGAAGATCCTGGCTCGGGCTGAGCCTCATCGCCTATCGGAACGACGACGTCGTCGAACGTCGACCGCCTCTTATCAAATATAGAACTGAGATAAACAGTTTCATCTATAGGTTGCATGACGGTGTCCCATCGTGGAAAGATGGGACCGGTTCACGCAAGCCACGAAGGGCTCCGGTCTCTTCAGCGCCTGAAGAAGGCATCCTTCAGCGACCGGTGCGACCCGACCGCTGGCTCATCCGCACTGCGTCCACGAACGGGACTATCGGATGCCGGGGGCGAGGGGTGGGTCGGATCGGACGTCCGGGGCTGGGATCATCCCCGGACTGCCTCACCGCCGCACCAGCACAGGCCGGTCCGGAGGATGAACGCCGCAGAGCAGCGCTAACTTTTCGGACTGCCGATCTCAGAGCAGCGACAGTCCAGAGCCCCAGCACGTTCGTTGCCTGGGCCCGCATCTGCTGCCACGAACCGCCCAGCGGGTTCAAGCGACCAGCGCCGGTCTCGGCACGATCGACGAGGGCTGTCCACAGGTATGACGGTTGCGGGCGATGTCGTCTCGGGGTTTGGCTGCGTGCCCATGGAAGGAACCAGGCACGGTTCATGACTGTGCCTGGTTCGCTGATGACGGCTCCTATCGCCCGTGCATGGGCAGGCTCTGTGGGTCTGCTCAGCCGGAGCTGGCAGGCCGTGCGTTGCCGCGCAGGCAGGCGATCGCCTCCCGCAGTTCGACGGCGTGATCGACGAGCTTCCGCTTCAGGCGATGCGCCTCGGCAACGGTGTCCGGCAGGCGCGACAGCCGGTCCTCGAGCTCGCCGGTACGCAGCCCGCACGCGAGGTCTTCCAGGCGCTCCAACAGGTCGACGAAGGAGGCAGGTTCAGTCTGCTGTGTCTGGGTCTCTGGGATCATACTGTGTCTCCGTGTTGTTCAGTGGATGGTCGGATCGAGGGGTGCGACAGGCGCGACCGCGAGGGTTCGCCCGTCTGCGAAGGTCACGTTGACAGGACCGACCGCGGCCTCCAGGCCGTTGATCGGGTGACCGGCAGCGTCGGTGAGCCGGACAAAGCCCTCCGGCCAAGCGGCTGGCCGATCCGGTGCGGCACACGCGGTTCGCTCCCGGGCGGTCAGCACAGCCAGGGTCCGCTCCAGGCCGCCTTCGAGCGCGCGTGCGGCCGTCGCCGCCCGCCGCTCGGCGGCCTCGAGGCAGGCCTCCGCCGCGTCCGCGACCGTCTCGCAGCCGGCGATGCCCGCCCGGTGCGAACTCCGCTCGAGATCGCCGAGCGCCGCAACCAGGTCGGCCCAGGCCCGCTCCGCGCGTGCGGCCGAGTCGTCCAACAGCGTGAGGACGAGGTGGCGCGCCTCCGAGGGCGTCGGCAGGGACGCCCAGGCGACCATGTCGGCGATCGTCGCCGCGTCGGTGCGGTGCCCGACCGCGACCACCACGGGCACTGTAAGCGTGCCGATAGCCGCAGCGACCTCGCGGCTGTCGAGCGCCCTGGCTGGGCTGCCGCCGCCGCGCACGAGCAGCACCAGCCCCCGATCCTCGCAGCCCGCGTGCAGCTTCGCGGCCTCGTCCAGGCGCCGGATCAGCTCCGGGACCGCACCGGGGCCGTCGAAACGACATGCGAGATCATCGACTCGCAGGTGGCTGGCGTCCGCCAGCGCGTGCAGCGTCTCGGCGATGTCACTCCAGCCCTGGCCCGGCGGGTGCAGCACGCTCACCCGCGCGAGATGGTCAGGGCTCGGTAGCTGACGTTGTGCCTCGAGCAGGCCCGCCCGCCTCAGGCCATCGAGGATGCGGGCGCGTTCCAGCTCGGCCTCGGAAACCCGCCACGCCGGCTCGACTGCGATCACGTTGAGCCTGAGGCGGGCGTCCGACAGCCACGAGGCCGTGCAGGTCAGCGTGACGTCCCGATGTTCGAGCTCCATCGGATCGAACGGGCGCTCGAGCGCGGCGGCGATCCTGGCGCAGGCCTCCGCGCCGATCCGGGCGCTCACGACCGGGGCGTTACCGCCGAGGAAGCCGTGAGTGGGCACAAGGTCCAAGTCGTAGTTGCCCTGCCGCCGGGGCCGGACGTGGGCGACGGTGGCGCAGACGCGGAACGCTCGCGGCAGGCCGGTGCGCACCGCGCTGCCGGTGCGGGCCCAGAGTTCATGGATGTCGAACGTCGGCCCAGTCGGATCCGGCGGTGGCGGGAGGCCGGACCGGGGTCGCCCGGGTGATGGACCGCTCTCCGGTGTGGCCGGCGGGGCGCGGCGGAATTCGTGGATACGCACGGTTGAGGCTCGGATGTTCGTGGATAGCGAGAGGATGGGGTTGCCCGTCGTAGGGTCGGCCCGGACGCAGCACGTCCGGGCCGGGGTGATCAGAACGGCGCGTCGGAGGGCCAGCCGTCGCCTGGCGGGATGCGGGAGCGGATGAGCAGCTCATCGATCCTGTCGAGACGCGGCCGGTCCGCCCGCTCCAGCTCGCCGCGCAGGATCCGCTCGATCGCGGCCTGCACCGCGCCGGGGATCGGCGAGGAGTGCCAGGTGAGGTCGTCGACCGGCGTCGGAACTGGCCCGGCGAGCGTCAGCAACGGCGCGCCGAGGTCGAGGACGGCCTCCACCACGCGTGGGTCGCTGAACGTCCTTGCACCGATCGGACGGTCGCCCGTGACGATCAGCACCATGTCTGCGCCCGTCCAGTGTACGAACTCCGCGCCGTCGCGCAGGGCCTCGTGCACCGCGTCGGCATCGTCGAGATCAACCTCCCGCACGGCGAGATGAACGATCCGGCGTTCGTCCAGGTCCTGGAGCTGTAGCGCGAGCGCCTCCCAACGCGGACCGCCGCCCTCGGGTACGATCGCGAACAGCTGGCGGAGCTTGTCTGGGGCGCGGGCACGCCGCCACCGGCCCTGCTCTTCCAAATGCTGGCGCAGCTCCGCGTCGGCTGCAGCCTGCGCCGGGGTCGGCCAGTCGCTGGCAGAGACTACGAGGCGCGGGCCAAGCCGGGCATCGTACTCGACTTCGAAGCGGATCGGGATCGGCTCGCCCGGACGGATCCAAGACGGACCGAGGCCCAACAGGGCGGCTGCAGAAGCCAGCCAGTCCTGGTGGAGGTAGACATGTCCCCAGGTCGGACGGCTGGAGTCGGGGCCGGTGAGTAGGGCCCGGACCCCGGGCTTGTACCGGTGCGGCAGCACCTCCAGCAGCGCCTCTAGCCCCTCCTGCGAGGCTGGTGGGCATGCGGGATCCTGCGCGCCAGTGGGCACGGTGATGGTCATGTGTTTTCCTTGGATGCGAGGGGAGCGGAGCGAGCCCAAGCGGTCATCGCGGCGCGTCGGCGCCTGGGTGACTGTCCTGTTCGTCCTTCCCGGGATTTTCGTCGGATGACCCGACGCACCTTCACTCTCGTTCCTAGTATGGCCGGCGCGCAGGCGAGCGGCCCAACCTCCAGAATCTAAATTCCTCCCGCCCTCTGGGCTCACCCTGATGAGGCGATCAGGCCATCACTGGATGTCCGGACAGACTCCGCCCCTCGAGCGCTCACCGAGCCAGTGCGTTCGTCAGACCGTCCAGCGTCAGACCTTCAGCGCATGGCTCGGCCCGTGCTACCACCCGCGCGGATTCGCGGTTGATCGGATTGGTCGAGGTCGCCCGCTGCCTTCCGGCAGCATTTTGACGGTTCCGTTTTCCCCGATTCTGACAGGGTTAGAACTGTAGTAGGCGTGCTGGTTACACTTTTGACCCCTCCCTCTTGAGAGAAAGCGAGGGCCGCCTGCCCTCTTCGGTTCGAGAGAGGGTCTCCGCGGCGCGCCAGTCGGATCCAGGCGAGCCACTCGGCCGAGATGATGCGGATCACATTGGTGTCGTTGCGGAAGCCGGTGATCTGGCGCTCCTCGACGGTCAGCAGCCCGAGCCGGCGCGCCTCGCGGATCGCGTTCTTCACGGTCGAGCGGCATACGCCTGCAACGGCGGCCATATTCTCGATCGACAATCGGCAATCCTTTCGCCGCGCGACCTCGACCGCCACAAGGGCGAGGACTGCCTGTTCGGCCAGCGTGAACCTAGCCGCAAGCCCAGGCGGAAGCCGCCCCGAGGCGGCCCAGCGGCGCCGGCGCTCCATCGAGGCATCCGTGCGCGGGCGCGAGCCGACGGTCCTCTTGGCAGACACTGCGGGATCCTGAGCGGGCGCGCTATCGCCTGGGTTGGAGGCTGTCGGCGTGGCCAGAGAGAACCGTTGGCCAGCCGGTGTGTCGGTGCGCGCCTCAATCAGGCCGGACAGTGCCTCAGCCTCGGCCTCAGTGACTTTCCCTTCACCGTAGGCGCGCCAGAGCAGCGACGTTATCTGGGGCAAGGTGAGTCGGGTCGCTGCCTCAATCGCCCGGCGGATCTCGTCTGCAAACACGTGTCTCGGCCCTTATCCACAGGGCCACAGGGGGACGTTCGGCGGCGCAACGAGTGCGCTCCGTTCAAGACAAGCCGGTATCGTTGCGGGAATTGGCGTTCCCGCTTGACGCCAGGGGCGTCTTCATGGCTTGTGAGGAAGTGTCAGCGGCCTCACAGGCCATCTCGATTTTCGACGGGCTCCTCGTTTGGCGACGGGGGGCCCGTTGGCTTTTCAGGGTCCTACTGCGGCGGTTGCTCTCCTGAATGGCCGGCTCACGACTCGCCGAGGCGAGCATGGCTGGGGCTGCCCATGTCGGCCGGGCGACACGGCTAAGTCAACGTTGCGGGTGGCTGATGACGTTCTTCTTGCCGTCTTGAGCCACCCCATATTTCGGCAGCCGCCTCTCGTCGTTCGATGAACGTACCGCGCATGCTGGTCCGGCGGGGCGCGAGTACGCGGCTAGCGGGGACGACCGCCGCCACGGCATTTAGGTTGGCGCACAGCGTCTCGGCCAAAAGCTCGAACCGACTGAGCCGACGGATAAGCCTCGTCCATTACGGAAGACGGAACGGTCGAGATTTTCAGGGTTTTCCAGGAACCAGTCAGCTTCCTGACAGCTGTCTGGTTCCTTCACCCGAACTCTGGGCAGCTCATCTGGTAGCGTTCAGTCAAGCACACACTTGGAATTTCGGACAGCTTTCTGAAAGCCAACAGCTGTCCGACAGCTTTCTGGTGCCAAACAGAAGCGGTTAGGTTAACGCGATGCTTACCGCTAAGCTGGCAGCTTCCCGGAACCGGTTAGCTTTCCGACAGCTTCCTGGCACCTAACGGCTGCCCGGTAGCTTCTTGGAGCCAGACAGCTTCCAACGAGGTGTCTATGCCTGTCATCACGTTCTCATCGCCCAAAGGCGGCGCCGGAAAAACAACGGCTGCCTGCATCCTTGCAAGCATGCTGGCGGAGCAGGGGGCGACCGTCACCATCATCGACGCCGATCCCAATCAGTTCGTCCAGGAGTGGGCGCAGCTGCCAGGCCTGCCCGCCACCCTTCAGGTCGTAGGCGGTGCGACGGAAGAGACAATCATGGACAAGATTGAGGAGGCGGCCAGCATCACCGCCTTTGTGATCGTGGATCTGGAGGGCTTGGCGAGCCTCATGGTCAGCCACGCAATCTCGATGTCCGACTTGGTGGTGATCCCCGTACAGGGCTCGCAGTTCGACGCCTCGCAAGCCGCCCGTCAGATCGGGCTCATAAAGCGTACAGAGAAGCGCGGGGGGAGAGCCATTCCCTATACAGTGCTGATCACACGCACAAATCCCGCGATCATGCCCCACACCCTCAAGCACATCTTACAGAGCTTCGATGAGCGCGCGATCCCGGTCCTGAAAACCCGCCTGTGCGACCGCGAGGCCTACCGGGCCATGTTCTCCTATGGTGGCACGCTGCAGGGCCTGGCAGGGAAGGGTGTCGCCAACACAGCCGTGGCGATCAACAACGCGGCCGAGTACGCCGCAGAGATTGTGCAGCGCCTGCGCGACAAGCGCGAGCAGGCCAAGGAGGTTGCATGATGCCCGGTCAGCCCAAGCCTGAACGCACCGATCCACTCGGCAAGCTCGACTTCGGCGGACTGGACGACTTCAAGCCCACGCCACGCGCCGCTCAGCAGCCGAAGCCACCGGCAGAGACAATTCGTGCTGTCTCTGAAGCGGAGGGCTTCCCCAGCCGCGAGTCCGCCCCGCGCGAGAAGGCGAAGCCAGCCTCGGCCAAGGTCGAACAGCGCCGCTACCGCACCGGCCGCAATAAACAGCTTAGCCTCAAGGTGACGGAAGAGACTGCCCAGCGCTTCACCCGCCTCGCCGACGAGCAGCGCTTGGTTCTCGGCGAATTGCTTGAGAGGGCGCTTGACGCTTACGAGACCGCCCACAAAAGGGAATGACCTTTCAGAAATCCGTTAGGCACCAAACAGGAAGCCGATAGAAGCCAGACAGCTTCCAGGAAGCCCCAAGGTACTTCCCACACGAGGCACAGCCAAGGTGTGAGAGGCCAAGCCAAGCTCAGGCGCCGCCGTTCGCATAAGGGCGGCTTACGGAACACCGGTGCGGTGAACGCAGCCCGCGCTATGCTTCCCTGGAATATTTGCCAGCCCCGTCTCGATCGTCGCCTCGAACCGAGAGACCGACCCGCAGCAGTTGAGCGGGCGGCTGGTTCTCGTGCGCGTCACCAGCGCAGCAGGCGCGGCCCTAGCATGGCACCAACGAGCGTGCAGGACGCGATGGTGCCCCCGTACCAGAGCGCTACGAACGGGACCGAGTCGTCCACGCAGTGCAGGGCGTAGCCCATCGCGCTGATACCACCGGCGACAAGGCCTACGAGCGCGCCAGTACGCACCAGGTCGGTTGGTGCAGCGAAGCGGCGCACAGCCCAGACCAGAATGGCGAACGGCACCACCGCGATGATCGGGATCGAGACGAGGCACTCTAGCCACATATGGCCGACCACCATCCGGTCCCAGTGCGCACTCGGCGCGGAGGCCAAGCTCAAGGCCGCGAGTGCCAAGAGGCCCGCAAAGGGTAGCAGCGCCGTCAGCACGCGGCCCCCGGATGCGCCGCCCGGGCGCGAAACCCGGGTGAGCAGGCGGGCTGCGAGGACGACGATGCCCGCCGTGAAGGCGAGCTTCAGCAGAAGGAAGCCCAGCGCGCCGGGCGCGGCAAGGTCTGGGCGGACGCCGAGCGCCAGGAGCGCGATGCAGAGCGCCGCGCCCGCGCCGAGCGCCACGGCCAGACCGATGCCACGGGTGAGCTGGCGACGGTCAGCCGGTCCACTGTTCGTGCTCAGGATCTCGATCAACTGATCCGTTCTCATCGTCCCTTGCCCTGACTGATGGCGGTTGCCATGGCCTTGATGCCGCGGTGCACGCTGACCTTGATGGCGGACTCCGACATGCCGCATCGCTGTGCCGCCTCCGCGACGCTCAACCCATCGAGCTTCACGAACCGGATTGCCCGCCGCATCTTCTCGGGCAAGCCGGCCAGCAGGCGATCGAGGTCATGCGCGCTCTCAGAGCCGGTATGATCGTCCCGCGCCTCGAAATCACCGGCATCCTCGATGGGCACGTCCGCCATGGAGAGGCGGTTGCGCCGCAGGTGGTCGATCAGCTTGTACCGAGCGATGGCCTGCACCCAGGGCGTGAACGGCTCGTCCGTATCGTAGGTATGCTGACGGGTGTGGATCGCCAGGAGCGCGTCCTGCACGAGATCCTCCGCCTCCGTCTGGCTCCGCCCGATGCGCGCCAGCTTGCCCCGGTAATAGGCTCGCAGGTGCTGGCTCAGCCGGTCCAGAAGCGTCCGATAGGCGGCTTTGTCCCCGTCCAAGGCGGCCCTCATCAGGCCCCTCAAGTCTCCCTCGCTCGCAATCATCGGGCACTCCTACCCAACTTCGGCGCGAAGCCGGCGGAGGTTACAATCGGTCGTCGGTCTGACCAGCTCTCCCGGATCGCGAGACAGGGCAGACCGGATGGTCCGCTGGCCGAAGACAGGCGCGCACCGCCAACTGTGTGTTCGGCGTGATCAGGTTTTCGGATCGGCCAACCGGGCGTGAGGTCGAAGAAATCCGTCATGGTTCTCGTCCTGGAATGTCACGGGTTCGCGCGCGCACGACAGGGCGCACGCGCTCGGTCGCCCGTCTTCCTCGGGAGACGCGACGGCGGTCACGGCCGGGGACCGCGCCTAGGCTCGGACGAGGAACTTGGGCGGAAAGGGATCGGGGTGGCCTGACAGGCCTACGCCTCGGATGCCGTCCACGGCGTAGGCAAGCGCGACCGCGACGACCTGCGGTGCGGCGGCGGACGGGACGACCGCGACGAAGCCGCAGCAGATGAGGGGGCAGGAGCGCGCGCCCGGACCCTTGGCACAGCCGTCACAGTCCTCGCAGCCGTCGGGCATCGCGGCGGGAGCCGACATATCCATCGGTGCGGAGGCGATTACGGTTTGCATGTGGGCGGCTTGGACGCCATGCAGCGCGAACCCCGCCATCAGGGCGAGGACCAGCAGACAGAAGCGGACGGAACGGCGCCGGACCCGGAACATCGGCGACGCACTAACAGCCCCGCACAATGCGGGAAAGGCCTCATGCCGCCTCCGGCGCTGGTCTGGGGTGCGGTCCTAAGGTCTTCTCGCTCGGCGGTCGCGCCTGCAACCGAAAGACGGCCGGCCCCGAACTCAGATTGAGAGCCGACCGTTCGGGTTGGGCCTTCATCCTCGCCGCCGGGGACAGAGGCGAACTTTTCGCCACGTAGCCGCGCGGGCCCCGTGGCGCTCGCCGAGCCGGCACCACCCGTACGCGCCCACGGTCAGCGGCATGAGCTCCAGCGACACGGCCTCAGGCACGGATTACCTCAAGGCCTGCCTCGTGTTCGAGGCCCGGTTTACCCGGGATCTCTTCTGCTTGGTGGCGAGGACGCACGCGATCCCGGACTTCCTGATCTGTCCGGCTTGGAGGTACCGGGGCACCCTCGACCGGTCCGGCGTCAGGCTAAGGGAGCTGACGACGAAGGCCGCTTGGGCTGCCTGGCACCGCGACGGCTTCCACGTCTTCACGTCTTCAATCGGCCAAGCCCAACGACGCGGTGAGAGCCGGCCTTGCTCGGCCGAGACGTGTCCTGGCCCGAAGCGCCGCAGACGCTGAACCGTCGCACCCCACAGCATGCGCAGGCCCGCAAGGCTTTCGTGAGCGCACTCGCACTGCGCTGCCCATCCGTGCCGCGGAGCCGGCCTTCCTCGTAACTATTCATTCCATCGTCCCGAACTCACGAGGGAAGGTTCGGACATCGAGATGGAAAGGAGGACACCGTGGAAGTCGCACCAGGGCTTCGTAACGGGCCCCGTTTTCCCTTGCAAACAGCTTCCGGGAATTCAGGTACTGCAGCCCGGAGGCAGTCTCACGGCAACCCTGATGCGGAACACCCTTGCTTCTTTCCCACCTGGTATCGCGTTCCCGGTCCATTACCTCGGCGCGATCCAGAAATTCCCGATGCTGGAGTCATCGGAGGAGTTCACGCTGGCGAAGAGCTGGCGGGACGGCGGCGACCGTGAGGCCGCGCATCGGCTCGTGACGTCGCACCTTCGCCTCGTGGCGAAGATCGCCATGGGCTATCGCGGCTACGGCCTGCCGATCGGCGAAGTCGTGTCCGAGGGCAACGTCGGCCTGATGCAGGCCGTCAAGCGCTTCGATCCCGACAAGGGGTTCCGGCTCGCCACCTACGCGGTGTGGTGGATCAGGGCGGCGATCCAGGAATACATCCTGCGCTCGTGGTCGCTGGTGAAGATGGGCACCACGGCGAACCAGAAGAAGCTGTTCTTCAACCTCCGCAAGGCCAAGGGCAAGATCTCGGCTCTGGACGAGGGCGACCTGCGTCCCGATCAGGTCAAGCAGCTCGCCACCCGCCTCGGTGTGCCCGAGCAGGACGTGATTGACATGAACCGGCGCCTGTCCGGCGACACGTCGCTCAACGCGCCCCTGCGCGAGGAGGGCGAGGGTGAGTGGCAGGACTGGCTGGTCGACAATTCCCAGAGCCAGGAGACCGTGCTGGCCCGCGAGCAGGAAGGACAGAACCGCCTCTCGGCCCTTCGGGACGCGTTGAGCGTGCTCAACCCGCGCGAGCGCCGCATCTTCGAGGCGCGGCGCTTGGCCGAGGATCCGATCACGCTGGAAGATCTCTCGGGCGAATTCAGGGTGTCGCGCGAGCGTATCCGGCAGATCGAGGTGCGCGCCTTCGAGAAGGTGAGCGCGGCTGTGCGAGATGAGATCGCACGCCGCGAAACCGTAGGCGCAGCCAGGAACGGCGGGTGAGCGTCGGCACTGCTGCGCGAATTGCCGGCGGGGCAGGTCGATGTCCGCCTCGCCCTCATCAGTTCGGCCCCTTTGGATCCGTCCCTTCCAATGTAACGAAAGGATTTTGCCCTCCGAACTCATGGGCAATGGCGCTGAACCGAGAGCGCCTTCTCTCGAATATCGGATAAGAGCATGAAATTCGCGCTTGCCCTCACCCTCGCAACACTGGTCTCGGCCGGCGCAGCATCGGCCGCGCCTGCCTGGCACGCACGCACGGGTGTCAAAAAGCGTTGGAACGGGACCCCGGATTGGAGTGGGCCCCTCGGGGTGGACAGAAGCGGGATTGGGAATTGACCGGGCAGCCGGGTTTTCGAAGGATGAAAGCCCATGGCACAGCACCGAAGCCACAGCGTCGCGTTCAAGCGGCAGGTGTCGCAGGAGTATCTTGGCGGCGAGACGCTGCACGGGCTCTCGAAGCGCCACGATCTCTCGCGCAACCTGATCCGGATCTGGGTCGAGAAATATCAGGCCGGTGGCCTGGATGAGGACGTCGCCGCCGCCGATCTTCTCCAAGTCTATGAGGCACGGATCGCTGCGCTTGAGCGACTGGTCGGACGGCAGGCACTCGAACTGGAGCTTCTAAAGGGGGCTCTACGGCCCGGACCCCGTCCGAGAAGCGGGCCTACCTGCGCGATCATCGGCCCAGCGGTCTCAGCCTCGCTGCGGGATGCAGGCTGATGGGACTGGCCCGGTCCACAGTCTATGACGTGTCGGTGCGCGCAGTGGACGACACCGCCATCGTCGAGGCGATGGCGACGATCTGCGACGCGTTCGAGCATTATGGCTGGCGTCGCGTCCAGGCGGCACTCCGTCAGAATGGCCTGCAGGTCAATCACAAGAAGGTCCGCCGCCTCATGCGCGAGCACGACCTTCAGCCTAAGATACGACGCCGCGTTACGAAGACGACCGACAGCGATCATGATCAGCCGATCTTTCCAAATCTTGCAAAGGAGGCGAGCATCGCCGGCCCCGACCAGCTCTGGGTGGCGGACATTACCTACGTGACGATCATCGGCGGCTTCGTCTACGTCGCCGTCATTCTCGATGCCTGGTCACGGCGGGTCGTCGGCTTCGCCCTTAGTCGCGCAATCGACGCGCGTCTCACCCTGGCCGCCCTCGGCATGGCAATCGAGGCCCGCAAACCACCGAAAGGCTGCGTCCACCATTCCGACCGTGGGTCGCAATACGCTGCCAAGACGTACCGTGAGCATCTCGCCAAGCACGGCTTGGCTGGCTCTATGGGACGACGCGGCAACCCTTATGACAATGCCAAGGCCGAGAGCTTCATGAAGACGCTCAAGGTTGAAGGCGTCTATCCCATGGCCTTCGAGACGTTCGCCGACGTGCTCGAAAGCTTGCCGCGCTTCATCGAAGAGACCTACAATAGGCGACGGCTCCACTCGGCGCTCGGCTATCTCAGCCCCGCGCAGTTCGAGGATCAACATACCCGGCTGATGGTCAAACCAGCAGCCTGATCCCGTCCACCCCGAGGGGCCCACTCCA
>NZ_BPQX01000003.1 GCF_022179525.1 Methylobacterium persicinum
ACTTATCGCTGAAGGTCACACCGGCGAGCGGCCTGAAACGGCCCCGTCATTGTCGGAAAAACGTGTCGGCTTTTCTATTGCCGGAGAAACGCGCTTTTGGCACTGTCCCGACATGCTCGTCGGATATGCCCGCGTCTCCACCCAGGATCAGAACCTCGACCTCCAGCGCGACGCGCTGTCGAAGGCCGGTTGCGAGCGCCTGTTCGAGGAGAAGAAATCCGGCAAGGCCGGCACCAAGCGCCCTGCCTTCGAGGCGGCGCTGGCCTTCCTGCGGCCCGAGGACGTACTCGTGGTCTGGAAGCTCGATCGCCTCGGCCGCTCTCTCGTCGAGATGATGCGCACCATCGACGGCCTGCGGGTGAAGGAGGTCCACTTCCGCTCGCTCACCGAGCAGTTCGACTCCGCCACCGCCCACGGCCGCTTCGCCCTGCAGATGCACGGTGCCATGGCCGAGTACTTCCTCGACCTCAACCGCGAACGCACCATGGAAGGCCTGAAGGCAGCGCTCGCTCGCGGTCGAAAGGGCGGTCGGCCGAAGAAACTCAGCGAGGCCGACCTAGAGGCGGCGCGCGCCATGCTCGCGGCCGGCACGATCAGCGTGGCCGAGATCGCCAAGCGTATGGGCGTCAACCGCGACACCTTCTACAGCTACTTCCCCCGCGCCCGCGCCAATGCGCGCTCGGACGAGGCGTGAGCCGATGCCGATCCGGCGCGAGCACCGCTTCTTCTACCCGATCGACTGGCCCCAGCTCTCGGCGCTGATCCGGTTCGGCCGGGCGAAAGGCTGCTGCGAGGGCTGCGGACGGCCGCACGGACGAATAGTCTTTCATCTTGGCGATGGCCGGTGGTGGGATGCTGACGCCGGTCGGTGGCGCGACGGTCGGGGGCGCCGGATCCTGCTCGCGTCAGGAGCCGACATCCTCGGGCACGTCCGCCGCACCCGTATTGTCCTCGCCGCGGCCCACCGGGATCATGACACGGCGAACAACACCAGTACCAACCTCGCCGCCTTCTGCCAGCGCTGCCATATGATCCATGATCGGCCCGAGCATCGCAGGCGGCGCTGGCGGACATTGTTCCGACGGAAGGCACTCGGAGACCTGTTCGGTGGCCCCTATGCCTGAGGGCGTCAGCTACGCTCGCACTGACCCTGCCTTCCGAGTACCGGGACGGTAGCCGTTGCGGAGCTGCAGACTCACGGCGATCGCCGAACGCCTCTCGGAGTATCCAGGGGCGACCATCGGCTAGTTGCTCGGAATCCGAGCATCTTGGTTCCGAGGTCGACGCTTCCTCGCCACCGTGCGCGCGGCCTGAAGCCAGTCGAATGGCGTGCCGTAACGCCCGACGTGCCATCCAACTGACGATTTAGCCTCGTCGGGCGAGCGCTCTATCGCGTTACCGGCCTGCCCGACCGGCCGCGTGGACCGCCGAGCACGAGGGCGCCGCTGGCGATCAGGGTGGCGGTGAGCACGGCGAACAGAGCGTGGATCCCGTAGCCGTCGAGCACCGGCAGCAGGACAATCGGCGTCAGAGCTGCAGAGACCCGCCCACCGGCCCAGGCGCAGGTGAGGGCCGAGGCTCGCGACGCGGTCGACAGGAGCTCCGTCGCGTAGACTGCGAGGAGGCCGCCGTAGATCGCCGCTGCGGTGTTGAACGCCAAGCCGAACAGAACGAGGGTCGCGAAGGTCTCGCCGACGGCGAAGGCCGTGCCGAGAACCACCATCGCGGCCGCCATGGCGACCAGGCAGGCGCGCCGCTCCAGATGGTCGATCACCGTAGCGGTGAGCAGGGTCCCGAGCGGCGGTCCCAGCATCGACAGGCCGGCGAAGACCAGGGACTGATCGACCCGGAAGCCTTTCCCGAGCATCACGACCGCGCTGAGCAGGGGAAAGCCTACTGTCGCCCACGGACTGAGCGCATAGAGAGTGACGAACAAGGCGGCCCGGCGCCGCTGCTGGGACTCAGCGAGCAGCCCTCGGAAACCCGCATGCATCGGAGGCTGGGGATGCCTGGTCGCCTCAGCGGGCGTTTCAAGTGGGACGATGCCGCCCGCCGCCTCGAAGCGCCTGCAAGCGCGTTCGGCCTCAACAGCGCGCCCGACTGCAGCGAGCCAGCGCGGCGAGTCCGGCAGAACGCCGAACAGGGCCGCCCCCAGAACCGCCAAGACCGCACCGAGCACCAGTGCCCAGCGCCAGGCCGCGATCCCGAGCGGCGGCGCCGGCGCCAGGGCCTGGACCAAGAGGATCACCCCGGTCCCGCCCAGAAAGCCGATCCCGGTGCAGACCATCAGCATCGCGCCGCGCCGCCGGGGCGGCATCACGTCGGCGAGGTAGGTCGCCGTCAGAGGCGGGAAGCCGCCGATCGCGAAGCCCGACACCGCCCGGGCGACGGTGAGCTCGGTGAGGCCCGAACTCATGGCGGCGGCCGCCGATCCAACTGCCATCAGCACCAGGGTGGCTTGGAGCGCCGGCCGCCTTCCGAAGCGGTCGCCGATCAAGCCGAAGACCGGCGCACCCACCGCGCCCCCGGCGAAGACAGAGGCCAGCAGTAGAGACAAGCTACCCCGCGGCATGCTGTGGGGCGGCGCCAGGAAGATCGCCGCTAGGGCATTGCTCAGGGCGACCTCGGCCACGTCGGTGAACAAGCCGAGGGTGCAGACCGCTAGGATCGTCAGGTGCAGCGGTGTGATCGGCAGACGGTCGAGCCGCGAGGCGATCGTATGCGGCGCTCCCCCCGGTCCTCCTGCGCGAGAGCACCGGGGGCGACAGGTCGTCGGGACGTCTCGATCACGCAAGCGGTTCCGTTCCGGACCGGCGGTCGATCACGGCCGGTGATAGGGCCTGATAGCCGCGAGTTGCGCGCTCCGGGAACAAAATCCACCTCCTCCACCCAAAGCAGCCGCTCCAGGTAGTTCGTTTCAGGTATGTGATCGAGAACCGGCGCCGTCAGTTCGCTATGGGTGCGCCTTTCTCAGACTGGCACTCGCGGCTGCTTGCGACCGAGGCTGTGTCAAAACTCAAACGTCATCGGCAACTGTAGAATGATTTTCTCTTGAAGGCGCGCGACATTGTCCTGAGAAGCCTCGTGTCGCCCCAGACAGCCGTTCTGGACAGCTTTAACGGATAAGGCGGAGACGTTTGTTCTACGACTTGGCAACGCGTCCGCGTTTTGACACAGCCTCGACCCCTACCCGTCATCCAGATCGTCGTCGACGCTTCTCCAAAGCGGCCGTCCGTTGGCCGCCCAGCAACTTCGGTTCGGGGTGGTTTGCAGACGTTCAGCACGCTGCCACAACCGGCCTTCGCGCACATAGCGGCGTAGCACGGCGAGCGAGGCGTGGCGGGTCTGTGCGACGATCCTGATCTCCCCGATCCCGGCTTGAGCGGCGGAGGTGGCGAAGCCCGCGCGCAGGGAGTGGCGTGCGTAGGCTGCCCCATCGAGCCCGGCGACCTCGGCCCGGCGCTGGACGATCCCGGCGACGGCGTTGCCGGAGAGGGCTGTCACGATCGGCTCGCGAGTGGCTGGGCTTCGATGGCAAAGGGCTCATCGCCGCATCGCTTCCAGGGTCCGAAAACTCATCCACATCAAGAGGGCGACGAGGCCGCTTCGGATGATCAAGCCCGGAACGTAGCTCGTCTCGGAAATCAGGCCGAACCGATCGACGGCGAAATTGACAATTAGGGTGCTGACGGCTGCGATGATCGCCGCTGTTACCGGGCTTCGGCGGCGCCTCTTAGGGTCTGGCCCTTCGCGCATCTACAACCTCCTGGCCTCCGATAGGCGTCATTATCACAGCCCAGAAGACGCCACCCCGCGGCTGCCCACACCCTAGGCACCCCTCTCACGAAACTGTGAATTGCCGCCAATTCGGGCTTTGGCGAGACGCCAAATTCCATTAGGCTACTTTTAAGAATGTATTCACATGTGGCCAGTGAAGTCCATCGACTTCACTGGGGTGGCGAATGCCCCTCCACATGTGACGGGTCTCTCCCGTCTTTATGATGTTGTTCTTGATCCTTGTAGCAGTATTTCTCATCTTTTTCAAGATACTGTCTGCCAGTCCGGCCCACTTATCCAATGGTCTCCGCTCTGTACTTTCGGCAAAGAGCGATATTCATAGACGTCCTCGCAACTGGAAATGCCGAGGCCTCACATGTCCAACTCCAATCAGAACGAAGACCGCGATGATCAGAACCCCCTGATCGGGGCAGACGCTGAGAAGCTCTTGAGCCCTCAAGGCCGCGAATATCTCCAAAAGGACCGGAGAGATCGGGCCAACGCGCCTTGTCCAAGAAAGGTCTTGAAGGAAAACGCGCTTCTACGATGTGCGGCAGCCTACAGGGCTGGAGTTTCTATCCCGCAATCCGTACGGATCGAATTGTGGGAATGCAGCCTCGATGACCAGGATATCGACAACTGGGACCGCTTGCGTTTGCTCAAGCGCAGGGGGGTGGCATTCACGCCCGAGCAAAAGCAGGATTACGAACGGATCCTCCGTCTCGTCGAGCGATGCTTAAGCGGTGGCTGCGATGGTGGGGAACCACCGGGCAACGAGGATGGTCCCGACGACAGCGGCCCCAGCATCACCGACGCGCTCGGCGTGCAGCCCGTCGAGGACGACGCCGACGAAGCCAGACCCACCCCCTCCCTTTCCGTGCAGAAGCCTGTTCCGGTGCAGGCCCTCCCGGCACTGAAGCCCGAGGATAAGAAGAAGACCAAGCCTCGCACCCGGGTCCCCGGGAAGAGAAGTGGTGTCGATTTCCCCTGAGACCTGCTCGGAAGGGATCGGCCGCCGGGCACCTGCTCAGCGGCCGATCGCCTGCCCAATATCCCGCCGCATTATGATCCAGCTACAGAAGGATTCTTCTCTCCAATCCTTCTGTAAATGTCGAGGGAGCGGTCGATCTATCGCCCGCGAGATCCACGTTCGAATGAACGCGCCGGAGAGATCTGTCTCTCGACCTTATGATCGAACTCCAGATGCTCTTCACGTCGCCTCTTACGACCGGCCTGATCCAGGAATGGTTCGTCCGATGCGGCAGGGCGTCCGCTCGATGATGGCTCTAGGGGCACGGAACGGCGCAGCGTCACGCGAGCCTCAGGCGCCCGCATGTCGCTCAAGGCAGCAAGGATACGCGCCTCGAAAGCCTGGGCTGCTCTTTCGTCCTGCCGTTCATCGATCGCGAGATGCACCGCTGCAGTCGGATGGCGGGCGACGATACGGGTGAGGGCGATATTGCTCTTCGGGCCATCGTCTCCCAGGATACAGAGCAAGGTACGGTCTGGCAGCTCGTCCTGCTGGTAGAGGCCGAGAGCTTCTCTTTCCGTTCGTCCGACGTAGATCCGCTCCGGTGTATGGCGGTCTCCCAGCTGGATCAGACTTGTCGGGGCTGATGGCGCGGAAACTGCCATTCCGGCTCGATCCTCACTCCCGCGCTCGATCCCGACGATGCGGCCGAGCGGATCCCGACGCGCCAACACCAGCCGACCGTCCGGGTCGAGCAGAATGTCGGTGGAGAGCCGCTCCATCAACCTCGGGAATGCGCCATGTACGGCGCCTACAGTGATCCGGGCGTGGCGCTTCAGTCCCTGCCACAGGATCGCGGCGAACCGAGCGATCCGGTCCCGCTGCCTTCGGTCGTCGGGCGCGAGCGGAATCAACCGGTCCGTATGTCCAGTGCCTGGCACCGGGACCGGGTAGGCCGCAGGTGCGTGCAGGCGCTCGTCCATACGCTGCCTCAGCGTCTGAGCAGCCGGCGATGGCTCGCGTTCGGGGACCCGAGCGATCCCGGCGAGGGCCTCCCTCCAAGGTCCCTCGCGTTCCAGCCCCATCCTGCCGCCGGGCAGCACGAGGACGTCGCGCGACCGGACCGGTGCCGCACACCAGCCGTGAAGATCGGCTCCGGCATAGTCGGCGATGTTGGTCTTGCCGCCGCCGGTCGCACAATCCGCTAGAAAAGCCTGTCGGATCTCGGCGTGCTCGACCAGGGCGAGCTCCGGATGCGCAGCACCTCGGGCGGCCACCAGGCCACGCTCCTCCGGGCGGATGCCGGAACGCTTGGCCTCCAGTCGCTCCCGGATCCGGTCCGTGTCGACGTAGAGCCGCGCCGTGTGCCGATGCCGGGTCATCGCCACGTACGTCGCCTCCGCCCCCGTGCCGCGCAGGTCGGCGACATACGCCTCGTCCACCGTCACACCCTGCGCCGCGTGCACGGTCATGGCGTAGCTGTGCTGCAGGCGTGGCACCCGCGCCTCGCCCCGCTCCCGGAACCCGACCAGCGCGCCGACCTTCGCGCTCAGCCGCGTCCCGTCCTTGGCCAGGCGCAACGTCAGCACCGGATCGCCCGGGTCGCCCGCGAGCGCCTCGACCCGGGCGAGGTCGGCGTTGCGGATCACGCGGCCACCGACCTCGACGCTCTCGCCGAAGATGACGTCGTCGCCCGCCACCAGCGCCAGCGGCTCGGCCCGGCTGCCGCCGCGCGGGATCGCGGCGATCTCGACGTCGTCCCCGTCCGGCAGCAGCCCATCCCGCTTGAGCCGGTCGCGGATGCGCCCGTTGAGTTCGCGCACGTCCCGGTTCCACCCGGTGAGCACAGCCCGCGTCCGCGCCGCCCCCTCCGGATCGAGCCGGCTCGCGGCGTAGGCGTCGACCAGCGCCGCAACCGTGGCCTCGCGGTCCGCCCCCCAGGTGATCGCCCCGCCGCGGTCGTACGCCTCCAGCGCGCGCGCGGTCCGGCCGGCGGCGAAGTCGACGCTCGCCGCGCGCATCCACGCCCCCTCCGCCTCGGTGCGCCCGCGCTGGCGCTGGATCTGGTCCATCCGGGCGGCCCCCAGCGCCCGGACCAGCAGCCGCATCGGCGCGCCCGCCGCCACCGGCGCCAGCTGGCGCGTGTCCCCGCTCAACACCAGCTTGGCCCCGGCCGCCGCCGTCACCTCGACCAGCCCGGCGAGGTCGCGCGTGCCGATCATCCCGGCCTCGTCGGCGATCAGCGTCGCCGTCGGGCCCAGGACGATCTCGCCGTCGCGGACCCGATTGAGGAACCCGGTCACCGCCCGCGCCATCGCCTCGGCGGTAGCCGTGTCGGTCCGGATCACGTCGACCGCCTTCCAGCTCGGCGCGATTACCCAGACCTCGCCGCCACCAGCGCGCACCGCCTCGGCGACGCTGGCCATCGCGTACGACTTGCCCGAGCCGGCGCTGCCCTCGACCACGCTGACCCCGTCGCGATTGAGCGCGTGCCGCACCGCCGCCGCCTGCTCCGGGCGCAGGCTCGGCCGCTCCGCCAACACCCGCGCCAGCACCGCCTCCGGGACGAACGCGCGCTCGTCCCGCCGGGCATAGGCCCAGCGCAGCATGCCGCGCTCGGCCTCGATCATCTCCGGCGTCGCGTACACCGGCTCGCCCGCGGCCGAGCGCCCGACCTCGACCACCGCGCCGTCCCGGCGCAGCCGCTCGACCTGCTCCAGGACCGCGTCGGCGTCGGCCTCGCACTGGGCGGCCTCGGCGATGCGCCGGACGAGCTCACGGTGCTCGACCACCGCCTGCATCGCCAGCGCCTCGGTCAGGCCGGCCTCGGCCAAGCGCTCGACCCGCTCGGCCGCCGAGCCCGTCCGCGCCGCCCGGATCCCGTCCGCGGCGACCCGCACGCCCTCGAACACCGCCTCTCGCCCCCAGCCGGCCTGGTCGAGCTGGCGCTGCCAATCCGCCTCCAGGGCGGCGAGCGGCGTCTCCCGATCCTTGCGCGCCCGGGTGCCGTGGGCGGCGGCCTGGGCCGCGATCCGGTCGTCGGCGGTGTCGAACCCGCGCTCCCGCGCCGCCCGCTCGATCGCCGCGCGTCGCTTCGAGAACAGCGCCAGCACCGGCTCGGCCACCCCGGCAATCTCGAAGTTGCGCCCGCTCCGGACCGCCTCGTAGCCGAGCTCCGCGCGCAGGCCGCTGGCGAGCTCGCTCCGGTACAGCGCCGCGATCCCGCCGGCGTTGCGCAGGATCGCGCGGTTGTCGAGGCCCCCGGTGGAGCCGTCGGCGCGGACGCACAGGTTCAGAAGCACCGCGTGAGAGTGCAACTGCGGATCCTGCGCCCGCGAGGTGAAGTGCCGGTACACCGCCGCGCTCACCCCCGCGGCCGGCGCCCGCCCCCGGCCCTGCGCCCCGGTCCGGGTCACGATCAACCCGGCCACGTGCGCGTAGTCCAGCGCCCGGCGCACCGCCCGGTCGTGCGCCGCCAGGATCCGCGCGCGCTGCTCCGGCCCGGCGAAGGCGGCGAGCACGCTCACGCTCTTCGGCGCGGCGAACTGCAGGTCGTAGCCGACGCTGCGCCGGCCGTTGCCTGAGGCCCGCACCAGCGGCTCCAGGCTCCCGGGATCGCGCCCGGCCGCGAGGTCGCGCAGCACCCGCCCGTCGACCTCGGCCCCGTCCGGGCACGCCCGGAACGGGTCGATGCGCCCGTCCGGACCCGAATCGGCTCCGGCTCCGGCGCCGCGCGTCCACCACACCCCGGCGGCCTCGCCCGCGCCGTTGTCGGTGTAGTACGCGACCTCGTCCCGGCCCTCGGTGTGCCCCCGGCGCAGGGTCGCCAGCGCCCGGTCGAACGCTTCCGCGTACGCCGCCTCGAACGCGGCGCTGCCCTCCGCGGCGACCCCGGCCGCGACCTTGCGCGCGTACGCCGCCGCCGTGTCGTCGAGCGGGGTGTCGGGCGTGCTCAGCCCGGCCTCGCGCCGGATCTGGCGCGCCATCGACTCGTAGTACTCGACGCTGGTGATCCGCGTGCAGGTCATCATCGCTCAGCCCTCGCCGTAGACTAGCCCGGACCTGCGGCATCGCTCGCCCGGGCCTCCGCCCGGTACAGGTCGACGATGAAGTCCGAGATCACTCGGATCTGGTCTTCCATCGCCGCCGCGCTCGCCCTCGCCTCGCGGGCGCTGGCGGTAGCCGCCTCGGCGAGCTCGGCCAGGCGCGCCACGGTCTCGGATGGCCCGAGCGCGGCGGTGAGCGCCTCCTCGACGAACGCGTGCGGCGCGATCCTGCGCGCCCGGGCCGCCGCCTCCACCGCCGCCCACACGGCCTCGTCCAGGGCGATGCGGACGGGACGGCGGGTCATGCGCGAGCTCCGAACAGCAGTGATATGAAGATAAACAGTAGCTTAGCTGGAAGCTTGTCCACCCGTCAGCACCATCGGTGCGTGATGTGTCATGGTTTTCGCCCGGAAGGGTAGGGTTATCCACAGGCGGGCCCGAGTCCATAGGTGACGTAAGCTCGGCCGTGGTATCATGCCAGGGCTGTGGGATGACGGATGGGAGCGGTTCGCACGGCCGCTCGGATGACGCCGTGATCCCAGGGCGGGCGGGGCTGCGAGGCCCGGTGACAGGCGCGAGGCGTGATGGCGATGGCCGAGGTTGGCGAACCCGATCCCCACGATGAACTGCGCAGCTTCCTGCGCGAGCAGGTCGCGCTCACCCCGAAGCGCACGCCGTCCGGGTACGACGCGATCAAGGCCGTGCTCCCGGAGATCCGGGCGCTCAAGGCCAAGCGCCGGACCGACGCCGAGATCCGCGAGCTGCTCGCCCGCATGGGGGTCAAGCTCAGCCTCGCGACCCTGCGCCAGTACACCCAGAAGGCCACGCGCGAGGCCGCCGGGCATACGCCGGTGCGACGGCGCGGCAAGGCCGCGACCAGGTCCCCCGCCGGGACCGCGCCACTCGCCGCCGAGCGCCGGCCCGAGCTGGAGCGACCGGTGAGCGCCGGGCACGACCCCCGGCCGGCGCAGGCACACACGCCCGCCTCGGCCACGGTCGGGCACCGGCTGAGCACCAAGGACCTGTAGGCCCCCGCGAGCGGGCCGGAAGCGACGGATCGGACACCACACCATGGCACGGGCACAGCAGGCGCGCACGCCGACTCCGACGCGGCAGAAGCGCGTCGTCCTGGTCACCTCGGAGAAGGGCGGGGTCGGCAAGAGCGTCACCGCCCGCACTCTGGTCGAGCACCTGCGCGCCGGCGGCACCCGCGTCGCCGCCTACGACGCCGACGGCGGCGTCGGCTCGCTGCTGCGGGTCCTGGGCACCCGTGATGCCGCCGGCGAGCTCATGGACGCGCAGGATCCCACCGTCGGCGTCGGGTACTACAACATCCGCGCCGACGACCAGCGCGCCACCCTGCTCGACTGCGTCGCCTCGGGCGAGCCGCTGATCGTCCACGACCTCGCCGGCGGCAGCCTCGCCGACCTCGCCCGGATCTCCGACATGGGCGAGGGCCTCGACGACCTCCTCGCCGCGTTCGCGGGCGAGGGCTACCGCCCGGTGGTGCTGCACCTGATCTCCTCCGAGGTCGCCGCGACCCAGTCGGTCGCCCGCTGGCTCGAGCTCGCCGGGACCCGGGTCGATCACGTCGCGATCCGCAACACCCGCTGGGGCAAGGCCGAGGCCGACTTCCCGTTCTGGCACGGCTACGTCGACGGCAACGGCGAGGCCCGGGGCGGCAAGGTCCGCCGCCGCCTGCTCGAGGAGTTCGGCGGCCTGGAGATCAGCCTGCCGCCGCTGCCCAGTGGCACCTTCGCCAAGATCGACGCCGACGCCCTGCCGTTCGCGGTCGCCGCATCCGCGCCGCGCCTGACCATCGCCGAGCGCTCGCACGTGGCGCGCTACCTGCGCGAGTCCGCGGTGGCGTTCGAGCACCTGCGCCCGCTCCTCGGCCTCTGAAGGCCGAAGGCCGCGCCGCGATGCATCCCGACGCCAAGCTCAACTTCGACCGGGCAGCCCTGGCGCTCGGGCTCGATCCGGCGACCCGGGACCTGGCGTGGAGGCGGATGATGGATATCGGCCTGACCCCGGACGACCCCACCGTGGTCTACCTCGCGGTCGGCGGTCTGCTCGAACACGCCGCCCGGACCATCCCGGCGGCGCTCGACGCCGCCCCCGCGCGGATCGAGCGGGCGGCGGAGCGGGCGGTCGGCCCGGTGGCCAAGGCCGCCAGCGCCCGGGTCGAGGCGGCACACGCCGCGCTGGCCGAGCGCACCGGCGAGGCCGTGGCCGCGGCCGCGGCCCGGCACTTCATCAGCCTGGAACGCGCCTGGGCGCGTCAGATGGGGCTGTGGGCGGCGGCGATCGTCCTGTTCAGCGGCGTCCTGTGCGGCGGCGCGGGTTACTGGCTCGGACGCCGGGACACCCTCGGCCTCGATGCCCGCTGGGCCGGCCTGTCCCAGCGCGCCGACGCCCCGGCGTGGCTCGCCCTGGTCGCGGCCAACCCCGACCTCAGGGCTCAGATGAGCCAGTCCTGCACCGCGTCGCAGCTCAAGATCGATGCCGCATCGAGGCGGCGCTATTGCGAGCTGCCACTGTGGACCGAAGGGACGATCGCCCCGGTCGGCGGCCTGCCGGAGACGATCGCCCTGACCCTGCGCGACTGGCTGATCGCCTGGGGCCCGGCTTGGCTGATGCTCGCGGCCGGGCTGGCGGCGCTGGTCGGCCGCCGCCTGCTGCGCCGGGTGTTCGCGTGGCCGCCCGTGGCCTGGCTGCTGCGATGAGCATCGGCACGGTGGATCGATCGTACGAAACAATCTTAGCACCGCTACCGCCTCACTGTGGCTGCACCTCCATCGGCAGGTTGCAGGCGCCACAGGCGAGCCAGGTCCCGGGTTTGGCCCAGGCGTTGGCCGCGCAGCCCGGGCAGGTGTACCGGGTCTTGCTCGCCGCCTTGCGCTCCCGCGCCGCGCGCTCGGCCGCGTCCGACAGCTCGACGTAGGGCACGCTGAAGCCACGTTCGTCGACCAGTTCGGCGCAGGCGCGCGCGAACCGCCCGCCCGGCTCGACGCATTGGTCCATCCGCTGCCCGGTCGGCTTGCCCCCGGGCTCGCCGGTGGCGCTGGGGATCAGCCCGACCGCGCGCATCATCCCGGCCCATTCCCGGTTGTGGTACCCCGGCCGGGACGGGGTGCCGAAGTGCTGCTGCTGCAGGTGGACCATCTCGTGCACCAGGGTGGCGAGCGTCGCCTCGGTGGAGCGCCCGGCGAAGTGGCGCGGGTTGAGCGCGATCTCGTCGGTGACCTCGGCGCGGTCGGGCGTGGTGAAGCGCCGGCCGGCGAAGTACCCGTAGGCCTTGGACTTGCGCTGCATGGTGATCAGGCAGGTCGGCAGCCGCCCGGCGAACAACCGGTGGTTGAACAACCCGTAGGCTTCGGTCAGCCCGGAATAAGTCCGGGTGGTCGGATCGCTCGCTGGCTCGGACATGTCGTACGAAACACTAGGCCTCTACGAACTCATGCCTAGCGGCAAATAGATCGTACGAAACAAACTTTTCCTCCGACATACCCCTCCCAGAATCGCCTCAGGGTTCGACAGCAGTCGGCGATCCCACCGATTGGGCCGGTTCAGGCGGACCGGATACGCCGGCCGGCCAGCCGTTCGGCTTCGGCCCGCCAGGCATCGCGCTCGGTCCGAAGCGCTTCGAGCCGCGCGTGCAGCTGCCCGGCCTTAATCGCGGTCTCCAGCAGCAGAGTCTGGGCGGCGCCGAGCTGCTCGCGCAACTCGTCATTCTGGACCGCGACCGCCAGCAGCAGCGGCGCTTGATCGTGGTTCATCGGCCCATTCCAGAATCGCAAACGGCGCGCCTAGCCGTCCCGCGAAGCGGTGTCGATGCGGTGCGGTGTGGTGTCGGCCTGCGTTCGTCAAACCGTCCGGCGACAGACCCTCAACGCATGGCTCGGACCCGGCCACCACCCGCGCGGATTCGCAAAGGATCGGCTCGCTTGAGGTCGACCGCTGTCCCCCGGCAGCTCTGCGACGGTGCGGTTTTCCCCGAATCCAGCAGGATTGAAACCTGAGTAGGCGTGCGCTTCACGGAATTGCACCCACCCCCCTGAGGCACGCTGCCCTTCCGGGCCAGGCGCAGCCACGCGGTCCACTCGGCCGAGACGATCCGGACGATGTTGGTGTCGTTGCGGAAGCCGGTCAGGCGGCGTTCCTCGACCGTGACCATGCCGAGCGTCCGGGCCTCGCGGATGGCGTTGCGCACGGTGGTCTCGGCGACGCCTGCGACCGCCGCGATGTGCCCGACCGCCATCCGGCAATCGCCCCGACGCGCGGTCTCGGCCGCTACTATGGCGAGCACCGCCTGCTCGGCCTGGGTGAACCGCGCCGCGATCGCCAGTGGCATCCGTCCGGAGGCGGCCCAGCGGCGGCGGCGCTCCATCGAGCCTGCCGTGCGCGGGCGCGAGCCGACCGACCTCCTAGATCTGCCGACAAGCGTTTTGGACGGGTCGCCAACTTCAGCGGCGCTGGTTCCGGTTGGGTTCTGGGTCTGTCCGGCCCGCGATCCGCTGGCGGCCAGGGTGCGCGCCTCGATCAACCCGGACAGGCCCTCGGCCTCGACCTCGGTGATCCTCCCGTCCCCGTAGGCCCGCCACAGCAGCGCCGTCACCTGCGGCAGGGTGATTCGGCTGGCGGCCTCGATCGCGCGCCTCAACTCGTCGGCAAACATGGTCTTCGGCCCTCATCGGGCCGCGACAGGTCGTTCCGGGCCGCCATGAGAGGCGTCCGGTCCACAGGCATAGACCTCCCGTCGCGAAAGTTGGCGCTTTCGCTTGACGCCCGGGGGCGTCTCATGGCTTGTGAGGGGCAGCAACTCCGGCCTCACAGGCCTTTATCGGTTTAAACGGCCCTCCAGTTTGGCGACTGGGGGGCCGTTGGCCTTTCTAGGGGTCGACTTGCGGCGGCGGTGTCTCCTGATGCTTCCGGCGACTCGCGCGAGGCGATGCGTAGCCGGACACGGCATGTCGGCCGGAGCGCACGGCTAAGTCAACGTTGAGGTTTGGTCTGTCGCGCTGAGCACACCGCCGTGAAGGCCGATCTGGCCGATCGATAGGGTCACGGGTTCCTGGGGGCGCGTTCAGTCCCACCGGCCAAATTCGACCCTGCTTGGCCCTTCGGCGAAGACGGGCGACCTCGCCGGTTCTCGGTGATGTTGGATGCCCGGATTGGGACATCCGAGCCTCGGTCACCGAAGGCAGCCCGAATGATACGGGCAACCCGCACTTCGCTGTTGTGTTTTATACGGACAACCCGCACATCATCCGTCTGCAGACCGTCGTCCAGACGCCGACCTTCCTCGCCGATGCGAAGGCCGCCGGCGTCACGGAGGACGAGCTGTCCACCATCGTGGCGACGGTCGCGGCAGACCCGGAGGCGGGTGACCTGATCGTCGGTACGGGCGGTGCGCGAAAGCTGCGGATCGGCGGGAAGGGTAGGGGCAAGTCCGGCGGCTACAGGGTCATCACCTACTTTGCCGTCGTGGACGTGCAGGTGTTTCTGCTGGCGCTGGTCTCGAAGGGGCAGCGGGCGGACATCAGCTAGGCCGACCGCAACACTCTGCGCGTGATCCTCGGCACCCTGGCCGACGGCTACCGCGAGGGTGTGACCGCGAAGGTTCGGGCGATGAGTCCGGGAAAGGAGTGAGCATGACCACTTTCGGCAGCCGTCTGATCCAGTCCGCCCGTGAGGCCGTGGCCATCGCCAAGGGCGAGGCCGATCCCGCGACCTACCGGGTGCACGTCCCGGCGGAGCTGGACGTCGCGGGCATCCGCAAGGGGCTTGGCCTGACCCAGGCGGCGTTTGCGGCGCGCTACAGGTTTCCGATCGGCACCTTGCGCGATCTGGAACAGGGCCGGGCTCGGCCGGATGCCTCGACGCGCGCCTACCTCACAGTCATCAGCCGTGAGCCCGAGGCAGTGCAGCGCGCGCTCGCACCCGCGGCCTAAGACGACGGGTTTCCCGGCAGGATTGCCGCGGTACGCTGGAGATCACACCGCGATCTCACGGAGCCCATCATAGCCAGGCACCGCACCCACAGCACCGGGCGGTGCGCGAGTGGATCGTCACCCGGAGGGCCGAAACCACGTCAGTGGGTTCGGGGAGCTGCGGAAGGCAGCGAGTAGAGCCCGGTCCCGCAGGGACGCGCCAGCATGTGGATCGGCACCGCTGCCGTCCTCGGGCCT
Source organism: Methylobacterium persicinum (assembly GCF_022179525.1). GTDB lineage: Bacteria > Pseudomonadota > Alphaproteobacteria > Rhizobiales > Beijerinckiaceae > Methylobacterium > Methylobacterium persicinum. Next base: position 14,985 of record NZ_BPQX01000003.1, read on the forward strand.
CCTACCGCGCCCGATGGGGCCGTTCTGGTGCGTAGCAGGACGTCGAGCTGTTCGGCTTCCTGATCGCCGATCTCGCCTGCCGCCACGGCCGCCCATAGCCGCTGTCCCACTACTGGAAGGGAGTCCCTCCGGGCCGTCTCGATCTCAAGGCGTAGTTCATCATCGCGTACACCCACATTTCCACGTGGGCACGCTCGCACGTGTCCCATTGCCCTCTCACAGGTCTAGCGCGACCCGCAGGGAGAGACAGTCCAAAGGCCAGCCGCCATCGTTCGCGGAAACGCTGTTCCACGTTGACGGGGGGCCTACGCTGTGGGAGGATCAGATCGCCAAATGTGATCTTCCTAAGCTTCGGCTCTGGACCTTGGACCCGCCCTCACCCGGCGGGTTCTTGCGTTCTAGGGGTTGCTCGTCTCAGTCATCTTCGACTCGTGCCCAGGTGTAACCCTGGTCGATTGCCCATCTCGCCGGATCACTATGGCGAAGTCAAACCTGATGGGGCAGGACACCGCCGAGGTGTGTCTCGATGCCCGTCCACGATCCGAACGAACGACGCTACGAACGCTTGCGTGAGGCGGCGCGGGCTCTGACCACCGACATGGAGAACATCCGTGCTGGGAACGGTGAACTGACGCCGAACGTCCTTCTCGGCTTGCGGCTGACCTCGATATCAGATGCCGCAATCGATGCTGCCTATGCGCAGTGGGGCGCTGCCATCTTCCCGTGGACCAGCATATGCGGGCAGGCCCGGCCCTACGTTCGGCGCTTCGAGGTGGCAATATGGATCAATGGCTCGCTTGAGGGCTTGTGTACGGGTCGGGCATCGAACGGTCCCGATAACGTGACGCTGCACTACATCGAGAGTCGTCCGAGCGGATTGCTTCAGGGTTATGTCGCCGAAATCGCCACAGACGCGGCCGAAGAATACGCCGCTCTCATCCATCGCCGCCGGGTGAAGCTCAAAGATCCTGTGGCTGAGAAAATCGCGCTCTATGAAGCGTTGGGCTTCCGAAAGGCTGAAACCTATTCTGGCAGTCGCTACTATGATAGGATCGTGCCATGACTAGCGGCCCCATGTTCCTCAGGATCTCGACGCCCCAAGATGATGCCGTGTCGGAGTCCGTCGAGACGGAAATCTTCGTCATTGAGCAGCGCATCCTCCGAGCGGTGCGGCCCAGGCGAACCAGCGCATCTGTGCAGACGCCCGAGCAGCGGGAGACGATTGCCCGGCTCGCCATAGAGGGCGGTTCCACGTTTGTAGGACGGCTAGAGAACGCCCCACGCGGTAGACGGTCACAGCGCTAATCATCGCTTTGACGAGCACCAGCGATTTGACATTCTCACGTGAGCACGTGCGCTCGCTTCCACGCGATGCGAATTTATGTCCGCCGATTGCTGAGTTTATGTCCACGGGGCAGATAGAATATAGACCTGGACGCCCTAGGTTCGCTTTGGCAACCTCTCCGTATTGGAACGGAGTTACACCATGTCAAAGCAAAACAAGATCGGTCGCCCGCCCGGTTCGTCTCGGCTGAACCCTGAAGATGATCTCCACCTTCATCGCGTCGCGGACCGGATGATCCTGGACTCGAGCTTGAAGCTGACCCCGGCCATGGTCGCCGTGGGGATCGACAGCGAGACCACCCGCCGCCGTCTGCGCCGGAAGTGGAAGCCGGTTTCGGAGCGCTACCTGCGGGAAGCCCGCCAGCGCCGGGAAGCCGCCGCCGCCGAGCAGATGCGCCAGACCTTGCAGCAGATCGGCGAGATGGCCGGGCGGTTCATGATCGGGGCCGGCATCATCAGCGAGCAGATCCGCGCCGGGCTGGCCCGATGGGCTGACGAGAACCGCGATACCGTCGCCGGGGTGCGTGCCGCCGCCGAGCAGATCCGCACCCTTCAGCTCCGGGTGGCGAGCGCCAAGGCGTTGGGCGTGATCGACCAGAACCCGAACCGCTAGACCGGACCGGATCGGGGCGACGTATCTATGCGCCCTGGTCCAGCCTATCATTCCCACGTGGGCCGTGGCCGCATGTCCATGCGTTTCTACTGGGCGGGCGGACTATCCTGACAAGGCCATGCATCGACCAGGGTACCGAAGACCAGGATCGCCGCTTCACGATGCCGATCCTGCGAGTTCTTCGCGACGTAGGCGCAGGCCACGTCCACGACCTGACCCATAGTCACACCACTTGGGACGCAGATGAACGCGATGAGTTTGCTGCTTGCTGTCGGCGAGTCCAAAACGCCGACGGCATAACCCGTAGCTACCCCCCTCGAAGTAGCCTTCTGCAACGTACAGGCTTCGTGCAGCAGGTTGCCGGTCATGAAAGAGGGTTTCGTCTGTGACTGGGCCTGCGCCGGCATCGCCAACGCTAAGACCAGGGCAGCGAGGATTGCACGTCGCATCGCCTACCCCTCTCCGCTGTCCAGCTTGTCGAAGTCATAGCCACGACGCTTCAGCATGAGGCGCAGGGCTTCGCGGTAGAGATCCTGCGGCTTCACGTCCTCCGTCGCAGCGATCTGCCGGATGACGCGGAACACCGCCGGATCCGCGTAGATGCTCTGGTGCGGCTTCTCGATCCGGGGCGGGCGAACATTGTAACCCTTGGGCACCTTCGCCGGCCGCGTCTCCTTCGCCATACGCTCCTTTTCCACGTGAGAACGTGCGCGCGTGCTCACTGTCTCACGTTTGTACGCGGTGGGCGTCCCATCCTTCAACGCGGGCCGCGTCGTCTCCTCCACTGGCGCCGAGACGATCGCCACCGTGGGCGGCTTCGGCTCCGGGGCGGTCTCGGGCTCGATCGCTTGGACGGGTTCGGCGACGGTCTCCGGCTCCGGCCGCGTCGCGTTCATCTGGCCGATCCGGGCGTACACATCATCCATCGACTTGCGCTTGGCCGCCATGGTTACTCTCCCGCCTCCAGCTCATCCTTGGCCCAGGTCCAGAGCGCCCGGATCTCCTCCGCGGCGCGGCCCGTGGGCGCGTATTCCGTGACGCCCTGGCCCATCATCATCGCGTCCAGGTAGTCAGCCCTGGTGCTGATGATCGCCTGCGCGAGCGGTGCCGTGCGCACGAGGATCCGCGCGGCTTCCTCGACGCGAGCCGGAGCCGTCGGCATGGCCTGCGAGACCACGAAGGCGTGCTTCCGCTTCAGGGTGCGCAGGCCCTCCACGGTGCGCTGAACGGCGGTGATATCCACGAGCGACGGTTTCACCGGCACGATGGTAAGGTCCGACGCGCTCAACGCCGCCGTGACCGCGGGCGAGAAGTCGCCAGCCGTGTCGATCACCACCAGCGTCGTCGCGGCATGCGCGTGGATCCGGGCGAGGCGATCGGCCAGGGTGTCGGCATCGTCCTCCCGGTAGTGAATGCCGGGCAGCTCGCGCCTGTCGTGCCAGTCCTTCAGGGAGCGTTGCGGATCCAAGTCGAGGATCACCACGCCCTCGCCGGCCTGATGCGCGGCCACGGCCAAGGACGCGGCGATCGTGCTCTTGCCGCTCCCGCCCTTCCGAGCCGCCAGAGTTATCACCTTCGCCATCGTCCGCCGTCTCCGTCCGCCCTTCAGGATGCCTGCCAGCTCATTCTCTGACAAGTGGACACGTTTTCCCATGTTCATGTGGTCCAGTGCTCACGTTCTCACGTGGGAATTGCATGATGTAGGTAGCTATGGGATGCTCTGTAGCGGGATCTGCGACCCGAGATCGCCGCGCACGGCACGCCGCCGAGCCGGTGATTTGGCACGGATCTGCCCGTATCCTGACGTCGCCGCCGCGGGCCTGGAGAAGGTGAAGACCGCGCTCAAGGCGCAGGCGGCGTCGACCTCTCCGGCTTAGCGCTGCATTCGCATAAGGGCACGCTACGGAACCAGGCGCACCGTGATCGTCCGCAGCCGCGTGCGTTCCATTGTGAGCCATGGAAAGGCCCGCCTCTAGGCTGACGAGAGGCACCGGCCTACGGCTGGACTGGGTGGTTTCCTGCCCGTCCGCATTCGGACGACGGATGCAGCGAAGCGGAAATAGTCGCGGCGACCGCTCACGACCCTTTGCGGAAGTTCGGAAGGTCCGCTTCGAGGTGCTTGACGAGGGTTAGCCCCTCCTACCCGGTTGATCGGTATTCTGCTTGCAAGCGGTGGATTGAAGACGGGAATGTCCGACACCTCACGATAGCTCGCACCGCCGGGGGCAATGGCCTAAGTCCCGACGATCTGGCGCATCGCGATGATCGTGCGGAAGCCACGCACGTTCGGCTCGTCGTGGAAGACTTCGCGGGTGAACGCCTCGTATGCCTCCATGCCAGAGATGCGGAGTTGAAGGACGAAATCGGAATCTCCGGTGACGTACCAAGCCGCCCTTACCTCGGGTCGGGCGCGCAGACGGCGAACGAAGGCATCGAGCAGGTCGGATGTCTCCCGTTCAAGCGAGACGAGCACGTGAACTGTCAGGGGCGTTCCCAGCACGGTGGGATGTACGATCGCAACATCCGCGACGATGACCCCGTTTCGCCGCAGGCGACGTAGGCGCCTTAGAACGGCACTCTCGGACAAGCCGACGCGCTCGGCGAGCGCTCGCGCCGAGGTCTGGTTGTCTACCTGTACCGCGGCAAGAAGGGCGTGGTCGAAGGCGTCCAAGGTGACGTTTTCCAGCGTGATCTCCCGCAACAGAGCCTGAAACAGGCGTGATACTGCCGGAGTTCGACGCCATCCGCCATCCATCTCGGTGCATCATCGTGGACATGACGACGACCAGTTCCGCCGAGATTGCAGCCGTACTGCGGCCCCTCGATCCCGCTTATGCACCGACGCCGCTCCTTGATCTGCCCAAGCTCGCCGCACACCTCGGCGTGGCGCAGGTCCTCGCGAAGGACGAAGGTCCGCGGTCGCTCGGAAGCTTCAAGTCACTTGGCGGCACCTACGCCGGTCTGAGAGCCTTGGCTCGTGCGGCAGGGATCGACCTGCCGGACCTTCTCGCCCGTCAGCCCGCAGGGCAGCCGACACTCGTTTGCGCGAGCGATGGCAACCACGGCCTTGCGGTCGCCGCCGCGGCGCGTTTTGCCGGAGCGACGGCCCGCGTGTTCCTGCACGAGGGTGTGCCGCAGGCGCGCGCTCGTCGGATTGAGGCCGAGGGCGCGGAGATCGTCTGGGTGGCGGGCACCTACGACGACGCAGTTGATGCTGCCGCAGCCAAGGCTCACCAAGGTACTGGCATCCTCGTCGCGGATACGACCGATGACCCGAACGACCTCGTCGTCCATGACGTGATGGCAGGGTACGGCGTCATGGCGACAGAGATCCGCGAACAAGCAGAAGCCGCCGGGCATCCACGACCGACGCATGTCTTCGTCCCGGCGGGTGTCGGTGGTCTCGCCGCCGCGATGGCGGCCGGGCTCGCGGGTTGGATGGCGGCCCCAGGGTGTGTCGTGGCCGTCGAGCCCGAGCGCGCCGCTTGCCTCGCCGCAGCGCTCGCCGCTGACCGACCCGTGCGCGTGTCTGGTGACCTGAACACGTCAGCCGAGATGTTGTCTTGTGGCGAGGCCAGCGCGCCAGCGATTACCCTGCTGCGGCGGCACAACGCGCAGGTGATGACCGTGAGCGAGCGCAAGTTGGTCACGGCTCCCGACATCCTCGCGGCGCATGGTGGACCGCTCACCACGCCGTCAGGGGCGGCAAGCCTAGCCGGTGCCCTCACCGCACGGCGTGATGCGTCAGAGGCTCAAGACCTCGGCCTCGGCGCCGACAGTCGCCTTCTCATCCTCATCACCGAGGGCGCCTTGGCGCTCTGAGGCCGATCGCATCTGCTGTCGCAAAAGGTCGAACCATGGCCCATCCGATTGCCACTCCGCAGACCCCATCTGCCCGAACCAATCTGCCGGTCGATGGTGATGGCTTGCGACGCCTGCGGATCGATCTGGCCGCCTGCCTACGCTGGGCTGCCCGCAACGGCCTGGAGGAGGGCATCTGCAACCATTTCTCGGCGGTGCTGCCGGAGCGGCCGGATCTGTTCCTAGTGAACCCCTACGGCCTCGCCTTCGCGGAGGTGACAGCGTCGAGCCTGCTGCTGTGCGACTTCCACGGCAACGTCGTCGAGGGCGATGGCCTGCCCGAGGCCACAGCCTTCCACATCCATGCCGAGTTGCACCGGCTGAAGCCGAACGCCCGAGCCGCCTTCCACACCCACATGCCCTACGCCACGGCGCTGGCCATGCTGGAGGGGCAGCCGCTGCTCTGGGCCGGGCAGACCGCCCTACGCTTCTACGGCCGGATCGCGGTAGATGAGGATTACAACGGGCTGGCGCTCGACGCGTACGAAGGTCAGCGCATCGCCGAGAGCGCCAGAGACGCCGACGTGGTGTTCCTGAAGAACCACGGCGTGATGGTGCTGGGCGAGACCATCGCGGAAGCCTGGGACGACCTCTACTACCTGGAGCGCGCCGCACAGGCGCAGGTGCTCGCCATGAGCACGGGCCGCACCCTCAAGATCGTTCCTGAGGAGATCGTGCAGCACGTGGCGGCCCAGGAGGCTGCTGGACGCGCCGAGAGCGCGCGGCTGCATCTGGAGAGCGTCAAGCGGGTGCTCGCCCGTGATGAGCCCGCCTTCCTGGCGTGAATGCCGTCTCCAGCACGTGCTGGGCTCGTTGATCTCGGAACCCCAATCATGGACGCTGAACTGACCGCCGCGATGATCGATTGGCGGCGCGATCTGCACGCCCATCCTGAGTTCGGCTTCGAGGAAAGGGGGCGTGTCGCAAACGTTCGACGGGCGAAATAATATTCTCCGAACAGGGCGTTACGGTGCCTGTTCACCGTCTGATGACCTGCCTCGTCGAGGTCGGTGAAGCCGTTTGATGGGGTCGGAACCGCCTCAGCGGATAGAGGTACCCCCCCGCTGAAAGCAGAATTTTCTGCGGCAAAAATCTTTGCGACAGCCCCCACCAAAATGTGCGGCGATCGCCTCGTACTTCACCTCAACGTCCAGGCGCTGCTGGTCCCAGTCGATCAGTCCCTTCAGGGGAGGAGGCAAATCGCGGTAAGCTGCCAAAACCGCGACCAGCTGGCCGATGCTGAGCTCGCCCTTAAGGGCGAGCAGGCCGCCGACGGCATAGAACAGGAACGGTGTCACCTGTGCGAGCAGGTTGTTGAGGTACTTGATCGCAAACTTGCGCCGATAGATCTGCAGGCGCAGGTCATAGAGCCCATGGAGCCGGCCGCTGATCTCGGCTCTCTCCCAGCGGACGCTGTCATTGACCGTCACGGCATCGAGCCCGTCCAGCACCTCCGCGACACGGCCGGCGAGGTTGCGAGACTCGATCTGACGCTGACGACTGAGGCGTAGGATCGCGTGCCTGAGCCGAGGAATGACGGCTATCTGCACGCCGGCTATCGCGCCGGCGGCCAGTCCGAGCCACACGTTCTGCATCAGAATGAAGGCCAGCGCAGTCGCGGCGTGCGTGCCGAGTTGGGCGGGCACCACGATCGCGTCGCCGATGAAGGAGCCGATCGGCTCGACCTCGTCGCGGATGATGGTCGCGGTCTCAGAGGATTTCACCTCGCGCTGGGTTTCAGGGGTAAAGCGCAACATCAGCGAGAACAGCTGGAAGCGTAGGCGGCGCAGCATCCGCTCACCCAAAACCCCCTTCTGCAGGTTGATCCGGAACTTGAAGGCACCGTTGATCAGGACGAGGATGAGGAACAGCCCGGACAACCAGAGCAACAGTCCCTGGCGGTCGGCGTGGAAGCCATTGAAAATCTCGGTCCAACCGCCACCGAGGAAGGCAGGCCACGCGATCTCGAAATTCAGGAACGGCGCGGTCGCCTCGCCGTGGGCGAACGCCTTGCCGATGATCGCGTCGTTGACGATGCGCTTGGGCAGGTCGAGGGAGGCGAAGTAGAACGGCACCGAGGCCAGGACGACCATGCAGATGGCAAGTTGGTCGCGCTTCGAGTGGCGCCAGATGTACGGGAACAGCCGCGGCTCCAGGCCTGGTGTCGGGGCGTCCCTGTCTCGGTCGGGGGACCACTCACCACCCGGCGGACGAGCATTCGTCTTCTCCTGTGCCACCGTAGCACCGCCGCGGCAATGCGGACGATCCTGTTCGGTGACCGGGGGCAAAAACGCGTCTTGGATCAAGGGGGGCTCCACTCTGGCGTTCTCCACCATCGTCGAGCTTGAAAGTTCGATCCAACGGAACCTCTCGATGTTTCCGTTCTGTAAAAACGATCGGTCTTCTGGGAGGCGCTTCCTCGTCGATGTCGCCCGTGAAAGTCGCCGTGCGGGGCGCTCTGAAGCATGGCACGATTACTGAACTGTCAAGTCTTAGCTGTAAGAACCGCCGTGGCCTTGCTGTCGAGCATAAGGAGGCTTCGCCGGGATGCACTCTGTATAAGACCCTGCGGCTAATGTCTCGCTGTGCTCGGCGGATCGACGAAGAACATTGTATTGACCGCGCGCACGGCGACAGCGGCACGGTTCAACTCGGGTTCCACGGCAGTGCAGAAGCCATCGGCCTTGGCGATCCTGCGTTGGTTCGACGAACGGAGCGCAGCTTCGCGAAGCCGCATCCCCTTGGCTTGGAGGCGTTCAATTTCGGCCGATACCGCGGTACTCCATGCCGCGACCTCCGCAGGCGTGCTGAGTGTCGCGGCAGCATCCGTAAGGCGCGCGAGGTGATGGGCGGGATTGGTGGAGGGCATCGTTAATCGGCCTGAGATCTACAAGTGCGTGCTCCCGGAAATCAAGACGCCAGCCTTTACGCTCCGGGGACACCGCACGCCAGCCAATGCCGGGCAAAGCACGAACAAATTCCACTCGCGAGAGATCCTTGCCGAGCGTACGACAGGGCCGCATCCCGGAATATATGCTCGAGCCAAACCGTGTGCCGGAACCATGTCCGCATCTCGACAAACAAGGAGCGGGTCGGGCGGAATTTGAAACAATGTCATTTCTTTCAGGAAAACTCGTAAGCGTTTCTATTCTTGAACAAACATCATCCTCGCACGGGTCTGACCGACTCACCGATGACATTCGGGGGCCCATATTCGTTTTGTCGATTTAAAAAGGCTCTCAGCGGATCATCTCGACGACAACATCGGCGGCCTCGGCGATCGTCGTCCAACGCCGTTCGGCGGTAAGGGCAGGCCGATCTTCCTGCTTGGCAAGGGCCAGACAATATCGGTCCCCGAGTGACAGACCACCCTCGACAGTGAGAGGGCGCAGCATGCCGGCCTCGTACGACAGCGCGGCATCGACGGTGACCCACCGGATCGGCAAGGGGCGTAACAACGCGTCGATCTCCGCGCGCGCCGCGCCGAGCTTGGCGTAGTGGCTGACGACTTCGGCCAGATTGACGGTCGTCATGACCGAGCCGTCGAGCGCGGCTTTCACCCGATCCGCTCCCGGCTCCCCTAGCAAGAGCGCGAGTAGTGCGGACGCGTCGAGGACGACGCCCGTCATTCGGCTTCAGCCTCACGAGCGCGATCCGCGAGGAAATCCGCCACGGTCGCGCCTGCCGTGTCACCGACCAGTCTACGGCTCAAGGCCTGCGCCCGGGCGACGACCTGATCGAGGGTCCGGAGCACGATGGCGTCGCCCATATCCTCGACGATGACCTCACCGCCACGAGCAAGACCATGCCGCTTGCGTAAATCGGCCGGCAAGCTCACGCGCCCGTCAGGCATCACCCTCGCTTTCATGGGACGTCTCCATCGTGTGCCATGGGCATAAGCATACGCCATAAGCCTCGATCCATGCCAGGACGAACTTTGAATGTCAGTTACGCAAGAAGCTGGCTCCCCTGAGCTGCATCGTGGTTCCCCCTTTGTGTCCGCAAGGGGATCGGTCAGCGGACGCTCGGGTGATCCACGCACAAAGGCTCGATATGCCTGCGCGGGCCGCGTCTCAATCGATTGGTACGATAAAAATTGCGGTGAGGGGACCTTATACGTTACAGCCCCACGCATGACGCACGTGCTGATCGGCTACGCTCGCTGCTCGACCGACAAGCAGGACCTCGCCGCCCAGCGCCACGCGCTGGTCCAGCTCGGGGTGGCGGCCGATCGCATCTACACCGACAAGGGCTTCACCGGGACGAACCGGGCCCGCCCGGGTCTCGACCAGGCGCTGGCTGCGGTCCGGAGTGGCGACACCCTGGTAGTGCCCAAGCTCGACCGGCTCGCCCGTTCCGTGCCAGACGCGCGCGCGATCGGCGACGCGCTCGCGGCACGGGGCGTGAAGCTGCAGCTCGGCGCCAGCGTGCACGATCCGCTCGATCCGATGGGCAAGCTGTTCTTCAACATCCTGGCCACCTTCGCCGAGTTCGAGGCCGACCTGATCCGGCTGCGCACGCGCGAGGGCATGGCGATGGCCCGCGCCAAGGGGAAGCTGCGGGGCAAGAAGCCCAAGCTCTCAGATCGCCAGCAGAAGGAGCTGCGCCGGATGTACGACACAGGCGACTACGCGATCAGCGACTTGGCCGAGCTGTTTTCGATCTCACGGCCAACCGTTTACCGTACCCTGGAGCGCCAATCTACCATGCCTGCTGTCGTGGCGACCTAAGTAGACGCGGCACGGCGCCCGGGACTAGGTTCACGTATCACCGGTTTCTCTCAATCCAGACCGATAGAGATCGCCAAGGATTAATGCAAAATAACAATCAAGATAACACCAGATGACTTCCCGATGGGTCCCGATTACATTTATGCGCTCGCAAATATCTTAACCATTGCAGGCATAGAGCTCTCTAAATATTGAATAATATGCAAGGCGAGAGGCGACGCGCATCTAAAGATTATATATTGATTAATATTTGGATCTCTTCAAAGATTATGTGAACTGAGTAAATCATATCAATTTTACCGATTTGCCCGCCGTTTCAGAAACACGATCCTTTTATTGCGACTGTCATCGTTCATGCAGATAGGGTGCAAGGATCGTTATGCCTCCCATGGACAAAGGCGCACTGCTGAGAGCGCTGTTCAAGGACTTACTTATCGTCAACACGGAGATCCACCCCGACGTGCGGCAGGCCGAGGTCCGCTGGGCGTCAGAACTTGGTCTCGTGCGCCAGAACTATAACGTGGTGTCGGCACGTCCCGGCCAGGATCTGAGCGGCTTTGGGGCCATCTGGACAGAGGCCGACGAAATGCTCTTTCGGACGCGGGGCGTGGTTGTGCTCAAGCCGCAGGTGCAGGGTCATGCCTGAACAGACAATGCCAGCAAAGACCGGGCGCGACATCATCCTCATCGACGACGCACGCCATCCTCAGTGGGTCGCTGCGGCGAACGCTTTCGCCCGGCGGATGGGCTCGACGACCTATATCATACTCCAGGTCCACCAGCCCGACACGCGCTGGTTCGAGAGCAACCGGCTCGCGATGCCGCAACCTGAGCAACTGGAGTCTTTCGCAAGAGACGGGATAGTGCTGCTGCCCACATGGCATCAGGTTCAGATGTTGGCCTACAATCCGAATTCTTTCGCCAGCATCGCAGTCACGACATGTATCAACGAGGCGGTGTCACGCTACGCGGGTCGTCAGGTCCGCCTCGCGAAGTTGGGAGGATCCGAGACGGATCTCATCGAGCAGCGCCTGTTGGCCACACGCGTGCTCCACGCATTCGACGCCCTTGATGCTGATGGTCTTGCTGCACTGTGCGAAGCGGCCTTTCTGAACGATCCGGAGGTCGCATCGATGCACCTAAGATTTGATGATCTCAGGACTCATCATCGTCCCTTGTGGCTAGAAAAACTCAATGCTGCTTGGCTGAAAGAAAAAATAAATCTCGAAAAATTAGCATCTCTAAATTATAGATAATCTATTCTAAGCGTTTTGCTTTGCAATGATATGCCGTTATCGATCCCAAAGGGCAAGATGTGCTTGTAACGATGCTGTCTACTTTTCTCGTGACTGACCCGCAATGCGCATAATCTTCTCAGCCTTTCTCGCGACCGTGCTCCTGGCCTACCCAGTCGCGGGTTTGATCCAGAACGGGCTCGACCCAGCGTATTGGCCCGCAGAGGTGACGCGCCCCGGGGCCTGGTTCGAGGCCCTATTCTCCGTGCGTGCCGGTGACGCGCTCGCGATGCCGTACCTCATGCTGATCGGTCGTGCGCCCGAATTCGCCAACAACGGCTGGTCGCTAGCCCCACTCCTCGCCTTCTTCCCCCTCTTGATCCTGTTCGGAGCCGAGCTGCTGCGGCGCGCCAAACCCAAACAGAAGCGGGACACCTCCGACTTGTTCGGCTCGGCCCGCTTCGCCACTGCAACCGAGCGCGGTCGGCTCCGCAACGGGCTCGAACTCGGCCGTGATCCGGAGACCGGCCGTGCCGTCCGCATCGCCGTGCAAGGCACGCTTGTCACCATCGCGCCGCCGCGCAAGGGCAAGACGTCGGGCTTGCTCATCCCCAATCTCGCTTTTCCCGAGCCGCAGGGTTGGGGTGGCCCCGCTGTCGTGTTCGATCCGAAGGGCGAGGTCTACCGCTCCGTGGCCGCACGACGCCGCTCGCTCGGGCGCCGCGTCGTCTGCCTCGATCCCATGGGCTTGGCCGGCGGCACCGACCACTGGAACCCGCTCCAGGGCCGCGACCCGGACGACGTCCTCTACCTCCAGAGTACCGCGCTGGCGCTCCTGCCCGAGGCCTCCGGTGACGGCGAGGCCTCCGCCTACTTCCGCAACCGGGCCGTCGATCTGATCACCGGTGCGCTGTTGGTCGCCCTGCGTCAGCCGCAGGCGTGCACGGTCGTGGAGGTTCAGGACTTGCTAACCGACGAGGCCCGCTTCCGCGGCCTCCTGCAGCAGTACGTCACGCACTGGCCCGAGCCCGCGGCCTACGCGGCGATCGAGATCCTAGAGGCCGATCCCAAGACCAAGGACCCGATCAAATCCACCGCCCTGCAGGCCTTCCAGTGGCTCGCCGACCGGCGCCTGCGCGACCTCGTCGGCGACTCGACCTTCCAGCTGTCCGAGCTGTCCACCGGCGCCGTCGACTTGTTCGTGGCGGTGCCGACCGAGTACAAGACTGTGCTCGCCCCGTTGCTGCGCTGGCTGTTGTCCGACCTGTTCGCCTCGGTGCGTCGCCACCGTCCGGCTGAGCGGTTGATGATCTTCGTCGACGAGGCCGCGGTACTCGGCCGGTTCGATGCGCTTCTCACCGCGGCGGGCGAGCTGCCGGGCTACGGCGCCAGCCTTTGGACGATGTGGCAGGACCGCGCCCAACTCGTCGGGCTCTACGGCGAGGCCGGAGCGGACGTGCTGCTTAACACCGCGGAGGTTGTCACCGTCTTCGACGTCCCGGCCGTCGATCCGGATGAGGCCGAGCGCTGGTCGCGGTCGATCGGCGACTACACCGCCTTCGTCGAGACCCGGACGGCCCCGACCGGCGATGCCAAGGGCACGCCGTCCACGGCCCGTGCGTCGCAGGGCGCGCGCCTGATGACCAAGGAGGCGCTGATCGCGATGCCGGGCGACGAACTCCTGGTGTTTCCCAACAGCGGCGGCCACGCGCGCCATCCGTTGCGCCTGAAGAAGACGGTCGCGCACACCGATCCGCGCTTCCGCAAGCTGATCACCTCCGTACCGCCGGTCGGCCGGACGCGGTGAACCGCATCGGATCGAGAGATCCGGACCTCAGCGTGATGGTCCGGAGCGGGTCCGCAGCCAATCCGAAGGCACGCGGGTCGTGGCATAGCCGTCGCTCGGGTGCCAGTCGCGCAGCTCAACCACGCCGTCGGCGTCCCGCATCAACGCATAGGCGCGCCCCGCCACGAGGCGGTCCCCGCCGGATCGCCCGTCCGGCATGACCCAGGCGGCGGTCACATCCCGGTCGCCCCGCACCTCGACCCAGGAGATCGGCGTGCGGCGGTAGGCCAGGACCAGCCCGAGCAAGAGGCAGAGCGCGAGCAAGGCGTCACGGGTGAGCCGGTGCATGTGGAACGGCAGGCGCCCGCGCCAGACCGCGATGCGGCTCGCGTGGCGCGGCGCGGACCGGACGCTAGGCTCCGCCTCGTCGGAGCGGTCGCGGATCGAGAGCAGGAGCTCGCGCCGATGTTCGGGCAGGAGCTGTGCTGCGCCCTCCTCCAAGGCCGCGAACCGCTCGTGGATCGGGCGCGTCTTCAGCCGGGTGAGCGCGGCGCGGCTGTCCCGCTCGAACCCGGCCGCGGCCTCACGCGCGGCGCGGTCGGCCCGCGCGAGGCGGGCTTTCACGTCCTCAGGCGTTGCGGGCACGCTTGGCTCCCCCTGCCGGCGTCCCGGCCCGACCTGCGACCGGCGCCTCCTCGACCAGCCACAGGGCCGCCGGCTTGACCGCCTCCATCACGGCGAGGCGGAACGCGGTGAGATCGCGCAGGATCCGCCCGGCCTTGGCCTGCGAGGTCTGCTTGACCAGGCCCGCCCGGTCGAGCCGTCCGACGCCGCGCAGCTGACCGGCCGCCAACACCCCGCGCGTCTCATCCTCCAGCTCGAAGGCGCGCAGGTGCGTGACCCCCGCGTCGCCGACCACGCGCTCCAGGATCGTCGGGTCGATCGCGCCGCGCACGCCGTTGGCCACGACGAACCGGGCACCGGTCCAGTCCCGCGCGGCCTGCAGCAGCTTGCCCGCATCCGCGAGCGAGCCGGCCTCGGCGGCCACCACCACCACGAGCCCGAGTTCGATCCCGGCCTTGCCCAGCTCCGGCGCCTCGTCCCTCAGCACCCCGAGCAGGCTCGCCGAGGTGTTGGCGCCGATGTCGACGAGGGTGGGGGCCGCGACCGCGTAGAGCGCGTTGATCACCTCGTCGAGCTCGGACCGCGCGGCCTTGCCGCCGCTGGCCTCGATCGCCTCGCGCGTGGCGCGCATCTCGAAGTAGCGCACGCCGCCGGGTTCGTTGGCGGCCGTCGCGGTCTTGAACTCGGTCAGGCGATGCACCGACTCGATCTCCAGGATCGGCGCGTCCGGCACGGCCTCCGCCAGGCCGCGGGTCACGGTCGACTTGCCGACGCCGCCGGTTTCCTGGGCGACGAGGAGGACGCGAGGCATGGGTGTCAGTCCTTCTTGAACAGGTGGCTGTGCTTCTCGGCCTGCAGGTGCTGGATCTCCGCCTCGGTGAGCGGCGCATCCGCGGCCGATGGGGTTGGCCTCTCGCGATCCGGACGGAGCTCCGGTGCGAGCCGTGACGCCCGGGGGGTCGAGCCGGTCGGGGGCGGTACGGGATGCGATGAGGTCGGCCGATCTGGCCGGGCCGCCCGCGCCTCCGCCCTGGCTGCGCGGGCGGCGGCCTGCCGCCGAACGCTGGAGATGATGCCGGTGAGATTGCGCCCGGTGATCGGCTGGCCGTCGGCGGTGGTGAACCCCTGCGCCGTGAGGCCGGCCGCGACCGCATCCCAGGTCAATCCGCCGGCCTGGAGGGCGACCAGGGCGTCGAGGTGGCCGCGCACGATGTCCATCAAGCCCGTGGCGGCCCGACCGCCCGGAGCACCGGCGGTGCGGCGGCTGCCGGGGGTCGCGGCGGCGTCCCGGGCGAGGCGGCGTAGGTCG
The DNA here is from genome assembly GCF_022179525.1 of Methylobacterium persicinum. GTDB lineage: Bacteria > Pseudomonadota > Alphaproteobacteria > Rhizobiales > Beijerinckiaceae > Methylobacterium > Methylobacterium persicinum. The sequence continues at coordinate 30,487 of NZ_BPQX01000003.1, forward strand.
AGGCGGGGGCGCTGGGCCATGGCAATGCCCTAGCAGAGCGGGGATTGCCAGGGCGTGCAGCCGATCGCTCGAATGCCGAGGGCGACGGCAAGCTCACGTTAGGATCCGGCCGAGGACGGCAGACTACGGCTGCAAACGGCAACCATACGGTAACGGTACGGTAACGTGTACGGCAAGGAGAAGGCTATCACACCACACGCACTGAAGTGACCCGGCGTTAACCGAGCGGGTTCACAAGCCTCGCCGATCGAGCCCGAGGGTGTCAGGCTGCCCAGCCCGAACCACCCCTATCAGGTGCGCCAATGGCCGACGAGGTCTCCTTCACCATTATCCTGGCGGCCCCCCTCGCCTCCCGCCTGACTGCCGCCGCGGCCGAGCATGGCTGGTCCAGCGAAAGCCTCGCGGCCGAGTGCGTGGCCCAACGCCTGGAGGTGGCGATCCGCCACCGCGTTCTGATCGAGCGCGCCGAACGGATCGACGCCGCCCTGCTCGATATGGCCCAGGCCGTGGGCGAACTCGGTGCGCCCTCCGGCGCCATCGACCTCACCAAGGTCTGTCGTTTTCGAGCCAAAGACGGTACCGGGGCCCCGGCGGCGTGACCGCCTCGCTGCACCGGCTCGGGGCCGGCTCGGCGGCCGGGCTGTATTACACCAACGACGGCCAGCGTGAGGCGCGCCCGGACCGACGCGACGACTATTATGCCAAGGATGGCGATGGCATGTGGTGGAGTTCTGGTGGGACGGTCGTGCGCCACGGCGCGCCGATCGCCGCCAGCTCGTTCCGCGACCTGTGTGCCGGATATCATCCCGGCACCGGCAAGCCGCTAGTGCGTGGCGCTGGCCCGGGCCACTGGGCCGGTCAGGACCTCACCCTAACCCCCGGGAAATCCGTTTCCGTGCTGTGGATGGCGGGCACGCCCGAGCAGCGCGCCGCGATCGAGGCGGCGCACCGCGCCGCGGTCGAGCGGGCGCTCACCTTTGTCGCGGCGGAGGTATTGGTCACCGTCCGGACCGGTGCGGGGGGCGTCGAACGACACCGGCCGAGCGATCTGATCGTCGGCCGCTTCGATCATTACACGACGCGTGAAGGTGATCCAAACATTCATACGCATTGTGTATTTATCAATGTTGCCGGTGCGCCGAAACATTCCGGATCCGGTCGATACAAATCTCAGACGCACCTGACCATCGAGGTCGAGCAACTCTACGCCTACCAGATCGCCGTCGGTGCCGCCTATCGTGCCGCCCTGGCGGAGAACCTGCGGGAGCGGTTCGGCCTGCGCTACCGCGAGGCCGGGCGCGGGCAATGGGAGGTCGCCGGGCCGCCTGAGGCGCTGCTGGCGGCCTTCTCCAAGCGCTCGGAGCAGATCCTCGACTATGCCGGCGCCGGGGCCACATCCGCCCAGCGCGAGGTCGCCGCGCTCGCCACCCGCCGGGGCAAGCACGAGCTGCCGACCGGTGCGGAGCTGGAGGCGCGCTGGCGCGAAGAACTCGCCGCCTGCGCGCTCGATCCGTGGGACGCCGCGCGCCATCCCGAGGACACGCGCGCGGCCGCGCGCGATGCGGAACGCGAACCCCCGTTCGACCCGCCCGAGATCCCCGGCGACGGCCCGGTCGCGCGCGCCGCCTCGGCCCTGTTCCGGCACGAGAGCGTCGTGACGCGCAAGGATCTGCTCCAGCGCGCCCTGGAACTCGCGGGGGTGCAGGGGCTCGGGGTCGAGGTGGTGGAGGCGGAACTCGCCGACTTGGAGCGGGACGGCACGCTGCTGCCGCTGGCGGCCGCCGAGATGGTGCCGGGGGCGAGCGCGTGCTGGACCAGCCCGGGCATCGCAACCTGCGAGGCAGCGATGCTGCGCGCCGCCGATCGCCCGTTGGACCGGCGCTGGATCGCCCCCGAGGCGGTGACGACGGCTCTGGCCCGGGACGGCCGCCTCAGCGCGGAACAGGCCGAAGCCGTGCGCCATGCCGCCGGCCCGGATGGGGTATCGCTGCTCCAGGCCGGTGCGGGCACCGGGAAAACGACGACGGCCGCGGTCCTGGTCGCGGCCGCGCACGACTCCGGGATGCGCGTGATTGGCCTGGCGCCCTCCTGGGTCGCGGCCGACGAACTCGGACGCTCGACCGGGATCCCCACACAGGCGATCGCCCGCTGGCGCCACGACCGCGCCCGGGCGACCCGCTCGGATGCCGAGTCCCAAACCAACCCCGCGGCGCTCGACCGCGACACCCTGGTCCTGGTCGACGAGGCCGGCATGGTGTCGAGCCGCGACCTGGAGGCGGTGCTGAGCGCGGCGCAGGCGGCCGGTGCGAAGGTCGTGCTGATCGGCGATCGACGGCAACTCGCCTCGGTCGGGGGCGCGAGTGCGCTGCGGGCGGTGGCCGAGGTGGTTGGGCGCTCCGCGGTGCTCGGCGAGGTCCGCCGTCAGACGGTGGCGTGGCAGCGCGCCGCCTCGGTGGTGATGGCGCGCGGCGATGCCGAGGCAGGTCTGCGCGCCTACGCGGCGGAGGGACAGGTCGAGCTGGTCGCGGGGGCCGAGGCGGCGCAGGCGCGCGTGATCGCGACTTGGACCGAGCAGCGCGTGAGCTACGGCGACGACGTGCTGATCGTCACCCGGCGCAACGCCGACGCGGCGACGCTGAACGCCCGGGCGCGGGCTGCGCTGCGGGCCGAGGGCCGGCTCGGGCCGGACCTGATCGCTCCGCCGGCGCGCGACCGCGAGGATCGGCTAGTGCCACTCGCGCTCGCGCTCGGCGATACTCTCCGGTTCGGCGAGAGCCTGCCGCACCTCGGCCTGCGCAACGGTACCCGCGCCCGGATCGAGGCGCTGGTCACGGACTCGGATGGCGGTGCGCGCCTGCATCTGGCGCTGGAGGACGGGCGGGTGATCGAGGCGGCGTGGGACGAGCTCCGGCGCGTCCCCCGGTTCGGCCGTCGGCCGGCCCATCCCAAGGTCGTCCACGCCTACGCCGGCACATCTTACGCGGCGCAGGGCCGGACCTGTTCCGCGGCGGTGGTGTACCTCGGGGCCGGCACCGACGCGCGCGAGGTCTATGTCGGCCTGACCCGGCACCGGCACGCGGCGCGGGTGGTGGTCGAGCGTGACCGGCTCGACGCCCTGTGTCGGCAACGCCAAGCGGATCCACGCATGCCGGCCAACGACACGATGGTCCTGGAGCGACTGTTCCGGGAAGCGCGTGGCTACCGCGAGAAGGCCAACGTGGTCGACTACGCCGCCGACCGGGTGGCGTTCGTGCGCGACGGGGTGCTCGGGCTGCCCGAGCGTGTCGCCCCGGTGATCGACGTCGGCCGGGCGGTACGCGCGGCCCGGGCGCTGCGCGAGGCGGCAGCGTGGCTCGGGGTCGGCCATATGATCGTGCCGGCCTTTCGCCTGATCGACGCCTTTGGGCGCCGGCTCGGCCGCGCGCCGGCCCCGGCGGTTCGACGCCTAGTGGCGCAGCTCGCGCGCCATCTCGGTCGCCCCGATCCGGAACGCGGTCGCGAGCCCGGGATCGAGCGGTGATCGTCAGCCCGCGGGCATGACCGATCGCCTCACGGGCGTGCTGATCTCAGCCGCCTGGGATCACCCGTAGGGCCCGCGGAACAGGTCACCCAGCGCTTTGCGTCGGAACAGAGTGGTCCAGCGGCGGCGACGGTGCTCGGGCCGATCGTGGATCATGTGGCAGCGCTGACAGAACGCGGCGAGATTGGCGTTCGCGTTGTTGGCGGTGTCGTGGTCGCGGTGGGCCGCGGCCAGCACCACCCGGGTCCGACGCACGCTCCCGAGGATGTCGACCGCCCCGGGCGCGACGCGCACCCGCCGCCCTCGCCCGTCACGCCAGGCGGCGACCGCCTCGTCCCACCAGCGGCCATCGCCGAGGTGGACCACGGTTCGCCCGTGCGGTCGCCTACAACCCTCGCAAGCGCCCCGGGCACGCCCGAACCGGATCGCGGCCGAGAGCTGCGGCCAGTCGATCGGGTAGAAGAAGCGGTGCTCGCGCCGGATCGGCATGGTGCGGTTCGACGCTCGGATCGGATGCGTGAGCGTAGAGCGAAATGGATCGTCCTCCCAGGGCCTGCGCGGGGATGGCGTTCGGTCAGTAGAAAGCTGATGGGCTTCTGGTCGAAGAAGCCCAAGCCTCCTCCCGAGGAGAGAGGGGCGTTCGTCAGACCGTACGAGCTCAGACCCTCAGCGCATGGCTCGGCCCGTGCCACGACCCACGCGGATTCGCGTTCGGTCTGATCGGTCGAGGTCACTCGCTGCCCGTCGGCAGCATTTTGACGGGTCCGTTTCCCCCGATTCTGACAGGATTAGAACTTCAGTACTCGTGCGCTTCGCGGATTTGCACCCTCCCCCACTGCTCAGCGTGGCCCGGTGAACCTCAGCACCCGAGAGTTCTCTGCCCGGCTTACGCGCCAGCCGCATCCAGGCCTGCCACTCGGGTGAGACGATGCGCACGACGTTGGTGTCGTTCCTGAAGCCCGTCACCCGCCGCTCCTCGACGGTGACTAGCCCGAGCTTCTTAGCCTCGCGCAGGGCGTTGCGGACGGTGGTCTCGGCCACGCCCGCGATCGCCGCGAGCTGCCCCACGGCCAGTCGGCAATCGCCTCGTTTTGAGGTTTCCGTGGCGACCAGGGCCAGCACCGCCTGCTCGGCCACGGTGAACTGCGCCGCGAGCCCCGGCGGAAGCCGCCCCGAGGCGGCCCAGCGGCGGCGGCGCTTCAGAGAGGAGTCCGTGCGAGGGCGCGAGCCGATATCTCTCTTGGGAGGTTTTGCTCTGTCCTGGGTCGGGGATGAGATTGCAGCGTCGGTGCTGGGTCGCGAGCTCGCCGGTAGCCTGCGAGCCGCAGGCGCGTCCGTGCGCGCCTCGATCAGCCCAGACAGCGCTTCGGCCTCAGCTTCCGTGACCTTCCCCTCCCCGAAGGCGCGCCACAGCAGCGCCGTCACTTGCGGCAGGGTGATTCGGCTCGACGCCTCAATGGCGCGGCGGATCTCGTCTACAAACACGTCTCTCGGCCCTCATCGGGCCGCAACAGGTCGTTCCGGGCCACCGCAGGGGCGTCCGGTCCACAGGGCAAAGCCTCATCGTCGCGAGAATTGGCGTTCCCGCTTGACGCCCGGGGGCGTCTCATGGCTTGTGGGGAGTGCGTTGTGGCCCCACAGGCCCTTTTCGATTTCGACGGCCCTCCAGTTTGGCGACTGGGGGGCCGTTGGCTTTTCAGAGGTCGACTTGCGGCGGCGTGGTCTCCTGATGCTCCCGACGACTCGCACAGAGAGCGCGTCAGCCGGACATGGCATGTCGGCTGGGTCGCACGGCTAAGTCAATGTTGCCGGTTCACTCACTGCGCTTGATACGCATTCCATGCAACCACATTTCCACACAAGCTAGCTTGTGTTTTTTCATTCATGTTGACGTTCCGGCAGTTTGGATGGTGTAGATGTAGGATTGTCGGTAGCTGTGCCGGACAACCTGTGTGGGGTCACACTGATGAAGGTGGTTGCGTTGCTAGCCTGGAAGGGTGGGGTCGGCAAAAGCACCCTAACGATCAACCTTGCCGCCGCAGCGATTGAGGACGGTCATAAGGTCGGCATTATCGATCTCGACCCGCAGTCGTCGTTGTCTGAGTGGTCAGACCGGCGGGAAGCCGAGCAGCCGTTCGTATCTGACGCCAAGCCCCGCGCGGTGGCGCAGATTGTTGAGGCCGGGCGCGGGCTCGGCCTAGATCTAATGTTGATCGACACCCCGCCCAACGCGACAGATGAGGTGGAAGCCGCCCTGGCGGTAGCAGATGCTGTCGTGATACCGACCGGCGTCGCCCTGTTCGATCTGAAGGCCGTCACCCGCACGGTGCGTGCTGCCACACAGGCCAACAAGCCAACTTGCGTGGTGCTCAACAGGGTCGGAAATCGCAGTGACCGCGAGGCGGCCCGGATCCGCCGCGAGCTGAATCACATCGGTATGCCGATTTTGCGATCTGTAATCCACGATCTGAAGGTGTTCCCGCGGTCAGCCGACGCCGGCCAGACCGCGATTGAGGTCGAGCCGGAAGGGAAGGGGGCCCTCGACGTACGAGCTGTGTGGAAGCATGTTTCAAAACAAGCTAGCCTGCGTGCTAAGACACGGACACGCAAGAATGCGAGTGAGATTGTGTGATGGCTAAGCCGAACCCCCTGTCGATGGCTGCGCAGGTGGCCGAGTCGTTGAAAGCCCCAGAAAAGGCAAAGGCTGTACCGCCGGTCGTACCGGCAGTAGCGGAGCCGGTTCCGGCCAAGACTACGCGCGAGGGAAAGCGGTTCCTCGGCTACTATGTTGAGCCGCAGCGACACGATGAAATCAAGCAGGCTGCGTTAGATGAAGGCATTCAAATCCAGGAGCTTCTCCGCCAAGCTGTAGATGCCTGGATGGAGGCAAATGGCACTGAAGCCGTAGCGACTGTAGAACGGCGACGCGCACGGCGGGCCGGGAAGCAGTAAGGGAAAAGAATAGTCGACCTTTCTCCCACCCGTCACGATAACCCGACCGCTTGAATAGAACCGTTTTTGAGCGGCTTTTCGGCGACCCGCTAAGCCATTGCGAAATTTAAGGCTGGATCGCGCGAAAACGTGCGCTTATAATTTGAGCATGAAAATCGGCTATGCCCGTGTCTCCACCGACGAGCAGACCCTCGCCTTGCAGCATGACGCGTTGCAGGTGGACGGGTGCGATGTCGTCTATGACGACAAGGGCGTTTCCGGCACCGCCATGAAGCGGCCCGGCCTCGCTGCCGCCCTGGCAGCGGCCAAGGCCGGTGACACGCTGACCGTCTGGCGGATCGACCGCCTCGGCCGCACTACTGCCGGGCTTGCCCTGCTTCTGGACGAGCTGCATGGGCGCGGCGTCGAGTTTCACTCGATCATGGACGGGATGGATACCCGCACGGCCGCAGGCAAGGCGCTGTATGGCATCATGAGCGTCCTGGCCCAGCTAGAGCGCGACCTGATTTCCGAACGTACCAAGGCCGGGCTGAAAGCCGCCAAGCGGCGCGGCAAGCGGGCAGGGCGTCCCCCTTCCTTCACACCGGAGAAGCGAGAGCTGGCCGTTCGCCTGATCGAGGACGGCAAAGGTAGGGCGGAGATTGCCCGCATGGTTGGCGTCGCGCCTGCGACGCTGCGCCGGCACATCAACGCCACTGGCGCGAGGCTATAGCCAGCCATGGAGAAAGCCGAGAACATCAACCCGAGTATCCTGGCATGGGCGCGGCAGTCGGCTGGCCTGTCCCTTGAGGACGCGGCCAGCAAGATCGGCATCCAGCCGAGCGCGGCCAGCTCCGCCGCCGAGAAGCTGGAAGCCCTAGAGAGCGGTCAGCGGTTTCCGACCCGGACCCAGCTCGCCAAAATCGCGAGCGTCTACCGCCGCCCTGTTGTGACCTTCTACCTCAAACAGCCCCCGGCCCAGGCTTCGCGGGGCGAGGACTTCCGCACTCTGCCTTTCGACGTGCCGCCGCGCGAGAGCGCCAAGCTGGACGCCTTGCTCCGGGACATCCGGGCGCGGCAGGAGATGGTCAAAAGCATCCTCGAAGACGAGGACGAGGCCGCCCCGCTCGACTTCGTTGGCTCCGCCACCGTCCAGCAGGGTGTCCAGACCGTCATCGACAGCATCGCCGCAAAGCTGGAAATCCGGCTCGACACGCTCAGCCGCCGCAACGGCACCGCCGACGACCTGTTCAAGGATCTTCGCAGCCGGTCCGAACGCATCGGCGTGTTTGTCCTCCTAGTCGGGGATCTTGGATCGCATCACCACACGATCAGCGAGCGCGTGTTCCGAGGCTTCGCCATTGCCGATCGCGTTGCGCCATTCGTCGTCATCAACGACCAGGACGCCAAGGCCGCCCGCGCCTTCACGCTCCTCCACGAGCTGGCGCATATCTGGTTAGGTCAGACCGGCGTGAGCGGCATGGTCGGAGAAGGCCAGGCCAAGACCCCACAGGGTGCCATCGAGCAGTTCTGCAACGATGTCGCCGGACGGTTCCTCTTGCCCGATCAGGCTTTCGCCACCGGACCGGATTTCACCCCTGCCGATCTGCCGCGCGCCATGGCCGCCATCGCCAGAATGGCCGAAGCTTGGCGCGTCAGTGAGCCTATGGTCGCCTATCGCATGCACCGCATGAAATGGATCAGCGGCTCGACCTACAGCGACCTTGCCAGCCAGTACGCCGCCCGCTGGCAGGGCCAGAAAGCGCGCGCAAAGGACGACGCCAAGGAGTCCGAGGGCGGCCCCAGCTACTACACCGTCAAGCAGTTCAAGCTGGGTGCCGCACTGGTCGGCCTGGTGCAGCGGTCCGTCCGCGATAACATCCTGTCGCATACCAAGGCCGCGAAGGTCTTGGGCGTCAGTCCGGGCGTCGTCGAGCCGCTTATCAAACGATACGAATATGCCAGGGGTGCCATGGTGCCCGGCATCGGGAGGGACTGATTGCTCTACCTCCTTGATGCGAACGTGTTGATCCGAGCGGATGAAGAATATTACGGCTTCGACCTCGTACCGCAGTTCTGGGATTGGCTGCTTAGCCAATGCCAGGCGGGGCATATCAAAATGCCGCTCGAAATCTGGCAGGAAGTCTGCGGCTCGCGGACCCAGCTCGGCCAGTGGATCAACGACAAGGACGTAAAGGCCGCGCTGATCCTGACCGAGGAGGCCGACCCCGCGATCCTGAATGACGTACTGGATAGCGGCTACGGCGCGAACCTCACAGACACCGAGATTGAGAAGATCGGTCAGGATATGTTTTTGGTCGCCTACGGCCTTGCCGCGCCCAATCGGACGATTGTGACAAAGGAAGTCTCTGCCCCATCGAAGCAGCGCGCCAACCGCAAGGTGCCGGATGTCTGCAACACGTTCGGCCAGGTTTGGATCAAAGACTTCGACCTCTATCGCACCCTCGGCTTCAAGGCGTAATTCGCACCGGCAATCTGCACCGAAAAGGCCCAACGATTGCAACGTGTGCGGCGTGGTGCGGAAGTCTTGAGTTTCGCACCGCGAGTCCGCTTCCGACCGAGGCTGTGTCAAAAGTCCGTTCTGAGATAGACTTGCGGCCTCATCTGCGGAGGCCAGCATGGGTCGGTTCGTCGAAGGGCAGGACCGTCGGCAGTCCTGGTTGCTACCCAGTTCGCTGGATGACTATGTCACCGCCGACAATCCGGTTCGGGTGATCGAGGTCTTCATCGACGAACTCGATCTGGGTGCGCTTGGCTTCACCCGCTCCGAGCCTGCGGCGACCGGGCGGCCTGCCTATGACCCGGCCACGCTTCTGAAACTCTACCTCTACGGCTATCTCAACCGCGTGCCGTCGAGCCGGCGGCTCGAGCGTGAGGCACAGCGCAACATCGAGGTGATGTGGCTGACCGGTCGCTTGGCTCCCGATCACAAGACGATCGCCAACTTCAGGCGCGACAACGGAACTGCGATCCAAGCGGCCTGTCGGCAGTTTGTGGTGCTGTGCCGGGATCTGCAGCTCTTCGCCGGGGCGACTGTCGCCTTAGACGGGTCGAAGTTCAAGGCGGTCAACAACCGGGACCGCAACTACACCGTGGCCAAGGTCGCCAAGCGCCTGGAACAGGTGGAGGCCAGCATCGCCCGCTACCTCGCGGCGCTCGACAGGGCGGACAGGGAGGGCAACGACGTCCCCGAGGCACGCACGCAGCGCATCGGCGAGAAGATCGCCGCCTTGCGCCGCCAGATGGCCTTCCTGCGCGAGATGGAGGCGCAGGTGGAGACCGCAGACGACGGACAGGTCTCGCTGACCGACCCGGACGCGCGCTCGATGGCGACGAGCGGGCGCGGCACCGGCATCGTCGGCTACAACGTCCAGATTGCGGTCGACCCCGAGCATCATCTCGTCGTGGCCCATGAGGTCATCAACGAGGGTCACGACCGCACCCAGCTCGTGCCGATGGGCGATCGGGCCAAGCAGGCTACCGACGCGGAGGCGATCGTGGGTAATTACCCACCCCCTTGCGCGGGTTGGGTTTCGCTGATTCCCTGCCGGGATGGGTCGCATCGATCTTGAGCGGTTGAGCCGCGAGGAGCTGATCGAGCTGGTGCTGCGATTGCAGCGTCCGGAAAAGACTTCGCTCACCTCGTCGAAGCCACCCGCGACGGACCGCAAGGAGCGGCGGGAGCAATCCAAGCCTGGCGGTGCCAAGCCTGGTCACGAAGGCCATAGCCGGGTGATGAGCGACGATCCCGATACGGTGGTCGATCATCGTCCCGACCGATGCTCATGCTGCGGCGGCGACCTGCACACCGCTCTTCCGACGGAGGTCGTCGGCGTTTCCGAGGGGATCGAACTTCCGGAGGTCGCGCCGGTGGTGACGCAGCATCGGCGACTGGCCGTGCGTTGCCCGACCTGCGGGACGCGGGTGGTCGCAGCCGTGCCGGAGGCGGCGCAGGGAACACCCTTCGGCCCGCGGCTGCATGCTGTGGCGACGTATCTCAAAACCTTCCAGGCGCTGTCCTACGCGCGGTTACAGGCGGCGCTCTCCGACCTGTTCGGGCTCACGCTCAGCCAGGGTGGGCTGATGAACCTGCTCCAGCGCGCGCAGAGGCGCTTCCGCTCCGGTCGCGACGAGGCCGTCTCGACCCTGCGCCGGGCCACGGTGGTCGCCTCGGACGAGACCGGCGTGCGCATCGAGGGCAGCAACGCCTACCATTGGGTCTTCCATTCGGCCCAAGCCGTGGTGCACACGGCCTCCCCGACGCGGGGCGCCATCGTGGTGCGGGAGATGATGGACGGCCACCGGCCCGCGGTGTGGATCTCTGACCGCTACACCGCCCAGCAGGGACACGCGGCCGCGCACCAGACCTGCCTCGCCCATCTCGCCCGCGATGTCGCCTACGCCGTCGACACCAGCGACGATCCGGTCCCCTGGCGACTGCAGCTTTGGCTGGCCTCCGTGTTCGCTCTGGCCGAGCGTGTCACTGATCTGGCCACCGCGACGCTTGCCGCCAAGCGCCGGAGCCTGGATCGGCAACTGGGCGCCATCCTCGCCACGCCGAGCCGCTGCGACCTAACCCGCGACCTGCAGGCCAAGATCGGCCGGGCGCGCCGTCAGCTTCTGGTGTTTCTCGACCATCCCGGTGCCGTCGAACCGACCAACAACGGCTCGGAACGGCTGCTGCGTCCGGCCGTGATCCAGCGGAAGGTCACCAACGGCTACCGCGCAATGTGGGCCGCCGAGGGCGAGGCCGATATCCGCACTGTGGTCGATACCGCGCGCCTAACCGGAAGCAGCCCCTTCGGCACCATCCTCAAGACCATCAGCGCCTGAACCCCGCCGTCACAGGGGTGGGTAATTACGATCGTGGTCCTGGCCGATCGCGGCTACTACAGTGGCGACGAGGTTCTGGCCTGCGAAGGCACGGGCATCCTGCCGGCCATGCCGCGGGCCGACACGTCGGGTCGAGCCAAGAAGGGGCTCTTCGTGCGCGCCGACTTCGTCTACGCCGCCGCGGCCGATCACTACGTCTGTCCCGCCGGCGCTGTGCTGACGAAGTCTAACGCGCGCTCCGATCGACACGGCGACATCGACCACTACCGCAACCTGGACGCCTGTCATGCCTGCGCGATGCGGGTGCGCTGTACGACCGAGAAGTTCAAACGCTTCAAGCGCTGGAAGCACGAGGCGGTTCTGGAGGCCATGCAGAGACGGCTCGACGCCATGCCTGACGCCATGGCGATCCGGCGTGCCACAGTCGAGCATGTCTTCGGAACGCTGAAAGCCTGGATGGGCAGTACGCCGTTCCTGACGAAGGGCCTGAAAGGCGTGCGAACCGAGATGAGCCTCGCGATCCTCGCCTACAACATGAAGCGGATGATCCGACTGTTCGGCGCAACCTGGCTCATACAGGCCATTCGAGCCTGAAGCGGCCCACCGCGCCGCCGTCATCATCCTGCCAACCGGCGCTGACGATCACGATCAATGCGTTTTGACACGGCCTCGACCCAAGTCAGCCGTAAGAGCAACGCCCGATGTTGCCCGAAAGCTGCCATTCGCACCCGTCCTCGTATGCGGCTGATCGCCGAGCCCGCGTAGGGCCTCGGCCGCTGCGTCAGACACCGTCCGGCCGATCATCAGGACGCTCGGCGCACATTCCAGAAGACAGACAAGTTCTTGACCACGTCCTGGAGATCGTCACGATAGGCAGTTCGACTGAGATACTGCCCAAGGGGCAGGTAGGGGACCTCCTGCATCGCAAGCGTCTGGAGATCGCGGGCGATTGCCTTTCGGCCGTCTTCATCCGGCGCTTCCAGCCACGCCCCGCGCAGCGCCTCGATCCGCGGTAGGTCGGGCCAGCCGAAAAAGCCCGTCTGGACACCACCGCAGCGCAGGACCTGCTCCACCACCGGGTTCATCATGTCGAAGTCGGACCAGTCGGTGCAGAAGATGTTCCAGCCGCCCTGATCCGGCGCAGCCTTGTTGGCCCGGCGGGTCACCATGGTCCCCCAGTCCGAGACGGCATGTTGCACATCCATGCCAAGACGCTTGAGCAGGTCGTTCATCACATCGCCCATCGCGGCGAGCCGCGGACTGTCGCCCGCTGCCAACAGAACAACGCGCTCGCCTTTGTAGCCAGCTGCGATCAGATCCTGCCTGGACCGCTCAATGTCGCGAGGACGGGTTAGCGCATCGAGTCCGACTTCGGAGGCCATCGCCGTGCCAGGGGCGAACAGGCCAACGCCGGTGCGGATCAGGTCCGGATCCGTGCCGTTGATCGCCGTCATGAAGTCTTCCTGCGACAGCGCTTCCAGCAGCACACGGCGCACCGCCGGCTTGTCGAAGGGCGGGTGGAGGTGGTTCATCACCCCGGTGCCCATCGTGCCCAGCCGGCCCGAGAGGGGCGTGAGGATCCTCCGGTCGGATTGCAGCGTCGGCAGCAGATCGTTGATCGGGTTTTCCCACCAATCGACCTCGTTGTTCTTGAGTGCGGCCGCTGCCGTGCTGGGATCGGGCATGGTCGTCCAAACGACCCGGTCGAAGTGCACCCGCTTCGGCCCGGCTACGCCGGATACCTCCCCACTCTCCCGCGGCCGGTAATCCGGGTTGCGGTCGTAGACGACGCGGGCGCCGACAATGCGCTCACGTGCGTTGAACCGGAATGGGCCAGAGCCGACAACCTCCGGCAGTTGCTGCTTGGGATCGAGGACCGCGAGCCGCTCGGGCAGGATCAGCAGCGCAGGGGGACCGAGCTTCGACAACGTCTCCAGCATCAGACGGTAAGGCCGGTTGAGGCGGATAGTGAAGCTGCGGTCGTCGGTAGCCTCAATTGCGTCGGTACGGGCCATCAGCAGCTGGCCGAGGTTGTCGCGTGGAGCCCAGCGTCGGATCGAAGCGACACAGTCGCGTCCGCGCACGGGCTCGCCGTCGTGGAACTTGAGGCCGTCGCGCAGGCGGAAAGTCCAGCGTCTGCCGTCGTCCTCGACCGTGTGCCCCTCGACCATCTGCGGCTGGGGCTTGAGGTCGCCATCGATGCCATAGAGCTGGTCAAACACCAGCAGCGCGTGGTTGCGCGTGACATAAGCGCTTGTTGTGAGGGGATCGAGGACCGTGACGTCGGCCTGTGGCACGAAGCGCAGGGTCCGTTGATGCTCAGCCTGCGCAAGCGCGGGTCGGGCAGGCAGAAATGGGCTGGCACTCGCGGCGGAGATACCGCCCAGAAAGCTTCGGCGCAGCATGGGGCAGGTCCTCAGCCGTTGCGTTGAAGCTCCTCGCCCTCTCGCCAGATTGGGCAGCGCAGCCCACACCGCGTTCTACCACTCTGGACCCGATTTGAACTCCGCTTCAAGGACTGTTTACGGCAGGCGTGTGCTGCCAGTTACATCGCCAGTCGCAAGTATTGCCTCATCGAGCAGCCTTCGCCTGACGTTTCAGGGGCCCACGAAGGGTTGTGAGATAGCTCGCGGCGATGCCCGCTTCGTTGCATCCGCCATCCGAAAGCCGACAGGCAGAAAACCACCGAGGCTGTGTGGAAACGCCCTGCTGTGCTACCTTTTCGGGAGCGTTGGAGGGGTCGAATGGGCCGTTTCATCGAAGGTTGCGAGCGGCGCCAAGCGCTTCTTCTGGCCGACTGCGTCGACGACTATGTCGGCGAAGAGAACCCAGTCCGGGTGATCGACGTCTTCGTCGATGAATTGGACCTTGCCACACTCGGCTTTGAAGGCGCGGCTGCGACAGGGCGGCCCGGCTACCACCCGGCGACGATCCTGAAGCTCTATCTCTACGGTTACATGAACCAGGTGCAGTCGAGCCGACGCCTTGAGCGCGAGGCAGGCCGCAATGTCGAGGTCATGTGGCTGACCGGTAAGCTTGCCCCCGACTTCAAGACGATCGCGGACTTTCGACGCGACAACGGCGAAGCAGTTCGGGCGGCGTGCAAGCAGTTCGTCATCCTGTGTCGGGAGATCGGCCTCATCGCCGGCGGCACGGTGGCGGCGGACGGCAGCCGGTTCAAGGCCGTGAATACGCGCGACAAGAACTACACGCCCGGCGCGATCCGCCTTCGCTTGGCGCAGGTGGAGGCAAGCATCGAGCGCTATCTCGATAAGCTCGACACGGCCGACCGGCAGGAGGCGGACGTCGCCGAGATGCGCACGACGCGCTTGAACGAGAGGATCGCGGCGCTTCGCCAGCAGATGCGCACGCTGCAAGCCATCGCGCACGAAGTCGAGACAGCGCCCGACCGTCAGATCTCGCTGACCGACCCGGACGCCCGTGCGATGGCCACGAACGGCAAGGGCACGGGCCTCGTCGGCTACAACGTCCAAGCGGCGGTCGATACGGACAGTCATATCGTCGTGGCGCACGAGGTCACGAACCTCGGCCATGATCGCACCCAACTCGCCAACATGGGCCGGCAGGCGAAGGACGCGACCGGGGTCGAGCACCTGACGATCCTCGCCGATCGCGGCTACTTCTCAGGAGCGGAGGTTCTGGCCTGCGAAGAGGCGGGCGTCACACCGATCTGCCCGAAGCCTCTGACCTCCGGGGCCAAGGCGGAGGGGCGCTTCGGCAAGCCGGACTTCCTCTACGATGCGCCGAGCGACACCTATCGGTGCCCTGCCGGCGAGACCCTCATCAAGCGCACGATCACCGTCGAGAACGGTCTTGTTCTGAACCGCTACTGGTCGAGCCACTGCCGATCATGCGTGTTGAAGCCGGGCTGCACGACCGGAAACGAGCGACGGGTGACGCGCTGGGAGCACGAGCATGTCGTGGAAGCCATGCAGGATCGGCTCGACCGCAGGCCGGACGCCATGCGCATCCGGCGACGGACCGTCGAGCATGTGTTCGGCACGATCAAGGACTGGATGGGACGCAGCCACTTCAAGATGCGAAGGCTTCCGAACGTCGGGACGGAGATGAGCCTCCACGTCCTCGCCTACAACCTGAAGCGGGCCATCGCCCTGCTCGGAGCGCCGGGGCTCATCGCCGCGATGCGGGGATGAGCCGAGAACGGCTCGCACCGCCAGTCACCGCTTCCGCCCCAACCCGTTTCCACACAGCCTCCACCCTACCCGGTCATGAGGGTTCAGTTTTGGCCGCAGTTCCGAAGGCCGACCGCTACATCGAACCGAAGTTGCCCGATGGCTACTTTCGAGACATGCTGATGACAGCTGGGGCGGCTGGGTTGGGTTGAAAGCAGCTACGGCTGATATTGCGGACAGGGGATCAGCGGTACAGTCCCTCCCCCTGGAGGCGCCGTAGCAGTGCGCACGCCTGCTCCTGGGCTGCAACGCTGTCCTCTTGCTTATCGAAGCCGTGCTCACACATCGGCATCAGCTTCCGCGTCGCCCGATCCATCGCCGAGTCCTCCCACAGGATCAGAACCCCCCGATCGATGAGATCCTCCAGGAAGCACCAGAGCATCAGCATGAGGCTCAGTGCCGGGCGTTCGTGCCAGTCTACGATCACAAGCCGCTTGAGGCGCTCGAGCCGGCGTAGGAGCGCCTGCCTCTTGGAGGGCGGCAGGTCCGTAAACGGTTCCAGGCAGGCAGATCGCAGGTGATGGCGCAGTTCAGCGACATCGGTCTCCGCTTTCGTGGCGAGGTCTGGATCAGCGGGAACGAACACGTTCGGCGCCCCCGTGAGCGCGTAGAGGAGGTAGGCGGGGACTGCGAGTTCAATCCTCTGGCGGTCAGTTAGGACAGGCATCGGGGTATCTACCGAACCTGCCAACACCGGAAAAGGCCCAGTCGGTTCTGAGACGAACCGCGTCCCTCCGGGTCATGCCGGGAAAACGTCCCTTACGAGCGGTGAGAAGCCGCGTTCTCAGCTCCCCATGCCATTCGCATAAGGGCAGCTTACGGAGCGTTGAGCTCTCAAGCGTGAGATCGTGGTGATGGCCAAACGAGCATGGCCAATTTCGCCACCTGCTGGAGCTTCGCGCGGCTCCCGCCGTCGCGCGCCAGGGTGGACAGTCCCTGGATCGCCGTTATGACGAAAGCTGCCAGCGCCGTCGGATCCGCCGTGCCCGGGACGTCTCCCGCGTCGATGCCGGCGGCGATCTTGTCGCGCAACGCGGCTTCGATCTCCCGACGGATCGCGGCCAATTCCTCTTTGACATCCTCAGCCTCGGCCGAGACCGCGATCGCCGAGCTGGCCAGCAGGCACCCCGCCGGCGTGTCCGTGCGGGTGAACGCCATCGCTGCGCCGTTAATCAGCGTGCGCGCGGCTGCCTCGGCGGTGGGTGCCTCCGCGATCACGTCAATGGGCGACTGCGGCTGCGCCAATTAGCGCCGGACCGCAGATCGGAACAGCCCCTTCTTGTCGCCGTAGGCGACGTAGATGCTCGGCGGTGTAACCCCCATCGCCCGCGTAAGCTCGGCAAGGGAGGTGGCCTCATAGCCGTAGCGCCAGAACAGCAGCATGGCCGGGAGCAGGGCAGCATCTGGGTCGAATGAAAGCGGGCGGCCGGTCTTGCGCCTGGATGTTGGGTCGATTGGTTTCATATCAAACAATACGAAAATTTAAGCAATGTAGCTGACCGACAACCGCACCTTGGGCCGCTCTGACCTCGCCGTGAGCCCCCTCGCGCTGAGCACGATGACCTTCGGCACTGCGCCTTGGGGCTCGAACGAGGCAGACAGCCGGGCGGTGTTCGACGCCTACGTGGACGCGGGTGGCAACTTCGTCGACACTGCCGATGTCTATGTGTGAAAGAGCCTCAAAGGCTGACCGCTCTCTCAGGTCACTTTAAGTCATTGCTCTTAAATTAAAATTTGTACCGAAGGTGGGGCACGATCGTGCCCCACCTTCGGTACAAATTTCTTAGCTTCCATAATGGATTACATCTGCTTTGCGCGGCTTCATCCTTCGACGCCTATCTACACCACAGTCAACTTCAGTTAGATGTCGACTTCCAAAACTCTTGGCGGGGAGCATCTGAACAGTGACGCCAACCTCGTAAGGAAGACCCCGGAGGAGCGCAACCGCGTCCTGACAACTCTCTTAATACATCTCGCTGAGGCAATGATACATGAAATTATTTAATTGATATTGAGTGTTTTTTGAACAACGATGCCTCTTGGAGTTATTATTCAAATTACAAAATACTTACGTCATTTAAGTCAAGTACGAATGAATGATCTCGATCAATTCCTCGCCGGCGTCCTCGCGCGTCTCCTCGGGCAAGTTGGCCTGCGGGATCAGATACTCACGGACATGTTCCTCCAGAACCTCGGCCATCAGACCATTGATCGCACCCCGTGCGGCGGTGATGCGCTGCAGAAGATCGGAGCAGCTCGACTCGCCCTGCAAGGCGCGCTCGATGGCGTCGACCTGACCGCGCAGGCGCCGCACCCGGTTCACCAACCCGCGCTTGTCCCGCAGTACGTGCGTGTCACTCCGAGCCTGTGATCCCGCGTCGACACTGTCATCCCGTCTCGCCATCGAATTCGTCCGACCTGCCAGTTTTAGAACTTTTCCAAAGAACCCGGCTTGACAGCCGTCAGCCTCGTCACCATACCCGGTCAGGTATCCGGCCGTGCGCCGGGTCCGATGTCAACGCCTCGGGACCGATGAACCCTCGATCTAGACCCTCATCCTCCATCGGTGAAGGCCGCGCACCGTCCGGTGCGGGCTCGCGCCGGCGGGGGATGGTCGACCCGCGCGGAGCGGAGCGCCATCATCTGACGGTCTGAGCCGGCAAGACCTCGTCTCGCCAGCTTCGTCAGCTGGCGCTCAAACCTCCTCTCGGGTCGCATCCGCAACCACCCGACGAACAGGAGGTGACCATGGCTTTCGTCCACGCCCTCGCGCCCGCGCTGCCCTACGCGCTGCGGTCCGGGCTCTTCCCTCAGCGGCGCAGCGGCGCCAGCCCGGCCGCTCCCACATCGACGCGTCCCGTCACCGGTGACACGTTGGCACCGGCCAAGTGGGCGGGCGATCACGTCGTCGCCGTCTGGCGACGCGACGAAGCGGATCGTCTCGTCTGCGCCTGGCAACTCGCACCCCGCTGATCCGACAAGCCGCCGATACCCGCTGAGGTATCGGCGGCTCCGCGCTGTGAAAGCACCATGACAGGCCGATCTTCATCCACTGTGGAGCCTCCCAGTCGCGCGCGCGACCGACGGATCTCCCACACCCGCCCCGGCTCGGATCGCGAGCACGGCGTCATCTGGCGCGACAACCTCTCCTCGCGAGCGGCCTGAACCGCACCGGAATGCCTTGCCCGAGCCCAGCCGGTCGCACGCGACCCAAGCTCGGAGTCATCATGCATGGTTTCTCTCGTCCGCGATCCCCTGCCGCCGCGTCGCGGCGTGCCGTCCTTTGCGGCGGCGGATGACGATGCCGACCCGGGAGGCCGGCTTGCTCCGTCCTGTCCCGGCGCGCCCGAGGGTGTCCGCGCGACAGGGCCCGATGAGATCGCCAGGCTCTACGCCGCGCTCGATCTGGTCTCCCCGCAGACCAATCCGCGCACGGCGCGACTGCTCGCGGCCGGCGCCAAGCGCATGGCGCAGAAGCTGATCGAGGAGGCGGGCGAGGTCGCACTCGAGGCGTCGCGCCAGCACGCTCGCGCCACCGTGCGCGAGAGCGCCGATCTGCTCTACCACCTCGTCGTGCTCTGGCGCGAGTGCGGCATCGCCCCGGACGAGATCTGGGCCGAGATGTACCGGCGTGCCGAGCGCTTCGGCATCGCCGAGAAGCTGCCCAAGGGCAGCTCTGAAGCGGGCGGCGTTCGCGCCGCCGACGATTTCACCTGATCCTCGGCGTCGGACGACACCTATGACCGCTCACACCTCGGCGCTCGACGCGTCCAGCCTTCCCGCCACGGCCGTCTTGGACGAGGCCCATCGCGGCGACATTCGCGGCGCGCTCGGCACCATCGCCGAGGGCGATCACGCACCCCGGATCGGCTGGGGGGCGCGCCTCAAGACGCTCCTGGCGATCCTCGGTCCCGGGCTCATCGTCATGGTCGGCGACAACGATGCCGGCGCCTTCGGCACCTACACCCAGGCCGGCCAGAACTACGGCACGGCGCTGCTGTGGACGCTGGCGCTGCTGATCCCGGTCCTGTTCGTAAACCAGGAGATGGTGCTGCGCCTCGGCGCGGTCACGGGCGTCGGGCACGCCCGCCTCATCCTAGAGCGGTTCGGCGGGTTCTGGGGCGCGTTCAGCGTCATCGACCTGTTCCTCCTCAACGCCCTGACGCTCGTCACCGAGTTCATCGGCATCAGCCTCGGCCTCGATTATCTCGGTGTGCCAAAGCTCTGGGGCGTGCTCGCAGCTGCAATCCTCGTGATCGCGGCCGCGAGCACCGGCGACTTCCGCCGCTTCGAACGCTTCGCGCTGGCGCTCGTCGCCGGCAGCCTCCTGCTCGTGCCCGTGGTGCTGATCGTGCACCCGCCGGTAGGCCAGATCGCCCGGGACTTCCTCGTGCCGCGGCTCCCCGCGGGCGCCAAGCTCTCGGAGGTGATGCTGCTGATCATCGCCATCGTCGGCACCACGGTGGCGCCCTGGCAGCTGTTCTTCCAGCAGAGCTACGTCATCGACAAGCGGATCACGCCGCGCTTCATGCGCTACGAGAAGGTCGATCTCTGCCTCGGCATCGTGCTCGTCATCGTCGGCGCGGTAGCGATGATGGCCTTCTGCGCCGCGACCTTCGCCGGAAGGCCCGAGTTCGGCAATTTCGGTGACGCGGGCGGGGTCGCAGCCGGGCTGGAGCGGTATGTCGGCCCGGTGCCGGCGGTGCTGTTCGCGCTCGCGCTCATCGACGCCAGCATCATCGGTGCGGCCGCCGTGTCGCTGGCTACCGCCTACGCCATCGGCGACGTCCTCGCCCTGCGGCACTCGCTGCATCGCAAACCCGGCGAGGCCAAGGGCTTCTTCCTGGTCTACTCCGGACTGATTGCACTGGCCGCAGGGTTGGTGCTGACGCCCGGCACGCCGCTCGGCCTGCTCACCAACGCCGTGCAGACGCTGGCCGGCGTGCTCCTGCCCAGCGCCAGCGTGTTCCTGCTCCTGCTGTGCAACGACAGGGCCGTGCTCGGGCCGTGGGTGAACGGGCGCGCGATGAACCTGTTCACCGGCGCGGTGATCTCCGTGCTTGTGATGCTCTCGCTGATCCTGACCGCGTCCGTCCTGTTCCCGGACGCCACGAACGAGACCGTCATCGTCGGCGTGCTCGTCGGCGGCAGCCTCGTCGCGCTGGTCACCGCGGGCGCGCTCGCGCTCCTGCGTCGGCGCACGTGCGCCGACGGGTTGGCCGTCGATCCCGCGGCCGGCGACCGGGCAACCTTGCCGCGCGAGCGCTGGCGGATGCCGCCGCTGGATCAGCTCCCGCTCGCCAAGCTGTCGCTGCCGGCGCGCGTGTGGATGGTGGTGCTGCGCGCCTACCTCGTCGTCGCTGGCGGCCTCGTCCTGATGCGCATCGTCGGCCTCGCCCTCGGCGGCGAGGGCTAGACCGGTGCGGCGGCGCTTCATCCCGGCCGCCGTCCGAGCCGGCCTGCTCCGGTGGCTCAGGTCGGACCTGGCCGCGCTCCACCTCGGCCTGCACGACCCGGCTGTGTGGCGGCGCGCGGCGATCCTCGCGTGCCTGCGCGATCGCCGGCCGGATCTGCTGACGGCCGACTCGCAGGGTTCGGCTGCCCTCGCGGACCGGATCCTGAGTGACGCCCTGGGCGACTTCACTGCGGCCTCGAGCCGATGCGGACGGGCGCCATGACCGGCACGCTCACCCTCTTGCACATTGCGGGCGCCGTCGCGCTGCTCCTGTGGGGCACGCACATGGTCACGACCGGCCTCGCCCGCGGCTTCGGGCCGGAGCTGCGCGACCTGATCGGGCGCGGGCTCAAGGGCCGAGCACGCGCCTGTTTCGCGGGTCTGCTCGTCACGGCGGTGCTCCAGAGCAGCACCGCCACCGCGCTCATGGCGACCGCCTTCGCCGCGAGCGGCACCCTCGACCTCTCGGCCGGCCTCGCCCTCATGCTCGGCGCCAACGTCGGTACGGCGTTGATCGTGCAGGTGCTGTCCTTCGACGTGGCCGCGGCCGCCCCCATCCTGATCCTGTTCGGGTTCCTGTTGTTCCGCGCGCGCGCGGATCGGTCCAAACCGCGCAATCTCGGCCGGGCACTGATCGGCCTCGGCTTGATGCTGACGGCGCTCGCGTTGCTCGGACAGTGCCTCACCGCCGTCGAGGCCACGCCGATCCTACGCAGCCTCGTGGGGGCGCTTGCGGCCGAGCCGGTCCTGGCCGTCCTGGCGGCGGCGATGCTCGCCTGGGCGGCTCATTCCAGCGTGGCGGCGATCCTGTTCATCGTCTCGCTCGGGGGTGCAGGCGTGATCACCCTTGAGGGTGCCCTCGCCCTCGTGCTCGGCGCCAACCTCGGCGCGGCACTGCCGCCCTATCTTGAAGCAGCCGGTGCGCCGGCAGCGCGCCGGCTTCCCCTGGGCAACCTGCTCGTGCGAGCGGCCGGCTGCGCCGCCGCGCTGCCGCTCCTCGACCCGATCACCGCAGGTCTCGCCGAGTTCGGCGTCGCTGACCCCGCGCGCGGAGCCATGGCGTTCCACCTCGCGCTCAACCTCGCGCTCGCCATCCTCGTCCTACCCTGGACGGCCGCGCTTGGCCGCCTCACCACGCGTCTCTTGCCCGCGCCGATCATGCCTGAGAGCGCACGGCAAGACGCGCCGATCGCGGAACTCCCGCACCACCTCGACCTCACCGCCCTGGCGACCCCGAGCCTGGCCCTCGCCAACGCCGCCCTTGAAGCCCTGCACATGGCGGATCTGGCCGGCGCAGCCCTGCGCGATGCCCTTCAGGCGTTCCGCACCGGAGATCGGACCTTGGCCGGTGCAGCCGGGCGGCGGGACGCGGCCATCGACCGGATCGGGCTCGCGATCCGGCGTTACCTGGCCGACCTCGGCGGCGAGGAGGTCGGCACCGTCTCGGCGGATGCGCAGGCGCGAGCCCAGGAGATCCTGACCTTCGTGCTCAACCTCGAGCACGTCGGTGACATCATAGCCCATAACCTGGTCGCGTTCGCCAGCCGGCGGCTGAAACGGACCGGCGAGCCGTTCTCCGTCGAGGAACTCGCCGACATCGAACGGCTCCACGCCGAGGCGCTCACCAGCCTGCAGCTCGCGCTCGCTGCGTTCCTACGCGACGACCTCGACGCCGCGCGGTCGGTGGCCCGGCGCAAGGGTCTCCTGCGCGCGCTGGAGCGCGCGGCCATCGACCGGCACGTCGCGCGCCTGCGCGATGCGCCGCACGACGCCGATCCGGCCGCGATGGCGGAGGCGAATGCGCTGTTCCTGCGGACGCTGCGCGATCTGCGCCGGGTGCACTCGCACGTCGCCGCGCTGTGCGCGCCCCTGCTCGAACGGCGGCACGAGGCGGTGCTCGGCGGCGAGGACGAGACCATCTCGGCCGGCGGTCCGGGCGGCGACGGCGAGGATCCGGTTCAGGAGGCGTCGAGCCTCCGGCCGGCAGCTTGAGCGGGAGACGACCATGCGGCTTGTCATTGGGGGCAGCGGTCATCTGGAATACCGGGATCTCGTGAGCTTCGAGTTGGCGAAGCTGCACCGCCGCTGCCGAGTCATGGTCCTGATCCACGGCGGTCTGGGCGGCGTCTGCGCGGCGGCCGAGGACTGGGCGCGGCGGGCCGGTGTGCACGTGGTGCGCTACCCGCCGAACTGGGTTCGCTACGGTAAGACGGCGGAGGCGGTGCGCAACCGATTCATGCTGAAGGACGCCCGACCCGATCTAGTGGCGGCCTTCCCCGGCGGCCCGCACACGCTGGATCTCGTGCGATGCGCCCTTCGGGCACGGCTCGCCGTCTACGAGGTGCCCGAGCGCGACGTGCCGGCCCAGACGATCCTCGACCGTGCGGACGGGCCGCCGGGTCGAGATCGCTCGAACGGGCTTCGAAGCCAGCGCGCTATCGTGCTGCACATCTGAACATCGACCGACACAGGGAGATCATCGTGGTTCGGCATCCCAACCTCGCGAGGCTGCTCTCAGGCCTCGGTCGATCGGCGTTCGGGCTGACGATGCGGGCCTACCGCGCCGGCCTGATCGGGCGGCGCGGCGCCCTGATCGGGACGCAGGTCGCGCATCAGCTGAGCCGAATGGGCTTGCAGGTCGCGCTCGACCACCGGCCGCTCGCGCGGCCACCCCGCGCAGGGCCGGGGACGGAGCGAGGCTCGACCGCGGGGCCAGCCGAGCTTCCGGTGCTGGTGCATATCCTCGAACACGCACTGCACGTCCTCTCGATCCTGCCGCGGATCATGCGCTCACGCCGTTTCGGGACGGCTCTGCTGATCCGCCTCGCCGTTGCCGGTCTGGGCGACGTGGGTTTTGCCATGCTCCGTCATGAACATATCGCGTGATCCAAGCTCCCGAATGGATCCGAGATCTCATCAAACATTCGTTTTATCGTAGATGCACAAAAAGATGAAATTCATACAGTAAAAATTGAGGCTATGCCATGAGATATCTGCAAATTCAGATCTTATCGCCGATCGAGAAGCTTTTATCGCTTCTGGGTGGCGCCGTCGCGATCCTATGCTTGGACCAAGCGCGGGCCGCCGAATGGAGAGGTTCATCGTCGGATCGCCCGACCGTCGCAGACTGGTCCGGCGGGTATCTGGGCGTCGAGGGCAGCGCCGGAGACGCCTACGGCAGCTTCAACTTCGACGCGGGCTCGGTCGAGCGTCGCTCCGTGCCGGCGTTTCGAAGCGGGGATAGCACTGGCCGCAGCGATCAGGGACGCAATGCCACGACGGTGCTGGGCGGTGTCGTCAGCGGCTACAACTGGCAGACCGGTCCGTACGTCTACGGCCTGGAGGCGGACCTCTACGGCGCAAACCTGAAGCGGCCCGTGTCGTCGACCGTGCCGGGGTTCGGCTTCGAGAACGGCGACGCCTCCTTCAGTCTCATCCGCGCTCAGGCAGATCTGTTCGGCGCTGCCCGCGCCCGTATCGGCTACGCGTTCGAACGCAACCTCGTCTACGCCACCTTCGGCCTCGCGGGCGCCGAGACACGCTTCCGCTCCACGTTTCCCGACCTGGATACCGGCTTCGCCGGGATCGCAAGGCGTGACCACTCCTATCTCGGCTTCACACTCGGGGCCGGCGTGCAGTTCGCAATCGCTGAGAACCTCGCCCTGGGCATCGACTATCGCTATGCCGATTACGGCAGGAGCGCTCGCTTCGGTCTCGGCAGCGTTGCGGGTCCGGACGGCGGGGCGTTCTCGACCCAGGCCTCGTTCACCTCAAACCAAGTGATGGCGCGGCTCCTCTGGGTTCCCGGAGGACTGCGCCTGCCCCCCGAACCCGACGAGCTCGCCCCCCACGATCCGGACAACGGCGACACCGGCCGCTTCTCGCTGCACGGCCAGACGACGTTCATCGACCAGGGGGTGACGGGCTTCCATTCGCCTTACCGCGGCGACAACAGCCTCGTGCCGCATCAGGCGCGCGGCACGCTCACCGCCACCGCCTTCCTCGGGTTCAAGCTGACCGACAACACCGAGCTGTATTACAATCCTGAGTTCGACCAAGGCTTCGGTCTGAGCCGCACGCTCGGCGTGGCCGGCTTTCCCAACGGCGAGGCGCAGAAGGCCGGCTCGTCCTCTCCGAAGCTGCGCTCGCAGCGCTACTTCGTGCGTCAGACCTTCGGGCTCGGCGGCGAGACCGAGACCGTGCCGGACGGGCCGAACCAAGTCGCGATCACACGGGATATCGAGCGGATCACCGTCGCGGCGGGCAAATTCGCGCTGGGCGACTTCTTCGACGGCAACATTTATGCCCACGATCCGCGCGTCGACTTCATGAACTGGTCGCTCTGGGAGTCGGCGGCCTACGATTTCCCGGCCAACCTGCCCGGCTACACCCAGGGCATCGTGGTCGAGTACAACCGTCGCGAGTTCGCGCTGCGCGCAGCCTATACCCAGGTCCCCAAGCTCCCGAGTACGGATCCGCTCGATCCGCGCTTCCCGCGCCGGGGCGGGGCCGTGGTCGAGTTCGAGGAACGCCACGTGCTCCCGATCCTCGACCAGCCGGGAAGGCTGAGGATCGGCGCGTTCTCGCACGAGGGACGTACCGCCAACTACCGGCAGGTGGTCGCGCTCGCGGACTCGATCGACATCCCCGACGTCAACACGGCCGTGAACCTCAGCCGGAGAACCCGCAACAAACGGGGCGCCTACATCAATCTCGAACAGGCGCTCACGCCGGAGATCGGCCTGTTCGCCCGGGTCAGCGCCGCCGATGGCCGCAATGAGAACCTCTCCTTCACCGATGTCGATCGGAGCGCCTCCGGTGGGTTCTCGTTCAAGGGCTCCCTGTGGGAGCGACCGAGCGACACGATTGGCATCGGCGCGATGATCAACGGCCTGTCGCGCGCGCATCGGGACTACTTTGCCGCAGGCGGCCTCGGCCTCGTGATCGGTGACGGGCAGTTGCGTTACGGGCCAGAGCGCGGCATCGAGACCTACTATGCGCTGGGTTTGACAAACACGGTGACAGTGTCGTTCGACTATCAGTTCATCGACAATCCTGGTTACAATAAGGATCGCGGCCCAGCCAATTTTTTCAGTAGTCGTCTACACATCGATTTTTAGTTTCTATTTTTGAAATTCACAACCAGTCCAGATGTATATGCCTCACATACTCTGAATCATTATTTCTATCATGTATATCTCGATCTAACCGATCCGTGGGATCCGCGCGTTCAGGCAGACATCAGCCCGAGGCGTACGCAAGTAATCGCGGCCTGCGTGCGCGTCGTCACGTTCAGCTTGCGCATCACGCGGTCTACGTGGAAGTTCACCGTCCGCTCGCTGATACCGAGGAGGGCGGCGATGGCGACAGAGGATTTGCCTTCCACCACCCGGGCGAGGACCTCCCGTTCGCGTTCGGTCAGCGTCGGGCGCTCGGTGTCCCCCACGGCCGGCGCTGTCCGCTGCAGGACGTTGTGCAGGACGGCCAGCAGCAGCTCGAAGTCGATGGGCTTGGCGACGAAGTCGTCGCAGCCCAGCTGGCGCGCCTCGATCTGGTTCTCCCGGCCGGCGAAAGCCGTCAGCAGCACGAACGGGGTCCGCGAGCCGGTCTTGCGCAATGCGCGCAGCAGTTCGAGCCCGCTCAGGCCCGGAAGGTCGATGTCGCAGAGGATCGCGTCGTGCGCCTCGCCCAACCGCGCCAAACCTTGCATGCCGGTGATCGCAAGATCGACACGGAAGCCCGCCTCTGCGAGCACCTCGTTGGTGAGTTCGGCGATGTCGGGATCGTCCTCGATGCACAGGATGCGCCGCGTCACGGCTTCGCTCCGGGCAGATGCAGGTGTACCGTCGTGCCCCGGTCGACCTGGCTCTCGATGCGAACCTGGCCGCCATGCGCCTCGACGAAATGGCGCACGAGATGCAGGCCGATGCCGAGGCCAGGAACACCGCCGCTGTTGGCGGCGCGATAGTAAGGCTCGAAGACCCGATCGAGTTCCTCCAGGGCGATCCCGACGCCGTGGTCGGCCACCGTGATCTCGCTTCCGTCGAGTAGGGCCGAGCGGCCGGCGTGGATGCTGATCGCGCAAGGCTGCGGCGAGTACTTGATCGCGTTCGAAACGAGGTTCGACACCGCCTGATGGATCAGGACGCGGTCGCCGTGCAGGGTTGGCTCGGCCACGCACACGGCGATGTGAACATGCGCGGCCTCATATTCGGCCACGAGCGCCTCGAGGAAAGGGACTGCCTCGATCGCCTCGCGGTTCAGCAAGATCTCTCCACGGCCGACTTCGGCAGCGAGGCGGACGCGCTCGACCAGACCCTTGAGGCGCGTCGCGGCGTGTCGGATCTTCTCGCTGCGAGCGATGATGTCCATCGGCTCGATCGTCTGCGCCAGCTTGCCGAGGCGATAGCCTTGACCGTCGATCGCAGTCAGCGCCGTCGCGATCTCGTGAGTCAGGATCTGCACGAACCGCCGTCCGGTCTCGGCCACCAGCCGTTCTTCGGTCAGACGTGCGTCGACCAGGGCGTGGTTGCGCCGTCGTTGCTCGACCAGGAAGGCGACGAGCCACTGCGCGGCGACCGCGATCACGCGGTTGACGACGAAGCTGAGGACGATCCCGCCCTCCGGCGGTCGAATGAACGAGCCGACCAACGAGGCGGCGGTGGCGAGGGCGGCGAGACGGAACGTGCTGCCGGGACCCATGTAGACGCCGAGGAGGATCGGCAGCGTGTAGGCGAAGCAGATCGAGACGTTGTCGGCGGGCTCGAAGAGATCAGCCGTGAACACGCCGACCACGAGGAGGAGCGCGAGGGCGAGCCTCGGCTTGAGACTAAGCATCGGCAACGTGGTAATTTGGAAGAGCGCTCGTCGCGCCGCGCGACTCGGCTCGATGAGCAGAGGGCGCGCGCGCATGAGACCGACAGGGCTAGCGGCGCGCTTGGGTAACGCTCGGGTTCCCGTATGGTGCGCGCTCGCCAACGCTTTACCCTCCTTACCGACGTAACCCAACACCGATTGAAAGCTCGGGACGGATCGCCGCTACCAATCTTTCACAGAACCTGAGCTGCGACATTCTCGCCGGAACTTAGGGTAGTAGAGCGAGGATCGCGCCGACCTGCAACCTGTCAAACCTGACAGTTAGACGACCCGCGCACGCCGCCCACCGCTTGTAAAAATCATCATACACTTGCCACGGTCCGATATAAAAACCCTAACACTAGGTTGCTAAGCTCAACTTCCGAGGGTGTGCGCCTGTCAGAACTGACAGTTGCCGAAGGAGGAGCAACGCTCTACCGCGAAGCTGCGCCTGTGTGAGCCGGCCGCTCGGGCGTCGGTGCCCGCGACAAGCCAGCGCGATACACGCTGATGCTTCCTGTTCGCAATGTTTAGTTCTGTATGCATCGAGCTGCAAAAGTATGCGCGGCAGTCGTTTAGAAAGGTCGCGGCATGGATGTGCGTAATCAGCTCCGGCCTGATCTTCTCGATGCTGAAGCCGGGACACCGCTGAGGCCATTCGGCTCGCCGACGCTGAAGATCGCCGCCGCGTCTATGCTTCTGATCGGCACCGTCGCGGCGGTTGCCATCTGGCCCGACGCCGCACGCGACGTCGCTGGCAGGACGGCAGCACTCGTCACCGGCCTGTCCGGCCGCCGCGCGGACAGAGCCGATGCTTCCGAACCGGCGACGACAATCGCGGTCGAGCGCAGCTTTCGGCCGACGCCGATGCAGCTCGCGTCGTTCGGGATCACGAGCGTTCAGGCGACCGAGTTCCGACCGCAAGGACTGGCCGAAGGGCGCATCGCGCTCAACGATGACGACAACGTGCCGGTCTACTCTCCCTATGCTGGGCGTGTCACCAAGATCACCGCCAAGGCAGGTGACGACGTGAGGGCGGGCCAGCCCCTGTTCACCGTCGAGGTGACCGACATGGTCCAGGCGCAGAACGATTTCCAGAGCGCGATCAACGCCCTCAACAAAGCCCAGGAGCAGCTCAAGCTCAACCAGATCATCGCCGCGCGCCAGCAGGTGCTATTCCAGGCCAAAGCCGCCGCGCTCAAGGATTATCAGAGCGCCGAGAACGACGTCATCTCGGCCCAGAGCGACAAACAGACCGCGGAGGCGGCCCTGGAGGCGGTCAAGAACCGCCTGCGGATCCTGGGCAAGACCGACGCGGAGATCGCCGCGTTCCAGAAGAACAGCAGCATGAGTCCGGAGACGGTGATCCGAGCGCCGATCGCCGGGACAGTCGTGCAGCGCAAGGTCGGCCTCGGCCAGTACCTCGGCACCGGCAGCGATCCGGTCTTCACCATCGGCGATCTCGCGACCGTGTGGCTGATCGCCAACGTGCGCGAGAGCGACATCCCCCGCATCCGGCTCGGTCAGCCGGCCGTGGCGACCGTCAACGGCTTCGGCGACCGCACCTTCCGCGCGCGTGTCACCTACATGGCCGCGAGCCTCGATCCGGCGACGCGCCGGCTCGCGGTCCGGTGCGAGGTCGAGAACCCCGATCAAGAACTCAAGCCTGAGATGTTCGCGCGGTTCGCGATCATCACCGGCGACGCCGTGAGCGGCCCGGCGGTCCCAGAGAGCGCGGTCGTTCAGGAGGGGGACCGCGCGCATGTCTGGGTGCTGCGCCCGGACGGCGCGGTCGAGGCCCGCGAGATCAAGCTCGGGCTGCGTGACGGTGATCTTCTGCAGGTCACCGAGGGCTTGCAGACCGGCGAACGGATCGTCTCGCGCGGCGCCCTCTTCATCGATCGGGCCGCGAGCGGAGAGAAGGCTTCATGATCACCGATCGACGAGCTTCGGCTTGCACCGCAACCGACCGCGGGAAGTTGTCATGACCGGCGTCATCACCTTCGTCCTGCGCCAGCGCGTCCTCGTCCTCCTGCTGTTTCTCGCGACGCTGGTAGTCGGCGCGGCCAGCTATGCCCAACTGAACATCGAGGCTTATCCCGACCCCGTGCCGCCGCTCGTGGACGTGATTACCCAGAACCCCGGCCAATCGGCCGAGGAGATCGAGCGCTACATCACCATCCCGCTGGAGGTGCAGCTCGCCGGCATCCCGAATGCCACCGTCGTGCGGACGATCTCGCTGTTTGGCCTCTCCGACGTGAAGGTCCAGTTCAACTACAATTTCACCTATGAGGAGGCCGAGCAGCGGGTCCTCAACCGCTTGTCGCAGCTCAGCCCCCTGCCGAACGGCGCCCAGCCCTCAATCTCGCCGGTGAGCCCGATCGGCGAGATCATGCGCTATCAGCTGGTCGGACCGAAGGGGTTCTCGCCCACCGACCTCAAGACGCTCCAGGACTGGATCCTGCAGCGGCGGTTCAAGGCGATCCCCGGGGTCATCGACGTCACCGGCTTCGGCGGCAAGACCAAGGAATATGAGATCGCCGTCGACCTCGCCCGGCTTCAAGGGCAGGGCCTGACCTTGGTGCAACTCGTCACGTCCCTGAACAACTCCAGCATCAACGTCGGCGGTCAGACGCTGAACATCGGCGAGCAAGCGGCCGTGGTGCGCGGCATCGGTTTGATCCGCGATCCGGACGACATCCGCAACACCATGCTCACGCAGGTGAACGGAACGCCCGTGCTCGTGCGCGACGTCGCCGAGGTGCGGGTCTCGAACGCACCCCGGCTCGGCATCGTCGGCCACGACGATCAGGACGACATCGTGCTCGGCATCGTGCTGCTGCGCCGCGGCAGCCCGAGCCTGCCGACGATCCAGCGCGTGGAAGCCGAGATCGAGAAGATCAACGCGAGCGGCATTCTCCCGCCCGACGTGCGCATCGTGCCGCTCTACGACCGGTCGGGGCTGATCGGCAAAACCACGCACACGGTGATGCACAACCTCGTCTTCGGCGTGGCGCTCGTGTTCGTGGTTCAGTGGCTGTTCCTGGGCTCGCTGCGAAGCGCCATCATCGTGGCGGCGACGATCCCGTTCGCCCTCGCCTTCGCGGTGGCGATCTTGGTGATCCGCGGCGAGTCGGCCAACCTGCTGTCGCTCGGTGCCATCGACTTCGGCCTGATCGTCGATGCGACCGTGATCATGGTCGAGAACGTCTTCCGACACTTGTCGGAGCATCCCGGCGGTCCGATCACGCACGCCGATGACGCTGGCGATGAGGGGTCGGCCCTGACGGGCAAGCTCGGCACCATCAGTTTCGCCGCGTCCGAGGTGAACCGGGCGATTTTCTTCTCGGCGACGATCATCATCGTCGGCTTCCTGCCACTGTTCACGCTGAGCGGCGTTGAAGGGCACATCTTCGGGCCGATGGCCAAGACCTACGCGTACGCGCTGATCGGCGGCCTGCTCGCGACCTTCACGGTCTCGCCGGCCCTGTCGGCCCTGATCCTGCCGAACGAGATGGAGGAGCGCGACACGCTCATCGTGCGCCTCCTGCACTTCGGGCACACGCGCTTCCTGCGCTTCGCCTTGGGCAACAAGATCCTGACGCTCGGCGCCATGCTCGTCGTCCTGCTCGTCGCCGGCACGATGGTCCGCTCGCTCGGCCTGGAGTTCCTGCCCAAGCTCGAGGAGGGCAATCTCTGGATCCGCGGGACGATGCCACCCTCGATCTCGCTCGAGGCCGCGAACACCTACGTCAACCGGATACGCGCCGTGCTCAAGGCGTATCCGGAGGTGGAGACCACGATCACGCAGCATGGCCGGCCCGACGACGGCACGGACGCGACCGGCTTCTTCAACGTCGAGATCTTCGCACCGCTGACCGACGAGGAGACTTGGCCATCGGGGCTGACCAAGGAGCGGCTCGTCGAGGATATGTCAAAGACGCTGGAGGAGCACTTCCCCGGCGTCGAGTTCAACTTCTCCCAGTACATCCAGGACAATGTCGAGGAAGCGGCTTCCGGCGTGAAGGGCGAGAACTCCGTCAAGGTGTACGGCAACGATCTCAGCGCGATCTCGCAGGCGGCCGAGCAGATCAAGGCGGCCCTGGCCGAGGTGAAGGGCATCACCGACTTGGCGATCTTCACCTCACTGGGTCAGCCGACGGTCCGCATCACCGTCGATCGCGAGAAGGCGGCCCGGTACGGGCTGGCGCCCGGGGATGTGAACACCACGGTTCAGGCCGCGATCGGCGGTCAGACCGCGGGTGACGTGTACGAGTATGGCTCGGATCGGCACTTCGCGATGCGCGTGCGCCTGGCCTCGGCGTACCGCCGCGACCTCGCCACGATCCGCAACATCACGGTGGGCGCCCAGAATCCGAGCGGCGGCGTGATTCCCGTGCCGCTTTCTGAGATCGCCACGGTCGAGCTCGTCTCGGGCGCCTCGTTCATCTATCGCGAGGGTCAGCAGCGCTACATCCCGGTCAAGTTCTCGGTGCGGGGACGCGACCTCGGCGGCGCCGTGATCGAGGCGCAGAACCGGGTCGCCCAGCAGGTCCAGTTGCCGCCGGGCTCTCACCTCGAATGGGTCGGCGAGTTCGGGAACCTGCAGGACGCGATCGCCCGACTGAAGGTCGTCGTCCCGATCACGCTCGCGCTGATCGCCCTGCTCCTTTACATCAACTTCTCATCGGCCACCGACATGCTGCTGACGCTGTCGGTGATCCCGATGGCGATGATCGGCGGCATCTTCGCCCTCGTGCTGACGGGGACGCCGTTCTCGGTCTCGGCGGCGATCGGCTTCATCGCGCTGTTCGGCATCTCGACCATGGAGGGCGTGATCCTGCTCGCCTACTACAACCAGCTCGTCGAAGACGGCTGGCAGCGCCGCAACGCGGTGTTCCAGGCCGCGACGGTGCGGATGCGCCCGGTGATGATGACCTGCGTCGCGGCCTGCGTCGGCCTGCTGCCGGCCGCCTTGTCGACCGGCATCGGCTCGCAGGTCCAGAAGCCGCTGGCGCTGGTTGTGGTTGGCGGCATCCTCCTGGCGCCGGCCCTGATCCTGGTCGTTATGCCGATCCTGATCTCGCTGTTCTCGCGGCGGCGACCGGCCAGGAGCACGCAGGTTCGACCCAAAGTACAGGCCGTGTCCGCCCCTTAAACGTCCCGCAATCGCCATAGAGAACGGTCAAGCTCAGATGCTTGCCGTCGCTCGACGGACCACGCCTGCAGAAGTGCCTCGATGCGTCCCGATCTCGATCATCATGCCGCGCGATATCCGGTGCGGGACGGGATGTTCGTCCGCGTGTCGGAAGGATGGGTAATCCCGCTGACGATGGCCCTCGGTCGTCTCTCTCGGTATGGCGGCGTCATACTGCTGGCTTGGAGCGTCGCCGCCTGCGCGGTGGGGCCGAACTTCATGCCGCCGGAGGATCCGCCGGTCAGCCGCTACACCAGGGAGCCGCTGAAGAACCCGTCGGCCGCCGACAAGATTCGCACCCGGCAAGGCGGCTCGGCCGACCAGAGCTTCGCCTCGGGCGCCGACATCCCCGGCCAGTGGTGGACGCTGTTCCATTCCAAGGCACTCAACCGCCTCGTCGAGCAGGCGCTGGCCAACAACCCGACGCTGGAGGCCGCGCAGGCCTCCCTGCGGGTAGCGCAGCAGAACGCGCTCGCCCAGAAGGGCACGCTCTATCCGAGCCTGACCGCGACGCCTCAGGCCGAAGGCATCCAGGCCCCGGGCCTCGACCTGCAATCGCCGCTGCAGAACCAGACCCAGTACCTCTACAGCCTGTTTACCCCGCAGGCGGTGGTCTCGTACAATCCAGACGTGTTCGGCGGGAACCGGCGGCAGATCGAGTCGCTGGAGGCCGCCACCGAGAACCAGCGCTTTCAGCTGGAGGCGGCCTATCTAAGTCTGACCGCCAACGTCGTCGCCGCCGCCATCCAGGAGGCATCCCTGCGCGCGCAGATCGATGCGACGCAGAAAGTGATCCAGGCGCAGATCGAGGTGCTGCAGCTGTACAACAAGCAGCTGTCGCTCGGGCAGATCGCCGGGGCCGACGTGGTGCAGCAGCAGGCGGCGCTCGCCCTGTCGCAGCAGCTGCTGCCACCGCTGGAGAAGGCGCTCGCGCAGCAGCGCAACCTGCTCACCGCACTCGCCGGGCGTCTGCCCTCCGACGAGGTCCCGGAGACCTTCCGTCTCTCGGCATTGAGGCTGCCGACCCGGCTTCCGGTGAGCCTGCCCTCGCGGCTCGTGCAGCAGCGCCCCGACGTCAAGGCGGCGGAAGCCATGGTGCAGCAGGCGAGCGCCAGCGTCGGCGTCGCGGTCGCCAACCGCCTGCCCCAGTTCACGCTGACGGCCACGGGCGGATCGAGCGCGACGCAAATAACCCAGATTACCAACCCGGCCGCCTCGTTCTTCACGATCGTCGGCCAGGCGACGGCACCGATCTTCGATGCCGGCACCCTGTTCCGACGCCAGCGGGCCGCCGAGGAAGGCTTGACCCAGGCGCAGGCGCAGTACCGCGCCACGGTGATCACCGCCTTCCAGAACGTCGCCGACGCGCTGCGAGCGCTGCAGGCCGACGCCAGGGCGGTGGCCGCCGCCGACGCAGCGGTCAATGCGACGAACCAGAGCCTGGAGCTGGTCCGCAAGCAGTTCACGGCCGGCTCGGTGACCTCGACGCAAGTGCTGATCGCCCAGCAGGGTTACCTGTCGGCGCTGGTCACCGCGGCGGGTGCTCGCGCGACCCAGTACGCCGACACCGCGGCGCTGTTCGTGGCGCTGGGCGGCGGCTGGTGGAACCGCGCCGACGTGGCGCCGCCGCCCCCGGAGAAGGATCCGCTGAAGTTCCTGTGATCCAGCATCTCTCCGTAACCCGAGGCGATGGCAGTGTTGGTTCGTCGAACCCGTCCGCTGTTCTCGGAACGACCCGATCCAGTGAATACAAGGGCACAGAGCACATGCGGCATCGACGACCTCGCATCGATCGGATCGGTCCCTCCCATGATGGCGAGGGACTACTGTACGACCAGTCCGGCAGGCTCTCTGAAGCGCTGGATCAGGTCGGTCTCGCCTGCCGGGACTTTACGCCCACCTCCGCCGACGATCATCGGCGAGCCGCGAGGGTTGCGAGAATGGTCTGCGCGACGGCACTCGGCCTTCTCGTTGGAATGGCCGGCCTCAAGACCGCGTCGGCCGCCGACCTGATCGTCTCAGAGCCCGTCGGTCGGTTCCTGGCGACCTGCGAGACTCTCGCGCGGTCCTGCTACGCCGACGCCTGCGGTCGAGATCAGATCGATGCGGCTTCGGGCTGCCGAGGCCAGTGCCCAAGCTCGGTCGTGATCAGCGTCGTGCCCGCTGCCTGTCCGCTAACCGATCCGCGCGCGAGCATCGACGCCGCCGCGCGATCATCGTTCGTCCACGATGAACCTCGCCTATCCTCCGCGCGAGGTGCGGTCGAACTGGTGCTGAGCCGGCGCACGGAAGCGCTGACGACGGTGGCTCAGACCCTGCGCTACGCCGAGCGCGCGAGCAACGGAGCCTTCGCGGTCGAGCGGGTGCACGCCGAGCACCGGCTCGGTGAGCCGTATACCCGGGTTCACATCTGCTACCGCCTCGGCGACCGATCGACGGCGCCGATCTGCAACATCGATTATCTCGTGACTCGCGATCCGCCGCACGTCGAGCCGGCCGACCGGTTCGACGGCATCGGTCGCGACCTCGAGCAGGGTCCCCAGGCCTTCCTACGGGCCCTCGCCCGCGAAGCGGAGCACCAACAGCAGCCGGCCCCGCTGCAGGCGTTGCGTCGGGTCCTCGAGCCGCTCAATCCCTACGACTGGCGCTGACGGCAAACCCATCGCGCTCGCCGCCTCCGGTCCGGTGTGGGGTTCGAACGGCTTCGGACGTCGCGCGACGCCGGCGCTTTACCGACCTGTACCAGATGTCGAACCGGTACCGGGCGTGACCGACTTGCCCCCCTGCGAGATGTTGGAGTTGCCGGTGCTGCCCGCAGGCAGCCCAGAACTCGTGCTTGAGGTACCCGGTGATGTCGCCCCGTTGACGGCGCCCGTGCCACTGACGCCGCTGGAGCCCGTACCACCGGTTCCAGAAGCAGAGCCGCCGGCACTGCCGCCCGCCCCAGCTCCGCCCGCGCCACCGCCGGCTCCGCCACCCGCGGCGGCTACACCGGCTACCATGCCGATGACCATCAAGGCCGCGATCAGCGGCGTGCGGATATCGACTCTCATTTTGCCTCCGGTCATGGCGTGGACGGCGCGTTCGAGACGCGCTGCAATCGAGCCAACCGGACCGGGGATGGCGCTGTTCCGAGATCGGGGATTCTCACGATGTCGGTAGCCGCATCCCATATCTCATCGAAGCCTTTGTCAGCGCCGTGACGGCCACCGCCAGCATGCCGATGCCGAAAGCGAGGCGTGCGACGACACGATGGGGCGCACGATCGCGGCAAACGCTGCGCACGGTGCAGGATCGTACGATCAGAAGCCGGGCCACGCACCGGGGATCGTCTCGCCATAACCCCAACCTGTGAACGGCGGAGCGGATACCCGCTGCTTGGTCACAGGCGGGAGGTAGCTGGACAGCGGCCTGTGCACCTCCCAGTCCATCCAACCTCGCGCACGATCGGCGGCGGCCCTGCGTCTGAGCGTGAGGTCCATGTCACTTGCGCGTGAAGCCCTGTGATCATGGTGAGCCTTGACGCCGCGCAC
Organism: Methylobacterium persicinum; assembly: GCF_022179525.1. Classification (GTDB taxonomy): domain Bacteria; phylum Pseudomonadota; class Alphaproteobacteria; order Rhizobiales; family Beijerinckiaceae; genus Methylobacterium; species Methylobacterium persicinum. The sequence continues at coordinate 67,046 of NZ_BPQX01000003.1, forward strand.
ACGTGCCTCGGCAGACACGTCTGTCAGAAACATGACGAGCGGGAGGACCATCACCGAAATTAGCCGCATCGGAGTTCCCTGCGCATGATATGAGGGGTAATCATCGCAGCACGGGCACGAACGGCATCGAGCCGACGGTCGCCTCATCCTCGCCGAGGCTGTGCCCGGTCGAGCGACTATCCCCTCTCAACGGTTCGCCGTGGTGACGGGCGAGGTGACCCCGCCCAGCGACACCCAGGCGATGGCGTCCTGGCTCTCGCGCTTGACGAAGACATAGCCGGTCCGGTGCCAGGGTAAGATGTCGTTGGTCTTGTTGTCCAGGACGAGGTCGCCGCGATCGGTCAGCAGGGTGAGTACGGCGTGACCCTCGCCGTTGGCGTCCACGACCACGGTCATCCGCATCGCCCGGCGCGGCAGACCCGCCTCGGCGAGCAGATGGCGCTTCAGGAGCTGATAGTCCTCGCAGTCGCCGAAGCCGTCCTCGGCCAGGTTCCATTGATCGGCTACGTGCCAGTGGTCCATGTCGGTCATCGGCTGCACCGCCTTATTCACCCGGCGGTTGATCGAAACGATGGTCGACCAGGTCGCGGGCGTGAGGGTGATGCGGGCAGGCTCCGTGCGGTCGAGTACGCATTCGGCCGGATAGTTCTCGCAGAACGTCACCCATGCCGCGATCGGTCGGGCCGTTCCCAGAGGCTGCGCCACGCTCGGGGCGCTCGGCAGCGACGCGAGGGTTTGAGCCTGCACGGCGCCGATCCCGAGGCCGATGGAGAAGGCTGCCGCGAGGGCAGGCCTGAGGCGACGCGCGGCGTGGACCGAGACCGCATTCCGCCTCGTGAAAGCCGCAAACCGCATCGCCGAGACCCAACCGTTAAGCTTTCGTTAACGGAAGTTCTCACGCCGACGCGCCGGCGGCAATCCAGCGCTCAACGAAAAATTAACCCTGTGCGTAGCGCGGATAATATCGGTCGGCGCTAATCGTCCTGTCAGATCTGACAGTATGCATAGCCTTTCCCGGGGACTATGAGAAACAGCTTGGATTTTATTGCAGGGATAAGGTAGAGCTTGAGTCCGGGCGTGTCGAAAGTCTGACATCCCAAACGCTTGCGCATTCCCAGCTCGTTTCGAGGATCTACGGTGCGTCCGACACGATGGAAGCGCCGTGTGAGGCGAGGCCCGATCGGCGAACGCCCAGGCTCGGCAGCCCAAGCCGACGTGAGTGCAAGAGGATGAAGACGAAATGCGTCGCGCTTCAACGTGTCGATAAGGTCGAGGTCAGAGTGTGACGTTCGTCCAGCTCCGACTGGTCGCATTCGGCCAGGCAGCTTTCATGGTCGGCTGCGCACGAACGCTGACGGAGCTGGGCATCGATCACTCAGTGTCTGTCCGGCGACATATTGAGTGATGTAAGGGGTTTGTGATTCAAGGCGGCCTGTGTGGAGGCTGCTGATGTGGACGACCGAGAACCGGGCCCGCTACGATCGAAGCGAGCTTCGGTATCCGAGCGATCTGACGGATGACGAGTGGGCGCTGATTGAGCCCCTGATCCCTCCAGCCAAGCGTGGCGGCGGCAAGCGCAGTGTCGACATGCGGGCGGTGGTGAACGGCCTGATGTACGTGCTGAGCACCGGCTGCCAATGGCGGGCGATCCCAAAGGATCTGGCGGCGCGCTCGACGGTTCACGATTACTTTGACCTCTGGGACTATGACGGCACGCTGGAGCGGATCCATCACACGCTCTACGTCGCCTGCCGGGAACGGATGGATCGGGAGGCCAGCCCGACGGTGGCCATCATCGACAGCCAGAGCGTGAAGGGCGCGGAAAAGGGGGGCGCTCGATCGACCCGCCCGGCTACGATGCGGGCAAGAAGATCAGGGGCAAGAAGCGCCACATCCTGGTCGACACGCAGGGCCTGCTGATGCACGCGCTCGTCCATCCCGCCGACATTCAGGATCGGGATGGCGGCGTGCTGGTGATGGCCACGCTGTTTGGCCTCTACCCGTTCCTGCTCAAGCTCTTCGCCGACGGCGGCTACCAGGGACCGGCCTTCCAAGATGGCCTTCGCAAGGTCTGCCGCACCCTCACGGTCGAGATCGTCAGGCGCTCCGATCAGGCCAAAGGCTTCGCTGTGCTGCCCAAGCGTTGGATCGTCGAGCGAACGATCGGCTGGCTCAACCGCTGCCGCCGTCTCGCAAAGGATTGGGAATGCAAAAGCCGGAAAGCACGAGCGTTCGTCCTCTTGGCCTCCATCCGCCTCATGACCCGAAAGCTCTGTCAGAAAACATCATGATGCCGGACAGACTCTCAGAGGCGGACACAGGTTGGCAGCCTGCGTTCAGTCTCGTTGATGCATAAGGGCGGTTCACGCCGTCAGCTACAGGCCTTACATATTTTTGCATGAAATATTATTTACTCGATTCTGATGAGGACAATGAATAAATCGTGCTGAAAAATCATGCGCGGTATCGGATCCATGTATTATCGAGGGCTAACTCTGTTATTTTTGATATCAGGGATTGCTTTTCACACTGAGTCATGCGCTGCGCAGTACAACTCGGGGCAGCTGCGGAAATCGATCGAACCGGTCTATATCAGGCCCACCTACGGTACCTATCACCAGTGCGGCGGCGCATGCCTGAAGAGCGGGTTGCTGACGTGGTTCTGCGAGGAGAACACCGGCTGCGCCCTGAACTGCGCGATCGGTCCGCCGGTGAGGCGGTGTGTTACGTCAGGTAGCGTCATCGAGGATTTTCGCATTCTAAATTAGTTTTCGCAAAGTGTAGCTGAACTCGGCACGATTCAGTTCAGCGATGGATCGACGGTCCTGCGCGGATGCACAGGGCCGTCCGAGTTTTGTATCTAGTATGGCCTTAACCCGTTACAGCGGTTGCCGGCGGAGCCACGGCAGACGGCTTCAAGTGGTCTTCCGGCCGCGCTTCTTAGGAGCTTCAGCGCCGACCGTAATTGTTGCCTTAGCCGTGGTCTCTCGGCGCTGACTGCCGAGACCGAAACTCTTGGCGAGAGTCGAGCGTTGCTGAGAATAGCTAATTGCTACTGTGGGATAGTCGCGGGGCAGACCGTAGCGCTCGCGGTATTGCGCGACGGTCATACCATTGCCGGTGAGATGCCGCTTCAGTGTCTTGTACGGCTTGCCGTCGATGAAGGAGATTAGCGCGTCGTGCGTAATCGATTTGTGGATCTGAGCTGGGGTTGGTTTCTCGACCATCGGAGCTTCTGATGCGCCACCCTGGCGGAGGCCGGACAGAGCGGAGTAGATCCCGAAGATCAAGCTTGGCAGCTCAGCCGCCGGCAGGCTGTTGTTCGAGATGTATGCTGCAACGACCTTGACTGTCTGCCGAATATGATCATTCCGCAGTGTGACCGCTTTCTCGTTCATGAAGTAATCCTTTTTGGAGATCAAGTGCACAAATGACGCAATCTTCCTCCGAATTCAAGTAGAAATCTCATAATACAGATTTGAAACTTACCTCCGACCATCTGCATAATCAAATTAGATATTTGCCGCAACATCTCGCTCACAATCATCTATCTCACCGGACTCTGTTAAATTCATGAAGGTGAGCCATATCAACGATAAACATTAGGCTGGGCAATAATTTCATCGTATTCAGTTTTCCGCTAGACACTGCGCTTCGAACGCCCGAGGTCTGCTCAGTCAGATCAAGCGCAATCGTAGATAAACTATCAAACCGGCTTCGGGACACAGCCCGTCACCGTCTGGTCACTGCCGCGGCCTGAGGCATCGTTGCAGCTAGACATCAGTCTCGTTCAGCACATGTTAGTGGGCGCGATGAGTGTCAGGGAGGATGACATGCTAGGCGAAAGACGCCGACTGCCAGCTACTATCGCAGCTGGGGCAATTTTGTGGGCTGGAACGGCGCTGGCGCAAACCACCCCACCGTCTCAGCCGTCGACTGTCACTCAGCGCGGCCAACAGCTGCCGCCGGGCGACCCTCTGATCGGGCAGCCGGATAATCCAGATGCGATGAAGCTGGCTCCGGTATCTGGCCCAGTTCTGCCCACCCGTGCCGACAAGCTGCCAACGGCGATGCTGCACGTACCCGAGGGATTCAAGGTCGAGGTGTTCGCCAGCGGGCTGCCGGACGCCCGATCCATGCGCCTGGGCGACAAGGGAACGCTGTTCGTCGGCTCGCGCGTGCGCGACAAGGTGTACGCCGTCGTGCCAGGCCCGAACGGCAACGTGGTCAAGGTGATCGCCAGCGGTCTGCATCGGCCGAACGGCCTCGCGTTCCACGACGGCGCGCTCTACGTCGCGGAGCTGTCCAAGATCTGGCGATATGACAACATCGAGGCGAACCTCGACAGCCCGCCCAAACCCGTGCTGGTCTACGAAGATCTGCCAACGGACGAGCCGCATGGCTGGAAGTTCATCGCCATCGGCCCCGACAACAAGCTCTACGTCCCGGTCGGCGCGCCCGGCAACATCGTCATGCCGTCATCGCGCCACGCGCAGATCCGGCGCATGGACCTGGACGGCAAGAACGTGGAACTGGTCGCGACCGGCGTGCGCAACTCAGTTGGATTTGATTGGAACCCTGTTACCAAAGACTTCTACTTCAGCAACAACGGCCGCGACTGGATGTCGGAGGATCTGCCGAACGACACGCTGCACGTGGTCAAGGCGGGAACGACGACGGCGCCCAACTTCGGCTATCCCTATTGCCATCAGGGCAACTTCACCGACCCTGAATTTGGATGGGGTCACTCGTGCGACGAGTTTGCCAAGCCAGCCGGCTTGATGGGCCCGCACGTGGCGACGCTGGGGATGCGGTTTTACACGGGCGATATGTTCCCGAGCAGCTACAAGAATGCGATCTTCCTGGCCCGTCATGGCTCGTGGGATCGTACGAAGAAGCTCGGCGGAGATGTCGTGGTCGTCAAGCTCAAGGACGACGGCACTATCGCATCGTACGAGCCGTTCCTGACAGGCTTTCTCCAGAACAATGCCTACGTGGGCCGGCCCGTCGATGTGCAGCCAATGCCGGACGGATCGCTACTGGTATCCGACGATTGGAACGGCGCTATCTGGCGCATCACCTACAAAGAGCCCTAAGTGACTTGGCCGAGGTGAGACCTCCTCGCCCCGGCTTAATCACCCTCGCCCGCCATCGGACCCGCCGTGCGCCTGCTTGTTGGTCTATCAGCCTTGATCTTGCTCGATAGCATCGGCGTGCCGGTGTGTGCGCAGCCGGCCACGGAGCAGTTGAGTATCTGCCTCAGCTGCCACGGCGAAAACGGCACGTCCCAAGCGGAGCACGTGCCGTCGCTCGGCGCCCAGAAGAGCGACTACGTAGTCGCGCAGCTGCTGATGTTCCGCGAGAAGCAGCGAATTGCTCCGCCGATGAACGATATGGCGGCAAACCTGTCGGATGATGATCTACAGTCGCTCGCCGAGGCAATCTCCAAATTGCCCGCGCCGGAAACTTCTGCTCCGATCGAAGCTAAAGCGGCCGAAGAGGCGCGCGCACTCATCGCGCGCTATCGCTGCGGCTCGTGCCACGGTGCCGACCTCGCGGGGCAGGGACAGATCCCAAGGGTCGCTGGGCAGCGCGAGGACTATCTGACGGCCGCGCTTGAGGGCTACAAGAGCAACGCACGCCCTGGCTACGAGCCGGCGATGAACGAGGTCTCACGAGACATCAAAGATGAGCACATTCCAGTGCTTGCACGCTACCTCGCCCAATACCGCTCGGAGCAGAGTACGGCGGGGCAGGTTCCAAAACCTTGAACGGGGTCGCGGGCGGTCAAGTTGAGCTCTGATAAGCCTCATGTCTAAGAGCATATCAACGAGTTAGAATGATAGGATTATCTATGGATTTATTTTGTCGATAAAACGATCAGTTTTGCGTTGCTACGGATCGTTTGCGTAGCTTGTGTGATCGCCTGATGTTCACAGTCTCGGGACCACGGCGTCGAAGTCGCAAAGATGGTCTTGCCCGCATCGCATGTCTTCAGGGTATACGCTTCAACGGCCCTCTCCTCATGAAGCCTGATCACCTCGAGGACGTCCGCGAATTCCTCGGCTGGCGCGGCCTCGTCGAGTAGTTCTGCAGCATCCCATCCTGAATAGAATCAAGCGGATACCTCCTCACTGTACCGCCCGCGGATTGTGA
>NZ_BPQX01000004.1 GCF_022179525.1 Methylobacterium persicinum
TTGCCCTGCAGGCTGGGCAAGACCTCCAACACCACGTGGTAGCTGTTCAACTGCGTGAAGTACTGCGCGATCTGGCGCTGGCCGAACGCGTCGTAGAGCGTGTCGTCGATGAGCTGGGGCGTGATGCCGAAGCGTGAGGCCGCGTCGCGGTCGATCGACAGCGTCAGGGTCGTGCCCCGGGTCTGCTGGTCGGTGGCGACGTCGCGAAGCTCCGGCAGGGTCTTCATCTTGTCGAGGATGCGGGGCGCCCAGGTGCTCAACTCGGCGAGGTCTGGGTCCTGGAGCGTGTACTCGAACTGGGTCCGCGACGTGCGCCCGCCGGTGCGCACGTCCTGGGTCGCCTGGATGAACGTCCGGATCCCCTCGACGCGCTCCAGCTTGGGCCGGAGCCGGCCGATCACCTGGAACGCGTCGGCGTCGCGCTCGTCGCGGGGCTTGAGCGTGATGTACATGCGTCCGGAATTGAGCGCCTGGCCGTTGCCGCCGAGCGACATGCCCACGCCGAACACCGCAGGATCGGCCTGGACGATCGCCCCGACCTTCTCTTGAAGGGCCATCATGGCGGAGAAGGAGATATCCTGTCCCGCCTCGGTGACGCCGATCATGAAGCCGGTGTCCTGCTGCGGGAAGAAGCCCTTCGGGATGATCACGAACAGGTAGCCCGTCAGCGCCAGCGTGGCGAAGAACACCAGGAGCGTGACGCGGCGAAAGCGCAGGGCGACATCGAGGGCTCCGGCGTAGACCGAGACCAGCCAGTCGAACGCGGCCTCGCTCATCCGGTACAGGCGGCCGTGGCGTTCGGCTTGGTGCGGTTTGAGCAGCCGCGACGCCATCATCGGGGTCAGGGTCAGCGACACGAAGGCCGAGACCGCGATGGTCATCGACAGCACGACGGCGAACTCGCGGAACAGCCGCCCGATGATCCCGCCCATCAGGAGAAGCGGGATCAGCACCGCGATCAGCGAGACCGAGATCGACACGATGGTGAAGCCGATCTCGCCCGCCCCCTTGAACGCGGCCTCCATGGGCCGCATCCCCTCCTCGACGTAGCGGCTGATGTTCTCCAGCACGACGATGGCATCGTCGACCACGAAGCCCACCGAGATGGTCAGGGCCATCAGCGAGAGGTTGTCGAGGGTGTAGCCCGCGATCCACATCAGTGCGCAGGCGCCCAGAAGCGCCAGGGGCACCGTCACGCTCGGGATCACGGTCGCCCAGAAGCTGCGCAGGAACACGAAGATCACGCCGACGACCAGCGCGATCGTCAGTATGAGGGTGAACTGCACGTCCTCCACGGAGGCGCGGATCGTCTGCGTCCGGTCGCTGAGGATGCCGACCTTGATGGCGGCCGGCAGGGTGGAGGTCAGGCGTGGCAGCTGGTCCTTGATACTGTCCACCGTGTCGATGACGTTGGCGCCGGGCTGCTTGAACACCACCAGGAAGATGCCACGCCGCCCGTTCGTCCAGCCCGCCTGCTTGGTGTCCTCGGGGCCGGAGACCGCCTCCCCGATGTCCCGCACGCGGAGCGGCGCCCCGTCGCGATAGGCGACGATGACGTCGTTCCAGTTCTTCGCCGCGGTGAGCTGGTCGTTGGCGTAGATGGTGTAGCTGTGGCTGCCGCCGTCGATGCTGCCCTTCGGGTTGTTGACGGTGGTGAGGGTGAGCTGGGCGCGCACGTCCTCCAGGGACAAGCCCTTGGCCACGAGCTTGGCGGGATCGATCTGGACCCGGACCGCCGGCTTCTGCTGGCCGCCGATGAACACCTGGGCGACGCCGGAGATCTGGCTGATGCGCTGGGCGAGCTGCACGTCGACCGCGTCATCCACGTCGATCAGCGGCAGGCTGTCGGAGGTGGCCGAGAGCAATAGGATCGGCGAGTCGGCCGGGTTGACCTTCCGGTAGGTCGGCGGGGTCGGCAGGTTCTTCGGGAGCTGGCCGCTCGCGGCATTGATCGCCGCCTGGATGTCGCTCGCCGCGCCGTCGATGTTGCGGTTCAGGTCGAACTGGACCGTGACCGTCGAGATCCCGAGGGAACTCGTCGAGGTCATCTGGGACACGCCCGGGATCTGCGAGAACTGCCGCTCCAGGGGCTGCGCCACCGACGAGGCCATCGTCTCCGGGCTCGCGCCGGGAAGCTGCGCGGTCACCTGGATGGTCGGAAAGTCGACCTGAGGCAGGGGCGCGACGCCGAGCAGCGGGTAGGCCACCACCCCGAGGAACAGGATGCCGACCATGATCAGCGTGGTCGCCACCGGGAAGCGGATGAAGGGCGCGGAGATGCCGCCTTTCATGACGAGGCTCGTTGCTTCGCAGGGATTGCCGGTGCGGCGGCCATCACCGGACCGCCTCAGCCTGTGCGGTATGGGCGGCGTGAGGGTCGCTCACGAGGCTGCCGTCCTGCACCTTGTACTGTCCGGCGGTGATCACCCGCTCGCCGGGCTGGAGGTCGCCGCCGAGGATCCGGGTCCGGCCCGCATCCGAGCGTCCCGCCTTCAGGGGGCGCTGGTGCGCCCGGTTGGCGTCGTCCACCACGAAGGTGAACAGACCGTCCGGGCCGTGCTGGATCGCGTCGTCCGGCACGGTCGTCGCCTGGGCGACGATGCCCACGCGCATCTTGGTGGAGACCGACAGGCCCGGCCACAGGGCGTGGTTCTTGTTCTCGAAGACGGCCTTGAGACGGATCGTGCCGGTGGCGGTATCGACTTGGTTGTTGAACAGGGCGAGCTTGCCATCCGCGAGCTTCGTGAGCCCGTCCGAGGTCCAGGCCTCCACTGGCACGTCGCCCGCCCTCAGGGCCGCGGTGATCGCCGGCAACTGGTCCTCCGGCGCCGTGAACACGACGAAGATCGGCTCCACCTGGGTGATCGTCACGATCGGCGTCTGCCCCGACGCGTTGACGATGTTGCCGATATCGACCTGCCGGAAACCGGTGACGCCGTCGATCGGCGCCCGGACCGTCGCGTAACCGACCTGCGTGGTGGCATTGTCGATGGCGGCCTGATCGGAGGCGACCTGCGCGGTGAGCTGGGCGACCAGGGCGGTCTGCGTCTCGGTCTGCTGCCGGGAGGCGTAGGCGCCGAGACCGGTGTAGCGGACGAGGTCGGCCTTGGCGTTGCTGAGGTTGGCCGTGTCCTGATCCTTCTTGGCCTTCGCCTGATCCAGCGCCGCCTGATAGGGACGCGGGTCGATCTGCACCAGCAGATCGCCCTTGTGGACGGTCTGGCCCTCGCGGAACGCCACCTGCTGGATCTCGCCGTCGACCCGGGTGCGGACCTGAACGGTATTGTACGCTTGCACGGTGCCGAGGCCGTTCGAGACGAGGGCGAACGGCCCGCGCTCGACCATCCCCAGGGTCACCGGCACGGGGAGGGGTGCTGTCGCCTTGGGCTTGTCGGGAGCCCGGTTCAGTCGCGTGTAGCCGTACGCCCCCCCGCCTGCGAGGGCCAGGAGCAGCAGGACGAGGACCGGCGCGCGGGAGCGTTTCGGTGCGGGGCCGGCAGCCGGCCGACCCGGCTCGCCGCCGCCCCGGAGCGTGACCGCCTCGTCGGGACGAGAGGCGTCGCGATCGTGCCCGTCTTCACTCAGCATACGCCGATATCCGCCCGTTGACCCGTCCGCTCCGCGAACCGGAACATTTTTGCATCCCATAGCACACAATATGGCCGCCAGGCCCGGCGGCGAACCGCTGAACGCGGCGATGGTCTGCCCTCAAGCCGCAGCGGATTGGCAATGGCATAGTTCAGTGTCCAAGATGTTTCTGAGGCTTCCGTAGGGCCGCATGCGGCTCATGGACTTGCCGGATGCGGTCTAAGGACAGTCTATCTCCAAATATTTTGACTTCTAAATCGCAAACTTGGCTTTATAATCGCCCACGAATTCGCAACGTTTTCGTATAAAGATCGGATTCCGCGCAACAATAGCGCTTTTACACCCAATCGGAGTGTGACGATCGGACTGCGGTGCGCAACCTGACCGGACCGCCATCACCGCCTACCGGCCCCGGGCGATGGCGTCGTCCCGGATCGCGTCGAGGGTCCGGGCGGGGGTGAGTGCCTGCGGGTCGACGAGGCAATGCAGCATCGCCGGCTGGCCCGAGGCCACGGCCCGCTCGAAGGCCGGCGCGAAGTCCTCGGTGCGCTCCACGCGCTCGCCGTGCCCGCCGAAGGCCTGTGCCAGGGCGCGGAAATCGGGGTTGCGCAGGCCCGTCGCCGAGACCCGGCCGGGATATTCCCGCTCCTGATGCATGCGGATCGTCCCGTACATGCCGTTGTCGAGGATCACCACGACGATGGCGACGCCGTACTGCACGGCGGTGGCGAATTCCCCCACGCACATCATCACGTCGCCGTCGCCCGCGAAGGCCACGACGGTCCGCTCCGGGTTCATCCGCTTGGCCATCACCGCCGCGGGCAGGCCGTAGCCCATGGAGCCGGAGGTCGGGGCCAGTTGCGTGCCGAAGGCGCGGAAGCGGTGGTAGCGGTGGACCCAGGTCGCGAAGTTCCCCGCCCCGTTGCAGACGATGGCGTCGGGGGGCAGGCGGTCCCGCAACCACAGGATCGCCTCGCCGTACTGGAACGCCCCGGGTTGGGGCCGGGGCGTCTGCGACCAATCGCGATAGGCAGCGTGCGCCGCCGCCATCCGTTCGCCGCCCACCGGCCCGGGCGGGGCGAGGGCGTCGAGGGCCGCACAGAACGGGCCCGGCGCCGCCTGGATGGCCTGGGCCGGCTGGTAGACCCGCCCGAGTTCGTCCGCGTCGGGGTGGACGTGGACCACCGGCAGGCCCGGGTTGGGGATGCCGAGGAGCGTGTAGCCCTGCGCGGGCATCTCGGACAGGCGCCCGCCGATCATCAGGAGGAGATCGCAGGTGCGGATGCGCTCCAGCAAAGCCGGGTTCGGGCCAATCCCGAGTTCGCCCGCATAGGCCGGGTGATCGGCACGGAACAGCCCTGCCCGGCTGAAGGAGTTCGCCACCGGCACGTCCCACCGTTCCGCGAAGGCGGCGAGCCGCTCGCCATCGGCCGGGCTCCAGCGCGAGCCACCGACGAGGATCAGCGGCGAACGCGCTCCGGCGAGCCGGGCCGCGAGGTTCTCCATGTCGGACGGGGATGGACCCGGCGCCGCGGGTTCGATACGCGGCGCGTCCTCCACCTGTGCGACCTCGTCCAGCATGTCCTCGGGCAGGGCGACGACCACGGGGCCGGGCCGCCCCTGCATCGCCACCCGGAAGGCCCGGGCCACGATCTCGGGGATCCGGGCCGCCTCGTCGATCTCCACCGCCCACTTGGCGAGGTCGGCGAAGGTCTGCCGGTAATCGACCTCCTGGAACGCCTCGCGCCCCCGCATCGATCGTCCCACCTGCCCGACGAACAGGATCATCGGCGTCGAGTCCTGCTTGGCGATGTGGACGCCCGCCACCGCGTTGGCGACGCCCGGCCCCCGGGTGACGAAGCAGATGCCCGGCCGCCCGGAGAGCTTGCCGGCGGCCTCGGCCATGATCGAGGCCCCACCCTCCTGGCGGCAGACGATCACGTCCACGGCGGACTCGTAGAGGGCATCGAGCACGGCGAGAAAGCTCTCGCCGGGTACGCAGGTCAGGCGCTCGACACCCTGGACGACGAGTTGGTCCACGAGGATGCGGGCGCCGTTGCGGTGCGGAAGAGCGGTCATGCGTCCCTCTGAAGCGTGAGAAGCCCGGCCAACACCCGTTTGGCTTCGCTTGGCAGGCCAGGCTCTCGAAGATGGTCCGATTTCGCAGTTGCGAAGTAAAAGGGCCGCCGGGATGACAGATCGCGAAACGTCATCGAAATCGAGTTCGGGCTCTTGCATCCCCTCACCGAGGGTTTCACACAGACTACACAAAATAAAGAATGACGACAGGGCCGAGAGGAAACGCCATGTTCGACAAGGTCGGGCGGAGTCTGTCCGCTGCGGTGACGGCAACGCTCGTTCTCCACGCTCCGGCCTGGGCGGCGGAGCCGGTCAAGATCGGCGTCATCGCCGAGGCGCAGTCGGTGGCCGGCGCCTCGATCCCGCAGGCGGTGCAGCTCGCGGCCGACGAGATCAACGCCAAGGGCGGCGTGGACGGACGGATGATCCAGGTCGTCACCTACGACGACAAGAGCTCGGCGGCCGACGCGGTCCGCGCCTTCCAGCGGGCGGTGAGCGAGGACAAGGTCAACCTCGTCATCGCCAGCTACGTCTCGGAGGTGGTGCTGGCGCTGATGCCCTGGTCGGCGCGGCTGAAGACGCCGCTGATCACGCCCGGGGCGGCCTCGAACGAGATCAGCGCAAACGTCCACAAGGACTATGCGCGCAACAAGTACACCTTCCACGGCTACCTGACCTCCCACGCTTTGGCGCAGGCCGTGTGCGATTCCGCCAAGGAGACCTTGGTTGGGCTCCTGAAGGCGAAGTCCGCCGCGATCATGAGCGAGGACGCCGCCTGGACCCGGCCGCTCGACGCCGCCTACGAGGAATGCCTGCCCAAGGCCGGGCTGAAGGTGGTCGAACACGTCCGCTTCTCGCCGGATACGGGCGATTTCACGCCGATCTACAACAAGATCGAGGCGGCCAAGCCCGACCTCATCGTCACCGGCATCGCCCATGTCGGCGTCCAGCCGACGGTCCAGTGGCAGAACCAGCAGGTGCCGATCGCCATGACGGGGGTCAGTGGGCAGGCCACCTCATCGACCTTCTGGGCCAACACCAACGGCGGCACGCAGGGCGTGCTGTTCGACAGCGTCGCCCTGCCGGACGTCGCCCTGACCGAGAAGACGATCCCCTTCACCCAGACCTTCACCAAGAGGTTCGGGGGCGCGCCCTCCTATGCCGGCTACATGGCCTACGACGCGACCTACTACACCGCCGAGGCGATCAAGCGGGCGGGCTCGACGGAGGCCGACAAGCTCGTCGAAGCCCTGGAGAAGACCGACTACACCGGCACCGTCGGGCGGATCACCTTCTACGGCAAGGACGAGCCGTTCACCCACTCGATCCAGTACGGGCAGGGTTTGATGACCAGCGTGCTGGGCCAGTGGCAATCGGGCAAGCAGGTGGCGATCTGGCCGGCGAACGTCGCGACGGGCAAGGTCGTCCTGCCGCCCGCGGTCAAGCCGGCGGTCCAGTAGCGGCGGGGAGAGCGCCGTGATCGGGCTCCAGATCCTCGTCGACGGCTTCGCGATCTCGGCGCTCTATGCGCTCGGCGCGATGGGCTTCACCCTCATCTTCGGCGTCTCGGGGGTGCTCAACCTCTCCCACGGGGCGCTCATGGTTACGGCGGCCGTGGCGGCCTGGGCGGCCTCGGCGCAATACGGCTTCGGCTCCTACGCGGGAGCGGCGATCGGCGTGCTGTGCGGCCTCGTCGGGGCCCTCGTCACCTACTTCGCCGTCGTTGCGCCGATCGAGCGGAGCAAGGCGATCCCCCGGGCGGAAAAGGAGATCTTCGTCCTCACCGGCACCCTGCTCTGGGGCATCATGATCCAGCAGCTGGTGGCCTATTTCTACACCGACAACCCCAAGACCGTGCTGCCGCTGATCGAGGGCGTGGTGGAGCTGGCGGGCGTCCGCACCCCGCGCAACGAGCTGTTCACGGCGCTGGTCTGCTGGGTGGTGATCGCCCTGCTCTGGGCCTTCGTGAACAAGGCCAGGGCCGGGAAGGTGCTGCTCGCCGCCTCCATGAACCCCCGGGGCGTGACGCTGCTCGGCCACGACATGGGCCGCATCTACATCGCCGTCTGGGCGATCTACGGGTTGCTCGCCGGGATCGCCGGGGTGCTGCTCGGCATGTTCCTCGGCGTCTCGTCCTATTCGGTCGGGCCGCTGACGGCGAGCGCCTTCTCCATCGTGGTGCTGGGCGGCCTCGGCAGCGTCACCGGCTCGCTGATCGCGGCCTATGTGGTGGGGTATCTCGAGACCGCCACGGCCTACCTCGTCTCGCCCGCCTACCGGGTGATCCCGGCCCTGCTGCTCCTCGTGGCCGTCATGTACCTGCGCCCGCAGGGTTTTCTGGGGAGGCGGTGATGGCGGGCCGATCGTGCGACCCCTCCGTCTTTGCGAGCGCAGCGAAGCCATCCAGGGCAGCGCCACGCTTGGAGAGGTCCCGCATCCCTGGATTGCTTCACTCCGTTCGCAAGGACGGCGATGGCGTGGACACGTCTTCGCGGAGGCCGTTGACCGCATGACCTTCCCCTTACGCGGGCTCCTGCTCATCCTCCCCCTGCTCGTCGTCGCGGCTTTGCTGCCGCTGGGCGTCTCGGGCTATATCCTCGGGCTGCTGACGGTTGCCTACTACTTCGCCGTGTTCTCCATGGCCTGGGACCTGCTCTTCGGCTTCGCCGGCGAGGTGAATTTTGGGCCGACCTTCCTGATCGGCCTCGGCGCCTACGGGGCCGGCATCCTCAACAACCGCTACGGGATCGACATCCCCCTCTGCCTGCTCGCCGGCACCCTGCTCGCGGTGGTCGGCGGCCTCGCCCTGGCGGTGCCGGCGTTGAAGCTGAGCGGGCCGTATTTCGGCCTCGTCACCCTCGTGGCGGTGCTGCTGCTCCAGAACCTGATCGTGGTCTTCTCGGACCTGACCGGCGGCGAGATCGGCCTCACCGTCCCCGACGTCATCTCCATCGACGCCGACACGAATTACTGGATCGCACTGGGCTTTATGGCCGTCTCCGGCCTGATCCTCACGGCCATCGCCCGCTCGCCGGCCGGGCTGATCCTCCAGGCGGCGGGACAGGATCCGGTGGTGGCCGGGGCACTCGGCTTCAACGTCGCCAAGCACAAGATCGCGGCCTTCGCCGTCAGCGCGGCCTTCTCCGGCCTCGCGGGGGGGCTCATCGTCTTCTACATGGGCACCGCCTCGGTCGGCACGCTGATCGACACGGCGGTGGGCGTGCAGATCATCATCGCCGCCGTGCTCGGGGGACGGCGCACCATCGTCGGCGGGGCGCTCGGCGCGGTGTTCCTGATCGCGGCGGGGGAGATCCTCCGGCCTCTGGGCTCGCTCTCGACCTTCGTCGTCTCGGCGGCGGCGCTCGCCGTCATCCTGTTCGTGCCCACCGGGCTCCTCGGCCTCGCGTCCCTGCGGAGGGCGTCATGACGGTGGCCGTGAAACCGCCCACCGCCGCGTCCGTCAGGGCCGAGCCCTGCCTGACCGTCCGCGGGCTGACGAAGCGCTACGGCGGCCTCGTCGCCGTCAAGGGCGTGGACCTCGACCTCCGCCCGGGCGAGATCCTGGGGCTCATCGGCCCCAACGGCTCGGGCAAGTCCACGGTGATGAAGCTGGTGATGGGGTTGGAAAAGCCCAGCGCCGGCTCGATCCGCCTCGACGGCACCGAGATCGCCGGCTGGCCCGCCCACAAGGTCGCCCGCGCCGGCATCGGCCTCGTCTTCCAGCACGCAAGGCCGCTGATGCGCCAGACAGTGCTGGAGAACATCGTGCTGGCCCTGCTGCCCGACAGCCTCCTGCGCCTCGTGCCCGACCCCTCCGTGACGGAGAAGGCCCGGGCCATCGCCGAGCGGGTCGGCCTCGGCGGCGTCATCGACCGCCGCCCGGGGACGCTGGCCTTCGCCGACCTGCGCCGGCTCGAACTCGCCAAGGCCATCGCCCGCGATCCCCGGGTCGTGCTGGTGGACGAGCCCTTCGCCGGGCTCACCGGGCCGGAGGTCGCGACCTTCTCGGCGCTGATCCGGGGATTTCGCGATGAGGGCAAGGCGGTGCTCCTCGTCGACCACAACGTGAAGAGCGTCTCCGCCCTCGTGGACCGGGTCTTCGCCCTGTACCTCGGCGAGCGCATCGCCGAGGGCAGCGCCGAATCGGTGATGGCGGACCCGACCGTGCGCCGGGTCTATCTCGGCGGCAGCATCGAGACGGCGGCCCGGCCGGAAGCCGCCTTCAAGGCGGAATCGCTGCTCTCGGTCGAGGGGGTCGATGTCCTCTACGGCAAGGCGCAGGCCCTGCGCGGCGTGTCGATCCACGTCCACGAGGGCGAGTTCGTCTCGGTGGTCGGGCTCAACGGGGCGGGCAAGACCACCCTGTTCAACGCAGTCTCGAACCTCGTGCCCCATGCGGGCACGATCCGCTTCGGGGGCCAGGACCTCGCGACGCTCTCGCCCGCGGCGATCGCCCGGGCCGGCATCGTGCAGGTGCCCGAGACCCGCGAATTGTTCGGCGACCTGAGCGTCCTCGAAAACCTCGACCTCGGCGGCCACCACCTGCCGAAGGCGGAGGCCGCGAAGGAGCGGGAGAAGCTCTACGACCTGTTTCCGATCCTCAAGGCCCGGGAGGGCCAGAGCGCCCGCACGCTCTCGGGCGGCGAGCAGCAGATGCTGACCATCGCCCGCGCCCTGATGATGCGCCCGCGCCTCCTGATCCTCGACGAGCCGACGCTCAGCCTCGCTCCCGTCATCCTGGAGCAACTGTCGAAGGCGCTGGAACGCCTGCGGCAGACCACGCCGATCACCGTGCTGCTGGGCGAGCAGAACGTGACCTTCGCCCTCCCCCATGCCGACCGGGTCTATGTGCTGGAACAGGCGAAGATCGTCTGGGAAGGCCCACCCGACAGGTTCGCCACGGAGATGGGGGCGGCCTACTTGTGAGCATGTAAACCCCTCTCCCCGCCTGCGGGACTTAGCTGCGGAATTCAGCTTCCCCTGCCGATCCCACCCTCCACCTCATCCTGAGGTGCTGCGAAGCAGCCTCGAAGGAGCGCTCCAGGGATCGCGAGCCTTCTGGAACCCTCCTTCGAGGCCCGCGAGGCGGGCACCTCAGGATGAGGAGGCAGGGTGGGACGAGGTCCGCAACGGCCCCGCCAGCGGGGAGAGGGGGGCGCCCATCCGGATCAGGGAGCATACCCTTGGATTTCACCCCCTCGCCCACCCAACGCCATTGGCTCGACCGGGTGCAGGCGTTCATCGCCCGGGAGATCGAGCCCGCCCAAGGCGCCGTGGCGGCGGAGCGGGCCTCCGGCCGCGCGCCCTCGCCCACCATGGAGCGGCTGAAGGACAAGGCCCGGGGCAAGGGGCTGTGGAACCTGTTCCTGCCGCCCTCGCCTGAGCACGACACACCGGAGTACCGCGGCGCCGGGCTTACCAACCTCGATTACGCGCTGTGCGCCGAGGCGATGGGCCGGGTCGGCATCGCCTCCGAGTGCTTCAACTGTGCCGCGCCCGATACCGGCAACATGGAGGTGCTGCACCGCTACGGCACCGAGGCGCAAAAGGAACGCTGGCTGAAGCCTCTGATGGCCGGCGAGATCCGCTCGGCCTTCCTGATGACCGAGCCGGAGGTCGCCTCCTCAGACGCCACCAACATCGCCACCGCGATCCGGCGGGAGGGCGACGAGTACGTCATCGACGGCCGCAAATGGTGGTCGACCGGCGTCGGCGATCCCCGCTGCCAAATCGCGATCCTGATGGGCAAGACCGACCCCGAGGCGCCGCGCCACGCCCAGCAATCACAGATCCTCGTTCCCCTCGACACGCCCGGCCTGCGGGTGGAGCGTCTGCTGCCGGTCTTCGGCTACGAGGACGCCCCCAAGGGCCACGGCGAGGTGGTTTTGGAGGGCGTGCGGGTACCGGCCGACAACCTGATCCTCGGCGAGGGCCGCGGCTTCGAGGTGGCGCAGGGGCGCCTGGGGCCGGGGCGCATCCACCATTGCATGCGCACCATCGGCGTGGCCGAGGTCGCCCTGGAGGCGATGGCCCGGCGGCTCGTCTCCCGGGTCGCCTTCGGCAAGCGGATCAGCGAGCAGTCGGTCTGGGAGCAGCGGGTGGCCGAGGCGCGCATCGACATCGAGATGACCCGGCTCCTCTGCCTCAAGGCGGCGGACATGATGGACAAGGTCGGCAACAAGGGCGCCAAGCTCGAGATCGCGATGATCAAGGTCGCCGCCCCGCGGATCGCCCTGAAGGTGATCGACGACGCCATCCAGGCCCACGGGGCGGCGGGCGTCAGCGACGATTTCGGCCTCGCCCACATGTACGCCCATATCCGGACGCTGCGCCTCGCGGACGGGCCGGACGAGGTCCACAACCGCTCGATCGCGAGGCTCGAATTCGCCCGCTACACCAACGCCAAGGCAAGCGCATGAGCGCGGCCCTCGACTTCACGGGGGTGCGGCCGGTGGAGCCCCGCCACCGGATCGACGAGGCCCGCCTGACGGAATGGATGGGCGCCCACGTCAAGGGCTTTGCCGGCCCGCTCACCGTCATGCAGTTCCGGGGCGGCCAGTCGAACCCGACCTATCGGCTGGAGACGCCGGGCCAGGCCTACGTGCTGCGTCGCAAACCCTTTGGGACGCTCCTGCCCTCGGCCCACGCCGTGGAGCGGGAGTTCCGGGTGATCGGCGCCCTCTACGCGGAGGACTTCCCCGTGCCCCGCCCGTTCGCCCTGTGCGAAGACGCGGGCGTCATCGGCGCGTCGTTCTATGTGATGGAGGCGGTAGAGGGCGCGGTCCACTGGGACGGGTCGCTGCCGGGCCTCGACCCCCATGCGCGCCATCGTCACTACGCGGCGATGATCGGCACCCTCGCCCGGCTCCACGCCATCGACCCGGATTCGGCGGGGCTGTCGGATTACGGCAAGGCCGGCAACTACTTCGCCCGGCAGGTGGACCGCTGGACCAAGCAGTACCGCGCCGCCGAGGACGGGCGGCTCGACGACGTCGAGCGGCTGATCGACTGGCTGCCCCGCACCGTGCCGGAGCAGGAGGGCACGGCGATCGTCCACGGCGACTACCGCCTCGACAACCTCATCTACCAGCCGGACGGCACGGTCGCCGCCGTGCTCGACTGGGAGCTCTCGACGCTGGGCGATCCCCTCGCCGACTTCAGCTACCTGCTGATGCAGTGGGAGTTGCCGGCCGATGGACGCAGCCCGCTCGGCGGCCTCGACCTTGCGGCCCTCGGCATCCCCAGCCGCGACGAGGTGGTGGCGATCTATTGCCGGGCGGCGGGGCGCGCCGACATGCCCGCCCTTGACTGGTACTTCGCCTACAACCTGTTCCGTCTCGTGGGCATTCTCCAGGGTGTGGCGGCCCGGGCCAAGGCGGGCAACGCCGCGAGCGAGCACGCCGCCGCCATGGCCGCCCGGGTGCCGCTCCTCGCCGCGGCGGCCTGGGGCTTCGCCAAGAAAGCGGGGGCATGAGCATGGACCTCGACGGGCGGGTCGTCGCCGTTACCGGGGCCGCCCAGGGGATCGGGCGCGCCCTGGCCGGCGCCGCGGCTGCCCGGGGGGCGCGGGTCGTCGCCCTCGACCGTGACGCCGCGGGCGCCGCCGCGACGGCCACCGCGCTCGGCGGCGAGGCGATGGCCCTCGACGTGACGGATGCCGGCGCCGTCGCCGACGCCATCGCGGGGATCGAGGGGCGGCTCGGGCCGATCGCCCTCTACTGCTCCAATGCCGGCATCCTGGAGCGGGACCCGGACCCGATGCTCGCGACCTCCGCGGACCCGGAGAGCTGGGCGCGGGTCTTCGCGGTGAACGTGATGGGCCATGTCCACGCCGCCCGCGCCCTGGTGCCGCTCTGGCGCGGGAGGGGAGGAGGCGCCTTCCTCGGCACCGTCTCGGCGGCGGGGCTCCTCGGCCAGATCGGCAGCGCGACCTACGGCGCCACCAAGCACGCCGCGCTGGCCTTCCTCGACCACCTCGCCATCGCCCATGCGCAGGAGGGGATCCGGGTGGCGGCGCTGTGCCCGCAGGGCGTCGACACCGCCATGCTTCGGGACGCCGGGGTCGCCGCCCGTGCCGGGGTACTCTCCCCGGAGGCGGTAGCGGAGGCCGCCTTCGCCGGCCTCGACGCCGGCCGATTCCTGATCCTGCCCCATCCCGAAGTCGCCGAGTATGCCCGCCGCCGGGCCGTCGACCACGACCGGTGGCTCGCCGGCATGGGCCGGCTCCGGCGCGCGATGCTCTGAGGAGGAGCGATGTCCCTGTTCGACCTGACCGGCAAGGTCGCCCTCATCACCGGCTCCTCGAAGGGCATCGGCCGGGCCATCGCCCTGCGGATGGCCGAGCACGGCGCGAAGTTGGTGATCTCCTCCCGCAAGCGCGACGCCTGTGAGGCGGTGGTCCGCGAGATCGACACCGCCCACGGAACCGGCCGGGCGGTGGCGATCCCGGCGAGCATCTCCGTCAAGGAGGAGTTGCAGGCCCTCGTGGCCGAAACCGAGCGGCGCCTCGGCCCGGTGGACATCCTCGTCTGCAACGCGGCGAGCAACCCGTATTACGGGCCCCTCGCCGGCATCTCCGACGAGCAGTTCCGAAAGATCCTCGACAACAACGTGCTGTCGAACCACTGGCTGATCCAGCTCTGCGCACCGGGCATGGTCGCGAAGCGGGACGGGGCGATCGTGATCGTCTCGTCCATCGGCGCCTTGAAGGGCTCGGCGGTGATCGGCGGCTACAACGTCTCGAAGGCCGCCGATCTGCAGCTCGCCCGCAACTACGCTGTCGAGTACGGGCCGCACAATGTGCGGGTGAACTGCCTGTGCCCGGGCCTCGTCCGCACCGATTTCGCCCGCGCCCTGTGGGAGGACCCCGAGATGCTGGCGCAGACCGAGGCCGCCGCGCCCCTGCGGCGGATCGGCGAGCCGGACGACATCGCGGGGGCGGCCATCTTCCTCGCCTCCCCGGCGGGGCGGTTCGTGACCGGTCAGGCCCTCGTGGCCGATGGCGGCGTGACCATCGCCCGATGAGCGGGATGACCCTCCCCCCCGGATGGCCGGCGATGGCCTTCGCCGAGGCCGAGGCCCGGCTGACCGCGCCGGGCTCGCCCTTCGCCGTCGAGACCCGGATGATCCGCGGCGTCCCGACCCGGATCTGGACCCACGCCCCGCCGACCCTGCGCGACCTGTTCCTCCGGGGGCGCAGCCACGGGGCGCGGACCTTCCTCGTCTACCGGGACGAGCGGGCGAGCTTCGAGGGCTTCGCCCGGGCGGCGATCACCCTGGCCCATCATCTGATCGCCCTGGGCGTCCGCAAGGGCGACCGGGTCGCCATCGCGATGCGCAACCTGCCGGAATGGCCGGTCTGCACCTACGGCGCCCTGCTGGCCGGGGCCGTCGCCACGCCCCTCAACGCATGGTGGACCGGGCCGGAACTCGCCTACGCGCTCGCCCATTCCGGCGCCAGGGTGCTGATCGCCGACGGCGAGCGCCTCGCCCGTCTGACGCCGCACCTGTCGGACTGTCCCGCCCTGGAGGCGGTGATCGCGACCCGCCAGGAGGGCACCGAGGCCCCCCCGCTACCGGCCCTCATCGGCGCGACCGGCGACTGGGACGCACTGCCCGACCGGCCCCTGCCGGACATCGCCCTCGACCCGGAGGACGACGCGACGCTGTTCTACACCTCCGGCACGACGGGGCGGCCGAAGGGCGTCGTGGGCACCCACCGGGCCGCCGCGACGACGGTGATGGCCTACCCCTACTCGGCGGCACGGACGGCCCTGCGCAAGGGCGAGACGCCCCGGGCGCCCGACCCAGCCGCGCCGCAGCGGGCCTCGCTCCTGGTGATTCCCCTGTTCCACGTCACCGCCTGCCATGCGAGCCTCGGCAGCGCCCTGTATGGCGGGCACCGGCTGGTGATGATGCACCGCTGGGACCCGGCGGCGGCCCTGGACCTCATCGACGCGGAGGGCTGCACGGGGGCCGGCGGCGTGCCCACCATCGCGTGGCAGCTCGCGGAGGCGGCCCGGGCGGCGGGCCGCGCCCTGCCGACCCTCGACAGCGTGACCTATGGCGGCGCCCCCGCCGCCGCCGACCTCGTGCGGACGCTCGGCGACGCCTTCCCGAACGTCGTTCCGGCGACGGGCTGGGGGATGACCGAGACCTCGGCCACCTTCACCCACCACCAGGGCGAGGACTACATCGCCCACCCCGATTCCTGCGGGCCGCCCCTGCCGGTCTGCGAGGCCCGCATCCGCGATCCCCAGGGCCGCGACCTGCCGCCGGGCGCGGTCGGCGAGTTCTGCGTCCGGGGGCCGAACGTCGTGCGCGGCTACTGGAACGACCCGGAGGCGACGGCCGAGACGTTTCGCGAAGGCTGGCTCCATACCGGCGACGTCGCCCGGATGGACGCGGATGGGTTCGTCACCATCGTCGACCGGATCAAGGACATGCTGATCCGCGGCGGCGAGAACATCCACTGCATCGAGGTGGAGAACGTCCTGTTCGCCCATCCCGACGTGATCGACGCGGTGGTGCTGCCGATCCCGCATCCGACCCTCGGGGAGGAGCCCGGCGCGGTCGTCACCCTCGCCGCCGGCTCGACGGCGACTCCCGAGGCGATCCGGGCCTTCGCGGCCGGGCATCTCGCGGCGTTCAAGGTCCCGGTGCGGGTGCGGATCTGGGACGGGATGCTGCCGCGCAACGCCGCCGGCAAGATCCTCCGGCAATCCCTGCGACAGGCATTCGAGGACGCCGCCGCGCCACCGCCATCGTGAACACCGCCGTCATTGCGAGCGCAGTGACGAGCGAGACGAACAATGACGATTTGTGCCGTTTCCACCTGAAGCACATTGCACCGGTCAGAGGATGGATACAGAATTCCTGCGGACGACCGAAGCCGAAATCAACAAAATCGGCGCGGCGCCAGGAGGAGACCCTATGCCTCGTGCAGTGAAGAATCAGACTTCTGCCAAGTCGATCACCCTCGCCACGATCGCGGCTTTGGCGGTGTCGGGGCCGGCACGGGCGGCGGACCCGATCAAGATCGGCGTCATCGCCGAGGCGCAGTCGGTGGTCGGCGCCTCGATCCCGCAGGCGGCGCAGCTCGCGGCCGACGAGATCAACGCCAAGGGCGGGGTCGATGGCCGGATGATCCAGGTCGTCACCTACGACGACAAGAGTTCGGCGGCTGATGCGGTCCGCGCCTTCCAGCGGGCGGTCAGCGAGGACAAGGTCCAGGTCGTCATTGCCAGCTACGTCTCGGAAGTGGTGCTGGCCCTGATGCCCTGGGCCGGACGCCTGAAGACGCCGATGATCACCCCCGGCGCCGCCTCCAACGAGATCAGCCTCGGCGTCCATAAGGACTATGCCCGCAACAAGTACACCTTCCACGGATACCTGACCTCGGCGGCCCTGGCCCAGTCCGTGTGCGACGGGAGCAAGGCCGTGCTCACCGACCTCCTCAAGGCCAAGACCGCAGCGATCATGAGCGAGGACGCCGCCTGGACCCGGCCGCTCGACACCGGCTACGAGGAGTGCCTGCCGAAGATCGGGATCAAGGTGGTGGATCACATCCGCTTCTCGCCGGATACGGGCGATTTCACGCCGATCTACAACAGGATCGAGGCCGCCAAGCCGGACCTCATCGTCACCGGCATCTCCCATGTCGGCGTCCAGCCCACGGTCCAGTGGAAGAACCAGCAGGTCCCCCTGGCCATGACGGGGATGAACTCCCAGGCCACCGCATCCAGCTTCTGGAACGACACCAATGGCGCCACGGAGGGCGTGATCTTCCAGAGCCTCGCGGTGCCCGGCGCCGCCATGACCGACAAGACCATCCCCTTCGGTGAGGCGTTCAAGAAGCGCTTCAGCAGCGCGCCGTCCTACGCCGGCTACATGGCCTACGATCAGGTCTACTACGTGGCCGATGCCATCAAGCGGGCGGGCTCGACCGAGGCCGACAAGCTTGTGGAGGCCCTCGAAAAGACCGACTGGACCGGTGTGGCGGGCCGAACCCAGTTCTACGGCAAGGACGAGCCGTTCACCCATTCCATCCGGTATGGCACGGGCTACGTCACCGGCCTCCTGGCCCAATGGCAGGGCGGCAAGCAGGTCGCGGTCTGGCCGCCGCAGATCGCCACGGGTCAGGTCGTGCTGCCCGCCGCCGTCAAGGCCGCCGCCCGCTGACAGCGCGCCGGGCGCGGTTGTCCGGCCGCGCCCGGAGGGGTCGAGGGGCGATGCACCCCCTCCCCCCAGGCACCGGCCTCTTCCGGGCATGGGCGCAGGCGGCGTAGAGTCGCCCGCGCCGGCTCCACGGCGTCGAAGCGTTCTGAGGGAAAGCGCGATGCCGCAGGATGGAGGGGCTCCCCATCTGTTCGAGACCGAGGAAGGGCGCCGCCTCCGCGCCTGCGCCGTGGACGGATGGCACAGGTGGGGGCCCTATCTCGCCGAGCGCCAGTGGGGGACGGTCCGCGAGGATTACAGCCCGGACGGCGACGCCTGGAGCTATCTCCCCCACGAACACGCCCGCTCCCGCGCCTACCGCTGGGGTGAGGACGGCATCGCCGGGTTCAGCGACGACAAGCAGCTCTGGTGCCTCGGGGTCGCCCTCTGGAACGGGAACGATGCGATCATCAAGGAGCGCATGTTCGGCCTGACCAACGAGGAAGGCAATCACGGCGAAGACGTCAAGGAACTGTACTGGTATCTCGACGGCACGCCGACACACTCATACATGCGGATGCTCTACAGGTATCCGCAGGCGGCGTTTCCCTACGCCGACCTCGTGGCCGAGAACGGCCGCCGCAAGGGTGGCGACTGGCCCGAATACGAGCTCGCCGATACCGGCGTGCTGGCGGAGAACCGCTGTTTCGACGTCACCGTCGAGTATGCCAAGGCGGCCCCCGACGACGTGCTGATGCGGATCTCGGTCACCAATCGCGGGCCGGAAGCGGCGGAGATCCACGTCCTGCCGCAGTTGTGGTCGCGCAACACGTGGTCATGGCGCGACGATCCGAAGAAGCCCCTGTTGCGCCTCGTCGAAGGCCCCCGGGTCGAGGCGACCCGCGCGACCGGCCCCGTCCGGCTGTTCCGGGCCCTCCAGCCGGCGGAGTTTCTGTTCTGCGAGAACGAGACCAACACGGCCCGCCTCTTCGGTGCCAGCGGATCGCACCACCCCAAGGATGCGATCAACGACGACGTGGTGGCGGGGACGCGCCACCATGTGAACCCACTGCGCGAGGGCACCAAATGCGCCGCCCTCAGCCGCCACACCGTCGCGGCCGGCGAGACGATCGTCCTGCGCTACCGCTTCTCCCAGGCCGACGCGCATGGCCTCGACGAGGGCGGCTTCGACGCCCTGTTCGCGCAGCGGATCGCGGAGGCCGACGCCTTCTACGCAGTGCTCCAGCACGGCATGAGCGACCCCGACGCCCGCCTCGTCCAGCGCCAGGCGCTGGCCGGCATGCTCTGGTCGAAGCAATTCTACCATTTCGACGTGCGCCGCTGGCTGATGGGCGACCCAACCCAGCCGGCGCCCCCGGCAGAGCGGCGGCGCGGACGCGACCACGAATGGACGCACCTCAACAACGCCGATATCATTTCCATGCCCGATACCTGGGAATATCCCTGGTACGCGGCATGGGATCTCGCCTTCCACTGCGTGACCTTCGCGTTGATCGATCCCGACTTCGCCAAGGGTCAGCTCCTGCTGCTGACGCGCGAATGGTACATGCATCCCAACGGCCAGTTGCCGGCCTACGAATGGGCCTTCGGCGACGTGAACCCGCCGGTCCACGCCTGGGCCGCCCTGCGCGTCTACCAGCTCGACGCGGCGCTCACCGGACGGCCGGACCGCAACTTCCTGGAACGTGTGTTCCACAAGCTGATGCTGAACTTCACATGGTGGGTGAACCGCAAGGATGCGGACGGGCGCAACGTGTTCCAGGGCGGCTTCCTCGGCCTGGACAACATCGGCATCTTCGACCGCTCGAAGCCGCTGCCTACCGGCGGCATCATCGACCAGGCCGACGGGACGGCCTGGATGGCGATGTACACGCTCAACCTGATGCGGATCGCCCTCGAACTCGCCGCGGAGGATCGGGTCTACGAGGACATCGCGACCAAGTTCTTCGAGCACTTCCTCTACATCGCCGAAGCGATGACCGACATCGGAGGCAGCGGTGTCGGATTGTGGGACGAGGACGACGAATTCTTCTACGATGTCCTGAACCTGCCCGATGGCCGGATGGTGCCCCTGCGCGTCCGCTCCCTCGTCGGGCTGATCCCCCTCTGCGCCGTGGAGGTGCTCAACACGGCCTTGCGCGACCGCTTTCCCGGTTTCGCGCAGCGGGCGGAGTGGATGCTGCGCAACCGTCCCGACCTTGCCGCCCTCGTCTCGCATTGGAGCCAGGGCGAGGGAGAAGGCCCCCCGCCGGGACCGGATGGCGACCGGATGCTGCTCTCGCTGCTGCGCCGGCATCGCATGAAGGCGCTGCTGTCGCGGATGCTGGACGAGGCCGACCTGCTCTCGGCCTACGGCGTCCGCTCCCTCTCGAAGGCGCACGCCGCGCATCCCTTCGTCTTCGACTGGAGCGGCACGCGCTATTCCGTCGACTACGAGCCGGCCGAGTCGACGACCGCCACCTTCGGGGGGAACTCGAACTGGCGCGGTCCTGTCTGGATGCCGATCAACATCCTCCTGATCGAGGCGCTGGATCGCTTCGGGGCCTTCTATGGCGACGACACCCGCTTCGAATGCCCGACCGGTTCGGGCCATTTTCTCAGCCTCCCCGAGATCGCGGACGAGTTGAGCCGGCGCCTCTGCGCCCTGTTCCTGCGAGGACCGGGCGGCGGCCGTCCGGTCC
>NZ_BPQX01000005.1 GCF_022179525.1 Methylobacterium persicinum
TTGTCCCAGGGCTCCACGCCCGAGCGCAGGTTGATGCTGGGGAAATCCGCCAGGGGCTCGAGGACCGTGTCTTCGGCCGCCTCGACCAACGCATCCTGCTGATCATCCATGCCCTGCGGAGTGTCCTTGGGATGCGTCGACCGTTCCATCGCCCTCGTCCATGTGTCTGAGGACAAGCTAATGCTCACGTTGCGGATTAAAAGCCTCGGCACGACGTAGGCCGATGCCGATCCTCAGTATGGTTTCGGCACACAGGTGATCGGGAGGACGCGGGCTCGAAGAGGTTCGCCGACTTGTGTCCAAACGCGATTCCAGCGCCGCCATCGCGATACTACGAATGCGATTGTAAGGATTTGGTTGATGATCGGCGCTCGCACGAATGCTTCGACCACGGACAGCAACGACACATCGCGTTTTGCGGATTGATTGGAATAATTTGATAGTGAACCCAATCGCATTCCGGCGATTATCCTGTCATGGAGGTCGCCATGGCCGCATATCATCGATTGCTTGCCGGTATCGGATTTTGCTGCATAGCGGCATCGCCAATACATGCTAAAGACAATATGCCCAACGGCAGAGTGGATCCACTCGCCACGGAAAAGGCGCCCAATACTACGGCCTTGGGGCAGACCAAGCCTCCGAGCCGGTCGGCGAGCCCCACTTCGGTCGAGGCGATCGAACGGCCGACGCCGCGTCAGGCAGCCGATGACAGGATCGATTCCTCGGTCTGCGCTGGCTGCAAGCCCGGTCCCGCGACGACCGGCGCGATCCCGGCGGGGGACGCGTCCGACGGCGCGACCGGTAAGCGCGACGTGGTCCTCGATCAGCTCCGCGTGCGCGCGGCGCCGAAGGAACAGTCCGACCTGAACACCGTCGAACTGGCCTCCGCCCATCGCGAGCGCGCCAAATCGATGGAAGAGAAGACCGACGGCCTGTGGCAATCCTGGCTGGTCTCCGTCTGCCAGGGCTGCGGCGATCAGAGGCCGGCGCGATCGATGAGGTACGAGGAATGGCCCGATCGCGATTTGCCGTTCCCGACAGGCGCGGAGAAGAAGGCATCGACGGAGAAAGCCCGTCCCGCTGAGGCCGCGAAAACGGCCGCCCGGCCCCACGGGACCCTGGTCACGGACCTGTCGCCGGAGAACATCGACTCGATCCGGCAACGGCCGCAGCAGTAGCTCGGCGGCTTGGCAAGAAAGACGTGCCAGGGGCGCACGCGCAGGCGTGGCGTGCCCCCGGAGGCCAGTGGGGTGCCGGCCCTGAGGCTAAGCGCCCGCCGGACCGGCCTCGGCGAGGTATGACCAGGCCGAAGCCTCGTCCGCGAGATCGAAGGTTTTCGTGTCCACCGGCATGATGAGGCCGGACAGTTTGATCATGGCTTCCGCGAAAGCCGGAGCGCCGACGACGACATACTTCCGGATGTGGGCGACCGACCGCGCCTTCACGCTGTTGGCGTAGCCATCGAATTTGGCACCGAACTCCGAGCCTTCGTAGTGCGACATGATGAGAAGCATGTCGATCTTCTGATGGGCCTGCATGGCATGGTCCGTCACGGCGGACATCCATTCGATATCGGGCTTGGTGATCTTGTCCTTGATCTCGAAAGCCAGGAGATCGGGCCGCGGCGCGTCCCGCTGGATGACTGACCCGTCGGGTGCTGCGTTCATGTGAGCCTCCACGCTGCGTTGTGATGATCGTCGATCGGACCGTCTACGGTGCCTAATGTTCCGCGCGAAGGCTGCGGATGAACTTGCGGGCGATCTCGCGCACCGCCTCGTCGTCGCGGGCCGTTCCCTCGGACTTGTCCCAGAGATGGCCGAGGCTTCCCTCCAGCTCGTCGAGCATTTCGGGGTGCCGTTGAGCGAGGAAGCGGATCGTCCCGAAGAGCATGTGCTCGACGGCCATCTCCCTCCGCCGGGCATCGGCGACTTGATCCAGGGGGGCGGGTGAGGATTGATCGGTCATGCGGCCTCAACATCTCGGGATCGATGTGGTTCTCTCAACCCATGAACTGCGACACAGGAACCGGCTCTCCCGACGGAGAATGCTGGCCCCGGCGCGGATCGATCCTAGCTTCCGCAGCGGGCCGCCATCGCCCCCGGTTCCCGTCCCGGGGCTTGAGGGAAACGCCCGCAGGGAGTCCGCGATGCGCCTTACCACCCTCACCGGTCTCATCCTCCTCGCCGCCGCGCCGGCCGCCGCCCAGGGTACGGGCGATCAGGGATCGCGCGGGAAAGTTCCGGTCTGCGACAGTCTCCTGGCCCTGCGCCAGCTCTCGGCCGCCGCCGGCGAGGATCGCGACCGGGCGGCGGCGCAGGTCGGTGGCCAGCCGGGCTGCCGGCTCGTGGCGCAGGATCAGATCGGCGACGTCCAGCGCCGCGCGATGTTCGGTGGAGGTGCCTACGAATGCGCCGCGATCGCCGGGGGTCCCTGCGCGTGGGTGATGCCTTAGGCCCCCCTCCCCCGGCGCGGACGAAGTCGGCGATAACCCGGACCTAAACTGCCAAAACGGCAGCTTCGGCGGGGCGGGCAAGGGCGTAGAGCACCTCGCAGCGATCGAGCCACAGCTCGCGGGTGAACAGGCGCTGCACCCGCGCCCGCGCAACCGTCCGCGGGATCGTGAGGGCCGTGCCGATGGCCCCGGCCAGGGCGGCCTCGTCCCCGCATCGGACGAGACACCCGGCCTCCCCGACGATCTCGGACGCGGCGCCCCTGGCGAAGCCGGCGACCGGAAGGCCGCAGGCCATCGCTTCGATCGCCGCCAGACCGAACGGCTCGTCCCAGCAGGGGGTGAACAGGAACACGGAGGCGCGGCCGATCTCGGCCGCCAGCGCCGGGCCGGCGAGGTGGCCGCCGTAGCGGATCGGGCCGCCGAGGTTCGGTGCAACCCGCGCCGCCCAATACTCCGGCTCCTCGATCGGGCCGAAGAGGGTGAGGGGCAGGCCGGCCCGGCGCGCTGCCGCGATGGCGTGGTGCGCGCCCTTCACCGCTGCCAAACGCCCCGACCAGACGGCGCTCCCGTCCCCCCGTGGCGAATAGGGCCACGCGGCGGGATCGATGCCGTTATGGAGCACCGAGGCTCCGGGTGGCGCCCCCTCCGGCCACCATGCCCGAAGCAGCGCGTCCGAGGTCGCGGTGATCCGGTGCCCTGGCACCGCACTGGCGTGGACGAACCAGCGGAGCGCGTTGTAGGGCGGGACGTGCAGCGAGGTGACGGTGGGCGTCGCCGCGAGGCGCCGGGGCTCCAGGGCGAGGCGGCTCAGGCTGTTGTTGTGCACGACGTCGAAGCCGCCCCCGGCGATCCGGTCGCAGGCCTTGGCATACCCCTCGTCGAGATGCGCCTTCAGCCCCGCATCGCCCTGGTGCTCCAGGCCGGGGAAGCGCCGCTCCTGATGGACGGGGATGATGGGGTCGAGGGGCACGCGCGGATCGCTGTCCCCGGAGGCGAACAGCACGACCTCGTGGCCCCGGCCCCTCAGGCCCTCGGCGAGGTTCCAGGTATAGGCCTCGAGACCGCCCGCGAAGGGCGGCGCGATCGGGTGGCGGAGATGGGCGAGGATGGCAATCCTCATGCGCTCATCGATGCGGGCTCGCTGACCTGGCTCTCGGGGCTCGCGGCCTGTCGCGCCTCGATGGCGCGGATGACCGAGGCCGAGTTGGAATAGGGCTGGTGCTGCTGCTGGCCGGTGAGGGCCAGATCCCCGGCATCGGGCCGGCGGAGGATCCGGATCGGCCGGTCGGGGGTGTCGTCGATCAGGCCCATGACGCGGAACGCGTAGAGCCAATGCCCCATGGTGCGGTAACCCCACTTGGCCTCGAACAGCTCGGCATTGCGGACCACGCTCTCGATGTGGTGGACCGGGGGCATGTGGTGCGGGTGGTACTGGTGATAGGCCCGGGCGCCCTTCATCCACGCGATGGGGACGCCGCCCTCGTCGAGGACCTTGCCGAAATCCGTGTCCTCGCCGCCGTAGCCCGTGTAGCGCTCGTCAAAACCGCCGGTCGCCAGGAAGGTGCTGCGCCGGATGGCGAAGTTCAGCGACCAGAAGCAGCGGTAATCGTGGCAGATCTCGATGCCGGCGGCCGGGGGGCCCCGGCGGTCGGAATGCCTCTCGGCGACGGCGTCGAGACCGGCGTAGTCCCAGGCGCCGGCCGTCGCGCGCTCGGGCAGGTGCAGCACCTCGCCCATCAGCAAGCCATCGAGTTCGTCGAGCGCCCGCGCGTAGTCGGCGATGAGATCCGGCGCGGGAATGCAGTCGACATCGAGGAAGACGACGACATCCCCCCGTGCCGCCGCCACGCCGCGGTTGCGGGCCGCCGCCAGGGGAAGCTCGCGGCCCGGCACGGGGATCTGGCGGATCGGGAAGCCCGCCTCCGGCAGGTCGTAGGGCGCATCCTGCATCACCGCGACGATGAACTCGGCGGGCGGGCGGGTCTGGCGTTGCAGGCCGCGGAGCACGTTGCGCAGATGCGCCGGCCGGCCCTTGGCGAGGGTCACGACGGAAACGGTGGACATGCGGCGGTGTGGCTCCGGTGAGGGCGGGGGGAAGGCGGTCATTCGGCCGCGACGATGTGGAGCGGGGCGCTCGCGGGGTCCTCGGCGGCCGATCCGTGGTCCCACAGCCCGTCGGTCAGGTCCTCGAGCCAGCCGGCCGCGCGCCCGGCGGCATCCGGCGCGTAGAGGCTGCGCAGGGCGCTCCCGTCGAGGGTGCGGGCGCGGGCGAGGAGGTCGCGCCAGCCGGCGAGGTCACCGGGCCAGGCCGGCGCCTGGACGGCGGCCCCCAGGCGGACCAGGGCCTCGGCCTTGCGGGTCTGCTCGGCGAAGTAGCGCCATTCGGGCATCACGATCAGGCGTCCGCCGACCCGGGCGACCTCGTGCACGGTGTTGTCGCCTGCCGAGGCGATGTCGATGTCGGCCGCCGCGAGGTAGTCCGTCACGGAGGGGACCCAGCCGAGTTCGCGCAGGTTGGCGAAGTCGGTCTCGTGGCCCTCGCGATGGGTCGGCCCGAGGGTGAGCCAGAGGGCGTCGGGAGCGGCGCGGGCCGCCACCGTGAGGGGCGCGTAGGGCGTGCCGCTGCCGCCGCCCCCCGTCACCGCGACGACGATTTCCTGAGCGGGATCCAGGCCGAGCCGCGCCCGCGCCTCGGCCCGGTCCGGCACGCGATCGACGCTGGTGCACAGGCCACCGCTGTAGAAGGTCTTGGCGCGCAGACGCGCCGGGTAATCGTCTTGCTCCAGGCGCTCGTCGAAGGGGGCGAGCATTCCCACGCAGGCCTCGTAGGCGCCGACATGACCGATATCGGAGCGATCGCCATGCATGCGGATCTGCACGGCGGGCACGCTGGCGATCCGGGAGAGGAGCGCGATTTCCGCCGAGACGTCGACCACGAACAGCCCGACCCCGCGATCGTCGAGGTGGTCGAGGATGCGCCGCATGGTCCGGCGCATCTCGCTGAGGCCCAGCGGCACGCAGTGCATCACCTGCGGCGTCGGTTCGGCATAGAGCCGGGGCGTGGGGACGGCGGCGCCGATCATGTTCGGCAGGGCCACGATCTCGACGTCCCGGGCGAAGCCGTCGAACAGGCCCGGATCCGCCGTGAGGATCGAGACCGGGCGATCCCGGGCAAACTCGCTCGCCACCGCCATCGTGCGGTTGGCGTGGCCGCGCCCCTGGTGGTGGACGAAGAACGCGATGGGCTTCTTCATGGCGGGTGCGGTCCGGCTCGATCTCAGGAGTACAGGGCGTCGGGCCGCAGGGCGGCGGCGATCTCGGCGTCGGTCGGGGGGCGGATCGTGTAGATCTCGGAGGCGTCCTCGTCCCAGGCGATGAACCCGGCCTCGCGGAACTGGTCGAGCCAGTAGGTCATGCACCAGCGCCCGTGCCGGGCCCGGAAGCGCGCCGCGTTCGCCAGGATCGGCGCGAAATGCTGGAGGGGCGGCACGTGGACCGGGTGATGCTGATGGTAGGCGCAGGCGCCCGCGACCCAGAAGATCGGCAGGCCGGTTGCTGCGAGCCTTGCGGCGAGGTCCGTCTCCTCGCCGCCATAGCCGGCGAACGCCTCGTCCATGCCGCCCACCGCGCGCCAGTCGGAGGCCGCGAGGGCGAAGGACAGGCCCCAGAGCTGATCAGGATTGGGCTCCGGCCGCAGGCCGGCGGCGGGGGGCTCCGGCCGGGCCGGATGGGGGCGGCCGAGGCGGTCGAGGCTGGCCGGATCGAGGGGATCGGCCGGCGGCAGGTAGAGCACCTCGCCGAGGAACAGCCCCCGCGCCTGCGCAGCGGCCTGCCTGTAGCCCGCGACGAGGGTCGGCGAGGGAATGCAGTCGACGTCGAGGAAGATCAGGAGGCCACCGCCGGCTGCCCCGGCGGCGCGGTTGCGCGCGGCCGCCAGCGGCATCGGATCGCCCGCGACGAAGACGTGGCGGATGGGACAGCCCGGATCGGGCAGGTCCGGTGCCGGCTCCGCCTGCATCCAGGCGATGACGAGTTCGCCCGGAGGCTCCGACTGGGCCGCGAGGCCGCGCATCAGGTTCCGCAGCCGGTCGGCCCGGCCACGGACCAGGGTCAGCACGCTCGGGGCCGTGCCCACCGCCGGCTCAGCCGACATCGGCCGGCATCCGGCGGAAATGCGAGACGCCCTCGATGATGCCCCGGGCATGCGTCGCGCGGGCGACGTAGGAATGCTGGAGGGCGGCGTTGCTGGCGAGGTCGTCCGAATAGTTCGCCACGATGATCGCCTGAACCCGGGCGCGAAGCATCTCGATGTCGTTGCCGGAATCCCCGGCCACGAACACCGCCCGCTCCGGCAGGTCGTACAGGGCGCGGACGTGATCCACGGCGGTGCCCTTCGAGGCGGCTGCGGGCAGCACGTCGAGATACTGGCCGTGGCTGTGGATCACCCGGGCGGAGAGGCCCGCCTCGTCAAGCCGGCCCCGGACCCGCCGGGCCGCGGCGGCATCGCCGAAATAGCTCAGCTTCAGGGCGCGCTGTTCCAGCGGCCCCTGCGGCGCGAGCCCGTCGAGCCCGGCAAGGGCATCGTGGACTGCCGGCCGGTCCCAGCCGGCGGCGATGATCCGGCGCCACCCGGCATCCGCCGTATAGGTCACGCCATTATCGTCGAGGTTGTAGATCTCGGAGCCGACGGAGGTAATCATCACCTGCGGGCGGGGGCTCGCCTGCTGTTCCAGGACGGCCATGGCGCTGTGGAAGGAGCGGCCTGTCGCGACCCCGAAGGCGAGACCCGCCTGCCGGCTCCGCCATCGGCGGAAAATGTCGAGGGCGGCCTCGCAGCCGATCAGCGTATTGTCGATGTCGCAGACGAGGAGTTGCCGGGTCGGCGGGGTTGCCCGTTGGGGCGCCAGCAGGTCGCGCAGGAGGACGTGGTAGCGCGCGGCGTGCCGGTCCCAATCGTAGGCCGCCGCCGCCCGGGCCCCGCCCGCCACGCAGCGGGCGTAAAGGGCCGGGTCACCGAGGATCCGCAGGCAGGCCGCCGCGATCGAACCCGGCGAGCGGGGATCGACCAGAAGGCCGTTGCCGCAGGTCTCGACGATGTCGTTGGGGCCGCCGCTATCCGTGGCGACCAGGGGCAGGCCGGCGGCCGAGGCCTCCAGCAGCGTCAAGCCGAAGGGCTCGTTGAGGGCCGGATTGACGAACAGCCCGCCCCGGGCCCGGGCGTAGGCATAGATCGCCGGCACGTCGTCTGGAAGGTGCGTCTTCGGGTAGGCGATCCGCCCGTAGAGGTCGTAACGGTCGATCAGGACCAGCAGGTCGCGCATCGTCGCAGCCATGTCGCCGTCGAGGCTGTCGATGTCCTCGCGGGTGCCGGCGACGATGACGAGGTTGGCGATGGCCTGGAGCGCCGGGCTCTCCCCGTAGGCCCGGACCAGGGCGGCGAGGTTCTTGCGCGCCACGGGCCGGGCGAGGGCCAGGAGGGCCGGCTTGGCCGGATCGTCCAGGAACCGGTCGATCGCCGCATCGATGCGGGGGCTGGTCCGGGCCGAAGCGAAACGGCCGAGGTCGCTGCCCGGCGGCAGGATGCGGACGCGGCCGGGATCGTAGGCGGCATAGCCGGCATACTGCACCTCGGCCTCGTCGCGGGAGGACGCGATGACGAGCTGCGCCCGGGCGAGGACCGCCTCCTCTGTGGCGATCCGGCGGGCGAGGTCGGGGCGGGGGGCAGCCTCGCCCAGCATGGCCGCCTTCACCCGCCCGAGCGAGTGGGCCGTGAACACGAACGGGATGCCGAGCCGGTCCTCGACCAGGGACGCCACCGTGCCGGCATCGGCGTAATGGGCGTGGATCAGATCCGGCGCCTGCTCCTGCGCGGCGATCCAGGCGATCAGGTTCTCGGCGAAGCAGGAGACCTCCGCGTGCATCGCCTCCTTGGCGCAATAGGCCGGGGACGCGCTGCCGAGCCGCACGAGCGTGACCTTGTCGGCGATGCGCTCTTCGGGCACGGCGTAGGCGGCCCCGAGGTGTCCGGCGAACAGCCGGGTCGCCACGACGATCCGGGTGAGGTCGCGGTCCTGTGCCGAGGCCGAGACGAGATCGAGCAGATACCGGATGTGCCCCCCGGTGTCGGCGGTGATCCCATAGACGACACCGTCGCCGCGCAGACAGCCTTGCAGGGCGATGTGCAGGACGAACATCAGACGGAGGCTAACATTGCCGAATGCCGCCGATAATTTAACCTATGTAAAGACCACCCCGTGATTCGCGTCGCCCAAGTCGCACCGAACATATTCCCCGTTCCTCCGAACCATCATGGCGGCACAGAACGTGTTGTGCACGATCTAAGCACTGCGCTGCGAAGCTTGGGTGTTCACGTAACGTTGTTCGCCCCATCCGACAGTGCGACAGACTTACCTCTTGTCGGCGATCACCCGAGTCTGTTCGCCCTCGAACAGCGCTTCGGCCGGGTCGCGCCCGGCGTCCCTGCCGCCCTGGATGCCCTGCAATTGGAGGCACTTCGCCTGCGGCTTGGGGATTTCGACATCATCCATTGCCACGGCGAGTTCGCCCATGCGGCGCTCCTCGGCCAGCGGCGCCGCCACAGCCTGACCACGGTGCATTGGCGGGTGGACGAACTCGACCGGGCCCTCTTCTTCGCGGGCTTTCCCGACCTGCCGGTCGCCGCCATCTCGGCGGCCCAGGAGGCCGCGATCCCCGCCGCGAACCGGGCGGGCGTCGTGCATCACGGCATCGACCGGGACCGCTACGCCCTCCGCGCCGAACCGGACGCCTTTGTCGCCTTCGTCGGCCGCATGACCGACCAGAAACGGCCGGACACCGCGATCCGGGTCGCCCGCGCGGCCGGCCTCCCGATCCGCCTCGGCGGCACGATCGACGTCGGCAACCCGGATTACTTTGACCGGCAGGTGCGCCCGCTCCTCGGCCCCGACGCGACCTATCTCGGGCCCGTCGACGACGCCGCGAAGGGTGAACTCCTGGGCGGCGCGAAGGCGCTCCTGTTCCCGATCGACTGGCCGGAGCCTTTCGGCCTCGTGATGATCGAGGCGATGGCCTGCGGCACCCCGGTCGTCGCCTGGAACCGCGGATCGGTCCCGGAGATCGTCGAGGACGGGGTGACGGGGTTCGTCGTGTCGAGCGAAGACGAGGCCGCCGCCGCCCTCGCCCGGATCGGGCAGCTCGATCGCGCGATGATCCGCGCCCGGTTCGAGGAACGGTTCACGGCCGAGCGCATGGCCCGGGACTACCTCGCCCTCTACCGGCGTCTGCTGTCGGCCTGATGCGCACTGCCCTCCTGGCCTGGGACTACCCTCCCTCCCCAAGCGGGCTCTCGACCGCTGCCCGCGAGATCGCCGAGAGCCTCGCCCAGGCGGGGGCGGAGGTGACCGTGTTCACCCTGGACCGGACCGGATGCGGGCAACTGGGCGGCGTCAGGATCGTCGGCCTCGGCCTGCCCCCCGGCGGCGCGCTGGCGCGGCTGCGCCTGTGGGGCTCGGCGGGGCATCTGGCGGCACCCCTCGCCTTCCGGCGGGCGGTCCTCGATGCCCATGACCGGGCGCCCTTCGCCGTGATCGAGGCCACGAACTGGTACGCGCCGGCCGCGCTCCTCACCGGACGCCCCGACCTGCCGCTGGTGACGCGCAGCTCGACGCCGGCCGCCTTCACCCGTGGGCCGGCCGACTCCCTGCGCAACCGCCTCGACGGATGGACGGCCGACCACCTCGAACGCCGGCAGGCGCGCGGGAGCCGCGGCCTCATCGCCAACACCGCCGAGCATGGGGCGGTGATCGCCCGCGCCTATGGGCTGACGGGGTGGCAACCCGCGGCGGTGATCGGCCTCAGCCTCCCGCCCGAGGTCGCCGCGCGGGCCCGCGCCGCCGCCTATCCGGACAGGCGGGAGCCGGTGCGTCTGCTCTTCGTCGGCCGGGCGGAGGCCCGCAAGGGGTTCGACGCGC
This sequence comes from Methylobacterium persicinum, assembly GCF_022179525.1. GTDB lineage: Bacteria > Pseudomonadota > Alphaproteobacteria > Rhizobiales > Beijerinckiaceae > Methylobacterium > Methylobacterium persicinum. The sequence continues at coordinate 10,426 of NZ_BPQX01000005.1, forward strand.
TCCTCGGCGCGGTCGCCCTCCTTGGTCCCGAGGCGGCCCGGGGCGAGGTGCCACCATTCCGGCTCGACCTCGTCGGCGTCGGGCCGGAGGATCTTCCGGCCGACCTGTCCCCGGTTGCGCGACGGCACATCCGGGCGTGGGGCCGGATCGACGACCAAGCCCTGGCGAGGGCCTACTCCGAGGCCCATGCGGTGGTCGCGCCGTCCCGCTACGAGAGTTTCGGCCTCGTCTATCAGGAGGCCTTGGCGTATGGCCGGCCGGTCGTCGCCTGCGCGGAGGACGCGAGCGCCCGGGCCTTCGTGGGTGTCCCCGGCGCGGGCCCCCTGGCCGCCGCCGCCACCGGGCCGGCTCTGGCCGAGGCCCTGCGGCCCCTTCTGATCGATCCCGGCCTGCGCAGGGCCTATCGGATTCGCGCCATCGCGGCGGCGGGGCGCTTCGACCGGGCGAGCCTGGGCGAGAAGACCCTGGACCTCTACCGGCGCGCCATCGCATCACCCCCGCCACGCGGTCAGTCGGCGTAGGGCCGCATCAGGGCCTCCTCCTCCTCGGACCGGCCGCGGCCGGGGTCGAGGGTTTCGTAGACCCGTGATCGCCCCCGCACATGCGCGGCAGTGAGACGGTGCTCGATGACCCCGTGCAGGCCGATGAAGCTGCGCGGCCATCCACCGTCGAGCACCGGCCGCTCGTGCACCCGGCCGGCGAAGCGCACGGAGGTGCGGTTCAACCGGTACTGCACATCCGGGAAGACGTCCGACAGGACGCCATCGACCCGGTTCGCCCGCGCGAGCCCGACCGAGATCGCATCCCCCTCCCCGGCGAGCGCCGCCAGGCCCGGCAGGAGCCGCCCGGTGCCGGGTGACAGGGATTCGTCGGCATCGAGCTGCAGCATCCAGCCGTGCCTGGCGAGGGCCTGGAGCGCGTTGCGCTGGTCGGCGAAATCGCCGTCGAGGGGACGAGCGGCCACGCGCACCGCCCCATCCGGGAACCCGGCGACCGGGACCGTCCGGGGGGCGCTCGCCGGGCCATCGAGGAGGATCGCCACGTCGTCGGTCCAGCCGGCCTGCGCGGGCAGGGAGGCCAGCAAGGCGTCCCGCTCCGCCGCCCGGCCGAGCAGGCCGAGGGAGACGGGATGCCGGTCGGCGCCGTCGATCGCGAAAAGCTCGGCCTGCGCCGCACGCCGGTCGTGGGGGTGCCGGAGGGCGGAGCGGCCCTCGTCGTCGCGGGGGCGCACGCCGAAGCCAAGGCGGGTCGCGGCGGTGCGCAGGGTGTAGAGGTCGAGGCCGTAAGGCGCGTCGGGGTCCGGGACGAAGTCCGGGGCGTCGAGGTGCCGGGCCAGGTGCGCCCGGCACGCGGCCGGGTCCGCGCCTTCCGCCAGCAGGACACCGCAGGCGTTGCAGGCCCGCGGGAAGTCGCGGACTTGTCCGTCCGGATAGGTCAGCCCACGCCCGGTGGGTCCGATCATGTCGGCCGCACAGACAAAACATCGGCGCATGGCCGTCACCCCGGTGGATTCGAGCCGGTCGCGGTCTGGTTGTCCCCGCCCCGCACCTTACTTCGGCTGCTCCCCCCGATCCTTGCCGCACATGCCATCACCCGTCGATCCCTCCTGCACCGACGCCGGGGGGCAGGCCCACGGCG
>NZ_BPQX01000006.1 GCF_022179525.1 Methylobacterium persicinum
ACCCCGAGGGGCCCACTCCAGATCGGCGTGCAATTGGGACCCCTTCGCAAGCTGGGTACGGCACGGCTGAACTGATCCGACGTCCAGCTTTGGCGTCGTAGGCGCTGGCCTCAGGCGCGGTTCTTGAAGCGCCAGCTCTCATTGCCGGTCTCGACGATCTCACAGTGATGGGTGAGCCGGTCGAGCAGCGCCGTGGTCATCTTGGCGTCGCCAGCGAATACGCTCGGCCACTCGCCGAAGGCGAGATTGGTGGTCACCACGATCGAGGTGGTCTCGTAGAGCTTGCTGATCAGATGGAACAGCAACTGGCCGCCTGACTGCGCAAACGGCAGGTAGCCGAGTTCGTCCAGCACCACAAAGTCGAGCCGCATGAGATGGTCGGCGATGCGGCCCTGCCGGCCGGCACGCGCCTCGGCTTCGAGCCGGTTGACGAGGTCGACCACGTTGTAGAACCGGCCGCGCTTCCCGTCCCGGATACACGCTCGCACGATGGCGATGGCCAGGTGCGTCTTGCCGGTGCCGGTGCCGCCGACCAGCACGACGTTGCGCTGATGGGCCAGGAACTCGCCGCCAGCGAGGTCGCGCACCAGACCCTCGTTGATCGGCGTGTCGGCGAAGGCGAACTCGGCGATGTCCTTGGCCAGGGGCAGCTTGGCGATCGTCATCTGGTAGCGGATCGAGCGCGCCTGCTTCTCGCTGATCTCGGCCTGGAGCAGGTCGCCGACGACCTGTTGAGGCTCGTGGGTGCGCTTGAGCGCGACCTTGATGATCTCGTCGTAGGCCGCCTTCATCCCGAACAGCTTCAGCTCGCCCATGGTGGCGAGGATGTCCTGACGTTCCATCATGGGGCTCTCCTCAGGCTGTCGTAGCGGGCACAATCGGCGACCGGCTCATGGCGCAGCCGCAGGCTCTCGGGCGTCAGGATGGTGACGGGTGCAGTGGGCTCGCGCTGACGGGCGAGGATGTTGAGCACGACGTCGGCCGAGTGCACGCCCTCACGCAGCGCCTCGGCGCAGGCGGCCTCGACCGCGCTCAGCCCGTCGCGCAGCACGGCGGTGAGGATCTCGACCATCTGCCGGTCGCCATCGGCAGAGCCGGCGAGCTTGCGTCGGATCCGGTCGAGGGCGGCAGGCAGAACCCAGTCCTTGAATGGCGCGCCGTTCCTGAGCGCACCGGGCTTGCGGGCGAGCACGGGGACGTAGTGCCAGGGATCGAACACCGTCTGGTTGCGACCGAAGCCGCGGGCATGCTCGCCGACGATGCGCCCGTCCTGACGGATCTCCACGCGCTCAGCATAGGCGCGCACCTCGACCGGCCGCCCGAGAGCGGAGGCTGTGACCGAGTACCGGTTGTTGTCGAAGCGAACCAAGCAGGTCGAGGACACGGCCGCTGGCACGGCATGGAAGCCGTCGAAGCGGCCGGCGTAGGGGACCAGGGTTGCCCGCTCGGCCTCGAAGGCCTGCCACACGGTCCGGTCGGGCTGCTCGGGATGCGGGTGGGCCTTGGCGTAGGCGATCACCCCGTCGAGCAGCAGGGCGTTCAACTCGTCGTAGCTCCTCACCCGGATGCGTGGCGTGAACAGACGCTCGCGCACCAGTCCGACCTGGTTCTCGACCTGCCCCTTCTCCCAGCCCGAGGCCGGTGTGCAGGCCACCGGCTCGACGAGGTAGTGCGAGCACATCTGCAGGAAGCGGCGATTGTAGGCGCGCTCACGTCCGACGAAGATCGCGTCCACGGCGGTCTTCATGTTGTCGTAGATCCCGCGCTGGCAGGCGCCGCGGAAGAAGGCGAACGCCCGGTCGTGGGCGTCGAACACCATCTCCTGGCTCTCGCGCGGGTAAGCCCGCACGAACGGCATGCGCGAGTGGCAGAGCCGGACGTGGGCGACCTTGATCTCTGTGGTCGTGCCGCCGATCAGCACCGTCTCGTGGCTCCAGTCGAACTGGTAGGCCTCGCCCGGCGCGAAGGAGAGTGGCACGAACGCCTGGGCTGTGACCGCAGTGCGCTCGCGCTTCCAGCCCTTGGCGTAGCGGCGCACCGCGTCGTAGCCGCCCTCGTAGCCGAGATCGCGCAAGGCCTCGTAGACACGCGTCAGCGTCAGTCGCTCGCGCCGCGCCTTGCTGGCGTTCGCCAGGAGCATTCGGTCAAGCTCGTCCCGCCACGATCCGAGCTTCGGAGCAGGTTGGATGGCGCGGGTGTACCGGAACGCCGTCGCCTCGGAGCGGATGACCTTGCGCACGACCTTGCGCGAGACCCTCAGCTCCCGGCAGATCTGCTTGATCGGCTTCTGCTGCACGAAGTACGCGCGGCGGATCTTTGCGACCGTCTCCACGACCAACATCCCGCGCAAGCCTCCCGTTCGAGCCGGAAGGCAGTGTGGATGACTTGTCCTGGGGGTCCCGATTGGACGCCGATCACCCCGAAAACGGGGTCCTTATTCCACGCCTAATCACAGGCAGCGTGGCCACCGATCAGCGCAAAGGCTTCGTCCGCCTCCTCGACCGACTGGAGCGGGATGACGTCCTCGTCGTGACCAAGCTCGACAGGCTCGGCCGCAACGCCATGGATGTCGGCAGCACGATCCAGCGCCTCGACGCGCTGGGGGTACGCGTGCACTGCCTCGCGCTCGGCGGGGTCGACCTTACCAGTTCGACCGGCAAGCTAACGATGGGCGTGATCAACGCGGTCGCCGAGTTCGAGCGCGATCTGCTGATCGAGCGCACTCAGGCGGGCTTGGCGCGGGCGCGCGCCGAGGGCAAGGCGATCGGCCGGCCAGCGAGCCTGACGCCGGAGCGGCGGCGGGAGGCCGAGCGGCTTTTGCGCGACGGCCGGAGCGCCTCGGCCATCGCGCGCGAGCTCAAGGTCGGCCGGACCACGATCCGACGGGTGCAGGAGGCGATGCGGCGGCCTGAGCGCATCACCTCGCCGGGTGCACTAGCGAGCTGAACTGCCTGCATACGTCGACGTGAGAGATCCGTCCGTGTGCCTATAGGAGGCGTGTTGCAATCCCGAGCGCAGCGCCGGCCTCCGCCAGCCGGTGATCGAGGGTCATGAGCGCCACACCATGATCGGCCGCCAAGGCCAGATGCAGGGCATCACCAGCTCGTAAGCCAAGATGTGACTGGTCGGCAAAGCGCGCAGCCACCCGAAACTGACGATCGGAGAGTGCGAGCGAGACGAAGGACTCGGCCGCGAGCCGCGTGAAGGCCGTCAGGGCAGCCGCGCGATGCTCCGGCATCAGGTCCTTGCGCCGAACCTTGATCGAGAGGGCAGCCGAGAACTCCGTGACGACCCAGGCGCTCAGGGCTAGATCGCCCGCGGTTTGCACACCGAGCCAGGCCTGCATTCGCTCCGTGTCAGGCTCGTTTGTAAGTGCGCAGACCAAAACCGAGGTATCGATGTAGAACATCAGTAGCGTTCATCGTCGCGCATCTCGCGAACGAAGTGGCTCGCGCCGTGCGGTTGCACAGGCATAGTGGCGGTGATGGCACGTAAAGCCTCGGGGTCGACCGGGCGGAATGTCGTGACTGCAGGGGTCAGACGTGCAACTGCCTTGCCCCGGCGCGTGATCGTAATCGTGTCACCATCCTCGACGCGATCAACGAGTGCGCTCAGATGGGCCTTGGCCTCAGCGAGGTTGATGGTGCTCATCGAAACTCATCCTGCTCGTGACCAACCTGATGGTCATATACGGAGCTTCTATCGCGTAAGCTAGCAATTCTCTACTTCCTACAGCGTGCTTCGACGCACTGGAGCGGACACGTGAGCCGGCTGGACCAGGGTCTCTCCGGTCGGTTTCGGAGCCAAGCCTACGCTGCCGAGGAGCAGGTGGCCGAACTCGGGAGCGCCTTCCTGGATGGCGACGCTCGGGCTGGGGTCGGAACCGCATCCGACCCACGCCAACTACATCGCGTCCTGGATCAAGTTGCTGCGCAACGACAATCGAGCGAACTTCACTGCCGCGAGCGCTGCTAGCCGCGCAGCTCAGTACCTCACCGGCTTGGCCCAGTGAGATCTCTTGTCGGTAGCCCCGGTGAGCCGCTGACGCAAAACGATCCATGCATGCTCTTGCTGGACTAGAACAGTCCTGAACAGGCCTTGCCTGTCAGCGCGCCGCTCGGCCTGATCATCGCCAAAACCGCACAGGGATCGTTCTGCCCGCAGCCCTGCCGAATGCGCGCTCCGCTTCATCGTTGACGCCCTGCATGGCCGGGTCCTCTACAGAGAAGGCGCGCACAAAGGTCAAGCCGTCGTTCGTTCCTGGACGTAATGCGAGGCGCCAGAACCCGCCGCCGCCCCAATTCTGCCGGTAGAAAACATTCGGCAGCATGTCAGCGACAGAACGGCCGCTGAACTCCTCCACCGGGCCGCCCCAGGCGAACTCCATTCGGCATCCCGTGTTGGGCGTCTGCGAGTTCAGATGACCTTCGTGGAAATTGGCGCACTGATCCTGCAGGATCATGTATGGCGACACGCGAAACGCATCTTGTACGATAGCGATGGCGCATTCGAATGAGGTATCGTGAAAGATCGGCATCGGCCTGTCTAAACTTCGTTTGGATTGAGGGCTGCACACCGGAAGTGGCATCCAGGGCAATACCTGAGGCCAACCTAACGATCTTGTGTGGCGTCCGATAAACTGAACTTGTCCTTATCAATGATCTCGTAACGCTGTGCTAATTTCTGGACTCGCCTGCCCGTGGCGAGGCCGGTTTTCATAGTCCCGCAACGAAATTCACTTCATGAGTTCGCGTCACGGTCAGCCGCCAGTCTGACCTGCGTTCAATCGGTGCTTTATGGCGACACTTATCCGAGTCTTGCTCTATAGTTTCGCGATAGTATTGTTCGGATATCCTATTACCGCATCGATCGTGCATGGGCTCGATCCGACGCTGTGGCCGTCCGAGGTGATCGCACCCGGTGCTTGGTTCGACGCCCTGCGCTTTCTGCAGCTCGGCACGATCACGCAGGCCTACTGGACCATGCTGCTCAACCGCTCGCCAGCGTTCGCGGGCGGGTTCTGGGCGCTCCTCTGCCTGCTACTGCCCCTCGGCGCCCTGTTTGGTTGGCGCTACGCTGGTGCAACCAAGCTGGTGCAGCGGGACGCCTCAGACCTGTTCGGGTCCGCCCGCTTCGCCACCCCGCTCGAACGCACGGCGATGAACAAGGGCCTGGAGCTCGGCCTCGATCCGGAGACGGGCCGCGCCGTGCGGGTCGCCGTACAAGGCACGCTCGCCACGATCGCACCCCCGCGTAAGGGCAAGACCTCGGGCGCGCTGATCCCGAACCTCGCCTACCCCGAACCCTGGGCCTGGTCGGGACCCGCGGTGGTGGTCGACCCCAAGGGCGAGATCTACAAAGCTACGGCCGAGCGCCGCCGGGCGCTCGGCCGGCGCGTCGTCTGCCTCGACCCGCTCGGGCTCGTCGGGGGCGCCGATCGCTGGAACCCGCTTAACGGGCGTGACGCCAGCGATGTGCTCTACCTCCAGCACACCGCGCTGGCCCTGTTACCGGAGGCCAACGGCGACGGCGAGGCGAGCGCCTATTTCCGCAACCGCGCCGTCGACCTCATCACCGGCGCCCTACTCGTGAGCCTCACCCGCGGCAACCGCACCGTGGCGCAGGTTCACGCGCTCATCGCCGATGCGCCGAAGTTGATCGAGCAGCTGGAGGCGCTGCGCCCCGCGCCCGCCGCGCTCGCCGCCCTGGAAATCCTGAACGCCGATCCCAAGACCCGCGATCCCATCATCGCCACAGCGAGCCAAGCCTTTCAGTGGCTTGCCGACGAGCGCCTGCGCCACCTCGTCGGAGGCAGCACCTTCGCGCTCGCCGACCTGTCAAACGGCGACGTCGATCTGTTCATCGCCGTCCCACCCGAGTACAAGCGCCTGCTCGCGCCGTTGCTGCGCTGGTTCCTGTCCGATCTGTTCATCAGCGTCCGACGCAATCGCCCCGCACAACGCCTGCTCGTCATGGTCGATGAAGCGGCGGCCTTGGGGCGATTTGAAGAACTCCTGACCGCGTCCGGAGAACTGCCGGGATATGGTGCCTCGCTGTGGACTTTGTGGCAGGACCGCTCGCAGATCGTCGGCCTCTACGGTGACGCCGGAGCCGACACCATCCTCAATACGGCGGAATTCGTCGTGCTGTTCGACGTGCCGGCGGTCGATCCGGACGCGGGCGAGCGCTGGTCGCGGGCGGTGGGCGACTACACCGCACGGGTCGAGACCCTGACGCGGCCGGCCGAAGGCCAGGGCCAGCGCAGCATCGCCGCGACCCCGCAGGGCGTGCGCCTGCTGACCCGGGAGGCGCTGGCCAGCCTGCCGGCCAACCAGCTCCTGGTGTTCCCCAACAGCACCGCCTACGCGCGTCACCCGATGCGGTTGCGCAAGACGGTGGCGCATACCGACCCACGCTTTGCGCGGTTGATCAGGACGGTGCCGCCCGTCGGAGCCAGCCGCTGACGGGCGCAGCGCTTCAGCGGCTCTCCCGCGGGAGTGTCAGCGAAACCCGGGCCTCGGCGTAGCCGCGGCCGGGATACCACCGACGCAGCAGCCCGGATGTCCCCTCCTGGCGCACCAGGACGTAGTGCTCGCCCGGGTTCAGGCGGTCATCCTCGTAGCCGCCCCCCGGCAGCTGCCAACGCACGGGCAGCGCCGCCGTCCCCGTGATCTCGATCCAGCGCTCGGGCGTGCGATGCCAGGCCAACACGGTGAGACCGATGACGGTGACCGCGCTCAGACCCCTGACCGTCCATGGCACGACCCGGTAGGGCAGCCGCGAGCGCCAGATCGCCAGCCGGCTCGCCGTGTCGGCGGTGATCGAGCGCGCGGGTGGGACCTGACCTTCGAGCGACTGCAGGAGCTTGGCGCGATCCTCGGGCGTCAGCGGAGAGGTCGGATCGCCGAGCGCGGCAAAGCGCGCCGCAGGCTTGCCGCGCAGCAGCCCGGTGAGGTGGCGCTCGCTCATGCCGACCACGTGAGCGTTCGCCTCCTCCGCCACCTTGCTCGCGTCCCGGTAGCGCAGCTCCAGCCGCTGCCGCGGCGACGTGGTCGAGGGTTGGGGTGGGCGCGCCACGACCTCAGCCCTCGACCAGCCACAGCGCGGCCGGCTTGACCGCCTCCATCACGGCGAGCCGGAAGGCGGTGAGATCGCGCAGGATCCGTCCCGCCAGGGCCGGCGAGGTCTCCTTGGTCAAGCTCGCCCGGTCGAGCTTGGCGATCCCGCGGAGCTGGCCCGCGGCCAGCACCTCGCGGGTCTTCTCCTCCAGGTCGAAGTGGCGCAGATGCGTGACCGCCGCGTCGCCCGCCACCCGCTTGAGCAGGACCGGGTCGACCGCGCCCCGCACGGCATTGGCCACGACGAAACGGGCGCCTGCCCAGTCTTTGGCCACGTGCAGTAGCTTACTTCCCTCGGCGAGCGCGCCCGCCTCGGCCGCCACGACTACGACGAGGCCGAGTTCGATCCCAGCCTCGCGCAAGGTAGACGCCTCCTCCTTGAGGATGCCGAGCAGGCTCGCCGAGGTGTTGGCGCCGATGTCGACGAGGCTGGCGGCCTTCACCATGTGGAGCGCGTTGATCACATCGTCGAGCTCGGCCCGCGCGGCCTTGCCGCCGCTGGCCTCGATCGCCTCGCGCGTGGCGCGCATCTCGAAGTGGCGCACGCGGCCCGGCTCGTTGGCCTTGCCGGTCTTGAACTCGGTCAGGCGGTGGACGGACTCGATCTCCAGGATCTGCGCGTCGGGCACGGCCTCGGCCAGGCCGCGCACGACCGTGGACTTGCCGATGCCGCCGGTTTCCTGACCGACGAGGAGGATGCGGGCCATGGTCTCAATCCTTCTTGAACAGGTGGCGGTGCTTCTCGGCCTGAAGCCTGAGGATCTCGGTCTCGCTCAGCGGCTCGTCCTCAGGCGCGGCGGAGGGATGGGGCTGAAGCTCCGGGGCGAGGCGGGGTCGCGTGGGAGAGCCATCCGGGCCCGATGGGCGTGCGGGGGGATGCGGCAGCCCCGGCGAGACGGGGGTGAGGTCGCGGCGGTCGGTGTTCTCGGCCCGCTTGGCGCTATCCCGTGCGATCTGCGCCTCGATGTGGCGCACCAGCGCGATCAGGCGGTCGGCGGAGATGGCTCGGCCCTCCCGCCCCTCGTGCACGCCCTGCTCGCCCAAAGCCGCGGCGATGACGGCCCAGGGCTGCCCCTCGACGTCGCGCAGGCGACGGATCTCGGGCAAGGCTGCACGGATCAGCGCGGTGGCGCCCGTGGTCTTGCGCCGGTCGGGCCGAGCCTCGTGGGCGGCCCTGTGGCGCTTGACGGCACGGCGCAGGGCTGTGAGATCGAAGCTCATCGGCTCGATCCTGGAGCAGCCCGGTTAACGGCTCAGCACAGGCTCAAGCGCCATAGCGCAAGCTCACTAACAGCTCAACAATATGAAGGCATCACACCACACGCACTGAAGTGAGCCACCGTTAACCATGGAGGCTCGCGCGCCTCGCCGAGGTGCCCAGAACCTGTCAGCGTCTCAGCCCGCTCCACGCGCAGCAGGTACGCCGATGCCCGACGAGGTCAAGCTCACCGTGACCCTGGCAGCTCCCCTCGCCCTCCGCCTGAGCGCTGCCGCGGCCGAGCGTGGCTGGTCGGTCGAAAGCCTGGCAGCCGAGTGCGTCGCTCAAGCCCTGGAAGTCGCGATCCGTCACAGGGTGCTGATAGAGCGCATGGAACAGGTCGACGCCGCCCTGCTCGACATGGCCCAGGCCGTCGGTGAACTCGGGGCGCCGTCAGGGGGTATCGATCTCACCAAGGTGTGTCGCTTTCGAGCTGACGGCGGCGACGGTACCGGAGACCCGGCCGCGTGACCGCCTCGCTGCACCGGCTCGGGGCCGGCCCGGCGGCTGGGCTGTACTACACCAACGACAGCCAGCGCGAGGCGCGCCCGGACCGGCGCGACGAGTACTACGCCAAGGACGGCGATGGGGTGTGGTGGAGCTCCGGCGGGACGGTCGTGCGCCACGGCGCGGCGATCGACGCGGCCTCGTTCCGCGACCTGTGCGCCGGATATCATCCCGGCACCGGCAAAGCGCTGGTGCGCGGCGCCGGCGCGGGCCACTGGGCCGGCCAGGACTGCACCCTGACACCTGGGAAATCAGTCTCAGTCCTGTGGATGGCGGGGACGCCCGAGCAGCGCGTCGCGATCGAGGCCGCCCACCGCGCCGCGGTCGAGCGGGCGCTGGCCTTCGTCGCCGCAGAGGGGTTGATCAGTGTACGCACCGGCGCGGGCGGGGTCGAGCATCACCGGCCGAGCGACATCATCGTCGGCCGCTTCGATCACTCCACCACCCGCGAAGGGGACCCGAATATCCATACGCACTGCGTGTTCCTGAACGTCGCGGGATCACCGCCAAACGTGGCAGCAGGAAGGTATAAAAACCTACGGCACCTGACCATCGAGGTCGAGCGGCTGTACGAATACAAGCTCGTCGTCGGTGCGGCCTATCGCGCCGCGTTGGCCGAGGGCCTGCGCGAGCACTTCGGCCTGCGCTACCGCGAGGCCGGGCGCGGGCAGTGGGAGGTCGCCGGCCTGCCCAAGGTGGCGCTGGAGACCTTCTCCAAACGCTCGGAGCAGATCCAAGAGTACGCCGGTGCTGGAGCCACGAGCGCTCAGCGCGAGGTCGCCGCACTGGCGACCCGCCGCGGCAAGGACACGCTGCCGACCGGGCCCGAGCTAGAGGCGCGCTGGCGCAACGAACTCGCCGGGCTCGACCTGGATCCCTGGCATGGGGCGCGCCATCCCGAGCTGAGCGCGGAGCACGAACAGGCTGTCGCGGACGCGCGCGATGAGCGGCGCGAGACCCCATTCGACCCACCCGAGATCCCCGGTGACGGCCCGGTGGCACGGGCCGCCTCCGCCCTGTTCCGGCACGAGAGCGTGCTCGCGCGAAAAGACCTGCTGCAGCGCGCTCTGGAATTTGCCGGCGTGCAGGGGCTGGGGGTCGACGCGGTAGAAGCCGAGCTGGCCCGGTTCGAGCGGGACGGCACCCTGATGCCGCTGGCCTTGGCCGAGTCGGTGCCGGGCGCCAGCGCGTGCTGGACGAGCCCAGGCATCGCCGCCTGCGAGGCACTGATGCTGCGCGCCGCCGACCAGCTGCAGGAGCAGGTCTGGATCACCCCGGAGGCAGTCGCAACCGCGCTCGCGAGCGCGGCCCATCTCAGTCCGGAGCAGGGTGCAGCCGTGCGCGAGGCGGCGGGCCCGGACGGGGTTTCGCTGCTCCATGCTGGAGCCGGCACCGGTAAGACGACGACCGCGAAAGCCCTGGTTGATGCGGCCCTCGCCTGCAACATGACGGTGGTCGGGCTCGCCCCATCCTGGACCGCCGCCGATGAACTCTCCGCCGCCACCGGGATCCCGGCGCAGGCGATCGCGTACTGGCGCCATGCCCGGGCGCGGAACTCCGATCAGGCGGCTGCCCGCTGCCCCTCGCCTTCTCTCCCATCCTCACCCGCACCCCTCCTCGACGCGCGGACGCTGGTGCTGGTGGACGAGGCCGGGATGGTGTCGACCCGCGACCTGGAGGCGGTGCTGAGCGCGGCGCAGGCTGCCGGCGCCAAGGTGGTGCTGATCGGCGATCGGCGTCAGCTCGCCTCGGTCGGAGGTGCCAGCGCGTTGCGGGCGGTGGCCGAGGTGGCCGGGCGCTCGGCCGTCCTGGAGCAGGTGCGTCGGCAGGCGGTGGCGTGGCAGCGCGCCGCCTCGGTGGTGATGGCGCGCGGCGATGCCGAGGCGGGTCTGCGCGCCTACGTCAGCAACGACCGGGTCGAGCTGGTCTCCGGGGTGGAGGCAGCCCAAGTCCGGGTGATCGCGCTCTGGTCCGAGCAGCGCGCGGCCCACGGCGGCGACGTGCTGATCGTGACGCGGCGCAACGCCGATGCGGCGGCGCTGAACGCTCGAGCCCGCGCCGTGCTGCGGGCGGAAGGCCAGCTCGGGCCGGACGTGATCGCCCTGCCCTCCCGCAACCGCGCGGACGAGGCTGTGCCGCTCGCCTTGGCGCTCGGCGACACCCTGCGGTTCGGTGAGAGCCTACCGCACTTGGGCGTCCGCAACGGCAACCGGGCGCGGGTCGAGGCGATCGTCACCGATCCGGCCGGGGAGACGCGCCTGTGCCTGCGCCTGGAGGACGGGCGGGTGCTGGAGGAGCCGTGGCAGCGGCTAGCGCGCGCGCCGCTGTTCCGGCGCAAACATTTGCAACCTAAGATTGTCCATGCATATGCCGGCACAGCTTACGCGGCTCAGGGGCGGACCTGCTCCGCGGCGGTGCTGTATCTCGGGGCGGGTACGGACGCGCGCGAGGTCTATGTCGGTCTGACCCGGCACCGGCACGAGGCCCGTGTGGTGGTCGAGCGCGGCCGGCTCGACGCCCTGTGCCGCCAGCGCCAGGCGGATGCCCGGGTCCCGGCGACCGACACGATGGTGCTGGAACGGCTGTATCGTGAGGCGCGGAGCTACCGCGAGAAGGCCAACGTCGTCGACTACGCCGCCGACCGGGTCGCGTTCGTGCGCGACGGGCAACTGGTCCTGCGCGAGCCCGTCGCCCCGGGGATCGACGTACGCCGTGCGGTGCGTGCGGCGCGGACCCTGCGCGAGGCGGTGGCCTGGCTCGGGGTGGACCGTCTGGTCGTGCCGGCGTGGCGCTTGGTCGACGCCTACGGACGCCGCCTGACACGCGCTCCGGCGGCGGCGCGTGCTCTGGTCGCGCAGCTCGCCCATCGCCTGGGCCGCTCCAGACCGGGCCATCAGCGCGATCGAGGCGCCGGCATCGAGCGCTGAGCGGCCGTCCGTGCTCGTTCCCCCGGCGGACCGGGGTCGGCGCCTCGATGATCCAGGCAGCCTGCGATCAGGCGTAAGGCCCGCGGAACAGGTCGCCGAGCGGAACCCGTTTCGATGCGTACGAGGCTGCAGGAACTCACCTCATCCGGTGAGACGGGAGTCGCGTTCGTCAAATCGTCCGGTGTCAGGCCGTCAGCGCATGGCTGTGCCCGTCCTACGACCCGCGCGGATTCTGGGGTGGTCTGATCGGTCGAGGTCGCCCGCTGCCCCTCGGCAGCATTTCGACGGCTTGGTTTTCCCCGATTCTGACAGGATTGGAACTTGAGTAGTCGTGCGCTGCGCGGATTTGCACCCTCCCCCCTGTGCCGGTGAGAAACGCCCGTCCCCGGAGCCGAAGAGGTGGGCCACGGGTTTTCGCGCCAACCGCGCCCAAGCCTGCCACTCGGGCGAGACGATGCGCACGATGTTGGTGTCGTTGCGGAAGCCGGTGACCCGCCGCTCCTCCACGGTCACGAGCCCGAGTTTTGCGGCCTCGCGGATTGCGTTGCGGACGGTGGTCTCGGCGACGCCTGCGATCGCCGCGAGATGGCCGACCGCGAGCCGGCAGTCGCCGCGTCGGGCGGTCTCGGCCGCCACGAGGGCGAGGACCGCCTGCTCGGCCAGCGTGAACCGGGCCGCAAGCCCCGGCGGGAGCCGCCCCGAGGCGGCCCACCGGCGACGGCGCTCCAGCGAGGTATCCGTGCGCGGGCGCGAGCCGACAAACCTTCTGGGCGATGCGACGCGGTCCCGGGATGTAGTGGGAGGTTCAGTCTCGGGGCTTGGCCGCGAGCCGGCTGCTGGACGGCGAACCGCCAGTGCATCGGTGCGCGCCTCGATCAGCCCGGACAATGCCTCGGCCTCGGCCTCCGTGACCTTCCCGTCCCCGAACGCGCGCCAGAGCGCGGCCGTGATCGCTGGCAGCGCGGCGCGCGGGGCCGCCTCCGCCTGGCGGCGGATCTCATCGGCATAGTTCATTCTTCCCGGTCCCTCACGGGCCGCGGCTAGGTCCAGGCAAAGCCTCTCCGATGCGAAAGTTGGCGCTTTCGCTTGACTCCGTAGGGGAGGTCATGGCTTGTGGGGAGTCGGTGAGGACTGCCCACAAGGCCCCAGATTTTCGACGGCCCTCCGTTTGGCGACGGGGGGCCGTTGGCTTTTCAGGGTCTATCTCGCGGCAATGGTCTCCTGATGCCGGCTCACGACTCGCCGAGGCGAGTGCGGCCGCGACCGCCCATGTCGGCTGGGCGGCTCGGTTAAGTCAATGTTGCGGGTGGCTGATGACGTTCTTCTTGCCGTCCTGAACCACCCATATTCCGGCAGGCACCTCTCCTCGTTCGATGATCGTAGCGCGCGTTCCACTGCGGCGGGGCGAGAGCACACGGCCAGGCGGGGGCGGCCGTGGCGACGACATTGACGTTGGCGCGCAGCGTCTCGACCAGAAGCTCGACCCGATTGAGCCGAGGGATAGGCCTCGTCCGCCTCGCAGGGCAAAGCAGCCAAGGTTTTAGGATCGGTGGAAACCAATCAGCTGTCTGACAGCTGTCCGGCCCCGTCACGACCACCAAATAGCTCGCCTAGTGGTTTGAGTTAGAAGAGGCTTGACGGTTTTGTCGGGTGGGTAGAGCGTTGGGTGCTTCCTGATGGAGGTGCGCCATGTCGCGTGGCCCGAAGGCCGTCGCTCTCGATCTCAGCGAGCACGAGCAGGGTGAGATCCGCCGCCTGCTGCGCCGGCACGGGACCGGGCAGGCGCTGGTTTCGCGCCTGCGCATCGTCCTGGCCTGTGCCGAACCGGGCGCGACCAACCTGGGGGTGGCGACGGCGCTGGGGGTCAGCCGCCAGACCGTGGCGCTCTGGCGGAGCCGCTTCGCCGCGCATCGGCTGGAGGGGTTGGTCGATGCGCCACGCTCCGGAGCGCCCCGCAGCATCGATGACGAGGCGGTCGAGCGCCTGGTCGCCCTCACCCTGGAAGAGGCGCCGGCCAACGCCACGCACTGGAGCACCCGCTCGATGGCGCGCCGTACGGGCATGAGCCAGAGTGCGGTGTCACGCATCTGGCGTGCCTTCGGTCTACGGCCGCACCAAGCCGACACCTTCAAGCTCTCCGCGGATCCCGCGTTCGTCGAGAAGGTGCGCGACGTCGTCGGCCTCTACCTCGCCCCACCCGATCGCGCGCTGGTGCTGTGCGTCGACGAGAAGCCGCAGATCCAGGCGGTGCAGGGTACGGCTGCAGCCTTTCCCCTCCAGCCCGGCCGGGCCGAGCGCGTGACGCACGACTATCGCCGGCATGGCACGCTCGACCTGTTTGCCGCCCTCGACGTGAAAGCCGGAACGGTGATCGGGAGCTGCAAGCCGCGTCATCGCAGCGTCGAGTTCCGCGCCTTCCTGGAGCAGGTCGAGAGCAGCGTCGCACGCGATCTGGAGGTGCATCTCGTGCTCGACAACCTGAAGACGCACAAGACGACCCTGGTGCATGACTGGTTGGTCCAGCATCCGCGGTTCCACCTCCACTTCACGCCGACGAGCGCGTCGTGGCTCAACCTCGTGGAGTGCTGGTTCTCCGTTCTGAGCCGACGTCGGCTGGAACGCGGGGCGTTCACCAGCACAGAAGAGTTGGAGGCCGCGATCCGAGACTACATCACTGAGACCAACGCTCATCCCAAGCCATTCGTCTGGACCAAGTCAGCCGACGCGATCTTGGCCAGTGTCGCTCGCTTCTGTACACAGACTTCTAACTCAAACCACTAGCAGCATTCACTCGGATATACGCCAGGATCCAGACAGCTTTCTGGTTCCGAACAGAACGCTACTAGGTTAACGTGATGTTTACCGTTAAGCTGGCAGCCTCCTGGAACCGGATAGCTTTCCGACAGCTTCCCGGCGCCCAACGGCTGCCTGGCAGCTTCCCGGAGGCAGACAGCTTCCAACGAGGTGTCCATGCCCGTCATCACGTTCTCATCGCCCAAGGGCGGTGCCGGCAAAACCACGGCCGCCTGCATCCTCGCCAGCATGCTGGCAGAGCAGGGGGCGACCGTCACCATTATCGATGCCGACCCTAATCAGTTCGTCCAAGAGTGGGCGCAGCTGCCGGGCCTGCCCGCCACTCTTCACGTCATGGGCGGCGCGACGGAAGAGACGATTATGGACAAGATCGAGGAGGCGGCCAGCATCACCGCCTTTGTGATCGTGGATCTGGAGGGCTTAGCCAGCCTCATGGTCAGCCACGCGATCTCGATGTCCGACCTGGTGGTGATCCCCGTGCAGGGCTCGCAGTTCGATGCCTCGCAGGCTGCCCGTCAGATCGGGCTCATCAAGCGCACGGAGAAGCGCGGGGGGAGGGCCATTCCCTACACGGTGCTGATTACGCGCACGAATCCCGCGATCATGCCCCACACTCTCAAGCACATCTTGCAGAGCTTCGACGAGCGCGCGATCCCAGTCCTGAAAACCCGCCTGTGTGACCGCGAGGCGTACCGGGCCATGTTCTCCTATGGTGGCACGCTGCAGCGCCTGGCAGGGAAGGGAGTCGCCAACACGACCGTGGCGATCAACAACGCGGCCGAGTTCACCGCGGAGATCGTGCAGCGCCTGCGCGACAGGCGTGAGCAGGCCAAGGAGGTTGCGTGATGCCCGGCCAGCCCAAACCTGAACGCACCGATCCGCTCGGGAAGCTCGACCTCGGCGGACTGGACGACTTCAAGCCCACGCCGCGCGCCGCCCAGCAGCCAAAGCCGCCGGTCGAGGCAATCCGTGCCGTCTCCGAAGCGGAGGGCTTCCCCAGCCGCGAGTCCGCCCCGCGCGAGAAGGTGAAGCCGGTATCGGTCAAGGTCGAACAGCGCCGTTACCGCACCGGCCGCAACAAACAGCTCAGCCTCAAGGTGACGGAAGAGACCGCCCAACGCTTCACCCGCCTAGCCGACGAGCAGCGCCTAGTGCTTGGCGAGCTGCTGGAGAGGGCGCTCGACGCCTACGAGGGCGCCCACAAGCAGAGATGACCTCTCAGGAATCTGTTGGGCACCAGATAGAAAGCTAATAGAAAACAGGCAGCTTCCAGGAAGGCTTACGGTGCGTCCCATAGCCGGGTTTGCGACACGCCTCGGCACGATCATTGCGGCTCTACCTCTTAAAGCGGGGCGTCCAGCTTTCGATCAAAGCCTCCTCGTCATCGTCCGAGTCGGGATCTTCAGTCCGGCTGAACTAGTTGCAGGCGAGCACGGTTAGGGTACGACCGTATTCACCCAGCTCGAAAACCTCTTCCTGAACGCGATAGCGACGCTCTTCACCCACCCAGCTGTCAAGTAAGCCGCCGTCCGCATCTTCATGCGCGTAACGCACATTGTCCTGGTTCGCGCTGAAGGTGGCGGGGGACTCCGGCCTGGACTTCATCCTCGCGGCACAGCTGCAATTAACAATACACCTGTGTGCCTCACCAGCGCAGTAGGCGCGGTCCCAGCACGGCACCAGCAAGCGTGCAGGACGCGATGGTGCCTCCGTACCAGAGCGCCACGAACGGGGCGGAGTCGTCCATGCAGTGCAGGGCGTAGCCCATCGCGCTGATACCACCGGAGACAAGTCCCACGAGCGCGCCAGTACGCACCAGGTCGGTCGGTGCGGCGAAGCGGCGGACAGCCCAGACCAGAATGGCGAACGGCACCACGGCGATGATCGGGATCGAGACCAGGCACTCCAGCCACATATCGCCGACCACCATCCGGCCCCAGTGCGCGCTCGGCGCGGAGGCCAGGCACAAGGCCGCGAGTGCCATGATGCCCGCAAAGGGTAGCAGCGCCGTCAGCACGCGGGCCCCGGACGCTCCGCCCGGGCGCGCCACCCGAGTGAGCAGGCGGGCTGCGAGGACGACGATGCCCGCTGTGAAGGCGAGCTTCAGCAGAAGGAAGCCCAGCGCGCCGGGCGCGGCGAGGTCTGGGCGGACGCCGAGCGCCAGGAGCGCGATGCAAAGCGCCGCGCCTGCGCCGAGCGCCGCGGCCAGGCCGATGCCACGGGTGAGTTGGTGGCGGTCAGCCGGTCCACCGTTCGTGCTCAGGATCTCGATCAGTTCATCCGTTCTCATCGTCTCTTGCCCTGCTTGATGGCGGCCGCCATGGCCTTGATGCCGCGGTGCACACTGACCTTGATGGCGGGCTCCGACATGCCGCATCGCTGTGCCGCCTCCGCGACGCTCAACCCATCGAGCTTCACGAAACGGATTGCCCGCTGCATCTTCTCAGGCAAGCCGGCCAGAAGGCGATCGAGGTCATGCGCGCTCTCGGCGCCGGCATGATCGTCCCGCGCCTCGAACTCGCCGGCATCCTCGATGGGCACGTCTGCCATGGAGAGGCGGTTGCGCCGCAGGTGATCGATCAGCTTGTATCGAGCGATGGCCTGCACCCAGGGCGTGAACGGCTCCCCCGTGTCGTAGGTATGCTGACGGGTATGGATCGCCAGGAGCGTGTCCTGCACGAGATCCTCCGCCTCCGTCTGGCTCCGCCCGATGCGCGCCAGCTTGCCCCGGTAATAGGCTCGCAGATGACGGCTCAGCCGGTCCAGGAGCGTCCGGTAGGCGGCCCCGTTCCCGTCCAAGGCGGCCCTCATCAGGCCCCTCAACTCTCCCTCGCTCGCGATCATCGGGCACTCCCACCCAAATACGTTGCGAAGGCGGCGGAGGTTACAATCGGTCGTCGGTCTGACCAGCCCACCCGGATCGCGAGACAGGGCAGACCGGATAGCCCGCTCGCCGAAAACAGCCGCGCACCGCCAGCTGTGCGTTCGGCGTGATCAGGTTTTCGGATCGGCCAACCGGGCGTGAGCTCGAAGAAACACATCATGGTTCTCGTTCTGGAATGTCACGGGCTCGCACGCGCATGACAGGGCGCACGCGCTCGGCCGCACGCCTCCCTTAGGGAGACGCGACGGCGGGCATGGCCGGCGACCGCGCCTAGGCTCGGACGAGGAACTTAGGCGGAAAGGGATCGGGGTGGCCTGACAGGCCTACGCCTCGGACGTCCTCTACGGCGTAGGCAAGCGCGACTGTGATGACCTGAGGTGCGGCGGCGGACGGGACAACCGCGACGAAGCCGCAGCAGATGAGGGGGCAGGAGCGCTCGCCCGGATCCTTGGCACAGCCGTCACAGCCCTCGCAGCCGTCGGGCATCGCGGCGGGAGCCGACATACCCATCGGTGCGGAGACGGTCACGGTTTTCATGTGGGCGGCCTGGACGCCATGCAGCAGCGCAAACCCCGCCATCAGGGCGAGGACCAGCAGACAGAAGCGGACGGAACGGCGGCGGACCCGGAACATCGGCGACGCACTAACAGGCCCCCACAATGCGGGAAAGGCCGCATGCCGCCTCCGGTGCGGATCTGGGGATTGGCCCTAATGTCTTCTCGCTCGGCGGTCCCGCCTGCAACCGAACGATGGCCGGCCCCGAACTCAGATTGAGAGCCGACCGTTCTGGGCTGGGCCTTCATCCTCGCCGCCGAGGACAGAGGCTCGCTTTTCGCTACGTAGCCGCATGGCCCCCGTGGGGCTCGCCGAGTCGGCACCACCCGCACGCGCCCACGGTCAGCGGCATGAGATCCAGCAACACAGTCTCAGATACAAGATGCCTCAAGACCTGCCTCGTCTTCGAGGCCCGGTTCACCCGGGATCTCTTCTGCTTGGTGGCGAGGACGCACGCGATCCCGGACTTCCTGATCTGTCCGGCCTGGAGGTACCGGGGCACCCTCGACCGGTCCGGCATCAGGGTAAGGGAGTTGACGACGAAGGCCGCTTGGGCTGCCTGGCACCGCGACGGCTTCCACATCTTCACGTCCTCAATCGGCCAAGCCCAACGACCCGGGGAGAGCCGGCCTTGCTCGGCCGAGACGTGTCCTGACCCGAAGCGCCGCAGACGCTGAACCGTCGCACCCCACAGCATGCGCAGGCCCGCAAGGCTTTCGTGAGCGCACTCGCACTGCGCTGCCCATCCGCGCCCTGGAGCCGGCCTCCCTCGTAACCATTCATTCCATCGTCCCGAACTCACAAGGCGAGGTTCGGATCGTCGAGATGGAAAGGGGACACCGTGGAAGTCCGGCCACGGCTTCGTAACGGGTCTCGTTCCGAACAATCCCGTCGCTCCGGCTCAAGCGAGGTAAGTTCCCTTGCAAACAGCTCCCGGGAATTCAGGTACTGCAGCCCGGAGGCAGTCTCACGGCAACCCTGATGCGGAACACCCTTGCCTCTTTCCCACCTGGTATCGCGTTCCCGGTCCATTACCTCGGCGCGATCCAGAAATTCCCGATGCTGGAGCCGATGGAGGAGTTCACGCTGGCCAAGGCCTGGCGGGACGGCGGCGACCGAGAGGCCGCGCATCGGCTCGTGACGTCGCACCTGCGTCTCGTCGCCAAGATCGCCATAGGCTACCGGGGTTATGGCCTGCCGATCGGCGAAGTCGTGTCCGAGGGCAACGTCGGCCTGATGCAGGCCGTCAAGCGCTTCGATCCCGATAAGGGGTTCCGGCTCGCCACCTACGCGATGTGGTGGATCAAGGCCGCCATCCAGGAATACATCCTGCGCTCGTGGTCGCTGGTGAAGATGGGCACCACGGCGAACCAGAAGAAGCTGTTCTTCAACCTCCGAAAGGCCAAGGGCAAAATCTCGGCTCTGGACGAGGGCGACCTGCGTCCCGATCAGGTCAAGCAGCTCGCCACCCGCCTCGGTGTGCCCGAGCAGGACGTGATCGACATGAACCGTCGCCTGTCCGGCGACACGTCGCTCAACGCGCCCCTGCGCGAGGAGGGCGAGGGTGAGTGGCAGGACTGGCTGGTCGACAATTCCCCGAGCCAAGAGACCGTTCTGGCCCGCGAGCAAGAGGGGCAGAACCGCCTCTCGGCCCTGCGGGATGCTCTGGGCGTTCTGAACCCGCGCGAGCGCCGCATCTTCGAGGCGCGTCGCCTCGCAGAGGACCCGATCACACTGGAAGACCTCTCGGGCGAATTCGGGGTGTCGCGCGAGCGTATCCGGCAGATCGAGGTGTGCGCCTTCGAGAAGGTGAGCGCGGCTGTGCGAGAGGAGATCGCACGCCGCGAGACCGTAGGCGCAGCCAGGAACGGCGGGTGAGCGTCGGCACGGCTGCGCGGATTGCCGGCGGGGCAGGTCGATGTCCGCCTCGCCCTCATCGGATCGGCTCCTGTGGACCTGTCCTTTCGAATGTAACGAAAGGATTTTACCCTCCGAACTCATGGGCAATGGCGCTGAACTGAGAGCGCTCTCCAACACCGGACAAGATCATGAAATTCGCGCTTGCCCTCACCCTCGCAACACTGGCCTCGGCCGGCGCAGCATCGGCCGCGCCGGCCTGGCACGCACGCACGGGCACCCATCGCCACGCCGTGCGTCCAGCGCCCGCCCTGCACGGTCCTGAGACGACCGGCAGCGTCGGCCGGCTGCGGGTTCCGCGTGACCGCCAGGGCCGGGACTTCCGCAGCAGTACGCGCGGCAACGCGCAGTTTCCGGCGCGCCTTCCGGTTCAGCAGAACCTCGGCGGCACTGCGGGCGGCCCTGAATTTTGAGCGTCCTACCTCGCACGCCTCCTCTGGCCGCAGCACGTGCTGCGGCCGCCGCCATGCGGGGGCGCCTCCCACTATGGCGCGCTCTCGCGCTGGCGCTGCTTCTCATGGGCGCCGGCGTCGCCGTCGCGTCGTCCTTGAGCCGCGACGCTTCGGACCATTATGCCTTCGAGCTCGTCGAGCGTGAGGTGAAGCAGGGTTACGGCACGACCCTCCTGGTCCGGCTCATCGACGAGCGTACTGGTAAGGTGGTTCCGGACGCGGTCCTGTTCATCAGCCGGATCGACATGTCGCCTGACGGGATGGGCCAGATGACGGCTCCCCTGGAGCTCCAGGCCGATACGCTGCCCGGCTACTACCGTTTCGAGACCGACCTCTCGATGGAGGGCGCCTGGGCGCTCACCCTCGCCGCCAAAATCCCCGGCCTTCCGGACCCGGTCCAACGCAGGCTCGTCCTGCAGGCAGTGCACTGATGCATCAGCACACGCCCTTCCACGACTTCGAGGAGTTCGAGACCGCGCCCTCCGGCGGTGGTCGAGCCAAGTGGGTCGTGGGCCTCGTCGTGTTCGTGCTCGTGCTCGTGGCTGCGGCCGCCGTCGGCTACGGCCTCGGCCGCGGGACTTGGACGATCCCGAGTTCGGTCTCCGGCCATGTTCCGGCGGCGCTTGCCGGCTGGTTGCCGCACGGGGGGAGCGATGCCGCCGCGCCGGCGAACCTCAAGGACTACACCTTCGAGCTCGTCGAGCACCAAGCCAAGCAGGGCGAAGCGGTGCTGACCGTGCGCCTTCAGCAGAAGCCGGCGGGCAAGCCGGTCCCCGACGCGATCGTCTTCGCACGCCGCCTCGACATGGCGCCGGCCGGCATGCCGACCATGACGACAGAGCTGGAGCCGCAGCCGGCGACCGAGCCCGGCCTCTACCGGTTCAAGACCAACCTCACGATGGCGGGCGACTGGCAGCTCTCGCTGGCCGCCAAGGTGCAGGGCGAGACCGGCACCGTGCAGAACCAGGTCGCGCTCAAGGTGGTACCGTGATGGACCAGAGGACGCCTTTCCACATCTCCGAGACCCAGGAACGCGGTGGCAGCCCCGTGCGCCTTGCGGCCCGGATTGCCGGCTTCACGCTCGCGCCGGCCGCGCTCGTCGGCGCGGTGCTGGTCGGCCTGAAGGCGGGCGAGGCCAACTGGCCCTTGCCGGCCTGGGTGCCGGCTCCGGTCTCGGGCCTACTCGTCAGGGACGGGGCGGGTCCGGCGGCGGATGCCGCGATCCTGTACTACCGCGATCCCGACGGGAGGGCCGCCTACACGCTGGCGCCTTCAAAAACGCCCGACGGACGCGACTACCGGCCCGTGCGCGTCAGCGAAGACGTCGACTTCGATCCGAAGCCGGCGGAGGCGGTCGGTGGCCAGAGCGGTATGACACAGACCGGCATGACGCAGACCGGGGCCAAGAAGGTTCTCTACTACCGCAACCCGATGGGGCTGCCGGACACCTCGCCGGCGCCGAAGAAGGACTCGATGGGGATGGACTACATCCCCGTCTACGAGGGCGAGGCCGAGGACGGCAACACCGTCAAGATCTCACCCGGCAAGGTTCAGCGCACCGGCGTCCGCTCGGAGCCGGTCGAGCGCCGCGTCATCAGCCGGCCCGTTCGGGTGCCCGGCACCGTCACGCTGGACGAGCGGCGCGTCACCATCGTGGCCACCCGCTCGGACGCTTATGTGGACCACGTCGAGAACGTCACCACCGGAGATCAGGTGCGCAAGGGCCAGCCCCTCGTCGACGTCTACTCCCCCGAGATCAACGCGGCCGCCGCCCAGCTCATCGCCAACCCCGGTTTCGACGGCTCGCGTCGACGTCTGCAGAACCTGAACGTGCCGGCCGAGGTCATCGCCGAGATGGAACGCACCCGGAAGGTGCCGATGGCCATCACCTGGTCGTCCCCCCGCGACGGGGTGATCCTGCAACGCACAGCCATCGAGGGCATGAAGGCCGCGGCTGGAGAAACCCTGTTTCGGATCGGCGACATCTCGGTGATGTGGGTCTTGGCCGATGTGCCCGAATACGACCTCGGCAGCATCAAGGTCGGCCAGCCCGTCGCCGTGCACGTGCGCTCGCTGCCCGGACGCACGTTCACCGGCAAGGTCGCGCTGATTTACCCGCAGGTGAACACGCAGACTCGCACCACGCGCGTGCGGATCGAGCTGCCGAACCCGGATGGCGTGCTGCTGGCCGACATGTACGCCGACGTCGAGATCGGGACCGGCGCGACGAAGCCCGTCGTCGCGGTCCCGAACGACGCGATCATCGACACGGGCGCGCGCCAGGTCGTGCTCATCGACAAGGGCGAGGGCCGCTTCGAGCCGCGTGAGGTCAAGATTGGCGCTCGCGGCGAGGGCTACACTGAGATCCGCGATGGCGTGAAAGCCGGCGAGCAGGTCGTGACCGCGGCCAACTTCCTGATCGATGCCGAGAGCAACCTGAAATCCGCTCTCCAGAGCATGGCGACCCCAACGCCGCCGGCTCCGCAGGCGCAGGGCGAGGAGAAGTCGCAATGATCGCCCGCCTCATCGGCTGGTCGGCCCGCAACCTCGTCCTGGTCCTGATCGGCACCGTGTTCGCGGTAGCCGCCGGCCTCTACGCGGTCCGTACCCTGCCGCTCGACGCCATCCCCGATCTCTCGGACGTGCAGACCATCGTCTACACCGAGTACCCGGGTCAGGCACCGCAGGTGGTCGAGGACCAAGTCACCTACCCGCTGACTACTGCGATGCTGACGGTGCCGAAGTCGAAGGTGGTGCGCGGCTTCTCGTTCTTCGGCGTCTCGTTCGTCTACGTCATCTTCGAGGACGGGACCGACCCGTACTGGGCCCGCTCGCGCGTGCTCGAATACCTCAACGCGGCGGGAAGCAAGTTACCGTCCGGCGTGACCCCGACGCTCGGACCCGACGCGACCGGCGTCGGCTGGGTCTACCAGTACGCCATCGTGGCCAAGCAGCGGACACTCGCCGAATTGCGCTCGCTCCAGGACTGGGTCGTGCGCTTCGGGGCCTCGCGCGCCGAGGGCGTGTCCGAGATCGCGAGCGTCGGCGGCTTCGTCAAGCAGTACAACGTCGTCGTCGACCCGAACCGGCTGCGTGCGCAGGGCATCTCGCTCGGTAAGCTCCGGGAGGCGATCCGGTCGAGCAACGCCGACGTCGGCGGCCGCACCGTCGAGCTCTCGGAGTTCGAGTTTATGGTTCGTGGCCGCGGCTACCTGAAGAGCGTCGCCGACATCGAGAACATCGTCCTGAAGACCGACGCCGGCACTCCCTTGCGGATCCGCGACGTCGCCCGGGTCGAACTCGGGCCTGACGAGCGACGCGGCATCACCGAGATGAACGGCGAGGGCGAGGTCGCGGGTGGCATCGTCCTCCAGCGCTTCGGCGCCAATGCCCTGAACGTCATCGAGGGTGTGAAGGCGAAGCTCGCGGAGGTGGCAAAAAGCCTGCCCTCGGGCACTGAGATCGTGCCGGTCTACGACCGCTCGCAGCTCATCGACGCGGCCATCGATACCTTGAAGCACACCCTGGTCGAGGAGAGCGTCATCGTGGCGCTCGTCTGCGTGGTGTTCCTGCTGCACCTGCGCAGCGCGCTCGTGGCCATCCTGATGCTGCCGGTCGGGATCCTGATGGCGCTCGGCGCCATGCGGCTGCTCGGCATCGGCGCCAACATCATGTCGCTCGGCGGCATCGCCATCGCGGTCGGTGCGATGATCGACGCCGCCATCGTGATGATCGAGAATGCGCACAAGCACCTGGAGCGGGCGCCCCCGGGTAAGCCCAGAGTCGAGATCCTGGTGGAGGCCGCAGCGGAGGTCGGCCCGTCGCTGTTCTTCAGCTTGCTCGTGATCACGGTCTCGTTCCTGCCGATCTTCACGCTGGAGAACCAGGAGGGCCGGCTGTTCGGGCCCCTCGCCTTCACCAAGACCTTCTCCATGGCAGCCGCGGCACTGCTGTCAGTGACGCTGGTGCCCGCCTTGATGGCGCTGTTCGTGCGCGGGCGCATCGTCCCCGAGCATCGCAATCCGCTCAATCGTCTCCTGATCTGGGTCTATCGCCCGGTGATCAAGGGTGTGCTCCGGGCCAAGGTCCTGACCATCGTGTTGGCCGTGGTGGTCCTCGGCCTGACGATCTGGCCGGCACGCCAGCTCGGCTCGGAATTCATGCCGGACCTGAACGAGGGCACGCTGATGTACATGCCCACGACCCTGCCGGGCATCTCGGTGACCCAGGCCGGTGAGCTCCTCGCCACGCAGGACCGGATCATCAAGTCCTTCCCAGAGGTCGCGTCGGTCTACGGCAAGGCCGGACGCGCAAGTACCGCGACCGACCCGGCGCCGATGGAGATGTTCGAGACGATCATCCGGTTGAAGCCGCAGAATGAATGGCGTCCCGGCATGACGCTCGCGAGCCTCAAGGCCGAGATGGACAAGGCCCTACAGTTTCCCGGCGTGTCGAATGCCTGGACGCAGCCGATCCGCGCTCGCATCGACATGCTCTCGACCGGCATCCGCACGCCCGTCGGCATCAAGGTGTACGGCACCGACCTCACCGAGATGGAGAAGATTGCCCGCCAGGTGGAGGCGGTGGTGCGCAACGTGCCGGGCACATCGAGCGCCTACGCGGAGCGGGTCATCGGCGGCTACTTCCTCGACATCACGCCGAACCGCGAGGCGCTCGGGCGCTACGGTCTGATGGTCGGCGACGTGCAGGACGTCATCGCCACGGCGCTCGGTGGCCAGAGCGTGACCAACACCGTCGAGGGCCGCGAGCGCTACACCGTCAACGTGCGCTACCCGCGCGCCTTCCGCTCGGATCCGCAATCCATCGCGCGGGAGGTGCAAGTGCCGCTGCCAGGCGGTGGAACCGTGCCACTCGGCGAGGTGGCCAAAGTGCAGCTCACCCGCGGCCCGACCTCGATCCGCACCGAGAACGGCCAGCTCGCGGTCTACATCTTCGTCGACCTGACCGGCCGCGATCTCGGTGGCTACGTGGCCGAGGCGCGTGCGGCGGTCGACAAGGAGGTCCAGCTGCCGCAGGGCATGAGCATCCAGTGGAGCGGGCAGTTCGAGTACTTGGAGCGGGCCGAGGCGCGGCTGAAGATCGTGGTGCCGGTCACCCTGCTGATCATCTTCCTGCTGCTCTACCTGAACTTCCGCCGGCTCACCGAGACGTTCATCGTCATGCTCTCGCTGCCGTTCTCGCTGGTCGGCGGGGTCTGGCTGATGTGGTGGATGGGCTTCAACATGTCGGTGGCGGTGGCCGTCGGCTTCATCGCGCTTGCGGGCGTTGCGGCTGAGACCGGGGTGATCATGCTGATCTACCTCGACCACGCCTGGGACGAGGTGCGGGCGGAAGTCGCCGCCGCGGACCGGGTGCCGTCGCGCGCGGACCTGTACCGGGCCATCATGGTCGGGGCGGTCGAGCGCGTGCGGCCCAAGATGATGACCGTGGTCGCCATCATGGCCGGCCTGGTCCCGATCCTG
This sequence comes from Methylobacterium persicinum, assembly GCF_022179525.1. Classification (GTDB taxonomy): domain Bacteria; phylum Pseudomonadota; class Alphaproteobacteria; order Rhizobiales; family Beijerinckiaceae; genus Methylobacterium; species Methylobacterium persicinum. Next base: position 25,916 of record NZ_BPQX01000006.1, read on the forward strand.
TGGAGCACGGGTGCGGGCTCCGAGGTGATGCAGCGCATCGCGGTGCCGATGATCGGCGGCATGGTCTCCTCGACCGTGCTGACGCTCGTGGTGATCCCGGCCATCTACGGCCTGGTCAAGGCGCGGGGGCTTCCGCACCGAAGCCCACCGCGCACCGGCGCTCCGACGCCCGGCAAGGCTCTGGTTCGCGTGCAGCCGCGCCTGGTCAATCCCGCCGAGTGAGTGCCCGCCGAGTGAGTGCCCGCCAGGTGAGTGCCCGCCAGGTGAGTGCCCGCCAGGTGAGTGCCCGCCAGGTGAGTGCCCGCCAGGTGAGTGCGGGGCGGCGTCGCCGCCCCGGCCAGCGGGACAAGTCGTCATCGCACGCGACGAGAGGAAGCCGGAACCATGCCGGACAACGTCTTGGATTGCCTTGTCATCGGCGGCGGACCGGCTGGACTGACCGCCGCGATCTACCTGGCCCGCTTCCGCCGGCGCTTCCAGGTGGTCGATGCCGGGGCAAGCCGTGCGGCCCTGATACCGACCTCGCACAACCACGCGGGCTTTCCCGAAGGCATTCACGGCAGGACGCTTCTGAGCCGGATGACGGAGCAGGCGCGCAAGTACGGAGCCCACATCGTCCACAACCGCGTCACCGACCTGGAGCGCCGGGCGGACGGTGTCTTCATCGCGCGTATCGGCCCGGATCGGATCGCCGCGCACACGGTCCTGCTGGCGACCGGGGTCGTCGACCGCGAGCCGGACCTGCCCGACGTGCCGGACGCGATCCAACGCGGGTTGGTGCGCCATTGCGGGATCTGCGACGGCTACGAGGTCCTGGGTAAGCGGGTCGCGGTGATCGGGCACGGCAGTAGCGGGCTGCACGAGGCGCAGTTCCTGCGGACCTACACCGCCGACATCACGTTGCTGTCTCTCGGTTGTCCGCTGACCCTCTCGCAGGATGAGCGCCGCGCGGCGGCAGAGGCCGGCATCGCGGTCGTGGAGGAGGCGGTGGAGCGCGTGGTGGTGGAGGGCGACCAGGTCCGCGCGCTGGCGATGCGGGATGGGGAGTGCCGCTCGTTCGATGCGCTGTACTCGGCACTGGGCAGTGATGCGCGCTCGATGCTCGTGCACGACCTGGGCACCCGGCTCGACGACAAGGGCTGCGTGGTGACGGACGAGCACCAGCGGAGCTCGACCGAGGGCCTGTTCGCGGCCGGCGACGTGGTGCGCAGCCTCGACCAGATCAGCGTCGCGATGGGGCAGGCCGCCATCGCCGCGACGGCAATCCACAATCTGCTGCGCGGGGTGCCCTCGCCGAAGGAGGCTCCGGACGACACGCTGTCGTTCTCACCCCAGAACCTGTGCACCTGCTGTTCGTCGCCCGACGCGGGACGGCGCTGAGCCGCTACACCGGCGACGTCGCGATGCGAGTAGTCGGGCGCGAAGTCTCTCGGCGTCCGCGACCCCGCCGCGGTCCCTCGGTTAGCGCTCGCTCTCGACCCCGGAGCTTGTTCTCGCATGCTGAACGCTTTCCAGGTGGCGGGCCTTGCCACCCATGCGCTGGTCCTCCTGATCGGGCTCGGTGCCATTCTCGGCCTCGTGCCCTTGGCTCGCGGCCGTCGCGCCGGGTTCGGGCTGGTGCTCATGGCCACGGCCATGACCATCGTGGTCCTGGAACCGCACCTCCGGTTGGGGGCGGTTGGGGTCGGCGCCTACGTGGTTGGCTTCCTGGGCGGGCTGTGGATGCTACTCGGCCCTGGATCACCGGGTCCCGGCGGGCCGGCAGCACCCCGCGGATGAGCGGTCGAAGGCGTTCGGCGCGGCGGGCCCTGCCGCTCTCTCCGAAAGGCATTCTCACTGTAACCGTTTGCCGGCCACCCCGAACTTATACAAGACGCATCAAGCGCCAAGCACATCCAGGGAAGATTTTGTTATGAAACGCAGCTTTTCTGCGCTGCTCCTCGGAGTTCTCCTGACTTCGACTGGGGCGAGCTACGCCTCTGCGGGTTGGATGGACAACGTCCCGGCCCGCTTCCTTCCAGGCCATGCCCGTTCGGGCGCGACCCAGAACCTGTCCCGGACATCGGAACCGACCGACGGCGTCCTGGTGACCGGCTCGGTCGACAGGGCACCCGCCCGCTCCGGGTACTCCCCCCGGTCGGGTTGGCCCGGCAAGCCGTAAGGCGACGTCGGCGCCACGCCGAGACTTGTATGCTGTGGTAGCCAGAAGCGAATTGTAACCTTTCCCGCGCCGGGCCCGAAGTTCGAGGTGAAGGGGCCGCAACGCGCGTGCCCTTCGCCTGCAAGGAGCGTCCGGGCTCTCGCCACGGCGGTGCCCAAGGCGCCCCGGCCAGCCGGACTAGAAGGAAGGACCACCGATGTCTGATCTTGGCCAGTCGAGCCGAAAGGGCATGCTCACTGCGGCCGTCGTCGCGCTGCTGCTCGCGGGTGGCGTGCAGGCGCAGGCCGCGCCGATGGGCGACATGCCCGGTATGAGCGATAAGGCTGGCCCGGAGAGCGGAAAGCAGCAGACGGCCAGCGCCACCGGGACCGTCGCGGCCGTGAACGCGGGCCAGCACAAGGTGACCTTCGACCACCAGCCGATCCCGGCGATCAACTGGCCCGCCATGCACATGGAGTTCCCGGCGGCTGCCTCGGTCGATCTCTCGAAGGTCAAGCCGGGCGAGAAGGTCAAGTTCACGCTGAGCGGGAGCAAAGGTTCCTACACCGTTCAGTCGATCACCCCGGCCCAGTAGGGCAGACGGGCCGGAGGGCACGCCATGATGCATCGCCGTACGCTCCTCGGCGTTCTCCTTACGGTGACCGCGCCGTCCATAGCCGCGGCGCAAGGCGTCCAGACCGCCATTCTCTACAAGAACCCCCAGTGCCAGTGCTGCGACGCCTACGCGAAGGTGCTCCAGCGCAACGGGATTGCGGTCACCGTCAAAGAGACGCCCGCGCTTGCGGCACTCAAGCGCGAGCACGGCGTGCCCGAGCCGCTCCAGGGCTGCCATACGCTGCTCATCGACGGCTACGTCGTCGAGGGGCACGTACCAGTCACAGCGGTCAAGCGGCTGCTGGCCGAGCGGCCCGCCATCAAGGGCATATCGCTGCCGGGCATGCCGGCGGGCTCGCCGGGCATGGACGGGGAGAAGACGGGGCCGTTCACAATCTACGAAATCGGCGACGGCGCCCCGAAGGTCTTCGCGCGCGAGTAGCGCGAAGGCAGGACTATTCTGAAACCTACGTTTGACAGGAGAACCTCATGTCCAAAATCTCGCAGCTCGCACCCGCCGCTCTCGGCCTTGCTCTGTTTGCCGGCATCGCCGCTGCCTCAGCTGAACCTGCCACGAACCCCGCACCGTCGGACAAGGGGACAATGGGCGGCATGATGCAGGGTCAGGGTGATGGCATGATGCCGATGATGCAGGAGATGTCGAAGATGATGGGGAACTGCAACAAGATGATGCAGACCATGATGGACCGGCAGAACCAGGGCGGGTCCGGCCAGCAGAACCCGGACAAGCGCGGCTGAGTCGGGGACGCGCGCTGGCCCTCTGGCCACGAGGGCTGCGCGCGAGCCGGACTTCCCGCGCCCGTGGCCGGGCCGTCGGTGGGCAAGTTTAGGCCGCAGATGAGGTTTCCACCGGGCTTGTGAGGTCGGGCCGCGCTAACCGTATTGGGTTCTGCCAAGTGATCCCCACTCTCTTGCCCCGGCCGGTTTCATCCCCGCCGGTCGGGGACTTTTTCCACGAACAGGAGGCAAGCGCCTGGCTCTCGCGGGTCCGACGGATCCGGGAGGACCGGGTTTGCAAACGAGGAACTCACAATGCCTGAACAGGATTGGAGCAAGCCCCCGGACGTCACGACCGGGCCGACCACCGCTCCCGAGCCTCCGGCTGCCCAAACCCGCGCTCGCGGTGGAATGGGTTACGGCATGGGTCGCGGCCCCATGGCACTGATCGTGGCGGTGCTGATCGGTGTGGCGCTCGGGGCCGTTGTCTTCGGCGGAGAAGTAGGAGGTGTCGCCCAGGTCGGCGGCTGGACGTTCCTGCTGTTCCTGCTGCCGTGCCTACTGATGTTCGGGGCTATGATGATGATGGGCAACAGCTCCGGCGCGGACCGCAAGCGCTAGGCTGCACTGCGGGATGGACGTCCTTGAACGCCCGGGGTGGTGTTGGCCGGCTCTGCCGTGTCTGGGAGGATCGGACGGTGAGCGATCGGGAGCGAAGGAGTATCGGCCTGCGTCGGATCGCCGGCCTGAGCGTTTTGGGTTTGGGCATCCTCGCCGGCGGCCCTGTGCGGGCGCTCGAATGCCCGCTCCCGCACCCCACCGGGACCCCAACTGCGATCGACCAGACGGCTGGAGACATTCGGACTTACGCAGAGCTGCTGGCGGCGCAGGGCACCGGGGCGGTCCCGGAGATCGTCACGTAGCTGAGACAGGCTCATCCCGGTGCAAGCGCCGCCGAGATCGTGAATTTCCTCGTGACCGCCTACTGTCCCGTCGTGAATGGGAACCCATCCCTCGGGGAAGGACAGAAGAGGGCACGCCTCACAGCTTTCTCCTCGCGCCTCATGCAAGAGTTTGGTTGCGGGTGATCAGCGGTAGCCGCGGTCGGGCGGAACTGGGACCGAGGAGGTCATCGCTTATGTTGAAGGACCCCGGCGCGAGCACGCGACCCAACGCCGACGTCCATGAGCGGGTCAAGGATCCTGTTTGCGGGATGATGGTCGACCCGAGCACGACACCGCATCGGCGCGATCTCGGCGAGGCGACATTCAGCGCCAGAGGTTCAACTGCTCCAAGCGCTGATCCTCCTGTTCCTGCTGTTTGATGTAGGCACGGATCACGGCCTCGTCGCGGCCGACCGTCGAGACGAAGTAGCCCCTGGCCCAGAAGTGCTGGCCGACGAAGGTCCGCCTGCGCTCGCCATACACCCGTGCAAGATGGATGGCGCTCTTGCCTTTGATGTATCCGATCACTTGGGAGACGGCGTACTTGGGAGGGATGGCGATCATCATGTGCACGTGATCGGCGAGGAGATGCCCCTCCTCGATCCGGCTCTCCTTCTGCTGCGCCAGGGTGCGAAACACCTCGCCGAGATGTGGACGCAGCGTGCGCATCCGGCGAAGGCCG
>NZ_BPQX01000007.1 GCF_022179525.1 Methylobacterium persicinum
AAAGTTCAACGCTGTTTGACAACGTTGGTCCGACAAGACTTTCCCCAAGATGCAATCCGGCAGGGTTGGTCCTCTGAACGGCCTTTCGACGGGCATACAACTGAGAACTTGAAGCGAAAGCTGGCATCCGACTGGCTGCGCGTCGAGATCAAAGCGCCATTGGAGACCGAGCTTCAGTGGCGAGCGCGCAACGAAAGATAGGTCGGGTTCCGACCGAACGCCATTAATCCCGCTCGACCAGGTTGCTCCCGTAATTTGGTATTCTGTTGAGGCCTTAGAGCCAGGCTCCGATGCGTTGTCGGATCCGGCGCTGATGGCGCGCGAGGAGACGCAGCGGCACAGTCAAACGCCAAGTGAGGCGCGAGCGCATCCAGGCGAGTGAGGCGGACGCCCCTGCAAGCCGTGCTTCTAGATCGCAGACCTCGGCTCGGAGGGCGGCCACCGCTGCCGTATGGGCTGATCGCTGCTCCGTCTCCTCAGACCGTCTCTGTGCGAGAGCAACCTCCAAGGTGGCGACAAGGTCCACATGCTTCGCCAAGGAGCGGTCGCGCTCTGCCACGGCATTTTTTCTTTCCGCCAGCGTTCGGTCACGCTCCGCGAGCACCTCGTGCAGCCCGGCGATCCGCGCATCGCGCTCCTCGACGGCGCGGATATTGAGCGCATCGACCTGTCCCCCCCATTCGCGCAGCCGGGTGGCCCGATCGATCGTCTGAGCCCGCGCGAACAGGGTCTCCATGGCGAAGTTCCGGTGTTCGATAGTTCCGATGCGCAGAGACAGGGCAGCGACGCGCAGGGCGATCTCCTCCCCCGGCTGAACATCGCCTTCCTCATCAAAGACCTCCCGGTAGAGGGGGTCGTCGAATTCAGCGAAGCGTCCCAGGACCTTGGCGTGCTCAAACGAGCTGCGCAGCCGCGTCTCTGGGCTTGGGGCGCTGGTGTTGGCGTGGTTGGCGCGGATGCGGAAGGCCGTCAACGGCTCGGGCAGCAGGTGGATGCCGTGGCCCGCCATGAGCATCCGGATCCACATGTCGAAATCTTGGAGGTTGGTGAGGCGCGGGTCGTAGGGCCCGACCGCCTCGTAGGCCTCGCGGCGGATCATTGCGGTCGGCGCATTCAGGACGTTGCCTTGAAAGAAGAAGTGCCGAAGCCATGCGCGGCGGGGGAAGGGCGCAAAGCGCAGCGCGTAGGCAAAATCGTTGAACGCTGTGGTCGGGAGACCGTCCTCATCCACCGGCCGCGGTAGGCCGAAAACCAGGGAAACCTCTGGATGTGCGTCGAGGAAAGCGACTTGGCGGCGCAGACGTCCCGGCAGCGCCCAGTCGTCGGAGTTAAGGATCGCAAGGTAGCGTCCCCTGGCCCTCGCGATCGTGGCGTTCATCGCCGCTGAAATGCCCCGGTTCTCCGGCCAGCATTCGAGGCGGATGCGCGGATCGGTGAAGCTGCGAAGGATGTCGGCCGTCCCGTCCGTGGAGCCGTCGTCGGTCACAACAATCTCAAAGTCCTGGAAGGACTGGGCTAGCAAGCTCTCGATCGTTTGGCGGACGTACCGGACGTGCTGAAACGACTTCACCAGGACGGACACGGTCGGGGCCGCCCCAGGCGTGGCGGGGACCAGCGGCGGCAGCGGTGTCGGGTCCGCCCGGCGCAGGGCCTGCTCCTCCCACCACAGGGGGCGGATACAGACCTCATTCGGCACCACCTGCGTGAGATCAACCGACTCGCGATCCATCTCATCCCAGAAGGCGCGCAGCCGCTCGCGGCCCCAGAGGTAGTGCTGGCCTAGGCCCTGTGCACGGTCGACCTGTCCAAGCCGCTCGGCCTGCAGCGCCTCGCGGTTAGCGTTCCGGATGAAGCCGAGGTGCTTGTAGTGCCACAGTACCAGGTTGTCCTGAGCGGGCAGGCATAGGTCTCCCTGCGGTACCGCCCCGTGACGGCCAGGGCCGAAGCCGGTCTCGCGCAGGGCCTCAGGCTTAAAGAGGCTGAGCTTGTTGAATGCTATGCGCGGTCGCCCGTGGATGATGCGCTGAGTCAATAGCCCCACATCATCGGGCATGTCTAGGTGATTCAGGTCGAAGCCCAGGGCCGGGATCAACGTAACCCCCCGGTCGGCCTCCTCGGCGAGATACCCGGCCATCTCCCGTCCGGGCACATGCAGGTGCTCGTCGATTGCTGTGACGACGATCCAGTCGGCTAAGCCGCGGCTCTCCTTCCACACCTCGTTTTGCAACGCCCGGTGCGACAGCACGAAAGATTCTGCATTGGTACGAACGAAGCGGCGCAGTTCCACCTTCGGATGGGCGTGTAGGATGTCGAGGGAGCCATCGGTGGAACCGTCGTCGTAGATGACGTAGCGGTCGACCCAGGGATCGTAGTGCCGGAAGAAGAAGCCGAGCATGTCGGCCTCGTCCCAGCAAATGGTGTAGAGGTGGACGATCGGCGTCTTCACGTGACTGCAAGCCCCTTGTAGCCGCCGCAATCGCTGCGAACGAGACGAGCAGGGTTGCCCCGCACGAGGGCCCCGGCCGGCACATCGCGGGTCACCACCGAACCGCCGCCGATCACAGCGTTCTCGCCGATCGTCAACTCCGGCAGAACGGTGGAACCGGCCCCGAGCACCGCACCCCGGCCAATGGTGACGTGCCCCGCCACGACGACGCCAGGCCCGATCGACACGAAGTCACCGAGACGCGAGTGATGCCCGAGGCTCGCCCCGCGGTTGATGAACGTAAATGCGCCGAGCACCAAACAACTGCCGAGGCTGCACCCGGCATTGACGTAGCTGCCCAGCCCGATCTCCAGCCGTCGGGGCGCCGGGACGCTGCTATCGATCAGCGTGAACGGGCGCGTCAGCCCGGCTCCTTCGGCCTCTCTCGCGGCGACCTGCCGGTGGACCGGGGTGAACAAGGGCACGAGGAACGGCAGCGCCCGCAGCGCCTCGTCCAGTTCCTCGACCGACCGATGCGGCAGGTCGGCGGGCAGGTGACACGCGCCGGGGCGGTTACGGATACCGGCCGCCACGGACAGGCCCGCCCTATGGAGGCTCTCTTCAACATCGACGAGAACTGGCGAGCCGGTGCCAAACAGGATTATGGCGGTCATCTCGCCATCGCCGCGAAGGTCACGACCGCAGCGGAGATCCGCTCGGCGTGATCGCCCGCCACCTCCGGTTGGATCGGCAGGCTGAGAAGCGTCTGGCTTAGGGCCTCGGTCACCGGGAGACGCCCGTCCGCGTTCTCGTAGAAGGCGGGGTGGCGATGAAGACCCGGCGCGTAGTGGACGGCGCTGCCGATACCCGCCAGCGCGAGGTGATTCATGAGACCGTCCCGATCGGGATGAGTCAGCGCAAACTGGTGATAGACGGAGCCCCCATGATCCGGCGGGAGCCCAAGGTCGGGAAAGTCAGTAAGGGCCGAGCGGTAGCGGGCGGCGATCGCCCGGCGCTCGGCATTTGCGGCGTCGAGGTAAGGCAGGAGCGCCGCGAGGATGGCCGCCTGGATCTCGTCGAGCCGCGAATTGAAGCCGAGCGTCCGGCTAATGCGCTCGCCCTGCGCAAAGCCGTAATTTCGCAGCGACCTCACCCTCTCGGCCAGCCCGGCATCGTTCGTCACGACGGCACCGCCGTCGCCGACGCAGCCGAGATTCTTGGTGGGGTAGAACGAATAGGCGGCGGCATGGCCGAAGGTGCCGAGAGGGCGGCCATCAAGGGTGGCACCGTGGGATTGGGCGCAATCCTCGACCACCGCCAGCCGGTGCCGGACGGCAAGCGCCATGAGGGTAGGCATATCGGCCGGGTGCCCGAACAGGTGGACCGGCATGATCGCAGCGGTGCGCGGGTTCACAGCGTCGGCAGCGGCGGCGGGGTCGATGCAGCGGGTACGGGGATCGACGTCAACGAAGCGGGGCTGCGCGCCGCACTGAAGCACGGCCTGCGCGCTGCCGGCGAAGGTGAGGGCCGGCAGAATGACCTCGTCGCCGAGTCCGACCCCGAGCGCACGCAATGCCAGCGCCAGCGCATCCGTCCCGGAGGCGACGCCGACGCAGTGCTCGCTCCCGCTATAGGTCGCGAAGTACGTCTCGAAGCCGGCCACGGCCGAGCCCAGGATGTAGCCGTGTCCGCCAAGCACGGAGGCGACGGCCGCATTGATCTCGCCCCGGAACCGAGCGACACGCCACTGCGGCGCAGCTTGAGGGATCATGCGGCGCGGTCGGCCAAGATCAGGTTGGGTTGCGCGCAGGGGTAGTGGCGCGTGTCCGAGAACCGAGCCGACGCACAGACGAGAAGAATCGTGTTTGGCGCAAAGTCCAGCAACGAAACGACAACTCCGGGTTTAATCCTGTAGCGCCCTCGGTTTGTGAGACACCGGGAAGGAGCCTACGCGGCGAGAGCCGCGGGTGAAAGTCGTGCCTGGCGGGCGGCGGCGGGCGATTGGAAGCCGAGCCGCTCGATGAGCCAGGTGGTGTTGTAGGTCTCTCGGAAGGCCAGGAGTGCGTGGCGCAAGGCCTCCAGGGTGTCGAAGCTCTGCACCCAGAGCAGGTTCTCCTTCAGCGTCCGGATGAAGCGCTCAGCGCAGCCGTTGCCCTCGGGCGCACGCACGAAGGCGGGCGAGCTCTCCGCCCCCAAGAAGACCAACTCGGCCTGGAAGTCGTGAGCCATGTAGCAGCTGCCGTGATCGTGCCGGATGGCGAGCCCGCGTGCCACGTCCTTGGCGACGGCGCCGAAATGGCGGCGGACGCCCTGGCGCAGCGGCTCCAGCGCCTCGAAGCGGGTGCCGCGCCGGGCGGCATGGATGCCGACGCACTCGGCGTTGTGATGATCGATGGCGATGAATACCGCGACCTGTCCCTCGCCCGTCCAGGTCGTAGTCATGTCGGTGCCCCACATCGTGTTCAGCGCCTCGGGGATGATGGTGCCGTCGTGGTTGCGCGGGCCCCGGGAGGATCCGACGCGGGCGGGGGCGAGCAGATCGTGCTCGCGCATCAGCCGCAGCACGCGCTGTTTGGAGGTGCGCACGCCAGCCACGCGCAGCCGTGCCCAGACCTTGCGGTGGCCTTCACCGTGGAACGGGCTGGCGGCCAGGACGCCGCGGATCCGCGCCACCAGGTCCGCGTCCGGCATCGGGCCGGTCGGTCCAGGCCGCTGGGCCTGCGGCCTTGCGGGATGACGCTGCCGATAGACGCTGGCACGCGCGGTCCGCCAGACCCGGCAGACCCAGGCCAGACCGTAAGGCCTGCCGCGGCTCGGCGAGGGGGTCCGGCTCATGGCCTCCACCTCCGCCGCGCTAAAGGGCGGCCGCCCTCCAGGAGCGCGATCTTGGCCTCCAGAAGCTCGCGCTCCAGCAGCATCTCACCGAGCTTGGCCTTCAGACGGGCGCTCTCCAGCGCCTCGCCATCGGTCGCGCGGGTCGCCAGGTGGGCCTCGCCGCCGGACAGAAAGGCATCGCGCCAGTCGCTCAAGGTCGCCGCCGTGACGCCCAGCTCGCGAGAGACCATCTCCAGGTCCTCACCGCGGATCAGCCGCAGCACCGCATCGCGCTTGCGCTGCCGGGACATCCGCCCGCCTCGCCCCGGACTTGCCGCCACGGCCGTCGTTGTCTCTGTCGTCATCATCCACCTCTGCTGCGGACAGCGTCCGCTAACGAGGTGTCTCACTCAACCCTAGGGCGCAGGAATCCAAACCATCTCATTGCCGCTGCTGAGGCGAACGCCGGCTTTCTGGTAGCCATTATTGGCCTCGACAAGCACAGAACCGCTCAACGCGATGATCGCCTCGTCGCAAGAATTGGCGTGGCCGCCGCGGGGCATGCCCGCCATCCCAGCCTTGATGAAGAACACTCGCTCGAGGGGGAACGGAAGGTTGTTGAAATCCTCGAATGCCCCCAGCTCCCCGCGGAGATCGACGTTGACTCCATGCTTTAGAAGTTCAGCACCCTCGATCAAGCGCACGACTTCCTCCCAACGAGACGCTTACTTAGCTGTTGGCGAACTAACTAACATCTTTGTGATTAGATGCAAATACGAGCAATAAAGGCAAAGTCAGTTGCCTAAAATGCCCGAATCGATTTGCCGAAGCATCTCGCGCTTCCGAACCGCTACAGAGGCTGCACCGTCGATCTCTCCCAAGGGCTTCGGCATTGATCGCGTGGTGCTGCAGCACGACTGCACGATGCAAATTTGCGCCTCTGAGGTAATTCTACAGACCCTCCACCGTCTGCTTTTCGGACCCCACTATCCGCAAGCCGACCGGCAGGAACCCACCCGACGCAGTCGTTCACGCGCAACCGTGCGGATCCAGCAAGCGGACGTGTGTTCCGGTGCTACTATGGCAGCCACGTGCCTAACCCAGCCGTTCGACTGTTGGTCACGACTTCCCCGAAGCGGTCATGGCGAATTGTAACGCCGTCACTGCCCTACTGATGGCCCGGGCAAACAACCTCGATTCCAAAACAGATTTTTTGCGCTACCTTGAGCCGACGCACTGGGTGGATCGGCCGGCCTAGCCTCAACGGGGGACGCCTTCATGTTCGATGAGTACGGCATCCCACGCGGTGCCGAGCCAGGCGACACGGACATGCCCGCCCTATACCATTTCGTGTACTGCAGCCGTGCCGCCAAGGGCATCGATTACGCCGAAGTCGGCCGCCTCGTCGAGTTAGCACAGCGCCATAATCTCGCGCGTGGCATCACCGGGGTCCTCGTATTCGGCAGTGGTATCTTTTTCCAGTGGATCGAAGGGCCGGCGGCCCAGATGAAGAAGTTGATCGCGAGCCTGCATCGCGATCCGCGGCATCACGATCTCGTCGTGCTGGACCAGAGTGAAGAGGAGCGGGAGCGCCTCTATCCGACTTGGGACATGGAGAGGGTCGAGGCCGACGATATCCGTGTTGTCCTTCAGGACGCACTGGAGAGCGCCGAAGACCAAAATAATGCTGCGGCGCTTAGGCGGATCCTGATGCAACTCGATACAGGACCTCTGCATTCGCTCGGGCGAGGATAATCAAGCCCGGATAATGAGATCCGTCGGACGTGCTGTCAGCTTCGCAGATGTAGATATCACCGAACGATGATGGTCCGATATCAGGAAATCCGGCTCATCCTTTACAACGTCGCAATCTGAGTTTCTCATGGCGCACAGTGATCGAGCGGCCAGCAAGGCTGCCGGCGCGAGAGCGCCCAGGGGGGACGATGCAGAATTTCGGTGCGTCCGAACATCTGTGGGGCGATGGTGTCAGGCACGATAGCGAGGGCGCGGCTGAAGCGCGCCGGCAGTACGCAAGAAAGCGGGCCGCCGAGTCAGCACGCGAACGCTTTCTCGCCCTGGAGCTAGTCGTCCAGGCTGAAATTATCCCTCAGTTGGTCCTCCTCCATCGCGGTGTGAGCACCGAGCTGACCAAACCCGCATACAAGCCCAATGAGGGGCAGATCGCGGCCTTTACCGATCTCACCCTCTCGCCGGACGATCGGGCTGTGATCGAGGCTTTCTCGGCTCTGGTCGCGGCAGGCTATCCTCTCGATCGCCTGTTCCTCGATCTTCTGGCGCCGTCCGCCGCCCTGTTGGGGCGCATGTGGGACGAGGACCTCTGCGACTTCTTCGAAGTTACCACCGGGGTCGCCCGGCTCCAGCATCTCGTGGCGCGCTTCCGGGCCGACGACGGGCTGGCCTCACTCGATCGGAAGCGCCGCCTGCTCCTAATGGGGGCGCCAGGTGAGCAGCACACGTTGGGTGTGCGGATCGTCGAGCAGTTTCTGACGAGGGCAGGCTGGGCCGTGTCTCTCGTCCTCTCCTCCAGTCCAGAGGAGATCACCGATTTGGTAGCGTCAGAATGGTTCGGCGTCGTCGGACTGACGCTCAGTAGCGAGACCCGCGTCAATCCACTTGCGACGGCGATCCGCTCTGTTCGCGATGCGTCGTGCAACCGAGCCATCGGCGTCATGGTGGGCGGCCCGATGTTCCTACAGAACCCGAACCTCGTACGACAGGTCGGAGCGGACGCCTCCGCGGTGGACGCGCCGACGGCGGTGCTCTTGGCCCAACGGCTGCTCGATCTCTCGCTCGAGCATCACAAGGCGTGAGGTTTCAACCGCATCGACAGCCGACCGCCCGGCTTGATGACGGCGCAGCAGGGAAATGCCTCGACCGCCTTGCCGGCGGCGTCGTGGTCAGCGGCGCTCACCCATCCTTCGACTGATCATGCCCCAGTGTGGGCCTAATGCAGAGGGCTGGCCAGGCGCGTGATGTCGTGTCATGGGCCGGTCTGTGACCGATCATCCCACCGCCTCCCAGCCCGTGCCGCTTGCAAGTCTGGGTTGGTCCGACTTCTTCGAAGACCAGCGCGAGCCCCATGAGGCCGATTTCGCCCCAATGCGGATTGCCTCAATCCACCGCTCTCGCCTGACCGCCCTATCGGAGGCCGGCTCGGTCGAGTTGACGCTGGGCGTTCGTGCTATCGCGGGCGACTTTACGGTAGGCGATTGGATACTCGTCGCCCCCCAGACCCAGACTTTGCATCGCCGTCTCGGCCGCAGGACGGTTATGGAGCGGCGCACGGAAGGCAGTCAAACTCTTCAGGCCGCTGCGGCCAATATCGATACCCTCTTCATCGTTACCTCCTGCAACGCCGACTTCAATCCCGCGCGCCTGGAGCGCTATCTGGCCCTGGCCAATCAAGGCGGCACGACCCCGGTGCTCTTGCTCACCAAGGCCGACACAACCGACGATCTGGAAAATTACCAGAGCCAAGCGTCCCAATTGCAACGCGGGCTCGAAGTCGTGACCGTCAATCCACGTCTCTCCGACGCTGCAAACAGGCTTGCTCCGTGGTGCGGAACAGGGCGAACCGTGGCGCTCGTCGGCTCCTCCGGTGTCGGCAAATCCACTCTGGTGAACACCCTGGCGGGCCCGGGTCAGGCACTTGCTCAGCAGACCGGAGGCATTCGCGAGCACGATGCGAAGGGACGCCACACAACCACTTTCCGTTCGCTGCATCGCATTGCCGCCGGCGGCTGGGTCATCGATACGCCGGGAATGCGAACGCTGCACCTGGGTGGCGCCGCGGAGGGAATCGAAACTCTGTTCGCCGAGATCGTCGAACTCGCGCCCTCGTGCCGATACCGTGACTGTACCCATGCCTATGAGCCCGGTTGCGCCGTCAGCGTCGCTGTCGCTGAAGGCAAGATCGAACCTGAGCGATTGATCCGGTGGCGGAAACTTTCCGAAGAGAACCGCAACAACACGCCGACATCCGTTGGGCCGAGGGGCCGCCCGCGTGTCCACCGGTAGGCTCCGCGACTCATTTCTGCGGCATTGAAGCCGTATGCAAGTGATCGCCCCCCATGGGAGTGGTCCTCGCTTTGGTGCGGCTCTTGTCGCGCCCTACATGTCCACGATGAGAGATTTTCGAACGATCGGGACCTTATGTGAGTCGGGGATCATCTCCGAAGACGAGGTGGACGCGGCAGTCGAAGCGTTGTTGTCTGGCGTGGGGGAAAGCGAGTTTCACTTCAAAGCAGGCTATCGATTGAACCTCGTCAAAGCGGTTCGCAGCCACCCCGGCGCTCAGGAATTCGTTAGTCGCCCAAAAGTTGGGGTCGGACTGAAGCGTCCCTTTGTGCGCGCTGCCATTCTTCAGGCGCGACCCGTCCGGGGTGAGGGCTAGCGCCTTTCCCGGGAAGCTTGGATCGTGCCGTCGATCTCGTCCTTGCGACCGGAGCGCAGCAATCCAGGTTAGCACGAACAACCCAAGCAGATCGCCGCCTGCGACGCCATCTCAGAGGCTAGTGCGGCAGCGCTCATCGTGGTGAGTTTCAGGATTTGTTTTCTGCTTCCTCTGTCGTCACACGAAAGTCCATGAGGGTGTTCGCCCCAAAGGTAAGCGTCAGCGGTACGTCGGCAGCATCGCGACCGTAGGCGATCAGGATCCGGCCGATCCG
Organism: Methylobacterium persicinum; assembly: GCF_022179525.1. Taxonomy (GTDB): domain Bacteria; phylum Pseudomonadota; class Alphaproteobacteria; order Rhizobiales; family Beijerinckiaceae; genus Methylobacterium; species Methylobacterium persicinum. Next base: position 9,928 of record NZ_BPQX01000007.1, read on the forward strand.
TGAACTGTTGTTGCGTGGGTCGAAGGTGTGCCAGCGGCCGTCGAGATACACTTCCATCCAGGCGGCGAAATCACCCGGCGCGTGCGGTAAAGGCAGACCGATATCGCTGACGTAACCGTTGCAATAGCGTGTTGGGATGTTAAGGCAGCGGCAGAACGTGATTGCCAAGTGCGCGTAATCGCGACAAACGCCCCGCTGCTCCTCGAAGACGTCGAAGGCCGTCCGAGTCGGGCGGGCATGCTCGTAACCAAATGTGATTCGATCATGCACATAATCGCAGATCGCCTGCACACGGCCCCAACCGGGCGGTATATTCCCGAAGAGATTCCAGGCGATGGGCAAGAGGCGATCGGTCTCGCAATACCGGCTGCCGAGAAGAAAGAGCACGCTCTCTGAAGGCAGTCTTTCGACCGCGATCTCCTGGGCGTCGGCCTCCCGCGCATCGCCGCTGCCGTGATCCCGCACGATCGTATCGGTCTTGAGGGTGAAACGCCCTGCTGGAGCAACCATGCGGTTGCACCAATTCCCAAAGCTGTCGCGATAGCCATCCAGCGGAACAGCCGGGCTCGTGATCAGGTGGTCGGGCCGTTCGAGATCAGAGAAGCGCGATGCGTGGACGTTGAGCATCGCGATGACAGGAGTGGGCTGCGGAAATTCGTAAGTCATCTCGCAGCCGACGTGTATGCGCATGGGATCTCTCGAGGAGCGGTATGGGGTTCCGCGCTAGTCCAAGCCGAAAGCGCAAGCTCGGGATCGCCTAACGCCGCAATCCGGCGGCCTCAATCACATGGCCTGTCCGGTCACACTGATCCGAGCTTAGTATCGCTCGAAGCGCTCTCCGGCAAACCGCCATACGGCGCGCCGGAAAGCTTCCTAAGTTCATTCGGAAGATCAGAAATCCATGCCGCCCATACCCCCCATACCGCCGCCGGCGGGCATGGCAGGAGCCTCCTTGCGCGGAGCCTCGGCGATCATCGCCTCGGTGGTCACCAAGAGGCCGGCCACCGAAGCCGCCCCCTGAAGGGCAGCGCGAACGACCTTGGCCGGATCGACGATACCGGCCTGGAGCATGTCGACATACTCTTCGGTCTGGGCGTTGAAGCCGTAGGTCGAGGAGGAATTGTCTAGGATCTTGCCGACGACGATCGAGCCTTCCACGCCCGAATTCGAGGCGATCTGACGGATCGGGGCCTCGAGAGCCTTCAGGACGATCTTGATGCCGGCTTGGACATCCGGATTGTCGTTCGAAAGGCCCTGAACGGCCGCCTTGGCACGCAGGAGCGCCGTGCCGCCGCCGGGGACGATGCCTTCTTCGACCGCCGCGCGGGTGGCGTGCAGCGCGTCGTCGACCCGGTCCTTCTTTTCCTTAACCTCGACATCGGTCGAACCGCCGACGCGGATCACAGCGACGCCGCCCGCGAGCTTGGCCAGACGCTCCTGCAGCTTTTCACGGTCGTAGTCCGAGGCGGTCTCCTCGATCTGCCCCTTGATCTGCGAGATCCGGCCCTCGATGTCGGACTTCTCGCCCGCGCCGTCGATGATCGTGGTGTTCTCCTTCTCGATCCGCACGCGCTTGGCGCGGCCGAGCATCTCGAGCGTGACGTTCTCGAGCTTGATGCCGAGATCGTCGGCGATCATCTGACCCTTGGTCAGGATCGCGATGTCCTCGAGCATCGCCTTGCGGCGATCACCGAAGCCCGGCGCCTTGACGGCCGCGACCTTCAGGCCGCCGCGCAGCTTGTTGACGACGAGCGTGGCGAGAGCCTCACCCTCGATGTCCTCGGCGATGATCAGGAGCGGCTTGCCGGTCTGAACGACGGCCTCGAGCACCGGCAGCAGGGCCTGCAGCGAGGCGAGCTTCTTCTCGTGAATGAGGACGTAGACGTCCTCCAGGTCAGCCCGCATCTTCTCCGCATTCGTGATGAAGTACGGGGAGAGGTAGCCGCGGTCGAACTGCATGCCCTCGACGACGTCCAGCTCGGTGTCGGCGGTCTTGGCCTCCTCGACGGTGATGACGCCTTCGTTGCCCACCTTCTGCATGGCATGGGCGATCATCTCGCCGATCTCCTTGTCGCCGTTGGCGGAGATCGTGCCGACCTGGGCAATTTCGTCGGAGGAAGCGACCTTACGGGAGCGGCCCGCGATGTCCTTCACGGCAACGGCCACCGCCTGATCGATGCCGCGCTTCAGGTCCATCGGGTTCATGCCGGCGGCGACATACTTTACGCCTTCACGCACGATGGAGGCGGCCAGGACAGTCGCGGTCGTGGTGCCGTCGCCAGCCATGTCGCTCGACTTCAAGGCCACTTCGCGCACCATCTGGGCGCCCATGTTCTCGAACCTGTCGACCAGCTCGATCTCCTTGGCGACCGTCACACCATCCTTGGTGATCCGGGGCGCACCGTAACTCTTCTCGATCACGACGTTGCGGCCCTTCGGGCCGAGCGTCACCTTCACCGCATTGGCAAGTAGCTCGACACCGCGCAGCATCCTCTCGCGGGCATCGACCGAAAAACGAACGTCTTTGGCGGACATGTTAGGGAGCTCATCATCTGTCGTTCGGCCCCAAGGCGTGCTGGAACGGGCGCCTCGAAGGGCAGGGCGGGTTCAAGACCGTGCGTGGCCTGATCGGAGCTAGGCGACGACGCCCAGGATGTCGGATTCCTTCATGATTAGGAGGTCCTGACCATCGATCTTGACCTCGGTGCCGGACCACTTACCGAACAGGACGCGGTCGCCGGCTTTCACATCGAGTGTGTTGATCTTACCCGCCTCGTCGCGTGCGCCGGGACCGACAGCCACAACCTCGCCCTCCTGCGGCTTCTCCTTGACCGTATCGGGAATGATGATGCCGCCCTTGGTCTTTTCCTCGCCCTCGATGCGACGGAGCACTACCCGGTCGTGTAGCGGACGGAATTTCATCGTTAGATCCTGATCGATCCCTAGCGAGATCCAACCACGACGGTTGGCGCTATCGCGGGATGGGTAGCGGCGACGCAGCGCATCGCAGCCCGACTGACCCGTCCTTAGCACTCGCTACACTTAACTGCTAATGTGCCCACGAAGAGAGACAGGGAGGATCGAGGTGGCGGCAATGCGCCCGACGGCACTCGACCTTCTGCGGATCGAGTAGCGGCCCCCTGCGCGGGATCCTCAGCGTACCGAACCGGGTCGGAGGCAGATCGGCCTTTTTGGAAAGTGCCGAGTGCGGATCTAGCGGTTGCCATGGATCGGCAGGAGGCCGTCCGCGCTTCTGGCCAGCCTATCCCGAATCCGTCGTTCCGCCTTCGGCCAGAGGCTGCCGAACTTCGAACGTCTGCTTCCGGGCAGACTGCCAACTTCCGCTCATGGCCGGAAGCGGCCGGTCGGCTTTGAAGCTCGGATTGCAGACAAACGGACATTCAGCGCGGCGCATTTGGTGGGTTTAGAGTACCACCCTCAGGATCATCGATATCATACCACCGAAGGTGTGCATCAAGTTGCGAATCGCGCATGACGCTGATGACGATGGCCCAAACCGAGCCCTAGTTGATCCCAGCTCCAATGTTGTGATCTGGGACCCAATGTTCGGGTCTAAAATCACCTGAAGTTGAGCGAGGCCGCATTCCGACGAGTGCGGCCTCGCTTACGTTTTCTAGTTAGTTCTTCCACCCACGCTTCAGTGCGATAGGCCAAGCACGCGAACAATCGCATCCAAGCCATCGGTAAGGGCAGCAGGGCCGGGCTGCAGGATGAGTGGGGACTTGATCTCGACGATCCGTCCCTGCGCAACCGCCGGCATCGAGGACCAGCCGGGCCGCGACGCGATGCGGGACGGCACCACCTTCTTTCCGCACCAGGATGCCAGGATGACCTCTGGCCTGGCGGCCAACACCGCCTCGGATGTCACGATGCGGTCCTCGGCCGCCGGCTGCCGGGCGAGTTCGGGGAAGACGTCGTCACCACCCGCGATGCGCACGAGCTCGGATACCCACCCGATGCCGGAGATCATCGGCTCGTCCCATTCCTCGAAGTACACCCGTGGCCGCGGGCGTCCGTGCGATTGTCCGGCGACCGTCGCCAGTCGCTCCTCGTAGCCGCGGGCCAGCGCCTCCGCGCGGTCCCTCGCATCCACGAGGGCCCCCACCGTCCGGATCATGGCGAGGATGCCGGCCACGTCGCGCTGGTTGAAGAGGTGGACCGCGACGCCGGCCCGGGCGAGGTCGGCCACAATGCCGGCCTGCATGTCCGAGAAGGCCAGGACCAGGTCCGGCGCGAGTGCCATGATCTTGGGGATGTCGGCGCTGGTGAAGGCCGACACCCGGGGCTTCTCGCGACGTACCTGGGGCGGGCGGACCGCGTAGCCGGAGACGCCGACGATCCGGTCCTGCTCCCCCAGCAGGTATAGGGTCTCGACCGTCTCCTCGGTCAGGCAGACGATCCGTTCGGGCGGGAAGCGACGCATGCCTATCCATAGCGCAGGCGACCGCGTGCCGTCCGCCTCAACTCATGTCGGGGTCGCTCAAGCGTCGAGGACCGACCGTATCCGGGCGCCGAGCTCGGCGATGCCGTAGGGTTTCGTCAGGAGGTTGGTTCCGGGTTCGAGGGTCCCGTTGTGCATGACCGCGTTGCGGGCGTAGCCGGTCGTATAGAGGACCCTCAGTTTCGGGAGCACGCCGCGGGCCCGCTCGGCGAGCTCCGGACCGGTCATGCCGGGCATGACGATGTCGGTGAACATCAGGTCGAAGGTGCGCCCGGCCTCGATCATGCGCATGGCGTCGTCCCCGCCCGGGGCGTGCGAGACGTCGTAGCCGAGTTCGCGCAGAGACTCGACCGAGCAGGCCCGCATCCGCTCGTCGTCCTCGACCACGAGCACCGTCTCGGTCCCGCGCGCCTCGCCCACGTCACTACGGACGGTCGTCGCCGGGGCCTCCTCCGGACCGCGGTAACGGGGAAGGTAGACCTTCAGCGTCGTGCCGTGGCCGGGTTCCGAGTAGATCTTCACGTGCCCGTTCGACTGGCGGATGAAGCCGAACACCTGGCTCAGGCCGAGCCCCGTCCCCTTGCCGGGGGGCTTGGTGGTGAAGAACGGGTCGAACGCCCTGGCGACGACGTCGGCCGGCATGCCCGATCCGGTGTCGGAGACCGAGATCAGGACGTACTGGCCCGGGGAGGCCTCATGGTCGCGACCGTAGTCGTCGTCGATGCTGGCGTTGTTCGTCTCGATGGTGAGGCGGCCGCCGTCCGGCATCGCGTCGCGGGCGTTGACGCAGAGGTTGAGGATCACGTTCTCAAGCTGGCTCGGGTCGGCGTGCGCCTTCCACAGGCCGGCCGCGAGCACGGTCTCGATCCGGACGTCCTCGCCCAGCGTGCGGACCAGCAGGTCGTGCATGTCGGCGACCATGCGGTTGGCGTCGACCGGGACGGGTGCGAGCGGCTGCAGCCGCGAGAAGGCGAGCAGGCGATGGGTGAGCGCCGCGGCCCGGCCCGCCCCGTCGAGGGCGGCGTCGACGTAGCGTCCGACGTCGGTCTCGCCCTTGTCGAGGCGACGTTGCAGCAGGTTCAGGCTGCCGACGATGACGGCGAGCATGTTGTTGAAATCGTGGGCCAAGCCCCCGGTCAACTGGCCGACGGCCTCCATCTTCTGCGATTGCCGCAGTTGAGCCTCCGCATCGCGCCGCTCGGTCACGTCGACGGCCTCGGGCACCATGCCGACGACCGTGCCGTCGGTGCTAAGGACGGGCCGCATCGCGAAATCGAAGATTCGCCGCCGCCCGAGCATCGTGGCCTCGACCTCGTCGCGCACGGTCCGGCCCGCGGCGACCTGGTCGACCCACCCACGCACCCGGTCCGGCAAGCCCGGCGTCTCGGTGAACCAAGGCGTGTCCCAGAAGGGGCGTCCGACGACCTCGTCGAGGGTGCGCTGGACCGCCCGCAGGGACACCGCGTTGGCGTCGATGAGCCGGCCGTCCCGGGCCAGGAGCCCCTGGAACTGGTAGATCGTCTCGAAGACCGTGCGCAGCCGGCCCTCCTGCGCGCGGAGGGTCTCGGTCCGGGTTGCGAGGTCCCTCACGGCCCGCCGCAGCTCAATCTGCGCCATGACCTGGCGCGCCAGCACGGAGATGGCTGTCGCCTGGTGCGGCTCCAGTCCCTGCGGGCGAGGCTCGCGGTCGAGGACGCAAAGGGTGCCGACGGCCTGCCCGCCCGCCGTCACCAGCGGCGCCCCGGCGTAGAAGCGGAGGCCGTCGGCCTCCTCGACGGACGGGTTCGCCCTGGTGCGCTCGTCGCACCGGAGGTCGGGTATCACCGTCAGGCCCGGCTCCGCGGCGGCATGGACGCACAACGACCTCGCCAGGCCGGTCTCCGAGGCCTCGAAGCCGACGCGGGCCTTGAACCACTGACGGTCCTCGTCGAGCAGCGTGATCAACGCCATCGGCGTCCCGCAGACCTCCGAGGCCAGCAGGGCGATGTCGTCGAAGGCCGGTTCCGGCGGGGTATCGAGGATACCCAACTCGGCCAAGGCCCTCGCCCGCAAGGCGAGATCCAATTCCTTAGGCATTGCGCCACGTTGCGACGCGGGCCGTGATACGGTCAAGTCTATCGTGTGCCTCAGGATTAACCGCCCGCGGCGAGCATCTAGCTGGTTCGGGTGTATCTGTGACCTTTCGGCCCAGGCGTGCCCGGGCCGATGTTAGAGGCACTGTTCTGGGACCGCCTCGGGATGGCGAACTGGAACGTGCGGCCGCGTCTGCGCCGGCGGGTAGGGTTGCCCCGGGCCTGCGGCCGGCTTCCGACCGCACCGGTCGATGCATCGTCGGCTCGAAAGGCCAGGGACAACCGGCGCGACCGAAGACGGCGAGACGAACACGCGACGGGATCTGCGATAAGGAAGCGGCGCCAGGAGCGGGTTGGCAGGCCGGGAGGAGACTCGGGACGGTGGAAGAAGGAGCGCAGGGCGGCGACGGCGGCCTCGGGACGGCAGCGGCCTTCCGTTCGGGCGGCGGTCGCATGGGGGCGATGCTGCGCGGGCACGACTGGTCCGGTTCGTCGCTCGGTGATCCGGGGACATGGCCCGCGTGCCTGCGCTCGACCGTGAGCCTGATGGTGGGCTCCCGCTTCCCGATGTTCGTCGCCTTCGGCCCCGAGCTCCGGCTCGTCTACAACGATGCCTACGCCGAGATCCTCGGCCAGAGGCATCCGGCCGCGCTCGGCGGCCGATTCCGCGACGTCTTCTCGGACGTCTGGTCCCACGTCGAGCCGCTCGTCGACCGCGCGCTCGCCGGCGAGGCGACATGGTCGGAGAACGTGCCCTTCCTGATCGTCAGGCATGGTTACGAGGAGACGGCTTCCTTCACCTTCTCCTACTCGCCCCTCCGGGACGGGGACGACCGGGTCGTCGGCATGTTCTGCGCCTGCTCCGAGACGACGGCGCAGGTCTCCGCGCAGGCGGACCTGAGCGAGTCCGACGTCCGCCTGCGCCTCGCGACGGAGGCATCCGGGATCGGGTTCTGGGACGTCGACGTCGTCAACGACACCGCGTTCTGGCCGGACAGCGTGAAGGCGATGTTCGGGATGTCGTCGGACGGCCCGGTCACGGGGGCGGAATTCCTCGCGGGCGTGCATCCGGCCGACAGGGACGCGACGATGTCGGCCTTCGCCGCCGCGGTCGATCCCGGGCGGCGGGCCGCCTACGACGCCGAGTACCGGACCGTGGGCCGGGACGACGGGGTCGTCCGGTGGGTCGCCGCCAAGGGACGCGGCCTGTTCGAGGACGGACGCTGCGTGCGCGTGCTCGGGACCGCCATCGAGATCACCGCCCGCAAGCGGTCCGAGGAAGCGCTCCGCGCGAGCGAGGAGCAGTTCCGCGTCCTCTCGCAGGTGTTGCCGAACCTCGTTTGGGCTACGGATGCGGCCGGGGCGGCATACTGGTTCAACGAGCGCGTCTACGCCTATGCGGGCATGCGTCCCGGCGACCTCGACGCGGAGGGATGGCTCGCCATCATCCATCCCGACGACCGGGCCCGTGTGGCCGAGCGCTGGGCCGCCATCGTCGCCGCCCGCTCGGACTACCAGTGCGAGTATCGCCTCCGCCGCGGGGACGGCACCTACCGTTGGTTCCTGGCGCGGGCGCAGCCGGTCCTGGACGCCGACGGGACCGTCGTGCGCTGGGTCGGCACCAGCACCGACATCGACGACCAGAAACTGGCCATGGCCGAGCTCCTCGGCTTCAACGAGAGCCTGGAGCAGCGCGTCGCCGAGCGTACCGCCGAGCGCGATCGGGTCTGGCAAAACTCGCGCGACCTGCTGGTGGTGGTCGGCGCCGACGGCCTCTTCCGGGCGGTCAATCCGGCCTGGCAGGCCATCCTCGGGCAGAGCCCGTCCGAGGTGGTCGGGCGCAGCTTCCTGGAATTCGTCTGGCCGGAGGATGCCGCCCTCACCGAGGCGGCCCTGGCCCGGGCCTCGGCCGCCGACGACCTCGACAACTTCGAGAACCGCTACCGCCACGCCGACGGCACCCCGCGGTGGATCTCCTGGCGCACCTCCGTCGAGGGTGGCCTCGTCTACGCCTACGGACGCGACGTCACCGCGGAGAAGACCCAGGGGGTGGCGCTGCTGCACGCCGAGGAGGCGCTGCGCCAGTCCCAGAAGCTGGAGGCCGTCGGCCAGTTGACCGGGGGCGTGGCCCACGATTTCAACAACCTGCTGACCATCATCCGCTCCTCGGTGGACTTCCTGCGCCGGCCCGCCCTCGCGGAGGAGCGCAAGGTCCGCTACCTCAACGCCGTGTCCGACACGGTCGACCGGGCCGCCAAGCTGACGGGACAGCTCCTCGCCTTCGCCCGGCGCCAGACGCTGAAGCCGGAGACGGTGGACGTCGGCACCCGCCTGCGCGGCGTCGCCGAGCTCCTCGACACCGTGACGGGCGCGCGCATCACGGTGCGGACGGAGTTGCCGGAGCATCCCTGCTGCGTGCGCGTCGACGTCAGCCAGTTCGAGACCGCCCTCGTGAACATGGCGGTGAACGCGCGGGACGCGATGGACGGCGAGGGCACGCTGACCCTGCGCCTCGATTGCGGCGTGCCGTTGCCGTCCATCCGCGGTCATGCCGGCGCCGCCGGGCCGTTCGCGGCGGTCTCGCTCGCCGACACCGGCTCCGGCATCCCCCCGGACGTCCTCATGCGCATCTTCGAGCCGTTCTTCACCACCAAGGAGGTCGGCAAGGGGACCGGCCTCGGCCTGTCCCAGGTGTTCGGCTTCGCCAAGCAGTCGGGCGGCGACGTGGCCGTCGCGAGCCAGCCCGGCCGGGGCACGACCTTCACCCTGTACCTGCCCGAGGCCGAGATGGACTTCGTCGCCGGCGGCGGCGGCGACGAGGCGGCGCACCTGGAGCCCGGCGGCGCCGGCCAGCGCGTGCTGGTCGTGGAGGACAACGTCGAGGTCGGGCGGTTCGCCACCCAGATCCTCCAGGACCTCGGCTACGAGACGACCTGGGCGGCCAACGCGGAGGAGGCGCTCGACAGGATCGGTCCGGACGGCGGCGGCTTCGACGTGGTGTTCTCGGACGTGGTGATGCCGGGCATGGGCGGGATCGAGCTCGCCAAGCTGCTGCGGGCCCGCCTGCCGAACCTGCCCGTGGTGCTCGCCTCCGGCTACAGCCACGTCCTGGCCGAGAAGGGCGCCCACGGCTTCGAGCTCCTTCAGAAGCCGTACTCGGCCGATCAGGTCTCGGCCGTCCTCCGCCGGGTCGTCCGGAACCGGCGCTCGCGAAGGACCTGAGGTCGCCTGGCCGGTGGCGGACACCGGAGGTTGCGGCATCGCGACCGACCTGGAACCGGAGCGTAATAGAGGGACTTTTACCGCGGAAATCCGGATTGTAGCCACTCTTGCGCAAGCACGTGGCGCCTGAAGAACCGAGGATAGATCCCGCGATGATCTATAGGCTTGCGCTTGCTCTTCCGTTCGCCCTGGCCCTCTGCGGTACCGCCACCGCTCAGACGGCCGCCCAGCATGGGCGAACGGCCCTGATACACGGGAACTACTGCGGTCCGGGCAACAACGCCCCCGCCGCCCCGGTGGATGCCCTGGATGCCGCGTGCGCACGACACGATGCATGCACGCCCGATGGCGGGTTGGCGACGAAGGCCTGCAACCTTCGCCTCCAGCGCGAGGCCGAGGCCATCTCGCATGATCCCCGGCAATCGGACGACCTGAGGGCCATGGCCGGCCTGGTATCCATGGGTGCTTCGATGATGCTGTCGTCACGGGAGCCGGAACACCCGGCGGTGGACGCCCGGGGCCGTGGCGCCAAAGCCTGGGCGGCCTATACCCGCTAGGCGATGACGGCTGTTCCCAGGTCGGGAGGCGAACCGGAGTGCCCGGCTCGCCATCTCGTGTCTGTGGGAGGTCCCTATGACGGTTGGCTGTCGAGGCAGGGTTGCGACGAGAGCCGTTCTCGTCGGAAACCCATCACCGGATTCGCCGTTGGATCATCCATGTCGGGGAAGCGCGCGCCGGAAGCATCAGTGATCCTCGTCGTCGAGGACGACGACCACGTGCGGATGAACGCCGTCGAGGCGCTGCAGGACAATGGATTCAGCGTCATCGAGGCGCGTCACGCGGACGAGGCCTGGAGCATCCTGGAGAGCCGCGGCGACATCGGCGTCGTGTTCACCGACATCGACATGCCGGGCTCCATGTGCGGCCTGACGCTTTCGGAGCGCGTGCACCGCGCATGGCCCGAGATCCGCTTGGTCCTTACCTCCGGCCGCCACCGCCTGTCCGCCCGGGACGTGCCGGACCACGGTCGGTTCGTGGCGAAGCCTTACCGTGCGTCCGAGGTCATAGACGCGATCCACCACGCCGTCTGATCGGAGACGGTCGGGGCGCGGGACGGGCATGCCGTCCCGCGCCCGTGCGCACTAGGCCTTGCCGGTGACCTTGTCGGCGACGTGCTTGGCGCTGTCCTTGACGTCGCCGGTCGTCTTTTGGGCCTCGCCCTTGAGTTCCTGGGCGTGGCCCTCGGCCTTCATCTTGTCGTTGCCGGTCGCATTGCCGATGCCCTGCTTCACGTTGCCGACGGCCTCGTTGGCAAGGCCCTTGATCTTGTCGGTGGTGCTGCTCACGGCGCTTCTCCCAAACCATGACCGGGATCGGTCGAGGTGCGCAGGAACGGCCGCGGTACAGTTCCCGTTCCTCGATGGCCATCACGGCCCCGCGATGGAGCCCCCGATCCGATGGGCGGCGGGATACGTATCTCTGCGACACATCCCACTACCGCGCGTGTCGGCCTTCGCCGGCGAAGGGGTCTACACCTACGTGAGGGACGGCGCCCTGACCCTGGCGGGGCTGCGCGGAAGCCGGGCGGCGCAATTGATCGGGCGGCGCGGGGCCCGCAACCAGGTGGCGGAGGACGCGCGCCACCTCCTCCTGACGGGTCGCCTCAAGGACTGACGCCCGACATTCAGTAGAAGGCTAGCGTCGCGCTTCGAGGGAGGCCACGGCGTCGCCGTTCCAGACGATGCCGAACCCGGCCAGTTCGACGGCTTCCGTTACGACCGCCTTCCAATCCGCGAGCGGCCGGTCCTCGGCTCTTGCGTAGACGGACTCGCAGATCCGGTTGACGCTGCCGACCGACGCGGCGCCCCGCTCTTTCCAGTGTCGATTCAGTGGCACCAGGGCGGCATCGTAGAGCCGCGCGCGTTCGTCCATGGCCAGGAGGTCGAGGCGCATGTCCTCGAATTCCGCGGGACCGATCATCTCAGGGACTCCCTCATGCTCGTGCGGGCCGGTCCGCGCGGGGGCGGACCGGCGAACGGAACGCTACGGCAGGGCGCCGATCATGCCCTTGGCCTCGGTCATGGTGTTCTCGCAGGCCCGCTGGTTGCCCCGGCGGTCCTCCGCGACCGCCCGTGCGATCAGGGTTCGTGCCTCGGCGACGTGGTCCGCGGTCGAGACCGTGGCGGGGTCGCTCGGCGCGTTTAGGCGCACCGTGGTCACGCCGCGGGGCGAGCCCGTCCGGAGGGTGTGCCCCGCCTGCAGGCCGGTGACTTGCACGGCGCCCGCGCTGTCGAGGCGGCGTTCGATGGTTCCGATCTGCTCCGCGCAGGAGGATGCCAGCGCGGGCAGCGGGAGGGTGGCGAGGCCTAGGGCGGCCAGAGTCATTGCGAGGCGCATCGTGTCGCTTTCGGAGGATGGCAGCGCCGCGGCCCCGTCCGACGAACGGGCGACCCGGTGCCGTCCCTCACGCGGCGATGCGAGGGTAGCGCTCGAACAACCCTCTTCGGCAATTAATGTTGCACCGCAGCATAAACGATTCGGCGCGTTCGGCCTTTCGCATGCCGGTGCAGCCCGAAGCGCGGATGAAGCACAAGGTTATCCACACCCATCAACACCCGAAAATTTCGGCAGGCGTGGCCGCTTGGCGGAACCTGCCCCGTGTGTTCCACTTTTGTTCTTTGCGGATTCGTGGAGCGCACGCATGCAGGTCCTGGGTATCACGGTCGGGTTGCCGACCCCGGTTCCCATCCTCGCCAGGGCGGTCCGCGCGGGCTTCCCCAGCCCCGCGGACGACTTCGTCGAGGACGAGATCGACCTTCAGCGCTTGCTGATCGCGAACCGGCCGGCGACCTTCCTCGTCCGGGTGGCGGGCGACAGCATGCTCCTGGCCCGCCTGCACGACGGCGACCTCGCGGTGGTCGACCGGTCACTGAGCCCACGCAACGGCGACGTGGTGGTAGTCGACGTCGACGGCGAACGCTCGTTCAAGGTCTGGCGCCGCCAGGGCCCGCGGGTGATCCTCTCCTTTGCCAACCCGCGCTTCCCCGAGTTCCGCCTCGCCCCGGACGCGGTGGTCGAGGTCTGGGGCGTGGTGTCGGGGTCGATCAACCCAAGGCGCCGCGCGGAATGACCCGGGCTTACGCCCTCTCGGACGGCAACAGCTTCTACTGCTCGTGCGAGCGGGTGTTCGACGCCCGGCTGGCCCGGGTGCCCGTGATCGTGCTGTCGAACAACGACGGTTGTGCGATTGCCCGGACGTCCGAAGCGAAGGCGCTCGGCATCCGCATGGGCGAGCCGTTCTTCAAGATCCGAGACATGTGCCGGTCGCAGGGCGTGCGGGTCTACTCCTCGAACTACGCCCTATACGGTGACATGTCGGCCCGGGTGAACACGGTCTACCGGGGCTTCTCGCCCCGCATCGAGATCTACTCCATCGACGAGAGCTTTTTGGATCTCTCGGACGTGCGCGAGGCCGACCGCGTGACCCTGTGCCGGGACATGCGGGAGACGGTGCGGGTGTGGACGGGCATCCCGACGTGCGTCGGCATCGGCGCCACCAAGACGCTCGCTAAGCTCGCCAACCACGTGGCTAAGAAGGCACCCGAGCTCGGCGGGGTCTGTGACCTGACCGATCCGGTGCAGTACGACCACTGGATGGCCCGCATCCCGCCCGAGGACATCTGGGGCGTCGGACCGGCCAACGCCCGCAAGCTGGAGGCCCTTGGCTGCGAGAGCGTCGCCGACGTGCGCGACCTCGACACCCGGGCGGTGCGCAAGGCCATGACGGTGGTAGGCGAGCGCCTCGTGCAGGAACTGCGCGGCATGGCCTGCCTCGACCTTGAGGAGGTCGCACCGACCCGGAAAGGGTGCGCCGTGACCCGCAGTTTCTCCGACCGCGTCGAGGACCTCGCGACCATGGAGCAGGCCGTCGCGACCCACGCCGCCCGGCTGGGCGAGAAGCTGCGCGCGGGGGGACTCGGGACCGACCATGTGACGGTCTTCTTCCACACCTCGGAGCACGACCGGGACCGGCCGCAGCGCTCGGTCTCGTCGGTGGTGACCCTGCCGGAGGCGTCGAACGACACCCTCGTGCTGGTGAAGGCGTGCCTGCACGGCGTCCGGAAGACCTGGAGGGACAGCTACCGCTATTCCAAGGCCGGTGTCGTCACGACGGATCTCGTGCCCCTGGCGGCCTCGCAGCGGGCCTTCCCGGGCCTGGGGCAACTCGACCGGGAACACGGGGCGGCGCTGATGGGGGCGCTGGATGCCTGCAATCGGCGTTTCGGGCGGGGCGCGGTCGTCCCGGGCAGCGCCGGGTTCGCCCCGAGACGTGAGTGGTCGACCAAGTTCGAGATGCGCTCGCCCCGCTACACCACCAGGGTCGACGAGGTGCCGGTGGTGATGGCGGCTTAAAGGGCTGACGAACTCGAACGTGGTCAGTAAGCCGTACCTCCGGAAGAAAGACGCGTTCATGCATGGGCCCGGGGATGGCGACGGCTTCGCCTCGTCGCGGCTCCCCGCGGAGGGAGGGCCGCATGTCGCGGTCGTCGTTGGCCCCTTGCACGTGCCCCGAGACTGGCCGGAAGAGTCGACGCTCGTCGGCAAGCCATTCGGTGCCGGGTCGTCCGACAACACGTCCGCAGTATCCTGCCCGAAGAGTACCGACCTTAGCCGTCGAGGACGCGGGGACGCCGATGGTCTTGCCCCGCTTCCGTTGGGCGATGCCGTCATCCGCCTATCCGCGTCGAACCTGGGTTTCGCACGCGCCATCGTCGCGATGAAGTTGCTGATGTCGGCCTATCGCTTGCGATCGTCCTAACTTGATCATCCAGGCCAAGGCGTGATGCTAGGTCGCGCCGCCCTGGCTCCCGGTGGAGCGCCACGAGGAGTCCTACTTGGTCCTCGATTTCGCGCCAGCCATGTCTGCTTTAGAGATGCAGCCGAACACCGACAAATGACCGGCTTGGGCGCAAAGCGGAAGATCCGCTTGTATGCGTCCCAGAAGGCTCGCGCTGCGATGTTAGTAAACTGACAAGGCCGTTATTCTGCAGGACTGTCCCTTGCACACCGCTATCCGATGACCTCGCCAACGGACGATCGTCGCTGTCGAACCCGTTCCCATGGTTTGATGGGTGCCCCAAAACGTTGCTACGAAGTGCGAACTCGGAGCGAAAAAGCTTTTTTGCAGTGGGATTGAGCGTGCGACGTTGAATCCCCTTCTCCGCCAGTTACCTTTCCGCCGCACCATCCCGTAAGCGCTGCGTGTCGACATGCCGGCCGTGCTTGGAACGGCAGGGCCCGGGATCTCCGACGAGAGCGCTCCTGCCTCGCTCAAAGGGAGCCGGGCTGGTCGGTTATTCTGAGTCAGCCTCACAACCCGCGATGAGGTTGAGGCGCGAAGCCGAATTCGCCGGCTGGATGGCGAAGCTGGGGCTCTTTCGCTTTCCTCAGGAATCTCGGCTAAAGCGATTGTTGGCAATATACCTATAGTTTCGAACCTAAATTCGTCGGTCATTAACAGTATTTGCTATCACTGAATCAGACCACAAGGATGACTATCAAGCATAACTCCCGAATATTCGGCGATAGAATATCCGATTATTCACCTATCATCCGACGGGTCCGGCATATTTTTCCAGCAGCGCCCAAGATTCGCCGCCGAATTTTGTTTTCCACGTCTTGTAAAAATCTGTCTTTTCCAGATGCTGCCGAAATTCATTGGGGTCGGTTGAATTAAAAATCATACCCTTGTTTTCCAGGGAAGCCTTCAGTGCGAGACTGTCCTTGAGGTTGTCTTCGCGCTGTCTTAGTGCGGCAGCATTGAAGTGCTTCGCCATCACATCTTTGAATTCGGTGGGTAATGATCTCCATGAGCGACCGCTGGCCAGTAGCCAAAAGCCGTCCCATGCATGGTTGGTGAGTGAACAGTATTTCTGGACCTCGTAGAACTTGGTCGCATTGATGATCGCCAGCGGATTCTCCTGTCCATCCGTAATCTTGGTCTGGAGCGCGGCATAAGCTTCACTCAGCGGAATGCTTGTTGGTGCAGCATTGAGCGCCGCAAACAGCGAGACCCAGAGCGGAACGACCGGCACGCGGATCTTGAAGCCTTTCAGATTGCTCGGGTTTACGATCGGTTTCGTGCTTGTCGTGATCTGGCGAAAGCCATTGTCCCACATCGCTTCAAACGGCTGCAGGTTCGCCTTCTCGATGTTGCGTCGCATGAAGGCGCCGACCTCACCGTCCATCGCCGGCCAAACCTTGTCGTAGCTCGGGAAGACGAACCCGATCGCCGGGAGGGCTGCGGAGGGAACCAGGGTCGACAACAGGGTCGTGGGCATAGTGGCGAGTTCGAGCGCCCCAGAGCGCAACTGCGAGATCATGTCCGTGTCGCTGCCGAGCTGGTTGTTCGGAAACACGGAGATCAGAAGACGCCCGTTCGTCTCCTGTTCGATCGCGCCGATGGCCTCGGCGAGCCGCACGTTGAGGGAATGCGTGAGCGGCACATCATTGCCGAATTTCAGCTTCGTCGGCGCGCCTTGCGCGCGAACGATCGCAGGGCTGAACACGCTGGCCATCCCCATGACGGCGGCGCCCGCCAGACGAAGCGCCGTGCGGCGGCTCAGGGCGGCGGGGCCATCGCGACGCGCGGCCTCGTCGTTCGGTTGACCCACGGCGTTTCTCCCTCGTTCGCGACTTGGCCGCCGCTCACTCGACTGGCGTCCATCTGAATTCAGATATTGAATGCGAATATGCTTGGCGGCAAGACCGAAATCCGTCCGCCGTGGGCTCTTCCCCCTTTACGACTTCGTGATCGCGCGTTCGACGAAGGCGATTACGCTGGCAATATAAGCGCCGATGGGCGTGCCGCGTTTCCGGTATTTCGCACGCTTGACGTACCAATCCTGCAGCAATGGCTTGATGAGCGCGGCTGTCAGGTTGACATCGGGGATCGCGAAGACGCCTCGCTCGACCCCACGCGCCAGCACATCCGCGAAGATCCGCTCCGTGGCGAGTTCGCTCTCGATGGCGAAGGCCCGCGCGGCGGCGGGGAAGCCCTTCGCCTCCATGAAGGCGAAGACGAACCACGGCTGCATCGCCTCGGTGAGCCGAATATGCGTCTCGATCAGCCAGCGCAGATGCGCGGCGGGATCGGCCTCGAGTCCAGCGGGCGCATCCCGCAAAACCGCCTCCACCGTCTCGGACACCTCCGTTAGGATCATGACGAGGAGGGTGTTCTTGTTGTCGAAATAGGAATAGAGGCCGCCCATGCTGAGGCCGGTGACGCGGGCGAGGTCGCGCAAGCTGATTTCGTGAAAGCTCTGCCGGCTCGACAGTTTCAGCACCGCCTCAATGATTCGGGCGAGGTTGGCGGTGGCGAGGTGCGGCTTGCGCACGCTCACGTGGTCGCGATGACGTTCGAGGATGCGGGCGCAGACCGCTTCGGTCGTCGTGGCGTTTCTGGGGAATGCCTCCACCGCCGCACCCTTCACATCCGGATCCCGTGCCAGCGTCATGGGTCCATCGTCTCGCCCATGGGGTTTCATAGCCTGTTGCCACGGCCGAGTTCAAACGCTAAATAAAGCGAGCGCTCGCTCGTTTTTTCGACGATCTGGGGAAGCCGCTCCCGATGGATTTCACGATTTCCCCGCGCGTCGAGGAGTACCGCTCCCGCATCGCGGCCTTCGTCGACACCCACGTCATCCCCGTGGAGCGGGACAAGGCCGCCTATGACGGCCACGGCAACATCGCCCTGCCGGAGTTGGAGCGCCTGCGCGGCCTCGCCCGCGCCGAGGGGCTGTGGTGCCTCCAGCTCAAGCCGGAGACCGGCGGGGCGGGCCTCGACAAGGTCGGCATGGCGGTCTGCTACGAGGCGATGAACCGCTCGATCTTTGGGCCGGTGGTGTTCAACTCCGCCGCCCCCGACGACGGCAACATGATGGTGCTGGAGAAGGTCGCCACCCCCGAGCAGAAGGCGCGCTGGCTCGATCCGATCGTGCGCGGCGAGGTCCGATCCGCCTTCGCGATGACGGAGCCCCATCCCGGCGGCGGCTCCGACCCCGGCATGATCCAGACCCGCGCCGAGCGGCGGGGGGACAGCTACGTCGTCACCGGCCGTAAATGGTACATCACGGGCGCGGAGGACGCGGCCCACTTCATCCTGATGGCGCGAACCTCCGACGATGCCCGCAAGGGCCTCACCGCCTTCCTGTTCCACCGGGACAGCCCCGGCTGGCATATCGTCCGGCGCATCGGGATCATGGGGCCGGAGGAGCACGGCGGCCATTGCGAGATCGCCTTCGAGGGGCTGGAAATCCCCGCGCGCGACGTGCTGATGAACGAGGGCGACGGGCTCAAGCTCACGCAGATCCGCCTCGGCCCGGCACGCCTGACCCATTGCATGCGCTGGCTCGGCCTGTCGAAGCGCTGCGTCGAGATCGCCCGCGCCTACGCCGCCGAGCGGCACGGCTTCGGCATCCGCCTCGCCGACCGCGAGAGCATCCAGCTCATGCTCGGCGACCTCGCCATGCGCATCGAGATCGGTCGGCTCCTCGTGGCCAAGGCCGCCTGGGCGCTGGACCGGGGCAGCTTCGCCCGCAAGGAGGTCTCCATGGCGAAGGTCCATGTGGCGAACCTCCTGCACGCGGCGGCCGACACGGCGATCCAGATCAACGGCGCGCGGGGCTATTCGACGGACACGCCCCTCGAATGGATCTACCGCTACGCCCGGCAGGCACGGCTCGTGGACGGGGCCGACGAGGTCCACAAGATGGTGCTGAACCGCAACCTCGAGTCCGAGGGCGACGCCTTCTGGACCTGGGATGTGGGGGACGCGGCGTGAGCATCCCCTCTCCCCGCTGGCGGGGAGAGGGGGGATGCGCTCGATCGCGTGAGAGAGAAAGGAAACGGTCTTCATGACGGACGTGGTCATCACCGGGGCCGTGCGCACGGCCATCGGCACCTTCGGCGGGTCGCTGGCGGCGATCCAGCCCTCCGAACTCGCCGCGCGATGCGTGACCGAGGCGCTGGCACGCTCCGGGACCAAGGGTGAGGAGATCGGCCACGTGGTCTTCGGCCACGTCATCCCCACGACCCCGCGCGACGCCTATATCGCCCGCGTCGCGGCGATGGAGGGCGGCATCCCGCAGGAAGTGCCGGCGATGACCGTGAACCGCCTCTGCGGCAGCGGCCTGCAGGCCATCGTCTCGGCCGCCCAATCCGTGATGCTGGGCGATGCGGATGCCGCGCTCGCGGGCGGCGCCGAAAGCATGAGCCGGTCGCCGCACCTTCTCTCGGCGGCCCGGTTCGGCCAGAAGATGGGCGACATCACCGCCGTCGATTACATGACCGGCGCGCTCTCCGATCCGTTCGGCAACGGCCATATGGGTGTCACCGCCGAGAACATCGCGAGCCGCTACGGCATCTCCCGCGAGGATCAGGACGCTTTCGCCGAACAGAGCCAGTCCCGCGCGGCCCGGGCCATCGCGGAAGGCCGGTTCCGCGACCAGATCCTGGCGATCCCGGTGCAGCGCAAGCGCGAGACCGTACCTTTCGACACCGACGAGCACCCCAAGGCCACGAGCCGCGACGACCTCGCCAAGCTCCGCCCGGCCTTCGCCAAGACCGGCAGCGTCACCGCCGGCAACGCGTCCGGCCTCAACGACGGCGCCGCCGCCCTCGTGCTGATGAGCGCCGACAAGGCCGCCCGCGAGGGCGCCAAGCCGCTCGCCCGCATCGTCGGCTATGCCCATGCCGGCGTCGACCCTTCCGAGATGGGGATGGGCCCGGTCCCGGCCGTGACGCGCCTGTTCGCGCGCACCGGCCTGCGCGCCGCCGACTTCGACGTCATCGAGTCGAACGAGGCCTTCGCCGCCCAGGCCTGCGCGGTGTCCCGCGCCCTCGACCTCGACCCGGACAAGGTGAACCCGAACGGCGGCGCCATCGCGCTCGGCCACCCGATCGGCGCCAGCGGGGCGATCATCGCCGTGAAGACCCTCTACGAACTCGCCCGCGTCGGCGGCCGCTACGGTCTCGCCACGATGTGCATCGGCGGCGGCCAGGGCATCGCCGTCGCCTTCGAGCGCGTGCAGTGAGGCGAGCATGAGCGGCATCTTCGACCTGACCGGCCGGCACATCCTCATGACCGGCGCGTCGAGCGGGCTCGGGCGCCACTTCGCCACCATGCTGGCGACGACCGGGGCGACGCTCTCCCTCGGCGCCCGCCGGGCGGAGGCCCTGGCGGAGACCGTCGCCGCCGTCGAGGCGCGGGGCGGACAGGCCCAGGCGATCGTGATGGACGTCACCGACCGGGCGAGCATCGAGGCGGCTCTGACTCAAGCAGAGGAGCGCTTCGGCCCGGTGTCGGTGCTCGTGAACAACGCGGGCGTCACCACCACGACCCCGGCCCTCGACCTCTCGGAAGCCGAGTGGGACGGGGTGCTCGACACCAACCTGAAGGGCGTGTTCCTCGTCGCCCAGGCCACCGCAAAGAGCATGGTCGCGGCGGGGCAGGGGGGCAGCATCGTCAACGTCGCCTCGATCCTCGGCCTGCGGGTCGCGGGGGGCCTCGCTTCCTACGCCGCCTCGAAGGCCGCCGTGATCCAATTGACCAAGAGCCTCGCCCTCGAATGGGCGCGCCACGGCATTCGCGTGAACGCCCTGGCGCCGGGCTACGTGCGCACCGAACTCAACGCCGCGTTCTTCGAGTCCGAGCCCGGCAAGGCCCTCATCAAACGCGTGCCCCAGCGCCGCCTCGGCGAGGCCGGCGAACTCGACGGGGCGCTGCTGCTCCTCGCCTCGCAGGCCGGATCGTACATGACCGGCTCGGTCCTCGCCGTCGATGGCGGCCACCTCGTCTCGGGGCTGTGAGCATGGACGAGACGCGGCTCACCGCCTGGATCGCCTCGCATCTCGGCGTGCCGGATCTGCGGATCGAGGAGAGCCGCCCCCTCGGCGGCGGTTCGATCCAGGAGAACCGCCTGATCCGCTGCCGGAGCGGGGAGGGGGTGCGGGAGTTCGTCCTGCGGCGGGACGCGGCCGCCACCATCGCCTCCAGCCGCTCCCGGCGGGAGGAGTTCCGCCTGCTCGAAGCCGCCCACGCGGCGGGGGTGCGCGTGCCCGAGCCGGTCGGCTTCTGCGACGATGCGGGGGTGATCGGCGCGCCCTTCGCCCTGATGGGGCTGGTGGCGGGGGTCGGCCTCGGGCCGCGCATCGCCAAAGACCTCACCCTCGGCGGCGACCGTGAAACCCTCGCCGAGGACCTTGGGCGCGAACTCGCCAAGATCCACGGCGTCCTCGATCCGCGCCAGGACCCGCCGCCGGCGCTCGCCTTCCTCGGCCCGCCCGAGCCGGACCCGGCCCGCGCCGAGATCGCGCGCCTGCGCGAAAACCTCGATGGGATCGGCGCCAAGCGCCCGGCCATCGAATGGGGCCTGCGCTGGGCCGAGGTCGCCGCGCCGTCCTGCCCGGCGCCGGCCCTCGTCCACCGGGACTTCCGCACCGGCAATTACATGGTCGATGAGACGGGGCTGACCGCGATCCTCGATTGGGAATTCGCCGGCTGGGGCGATCCGGCCCAGGATCTCGGCTGGTTCTGCGCCGCCTGCTGGCGCTTCGGCCGCCACGACAAGGAGGCGGGCGGCATCGGCTCCCGCGACGCGTTCGAGCGCGGCTACGCCGCCGGGGGCGGGCAGCCGGTGGACCGCCAGCGGGTCGCCTACTGGGAGGTGATGGCGCATCTGCGCTGGGCCGTCATCGCCCTCGAACAGGGCGCCCGCCACGTCTCGGGCCGGGAGTTCTCCCTCGAACTCGCCCTCACCGGGCGGATGGTGCCGGAACTGGAACAGGCGATCCTCGCCGCCACCGCCCCCGCCGCCTGGCCACGGAGCCTTTCCGATGCGTGACGACCCTTCCGGCGCCGACCTGATCGAGGCCGCCCGCCGGGCGCTTGCCGAGGAGGTCGTGCCCGGCCTCACCGGCCGCCCGCGCTACGTGGCGCTGATGGTGGCGAACGCGCTGGGCATCGCGGCCCGTGAGATCGGGGAGGGGGATGGGCTCGCCGCCGCCGAGGCCGACCTCCTCGCCGGGGAGGGAGCCGATGCGCTCGTCCGTGCGATCCGCGCGGGGCGACGGGACGCCGACCCCGCGCTCCACGCCGCCCTTTCCGCCAAGGCCGACGTGGCCTCCAGGATCTGGAAGCCGCGCCCACCGGTAAAGTAATTCAGGCTTGAAGCGAGGGCCCGTCGCCGGAGCGCCAAGCGCGCTCCGCCTCGTCCCAGGAGGCGAGGGGCTGGAGATCCGGCACCCAGGCGAGGCCGGTCTTGGCATCCGACGAGACCGCCTCCGGCGTGACCACCACGTCGAGGAGCGCGGGCCTGTTGGCGAGGGCGCGCCGGATCGCCGGCCCCAGATCCTCCTCACGCTCCACGCGCTCGCCGTGCATCCCCAGGGCGCGCGCCATCCCGGCGTAATCGCTGAACGACAGCCGCGTGCCCACCACCTTGCCGTGGGTCACGGTCTGGTCGTGTACCTCGATCTGCCACGCCCCGTTGTTGGCGACCACGATCAGGACCGGCGCCTTGTGGCGCGCGGCCGTGTCGAGCTCGATGGCGTTGAAGCCGAAGGCGCCGTCCCCTGTCGCGACCACAGTCGTGCGCTCCGGGCAGGCGAGGCTCGCCGCGATGCCGTAGGGCACGCCGACGCCGATGCACCCGAACGGTCCCGGATCGAGCATGGTCGTGGCCGAGAGGCCGATCCGGGCGAAGCTCAGGAAGTCGCCGCCGTCGGTCACGACGATGGAATCCGGCTCGATCGCGGCCTGGAGCGCCGCGATCACCCGGTTCGGATGGAGCCGCCCGTCGCTGCCGGGCGCCGCCGAGGCCATGGTCTGCTTGAGCTTCCGCGCCCGCTGTTCGTGCTGGGACCGGAGCGAGGCCGCCCAATCCCGATCGACGGCACTCGCGCGGTTCCCGACGGCGTCCAGGAGGGCGCGGAGTGCGGCGGCGGGATCGGCCAGGACCTCGACGGCGCCCCGGCGATTGTCGCGCAACTCCGCCGCCGTGTCGGCGAACCGCACGAAGCGCGCGTCCCCGAACACGGCCGGCGATCCGTAGGCGAGCTGGAAATCCAGCCGGCGCCCGATGGTGAGCACCACGTCCGCGTCGCCCATTACCGCGCCGCGCATTGCGCCGACGACGGACGGGTGGGCGTCCGGCACGAGGCCCCGGCTCTCGCCGGTGTCGAGGTAGACCGCGCCGAGCCGGTCGAGCAGGGCGACGAGTTCCGGCCCGGCCCTGCGGGCGCCGCGCCCCGAGATCACGAGGACGCGCCGGGCCGACCAGAGCAGATCGACCGCCGCCGCGATCCGGTCGGGGTCTGGCTGCGGGACGACGCGGGGCTTGGGCCGGAGGTGCTCCTCCATCTGAAGGGGCTTGGGCACGAGGCCGCGCAGGGTGTCGGCGGGGAAATCGATGTAGGACGGACCGGGCTCGCCGCCCTCTCCCAAGGCGCGGGTGATCGCCTCGTCGAGTTCGGCCAGGGCCAGCGCCGGCTCGCGCACCGTCCGGGCGTAGCGGGTGATCGTGCGCACGAGATGCGTGTGGTCGAGATCCTGCAATCCGCCGCGGTTCTCCTGACCGCGGGGATTGGTGCCGGACAGGACCAACACGGCGGCGCGGGAGACGTGGGCGTTGGCGATGCCGGTGATGGCATTGGTCATGCCGGGACCGGCCGTCACCAGGGCGACTCCGAGTTCACCCGTCACCTCGTGATGGGCCTGCGCCATGTGGACGGCGGCCCGCTCGTCGCGCACGTCGACGATCCGGATGCCCTCGGCGTCGAGGCGCATCCAGATCGGCATGATGTGGCCGCCGCAGAGCGCGAAGACGCGCGTGACGCCGCGCGCCTTGAGGGACCGGGCGACAACGGCCGCGACGCTGTCGGACGAGATCTGCATGGACATTTCCTTCGATCGTCAGGGCCGGCGCTTCAGCTCGCAGCCCGCTGGTCGGCCTTGGCGGTGCGCTCGCTCTCCAGAACCTGCTCCTTCAACACCCGGTGCAGGACCTTGCCGGTCGCGTTGCGCGGCACGTCGTCCACCGCAACGAAGGACACGCTGCGCGGGCACTTGAAGCCGGCGAGATGCTCCCGGCTCCACTCGATCAGCTCGTTGGCGTTCAGGACGGCCCCGTCATGGAGCACGGCGACCGCGTGGACACGCTCGCCCCATTTGGCATCGGGCAGGCCGATCACCGCGACATCCCGCACCGCCGGGTGGCGCCCCAGGGCCGCCTCGACCTCGGACGGGTAGACGTTCTCGCCGCCGGAGATGATCATGTTGCTCTTGCGGTCGACGAGCTGGATGAAGCCGTCCGCATCGCGGATCGCCATGTCGCCCACGGTGCAGTACTCACCCCGGAAGGCGGCCTCCGTCTTCTCGGGCAGCTTCCAGTATCCGTCGAACAGGTACGGGTTGTTGCAATACAACTCGCCCGGCTGCCCGTCCGGCACCTCGTTCCCGTCGGCGTCCAGCAGCTTGATCGGGGCCGAGCCGACGCATTCGCGGCCGACCGAGCCGAGCTTGGTGAACTGCTCCCGCGGGTGGAGCATCGTGACCCAGCCGGTCTCGGTGGCCCCGTAGAGCTCGAACAGGCCGGAATTCGGAAACAGCTCCATGACCGCGCGCTTGGTTTCCTGGCGGGCGGGCGCGGACGAGATCATCAGCTTGGTGACACCGTCGAGGTTGTACTTGTCCCGCACCCCGGCCGCGAGGCCGAGCATCATGATGTAATGGGTCGGGACCAGGGAGGTGAAGGTCGCCTCGCCCTCGGCCAGCGTCTTCAGGCAATGCTCCGGGTCGAAGCTCTTGCGGGAATAGATCGTGATGCTGCCGCCGCAATAGCTGAACGCTCCGAAGAAATAGAGCGAGTTGGCATGGCACATCGGCATGACGAGCAGCGCGCCGTCGTTTCGGTGGATGCCGAGTTCGATTTCCGTGCAGAGGGCGAGGTTCGCCGCCCCGCGATGGCTGCGGATCGCGCCCTTCGGGTTTCCGGTGGTCCCCGACGTGTACATCAGCATCCAGGGGTCATCGGGAGACACCGCAACCTCCGGCTCCCGCGGGCTCCCCTGAGCGAGGAATTCCTCGTAGTCGCGAAACCCACCCTGGCCGGGCCGGCTCCGGCCGAACTGGATGACGTTCGCCGCCGGCACCGGCAGATCGGCGCGGATCGCCTCGATGAGGCCGGCGAGTTCATCCTGAACGATCAGGGCCTCGGCCTCGGCGTTCTCGACGATGAACTGGACCTCCTTGCCGACGAGCCGGAAGTTGATCGGCACCGCCACGAGACCGGCCTTGGCGGTCGCCGCGTAGATCTCGGCCCACTCGACGCAGTTATAGGCCAGCACCGCGACACGAGCGCCTTTTGCGAGCCCGAGCCCGAGGAGCGCGTTGCCGAGGCGACACGCCCGCTCGTTCCACAGGCGAAAGCTCATCGCCCGCTCGAGGTCCCTTGCACCGCTTGCCTCAGGGCGCAGGCGGGCGTGAACCGCGAGCATCTGGCCGAATGTCAGGAGGTCCTTCATCGCACTCTCTCAGGCGTCACGAGGTGGCGCTATGGACGGTCGTCATTTGCCCCGCGGCGGGCCGACCGAGTTCAGGACGGCGATCCGGTAGGCACCGTCCTTCTCGCCCAGCAGGAAGACGTTGGCTGATGGTTGTTCGTCGGGCGCGCCTTTGTCCTCGTCGAAGACGATCCGCAGCCGCTTCGTCACCGGCATGTTGGGCTTGAAGCTGCCGCGGGCCTCGATCTCCGCGAGCCCGTCGGCCGGGAAGTCTTCGATGGCCATGTCCTTGATCGGGCGTCCGAAAGTGGTCCTGATCTGGTAGAGCGTCAGGCGCTTCCGGGGCAGGCGTACGCCGTCCCAGTTCACCAGCCGCTCGATCGCGTCCTCGTCGTGGTCGCGCACGGCGGTCTTGACGTAATCGACCACCCCCTGCGGGTCGGAGGGCAGCGCCCCCCGTTCCGCCGCAGCGCGGGCCGGGAGGCCGGGGGCGAGGCCGAGGAGCCCCGCCGCCAGCGCCGCCGCCAGGATCACGCGCCTCATCGCGCGGACGCCTTGGTGCCGGCCGCGTCGGCGCGCTTGCCGCCCGTGGCCTTTTCCACCGCCTGATCCATCACCTTGAACACCCACACGACGCCGCCCTGCGGGGCCATGCGCACCCGGCGCTCCTCCGGCAGGTGGCTGTTGATGCCGCCGAGCATCCGGTCGGCATCGACGCCCCAGCCCGACTGGACCGCCACGTATTGCACGCCGTCCACCGCGAAGGAGGAGGGCACGCCGATCGTGCCGGAGTTCAGGCGCATCTCCCACAGGACCTTGCCGGTCTTGCCGTCGAAGGCGCGGAACTTGCGGTCGCTGGTGCCGCCGGCGAATACGAGGCCGCTGCCGGTGGTCAGCACCGGGCCCCAGGTGGCCGAATCCATGAAGTCATGGGTCCAGACCTGCTTGCCGGTGTTCGGATCCCACGCCTGAAGCTGGCCGATGCGCACCGGCTTGCTGACATCGAGCCCGTCCTTGAAGCGCAGGCTCGACAGGATCTCTTCCACCGGCACGCCGATGTAGAGTTCGCCCGGCTTGCGGTTCTTCACCGCCACGCCCTGGATGTCGGCGCAGAGATTGGTGTTGGCCGGGATGTAGAACAGGCCGGTGCCGGGATTATACGCCTCCGGCGGCCAGTCCTTCCCGCCCCACAGGCTCGGGCAGAATGAGACCTTCTTGCCCGTGTTGGGTACCTTGTCCATATGGTAGGTCGGCCGCCCGGTCTTCGGGTCGAGACCGGAGAAGACGTCCTGCTCCACGAAGGGCTTGGCGTCGACGAAGTTGATCGGCCCGTCCTTGGTCCGCTCCAGGGTCCAGAGATAGCCGTCGCGGCCGGCGTGGATCGCCGCCGGGATCTTCTTGCCGTTGCGGGTGATGTCGATCAGCACCGGCGCCGAGACCTCATCCCAGTCCCACGCATCGTTGTAGTGGTACTGATGATACCCCTTGATCGCACCCGTATTGATGTCCAGGGCGAGGGCGGATGTCGAATAGAGATTGTCGCCGGGGCGCGTGTCCGGCATCCACGGGCCGCCGTTGCCGGTGCCGAAATAGGCCAGTTCCGCCTTCGGGTCGTAGGTCCCCTGGATCCAGACCGGCGCGCCGCCGGTCTTCCACGCATCGCCCTTCCAGGTCTTGAAGCCCGGATCGTCGGGGCCCGCGACGGTGAAGGTCTTCCACTTCTCGTCGCCGGTCTCGGCATCGAGGGCGGTGATAAAGCCGCGGATACCGAACTCGCCGCCGGAGACGCCGACCACGACCTTGCCCTTCGCCACCAGCGGCGACAGGGTCATGTAATAGCCGTCCTTCCACTTGGCGACGCACTTGGTCCAGGCGACCTTGCCGGTCTTGGCTTCCAGGGCGACGACACAGGCATCGGTGGTGGCGACGTAGACCTTGTCGCCGTAGAGCCCGACGCCGCGGTTGGTCGGATGAAGCTGGAACAGCTCCGGCGGCAGGTCCTTCTGGTAGCGCCACAGCACCGTGCCGTCGCGGGCATCGACCGCCAGCACCTGCGCCTGCGGCGTCGAGATGAACATGATGCCGTTGTTGACGATGGGCGGCGACTGGTGGCCGTCCATCACACCGGTCGAGAGTGTCCAGGCGGGCACGAGCCGGCCGACGTTCTCGGGCGTGATCTTGTCGAGCGGGCTGTAGCCCCAGCCAGCGTAGTTGCCGCGATATTGCAGCCAGTTCTCCGGCTCGGGGTTGGCGAGGCGCTCGTCGGAGACCGGCTTGTAATCCTGCACCGCATCGCCGGCCTTGGCGGCGCCGAGCGCACCGCAGGTCAGCGCCGTCGCGCCGAGGAAGGCGGCGAGCATCGTCCGCCCGGTCTTGCGACCACCCTGATGGATCATCGTTCCACTCCCTGTTCGTCGGTTCTTGTCGTGTCGCGTCAGGCGCCCGGACCGGGTTTCCCGAGGAAGCTGCCCGCGACCTGGGCCTCCCCCTTGTCGTTCTTGGCCAAGGGCAGCATCGGAATGCGCTTGCGCGCCGGCCCCTTGGCGACGCGCCCGCCCTCGCCCGGCACGAATTCCGAACCGTGGCAGAAGCAGAGCAATGCCTTGTTGGCGGGATCCCAACCGTTCACCGTGCAGCCCTGGTGGGTGCAGATCGCCGAGAGGGCGATCACGTTGTCTGCGGTGTGGGGCTTGGTGTCCTCGTCGATGTCGGCCTCAGGCACCCGCACGAGGACGATCTTGGCGAAGCGCGATTCCGTCCGCTGCACGCCGGACGGATCGACGGCGGTGGCCAGCACCGGCTCGGCCTCCTTCAGCGCCGCGAGGACGATCGGCTTACCCTCCAGGTCGCCGTCCGCGTAGACGAGGCTGTCGCCCTTCTCGGGCAATTCTTCCTCGGGCCCTGCCAGGACGGGACTGGCGAGGCAGCAACCGGCGATTCCCAGAAGGGCGGTTCGCCGGTCGATCCTCACTCCGCATCCGTTCTTCACCGACATCTGAACGTTTCCTCTGCTGACCGGTTGGCGCGGCCTCGGCCCGTGGGCGAACGCAGCACATGCCGCGTTCGGACGCCTTTTCGATCGGCTTCCCTTACAATTGACCGATCTCCGTCACCTCAGCGATAGATCATGTCCCGTTTTTATTGCCAGGTTTGGCTTGTACTCATAATATATTATCACGGAATATAGACATACTTTAAGTATACGGCATTCGTCGGCGTCATGTTGACGCCGTAGACGCTGCGCGAGTAGCGCACGGTGATCGACTGCTTGGGATCGTAGAACCACGCCAAGCCAGCGCCGAGGGCGAGATCCTGTCCGTGGCTGTTCGGGATGATCAGGTGGCTCAAAGCCAAGTCGGACGCCGTGTTGTACTGGTAGTCGAGCGACAGAAATGGCTCGACCGGAAATTTCGGCTCGTTCAGCTTGTAACCGAGGCGCAGGTTGGTGTGGAACGTCATGCCGGGATTGATCCGCGGCTGGCCGGGCGCGTTCTGCTCGCTGCGGAAGATTCCGCCCGCGTCGCCGGTAAAGCTGAAGCGCTCGCCCTGCACGTCGAACAGGATGCTGGAGAGGTTGGCGTAGTAGTTGTTCGTGAAGTTGTCCGTGCCGATCGGCGCCTGAAGAAAAGTCTGGAAGCCGAGCGTGCTGTTCTCAGTCGGCTTGATCCAAGTGGCCACGCCCCAGATCGTGTCGCCGAAACCGAGCTGCTCGCCGCCGCCGCGCACGCCGAGATAGGCCTCCGGCAGGATCGCCTCGAAGGCGATGCCGACGCCGGGGAGCGAATCAAACGTCGTGAAATAGACGAATTTGCTGAGACCGATGGCGAGGTTCTGACGGGGCTGGCTCGTCAGGTTGCCGCGTGCGTCGAAGTATTGCGACGACGAGTTAAACTCTCCGTATTGGACGAATGCGAAAAAGTCCTTGTAGTTGACCGGCAGTTCGTACTCACGCGGGCCGATCACCGCGAAAGTGACGTCGGCGGCCGAGGCCGAGCTATGTGGCGTGGCCAAACCGGCGAGGCTCAGCATGGCCGCAGCGAAATGTTTCCAACCCTTCGACATGGCGTTCCCCCGGCATGCGTATGATTACGCACTCGCGAGACGGATTATTATGATTATAGCCGTTCGCGCGATCGATCTATTTTAGTTTTTCTTTCAGTGGCATGTAAATAACGCATATGCCGCTGCTACGCTGATATCAAAATCTTTTTTTCAGGCGTTGTAAATCTGCATCGATGACATCAGGACTGTATATAAACGACGTGCGTGCTGGTGTATTCGTAGAGCCCGTGCTTTCCGTCGGCCCCGCCGATCCCCGATTTGCGGTTTCCGGCATGGAAGCCCTGCATCGCCTCGAAGTTCTCGCGGTTGATGTATGTCTCACCGAAGCTCAGCTCGCGGCTTGCCTTCAACGCGCTCGACAAGTTCTCGGTGTAGATCGAGGAGGTCAGGCCGTATTCGCAATCGTTCGCGAGAGAGATCGCCTCGTCCAGGCTGTCGACGGTCATCACCGGCAGGACGGGTCCGAAAATCTCCTTGCGCATGACGTCCATGTCCTGGCGGCAGCCGGTGATCACGGTCGGCTCGTAATACGTGCCCTTGCCCTCCTCGGCGGTTCCGCGACCGCCGGTGACGAGGGTCGCGCCGCTGTCCAGGGCGGAGCGGACGAGCTCTTCGACCTTGCACACGCCGGCGCGGTTGATCATCGGCCCCATGTCGATCTCGGTCGCGCCGAGGGGGTCGCCGACCCGCATCGCCTTCATCTCTTTGGAAACCCGCGCGACGAAGGCGTCGGCGATCGACCGTTCGACGTAAACGCGCTCGGCTGCGTTGCAGACCTGCCCACTGTTCAGAGTGCGCGAGGCGGCAACCGCCTTGGCCGCCTTCTCAAGGTCGGCATCCTTCAGCACGATGGCCGGCGCCTTGCCGCCGAGTTCCAGGTTCACCTTCGTGATGTTGCGCGCGGCGGCGGCCATGATGCGCGAGCCTGTGGCCGCGCTACCGGTGAAGCTGATGAGCCCAATATCAGGGTGCGAGGAGATGGCCTCGCCCACGCCGGCGCCGGTGCCGTAGACGACATTGATGACGCCCTCAGGGATGTCGAGCCCGTCGAGCAGTTCGATGAAGGCGGCGGCGTTGAGGGGGGTCTCCTCGCTCGGCTTGATCACGATGGAATTTCCGGTGACGAGCGCCGGGCCGAGCTTGCGGGCGATCAGGAAGAACGGAAAGTTCCACGGCAGGATCGCACCGACGACGCCGATGGGCTTGCGGAACAGGAAGATGTTTTCGCCCGGCCGGTCGCTCTCGATGATCTCGCCCTCGATCCGGCGCGCCCACTCGGCCATGTAGTCGAGGTAATCGGCGGCGAAGGCGACCTCGACCTTCGCGAGGCCGAAGAGCTTGCCCTGCTCCTGCGAGATGATCCGCGCGATCGGCTCGACCCGCTCGCGGATCCGCGCCGAGATGGCGCGCAGGGCGTTGCCGCGCTGGATCGCCGGCAGGCGGCCCCAGGCGACCTGGGCCGTCTTGGCGGCGGCGACCGCCTCGTCCACGGCCTCACGTGAGGAGACCGGCATCTCGGAGATGACGGCGCCGCTGGAAGGATTGAGGACCGGGATCAGGTCGCTGCTGCCGCTGGCGATCAGGCGTCCGCCGATATAATTTGAAAGAGGGGCGTTCACGGTCATCCTCCCAATCTGCCGGATGTATGGTCTGCTTATTGTCGAGGCAGCGGCCATTCTTTGGGACGCTGTTGGCGTGTCTTGCGGAAGATCTAAAGTTTTAAAAAATCTCAGAAGCGGACATCGTCAGCGATGCGGAAAGGTCGGGGCGGCCGCACTGCGACGACGGCGGCGCAGGGTTGGCACCTTGCGGCCGGTCACGCTTTGCGGGCATGAACGCGTGGTCCTCGGACCCTGGGACACGTCTTTGAATTCAAAGTTTGCATTCGAAGTCGTACACGTCTCGGGAGCCGAGTGCAAGCGGCTGCGCGACAGGACGGGGGATTGCCCCAGGCGGGCGGACGGATGTCGATGCCAAAACCCACAATCGCTCCGAACCTGGTCGGGCAGGTCTACGAACGGATCCTGGACGAGATCTGCGACGGCACCCTGCCGGCGAACACGCGCCTGATTCAGGACGAGTTGGCCGAGGCTTACGAGGTGTCGCGCCAGCCGATCCAGCAGGCGATCATGCTCTTGCGGGACCGCGGGTTCGTGGCGGATGCGCCCAAGCGGGGCGTGGTCGTGGCGGAGCTCAATGTCGCGTTGATGCGCAGCGCCTACGAGGTGCGCGAGGTGCTCGATGGCCTATCCTGCCGGCTGGCGGCCCAGCGCGCGGGCGAGCAGGCGGAGGCGCGGGGCCGCGAGATCATCGCCCGTGGCCGCGAGGCCATCGCCAGCGGCTCGATCGCCAGGCAGATCGCCGAGGACATCGCGTTCCACCAGTTCATCACCGAACTTTCGGGCAACGCCGTCATCGAGGAGGCGGCCCGCCCGCATTGGCACCACATGCGGCGCATCATGGGCGAGGTGCTGCGCGTCGAACGCAACATCTCCACCAACATCTGGGACGAACACGCTGAGATCCTGCGGGCGATCATCGCGAAGGATGCGGACGAGGCCGACCGGCTCGGTCGCGCCCATATCAGCCGGGCCTCCGCCAAGTTCGTCTCGAAGCTGGAGAAGATGCACGAGACCGCGAAATCCGAGCAGCGCCGCCGGTCCGTCAGTCGCAGCCTGCGGTGAGCCGCGATCCCCGATCCGGGGTGGGCGCCCCCCACGCATGACGTGCCGGGGGGCGCCCCGCAATCACGGGTGACGGCCGTCCTGCGAATCCTTCATCCGCGGCACTTCGAGCCCGTTGACCTTGTCGGGACCGGTCGTGTTGGGATCGTTCGGCGCAGGGGCCGGAACCGCCTCCCGGCTCGGCGCGCGCCCCTCCCGGTTCGCCGGGGCACCATCGGGCACGGTCGTCGGCGCCGGTTCGGGCGTGGCCCCCGCCGGTTGCGCAAGGGCCAGACCGCCGCTCCCGCTCACAAGGATCGCGGCGGCGAATAGAAGCGTCTTCATTCGATTCTCCTGTCACGCCCCCTAACGGGCGGACGAAGGCGAAGTTGCACGCCAAAGCGACGGACGGTTACTCGAGATCAACTGGTTGAAAGCCCTATACCGGGATCGCGCCGGCTCGCGAGTCAAGCAGATCCCCGATCCGGGGCGCCGACACCCAGGGCAGGACTGGAACAGGTGCGCGGCGCGACGGCCAACACAGCCGAGCAAGATTGGGCAGGAACTGAAGGACACTATCGATGTTTTGATGTTGAGAATTCCTATCGGCGGGACATTGGATATGCGGTCAGCGGCAATCTTCGGCGCTACAATCCTGCTCGCCGCCTTCGTCGGCGCCCAGCCGGCCACGGCCGCACCGGGGCTCACGCCGGGCGCCCGAGCCATCGGCAGCAGCGTCGAGCCGGTTCGGATGGGTGGGAGGCGTCATTATCGGTCGAGCGGGCGCCGGGTAATGGGCCTCCCCACGCCAGGAAGCCGGGCGCGGCATTCGCGGACCCGGTTGCCCCGTCTCTGAGACGACGACACGCCGTCTCGTCCGCGTGGCGGCCTCCTTGCCCATCACCCTCTTCGCTTCAGGGAATCCTTCGGATGCGCGCCGTGTTCATCGCCATCGTGACCGGTGCCGTGGCGCTGGCCGGGACGTCCGCCGTGCTGGCCCAGGTCGAGCCGACAAAAGCGCCGACGGCCGACGGCGGGAACGGCGTGATCAACGGTGGCGAGGGCTCGGGAACGGGGACTGCGTCGCCGGGACCGGGAATGACGCTGAAGGACGGCAGCAACCCCACGCCGACCGCAAGCCCCACCGGCAACGGCGGTAACACGGCCACGAACGGCGGCGCCGGCGCGGGGACTGGAACGAAGGAGCCGAAAGGCGACCGATAGGTGCACTGTCCCGCCGGGACGCGAAGCGGCGGGCGATGGCGGGAGGGGATCGGAGATGTCGGCAGCCATCGTCCTGCGCGCGCATGGCGGGCCGGAAGCCCTGGTCTTGGAGGATGTCGCCGTCGGCGCGCCGGGGCCCGGTGAAATCCTGATCCGGCAGACGGCGGTGGGGGTGAACTTCTACGACTGCTATGTCCGCTCGGGCCTCTACCGGACCCTGCCGCTGCCGGGCGTGCCGGGCATCGAGGCGGTCGGGCGGGTGGAGGCGCTGGGCCCCGGCGTCGAGGATTTCCAGGTCGGCCAGCGGGTCGGTTACATCACTGGAGCCTATGGCGGCTACGCGGAGCGGCGGATCCTGCCTGCCTCCCTCGCGGTGGCGCTGCCCGATGGGCTCGGCGACGTCGAGGCCGCGTCGCTGCTGCTCAAAGGGTTGACCGCCTGCATGCTGTTGCAGCGTGTCCATGTCGTGAAGGCGGGGGATGTGATCCTCGTCCATGCGGCCGCAGGCGGGGTCGGGCAGCTCCCGTGCCGTTGGGGGAGGCATCTGGGCGCCACGGTGATCGGGACCGCTGGCAGCGCCGATAAGGCCGAGAGAGCCCGGGCGGCCGGCGCGCACGAGGTGATTCTCTATCGCGACGGCGGTTTCGCGGAGACCGTGATGGCGCTCACCGGAGGACGCGGCGCTGATGCCGTCTACGACGCCGTCGGCCGCGAGACATTCGACCAATCGTTGAAGAGCCTCGCCTATTTCGGCACCCTGGTGAACTACGGTCAGGCCTCGGGTCCGGTCGAGCCGATGCCGCCTGCAGCTCTGGGCGGCCGCTCGAATTCCCTGTCCCGGCCGGTGGTGTTCCACTTCGTCCGCGACCGCGCCTCCCTCAATGCAATGGCTACCGAGGTCTTCGCGGCTTTTGCCGCCGGAGTGCTGCGCGTCGAGACCACGCTGCAAATGCCCTTGGCGGAGGCCGGCAGAGCTCATGCCGCCTTGGAAGCCCGTGCCACGGTCGGCGCGACTGTGTTGCTGCCGTGACCTGAGCAGCGGAATTCATATCTGCAGGGAACTCGCGAGGCTTGCGAGGGGCCAGCCAATCTAATCCAAAAGATCCATTGTGCGTCGCAGCGCAATGTGCGGCAATGCACAAGAAATCTCCTTGGGGCGCACCACTTTCAAAGTGTCGAAGCGTCGATACCAGACGCGCCCCCTAGGAGATTGTCATGATCCGCATACTCGTTGCTGCCAGCTTGACCCTGGGCGCAGGGAGCGCCTTCGCGCAAACTGGCCCAGCGCATGGCAAAAGCGCGGTGTCAGACACGCGTAACGTCGGTTCCAGCGTACGCTCCGAAACGGACTACGGCTTCGCCCGCCCGGCCTACCGCCGCGACGTCGAGACGACGGGGACCATCGCCGTTCCGTCTTACAAAGCCCAAAAGGTGATGGGTTTGCCTGTCCCGGGTTCCTATTAAGCTATGGCTCGGATCGACGCTGCACTCTGGCGTCGATTCATTTCAGACGTCGCAAATGTAGTACTCAAGCATAAGATGACCGGAGCGCGACTGGGACCCCACGTGCCATATCGGCTACGGACCACGTAGGCGACAGGCCGGCGCATGCCGAGCTTGCGGACTTCGGGCTGCACGTTTGGTAGCAGTCGTTCGAGCGGCTGGAAATCGGGAATCGCGCGCACTTGCCGGGCGATAGTGTTCGGTCCCACGCCACCGGGTCCCCGGCCAGACCACGTTGTGGAAGGCCCCGCAGTAGAGGCGGGCGCAAGGAGCGCGAGGTTCACGCCTTCGCCGGTGAAGGGCGGCTTGGCGTGGGCGGCATCCCCGAGGATGGTCAGTCTGGATTGCGTGTCCCAACGGTGGTCCGGGATGGCACGCATGCCCCAAAAGCAGTCGCTCTTTTCGTATACCACCGCCTCATCGTGCAAGGCGACCAATGCGTCCTTTGGTGCCGCCTCCCATCCGACAGCTTTCGTAACCTTCGATCTGAAGCTTGTCCGTTTCGAGCAGGTCAGTCGTCCTCCGATGGTGAGGGTATCGCGCCTCGGAACAGACGAGCGCCTCGAAGCTTCCAGCTGGTACACCCACGGCGTGTGATTGCGGGTGAGTGGGAATGTGCACGTGCTCTTGCGAACCTTCTTCATTGTCACCGTAGTGACTTCCGCTATGATCGGTCCAAGCGGAGCGCACGATCGGGAAAAACAGGCCTTAGCCCTTCTCCGAGCGTCCAGCGCGCAGTCGGCGATTATCACCTTCTGCACAAAGCATTTTACGATCGACAGCACGACCGCACTCAGGATCTCTCAGACTGCCCGCGATGTTGCGAAGGAAATACTTGGTGAGGAGCAATCAGAGGCTGCTTTCAAGAGCGAGCTGGCGCGCCGCTTTGACGAGGTGAAGGTGGTTGGCGAGCAGCAATGGTGTGCCGATCAGCGCATGGCGCTCGCAGGCGACGAGGTGCAGATCTTCCGAGACTGAAGGCCCCACCGCCGATGGATCCCTCCCTCTGTCGGGCTGCCGAGTTCACAGACGTCCGGCGGTTTGAGGCAAATACGCTGGACCGCATCTGCGCGGCCCTCGTCGAGGCATCGGGCTCGGAGGTCTTCGAACCGAGCTCGGGCGCCATGCAGCGCATCCTGTCGGTTGAGGCGGCCCTGCGGTCCTTGGATGCGGATCTCAACGGCATGACCGTGGTCCTCGCCGCGAGGGCAGCTTGGTGCGAAGCCTAGTGGCCCGCCACGGGAATCTTCGACGCTGCGGGCGCCCGGGCGCCCGAGTTCCTGTTCGAGGCGGCGCTTCGCTTCGCCCTGGCCATGCCACGTCCCCTATCCGATCGCCTCGCCACGTTCGTTGGATGCATTGAGGCTCTAGTCCGAACGTGGCCGGCCACTGCCGGTATCGCGCGGCGCTGCCTTGACCGCCTCACCAGGGTTACGGACATGGAATGTGGCGGCCCTCAACCCACGACCATGACGTCAAACAAGTTGCACAAGTAGCTGTGGATGAGGCTGACCATTGGGTTGGGGCAAGCGCGTAGGCTTTAGGGGAGCAGCATCGTTCGAGGTGGCTGGGTCCTACTCGGACTTACGCGCTGAGCTGGTGGTATCCGCTTCGGCGACGGCGCTGGAGTTGGCTGAGTGACTGGAATGGGCGCTTTGCAGCTGGGCTGGTTTGGAAGCCCCTCGACACTGTAGCCGAGGGGCCAAACGCTCAAATCTCAGTACCCTCGGCCAGGGTCAGAGCATCCTCGACGTCCACACCGAGGTACCTGACCGTGCTCTCGATCTTCGTATGGCCGAGCAGAATCTGGACGGCACGCAGGTTGCCGGTCCGCTTGTAAATCAATGACGCCTTCGTGCGACGCAGGGAATGGGTCCCGTAGTCCTCGCTTCGCAGCCCGATGCCTGCAACCCACTCGTCGACCAGGCGTGCATACTGCCGGGTGCTGATGTGCGTGACGCCGTCGAGCCTGCTCGGGAAGGCATAGTCGTCAAGCGTTCCACCCCGGGCCTCCAGCCATGCCAGGATGCTGGTGCGGGCAGGTTCCAGCAGTTCGAACTGTACCGGCCGACCGGTCTTGCGCTGAACGACGATGGCCCGACTACGGACGCGACCACCGGTGACGAGATCGCCGATCTTGAGCTTGACGATGTCGCAGCCGCGCAGCTTGCTGTCGATGGCGAGGTCGAACATCGCACGGTCGCGCACGCGCCGTTCGCGGTCGAGCCAGAACCGGATGGCCCAAACCTGCTGAGGTTTGAGGGCGCGCTTGGCGCCGAGCTTGCGACCGGCGTTCCAGGCCGGCCGCCCTTTCGTGACCGGATCGTATGCGGAGTGTCCCATCGTTTATCTCCTCGCCGGCCAATGCCGACGAGGCGAGAAGACACCCAACTCGATACCTATGAGGTGAGGCCAGCCTAAGCAGACGGGCTGGTTGCGACCCAACCCAGACGCCCCAATCGAAATCCATAGTTCTCCAAAGCATTCGTTCGCCAGTCCTCCGGCAACTTCAGCGCGCTGGATTCCGTGATGCACCACTCAACATACTTGTCGGATGGATCGGAACGCCCTGAAGCTCCAGCCAAGCCCAGCGCCTCTAATCACCGTATGCATGCGGTAATTTGGTAGAAGCGCGATCGCATCGCTGCCAGCGTCTGAAGCCTATACAGGTGGACGGGCGGGAGCTTGTGCATCCGGCTTTTTCTATCACGAACGCTTCTGCCGCCGTAGCGACCTGAGAGCGGCAGCAATCAGAAGCGCGCGATGATCTGCGCCCTGATCGTTCGGGGTGCGCCCGGCGTGATGTTGTTGTTGTTATCGGCCGTGGCAATATAGCGTCGGTCGAACAAGTTTTCGATGTTGACCTGCGCGCGGACCGACTCGCTGATGGTGTAGAACAACCCTAGATCGATACGGGTGTAGCCCGGCAGGCGGACGGTGTTGTCCGAGGCGGCGAAAGTATGTGAGTAGTTCAGGACGCCGACCCCAACCGACACGTCGCGCGTCACGTCGAACTTGTTCCACAGCGTGAAGGCGTTGAAGGGCACCAAGCCCACCGTATTCCCGGCCACGATGGTGGCCGAGGTCGCGCTGGCGATGCGGGCATCGGTGAAGGCATAGCCGCCCGCGATCTGCCACCAATCGGTCACGTACCCGTTGGCGCCGATCTCGAAGCCCTGCGTGTTGGTCTTACCCGACAGGATGAAGAAGCCGGGGTTGTTGGGATCGGCCAAACGCTGATTGTACCGATCCAGGTTGTAGGCCGCCGCGGTGAGCTGAAAGCGCGGGTTGACGTCGTACTTGACGCCGACCTCAGTGTTCTCGAATTGCTCCGGCTTGGCGATGACCAAGCCCGGCGTGAAGGCTCCGATCTGGTCCCCCGACGAGGGCAGGTAGGAGACGCTGTAGCTCGTATAGAGGGCGAGGTTCGGCAGGGGCTTCAGCACCAGGCCGGCGCGCGGCGAGATCGGATCGTCCACGCGGGTGTTGGTCAGCAAAGTGCGCCGGTCCGTGGACGCGAAGTCGAAATGGTCGTAGCGTAGGCCGCCGACGAGCTGCAGCCAGTCGGTGATGTCAATCTGATCCTGCGCGTAGACGGCAGCGACGCCGAGGCTGTAGCGCGAATTGGCATCGGTCGTGCCGTTGTTGCGCAGGGTTGTTGGTGCAAAGGTCAGCGGGCTGAGCGGATTGACCACGACGCTGTTCGCCAGGCTGTTCCCGAAGAACAGGGATTGGCGGTAGGCCAGCCCCTCCTGATAGCCGAGCTCAAAGCCACCGAGGAGGGTATGCTTGATGTCCCCGGTCAAAAAGCGGTAGGTGAAGTCGTTCTGATTGAAGTAGTTGGTCCGCGGCGTATCGTTGCGGTACCCGGTGATGGTCACGGCGGTCCCGGCCGCGTTCACGGCGCCGCCCGGAAGCGTGTTGACGTAGTACCGGTCATAGTCGGCGAAGCGCAGCTGGCTGTGCATTTCGACGCCCGAGTCGAATTGATGGTCGAGCTGCATGGTCGCGATGTTGGCATCGACCC
Source organism: Methylobacterium persicinum (assembly GCF_022179525.1). Lineage (GTDB taxonomy): Bacteria > Pseudomonadota > Alphaproteobacteria > Rhizobiales > Beijerinckiaceae > Methylobacterium > Methylobacterium persicinum. Next base: position 48,724 of record NZ_BPQX01000007.1, read on the forward strand.
GCGTGAAATTTACGTTCGGATTACCGAAGAAGGTCCGGATATTGTCGCGGTACCGGTAGGGTCGGCCGAACTGCGAGGGGATACCGCGGTCGGGAAAGCGCTGGTCGTGGAAGTACTCGTAGGAGAGTTTGAGCGTCGTCTGCGGATCGATCAGGACGGTGGCGGTCGGATTGACGCCGTAGCGGGTTAGGTCGCCGAATTGGCGGTAGGTCCCCGAATCCTCGAATACGCCGTTCAGGCGGAAGAAGACGCTGTCGCTGATCCGGTCGCCGACATCGACGGCGACGCGCTTGTCGCCGAACTGGCCGCCGCCGGCCACGACCTCCCGCACACGGTAGCCGTCCGCCTCCTTAAGAACGCGGTTGATGACGCCGCCGCCGCCGCCGCGGCCGAAAATGAGCGAGTCCGGCCCCTTCAAGACTTCGATCCGCTGGATATTGTAAAGATCGCGGAAATATTGGACGTCGTCGCGGATGCCATTGATGTAGAAGTCCGCGCTGGTATTTTGGCCTCGGATCAGCACTTGATCGCGATTGCTCTCGCCCTGCGCGGGGATCAGGCCTGGCACGAACCGCAGCTGCTCGGTCAGGTTCTGATAGTTCTGATCGAGAAACTGCTCACGCGGAACGACGGTGATGGATTGCGGTATGTCGATGACCGGCGTGCTCGTCTTCGTCGCGCTCCGCGTTTGCTTAGTTAGATAGCCGATGGTGACACCGCCCTGCGGTTCTGGACGCTGGGACGCGCCTTCGACGGTAAGCTGATCGAGCGTCACAGCCTCAGCGCCATCCGCGATAGCTACCGTCTGTTGCGCTTGAGCAGTCGAAGCGAAGAACGTGCTAGCCAACAGAAGGCCAAAGAGGCGGCGCTGGGGGGCGACAATCATTTATCCACTCCACAGCTTCAGACTGAAGCTGATACAGACTGGACCTGCTCCCAGGCCCAAGAGTGGAGGTAGTGATAAGATACGGATTGAAGCAATATTTTATCCGGCGATTTTCAAATAGATATTTAAAGTTATTTTTAGAAAAATTCCAAGATCTTGCGCATCCTTCTGCGGAGTGATGTTTTCTCCAGATCATCACGATTTATAACATTTATGAACTGAAAATATTGTTTCTGTTGTGTTGCATAAGGGCAACGCGCGATACTCGCTCGTCTGATGCCCGCTCCAAAAATCCTGCAGATGACTCCGGACAGCTGCTCCAACTGATTGGCCGACCATCAAAGTGGGGGAGTGGGTCTACCCAGCTATGATGTCAGTCTCGATTAGAAAATCAGGATGAATCCTCCTTCCGCCGCACCCGCCAAATTTAGATCGATATTTATAGAAACGGACGTGCTGAAGGTATAAGAAGGGTCACAACTAGAAGCAGTAGCGACGTCTGTTTAGTTGTGTTGCCGGCCGAAAGCGGACCGGCCGAAAACCACCCATCAGAGACGCCTTGAAGGCGATCCACGGGCGGGACATGGCCGAAAGCGGAATGGCTGCTTTGGCTCCATCGATCAGATAGGCGGACAGGCTTCAGGATAAACCGAAACCGGTGGCGTGACCGTTGCACCGGGAGGTCCCTTCGGCAGAGAGTGTACCGGACATCCGTCCGGGCCGCCGGAGCGGATTGCGATCCCGGAGAGGGTCATGACGGACCAGTCCGCAGGGGCGGTGGCGATGGATTTGCTGTGTCCATGAAGGTGGCGAACGAGGGCGATCGTGTTGGGGCGATCTCCTAGGCCCTGCGACGGGCCATCGTGGAACGGGCGCTCGCCCCCGGCGACTACCTGCCGGAGGACGCCCTCGGCGAGCGGTTCGGGGTGAGCCGCACCATCGCCCGTCAGGCCCTGCCACAACAGGCTCTCGCGAGAGCTGGGATTGTCTCAACGCTCCGCGGATGGGCTGCAACCGAACTGAGACCGGTAGCTACGCGAGAAATGGCCCGCGCTCGAGAAGCCGCAGGCCGTGGCGATCTCCCCGATCCTGAGCGGGCTCTGACGCAGCAGGCGCCGCCCGTGGGCGAGGCGGATCGCCCTGTACTGGGCCGAGAAGCTCAGTCCGAGCTTCTCACGGAAGAGTCGGTCGAGATGGCGCGGGCTGATCGCGGCGAGGCGCGCCATGGCGAGGCGGCCGAGCGGCGCCTCCACCGTCCTTTCCATCATCTCCAGCACCGCTAGCAGGGCCCGATGGTGGATCCCGTACCGCTCGACCGGGGACGCCCGCTGCGGGTCGTCGGCGGCGCCGATGGCGGTGTGGAGGAACCAGTCGGAGACACGGCGGGCGAAGGCCTCACCCATGCGCTCCGCGATCAGAGCATGGCCCATCTCCAGGGGGGCGACGCCGCCGCCGCAGGTCAGGCGATCGCCGTCGGCAACGTAGCGCGCCCGGCTCAGGCGGGCCTCCGGGAAGGTCTCGACCGTGGCACCGGCGTATTCCCAGTGGAGCGTGAACGCGCGATCGGCCAGCAGGCCCGCCGCAGCCATCAGGTATGGGCCGCCCGAGATGCCGCCGATGCGGACGCCGAGCCGGGCCATCCGCCGCAAGGTCGCGTGAATCTCGGGCCTGTCCCACCCGGTCGGCTCGCCGCCCGCGCAGACGAAGAGGGTATGCAGCTGGCCGCGCAGGCGCGGCAGCGCCTCGGTGGGAACCTCCGCGCCCGACGAGGCGACGACCCGGCCCTCCGCCTCGCCGAAATAGCGCAGCCGGTAGAGCGTCCGCCCGGCGAGGTCGTTGGCTGCGCGGAACGGCTCGCAGCCCGAGGCGAAGGACATCAGCGCGAAGCCGGGTACGAGGATGAAGCCGATCTCCTGCGGCCGGTCTCTGGTTTCCGCATCCATCGCACCTGCGCCCTCCGCCACCCGACGGCTCAACCGTGCAGGAAACCGTCCGTCGCGGTCAAACGCGCCGCGCGGCATCCATCATTCTGTGTGCCGACTTTCCGTGCCGCGCGAGACCGCCTCCGGATGCCTCGACCTGCAGAACTGCCCCCGTTCCACGCTGCGGCAACGCCCCCTGCCAGCAGCCTGCGGGATGGCCGGCCGTGAGCCGTCGCTACGATGTCGCCGTCCTGGGACTCGGCGCGATGGGCAGCGCCGCGCTCTACCAACTGGCTAAGCGGGGCGCCGCGGTCATCGGGCTCGATCGCTTCGCGCCGCCCCACGTGCTCGGATCAAGCCACGGCGAGACGCGGATCACCCGGCAGGCGGTCGGCGAGGGCGCCGACTACGTTCCCTTCGTCACCGCCTCGCACCGCATCTGGCGCGCGCTGGAGGCCGAGACGGGCGAGACCCTGCTAAACGCCTGCGGGGCCCTCGTCATGGCGCCCGGCCACGGCGTTTCCTCGCATCACGGCAAGCCGGACTTCGTCGGTCGCTCCATCAGCGCCGCGGAGGGCGCCGGCATCGTCCACGAGGTGCTCGACGGTGCCGAGGTGGCCCGCCGGTTCCCGCAATTCCTGAACCTCGCGGGCGACGAGAAGGCCTATTACGAGCCGGGCGGCGGCTACGTGTTCCCAGAGCGCTGCCTCGCGGCGCAGCTCGGCCGCGCGGGCGCCGCAGGTGCCGAGATTCGCACGAACTGCGCCGTCGTCGGGCTCCAGCAGGACGGAGGCGGCGTTCGCATCGAGATGGCGGAGGGGACCATCCTGGCCGACCGCGCCGTCGTGGCCGCCGGCGCCTGGACGGCCCCGCTGCTCGGTAGCCCGTTCGACCGGCTGCTAACCGTCCGCCGTCAGCTCCTGCACTGGTACGCGCTGGCGGATGAGACCGCCTACGGGCCGCATGCGCCGGTCTTCATCTGGATGTACGGGACGAGCGACACCGAATATCTCTACGGCTTCCCGCCGCTCGACGGATCCATCAAGGTCGCGACGGAGCAGTACAGCACGTCAACCAGCGCTGACGGGGTAGAGCGCCGCGTCGACCCGTCCGAATCCGACGCGATGTACCGGCTGCGCGTCGCGAGCCGGTTGGCCGGCGCGACCCCGGAGGTCGTGCAGGCCGCGGCCTGCGTCTACACGGTGACCCCCGACCGCGGCTTCATCATCGACCGGCATCCCGCGATGGAGCGTGTCCTGGTCGTCTCCGCCTGCTCGGGGCACGGCTTCAAGCACTCGGCCGGCATCGGCGAGGCCGTCGCGGCGGAACTGGCCGGGACAGGCGGCATGGTCGATCTTACGCCCTTCGCCCTGGCACGTTTCAGGTGATGCGCCGGCTAGAGCCGTACCCGATCGCGTTGCAATCGGGTACGGCTCCAAGCCTTTGTTTTGACGCGCTATCTTGCGCCGAATCGGTATCCACTTCGGCAGAGAGCGCTCTCATGGCTCGTGGATTGCTTGAAACCATGCCAAGATCGTCCGACCCGAGCAGGAAAGTTTCGATGCGCCTTACGATCCGCACCCTTCTGACCACTGGGGCGATGGCCGCACTCGCGACGTTCTCGGCCGTCACGCTGCCCGGCCGGGCCGCGGCCGCCGACGGCGTCGACGCGATCAAGCAGCGCGGGACGCTGATCGTCGGCGTGAAGGCGGATTACAGGCCGTTCGGCTTCCGCGACCCGAGTGGGGCGATCATCGGCCTAGAGCCCGACCTCGCCGCCGACCTTGCCAAGCGGCTGGGTGTGAAGCTCGAACTCGTGCCGGTCGTCTCGGCCAACCGGATCGAGTTCCTGCAGCAGGGCAAGGTCGATCTGCTGATCGCCACCCTGTCGGACAAGCCGGAGCGTCGCCGCGTCGTGCAGGCGATCGACCCGAACTACTATTCCGACTTCGTGAACGTCCTGCTGCCCAAGTCTTCCGGCATCACCGATTGGGCGCAGCTCAAGGGCAAGCCGCTCTGCGCCACCTCGGGGGCGTGGTACAACAAGGATGTCGCGCGGACCTACGGGGCGGAGATCGTCGCCTTCGACGGGTCCGAGAAGCCGCTCTTCGCGCTCAAGCAGGGCAACTGCATCGGCTACGTCTACGACCAGAGCATGCTGCAGGGTAAGCTGCTCGACGACGACTGGAAGGCCAACTACGCGCTGCCGCTGAAGGGCATCCTCGACGCCCCGTGGATGATGGCGGTGGCGCAGGGCAACACCACGCTCCAGGCCGCCGTCGAGGACGCCACCAAGGACTGGATGAAGACCGGCCTCATCGTCAACGAGGAGAGGAAGTGGGGCATCGAGCCGACCGCTTACTCGAAGGCGATGCACGAGAAGTACAAGAACGCGACCAACTGATGCGGTCCTGCACGACGAAGCCGAGCGTTCGCCCGCGATGATCGCCACGATCCAGGCGTGGTTCCAGCAGCTCTACGAGACCACGGGCTTCAACTTCACGGTCTTTTACGATCCCTACGACTGGGACCGCTACGTGGCCGGCCTGCGGATGACGCTGCTCCTCGGGATCAGCACTATCCTGGCGAGCCTCGTCATCGGCGCCGTCGGCGCGCTCCTGCAGAGCGGGCCGTCGCGCGTCCTGCGGGCGCTGGTCAACGGCTTTGTCGTGGTCTTCCGCAACACGCCGCCACTCGTGCAGATCTTTTTCTTTTACTTCGGCCTCGGGACGCTGCTCCCGGACATCCGCTCGGCGGACGGCCTGCGCGCCCCGATCCTTACCAACGTTCAGTGGGCGATCATCTCGCTGTCGCTGTTCGCGGGCGCGTTCAACGTCGAGATCTTCCGCTCCGGCATCGAGGCCGTGCCGCGGACCACGATCGAGGCCGCCGAGGCCCTGGGCTACACCCGCTTCAAGGCCTATCGCCACATCGTGCTGCCGCTGGCCCTGCGCGTCTGCCTGCCGGCCCTGAACAACAACCTGATCAACCTCCTGAAGACCACGACGCTGGCCTACGCCATCGCGGTCCCGGAGACCCTGTACGCGGTCAAGCAGATCTGGTCCGAGTCCCAGAACGTCCTGGAGATGATGCTGGTGCTGCTGGCGACCTACGCGGTCCTCGTCGGCGTGCTCGTCTGGATCATGCATCGTTGGGAGCGCGCCCTGCGCATCCCGGGATACGGCCGATGAGCGTTGCTGATCCGCAGGGCGGGCGTCCGGGGGATCTGCCGGTCCTTCTGCCCTTCGCGCTTCCGAAAGACCACGCGGCGGCGCGCCTGCGCCCGGCCCATCTCTGGCTGCTCATGGGGCTCGCCCTCGTCGCTGTCCCAGCCTGGGCGCAGGGTGGAACCGCCGCGCTGTCGCCGCTGGAGGTCGTGATCAAGTGGGCGCCCCTCCTGCTCACGGGCTTCGCCTCCAACGTGGCGATCTCGCTGATGGCGATGGCGATCGGCACGGTGGCGGGCATCGGGCTCGGGCTGGCCATGCTGGCGGAGGGGCGGATCCTGCCCCGCCTCGCGTGGTGCGCCACGCAGGTCTTCCGCAATGTGCCCTGGCTGGTGCTGCTGTTCTTCGTGATGTTCCTCGTGCCGTTCCAGATCACGGTGTTCGGCCTCCGCGTGCCGCTGCCCGACTGGGTGAAGGCTACCTTCGGCTTCAGCCTGCCGGTCATGGCCAACGTCGCCGAGATCGTCCGCGGCGCGGTGCGCTCGGTGCCGAACACCCAGTGGGAGGCCGCCGAGTCCCTGGCCTTCACCCGGCGGCAGACGATGTGGCGCATCATCCTGCCCCAGTGCGCGAAGCGCATGCTGCCGCCCTGGATGAACGTCTACGCGCTCATCGCGATGGCGACCGTGCAGGCCTCCATCGTCGGCGTAACCGAGATGCTGACTCTGACCGCGCAGGTGCACGCCGCCGAGGGCGGCCGCCCCGAGCTGTTCGCGCCGCTCTACGGCTTCGCGCTGCTGTGCTTCTTCCTCTACTGCTACCCGATCGACCGGTTCACCGCCGCCCTGGAACGCCGCTTCGAGACCCGCTGAGACCATGACGCGCGCGACCCTGGCCGCCACCCCGTCCCCGAGCTGGACGCCCGATCAGCCGATCGTCCGACTCGCCGACGTGCACAAGTCCTTTGGGACGTTCGAGGTGCTGAAGGGCGTCAGCTTCGACGTCCGCAAGGGCGAGGTCGTCTGCATCATCGGCCCCTCAGGCTCGGGCAAGTCGACGCTGATCCGCTGCGTCAACGCCTTGGTGCCGGTGAGCGCGGGCTCGATCCAGGTCGAGGGGATCGAGGTGACGGATCCGCGGCTCGACAAGCTGGCGCTGCGCCGCAAGGTCGGCATGGTGTTCCAGCAGTACAACCTGTTCCCCCACAAAACCGCGCTGCAGAACGTGATGATGGCCCCCATCCACGTTCTTGGGCAGGAGAAGCGCGAGGTCGAGGCCCGGGCGCGGGCGCTGCTCGCCAAGGTCCGGTTGGCCGGCAAGGAGAACGCCTATCCCGGAGAGTTGTCCGGTGGCCAGCAGCAGCGCGTGGCCATCGCCCGCTCCCTGGCGATGCGGCCGGACGTGATGCTGTTCGACGAAGTGACTGCCGCCCTCGACCCGGAGACAGTCAAGGAGGTGCTGGTGACGATCCGGGAGCTCGCTGAGGAGGGCATGACCTGCATGCTCGTCACGCACGAGATGAGCTTTGCCCGAGACGTCGCCGACCACATCTATTTCACCGACCGCGGCGTGATCGTCGAGCACGGGCCGCCCGCGACCTTTTTCGCCTCCGCCCGGGACGAGCGCACGCGCCGGTTCCTGTCGCAGGTCCTATGACCCTCCTTTCGCAAAGAACTCAATTCAAAATCTTGAACCTGAATGTCCGCTCTGAAGGAGAGTTCGTGTCTTACTGAATGACCGGAATGGGCGCTTTGCAGAATGTCCGCTCCGGACAAAGGAAATACCGAAGCGGACACGATCCATAGTTCTTCAAGTAGTGTTTTTGAGTTTGCGGCTTGGCTCTGGGCGGGGTTCGACAGAACGAGGCGACCGTCCGGTCACGATGATGCAATCCTTGCGTAAAGCATGCCGGGGTGATCCGCTGGATGTCGTACGTCGCGCGCCCCGAGGTCGAGCTGCTCGCGCTTTCGGCGGGTCTTCCGTGAGCGCTTTGCCCAACAGCGACCAGTCGTACGCTTTCAAACTCCAAGTGACTTCAGGTATGGAGGCGATAGCAGTTTGCAGCTTCTCGGGCTTGAGCGTCTTTTTGTAATGGCGTGAATTGACCGTGGTACCCTCGTGACCCATCATCGACTCGCGGATCGGATCAAGAACAAGAGCCAAGATCATTTCCATGTTGCCCAAGTGTCGGAAGGAATGAAACGTCTTTCCTTCTTCCCGTGCCGACGACACGGCTTGGTCCAAGACGACGCTCCAGCGCTTGTCGAACAAGTTCGAAAGTGGTGTGTTTTCACCAAGCCGTTCGATTTCCGAAAAGATCAGATCCGTTCGTTTTCCTGATTGTCTCTGCACAAAATCGAGGAAGCCGAGCCGAATAAGTTCGGGATGGATCGGCAAGGTTCGCTGCGACGCCGCATTCTTGAGACGGCGCCTACGTGTTGGCCTAATCTTGAGCGTGCCCCGTGTTACGTCGACGTCGCCGATTTCAAGATAGGTCAACTCCGACAAGCGTGCGCAGGTGTAGTAGCCGAGAAGGGGCAGCCAATAAACAGCTGCGAAGATCTGCTGTTGGCTTGCAATCTGCCGCATGTCTACCTCGGACGCTGTCGACGTCCAGACGGGATGCGCGAATAGCCGCTCGACGTCCTCTACCTCGAAGGCGGGTCGCTTGTCGCCATCCCGTTGGGGGTCGATCAGGCGAAAGTCGCGTAAGAGCTCCACTTCTCCGATCGGACGCTGATTGGCGCGGCAGTATTTCAAAATGGTCGAAAGCTGTGTGATATGCCGGTTGACCGTCGCAGGACTGAGCCCAACTTTCTCAGCCTCTCCAGCAGCACGCAGCCTCTTCCCACGTTCGAGAAGATCCGCGATCGAGAGTTCCGCATCCCGTTGGCTTTTGCCGTAAGACTTCGGCAAGTTCGAGAGATTCTGAACATAGGCGACGCAATGCGCGTGTTTGATCTCCCCCAGAACGTCAGTTCCCGCGATGGCGGTGAGCATCTTGGAGACGGCCCGATGCTGACGCCGGGTCTTCTCGTCCCACGTCTTACCTTTGTGGCCGATGAGCTGTTCGACGATTTCCGTCAGAGAGTTTGTATTTTCGTCAGAGGTCGTCTCAGTTTGATCGTCTTTACAATTTAAGCCTTCTTGTTCGAAAACCTCGGTGCCGATGGTGGCGTTCTCAACCGGTTTCTCACTTTCATTCACTGCCTCAGTGTCAAGCGTTTCTGAGGCATGCTCAGGCGCTCCGCTGTGCCTTTGTTGAGGAGGCGTCGGTGCGGCGGAGGTCTGGTGTCGCCTGCCGGGCACAGGATCTTGTTCGGGCGTCGGAGAGGATGCAGGCTCGGTTTGGCGAGCGTTAGATCTCTCATCATCGTCCATCGCCTGCTGCGACGGGGCAGGGACTTCGACTTCGAAGTCGCCCCATTCGAAGCTGTCGGCGCCGTCGAAGTCCGACTTGGCCCAGCCCAATGTGTCGCGGGGTACTTCGCCATTTGCACGCATGGCTGAGAGATTGGCCCAGGCCTCCCGTGGATCTGCCCGCGCCTCGGCATAAGTCGAGGCGAATTCGCGTGAAACATGGCCGGAAAGCGCCGCGAGTCCACGCAGGCAGCGATTGAGGCCGGCCTCCGTCAAAGGCTCGTTCATGCTGGTCAGCATCGTCTGAAGATAAGCGCGCGGTGGCGTAAGCCGACCGGTTTCGTCCGGGCGACCGAGATCGCGCAGGTAACCGCTCTCGATGCGCCGTCGGATGGCTCCGCGCTCCGTCGGGCTGAAGCCTTCCCGCTTCAGGCGGTTATCGAGTTCGCTGTCGTAGCCTGTGTCGAAGCCTTCCTCGGCTGCGAGTGCCTGCAGGCGTCCAAAGATCCGGTACTCTTGTTCCCGTTTCTCCATAAGCGAGGACCAGTCGCCGATGAGAGGCGCGCGCGGTGGATTGAGGTCGCGCTGCAAGCGCGCGATCCGCGCGCTTCGCTCCCGATCGACGAAGGCGCGTAGGTGATCGCGGATTTGAGTCGCTGTTTGCATGGCGGGGTCATCCCGGACGCGGAGGCTTTCCGCGTTGAGCCCCCAGCCGAGTGTGCGCGCACCTGCTGGGTCGGTGGTGCCTAGGCTCAGAGCGACCGTGGTGGACGTCCCCCTAACAGGGGCACCGGACGGTCGTGTCCGCTCATCGCAACGGAATCGCCTTCGCCACCAGTATACCGCCCCTCGGCGATAGACGTTAGAACAAATCGTCAACGGCCTGCCCCTGTGGACAAGCGCGTGCAACAGCTCTGCGTACAATCGGCATGGCCGCCGAAGCGGCCGAGAGCCGAATGCAATCAGATCAATGACTTAACGGAGGCTTGGCTGGGGCGCCAGGATTCGAACCTGGGAATGGCGGTACCAAAAACCGCTGCCTTACCACTTGGCGACGCCCCAAGGGCAGCGATCTCCTAGACGGAGGGCTTCGCTCTGGCAAGTCTCCTGTGTCCAAACCAGCCACGCCGCGGAGGAGGTCGAATCGTCTTGCCGCCGGCAGGACTGACCGGCTCGCGGATATAGTTCACGGCGGGACCGGTTGCCCATCCCAGGCGAAGACGCCTCCGCTCTCGCCTGGGGTGAGACCGTCGAGGACCGCCAGCAGATGCGCCGCCGCGGTCTCCGGATCGACCGTGTCCGGACTGTCCGTGCCGGGCCGGAACGGATGCGACAGGGCCGTCCGCACGGTGCCCGGGTGAAGTCCGGCGACGATCGCGTCGGGATGCGTGCGGCCGAGTTCGATCGCCAGCGTTCGCAGGACCTGGTTGAGGGCGGCCTTCGACGCCCGGTAGCCGTACCAGCCACCAAGCCGGTTGTCGCCGATGGAGCCGACCCGCGCCGAAAGCGCCGCAAAGATGCTGCGGCCCCTCCGCGGCAACAGGGGAACGAAGTGCTTGGCCACGAGCGCCGGACCGATCGCGTTGATGGCGAAAAGCTCGGCCATCGCCGCCGGATCGAGGCTCTTGAGGGCCTTCTCCGGGGCGATGCCGGGGCCGTGCAGCAGCCCCGTTGCCACGAGCACGAGGCTTACCGGCCCGGCCTCCGCCACCCGCTCCGCCGCCGCGCGGACGGATTCCTCGTCGGTCACGTCGATTCGGCCACCGAGGGCCTGCCCCGGGACCTCGGTCGCCGCTCGCGACAGGGCGAAGAGCCGGTCATAGGCACCGGCTGCGGAGAGCCTCCCCACCAGCGCTTGGCCGATGCCGCCCGAAGCGCCGACGATCACCGCGGATGTCATGCCGCGGTACCCGCTGCCGCAGCACGGTCCCCCGCATGGGGGGCCGTGTGGGGACCGCAGCCAGGGCGCGATGGCGCCGTTAATCTTTCATCAACCATCGCCGACCCAGTCTCCTCGCCGAGGAGCTGAAGCATGGCCAGACGCCGCAACTTCGACGCGTTGAGCGAAGCACAGATCGTTGCGGGTCGCATGACCTCGCGGCGTGTCGGCGGACTTGCTTCCTTCCGGCCGGTCGCCGCGCAGCCAGTGGCAGACCTCCTCGATGCAATCGCGCATGTCGCCGAGGCCGCTACGGGGGAACGAAGCTTCCTCCATCTCCCGACCGTGACCGGGGGCACGCCGACGGCCAAGGAATCGGACCGTACCGTCTGACCGGCCCGCCCGCGACCCGGGTAGCGTTCGCAGCCAGCCGTCACTTCGGCGACCGCAGCCGATCGGTCCGGGACGGGCCCCCATTGCGCTGCCAGCTTCGCCAGGGCTCGAGATTCGCCAGCGCCATCCGCCGCAGCCCGAGCCGGGCCAGCACGAGGGTGATGGCGATGAACGGTGACGCGACGACGGCTGCGGAGGCGAGGGGCGCACCGCTCAAGGCTGCGATGATCTTCACCAGCGCATCGAGGCCGAGGAAGAAGGTCGCGATGGCGAGGATCGGAATCGTCCCGACGATCCCCGCGAGACGCAGCCACGCCCGCAGGTTGGCATCGGTCTCCATCCGCGCCAGCTGAAGGACTTGGCTGACATGCCCCGCACCGTCGCGCAGGGCCGCCGAGAGAAGGTGCTGGAGCGGAGCGTCGCGTCGCATCGGAGACTTCCCGGCAGCCGGGATCGGCCGCGCCGTGCCCGGCGCGGATCCGCCGGGCACCGCGCCAACGGGATCTGCCCCGGTCGGTTCCGCAGCTGCCCGCCCCAGCAGGGGCCGCAAGGGCGCGATCGTGTCAGGTTCGCTTGCTGACGACGTGTTTGATGAGGAGCAGCCCCAACGTGAGGCAGGTCAGGCTCCATAGGATGACGTAGAGATAGTCGACTTTCAGCCCTGCGGAAGGATAATAGGCCGCCCTCATCCACTCCGCCAGTTGAAGCGCCGGATTATATTTCATCCAGTAATAGATTTTATCGGGCAGAAAGCTCGGCATGAACATGACGCCACTGGCGACATACATTAGAATGTTGAAGAGAGCATATCCCACGAGCCATCCCGGGAAGAAGCCGACGATGGCGACGTTGACGACACCGACACCGATCCCGAGGGAGATGGCGGCAAGATAAGCCGTCACCGCGAGGAAGCTGTCGACCGGCTGGGGATTGGTTCCGACGGCCGCCAAGAGCGAGATGACGACGATGAGGCCCAGGAACCCCGTGACCATCTCCACGAGCGCGCGGGCCAGGATCAGGTCGAACAGCTTGACCTGCGGGTAATAGGTCAGCGGCTTATTGATGATCGTCGCCTTCATGACCTCCCGTGAGATGTACTGAAAGATCAGCACGGGAACGGCGCCTGTGGCGAAGAAGAGCGGCGCGCTGTTTCCCACCGGGGCAGGGATGTGCTGCAAGGTGTAAATGGCGATGAGCATGAAGATGTGGACGCAGGGCCACAGCACGACCACGCCGTAACCCCACAGCGTGCCCCCGAAACGGGTGCGCATGTCGCGTAGCATCAGCGCATGGAGGACGTGCAGGTAGGATTCGAGCGCGCTGAGCCTGTCTCCCTCGCGCACGCTCGTCGTCACGCCGGTCGCCATCGTTCTTCCGGTCCCGCCCTGGGCCGCCGGCCGAACGCGGCCAGCCTGGGTCGGACATGCCGGGGGAAAGCGACGAAACTACGTCGCGCGCCTCAGGACTGCCGGCCAACAGCGACGAGGGGAGGGGGTCACAGCAGGCCGCCGGACCCGGTGCGCTCGAACCTGAGCCGCTGCTCCTCGTAACGCCCCGCCACGGAACGGTTCAGGGCCCGCCCGATCCGGTTCGCGAGATGCGGTGCCGAGGCGAGCCCGCGGACGACGGTTCTGGCGAGGAAACTCACGACTCTCTCCGGCGGGCGGGCTCCGGCGCCCGCGATGGTGCAATGCAACATCATGCCCGCGATTGGCCTTCGTCGGGAGGGTCCGGCCGCCATATCCACCTTGCGCTGGATGCATCGATGGCCACTGGCCGTCATGCGGCGCAGCAACGAGCCTTGGCCGTCCCCTTGGCCGAAACCCCGTCATTGCGCCTTGTCGTGCTCGGACAGACCGATCGCCCGGTAATCGTAGGTGGGGTAGAATTCCGTCCGGTAGGCCCCCCATGCGGTGTCCTCCAGCACCCGGTTGACCTCCCGCAGGCGGGACGCCGGCAGGCGCAGGACGATGACCTGTCCGATCCCCATCGTGACCGTCCACGACACGACCTCCATGCCGGCGGGCGGAAAGGCCTTGTAGAAGCCCTGGCGGGCCAATTGCTGGTTCAAGTCCGCGAGCGGCCGCGACTGGTCGTGGCGGAGGAAGATCGTCAGCAGGATGGCATCCGTGGCCGCCGCCGCCGCCGATCCGGCCGTGGGGGATGGCACGCCCTGTGCCGCCGCCGGGCCGATCGCGAGGCCCGTGGCCAGGATGGCGAAGGCGGTCGGGAAGAGGCGGCTCATGGGAATCTCCGGACGTCCAGGGCGCGATGCCCGTCCGGTGCAACGCATGGCCCCCGGATGGGATGCCGGCACCCGCCTGGCCGCCGAGTTGCGGGTCGCGTTAGGTGCAAACGCCTTACTTGCGATGTATGCGCGGAAACATGCCATGACTTGGCCAGGACTTCCATTTTTTTCAGACTGATGCCGCAAAATTTTTTAGTTATTTGCCCTTAACTGCTTTGCGAGGGTTTGGAAGTGGAGCGAAATATGTTCGGGCGCGTGAAATTCAATGAATCACAATCTCTGATCGACGCGCTCGATCGCTCGCTAGGCATCATAGAGTTCGCCATGGATGGGACGATCCTCCGGGCGAACGCCAATTTCCTCGCGGTGGTCGGGTACGACGCGGGCGAGGTCCAGGGGAAGCACCACAGCATCTTCATCGAGGAGGCCGCCGCGCGGAGCAGCGACTACAAAAAATTCTGGACGACGCTTCAGTCGGGCGAATTCGTCGCCGGAGAGTTCATGCGCCTTGCCAAGGGGCATCGGCGGGTATGGCTCGAGGCGACCTACAACCCGATTTTCGGTCCCGACCGCAAGCTGATCAAGGTCGTGAAGTTCGCCTCGGACATCACGGCCAAGAAGAACGAGGTCAGCCGTCTGCTGACCATGATCGACGACATGCCCGTCGCGGTGATGACCGCCGACCCGAACGACGATTTCAAGATCAACTACCTCAACGGAACCTCGACGCGGACTCTCGGAGCGATCGAGCAACATCTTCCGGTGAAGGTCGCCGACATGGTCGGCAAATCCTTCGACGTGTTCCACAAGAACCCGAAGCACCAGCGCACCATGTTGGCGGATGCAAGCCGTCTGCCGCACAGGACGCGGATCAAGGTCGGTCCGGAAACCCTCGACCTTCAGGTCTCGGCGATCAAGGATCCGGAGGGAAAGTATCTCGGGCCGATGCTCACCTGGGCGGTGGTCACGGCGCAGGTCGCCATGGCGAGCGAGGTGACGCGGGTGGTCGATGCGCTGGGCTCGGCCATTTCCGAGATGCGGCAATCGGCGGAAGGGCTCAACCATTCCGCCGATGAGGCGAGCGGGCTCGCCGCCAACGTGGCGGCCGGATCGGAAGAGATGTCGAGCACCATCAGGGAGATCTCCGGCCAGGTCGGCCGGGTCTCCGAGCGGGCGAACCAGATCGCCGACCAAGCCGGCACGACCGACCAGACCGTCCGGGCCTTGGCCGAAAAGACCGGCAAGGTCGATTCGGTCGTCGCGATGATCAAGTCGATTGCCGATCAGACCAACCTGCTGGCCCTGAACGCCACTATCGAGGCGGCCCGGGCCGGAGAGGCGGGGCGGGGCTTCGCGGTGGTGGCGGCCGAGGTGAAGGAGCTGGCCGGCCAGACCGCCCGGGCCACCGACGAGATCACCCAGCAGATCCATGCCATCCAGAGCGCCACGGGCGAGGCGGTCTCGGCGATCGGGACGATCACCGCCGCCGTGGAGGAGCTGTCGCGACTCACCCTTGCCATCGCGGGGGCGGTCGAGCAGCAGGCAGCCTCCACCCAGGAGATGACGACGAACATCACCGGTGTGTCCACCGCCGCCGGGGCGACCGGGCGGCTGGCTGAGACGGTGCGCGAGATCTCCGAGCGCCTCGCCGAGCAGTCGACGGGGCTCGGCGCCAGCATGCAGACCTTCCTGAAGGCCTCCTGACGGGGCCGGTCTCAGGCTCTCAGGCGAAGGGGAGCTCGGCCTCCGCGACATACGGGCCGCCGCCGGTCGAGTCGCGGGCCGAGAACACGGTCACCCGGTCCGCGGTGAAGCTCAGGAGCTTGAAGACCGGGGCCGCGGACAGGGCCATCGCCACGGCCTCGGGGGTCGCCTCCCGGCGCAGCCGGGCGAGGGTGACGTGCGGGGTGAACCGGCGCGTCTCCGGGGCGAGGCCGGCCCGGCGGGCGAGGCGTTCCTGCTCGGCCTGGAGGTCGAGGAGGTCGGGGGAGGGGTGGACGGCGGCATAGAGCGCCCGCGGCTTCCCCCCGCCGAAGGCCCCGAGCCCATCGAGGGTCACGGTGAGCGGCCCCCGCACCCGCATCTCGGCCATGAGGTCGAGGAAATCCTCCGCCACAATCCGCTCGACGTCGCCGAGGAAGCGCAGGGTGACGTGGTAGTCCGAGGGCTCGATCCAGCGGGCACCCGCCAGCCCGCCCCGGTACGCGGCGAGGGCGGCCCCCACCTCCGGCGGGACGGCGAGGGCGGTGAACAGCCGCGGCATCAGCGGGTCGCCGGAGCCGGCAGGCCGTCGAGGAACCGTTCGACGGTGGGCAGGATCCGCGCGGCGATGGTCTCGACGCCCTTCACGTTGGGGTGCAGCCCGTCGTCAAGGTGCTGGCCGGCATCGCCGATGATCCCGTCGAGGAAGAACGGGTAGAGCATGACCCCGTCCTGCTTGGCGAGGTCGGGATAGATCGAATCGAAGGCCTGCCGGTAGGCCGGGCCGAGATTGGGGGCCGCTTGCATGCCCGCGAGCAGTACCGGGATGTGCCGCGCCTTCAGCCGGTCAAGCATCGCCGCGATGTTGCGGCGGGCGATCGCCGGGTCGGTGCCGCGCAGCATGTCGTTGGCGCCGAGTTCGATGATCACCCCGTCTGTCCCGTCCGGCACGGACCAGTCCAGTCGGTCGAGGCCCCCGGTGGTGGTGTCGCCGGAGACGCCGGCATTGGCGATCTCCACGTCCCGTCCCTGGGCCTTCAGCATCCGCTGCAGCACCGCCGGGAAGGCGGCGTCGGCGGGCAGGCGGTAGCCCGCCGTCAGGCTGTCCCCGAAGGCCACGAGCTTGGTCGGACGGGGGGCGGCGAGTGCGGCCGGGGCGGCGAAGAGCAGGCTCATCAGCAGGGCCATCAGCGTGGAAAGTGCGAAACGACGTCGCCTGTCATGGCGCAGCCGCAATGCATCGCCCATATCGCGCCGCAACCCAATCCGGCGCGGAGCCGTGCGTCTGATGCTCGTCATCGCCCACAGATCGGACAGGCCATGAGCGACGGCAAGGTCTCCCCCGCATCCGCGATCGCCCTGGAAGGGATCGACCTCAGTCTGGGGCGCGGCCCGGCCCGCGTCCATGTGCTGCGGGGGATCTCCCTGTCCGTGGGCCGGGGCGAGGCGGTGGGCCTCGTCGGGCCCTCGGGCTCGGGCAAGTCGACGCTGCTGATGGTCATGGCTGGCCTGGAGCGGCCGGATTCCGGGCGGGTCGTCGTCGAGGACACCGATCTCGTCGGGCTCGACGAGGATGCGCTCGCCCGCTTCCGCGGCCGCCGGATCGGGATCGTGTTCCAGTCCTTCCACCTCGTGCCGACCATGACGGCCCTGGAGAACGTGGCGCTGCCCCTCGAACTCGCCGACCGGCCCGGCGCCCACGAGCGTGCCCGGGCCGAACTGGAGGCGGTCGGCCTCGGGCACCGGCTGCACCACTACCCGGCCCAGCTCTCCGGCGGCGAGCAGCAGCGGGTCGCCATCGCTCGGGCGGTGGCCCCGGACCCGGCGATCCTCGTGGCCGACGAGCCCACCGGCAACCTCGACGAGGCGACTGGCCGGCAGATCGTCGACCTCCTGTTCCGCCTAAAGCGGGATCGGGGCGCGACCCTCGTCCTCGTGACCCACGACAACAGCCTCGCCCGCCTCTGCGACCGGACGGTTCGGCTGCGCTCCGGCGTGGTCGAGGAGGCGGTGGCGGCGTGATCGTCCAGCCCTTTCCCCTCTGTGGGGATCGTCGCGACAGCGCTCCCTCCCTCGTCCTCATCCTGAGGTGCCCGCGCCAGCGGGCCTCGGAGGAGGGCTCCGGAAGACTCCGCGATCCCTGGAGCCCTCCTTCGAGGCGGCTGCCGCCGCACCTCGGGGTGAGGGGAGGGGGTGGGAACGGCGGTCGGAGACCGCTTGCCGCAACGATCCTTCCTGCGGGGGAGGGACATGCGCGCATTTGAGAACGGGTAGAGATGCACGGCACCCTTCCCCCCACCGCCAGCGCCCCCCGCCGCAGACCCCTGGTCCTGCGCCTCGCCCTGCGCGAGTTGCGCGGCGGCCTCTCGGGCTTCGGCGTGTTCCTCGCCTGCATCGCGCTCGGCGTCGCGGCCATCGCCGGCATCGCCTCGGTGTCGCGCTCCCTGTCCGACGGGCTCGGGCGCGAGGGGCGGCGGATCATCGGCGGCGACCTGTCCTACAGCCTCATCAACCGGGAGGCGACGGACGAGGAGAAGGCCGTGCTCGCCCGCGAAGGCCGGCTCGACACCGTCGCCTCCCTGCGGGCCATGGCCGTGGCGCCCGGCGGTGACGCGACCCTCGTGGAACTCAAGGCCGTCGATCCCGGGACCTATCCGGCCGCGGGCGAACTCGTCACCGAACCCGCGGGGCCGCTCGCGGATCTCCTCGGCGCCCGGGACGGCGTCTTCGGAGCCCTCGCCGATCCGGCGCTCCTCACCCGCCTGGACCTGAAGCCCGGCGACCGCATCACCCTGGCGGGCCATCCGCTCGTCCTGCGCGGGACGATCCGGTCCGAACCCGACAAGATCGCCGGGGGCATCGGCTTCGGCCCGCGCCTGATGGTGTCGCAGGCGGCCCTGCGCGAGACCGGCCTCGTCCAGCCGGGCAGCCTCAGCCGCTGGAGCTACCGGGTGCAGCTCCCGCCCGGCGCTTCCCTCGACGCAAGCGAGGCGCGGGTGCTCCGGGCCGCCCCCGAGGCGGGGTGGCAGATCCGCAGCCGGGCGAATGCCGACCCGCGCTTCGCCCAGAGCATCGAGCGCTTCACCCAGTTCCTGACGCTGGTCGGCCTCACCGCCCTCATCGTCGGCGGAGTGGGCGTGGCGAACGCCGTCCACGCCTTCGTGGAGCGCAAGCGCGGCTCGATCGCTACCCTGAAGAGCATCGGCGCGCCGGGCTCGACGGTGGTCGCCCTGTACCTGACGCAGGTGATGCTGATCGCCGGCCTCGGCACCCTCATCGGCCTCGCCGTCGGGGCGAGCCTGCCCTTCCTCGTCGAGGCGCTGTTCTCCGACAGCCTGCCCCTGCCCTTGAACCCGACGATCGCGCCGGGCGAGCTGGCCCTGGCGGCGGCCTACGGCCTCACCACCGCCTTCGCCTTCGCGATCACGCCGCTGGGCCGCGCCCACGACGTGCCCGTCTCCGGCCTGTTCCGCGACACCGTGGACCGGTCGAAGGTGGCGCCCCGGCGGCGCTACCGGATCTGGCTCGGGCTGGCGCTCGCGCTCCTGGTCGGCCTGTCGGTGGCCACGGCCTTCGACCGGCGGGTGGCGTTGATCTTCATCGCGGCGGCGGGGATCGCCTTCGCGCTTCTCCACCTCGTCGCCCTCGGGCTGATGGCCGGCGCCCGCCGCCTGCCGCACCCGAAGGGGGCCGCGCCCCGGATGGCGCTCGCCAACCTCCACCGGCCCGGCGCGCTGACGCCGACCATCGTGCTCTCCCTCGGCCTCGGGGTGACGCTCCTCGTGGCGCTGAGCCTGATCGACGCCAACGTCAGCCGGACGATCAGCGCGACCCTTCCGGCCAAGGCACCCAACCTGTTCTTCCTCGACATTCCCTCCCACGATTCGGTCCGGTTCCGGGACTACCTCCGGGCGGAGGCCCCCGCGGCCAGGATCGAGGACGTGCCGATGATGCGGGGCCGGATCGTCGCTCTGAACGGCGTCGCGGTGGGCAAGATCCGCCCGCCCGAGGATGCCGCCTGGGTCCTCGACGGCGACCGGGGCGTCACCTACGCCGACTCGGTGCCCGAGGGCACGAGGGTCGAGGAAGGCCGCTGGTGGGATGCGGGGGAGGGGGCGGGCCACCTCGTCTCCTTCGAGGGAGACCTCGCCCGCCTGCTCGGCCTGAAGATCGGCGACACCGTCACCGTGAACGTCCTGGGGCGGGACGTGACCGCGACGATCTTCAACCTGCGCAAGGTCGAGTGGCGCAACCTCGGCATCAACTTCGTGATGGTGTTCTCGCCCGGGACCTTCCGGGGCGCGCCGCACTCGGACCTCGCCACCCTCAGCCTGCCCGGCGGCACCGATGCCGACGCGGAGAACCGCATCCTCCGGGGTGTCGCCAAGGAGTTCCCCTCCGTCACCTCGGTGCGGGTGAAGGATGCCCTCGACGCCGTGGGCGACCTCGTCGGACGCCTCGTCCTGGCGATCCGCGGGGCGAGCGGAGTGGCGATCCTGGCGAGCCTGCTGGTGCTGGGCGGCGCGGTAGCAGCGGGCCACCGGGCGAGGCTCTACGATGCGGTGGTGCTGAAGGTGCTTGGCGCGAGCCGGGCCCGGCTCCTCTCCGCCTACGCCCTCGAATACGCCGCTTTGGGCCTCGCCACCGCGCTGTTCGGGCTGGCGGCGGGCAGCCTCGCGGGCTGGGTGATCGTGGCCAAGGTCATGCACCTCGACTTCCGCCTCGACCTTACCGGCGCCCTGCTGGCGGCGGGGGCGGCTGTGCTGCTGGCGGTTCTCCTCGGCCTCGCCGGCACGGCCCGAATCCTCGGCCAGAAGCCCGCGCCATACCTGCGCGAGTTATAAGGAAAGCATCAATCCTTCGAGCAGTCGAAGCCTCGTCCTTCGGATGACAAGAGGGGTTTTAATCCCGGATTTCATGAACAAATTTACATGCCCGGGTGGCCGAAAAGCGCTTGCGGAACCTCGGCCGGCCCTTGTGCGCGGAGGCGTCCCGCAACATATTCTCGACCGAGGCGCCATCCGGCGCCAGAGGTCCTGCGTGGGCCTCGCCTGAAACACCACGCTGAGAGAGCCTCCGCAAGGACACTCCCATGGCCTTCGAGAATAGCCCCTTCCGGTACGGCCAGCAGCAGCAGCCGACCGGCTACGCCGGGACCCAGGTCGAGGTCGACCAGGGCCTGCGCGCCTTCATGCTCGGCGTCTACAACAACATGATCGTGGGGCTCGGGATTTCCGGCCTCGTGGCGCTGGGTCTCAACATGGCGTCGGTCGCGGCCTATCAGGGCACGCGGCCGGTGCTGACGCCCTTCGGCGTCGCGCTCTACACCAGCCCCCTCAAGTGGCTGTTGATGCTCGCGCCGCTGGCCTTCATCTTCATCTTCTCGTTCCGCATGGACCGGATGTCGGCTTCCTCGGCGCGGTCGATGTTCTTCGCCTTCGCGGCGGTGATGGGCGCATCGATGTCCACCCTCCTCCTCGTCTTCACGGGGGCGAGCGTGGTGCAGGTGTTCTTCATCACGGCGGCGGCCTTCGGCGGCCTGAGCCTGTGGGGTTACACCACCAAGCGCAGCCTGTCGGGCATGGGCTCGTTCCTGATGATGGGCCTCATCGGCATCATCATCGCCTCGCTGGTGAACATCTTCCTCGCTTCGTCGGCGATGCAGTTCGCGATCTCGGTGCTCGGCGTGCTGATCTTCGCGGGCCTGACCGCCTACGACACCCAGAAGCTCAAGGAGATGTATCTCTACTCCGGGGTCGACGGTGAGATGGCGGCCAAGATGTCGGTGAACGGCGCCCTGACACTCTATCTCGACTTCATCAACATGTTCCAGTTCCTGCTCTCCCTGGTTGGTGACCGCCGCTAACCGAAGGCAACGACCCGGAACACGAAGGCCCCGGCGGGACACCGCCGGGGCCTTTTTCATGGTCCGGCCATCGCCTTGCGACGGGGGGCCATGACCGCAAGCCCGGTGACATCGGATGAGCGCCATGCGATCCCACCGCGTCTTCGTTCATCGAGCGACATCATGAGCGCGTTCACCGGTCTGTCCGCCTTCCCGATCACCCCCTGCGATGCGCAGGGCCGGCTCGATGCGGACGGGCTGAGGCGGCTCCTCGCGCCCCTCGTCGAAGCCGGCGTCGATTCCATCGGACTGCTCGGCAGCACCGGCACCTATGCCTACCTGACCCGCGAGGAGCGACGCCGGGCCGTCTCCGTCGCGGCGGAGGCGGTCGCCGGGCGGGTGCCCCTCCTCGTGGGAGTGGGCGCCCTGCGTACCGACGAGGCCGTGCGCCTCGCCCAGGACGCGAAGGCGGCCGGTGCGGCGGCGGGGTTGCTCGCCCCGATGTCGTACACCCCCCTGACGGAGGTCGAGGTCTTCGCCCACTTCGCCACCGTGGCGGAGGAGGGCGGGTTGCCCCTGGTGATCTACGACAACCCGGCCACCACCCATTTCCGCTTCACCCCCGCCCTGCTTGGGCGGATCGCCCGCCTGCCGGGGGTCGCCGCCGCCAAGTGCCCCGGGCCGGCTGCCGAAGCCGCGGCGGAGACGGTGGCGGAGTTGCGCGCCGCCCTGCCGGCGGAGGCCGCCCTCGGCTTCAGCGGCGACTGGAACGCCACCGAAGCCATGATCGCCGGAGGTGTCGCGTGGTACTCCGTCGCCGCGGGCCTGTTCCCGAGGCCCTGCCTGGAGATCGTCCGCGCGGTCCAGGCGGGCGATGCCGAGACGGCAAGGCGCCTCGACGGGGCGATGGCGCCCCTCTGGGGCCTGTTCAAGGCCCATTCGAGCCTGCGGATCGTCTACGGGCTCGCCCAATCCCTCGGGCTGGCCGGGGTGGAGCCCCCGCGGCCGATCCTGCCCTTGCCGGAGCCGGTGCGGGCGCAGGCGCTGGCGACGGTGCGGGCCATGGGGCTCGTCTGAGGGGCAGTCACACGGCGCGGGGGCCGGGCTCCAGGACCGCGAGGACCCGGGCGAGGTCGGTGCCGCGCTTCAGCACCTGCCCGCTCGCGGCGATCACCGCGTAGGCGCCCTGCCGCCGGGCCAGCTTCGGGTCCTTCTCGATGCGGTAGAGCGGCATCTCGGAGGCGCGGCGATAGATCGAGAACACCGCCTTGTCCCGGCGAAAATCGAGGGCGTAATCACGCCATTCGCCACCGGCCACCTGCCGGCCGTAGAGGTTGAAGATCACCCGCAGCTCATCCCTCTGAAAGGCGACCTGCGGGGGCTCGGCCCGGGACGGGAAGGGAATGACACGTCCTGCCGCTTCGTCGGGCCGAGACCCGGCGCCTGTCCATTCGCTCATCATCGCTCCTGGCGCGCTTCGTTAGCCGGGATGATGGTCCGCGGTGAGGCGGCCTGCAAGGGGCGCGGCCGCGCCACCATCCGGACCCCCGATGACGGGCGCGTGATGAATGAGACACATCCAAGCGACAAAATTCTTGCTTTCGCCCCATTCGCGCCTTTTCCGAGCCGTGTTGCGGAACGACAACAGACATCGAACCTCGCCGGGTCTTGCCCGGCCGGCGGCCGAACCCGTGCTCCCCAGCCTCGGCCACCGTCCGACCCTGCCAGAGCCGGCACTCCGAGGTTTCGAGACCCAAGAGACTTAAAGGCCGCCCCGACCGGGCGGCCTTTTTTTGCTTTTGCGGTGAGGGGGCCAGACCGGCTATGCCCGGCCGTGACCATCGACCCGCCTGACTTCGATGCAGCCTTCGCGGCACGGCTCGACACGCTGTTCGCGTGGCGCCGGGACGTGCGCCGGTTCCGCCCCGACCCCCTGGACGAGGCGACCCTGCGGGCCTGCCTCGCCGCCGCCCACCGGGCGCCCTCCGTCGGCAACAGCCGCCCGTGGCGATTCGTGCGGGTGTCGGATCCCGCCCGGCGGGAGGCGGTCATCGCCAGTTTCGGCCAATGCAACGCCCTGGCGGCGGCGGGCTACGAGGGCGAGCGGGCCGCCCGCTACCGGGCCTTGAAGCTGGCGGGACTGAAGGAAGCGCCGGTCCACCTTGCCGCCTTCTGCGATGGGGAGACCGGGACCGGCCTCGGCCTCGGCCGGGGCACGATGCCGGAGACCCTGGCCTATTCGGTGGTGGGCGCCGTGCAGTGCCTGTGGCTCGCCGCCCGCGCCAGGGGCATCGGCGTCGGCTGGGTCTCGATCCTCGACCCCTGCGCGGTCACGGAGGTTCTCGCGGTGCCGCCCGCCTGGCGGCTCGTGGCCTATCTCTGCCTCGGCCGTCCGCAGGAGGAACACCCGGACCCGGAACTCGAACGCCACGGCTGGCAGGCGGAGGACCCGCGGGGGGCCGAACTCTACGAGCGGTGAGTGTCGCACCCGTGATCGGTTCGCGGCGCTCGCCGTGACGACGGTAGGCGGGGGAGTGTCGTGAACGGGTCGTTTACAATATCGGCGCGCGGGATTTACCGACTTCCTTCACCCTCATCTTGGGTTTCAGTGGTCTTCCGGTCGTCAACCATAGCTATCGGTGGAACGGCGAGACCCAACATGGATTGATGCGGCGCATACGCTCACGCTTGCGGAGTCGCCGAAATGTCTCGTCGCGTATCGATTGTTGTCGGGTTGGCTGCCACCCTCGTCGCGGGCGCGGCGATGGCCAGGGAGGTGGTGCCGTTCAGCGAAGGTGCCGCCGGATCGGTGGTGATCAGCGTGTCCCAGCGCAAGCTCTACCTCGTCAACGGCGACGGGACGGCGATCCGCTACCCCGTGGCGGTGGGCAAGCCGGGCAAGCAATGGTTCGGCACCGCGACCATCGACGGCAAGTACGTGGCGCCGGCTTGGTCGCCCCCGTGGGAGGTGAAGCGCGACAACCCGCGCCTGCCCGACGTCATCGCCGGGGGCTCGCCCCACAACCCGATGGGCGCCGCCGCCATGACCCTGGCCGGGGGCCAGTACGCGATCCACGGCACCAACCGCCCCAGCTCCATCGGCACCTGGGCGTCCTATGGCTGCATCCGGATGTACAATCAGGACGTGGTCGATCTCTACCAGCGGGTGGATGTCGGCACGCCGGTCTACATGACGCACTGATGCCGCGTCCGACCGGATCAGGCCGTGTCGGGAGATTGTAATTGTGGGTCTTTCCCTCTCTCCCTCCTCCTTCGAGGCCCTCGCCTCGCGACGGCATCTCAGGATGGAGGGCGCTAGCGGAAATGAGGGCCGGTGGATCGACACTGGCGAAACCCGGTCGGGCACCATTCCCGACCGGACCTATGGCGCTGGGCCGGACCGTGGCTCCGATCCTGCCGCGGCGGCCTTACTTCGCCGGGGGCGAGGTCGCCTCGACGGCGGTGAAGGTCTCGAGGATGCGGTAGGTGTGCTCGGCATTCGCCGGGACGAGGTAGGAATCGCCCGGCTCGAGGGTCACCGTCTCGCCGGCCACGACGAGTTCCGCCCGGCCGCTTACCACGTAGCCCACCGTCTCGTGCGCGGAGCGGGTCGCCGGCTTGTCGGAATTCGGCTCCTCGTTGCGCCACATCCGCATGCCGATCCGCTCGCCGACGGCGAGGCCGATCTCCCCGTGCGGACCTTCAGCCGCTTGCTTCGCAGAAACCTTCGTCGCCATTGCCAACCTCCGTGAATGGCGGGGCAACGGGGGCGGCGGGCGTCCGTTCCGCCCGTCAGAAATCAACGGCCAGCCCCTTCACCTCCCAGTCCTCGTACCGAACGGGCTCGAGGCCGCCCCGGCCCTGGCGCTCCGGCTTGGCCTGGATCGCAGCGGCGCGGGCATCGATGGCAGCGCGGCGTTCGGCCGCCTCGGCCAGCGCACGCTCGGCCGCGGGGCTGAGGGGGCGCTGCGGCGCCTCGGCGGGGACGGAATCGTCGCTGCGGTCTTGCATCGCGCTCGCTCGGGTGTGAGGTCGTGTCCTGATCGACAGGGGTTCGGACACAAACGTGGCATCTCGGGGCAAGGTCCGCAACGCGGCGGATACGGACATGGCGGAGGCGCCGGGCGCCGACGTGGCGGGCCTCGGCGCCCGGCGGGCGGCGCTGCACGCGGTGGCCGAGATCATCGGCCAGGAGCGGCCCCCCGCCCTCGACGAGGCGCTGGCGACCGCCCTGCGCGCGGAGGGGCTGCAATCCGGCGATGCGGCGCTGGCCCGGGCCATCGCGGTGGCGACCTTCCGCCGCCTCGGCCAGATCCGCAGGACGCTCGCCGAGCGGCTGGACAAGGGCCTGCCGGTGAACAAGCCGCGCCTCCTCGCCCTCCTCGCCACGGGGTGCGCCCAGATCCTCGACCTCGCCGTCCCGGACCACGCGGCCGTCGATCTCGCGGTGCGCCTCGCCAAGGCCGACCACCGCACGGCCGGCTTCGCGGGCATGGTGAACGCCGTGCTCCGGCGGGTCGCCCGGGAGCGGGAGGCGATCCTCGCCGGGGCGGACCCCCTGGCCGACAACACCCCGGAATGGCTCGCCCGCCGCTGGGTGGCCGCCTACGGGCCGGAGCGGGCGGCCGCCATCGCCCGGGCGCACCTCACCGGCGCCCCCATCGACCTGACCCTCCGGCGGGAGGACGAGGCCGAGACCTGGGCCGAACGCCTCGGCGCCACGCGCCTGCCCACCGGCTCCCTGCGGATGCCCCCGGACGGGGCGGCGATCCCCGATCTGCCGGGCTTCGGCGAGGCGGCGTGGTGGGTGCAGGACGCCGCCGCGGCGATCCCCGCCCGGTTGCTCCGGGCCGCCCATGGCGAGCGGGTCCTCGACCTCTGCGCCGCGCCCGGCGGTAAGACGATGCAGCTCGCCAGCGGCGGTGCCCTGGTCACGGCCCTCGACCGCTCGGCGCCGCGCCTCGAGCGCCTGCGGGAGAACCTGTCGCGGCTCGGCCTCACCGCCGAGATCGCGGTGGCCGACGCCACGGCCTACGCCGCCGAGCCGTTCGACGCGGTGCTCCTCGATGCGCCCTGCTCGGCCACCGGCACCATCCGCCGCCATCCGGACGTGGCCTGGACCAAGACCGAGGCCGACATCGCCCGCCTCGCCGGCCTCCAGGCCCGGCTCCTTGACCGGGCAGCCGGGCTGGTGCGGCCGGGGGGGCGGCTCGTCTACTGCACCTGCTCCCTGGAGCCGCAGGAGGGGGAGGGACAAGTCTCCGCCTTCCTCGCCCGGAACCCTGCCTTCGCGCGGGTGCCGGCGACCCCAGACGAGGTCGGCGGCCAGGCCGAGCTGATCGACGGCAACGGCGACCTGCGCACCCTACCGTCCCACGGCCTCGACGGCTTCTTCGCGAGCCGGCTGGCGCGGACGGCGTAGACTATGGAAAGCGCGCCCTCATCCTGAGGTGCCCGCCCTGGCGGGCCACGAAGGAGGGCTCAGGGGATCGCGCGCCTTCCGCATTCCCTCGGAGGGCGAAACGGTCTAAACGGCCGGCCTCGCGACAACCCCCAAACACCCGCTTACCTGCCCCGTTCGCAGGAGTGAGCCAGGAGACAGACCATGCCCGTCCTGACCTTCCCCGATGGCAACAGCCGGGAGGTCGCCGCCGGCACCACCGGCCGCAGCGTGGTCGAGGGAATTGCCAAGTCGCTCGCCAAACGCACCGTGGCCATGGCGCTGGATGGGACCGTCTGCGATCTCGACGACCCTATCGCCCAGGACGCCCGGATCGAGTTCCTCGACCGGACCGATCCCCGCGCCCTGGAGCTGATCCGGCACGATTGCGCCCACGTGCTCGCCGAGGCGGTACAGTCCCTCTGGCCGGAGACGCAGGTCACCATCGGCCCGGTGATCGAGAACGGCTTCTATTACGATTTCCACCGGGAAGCCCCGTTCACGCCGGAGGATTTCCCGGCGATCGAAGCGAAGATGCGCGAGATCATCGCCCGCGACGCCCCCTTCACCAAGGAGGTCTGGACCCGGGACGACGTCCGCAACCTGTTCGCGGAGAAGAAGGAGGGCTTCAAGGTCGAATTGGTCGACGCCATCCCGCCGGGGGAGGACCTGAAGATCTACCGCCAGGGCGAGTGGTTCGATCTCTGCCGCGGCCCGCACATGACCTCGACGGGGAAGGTGGGCACCGCCTTCAAGCTGATGAAGGTCGCGGGCGCCTACTGGCGGGGCGATTCGAACAACCCGATGCTGACCCGCATCTACGGCACCGCCTGGGCCACCAAGGAAGACCTCGACGCCTACATCCACCGCCTGGAGGAGGCCGAGCGCCGGGACCACCGCCGGCTTGGCCGGGAGATGGACCTGTTCCACTTCCAAGAGGAGGGGCCGGGTGTCGTCTTCTGGCACGCCAAGGGCTGGACGATCTTCCAGAAGCTGATCGCCTACATGCGCCGCCGCCTGCGGGGCGACTACGCGGAGGTGAACGCCCCGCAGATCCTCGACAAGGCGTTGTGGGAGACCTCAGGCCACTGGGGCTGGTACCGCGAAAACATGTTCGCCGCGCAATCGGCCGGCGAGGAGGCCGAGGACAAGCGCTGGTTCGCCCTTAAGCCGATGAACTGCCCCGGCCACGTGCAGATCTTCAAGCATGGGTTGAAGAGTTACCGCGATCTTCCCCTGAGGATGGCAGAATTCGGTGTGGTGCACCGCTACGAGCCGTCCGGCGCCATGCATGGGCTGATGCGGGTGCGCGGCTTCACCCAAGACGACGCGCACATCTTCTGCACCGAGGATCAGCTCGCCGACGAGTGCCTGAAGATCAACGACCTGATCCTCTCGACCTATGCCGATTTCGGCTTCGGCGAGATCGTCGTGAAGCTCTCGACCCGGCCGGAGAAGCGCGTCGGCTCGGATGCCCTGTGGGACCATGCCGAGAGCGTGATGACGCGGGTGCTGGCGCAGATCGAGGAGCAGTCGGGCGGGCGGATCAAGACCGCCGTGAACCCGGGGGAGGGCGCCTTCTACGGGCCGAAATTCGAGTACGTGCTGCGGGACGCCATCGGCCGCGACTGGCAGTGCGGGACGACGCAGGTGGACTTCAACCTGCCCGAGCGGTTCGGCGCGTTCTATGTCGATGCCGACGGGCAGAAGAAGCCGCCGGTCATGGTCCACCGGGCGATCTGCGGCTCGATGGAGCGGTTCACCGGCATCCTGATCGAGCATTTCGCCGGGCATTTCCCCCTGTGGCTCGCTCCTGTGCAGGTGGTGGTCGCCACCATCACCGGCGAGGCCGACGCCTACGCCGCCAAGGTGGTGCGGGCGCTGGAGCGGGCGGGCCTGCGGGTCGAGGCGGATCTGCGCAACGAAAAAATCAACTACAAGGTCCGAGAGCATTCCCTGGCCAAGGTGCCGGTGCTGCTGGCGCTGGGCAAGCGCGAGGCGGAGGAGGGGACGGTCTCGATCCGGCGGCTCGGTAGCCAGCAGACCCGCACCCTGCCCCTTGAGGAGGCGGTGGCGAGCTTCGTGGACGAGGCGACCACCCCCGACCGCCGCCGGGCCGACGCGGTCGCCGAGACCGTCCCGACCAGCGATACGGTGCTCGACTCGCACCATGGGGAGAGCGCCGTTCCGTAGGGACGGGCCTCTCCCCTCATCCTGAGGTGCGGCGAAGCCGCCTCGAAGGAGGGCTCCAGAAGGCTCTGCGATCCCTGGAACCCTCCTTCGAGGCCCGCTGCCGCGGGCACCTCAGGATGAGGAGGCGGGTGGGATCGGTGCGGAACTCCGGCAAGATCCGCTCGCTGTCGTCATTGCAAGCGCAGCCAAGCAATCCAGGGAAGCGGGACGTCTCGGATCGGGGCGGACCCTTGGATTGCTTCGCTGCGCACGCGATGACCGGCTGGGCAGGAGGGAAATAGGCGTCAAAGGTTCCGTCCTGCTCCAAAACGCGCTAGGGCAACCGGCGATGACCCGCACCGCCCTCTATGCAGGCTCGTTCGATCCGGTCACGAACGGCCATCTCGATGTCGTGCGCCAGGCCTGCCGCCTGGTCGACCGGCTGGTGATCGCCATCGGCGTGCATCCCGGCAAGGCGCCGCTCTTCTCCGCCGAGGAGCGGTCCGAGCTGCTGGCGGCGACCTGCGGGCCGGTGGCCCAGGCCGAGGGGGCGGCCCTTGAGGTCGTCACCTTCGACGACCTCGCCGTCTCGGCGGCGCGACGCTGCGGCGCCACGGTGTTCATCCGGGGCCTGCGGGACGGGACCGACCTCGACTACGAGATGCAACTCGCGGGGATGAACGGGGCCATGGCCCCGGAAGTCCAGACCGTGTTCCTGCCCGCCTCGACCAGCGCCCGGCCCATCACCGCGACCCTGGTGCGGCAGATCGCCGGGATGGGGGGCGACGTCTCGCCCTTCGTGCCCGCCGAGGTGGCCGCCCGGCTCAAGGCGCGTTTCGCGCCGGCCTGACCCTCAAGACCGGAAGGATTCCGACAGAGCCATGAAACGCCGCACGCTCCTCGCGCTCGCCCTCTCGATGGGCCTTACCGCCCCGGCCATGGCCGCCGACGCCAACACCGTCTACCTGCAGACCAAGGACGGCCGCATCACCATCGAGCTGCGCCCCGACCTCGCCCCGAAGCACGTGAAGCAGATCAAGACCCTGGTCTCCCGGGGCTTCTACGACGGCTTGAAGTTTCACCGGGTGATCGACGGCTTCATGGCCCAGACCGGCGACCCGAAGGGCAACGGCACCGGCGGCTCGGACCTGCCCGACATCCCGGCCGAGTTCTCGCAGACGGCACAGTTCAAGCGCGGCACGGTGGGCATGGCCCGCTCGGGCAACCCGAACTCGGCCAACTCGCAGTTCTTCATCTGCCTCGGCGACGCGCCGTTCCTGAACGGCCAGTACACGGTCGTCGGCAACGTCACGGATGGGCTCGACGTCCTCGACAAGATCAAGAAGGCCGCCCCCGGCGCCCCCGGCGGCGCGGTGCAGGACCCGGACAAGATCGTCCGCATGACGCTGGCCGAGAAGGGCAAGTGAGGGGCGCGGGGGGCAGGCCGGTCCTGCGGTTCCTGCTCCTCGGCGCGCTCGTTGCGGGCGCGCCCCTCCCGGCCTGCGCCTATGACGGGGCCCACTTCTATTCCGGCTACGCCTATGAGCCGGGCGGCGGTTATCCCCTGAGCCTGCCCCAGACCCTGCGGGCGACCGTAGCCGTGCCCCTCCCGGACAGGCCCGCCGCCCCGGCGAACACCCTGGCCGCGCTCTATCCGGCCCTCGCCGCCTGCTGGAGCCTGCCGCACCTTGCGGGCGGCATCCAGGGACCCGACGTGGAGGTGACGGCGCGGCTGTCGCTCCGGCGCGACGGCAGCCTCATCGGCCCGCCGCGCATCACCTACGCCGCCGGCGTCGCGGGGAGCGACCGGCAGGTCCTCACCCGGGCCACCCTGGCCGCCCTCGCCCGGTGCACCCCGGCCCGCATCACCCCCGGCCTGGGCCGGGCGATCGCCGGCCGCCCCGTCGCCCTGCGCTTCGTCTACCGGCCGCCGGCCTGACCGGCGCCGCCGACCTGTCGTAGGATCGCCTTTTCCCACCCGCACCATTGGAGAACCAGACCATGGCCGATACCGAAACCATCGTCCTCGAGACCACCAAGGGCCGCGTCGTCATCGGCCTGCGCCCCGACCTCGCCCCGAACCATGTGGAGCGGATCAAGACTCTGGCCTCCCAGGGCTTCTACGACGGCGTGCCGTTCCACCGGGTCATCGACGGCTTCATGGCCCAGACCGGCGACCCGACCGGCACCGGCTCCGGCGGCTCCGAGCTCCCGGACTTGAAGGCCGAGTTCAACGCCGAGCCCCACACCCGCGGCACCTGCTCGATGGCGCGGACCAACTTCCCGCATTCGGCGAATTCGCAGTTCTTCATCTGCTTCGACGACGCGCGCTTCCTCGACAAGCAGTACACCGTGTGGGGCAAGGTCGTAGAGGGCATGGACGTGGTCGACACGATCAACAAGGGCGAGCCGCCGCGCTCGCCGGACAAGATCGTCAAGGCCACCGTCGCCGCCGCCTGAGCCGGCCAGCGCGCTCCCTCTCCCCGCCGGGGGAGGGGGCGTGGTGACGTCGATCCCACCCTCTTCGTCATCCTGAGGTGCCCGCCCCTGGCGGGCCTCGAAGGAGGGCTCCAGGGATCGCAGAGCCTTCTGGAGCCCTCCTTCGAGGCCGCCGCTTCGCGTCGGCACCTCAGGATGAGGGGAGGGGGTGGGATTGGCGGTCTTGTCCGTCCCGCCTCGGCTCCGCTCGCAATGACGAAGGGGCTTTGACCCTTCACCCTTTCAGCCAACCCTCCGCCCGGCGAAAATCCTCCGGCGCGTTGAGGTTCAGGAACGGATCGACCGGCTCTGCCGGCCATTCCACCACCATGCTTCCATGGCGGGCGATGAAGGCACCGACCCGGCGCTCGCCGGACGCGAGCCACGCCCGCAGGTCGTCCCGCAGGGCGACCGGCCAGATCGCCACCGTAAAGTGCTCCCGCCCGCCGGACGCCGCCACCGCAATGGGGGCAGGGCCGAGGGAGGCCGCGAGGCGCGCGACGAGATCGTCCGGTAGGAACGGGGCATCGCCGGGCACGCTCAGCACATGCGTCACGCCGGGCAGGCCCGTACCGTGCTCCAGCCCGGCCAGGATGCCCGCCAGCGGCCCCACGGCACCCGGTACGGGGTCGGGCAGGACCGGGCCGTCGAACACCCTTGAAAACCGCCCCGGATCGCCGTTGGCGCTGAGCGCCAACCCGGCGGGGCATTGCGGCGCCATGCGCTCCACGATCCGCGCCAGGACCGGCCGTCCCCCGAGGGGCAGCAGGGTCTTGTCCACCCCGCCCATCCGGCGCCCGAGGCCGCCCGCGAGGATCAGGCCGAGGATCAGCGCCACTGGCGGGCCACATCGAGCATCCTCTCGCCCCGCTTGCGGGGAGAGGGCCGCGACGACCCTGTCGTCGGCGCGGCAAGGCGGCAGCCGGGGGTGAGGGGGGCTTGTCGGAGAAGCCTCATCCTGCGGGCCCCCTCACCATCGCTCCGGCTTCGGCTTTGCTTTCCGCATGGACAGCCCGGTCCACGCGGGCCTCTCCCCGCAAACGGGGAGAGGGGAAGGCGTGGGCCGGATCACGCCATCACGCCAAACACCTACTCGATGACGATCTTCGGCGCCGAGCGGGCCGGCCCTGCGCCGGAGAGGTTCGCCCAGAGCGCCGCGGCGATCTCGCGATAGACCTTGGCCTGCGGCCCTTCGGGATCGGTCGCCACCACCGGCCGGCCGGCATCGGAGGTCTCGCGGATCGTCATGTTCAGGGGCACCTCGCCGAGGAACGGCACGCCGAGGCGCTGGGCCTCGTGGCGCGCGCCGCCGTGCCCGAAGATGTGCGAGGCGTGGCCGCAATTCGGGCAGATGAACGTCGCCATGTTCTCGACGATGCCGAGGATCGGCACCGCGACCTTCTTGAACATCGTCACCCCGCGCCGGGCGTCGATGAGCGCGAGGTCCTGGGGCGTCGAGACGATCACCGCGCCCGACAGCGGCGTGGCCTGGGCCATGGTGAGCTGCGCGTCGCCCGTGCCGGGGGGCATGTCCACGAGGAGCACGTCGAGTTCGCCCCACAGGACGTCCCGGAGCATCTGCGTGATCGCCGACTGGACCATCGGCCCGCGCCAGATCATCGCCGCCTCGGGCTCGATCAGGAAGCCGATGGACATCACCTTCAGGCCGTAGCCGACCATGGGCTCCATGGCCTTGTTGTCGACCACGGTCGGCTTGCCCGACAGGCCGAACAGCTTCGGCACCGAGGGGCCGTAGATGTCGGCATCCAGCAGGCCGACCTTCAGCCCCTGCGCCTGGAGGGCCAGTGCGAGGTTGCAGGCGGTGGTGGACTTGCCCACTCCGCCCTTGCCGGAGGCCACCGCCACGATGTGGCGCACGCCCGGGAGCTTCGGCCCCTGCTGCGGCGGGGCGCCGGGCCGGGGCGGCGCGACGGGCGGCGGCGAGACCGGCCGCGGCGCGGCGCTGCTCTGGGCCGGGTGGCTGGTATCCCGCTCGGAGGTCAGGCTGGCGAAGACGCCGGAGACGCCCTGGATCTGCAGGACGCGGCCCTCCGCCTGCCGCCGCACCGGCTCGAAGCGCTCGGCCTCCGAGGGATCGACCAGGATCGAGAACATCACCCGGTTGTTGGGGTCGACCACAACCTGGGAGAGGCGCCCGGAACCGGGCAGGGTGGTGCCGGCGGCATCGATCGTCACCGATTGCAGGGCGCGCAGCACGTCGTCGCGGGTGATGGCCAAGGGTCGGTGCTCCGGAACTTTCGATGCCCGCCGGACCCGGTGGGGCATCGCGCCGTCATCTCAGGGCGAACCTGTCATCTATACGTGCCTGCCGGAAACACCACCCCGCTGACGGACCTGAACCAACCGGAGCCTCGCCCGTTGTCGAGGCGAATCCGGGCAGGGCCGCCGTGCGCGGCCCGCCACCGAGGCAGGAGTGACGCCGTGCACCAGAACCACCGCGACCATGAGGGCGCCGAGAAGCTGTTCGACCTGATCAAGGATGTGAAGGTCGCGATGATGACTACCGTCGATACCGACGGCACCCTCAACAGCCGGCCGATGTGGAACAACGACGTCGATGAGAATGGCGACCTGTGGTTCTTCACCAAGCTGCACTCGCCCAAGACCGCCGAGATCAGCCGGGACAACCAGGTGAACCTGGCTTACTCGGACCCGTCCAGCCAGAACTACGTGTCGGTCGCCGGCAAGGCCGAAGTGGTCCGTGACCAGGCACTCATCGATCAGAAGTGGAATGCCAGCCTGAAGACGTGGTTTCCGAACGGAAAGGACGACCCCGAGGTCGCCCTGATCCGCGTCTGCCCGGAAAAGGGCGAGTACTGGGACAGCCCGAACGCGACGATGCTGCACATCTACGGCACCGTGAAGGCCGCCCTCACCGGCGAGAGCCCGAAGACCGAGACCAAGAAGGTCGGCCTGTCGTAAGGCCTTCTCCACCGTCAGCGAGGGCGGCAGGCCGGGCACGGCCGCCGCCCTTCTTCGTACCCTCTATCGTCATTGCTTCGCGGTGCTCGCAATGGCTGTGGGACAATCGCGCGTTTCCACGACCGCAAGCGTTGACGCCACGGGCGAAAAGGTGCGCCGTCCCTCTCCCCCGGCGCCAACACCAAGTCCCAAAAAATGCTCGATCTCGCGAAGCGGGTGTACGACCACAGCTTCCGCATCGACCCCATCGTGCGGTCGCTGCTCGACACGGATTTCTACAAGCTCCTGATGGCGCAGACGATCCTGCGCCGGCACCCGCAGGTGGAGACGACCTTCGGCATCGCCAACCGCACGGCGCGGGTCCGCATCGCCGACGAGGTCGATGAGGGACTGCTGCGGGAGCAACTCGACCATGCCCGGTCGCTGCGCCTGTCGAAGGGCGAGGTGACGTGGCTGCGCGGCAACGTGTTCCGTGGCCAGGGGCGGATCCTCGAGCCCGACTTCGTGGCGTGGTTCGAGAGTTTCCGCCTGCCCGAATACGAGCTCGCCACCCGCGACGGACAATACGAGCTCACCTTCCACGGCCCCTGGGTCGAGACGACCATGTGGGAGGTCCCGGCGCTCGCCATCCTCAACGAATTGCGGGCGCGCTCGGTCCTGCGCGGCCTCGGCAAGCTGACTTTGCAGGTGCTCTATGCCCGGGCGATGACCCGGGTGTGGGAGAAGATCGAGCGGCTGCAACGTCTGCCGGACCTGTCGATCGCCGATTTCGGCACGCGCCGCCGCCACGGCTTCCTGTGGCAGGACTGGTGCGTGCAGGCGATGGCCGAGGGCTTGGGGGAGCCGCGCTTCCTCGGCACCTCCAACTGCCTCATCGCCGCCAAGCGCGAGGTCGAGCCGGTGGGCACCAACGCCCACGAACTGCCGATGGTCTACGCGGCCCTCGCCCCGGACGACGCGGCCCTGGCGGCGGCGCCCTACGCGGTGCTCTCCGATTGGCAGGAGGATTATGCGGGGAACCTCCGCATCGTCCTGCCCGACACCTACGGCACCACGGGCTTCCTCGCCGACGCCCCCGACTGGGTCGCCGACTGGACCGGCATCCGCATCGACTCGAAAGACCCGATCGAGGGAGGCGAGGAGGCGATCCGCTTCTGGCAGGAGCACGGGCGCGATCCCCGGGACAAGCTCGCGATCTTCTCGGACGGGCTCGACATCGCCGAGATCGAGCGCATCCATGCCCGGTTCCACGGGCGGATGCGGATCGGCTACGGCTGGGGCACCCTGCTCACCAACGATTTCCGCGGCCTGATGCCGGACGGGCGGCTCGACCCGGTTTCGGTGGTCTGCAAGGTCATGGATGCCGACGGTCGGCCGACGGTGAAGCTTTCCGACAACCCCACCAAGGCGCAGGGGCCGGCGGACGAGATCGCCCGCTACCGCCGGGTCTTCGCCGTCGGCGAGCAGGCGGCGCTGCCCGTGCTGGTGTGAGGGGCGCATCCTGCCCCTGCGGGGATCGCGCGAGCGCTGACGTCCTCACCGTCATTGCGAGCGCAGCGAAGCAATCCAGGAATCCGCCACGCTCTCCGAATGTCCCGTTGCCCTGGATTGCATCGCTGCGCTCGCAATGACGGGGTTGGCAAGGCGTGCAGAAAAGTCCCCAGCGCACCGGGCAGCCATACTCGCCCGCTCTGGAATACTTAATATAGTGATGACCACGACGGGTCCGAGACGGCCCGCGCGGGAGGAATTGTCATGACCATGAACCGCCGCTCGCTCATCGGCGCCGCCGGCCTCGCCCTCGGCGCCCCGGCCCTCCAGATGGCCCAAGCCGCGGAGGGTGCCGCCCCGGCCGCCGCGCCGCCCACGGCCAAAGCCCCGCCGCCGCCGGTCACGAAGATCCTTGCGGAGTTCATCCGCAGTTCCACCTATGACGGCCTGCCGGAGAACGTCCGCCGCGAGGGCGTGCGGACCTTCCTGAACTGGGTCGGCGTGGCGATCGGCGGCTCGCACCACGAGACGCTGGACATCGCGGTCTCGGCGCTCAAGCCCTTCTCCGGGCCGCCGCAGGCGGGGCTGTTCGGACGCACCGAGCGGTTCGACATCATGAACGCCGCCTTCCTCAACGGCGTGTCGAGCCACATCTTCGACTTCGACGACACCCACCTGAAGACCATCATCCATCCGGCCGGGCCCGTGGCCTCGGCGATCCTCGCCTATGCCGAGATGCACCCGGTCTCCGGCAAGGATTTCCTCGACGCGCTGGTCGTCGGCATCGAGGTCGAATGCCGGATCGGCAACATGGTCTATCCGAACCATTACGATGCCGGCTGGCACATCACCGGCACCTGCGGGCCGTTCGGAGCGGCCGCCGCCACGGCGAAGCTGATGGGGCTCGACGAGGAGAAGACGATCTTCGCCCTGGGTCTTGCCGCCTCGCAGCTGGTAGGCCTGCGGGAATCGTTCGGCTCGATGAACAAGAGCTTCAACCCCGGCCGGGCGGCGTCAAACGGGCTGTTCGCCGCGATCCTCGCCGCGAAGGGCTTCACGTCGTCGGAGCACATGATCGAGGTCCGCCGGGGTTGGGCGCAGACCATCTCGACCAAGCAGGACTGGTCGCAGATCACCGACGGCCTCGGCAGCCACTACGAGAGCGCCCTCAACACCTACAAGCCCTTCGCCTGCGGTATCGTCATGCACCCGACCATCGACGCGGCGATCCAGACCCGCGACGAGGACCATGTAAAGCCGGAGGATATCCGGAGCGTCGACCTGAAGGTCCACCCGCTGGTCCTCGAACTCACGGGCAAGACGGCACCGAAGACCGGGCTCGAGGGCAAGTTCAGCATCTACCACGCGGCGGCGGTGGCCTTCGTGGAGGGGGCGGGCGGCGAGAAGCAGTTCAGCGACCGGGCGGTGAACGACCCGCGGGTCGTGGCGCTGCGCCAGAAGGTCCACCCGGTCGTCACCCCCGGCATCGACGCGGCCCAGGTCGACATGACCGTGACCCTCAACGACGGGCGCACGCTCCACCGCCACATCGTCCATGCCGTCGGCAGCGTCGAGAAGCCGATGACTGACGCGCAGCTCGACGCGAAGTTCAAGGACCTCGCCGACGGCGTCCTGCCCGCCGCCCAGGCCGAGCGCGTCCTGCGGATGTGCCGCGACCTGCCGAACCTTTCCAACGCGGCGGATGTGACCCGCGCCGGCGTGGCCGGGGCCTGACGCCCCCAGCACGCGGGCCTCGTCCCGGAGGCCACGCCGCCGCCGGGCGGGATCGTTTTCCCGCCCCGTGCCGTTCCCCGTCCGTATGGCGCCCCGGCCCCGGCCGGCGCCCGGTTCGGCGTGGCGGGGGCTCCGGCTCGGTATGGTCAGACGTAAAACCGGGGTTCCCGGCATGGACGATCCGCTAATCCGCCCGCGGCCGACCCGTGTCGCCGCCGCAGAGACGCCCCGGGCGGCGCTCGCCTCGCCGTTCCTCGTCGGCGCGCTGCTCGTCGCCGGCCTGTATGTCGGCCGGGAGATCTTCATCCCGATCGCCATCGCCCTGCTCCTGTCCTTCGTGATCGGGCCGTTGGTGAACTGGCTGCGCCGCTGGCGCCTCCCGCGGCTCGTCGCCGTGGGGCTCGCGGTGCTGATGACCCTGGGAATCGTGGGGGCGCTCGCCACCCTCATCGGCATCCAGGTCGCTGACCTCGCCGGAGACGTGCCGCGCTACCGGGCCACGATCGAGCACAAGCTGGAGGGCCTGCGCAACAGCCCCGCTGGCCGGATGACGGACTACGTCGCCAATATCGGCCGGGTGATCCACAACGCCGGCCACGCCGAGGGACAGGCCAAGACGGAGCCGAAGCCCAGCGAGCCGCCGGCCCCCTCCGCCGGCTCGAAGGACGAGCGCAAGCCGATGCTCGTCGAGATGGCGGCGACCCCCCCGAGCCCCCTGGAGACGGCGAGCACCCTGCTCTCACCGGTCCTCCAGCCCCTGGCCACCGCCGGGATCGTCTCCGTGGTGCTCCTGTTCGTCCTGATGCAGCGGGAGGACCTGCGCGACAGGCTCATTCGCCTTGCGGGGTCCCGCGACCTCCACCGGACCACCGTGGCGATGGACGATGCCGCCCGGCGCCTGTCCCGCTACTTCGTCGCCCAGGTCGCCCTCAACACCGCCTTCGGCGTCGTGGTGGGTGTCGGCCTCTACTTCATCGGCGTGCCCAACCCGGTCCTGTGCGGGATCGTCTCGGCGCTGATGCGGTTCGTGCCCTATCTCGGCGCCTTCGTCTCTGCCCTGCTGCCGATGATGCTGGCCGCCTCGGTGGACCCGGGCTGGAACATGACCATCGCCACCGCGATCCTGTTCCTGATCCTGGAGCCGATCACCGGACAGGTCATCGAGCCGATCTTTTACGGCCAGTCCACCGGCCTCTCGCCCACCGCGGTGCTGGTCTCCGCCCTATTCTGGACATGGCTGTGGGGGCCTGTCGGCCTGCTCCTCTCGACGCCGCTCACCGCCTGCCTCGTGGTTCTCGGGCGCCATGTGGAGCACCTCGAATTCCTCGACGTGCTGTTCGGCGACCGACCCGCGCTGACGCCCGTCCAGAACTTCTACCAGCGCATCCTCGCGGGCGACTCGGAGGAGGTCCTCGGCCACGCGGACCTGATCCTCCAGCACTGCTCCCTGTCGTCCTACTACGAGGACGTCGTGATGAAGGCCCTGGAGCTGGCCGCCCGCGACGCGGCCCGGGGCGTCCTGACGCCGGGCCAGAAGGGCGCCATGCGCAGCACGCTCTCCGAACTGATCGAAGATCTCGCCGACCGGACCGACGGGCCGGCGGACGGCAGCCCCAAGGGGGAGGCGACGGATGCCTGCGAGGCCGAGGGCGCCTGCAGCCCACTCCCCGTCCATCCCGTTCCAGACACCCTGCCCGAGGCCTGGACCCGGGAGGGGGCGGTGCTGTGCGTGTCGGGCCGGGGCTTCCTCGATGCCGCCGCCGTGGCGATCCTGGCGCAAATTCTCGCCAAGCGCGGGATCGGCGCCCGGACGGTGCTTTTCTCCGAAACGGCGTCAGCCCGCCTCGCCACCCTCGATCCAGGGCTGCCGCGCCTCGCCTGCGTCGTCTCCATTGCCCATGGCGGCGAACCGCAGCACCTCAACCGGCTCATCGCCCGGCTGAAGCGGCACATGCCCACGGTGCCCGTCCTGGCGGGGCTGTGGCTCGCCGACGAGAAGGCGCGCAGGCCAGGCTTCTCCTTCGATGCCGACATCACGGCCGGCTCCCTCCACGAGGCCGTCGATGCGGTGCTCGCCGCGGCCACGGCGGACCCGACCCACTTCCTGCATCCGCGCACCGGAGCGCAAACGGCGAAATCGTCCCCGGTGCAGGGGGATTCGGCGCAGGAGACGACGGAGCAGGACGCGGCGGGACGAGACGCAGCTGGACAAGGGGTCAGCGGATTCGACGCGGTGAGAGTGGGGGCTTGACGCCGGCCCCTACGCCCCGGCTTCGTCTCACTGCCGGCGCGGAGCCGGAAGGTCGGAGACAGGACCCCATGAGCGTCGTCGAACTCGGCCGGTTCATGGACGATCTCGCCCACGCCTCGGGCAAGGCGATCATGCCGTTCTTCCGGGCGCAGTTCGCCATGGAGGACAAGGCCCGAGGCGGCTCGCCCTTCGATCCCGTGACGGAGGCCGACCGGGCGGCGGAGATCGTGCTGCGGGCCATGATCGGCAGGGCCTTTCCCGGGCACGGCATCCTCGGCGAGGAGTTCGGCACCGAGCGGGCGGATGCGGAATGCGTCTGGGTGCTCGATCCCATCGACGGCACCCGCGCCTTCATCGCCGGGATCCCGACCTGGGGCACCCTCATCGGCCTCACCCGTAACGGTGTGCCGGTGCGCGGGCTCATGCACCAGCCCTATCTCGGCGAGCTGTTCACAGGCGACGGCCACACCGCGAAGCTGCGGGGACCGGCCGGGGAGCGCACCCTTCGCAGCCGCCGCTGTGCCGACCTCTCCCAGGCGTTGCTCGCCACCACCGACCCGCGGCTGTTCGCGGAGGGAGAGGAAGCCGAACGCTTCCGCGCCCTGGAAGGGCAGGTGCGCCTCTCCCGCTACGGCACCGACTGCTACGCCTATTGCATGCTCGCGGCCGGGCAGATCGACCTCGTGGTCGAGGCGGGGCTCAAGCCCTACGACATCTGCGCCCTGATCCCCATCGTCGAGGGGGCCGGGGGCCGGGTCACGGGGTGGGATGGCGGTCCGGCCGGCTCCGGGGGCAGGGTCATCGCCGCGGGCGATCCCCGGCTGCACGAGGCGGCGTTGAAGGTGCTGAACCCGTGAAGGCGGCGTTCGGCGGCAGGCACCCCCATCGTGGAGGTCCTTCTGCATGCTGTTGACGGCCCTCGTCCTGCTCGCGGGGCTCGCCTCGCAGGCCGGGGAGGGCGCCGCAACGCTCCTGCAGGCCCTGCCGCGCCCCACGGAGGCGACGGCGTCCGCCGAGGCACCGCGTTTCGACCCGGCGGCGCGGGCGGTGTCCAACTGGCACGCACAGACCGCCGCGGCCTTGCAGCCGCAGGCTCTGGCCCTCACCGCGAGCCTCGCCAAGGACCCGCCCTACGTCGCCCGCTGCGTCCGGCTCAACAACGGGTGGTGCATCAAGTCGGCCCGTTGGCCGGGGGAGATCGGCGCGGACGGGGAGGGGCACACCGCCTTCGCCACTCTCGCCGACGGGGCCGACGCCGCGGCCCATCTGCTCCGCCGTTACTACCGCGACTACGGTCGCCGGAGCGCGCTGGCCATCGTGCGCCGCTGGGCGCCTGCGGAATGCCGCATCGCCCCCACCGGCCGGGGAGGATCGGCCGGACCGGCGGTCGTCTCGACCGGCCTCGCGCCCCGGGGCATCGGCGGCACGCTGCGGGCTCGCTTCCTCGCCCGGCACAGGCCCGGCGGCGCCCCGCGCCTCGCGGCGGCCCGGGCCGGCCGGGGCGGAGCCCTGCGGATCCAGCCCTGGTCGCCCCTCGCCCGCCTCGCCGGGCGTTCCGGCACCCGCCCGGCCGTCCGGTCGGTCACCCGGGTCTCGGATCCGCGGCCCGTGGCGGACATCGCCGCGGGAATAGCGCCGACGGAGCATGCCCCGGCGCGGACCTCCCCGCGAGCCCTGCGCGGAATCGACAACCCGTCCGCCCTGCTGTCCGGGGGCCGGGTGCCGAGCCCGGACCGGATGGTGGCCGAATCGGCCCTGCTGCCGGCCATCGCCGCCGGCCTGCCGGTCCTCGACCTGCGTCTTCCGGCCCCCCTCTGCACCGGCGACGAGGTGCGCATCCGGGCCTATGCCGGGCGAATCGCCGCCAGCGTGGGCCTCAAGCCCGACGACGACCTGAAGCTATTCGGTCCGGACGACGAGGTCCTGCCGAACCTCGCCCCCGTCATGCTGGCCATGTCGGCGGTGGAACTCGGCACCCTGCGCGCCGGGCCGGAGCTCGTGGCGGGGGCGGTCACCCGCCTCGCGGGGGAGGGGCCTTAGGCATGGGCACTCCCTCCGCCGCAGCGGGTGGAAAGGAGAAGCGGCGCAGCCGCATCGCACACCCTTGCGGCCGAGCCTTTCCCGCGCCACCTCACGCCCGCCCCCTTCCAACCGTCGCCGGCCCGTGCCCCCTCCCTTGACCGATTTCACCTCCCGCGCCGGCTCTGCCCTGCGCGCCTTCGCCGAGGCGTCCCAGGACCTCCTCGTCCAGCCGACGCTCCGCCTCGGGGTGACCGGCCTCGCCCGCTCGGGGAAGACCGTGTTCACCACGGCCCTGATCCACCATCTCGTGGAGACCCACGCCCTGCCGGCCTTCGCCGCCGCGCAGGAGGGCCGCCTGCGCCGGGCGCGCCTCGTGCCGCAGCCCGACGACGATGTGCCCCGCTTCCCCTTCGAGGAGCATTTCGCGACCCTCACCGAGGCCCGCGCCTGGCCCCGGTCCACCGACCGGATCAGCCAGTTCCGCCTGGAGATCGCCTACGAGCGCGCCGCCGGCTGGCGCTCCGGCCCGGCGACCCTGATGCTCGACGTGGTCGATTACCCCGGCGAATGGCTCCTCGACCTCGCCCTGATCGAGACCGACTACGTGGCGTGGTCCCGGTCGACCATCGCGGGCACCCGGCGGCCTGGCCGGGCGGCCGTCGCCGCCCCGTGGCTTGCCGCCCTCCAGGCCTTCGACCCCGCCGGGCCCCTCGACGAGGTCGCCGCCGAGCGGGCGAGCGACGCGTTCAAGGCCTATCTCGCGGCCCTGCGGGCGGGCCCCGAGGCGGTCGCCACCACTCCGCCGGGCCGGTTCCTGATGCCCGGCGACCTCGCCGGATCCCCGGCGCTGACCTTCGCGCCCCTCGACCGTCTCCCCGAGACGATCGCGCCCGACAGCCTCGCCGGGCTGATGCAGCGGCGCTTCGAGGCCTACAAGGCGAAGGTCGTGACACCGTTCTTCCGGGACCACTTCCAGCGGGTCGACCGGCAGATCGTGCTGGTGGACGTGCTCTCGGCGGTGGATGCC
The DNA here is from genome assembly GCF_022179525.1 of Methylobacterium persicinum. Classification (GTDB taxonomy): domain Bacteria; phylum Pseudomonadota; class Alphaproteobacteria; order Rhizobiales; family Beijerinckiaceae; genus Methylobacterium; species Methylobacterium persicinum. The sequence goes on from NZ_BPQX01000007.1 coordinate 91,683, forward strand.
GGGCCGACGGCCCTCGCCGAGTTGGAGGAAGCCCTCGACGCGGTGCTGCTCAGCCTCAACATCGGCCGCAACTCGATCCTGTCGCGATTCTTCGCGCCCCGGGCGGACCGGGTGCTGTTCGCCGCCACGAAGGCCGACCACCTCCACCAGACCAGCCACGACCGGCTCGACGCCCTGCTGCGCCTCCTCGTCTCGCGGTCCATGCGCCGGACGGAAGCCGCGGGCGCCCGGGTCGGGACGGTGGCGCTGGCCTCCGTCCGCGCGACCCGCGAGACCACGGTCCATGACGGCGGCACGGTGCTGCGGGCGGTGGCCGGCACGCCGGAGGCCGGCGAGGTCGTCGGCGACGAGACCTTCGACGGCCAGAGCGAGGCGGCAATCTTCCCTGGCGAGCTTCCGGCCCGGCCGGAGGCGGTGCTGGAAGGCGCCGTGGAGCCTGGCTCCTTACGCTTCCCCCGCTTCCGCCCGCCGCTCATCCGCCCGGACAGCCTCGGACGTCCCGGCCACCTGCCGCAGATCCGCCTTGACCGGGCGATGCAATTCCTGATCGGCGACCGGCTGTGATTGTTTTGGAAACAAGACTGCCCTTTCTCCCGGAGACGGGGAAGGGGCGGTGTGGTCGTCATGAGGAGCGGTGAATGACCTCGGGCCAGAAACCCCGCGCCTTCCGCCTGTCCCCCGAGCCGCCCCCGGCCCCCGGCTTCGCGCCGCCGCCCGAGGCGGCCCCGCCGGGGCCGGTGATCGTCGAGGAGCCCTTCGAGATCGTGGACGCCGCCGATGGCGTGCCGGTCCCGGTGGCGCCGAAACGCCGCTCGCCCTGGGGCGGCCTGTTCTGGTCGGCGGCGGGCGGTCTCGTCTCCCTGGGGATCGGCCTGTCCATCGAGCGCATGATCACCGACCTGTTCCAGGCGGCGCCGTGGCTCGGCTATGTCGCCCTGGCGCTGCTGGCCCTGGCGCTCACGGCGCTGGCTGTCATCCTCGGCCGCGAACTCGCCGGCCTGCGGCGGGAGAAGCGGATCGAGCGACTGCGCCAGTCGGCCATCGATGCCATCGCCTCCCGGGATCATTCCGGGGCGATGCTGGTGGTGCGCGAGGTGTCGGCGCTCTACGCCGACCGGGCGCAGCTCGCCGCCGCCCGGGGACGCCTGGACGGGACCGCCGACGCGATCCTCGACGTGGATGACCGGATCGGGCTCGCCGAGCGCGAACTCCTCGCCGACCTCGACCGGCAGGCCCGCAACGCCATCGCGACGGCGGCCAAGCAGGTCTCGGCGGTCACGGCGCTCAGCCCCCGGGCCATCGTCGATGTCGCCTTCGTCCTCTTCGCCAACGTGCGGCTGCTGCGCCGGATCGCGGCGATCTACGGCGGACGCCCCGGCTTCCTCGGCTTCCTGCGGCTGGCCCGTGCGGCCCTGGCCCATCTCACCGTGACGGGCGGCATGGCGGTGGGTGAGAGCGTGATCCAGCAGGTGCTCGGCCTCGGGCTCGCCGCCCGGGTCTCGGCCAAGCTCGGGGAGGGCGTGCTCAACGGCTTGATGACCGGCCGCTTCGGGCTCGCGGCCCTGGCCGTGTGCCGGCCGCTGCCCTTCGTGCGCATCGAGCCGCCGCGTCTGTCGGACGTCGCGGGGGAATTGCTGCGTTCGGGCGAGGAGAAGTAAGCCATGCACCTCGCGTCATTGCGGGGCGACGCCGGAGCCATCCAGAAGGCAGAGCCGGCTGGATCGCTTTGCGCTCGCTCGCAATGACGGAGTGGCTGTCAGGCCGGCCGTCCCGGCAAGGGACGGCGCGGGATCAGCGCTTGAACTTGCCGTCGTACTTGAACTCCGGCGCGGACTTCAGCTGGTCCTTGCTGGCGCCGATGATCGCCTTCCACTTCTTGGCGTCGGCATCGTAGCCCAGGGCCACCGAGTCGGGGGAGACGACGACGTAGTGCTCGCCCATGCCGAGGAAGCCGCCCACCGAGAGGATGTAGCCCGAGAGCTTCTGGTTCTCGATCACGAGATCCTTGATCTCGCCGACGGTGTTGTTCTGCGCGTCGGTGACGTTGAGGCCGATGATGTTGTAGCTCAGCACCGCGTCCTGCGGCACGTTCACGAACTTCGGCGCCACGGTCGGCGGGGTGGCATTGTGTTCGGCCGCCAGGGCGGGGCCGGCGAGCATCGCGGCAGCGAGCGAAGCGAGAACGAGACGACGCATGAAAAACCTCCGAGCACCCGAATTGGGCGGCTGGGAATGGCCTGTCGCCCAAGATCGTTCCGCCGGTTCGCAGAAATGTTAATGCACGGAACATGGAACCGCGCTGCCTCATGGGGAGGCAGGGCGGTGCGGCGGTTCAGGGTGGCTCGTCAGTTGCCCTGCGTCGCCTCGGGCTTGGTGTCCGTCTTGGCGTCCGTCTTGGCGTCTGTCCTGGCAAGCACCTCGATGTCCCGGTCGAGGCCGCTCTCCACCTTGAACTCGTGGGTGTAGACCTGCCCGTCGTGGCGGGCGATGAGGACGTAGTCGCCCTCGGCCAGGGTCACCTGGGGGAAGGCGCCGATCGCCTCGCGGATCGTGTCGCCGCCGGGCGTCAGCACTGAGAAGGCGGTGCCCGCGAAGGCCTCGCTGCCCGGCGCGGCCACGAGCTTCAGGGTCACGGTCGCCGCCCGGTGGTTGAGGGTCGCCTCGGTGACCTTGCCGTTCTCCACCTTGAGGTCGGCCCGCTGGATCGCGTTCGATTCCCCGTAGGTCGAGACCACGTGGTAGGTCCCCTCCGGCAGGCGCAGCAACTCCCCGGTATGGATCTCCGAGCGGACGAGGCGGCCCTCCGAGTTGGTGCCCACCGGCACGAAGACCGAGAAGGTCACCTGATCCGGGGGGATCTTCGTGTCGCCCACCGCCCCGGACAGGCGCAGCGCCCCGGCGGCCACCCGGAGCGTGTCGCTCGCGGCCTGACCGCCCAGGACGATCCGCTTCGAGGCGCTGGCGAAGCCGTAGGTGACGGTGGCCACGTAGGCGCCGGGCGGCAGGGTGAAGTGCGGCTCCGCCTCGTTCGAGCGGCCGACGATCGCCGGCCGGGCGCCTTCGCCCCTGTCGTCGAAGATCCGCCAGACGAGGCCGTCCTGCAGGGGGGTCCCCACGCCGGACAGGATCGCCGTGAGGGTGAGCTGCGCGTCGGGCTCGGACGAGGGCAGGGCGGGCGGAAGAGTGGGGCCGGAAATCGAGGGACCCAGCCGGGGAGAGTTCGACGGCACGAGACCCTGCTGTGCGAAGGCCGCCACCGGCAGGAGCGCGCCGGGGAGGGCCAGCGGCATCGCCGCGAGCATCGCACACACCCTCGTCCGCCGTCCCGCCGTCATCCCCACGCGATCCCTCGCCCGCCGATCCCTCCCTGTGCCCGCTGACCGTGGCGGCCGCAAGGCGGCGGTGCCGCCGCCCTTTCATGCCGGGGCGCCCCGTGCCACATCGCCAACGGACCGCTTCGCCCTATCCTCGGACGGGATCATGAACGCCACCCTCGACCTCCTGAAGACCCGCCGCTCGGTTCCCCCGCCCCTCCTCGACGGGCCAGGTCCGACCCGCGATGAGTTGGACACCCTGCTCACCCTTGCTTCCCGGGTGCCGGACCACGGCAAGCTCGCCCCCTGGCGGTTCATCGTCATCGAGGGCGAGGCCAGGGCACGGATCGGCGAGACGATCGCCACCGCCTTCGCGGCGGACAACCCGGAGGCCGGGGCCGACCGGTTGGACCAGGAACGCCGCCGCCTGATGCATGCGCCCGTCGTGGTCGCCGTGGTGTCGAGGGCCGGGCCGCATGTGAAGATCCCCGACTGGGAGCAGGTGCTCTCGGCCGGGGCGGTGGCGATGAACCTCGTCGTCGCGGCCAACGCCATGGGGTTCTCGACCTCTTGGCTGACCGAGTGGCACGCCTACGACCGGCGGGTGCTCGACGCCCTGGGCCTCGCCCCGACGGAGCGGCTGGCCGGGCATATCCATATCGGCCGGGGGCGGGAGATCCCCTCGGATCGCCCCCGTCCGGCGCTCGCCGACATCGTCACCTACCTGTGAGGCGCCTGTGCATTACGACCTCGACCTCCCCCACGACGAGCGCTGCCTGCCCCACAGCCCCCTGAAGGCGATCGTCGCCCCCCGGCCGATCGGGTGGATCAGCGCCATGGACCAAGCGGGGCGCCTGAACCTCGCGCCGTACTCGTTCTTCAACGCCGTGGCCGACAACATGGTCGCGTTCTCCTCCACCGGCCGCAAGGATGCGCTGACCTTCGCGGAGGAGGGCGGCGAGTTCGTCTGCAGCTTCGCCACCTGGGACCTGCGCGACGGCATGAACGATTCCTCGGCGCCGCTGCCCAGGGGCGAGAGCGAGTTCGCCTTCGCCAAGCTCGGGACCGCGCCCTCGCACAAGGTCCGCCCGCCGCGGGTGGCCGGCTCGCCCGCCGCCCTGGAATGCCGCTGGCTCCAGACCGTGCCCCTCGTGCCCCTGGAGGGCGGCGAGGCTGAGAACTTCCTCGTCATCGGGCAGGTGGTCTCGATCTACGTGGACGAGCGCTTCGTCACCGACGGCATGGTCGACACCGCCGCGATGCACCCGATCATGCGCGGTGGGTATTTCGACTATTTCCAGGTGACGCCGGAGACGCGCTTCACCATGCGCCGGCCGAAGGGTGCGGGAGAGTTCACCGGACGCTGAGGGGCCCACGCCCGACCGCCCGGGGGCGGGGAGGGGACGTCCCTCTCCGGGCCGTTAAGTCCCCGTCATCCTTGAGGCTTTGTTTACCATAGCGGGAGCAGGGTCGGCCGGTCCCATCGTACTGGCCGAAGCCGGATGTTCCTGTTCACCACCACGGCCAGCCCCCCCGCGGTCCCCGATCCGCCCGCCCTGGTGCGTCCCGCGCCGGCGCCGGTGGTGCAGGCGATCCGCGACGGGGCCAGCGCCACGGGCGTCGGGTTCGATTACCTCCTCGCCACGGCCCGGCGGGAATCGGCCCTCGACCCGGCAGCCAAGGCGCCGACTTCGTCAGCCACGGGGCTGTTCCAGTTCATCGAGCAGACGTGGCTCGGGACGATGAAGAGCGCCGGGCCGCAACTCGGCCTCCAGGCCGAGGCGGATGCCATCGTCCGCCAGCCCGACGGCACCTATGCCGTGACCGACGCCGCCCAGCGGCAGGCGATCCTCGATCTGCGCCGGGACCCGAAGGTCGCGGCGGTCCTGGCCGGCGCCCTCACGCAGAAGAACGCGCAGGCGCTCCAGGCGGCGACCGGGCAGGAGCCCACGCCCGGCGAACTCTATGCCGCCCACGTGCTGGGGGCGAAGGGCGCGGCGAGCCTCATCGCCACCGCCCGAACCTTCCCCGAGCGGGCCGCCGCCCTCGACCTGCCGGAGGCCGCCGCCGCCAACCGCGGCCTGTTCTACGACCGCTCCGGCCGCCCGCGCACGGCGGCGGAACTCTACGCGAGCCTGTCCGCGGCGGCGCAATCGGTCCCTCCGGTCATCACAGGAGGGGCGGGGGCATCCCCGGCGGCGGGGGAGGCGCCGCAGGCGAGCGCCTACGCCACGACCGCCGCGGCCTTCGGTGGCGGCGCGGACCTCCGCAGCCTGTTCCAGACCGATCGCCGCTCCCCGGTCTCCGATGCCGCCGCGAAGCTCTGGCAGGGGCGGATCACGGGCACCGCCACGGCGCGGCCGGCGCCGTCCTATTTCCCGCGCTCGGACGAGGGTGAGGCCGACACGCCCGCGCCCGTCGCCGTCGCCTCGGCCGACCCCGAGTCCCTCCCCGCCACCACGGGCTCCCTGGCATCGCCGTCGCTGCCGCCGGGACTCGCCCTCGTCAACGCTCCCCTGCCGCCCCGCCGCCCGGCGGCATTCGGGGCGAATGTGGCGCCGAGCAGTCTGTTCGCACCCAGGAAGGGCTTGTGATGGAGAGGCCCGTGATCAAGAAATCCATGATCATCCGCCAATTCCTGGCCATGACCCTGAACGCTCCCGCCGGCCGGCGGGCGCAGGGCGCGACGGCCCTGGTCCGGGCCTACCTGTACGGCGACCTCGACGCCGACGCCGCCTGGGAAGCCAAGACGGCGATCCTGAGCCTCCTCGACGATCCCGCCCCCAAGGTGCGGCGGGCCCTGGCAGAGGCCTGCGCCGACTCCGCCCGCAGCCCGCGACCGGTGGTGGTCGCCCTGTCCTGCGACGTGTTCGAGGTGGCGGCGCCGATCCTCGCCCGCTCGCCCGTCCTGACCGAGGCCGATCTCGTGGAGGCCGCCGCCCTCGGCGAAGAGGGCGCCCGCCTGGTCATCGCCCGGCGCCATCACCTGACCCCCGCCGTGTCCGGGGCCCTGATCGAGATCGCCGACCTCGAGACCCTCGTCGCCCTGGCCGGCAACCCCACCGCCCGGATCACCGGCGGGCGGATCCTGCGGATGGTCGAGCGGTTCGGCCACGAGGCGGATCTGCGCGAGGCACTGCTCACCCGGCACGACCTGCCGCCGGAGGGGCGCCACGCCATCGCCGTCGCCCTCGCCCGGAGCCTCACGACCTTCGCGACCCGGCGCGGCTGGCTCGGCGAGGCGCGCAGCGAGCGCATGAACCGCGAGGTGTCGGAACGCTCCGCCCTCGACCTCAGCGCCGAAGCCGGGGCGGCGGCCACCGGCCGCCTCGTCACCTACCTGCGCGCCACGCACCAACTCAATGCCGGGTTGATCCTGCGGGCGATTCTGTCCGGGCGGATCGAGTTCGCGTGCAGCGCCCTCGCCGACCTGTCGGGCCTCGACCACGCGAGCGTCGCCCGGGCCATGCGCGACCCCCGGGGCATCGCCGACCTGCACGAGCGGGCCGGCCTGCCCGCGGCGCTGCTGCCGGCCATGGACGCGGTCCTCGCCGCGTGGCGGGAGACCGCCAAGCTGCCGGTGGCCCCCGGTCAGGGCGCTGGTCTGTCCCGGCGGATGATCGAGCGGGCGATCACCGCCTGCGAAGGGTGGGAGAGCCACGAGATCCGCGCCGTCGTCGCCCTCCTCACGCGGTTCGAGGCCGAGGCCGCCCGCGACGAGGCCCGGGAGACCACCCGCGCCATCCTCGCCGAGGCGGCGGCCCGGGAGGCGGCGGAACGCCAGCGGCTCGCCGCCGACGCCGCGTGGCGGGAGGCGCTGGAGGCCCATCGCCGGAACGAGGCTGCGCCGGACGCTGCCGCCCCGGCGGCCGAGACGCCGGATGCCGGGACCGGCCGCACCGATCCGGTCGGGGCGATCCTCGACGCGCTTCCGGAGCAGATCCTCGAATGGTTCCGGGCGGAGCGGGGGCAGGGTCCGGCGGAGGTGGTGCCGGACGCGGTCCTCGACGACCTCGACGCCGCGCTCATCGCCGAATACCGGGCCAGCCGGATCACCCCCACGGGGGATCGCAGGCACCGCATCGCCATCGCCGCCTGACCCCGGCGCCGGGGTTGGCCGGGAAGACTACTGACAGCAATCGATGCAACGGCTAAGCTATCACTCGCGAAACGTTCAAGTACTCAATAGTGTTGCAACATTTAATGCTTCCGAGGCGGTGAACCGTTTTCGGCAGATCGGCGTTCTGAGCCATCATTACGATGTGGAGGAACGCCGTGACCACTTTCTCGACAAGACTGTCCGTCGGCCTTGCCGCCCTGCTGCTCAGCACCTCCGTCTATGCCCAGGGCATGGGCGGCGAACGCGAGCCTGCCGGCGCCGGACAGGGGCGCCCCGAGGCGGGGATGAAGGCCGAAGGCGGTGCGAAGGCGGGCGGGATGTCCGGCTCGCAAACCCGGGCGGATCGCGATGCCGGCGGCCGGATGGGCCAGGATCGCAACGGCCAGGATCGCAACGGCCAGGATCGCATGGGCCAGCAGCGCATGGGCCAGGACCGGGCCGGGCGTGAGCGCGCCAAGGCGGATCGTTCGGCCGGCGGCGACCGCAACGCCCGGGACAACGACCGCATGGCGCGCAACGGCGCCGAGCGCATGGGTCGGGACCGCCACGATGGCGACCGGGCCGAGACCCGCGGCGAAGTCCACGGCGGACGCGGGCATCTCGATGGCCGGAGCGCCCGCTTCGAGGGCGGTTTCCGCCGCGAGGGACGCTTCGTGTTCATCGGCGGTCAGCGGGTCGTCTACGGCTCCCCCGAATACCGCCGGCTCATCGTGGCCGAACGCGGCCCACGGGTGCGCTACGTGACCATTCGCGGCGAGCGGGTCGTCTACGGGTCCCCGGAGTATCGCCGCCTCGTCAGCGTCCGCGAGAGCGGCCCGCGGGTGCGCTACGTGACCATCCGCGGCCAGCGGGTGCTCTACGGGTCCCCCGAGTACCGCCGCCTCGTCAGCATCCGTGAGACCGGTCCGAGCGAGCGCTGGGTGGTGATCCGCGGCCAGCGCGTTCGCTACGGCTCGGTCGAGTATCGCCGGCTCTCGGGTGGCGGTGTCGTGGGGGCGAGCTTCCGCGGCGAGACCCGCGCCAGCGCCGGCTTCCATGAGGGTCGCGACCACGTGCGTGACGGCCTTCAGGCCCGGGGTGAGAATCGAGGCGACCTGAAGCGCGACGCCAAGAACGGCATGAAGAACGACATGAAGGGCAACATGCGCGACGACGGTGCGCGCAACGCCGGGATGCGCGGCGACGCCGACCGGAGCAACATGCGCAACGTGTCGGATCGCAACGAGCGGCAGGGCGGCATGCAGACCGGCGGCGCCCGTGGTGGCGAAGGCGCCGAGATGAAAGGCGGCATGAAGGCTGGCGGCGGCATGCAGGGTGGCGGCCGCGGGGGCGCCGGCCAGCAGGGTCGGTAAGTCTCAAGGCTCAGCGGGGTCGGGCCGGTGCCCGACCCCGTTTCATGTTTGGGACTGGCGCATTGTCGGGAAGCGTTGGATCGCGTCCTCTCCGTCTTTGCGAGCAGAGCGCAGCAATCCAGGGCTGCGGGACCTCTCAGGATGTGGCGGATCCCCGGGTTGCTTCGCTTCGCTCGCAATGACCGTGGAGGAGGTGATCCAAGGATAACAGAAAACAATCTAAACTGTTGTTTTCCGTATTTTCTGACGCCGAACCGGTGTCCACTTCGGCGGACAATGCTTGAGGCCCCGCGTCCCTCGTCGGCGCCGTTACGCCTTGAGCACGGGCTCGGCGATGTCGCCTCCGCCCCGGGCGGCGAGGTAGTCCGGCTGGAACAGGCACATCCGCACCGCGTCCCGGTAGCGGCCGTTCATGAAGAACTCGTCCTTCAGCACGCCTTCGGGCACGAACCCGCACTGTTCGTAGATCCGCACCGCCCGCCGGTTCTCCCGATCCACGTGCAGATACAGCTTGTGAATGTTGAGGACGCTGAACGCGTAATCCATCACGATCTTCGTCGAGCGCCACGCATAGCCCCGGCCCTGGTAGGACGGGTGGATGGCGATCTGGAACTCGCAGCGGCGGTGGAGGTGGTTGATCTCCACCAGCTCGATCAGCCCCGCGGGCTCGCCGTCCGGGGCGGCGACGATGAAGCGCCGCTCGGTCTGGTTGTGAATATTGCGCTCGTAGAGCTGCTGAAGTTCGGCGAAGGACTCGTAGGCCTCCTCGAACCAGTAGCGCATGATGCTGTCGTTGTTGTTGAGCTGGTGGACGAAGCGCAGGTCTTCGCGCTCCAGGGGCCGCAGCTTCACATGCTCGGAGATCCTGAGGTTCATGCCGCACACTCCGCGATCAGGCGGCGGACAAACCGTTCTCCGTCCGCGAGGGCATCCAGGGTGATGAACTCGTCCGGCTGGTGGGCCTGGGCGATGTCGCCGGGCCCGCAGACGATGGTCGGGATCCCCGCCTCTTGGAAGCGGCCCGCTTCGGTGGCGTAGGGCATCGCGACGGTCCGGTTGCGCCCGGCGAGCCGCAGGGCGAGGCGCTCGGCGTCCGAACCGGGCTCGGGGGCAAGGCCCGGGATGGCCACCTCTTCCAGGGTGTCGATGCGGCCGAACTCACCGTAGCGGTTGAGGCGCCGCGCGGTCACCTCGGCCACGGCGGCCCCGAAGAGGGCCGGAATTTCCCGGGGGTCGAGGTCCGGCAGGCCCCGGTATTCCCAGTGGAAGTGGCATTCCCGGGCGAGGATGTTGCGCGCCGTCCCGCCCTGGATGGTGCCGACATGGATCGTCGTGGCCGGCGGATCGAACCGGCCGGAGGCGTCGCCGCGCTCGATCATCATGTCGGCGATGCGGTTCAGGGCGGCGACGAGATCGCAGGCGGCGGAGACGGCGTTGGCGCCGAGTTCGGGCCGGGAGGAATGCGCCTCCCGCCCGTGGACGGTCGTCAGGCAGGTGACGATGCTCTTATGGGCGTCCGCCACGTCGAGGCCGGTCGGCTCGCCGACGATGCAGGCGGAGGGGCGGGGCAGGTCCTCGCCGAACCGGGCGATCGCGTCCATCGAGCCGAGACAGGTGGTCTCCTCGTCGTACGAAAGGAGCAGATGGATCGGCCGGGTGAGCCCGGCGGCGAGCATGTCGGGCACCAGGGCGAGGGCGGTGGCGCAGAAGCCCTTCATGTCGACGGCCCCGCGCCCGTAGGCCCGGCCGCCCTCGACGCGCAGGGTGAAGGGATCGGAGGTCCAGGGCTGGCCCGCCACGGGCACCACGTCGGTATGGCCGGATAGCACGACGCCCCCGTCCCGGGCCGGCCCGAGGGTCGCGAACACGGCGGCCTTCCGGCCGCTCGCATCGGGGAAGCGCCGGTAGGTCACGCCCCAGCCGTCGAGATAGGCGCAGACCGCATCGATCAGCGCGATGTTGGGCTTGTCGCTCTCGGTGTCGAACCCGACGAGGCGGGCGAGCATCTCGAGCGGGGACAACCGCTCGCCGTTCACAGGCATGATCCCTCCGGGGCACGCCCGGCTCCCGCGCTTCCCGACGGTGGCGAGGCCGCCTTCAGTGAAGGCTGCGCCGCACGTGCGGGCTGTCGAGGGAGAAGGCGGGGATCTCGGCCTCGAAGCTCTCACCGGCCACGGTCGCCATCGTGTAGCTGCCGGCCATGAGCCCGTCGGGAGTCGTGAGCGGGCAGCCGCTGGTGTAGCAGAAGGATTCGCCGGGCTCCAGAACCGGTTGCTTGCCGACGACGCCGATGCCCCGCACCTCCTGGCAGGAGCCGCGGCCGTCGATGATGCGCCAGTGGCGCGACCGGAGCTGCACCTGCTCCTCGCCATTGTTCACGATCTCGACCGTGTAGGCGAAGAAGTAGCGGCTCTCGTTCGGCGAGGACTCCTCCTCGACGAAGCGCGGCTGCACCGTCACGCTGATTCCGCGCGTCTCGGCCTTGTACATTGCCCCTAATGGCCCCCGAAGACTGTGCGATTCGACGGGCTCGGCCTCGGCCGCACCGCATTGCAAGGTGGTAGTTCCCAGGGGAATCGCCGTCAATTGCGGCGGATTACGTCGCACCGTAGCATGAGGTCCGGCCGCCCCGGGAAGCTGTGCCATTAAACCGGTCTTAGGTGCCGGTGGCGGACAAGGGATCGCGCGGATCTCCACCGCGTGGCGGGAGCGCGGTGATGCGGGCCGAGACGACGGTGAAGGCGGGGGCACGGGACGGGATCCTGCCGGCGCAGGCGATCGCCACCCTGGCCCAGGCCGGAGGCATCTGCCCCGCCACGCCCTTCGCGGCGGACCAGATCCAGCCCGCGAGCCTCGACCTCCGCCTCGGCGCCCGGGCCTACCGGGTTCGCACCAGCTTCCTGCCCGGCGCCTCCCGGACGGTCGATGCCTGCGTCGACCACCTGTCCTTCCATGCCATCGACCTCCGGCCGGGTGCTGTGCTGGAAACGGGCTGCGTCTACATCGCGGAATTGCAGGAGACCCTTGCGCTGCCCGCGGACCTCGCGGCCAGCGCCAACCCGAAAAGCTCCACCGGCCGCATCGACGTGTTCACCCGGGTCATCACCGACCGGGCCGAGGCGTTCGATCAGGTCGAGGCCGGTTACGCCGGCCCGCTCTATGCGGAAATCTCACCGCGGACCTTCCCCGTCCTGGTGCGGACGGGTTCGCGCCTGTCGCAGATCCGCTTCCGCCGGGGCCAGCCGCGGCTCGGCGAAGCGGAGCTGGCCGCCCTGCATGCCCGCACCCCCCTGGTGAACGTGGCCGCGCCCTCGCTCCTGGGCGGGGTGGCGGTCTCCGTCGATCTCTCGGGCTTCGACGGGCTGATCGGCTACCGGGCCAAGCGCCATACCGGCCTCGTGGACGTCGATGCGCCCGGCCGCCACGCCGTCGATGCCTTCTGGGAGCGCCTCCCCTCCGACGGCAGCGCCAGCCTGATCCTCGATCCCGGCCAGTTCTACATCCTCGCCTCGAAGGAGGCGGTTCAGGTGCCTCCGGACCACGCCGCCGAGATGGTGCCCTTCGATCCCCTGGTGGGGGAGTTCCGGGTGCATTACGCGGGCTTCTTCGACCCCGGCTTCGGCCACGCCGCGGCGGGGGGGACCGGCGCCCGTGCGGTGCTGGAGGTGCGCTCCCGGGACGTGCCGTTCCTGCTGGAGGACGGCCAGATCGTCGGTCGCCTCGTGTACGAGCGCCTGAGCGAAGAGCCGTCGACCCTCTACGGCGCCGGGGCCGGCTCGAACTATCAGGCTCAGGGCCTGAAGTTGTCCAAGCACTTCGTCTGACGGGAGCGAGTCCGGCTTCGGTTTCAACGGGATTGCTTGGCTTCGCTCGCAACGACGGCAGCGGATGCCGACTAAGCCTGCGCGACGGCCTGCTCGAAGGAGCGGACGAGGGCCATGTCCAGTTTGCTTTCCATGCTGCGCAGGACGCGGAACGCCTCCGGGAGCGGCATCGGGGCCCGGTAAGGGCGGCGCTCGGCCAGCGCCGCGTAGATATCGCAGACAGTGATCATGCGGACGATGTCGGGGATCGCGTCGCCGGACAAGCGGTCCGGGTAGCCGGTCCCGTCGAGCATCTCGTGGTGGTGCCGGACCACGGCCAGGATCGAATCGTCGAAGCCGCCGGCCTCGATCAGGATCGCGTGGCCGAGGGCCGCGTGGGTCCGCATCACGGCCTTCTCGGCCGGGTCGAGGGGCCCGGCCTTGTTGAGGATCTCCAGGGGAATGCGGGCCTTGCCAACGTCGTGGACCAGGGCGGCCCGGACGAGGTGCTCCCGGTCCCTCAGGCTGAAGCCGAGGCCGATGGCGAAGGTCGCCGCCAAGCCTGCGACGAGCAGGCAGTGCTGGTAGGTGGCGTCGTCGTAGGCGCGCACGGTATCGAGCCACGCCCCCAGCCCTGCCTCGCCGACGGCGCCGAGGATCGGGTCGAGGCCGTGATCCACCAGCATCGGATCGACGGTGCCCGTGAGCCTCGCCGCATCGAGGAGCCCGGCAAGCACCGCCCCGGCCTTGTCGGCGGCCTGGGCGATCCCCGTCCCCCCGGTACCCCTGGGCGGGCGGATCGTCGGCGTGGTGGGGTTGGTGAGGCGGATCCGCATGGCCTGCGCCACCGCCCCAGCCTCCGCATCGGGGGGCAGGCACAGGTCCGCACCGAGGCTGCGAGCGGTGGCGAGGCTGCGCTCGCCCATGTCCCGCATCAGGAACAGCCGCGGCAGGCGCGGGACCTCCGCGATCAGGGCGCGCAGGCCACGCAGGAGCGTGGGGTGGAGCAGGTTGAGATCGGCCACGAACCCGATGCAATCCCCCGCCGGCACCACCACGGCCGCATCCCGCAGGTGGCAGGGGGCGACGGCGCCGAGCGCCTGCACGAGGTCCTGGCGCTGCTCCGGGCGGTCGGTGAACAGGACGAGCGTGCCCGGCTGCATCGGTCTCTTCGGGGTCGGCCTGACGACGGACGCACGCAGCCGACGGCCGGGCCTGCCTCGCGGAGTGGTCACGCTACCAGCCCGAGCTTGACGGAGTGTAACGGCAGGGGATCAGGGGGATGCGTCGGCTACCCCGCCGCCGCCTCGTCCAGCAGCCAAGCGACCTGCGGTCCCTTTACCCGGCCGGCGGGGAGATCCTCACCGGCGGCGAGGCGGGCGAGCGGGGCGCGCTTGCCCTCGCCGGTGACGAGGAACAACACGTGCCGGGCCGAAGTCAGGGCTGGCACGGTCAGGCTGATCCGCGGCACGAAGGGGGCGAGGCCCGCCTCCGGCACCGGGGCGACGAGGGCGCCGGTCTCCTGAGCGGCGGGCTTGCCGGGGAACAGGGAGGCGGTGTGGCCATCCTCCCCGAGGCCGAGCAGCACGAGGTCGAAGAGCGGCCGGGCCGGATCGAGGCTATCGGCGTCGTAGAAGTCGAGGAGGGTGCGCGCGTAGGCCCGCGCGCCGGCCTCAGCGCCCTCGTCCGAGGGGATGAAGTGCAGATGGGTCGGCGGAATCGCGCTGCCGTGGCCGAACGCCTCGCGGACCATGCGGACGTTGCTGCGCTCGTCGTCCCACGGCACAGCCCGGTCGTCACCGAAGAACCAGTGTATCTTCGGCCAGGGCACCCGCGCGGCGTAGTCGGGGCCGGCGAGGAGGGCATAGAGGCGCTTGGGCGTTGAGCCGCCGGAGAGGCAGACCGCCATCCGCTCACCGTCCGCCTCGCCGCAGGCGGCGATCAGCCGTTCGGCCGCCTCCCGGGCTACCGCCTCGGCATCGGGGAGGACGTGCGTTCCGGGCGGCAGACTCACCATGCTGTCCTCATGACTTCTTCGGTTCCTGGTGGCCGCCGAACCCCTTGCGCATCGCGGACAGGAGCTTGTCGCCGTAGGAGGCATCCTCCCGTGAGCGAAAGCGGCGGTAGAGGGCGGCCGACAGGACGGTGGCCGGCACGGCCTGTTCCACGGCGGCGTTGATGGTCCAGCGGCCCTCGCCCGAATCCTCGACCCAGCCGGAGAAATCCGCGAGATCCTCGTCGCCCGCGAGCGCCTGGGCGGTGAGGTCGAGGAGCCAGGATGAGACTACGCTGCCCCGCCGCCAGACCTCGGCGATGTCGCCGAGGTTCAGGTCGAAGCGCCGCTCCGGCGGGAGATTTTCCGAATCCGCGTGGCGGAGGATGTCGAACCCTTCCGCATAGGCCTGCATCAGCCCGTACTCGATGCCGTTATGGACCATCTTGACGTAGTGGCCCGCCCCGGTCGGCCCGGCATGGATGTAGCCGTGCTCGGCCCGGGGGTCGCGGCCCTCCCGGCCCGGGGTGCGGGGCACGTCGCCGACGCCGGGCGCCAGGGTAGCGAAGATCGGGTCGAGGCGGTCGACGGCCTCCTTGTCGCCGCCGATCATCATGCAATAGCCGCGCTCCAGGCCCCAGACGCCGCCGGACGTGCCGACATCGACGTAGTGAATGCCCTTTTCCTTCAGGGCGAGGCCCCGGCGGACGTCGTCGCCGTAGAAGGAGTTGCCGCCGTCGATGATGCAGTCGTCGGATTGCATCAGGTGGCCCAGCGTCTGCACCGTCTCCTCGGTGATCGGCCCGGCCGGCAGCATCACCCAGGCGGTGCGGGGGAGTTCGAGCTTCGAGACAAGATCCTCAAGGCTCGCTGCGCCGACGGCTCCCTCCTTCACCAGGGCCTCGACGGCTTCCGTGTTCCTGTCGAACACCACCGCCGTGTGCCCGTCCCGCAGCAGGCGCCGGACGATATTGCCGCCCATCCGGCCGAGGCCGATCATGCCGAGTTGCATCGTGTTGGCCTCCGAACTGTATCCCCCCTCAAGGGAGATCGTTGCGAAATTGATCCAACTCTCGTCCTCATCCTGAGGCGCCTGCGTCAGCAGGCCTCGAAGGAGGGCTCCAGAAAGCTCCACGATCCCTGGAGCCCTCCTTCGAGGCTGCTTTGCAGCACCTCAGGATGAGGCTTCGAGGCTGCTTTGCAGCACCTCAGGATGAGGTGGCAGGCGGGATCGGCCGCCGGCCACCGACTTGTCCGCCAATCACCCCCGGGGGAGGCCTCCGGCCGAGCGTCAGGCCACCGCCGCCTTCAGCGCCGCGGCGATCCGCTTCAGCCCGGCTTCCGACTGCCCGGCCTTGAGGTGGACCCGCAGCGCCCGGCGCCCGCGCTCGGCGAGCACCGCGAAGTCGCCCCGGGCCTGAGCCGCCACCACCGTGCCGAAGCCGAGGCTCCGGCCGGGGATCGGCAGGTCGTCCACCGCGTCCCCGGTGATCTGCACGAACACGCCGGTGTTCGGCCCACCCTTGTAGGCCTGCCCCGTCGAGTGCAGGAACCGCGGCCCGAATTCGAGGCAGGTCGCGACTTTGCGGGCGTCCCGCACCGTCAGGCGCCCCTCCTGCAGGATCGCGTGGTGGGCCTCGGTGCGGGGTAGGTAGGCGAGGAGGGCGAGGTAATCCCCCGTCCGCAGGCGGGCGAGATGCGCCTTCATCGCCGCCTCAAGCCCGTCCCGGGCCTGGGGCAGGGCCTCGGCATTGGCGGTGTCGGCGTAGAGGGCGAGGGTGTCGTCCTCGAACAGGGGCGTCTCCGGGGGGAGGGCGCCACTCTTCTCGGCTTCGGCGAAGAGCTTCTTCGTCTCGATCTTGCTCGCTTCCACGTCCGGCTGGTCGAACGGGTTGATGCCGAGCATCGCGCCGGCCACGGCCGTAGCGATCTCCAGCCGGTAGAATTCCTGCGAGAGCTGCTCGACCCCGTCGAGGCCGATCCGCGCGATCGGGTGTCCGTCCTTCTCCAGGGCGGAGAGGGCGGCGTCCTGGGCCGGGTCGGCCTGGGAATCGAGGCGCAGGTACAGGAAGAACCGGTCGTGCCCGTAGACCGCCGGCACGCCCGCCGGCTCGCCATCGACCGGGATCAGCCCCTTGCCGACCTTGCCGGTGGACTCGGCGATGAGCTGCTCCGCCCAGGCGCCGAAGCTGGCGATGGCGGGGGAGGCGATCACCGTCACCTTATCCCGACCCTTCAACGCCGCCGCGCCCATGGCGGTGCCGAGCAGCACGCCGGGGTTCACCGCCGGCGGCACGGCCGGCCCGCAGGAGCGGACCATGATTCGCGCCCGGTCCAGGCCTTCCTTCACATCGAGGCCCATGGCCGCCGCCGGCACGAGGCCGAAGGCCGAGAGCACCGAGTAGCGCCCGCCGATCTGCTTCACGCCGTAGAAGATCTTCTTGAAGTTCTGCGCCTTGGCCGCCTTCTCCATGTCGGAGCCGGGGTCGGTGACGGCGACGAAATGGTCGCCGACCTTATCTCCAACGGTCTGCTTCACGCGGTCGTAGAAGTAATCGCGAAAAACGTTGGGCTCCAAGGTCGAGCCGGACTTCGACGAGACGATGAACAGCGTCCGGGCGAGGTCGATCTCCGCCTCGACGGCGCGGACTTCATCCGGGTGGGTCGAATCGAGGATGCGCAGGGCCGGGAAGCCCGACCGCTGGCCGTAGGTCAGGCTCAGCACTTCCGGCCCGAGGCTGGAACCGCCCATGCCGAGCACCACTGCATGGGTGAAGCCCTCGGCCTTCACCCAGTCGGAGAAGGCGGCGTAGTCGGCGGCCTTCTCGAGCTCCTCCTCGACGATGTGCAGCCAGCCGAGCCAGTTCGCCTCGTCGGCGCCGGTCCAGACGCTGGCGTCGCGGGCCCAGAGGCGGCGAATCGCGCCGCTCGCCCGCCAAGATTCCACCGCCTTCTTCGCGTCCTCGGCCAGGGGCTCGTCCAGCGCCAGGGCCATCGGGTCGAGGCGGGCGCCCAGCAGCGCGACGCGCTTGCCGGCCACCGCGCCGAGCAGGTTGTCGGCGGCGTCGATAAACAGCTGCA
Organism: Methylobacterium persicinum; assembly: GCF_022179525.1. GTDB lineage: Bacteria > Pseudomonadota > Alphaproteobacteria > Rhizobiales > Beijerinckiaceae > Methylobacterium > Methylobacterium persicinum. The sequence continues at coordinate 109,346 of NZ_BPQX01000007.1, forward strand.
CGCCCTCCTCGACGAGCTGCCGGGCCACGGCCTCGATGTCGATGCCGGCCCGGGCGAGGCGGGCCATCACCGCCTCGGCGCCGGGCACGTCCTCCTCGATGGTTGCGCGGACCTCGCCGTGGTCGCGGAAGGCGGCCATGGTGGCCGGCGGCATGGTGTTGACGGTGTTCGGGCCGATCAGCTCCTCGACGTAGAGCACGTCGGAATAGGCCTTGTTCTTGGTGCCTGTGGAGGCCCAGAGCAGGCGCTGCGCCTTGGCGCCCTTTTCCGCGAGGGCCTGCCATTTCGCCTCGCCGAAGATGCGCTTGTAGCGCTGGTAGGCGAGCTTGGCGTTGGCGATGGCGACCTTGCCCTTGAGGCTGCCGAGCGCGGTCTTCTCATCGGGATCGTTGGCCTGGGCGATCTTCTCGTCGAGCAGCTTGTCGACCAAGCTGTCGATGCGGCTGATGAAGAAGCTCGCCACGCTGGCGATGCGGGAGACGTCGTGGCCGGCCTTTGCCCGCTCGTCGAGCCCGTCGATGAACGCCCTCGCCACCGCCTCGTAGGCTTCCTGCGAGAACAGCAGCGTGACGTTGATCGAGATGCCCTCGGCGGTGAGTTGCCGGATCGCCGGGATGCCCTCCGGGGTGGCGGGCACCTTCACCATCAGGTTGTCCCGGCCGACCGCCTTGTGCAGGCGCCGCGCCTCGTGCAGCGTCTCCTGCGTGTCGAGGGCGAGGTAGGGGGAGACTTCCAGGCTGACATAGCCGTCCGCCCCGTCGCTCGCCTCGTAGACCGGGCGCAGCACATCCGCCGCGGCCTGGATGTCGGCGATGGCGAGGCCCTCGTAGAGATCGATGACCCGGCTGTCGCCGGTCTCCTGCACGGCCTTGAGGCTGGCGTCGTACTCTTCCGAGTGGCCGATCGCCTTCTCGAAGATCGCCGGGTTGGAGGTGACGCCCCGCAGACCGTCCTCCTCGACGAGCTTCTTCAGCTCGCCCTTCTCGATGAAACCGCGGGCGACGAAGTCGAGCCAGACGGCCTGATCCTGTTGCTCGTGCAGGGCCTTGAGCGCGTTCATGTCCGAGCCTCGTCTGTCAATCGCACCTTCCCGCGGAGGGGTGGTGCGAACTTCCGGTGTTCCTGCCGATCCCTCCCCCCACCTCAGCCTGAGGAGCGGCGTCAGCCGCTTCGAAGGAGGGCTCCAGAGATCGCTGAGCCTTCTGGAGCCCTCCTTCGAGGCCCGCCGAGGCGGCCACCTCAGGATGAGGAGAGGGGGTGGGATGCGTGTCGCAACCCTCCCCCGCAGAGGGGGGAGGGTAATCACCTCAGTGCTTGTGCTTCTTCACCTGCGCCTTGGCGGCTTCCAGGACCTTCTCAGGGGTAAACCCGAACTTGCTCAGGAGATCCTTCAGGGGCGCCGAGGCGCCGAAGGTGTGCATGCCGATGATCATGCCCTCGGAGCCGGCATAGCGGTCCCAGCCGATCACGCTGCCCTGCTCGACGGCGACCCGGGCCTTCACCGCGGGCGGCAGCACGGAATGGCGGTACGCCTCGTCCTGCCGCTCGAACAGATCCCACGAGGGCATCGAGACCACCCGGGCCTTCACGCCCTCGGCGGTCAGGGCGTCGTAGGCGCCCAGGCACAGCTGCACCTCCGATCCGGAGGCCATCAGGATCACCTCCGGCGTCCCCTCGCAATCGGCCAGCACGTAGCCGCCCTTGGCGGTGCCCGAGGCCGCGCCGTATTTCGACCGGTCGAGGGTCGGCAGCGGCTGGCGGGACAGGGCCAAAACCGCCGGCTGGTTCTTGAGCGAAAAAATCACCCGGTAGGCTTCCGCCACCTCGTTGGCGTCCGCCGGGCGCAGCGTCACGAGGCCGGGGATGCAGCGCAGGGAGAGCAGTTGCTCCACCGGCTGGTGGGTCGGCCCGTCCTCGCCCACGCCGATCGAGTCGTGGGTGAAGATGTGGAAGACCGGCAGTTCCATCAGCGCGGCGAGCCGGATCGGCGGACGCATGTAGTCGGCGAAGACGAGGAAGGTCGCGCCGTAGGCCCGCAGCCCCGAGAGGCCGAGGCCGTTCACGATCGAGCCCATGGCATGCTCGCGCACGCCGAAGTGGACGTTGCGCCCGCCGGGGTTCAGGGGGGTGAGGGAGCCCGCCCCCTCGAAGGTCAGGTTCGACTTGTTGGACGGCGCGAGGTCCGCCGAGCCGCCGAGCATGAACGGGACATGCTGGGCGATGGCGTTCAGCACCTTGCCCGAGGATTCGCGTGTGGCGAGGCCCTTGGCATCCGGCTCAAAGAACGGGATGTCCTTGTCCCATCCCTCCGGAAGGCGCCCTTCTAGGAAGGCATCGAGTTGTTCGGCATGGGCGGCGTCGCTCTCCTTCGCCTTGGCGAACAGGCCCTGCCATTCGTCGTAGAGGGCGGCCCCGCGCTTGCCGATCCCATCGCGAAAGTTCTCGTGGACGCCGTCGGGGACGAGGAACTGCGCATCCTCCGGCCAGCCGTAGAGCCGCTTGGCACCCTTGACCTCGTCCTCGCCGAGCGCGTCGGAATGGGCCTTTGACGTCCCCTGCTTCTTCGGAGCACCATAGCCGATCACCGACTTGACGATGATCAGCGTCGGCCGGTCCCGGCTTGCCACGAAGGTGTCGAGGGCGGCCGTGATGGCGTGGATGTCGTTGGCGTCGGCGACCCGAAGCACCTGCCAGCCATAGGCGAGGAAGCGCGTCGCCACCTCCTCACCGAAGGCGAGTTCCGTGTGGCCCTCGATGGTGATCGTGTTGTCGTCGTAGATCCAGCAGAGATTCGACAGGCGCAGGTGGCCGGCGATGGAGGCGGCCTCCGACGCGACGCCCTCCATCAGGTCGCCGTCCGAGCACATTGCGTAGACGTTGTAGTCGAACAGGTTCAGTCCGGGGCGGTTGAGATGCTCCCCGAGGAACCGGCTGCCCATCGCCATGCCGACGGAGTTCGCCACGCCCTGGCCGAGGGGGCCGGTTGTGGTCTCGACGCCGGTGGTGAAGTGGTACTCCGGGTGGCCGGGGGTGCGGCTGTCGATCTGCCGGAAGCGCTTGATCTCGTCCAGGCTCACGGCGGGAGCGTTGCCGCCGTCCTTCTCGGCCACGTTGGCGAGGTGCAGCAGGGCGTAGAGCAGCATGGAGGCGTGGCCGCAGGACAGCACGAAGCGGTCGCGATTCGGCCAGTGCGGATGCGCGGGATCGTAGCGCAGATACCGGTTCCACAGGGTGTAGGCGACGGGCGCCAGCGCCATCGGCGCACCGGCATGCCCGGAATTGGCCTTCTGCACCGCGTCGATCGCCAGCGTGCGGATGGTGTCGATGCTGAGCTTGTCGATCTCGGCAAGCCCGGCGCGGGCAGGTGTGTCGGCTCCGCTCATGAGTGGTCGTCCTGTTCTCTAGCTCTGTCGCAGCGCCGCGTTGCGGCGGTGAACGGCGGGGGGCGCCCCGTCAGCCTTACCGCCCTGTTTCTCCGCCGGCCCCTCGTCCCGGGCATAGCTGAAGAGCGTGTTGACGAGGGCCACGTGGGTGAACGCCTGCGGATAGTTACCCACAAGACGCTCGGCTTGCACGTCATACTCTTCGCTCACGAGGCCGAGATCGTTGCAGATTCCGATCAGGCGCTCGATCAGCGCCCGGGCCTCGTCCCGCCGGCCGAGGCCAATGAGATTGTCCGCGTACCAGTAAGTGCAAGGGAGGAAGGCGCCTTCGTTGCCGGAAAGGCCGTCGGTCGTCTGGCCTTCCGTTTCGTAGCGCAGGATAAAACCGTTCCGCATCAGGTCCCGGCCGATGGCCTCGACGGTGCCGACCACCCGGGGATCGTGCTGCGGCAGGAAGCCGGTATGGGCCATGAGCAGCAGGCTCGCATCCAGGGCCTTCGACCCGTAGGACTGGACGAAGCTGTTGAGGGACTTGTCGAAGCCCTTCTCGCAGACCTCGGCGTGGATCTCGTCCCGAATCGCCCGCCACCGCTCCGCCTGTTCGTGCGTCGCGCCGGACTTGTCGAGTTCGTGCATGCGCAGGGCCCGGTCGAAGGCCACCCAGGCCATCACCTTGGAATGGACGAAGTGCCGCGGACCGCCGCGCACCTCCCAGATGCCCTCGTCGGGCCGTGTCCAGGCGGTCTCCAGGTGCCCGAGGATGGCGAGGCCGACCCGGCGACCGTCCTCGCTCACCGGAAGGCCGCGGGCGTGGGCTTGGTACAGGGCGTCGAACAGTTCGCCGTAGACGTCGAGCTGGAACTGGGCGGCGGCGGCATTCCCGATCCGTACCGGCTTCGAGTTCTCGTAGCCGGGAAGCCAGTCGAGCTCGATCTCCGGCAGCAGGCGCTCGCCGCCGATGCCGTAGAGGATGTGAGCCTGCTCGGGGTTGCCCGCCACGGCCCGCAGGAGCCAGTTAAGCCAACTGCGGGCCTCCTCGATATAGCCCCCGTCCATGAGCGCGATGAGCGTGAGGGTCGAGTCGCGCAGCCAGCAGAAGCGGTAATCCCAGTTCCGCTCGCCGCCGAGACCTTCCGGCAGGGAGGCCGTGGGCGCGGCGACGATCCCGCCGGTGGGATGGTAGATCAACGCCTTGAGGGTCAGGAGGGAGCGCTGGATCAGGGGATCCCACGGCGTGCCCTCGGCACGGCAGCGCTTCGACCAGTCGCGCCAGGCCTGATCGGTCGCCTCCAGGGCGGCCCGGGGCTCCATCGGGGAGGGGTCCGGTTCGTGGGAGGGGCCGTAGCTCAGGACGAAGCGGCGGTGCTCCCCCGCATGGAGGGTGAACTCGCCCACCGTCGTCTGCTGCTCGGTCCCGTGCAGGCGTACATCGGTGCGCAGGACCACCTTGTGTGGGCCGGAGACGGCGCGCAGGTCCCCGAGTTCCGAATGGGAGACCCAGGGCACCGCCGAGCCGTAATCGAACCGCACCGCCATCTCCATGCGCATGGCCACGCGCCCGTGGACGCCCTGGACGAGGCGGACGAGATGCGGGCCGTCGCCGGTCGGCATGAAGTCGGTGACGAGGACCTCGCCCTGGCGGGTCTTGTGGCGGGTCTCGAGGACGAGGCTTCCCTGCCGGTAGGCCCAGCTGGTCTCAACGTGCTCAGCCTCCGGGCGGATTTCCCAGAATCCGTGCTCGCGGGTGCCTAGGAGGGAGGTGAACAGCGCGGCGGCATCGAAGCGCGGCCAGCACAGCCAGTCGATGCTGCCCTTCCGGCTGACCAGGGCCGCGGAACGGCCGTCGCCGAGAAGGGCGTAATCCTCAATGCGTTCGGCCATCAGGCCACCCCCGGTCCGCCAGTGACCGCGAACTAGGATGGCGCGGCGCGGGGACCAGGGGCAAGGTCGCGGCGGTGCAGCACGGGCGGACCGGCGTGGGCCTGTCGTCCGCCGTGCGGGATCCGGTGTGAACTGCTCCCACCGATCCCCCTCATCCTGAGGTGCCGGCGCGAGCGGCGGCCTCGAAGGAGGGCTCCAACGGGCGCAGCGCGCGCTGGGACCCTCCTTCGAAACGGCTTCGCCTCGCCTCAGGATGAGGGGGGATGGGTCGGAACGACGGTCGGAAACCGCGTGTCGCGCCGATCCGTCCGGAAGGCGCTCTACAGCAGCCGGTCGGCGATGACCGAGACCGAGCCCTTCACCACCGATTGCCCGCTGCGGACGAGATCGGTCGCACCGCCGGTGATCTGCTCCACGCGCATGCCGATCCCGGCCCCGACCTCCCGGGCCACCGGGACAATGGCCTCGGCCACCGACTCGGCGAAGGGCAGGGCCGAGGGGGTGGGCGCGGATGGGCCCCGCTGCTGCGACCCACCGGATAGGTCCGCTGACGGTCGTGCCGGGTTGAAGGGGTCGTCTTGGACGGTCGGATCCTGGCAACGGCGGCCGAGGCAGCCGCGGCGCCCCGCGGCGGCGAGGCGGCGGGCCGGCCGTGGCGCCGGGGTGGCGCCCGCCGACTTGGCCGGCATCGCCGGCAGGGCGGAGGTCGTCACCGGATCCGCCGTCAGGGGGAAGACCTCCGAGAAGGCGATCACGGCGGGGGGCCGGGCGGCCGGGCCGGCGGCCGGGGCGGCCGGCTCCGTCATGGCGAGGCTCGGCGTGCCGGATACGGGGATCATCCGCGCGGCGGACGGGGGAGGGGTGTCCTGCTTCGTGCAGTAGACGGAGGCCGCCGCCAGCAGCGCGACGGTGACGAGGGTCGGAAGGAACGGCATCGTCACGCGACCGCCGGCATCCGCCATGGCGGGCCGGTCCTGGGGCCGGCACGGCGTTTCCACCGAAGTACGATCAGGCCCGCGCATCCGCTTTTCGACCCTCTCAACGTCTCCGAGGCGGTCAGAAGGCCGCGACATTGCGGCAGAAGCTGGACCGAATGATTGCGTGGCGGTAACCGCGGAACAACACCCCGGCGGGAAGAGCACGAGAAGCTCGGCCGGGGCACATCCCTTGCGTCCCGGCCGGTGGCCCCGCCCCCGCTGGGCATCGGGCAAGACCCGCCCCAGAACGGGCCGCGATGACCGAATCGAGCCTCACCGTCGCCGTGATCGACCCGAGCCAGGCCCGCGCGGCCATCCTGGAAGAAGGCCTGCGCGCCGCCGGGATCGGGCGGATCGTCGTGCTGCCGGACACGGCCGACCTTCAGGAGCGGGTCAGCGCCCTCAAGCCCGATGTGGTGGTGATCCATCTGGAGAGTCCGAGCCGGGACATCCTGGAGCAGATGTCTGGCGTCTCCCGCCATGCCGGGCGGCCGGTGGCGATGTTCGTCGACCGCTCGGATACGACAATGATGGAGGCTGCCGTCGATGCGGGCATCTCCGCCTACGTCGTGGACGGCCTGCGCCCGGAGCGCATCAAGTCGATCATCGACATCGCGATCCTGCGCTTCAACGCCTTCGCCCGGCTCCAGCGGGAGCTCTCGGAGGCGAGGGGCGAACTCGCCGACCGCAAGCTGATCGAGCGGGCGAAGGGCATCCTGATGAATCTCAAGGGCCTATCCGAGGAAGAGGCCTACAGGCAGCTCCGGCGCAAGGCCATGAACGAGAAGCGCAAGATCGCCGACATCGCCAGGGCCATCGTCACCACGGCGGACCTTCTCGGATGAGGGCGGCGGTGGGACGGTGGGAAGGGTGCACCTCCTTCCGAAAGGGGCAGCCATGAGACTTCAGATCGGCTACGTCCCCCTCTGCGATGCGGCCCCCGTGGTCATGGCCCAGGAACTGGGCTTCGCCCGGGAGGAGGGGCTCGAGCTTGAGCTGTCCGCCGAGCCGTCCTGGGCGACCCTCCGGGACCGGCTCGCCCTCGGCCATCTCGACGGCGCGCACATGCTGGCGCCCCTGGCGCTGGCGAGCGCCATGGGCCTGTCGGGGCCGCCCTCGGACGTGGTCGTCGGCCTGCCCCTCAGCCTGAACGGCAATGCGATCACTCTCTCCCATGCCCTCTGCGAGGCGATGGCGGAGGAAGCGGTCCCGGGAGAGGGCACGGATGGCTGGCGCGGCGCCGCCAGGGCCTTCGCCAGGATCGCCGCCGCCCGGCGGCGCGCGGGCAGGCCGCTGACCATGGGGATCGTCCATCCCTTCTCGTGCCACGCCTATCAGGTCCGGCTCTTCGCGGCGGCGGGTGGGCTCGATCCGGCTGCCCTGCGCACCGTGGTGGTGCCGCCCCAGCACGGGGTCGAGGCCCTATCCCGGGGGCTCGTGGACGGGTTCTGTGCCGGGGCGCCCTGGAACGACGTGGCGGTGGCGGCCGGCGTCGGGCGGATCGCGGCCCTCTGCGCCGAGATCGCCCCCGATGCGCCGGAAAAGGTGTTCGCCGTCTCCGGCCGCGCCGGCGTGGCCAATGCCCCCCTCGTCCGGGCCGTCGCCAGGGCCGGGTTGTGGTGCGCGGATCCCGATCACCGGGACGAACTCGCCCACCGCCTCGGCCGCCGGAGCCACCTCGACCGGGAGATCGATGCCGTCGCCCGCGCCTTCGGGCGGGAGGGGGTCGATGGGATCAACGCCCGCCTCGGCTCCCTGCGCCTCGGCGCCCCGGCCCAGGCCTGGGTTCCCGAACGCCTCGACTGGCTCCTGTCGCAGATGACGGCGGCTGGGCAATTGCCCGACGATCCCGGCATCGCCCTCGCCGCCAGGGCCATCTACCGGCCCGATCCGTCCGCCCTCTTGGGCGTGTGACAGCGTGCCACGCGCCGGGCAATGGGCTCGTCCCCAAAGCATGCGTGATGCGCACGGAACAGGGGAGGGTCTGCGCCGTTGAGACGCTACCATGCCCGGTTGCCGCAAATTCGACGCAGCGTCGCTCCCGCCAGCTCCTCCCCCACGGGTGGAATTGCAGCGTTACGTCCGGCAGGGACGACGCGCCCAGCGCGCGCCCCGGGCGGCCAACGACAACAGGCGCCTTAGCGCACCGAGCGGCTGGTATTGGGCTATCGTCGTCGGCGCCATGCCGACGGTCGGGCTCCTCGTGGCGCTGTCCACGCTCCTCTGAAACTGCTCAACTCGTCGTTGCGAGCGCAGCGAAGCAATCCAGGCCAACGCGCCGCCCGGCAGCGTGGCACGACTGGATTGCTTCGCTTCGCTCGTAATTACGGCGGAGGCTCGTCAGAGGAACCGTGCCCAATAAAGGCTGCCGTTCCGTGTCGTCTCTGCGAACGCAGTGAAGCGATCCAGGTCTGCTTTCCGCGTGCGGGCTCGGACCCACCGTGCCTTCTCCTATGAAAGACCGCCGAGCCCTTACGGGCGACGCTCCCCGTTTCGATCGCTGACCGCATAACGGTCAGCCGCCCGCTTTTTGTGCATCGCACAGAGGTCCTCCTCACGGGGGCTCCCGAAGCGTGGCTGGAGCCACGCACAGCGGCAGCCATCCGAGAAGCACGATTTCCACCGTTTGGCACGCGTCCTGCAAGTCTCTGCGCGTCCGTCAACGGCGACGGGCAGCGCCGTCAGCGAGGCCGCTGATCCGGTTCTCCTGGGGCTCCGACCGGCTGCCCTGGGACGACATCCGGCAGCGGCTTTTTCGTGGGCGGTCCGCCGACGATCCCTGAATTTGAGGTTCGAGACGCGACCGATCGATGCCGACACCACGCTTGGACACCGCGACGCCGGATTCGCGGGCGACGGACGGGGCACCGCGCGAGCGGCTCGTCGTTGTCGGAAACGGCATGGCCTCCCTCCGATTCCTGGAGCACCTCACCGAGGGCTGTCCGGGTCGCTTCGACGTCACCTGCATCGGGGCCGAGCCCCGGGCCGCCTACAACCGCGTGCTCCTGTCCTCGTTGCTTGGCGGCGAGATTGACGAGGGGGCGACAGCCTTCCGCGGCCTCGACTGGTACGAGGCCCACGGCATCCGCCTGATCACCGGGGCGCCCGTCACCGCCATCGACCGGGAGAACGGCCTCGCGATCGTCGGCGAGACCCATATCTTGCCCTTCGACAGGCTGGTTCTGGCGGTCGGCTCCCTGCCGATCCGCCTGCCCAAGCCCGGCATGGACCTGCCCGGCGTCATCACCTTCCGCGACCTCGCCGACGTGGCGGCCATCCGGAAGGCCGCCGTGCAGCATGCCAGGGCCATCGTCATCGGCGGCGGCCTGCTCGGCCTGGAGGCCGCCGCGGGACTCTCCCGGCTCGGCATCGACACGACCCTGCTCCACGTCATGGACCGGCTGATGGAGCGCCAGCTCGACCACCCGGCCGCCGGCTTGGTGCGGCGGGCGATGGAGGCCCGGGGGGTCAAGGTGATCCTCAGCGCCGATACCGCCGCCGTCGAGGGCGAGGGGAAGGTCGAGCGCTTGGTGCTCGCGGACGGGACCGTGCTTCCGGCCGACCTCGTGGTCGTGTCGGTGGGGGTACGCCCCTCCGTGGCCCTGGCGCAGGCGGCGGGGCTCGCCACCAACCGGGGCATCCTGGTCGATGACCGGATGGCGACCTCCGATCCGCGGATTTTCGCCCTCGGGGAGTGTGCCGAGCACCGGGGCCTCGTCTACGGCCTCGTGGAGCCCGCCTACGAGCAGGCCGACGCCCTTGCCCGCCACCTCGCGGGGGAGGGGGGCGAGTATCGCGGCACGCATCTTTCCACCAGCCTCAAGATCTCCGGTCTCCCGGTCTTTTCCGCCGGCCTCGTGGACACCCCGGCCGATGCCGAGGCGGTCACCCTCTTCGATCCCGGCGCCGGCCTCTACCGCAAGCTGCTGCTGCGGGAGGGCCGGCTCGTGGGCGCAGTCTTCGTCGGCGACATCGCCGAGCAGGCGGCCTGCAAGGCCCTGATCCGCTCCGGTGATCCGGTCGGCGACGTGGACGATCTCATGTTCGGGCGCCCGGCGCCCCAACCCCTCGCGGCTTAAGGAGGCCAGGCATGGCGGATGAATTCAACGCCGAGCAGCGGCGCTACCTCGAAGGCTTCGCCGCGGGCATCGGCGCGGCGCGGATCACCGGAGGTCTGGCGACAGGGCAGGGGGCCGGGGCCCCCGCCCCGGAGCCCACCGGCCCGGATGCGATCCACATCAAGGCCCAGGACGCGACGGTGAAGGCCGGCGGCAAGCTCTGCGAGCAGGAGAAGTGGAAGCGCGCCGAGAGCCCCTTCGACGGTCACAACCGGCTGAAGGCCGAGGCGGCGCAGGGCAAGGCTCCGAAGCCCGAGGACAATTTCCGCTGGCGCTACCACGGGATGTTCTGGGTCGCGCCTAACCAGGTGAGCTACATGTGCCGCCTGCGCATCCCCAACGGGGTGCTGCACCATTGGCAGTTCGCCGGGGTCGCCGACCTCGCCGATGCCCATGGCGGCGGGTACGTTCATGTGACGACCCGGGCGAACCTGCAGGTCCGGGAGATCGCGCCCGAGCATGCCCAGCCCTTCCTCGATGGGCTCGCCGATATCGGCCTCGGCGCGCAGGGTGCGGGGGCGGACAACATCCGCAACGTCACCGGCTCCCCCACCGCAGGCATCGACGCGCAGGAGATCCTGGACACCCGGCCGCTCGCCAAGTCCTGGAATAACTGGATCATCAACGACCGCTCGCTCTACGGCCTGCCGCGCAAGTTCAACGTCGCCTTCGATGGCGGCGGCGTCATGCCGGTGCTGGAGGAGACGAACGATGTCGGCTTCCAGGCGGTCGAGGTGCTGGAGGGCGCCACGGTGGCGCCCGGCATCTGGATGCGCCTCGTGCTCGGCGGCATCTCCGGCCACAAGGACCTCGCCCGCGATACCGGCGTCGTGCTGAAGCCGGAGGAGTGCAATCAGGTTGCCGACGCGATCATCCGCGTCTTCATCGAGAACGGCGACCGGACCAACCGCAACAAGGCGCGGATGAAGTATGTCCTCGACGCCTGGGGCTTCGAGAAGTACCTCGCCGCCGTCGAGGAGAAGCTCGGGCGCAAGCTGGAGCGGGTCGATCCCGCCCACATCGCCCCCCGCAAGCCCACGAACCGCTATTCCCATGTCGGCATCCACAAGCAGAGGCAGGAAGGCCTGAACTGGGTCGGCGTCGTGCTGCCCGTCGGCAAGATGCTGAGCGACGAGGTGCGGGCGCTGGCGGCCATCGCCCGGGATTGCGGCGACGGTCAGATCCGTCTCACCGTCTGGCAGAATTTTATCTTTTCCGGCGTGCCGGACTTTAAGCTGGAGGAAGTCGAGCGGCGGGTGTCGGAACTCGGCCTGTCGATCAAGGCCGAGGGCATCCGGGCGGGGCTCGTCGCCTGCACAGGCGCGCGGGGCTGCAAGTTCGCCGCCTCCGATACCAAGGGCCACGCCATACTCATCGCCGAGCATGTCGAGCGCACGGTGAAGGAGCTCGACGTGCCGGTGAACGTCCACCTCACCGGCTGCCACCATAGCTGCGCCCAGCATTACATCGGCGATATCGGCCTGATCGGCGCCAAAGTCGTCGTCTCGGAGGAGGGCGACACCGTCGAGGGTTACGACATCGTGGTCGGCGGCGGCTTCGCCGAGACCCCGAAGATCGGCACCGAGATCTGGAAGGCGGTGAAGGCCGAGGATGCACCCGTGCGCGTCGAGGCGCTGCTGCGCACCTACCTCGCCGGACGCAGCGACAAGGCCGAGACCTTCCAGCAATTCACCGCCCGGACCGGCCCGGAGGCGCTGCGCGCCGCCGCCGAAGCCGAACCCGCCCTGAGGGAAGCCGCATGACCCAGCATGTCTCGCCCCCGCTCGTCCTGATCCCCGAGACCGCCCCGTTCGACCCCGACCAGCGGGCGTGGCTCTCCGGCTATTTCGCCGCCCTGCTCGGCCCGGCCGTCGAGGGGGCGACCGCGCTCGCTCCCGGCGAGGCTCCGGCCTCCGGCCCAAAGCTCGCCGACAACGACGACGCGCCCTGGCACGACCCGTCGATGCCCCTGCCCGACCGCATGGACCTCGCCAAGGAGCGGCCCGAGGCCCAGAAGCTGATGGCCGCCATGGCGCAGCAGGATTGCGGCCAGTGCGGCTACAACTGCGCCGACTATGCCAACGCCATCTTCCTCAAGAACGAGGCGCGTCTGAACCTCTGCCAGCCCGGCGGCAAGGAGACGATGCGGATGCTCAAGAAGCTGGACGAGGAGTTCGGCGCGGCCGGCGGCTCCGCTCCGGCTGCCGCCGCCGCGGCCGCCGCCGAGGCCAAGGCCCCGGACCTCGGCCCTCTGGGCTATTGCCGCGAGAACCCGGTCGAGGCCCTGTTCCTCTCCCGGCGGCGCCTCAACGAGCCCGGCGGCGAGAAGGAGACGTGGCACATCGAGATCGGCCTCGACGGCACGCCGATCCAGTACGAGGTCGGCGATTCCCTCGGGCTGTTCCCCGCCAACGCCCCGGCGCTGGTCGATGCGGTGGTCGCCGAACTCGGCGCCCGGCCGGAGAGAAAGATTGGCGAGCGGACGCTGCGGGACCACCTGCTCGTCAACTATGCGCTCGGCGCCGCGCCGGACAACCTCTACCAGCTGCTGTCGCTGCTCACCTCCGGGGCGGCGCGCAAGAAGGCGCAGGCGCTCGCCTCCGGCGAGGACCCGGACGGGGATGCCGCCTATCTCGACGTGCTCGGCGCCCTGCACAAGTTCCCCGGGGCGAGGCCGGATGCGGAGGTCTTCCTCGAGGCGCTGGATGAGTTGCAGCCCCGGCTCTACTCGATCTCGTCCTCGCCGAAGATGGATGCGGGCCGGGTGTCCCTGACGGTGGACGCGGTGCGCTACAACCACCGCTCCCGGCTGCGCCTCGGCGTCGCCTCGACCCATCTCGGCGAGCGCCTGCCCGAGCAGACCAGGGTCAAGATCTACCTGCAGAAGGCCCACGGCTTCGGCCTCCCGGCGGACCTGTCGAAGGATGTGATCATGTGCGGCCCCGGCACCGGGATCGCCCCGTTCCGGGCCTTCCTGCGCGAGCGCGCGGCGACCCAGGCGCCCGGCCGGAACTGGCTGTTCTACGGCCACCAGCGCCAGGCGAGCGACTTCTTCTACAAGGACGAGCTGACGAAGCTGAGGGACGACAAGGTGCTGACCCGCCTGTCGCTGGCGTGGTCCCGGGACGGATCGGAAAAAACCTACGTCCAGGACCGGATGCGCGAGAACGGTGCCGACCTCTGGAAGTGGCTCGAAGGCGGCGCGCATTTCTACGTCTGCGGCGATGCCAAGCGCATGGCCAAGGACGTGGAGCGGGCGATCATCGATGTCGCCGCCCAGCACGGCGGCAAGAGCCCGGAGGATGCGGTCGCCTATCTCGGCGCGCTGAAGAAGGCCGGGCGGTATCAGGCGGACGTGTACTGACGGGTATCCCCTCTCCCCGCCTGCGGGGAGAGGGGCCCAACGCCGGTGTCGGCGGACACGGCCGATCCCAATCTCCCTCCTCATCCTGAGGTGCGGCGAAGCCGCCTCGAGGGAGGGCTCCAGAAGGCTCCGCGATCCCTGGAGCCCTCCTTCGAGGCCCGCCAAGCGGGCACCTCAGGATGAGGGGGAGGGTGGGAGCCAGTTCGCGGCCTTCTCCCCGCAAGACGGGGAGAGGGGAGAAACGGCCCGGCCCGCCTCTTGCCTCACCGACGAGACCCACACCCGAGGAACCCGCCATGACCGCTGAGGTCCGCACCACTTGCCCGTATTGCGGCGTCGGCTGCGGCGTGCTCGCGACGCCGGACGGGAAGGGCGGCGCGGCGATCGCCGGCGACGCCGAACACCCGGCCAACTACGGCCGGCTGTGCTCCAAGGGCTCGGCGCTCGGCGAGACCCTGTCCCTCGACGACCGGCTGCTCCACCCGCAGCTTAACGGCGAGCGGGTCTCCTGGGACGCGGCGCTCGGCACCGTCGCGGCGGAATTGCAGCGAATCGCCGGGGCCCACGGGCCGGAATCGGTCGCCTTCTACCTCTCCGGCCAGTTGCTCACCGAGGATTATTACGTCGCCAACAAGCTCGCGAAGGGCTTCGTCGGCACGCCGCATGTCGAGACCAACTCGCGGCTGTGCATGTCGAGCGCGGTGGCGGCCCACCGCCGGGCCTTCGGCTCGGATACCGTGCCCGGCTGCTACGAGGACCTCGACGAGGCGGACCTGATCGTCCTCGTCGGCTCGAACACCGCATGGTGCCACCCGGTCCTGTTCCGCCGGATGGCCGACGCCAAGGCCAAGCGCGGCACCAAGTTCGTGGTGATCGACCCCCGCCGCACCCAGACCGGGCAGGAGGCCGACCTGTTCCTCGGGCTCAAGCCCGGCAGCGACGTGGCGCTGTTCTCCGGTCTCCTCGTCCACCTCACCGAGAACGGCTTCAGCGACCGGGCCTTCGTGGAGGAGCACACGGCGGGCCTCGACGGCGCCCTCGACCGCGCCCGCCAGATCGCCCCGAGCCTCCAGGCCACCGCCGCTGCGACGGGCTTGGCGGAGGCCGACATCGCCGCCTTCTACGACCTGTTCGCCCGGACCCGGCGGGTCGTCACCGCCTTCTCAATGGGCGTGAACCAGTCGGTGCAGGGCACCGACAAGGGCAATGCCATCATCAACTGCCACCTCGTCACCGGCCGGATCGGCGGGGTGGGGCAGGGGCCGTTCTCCCTCACCGGCCAGCCTAACGCCATGGGCGGGCGGGAGGTCGGCGGTCTGTCCAACATGCTCGCCGCCCACATGCATTTCGCCCCCGAAGAGGTCGACCGGGTCCGCCGCTACTGGGCCGCCCCGCGGATCATCACCGGCGAGGGCATGAAGGCCGTCGCCCTGTTCGAGGCGGTGCGCGCGGGCCGGATCAAGGCCCTGTGGGTGATGGGCACCAACCCCATCGTCTCGATGCCCCGGGCCGACCACGTCCGCGAGGCGATCCGCGGCCTCGACCTGCTGGTTGTCTCCGACATCATGGCCAACGCCGACACCGCCCGGGAGAAGGCCCGTACCACGGTGCTGCTGCCGGCACAGGGCTGGGGCGAGAAGGACGGCACGGTCACGAATTCCGAGCGGCGGATCTCCCGCCAGCGCCGCTTCCTGCCGATCCCCGGCGAGGCCCGGCCGGACTGGGCGGTGCTCGCCGAGGTCGGCCGCCGCCTGGGCCACGGCAAGGCGTTCGACTGGCCAAGCGTCGCGGCGGTGTTCCGGGAGCATGCCGGCCTTTCGGCCTACGAGAACGGCGGCACCCGGGACTTCGACCTCGGCGGGCTCACCGACATCGCCGACAGCGCTTATGCGGCTTCCGGGCCTGTGCAATGGCCCCTACCCAAGCGCGGCGGGCCGAAGCCGCGTCTGTTCGCCGACGGGCGGTTCTACACCTTCGACCGACGCGCCCGGTTCGTGGCGGTGCAGCCCCCCGGCCTCGCCGAGGCCGCGGGGGGAGACCACCCGTTCGTGCTCAACACCGGCCGGGTCCGCGACCACTGGCACACCATGACGCGCACCGGCAAAAGCCAGCGCCTTTCGGCCCACCGGGCTGTGCCCTTCGTGGAGATCCACCCGGAGGACGCGGCGGCAAGGGGCCTGAGCGAGGGGGGCATCGCCCGGGTCTCGACCGTCCACGGCAGCGCCGAGCTGGAGGTGATGGTCACCGACGCGGTGGCGACGGGCCAGCTGTTCATGCCGATGCACTGGAACGCCGCCTACGCCTCCGCGGCCCGGGTCGGGGCGCTAGTGCGCGGAGTGCCGGACCCGGTCTCCGGCCAGCCGGAACTGAAGGCGACGCCCGCCGCCATCGAGGCGGTCGCCTACCGGGCGCGGGGCTTCGTCCTGTCGCGCACCGAGGTACCGATGCCCGAGGGCTGGTGGTGGGCCAAGGCCGCGATCCCCGGCGGCTGGGGCGTGCAGTTCGCCACCCAGGACGGGTCGCGGGAGGTCGCCCTGGCGCTGCGTGGTCTCATCCAGACCGGCGGGCTGGAGCTTGCCGAGTATGCCGACCACGCGAGGGGCCGCTACCGCTGCGCCGTCTACGATGGCTCCCGCCTCGTGGCGAGCATCGCCGTGGCGCCCTCCGACGCCCGGCCCGATTGGGAGGCGGCCAAGGCGCTCTTCGCGGCGGACGAGCCGGAGGCGGCTGAGCGCCGGGCGCTCCTGTCCGGCCGGGCCGCCACCGAGGCGGCGGGGCCGGTGGTCTGCGCCTGTCACGGGGTCGGGCTCGACGTCATCGCCGCGACGATCCGCGCCGGGGCCGGCAGCGTCGAGGCGGTGGGCGCCGCCTGCAAGGCCGGCACGAATTGCGGCTCGTGCATCCCAGAGATCCGCAAGCTGCTGACCGTGGAGACCGCAAAAGCGGCGTGATTGGTGGTAGACAATCCTCCGACGCCCGCGTCTCGGCGGGATGCAACACCCGTCTTTGCGAGCGGAGCGAAGCAATCCAGGGAAGCACCATATTCGGAGGCGGCCCGCCGCCCCTGGATTGCTTCGCTCCGCTCGCAATGACGGCGAGGATTTCAGGACTCGCGCTGTTTCGCGATGTCCGTGATTGAACGATACAACGGACCATGGTCGACCCAACCACCCCCCGCCCCGCCCGCGCCCCCCGCGAGACCGCCACCGCCGGCTTGGAACCGCTGGCGGTGCTGCCGGTCTTCGTGCCCCTCCGCGGCAAGCGGGTGGTGCTGGCCGGCTCCTCCGGCGGGGCGCCGTGGAAGGTGAAGGTGCTGGCCGCCGCGGGCGCGCTTGTCGATGTCTACGCCGCCGAGCCCTCAGATGAACTGCGCGCCGTGCCTGGCGAGATCGTGGACGGGCAGGTCACCCTGCACGAGCGCCACTGGACGCCGGATGACCTCTGGGGCGCCGTCTTCTGCGTCGGCGCAATGGAAGACGAGACCGACGCGGTCGCCTTCGTCGCCGCCGCAAGGGGAACCGGCGCCATCGTCAACGCCGTCGATCGGCCGCATCTCTGCGACGTGAAGTTCGGCGCCATCGTCAACCGCTCGCCCCTAGTGGTCGGCATCTCGACGGAGGGCGCCGCCCCGGTCTTCGGCCAGACCGTCCGCGCCCGGATCGAGGCGATGCTGCCCCGCGGGTTCAGTCGCTGGATGGCCGCCGCCCGGGACTGGCGGGAGCAGGTGACGGGCCGCTTCCCCGGCTTCGCCGACCGGCGCTTCTTCTGGGAGCGCTTCACCGAGCGCGCCTTCGCCGAGCCAGACCGGGAACCCGCGCCGGCCGACCTCGCCGAACTCCTCGGCCAGACCGAGGCGGCGCCGAAGGGCGGGGCGGTGACGCTGGTCGGCGCCGGGCCGGGCGATGCCGAACTGCTGACGCTGAAGGCCCTGCGGAGCTTACGCAACGCCGACGTGATCCTCTACGACGACCTCGTCGCCCCGGCGATCCTCGACTACGCGCGACGCGAGGCGCGGACCATGCTGGTCGGCAAGACCGGCCATGGCCCCTCCTGCCGCCAGGACGACATCAACGCGCTGATGGTGCAGCTCGCGAAGTCGGGCAAGCAGGTGGTGCGGCTGAAGTCCGGCGACCCGCTGGTCTTCGGCCGGGCGGGGGAGGAGATCGAGGCGTGCCGGCAGGCCGGCATCCCGGTCACGGTGGTGCCCGGCGTGTCGGCGGCACAGGGTGCGGCGGCTTCGCTCGGCCTGTCCCTGACCCACCGGGACGCCGCACGCCGCCTGCAATACGTCACCGGCCACGACCGCAAGGGCGGCCTGCCGGAGGACCTGAACTGGTCGGCGCTCGGCGATTCCAGCGTCACGACGGTGGTCTACATGCCCAAGCGGACGCTCGGCGCGCTCCTCGAGCGGGCGGTGGCCGAGGGCCTCGCGCCCGGGACGCCGGCCCTCCTCGTCTTCAACGCCACCCGGCCGAACCAAGCCGTCGTCCGGGGCACCGCTGCCGACCTCGCCCACCGGGTCGAGGCGGCCGGGCTCGAAGGGCCGGCGCTGCTGATGGTCGGGCGGGCGCTCGCCGAGGCGGAGGAGAGCCGGGTGGCCGACGAGGAACGGCGGGCGGTGTGACCGCGTCCTAGCGCCTCATCGTCATTGCGAGCGCAGCGAAGCAATCCAGGGCAGCGGGACGCTCCACTATGGGGCGGATCCCTGGATTGCTTCGCTGCGCTCGCAATAACGGGTTTGGCGTTCGGGGATGCCGAGGAGCGTCTCACTCCCCCACCGTCGCCTCCCGCGCGGCCGACTTCGGTCGCTCGCCCAGGGGCCGTTCCTCCAACAGGGCGAGGAAGACGAAGGCCAGGAGCAGGCACAGGCAGGCCGCCATGAAGACGTGGCGGAAGGTGGCCGCCAGCAGGGCCGGGTCCGCACCGCGGAGAAGGCTCTCGACGTCGGCCCCCCCGCCGCCCACCGCCGCCCCGAGCACGATGGTCCCGAACACCGCCACGATGAGCGCGCCGCCCAGCGACCGGAAGAAGTTCATCGCCGCCGTGGCGATGCCCAGTTGGTGGGGTGCGACCGCGTTCTGGATGGTGATCGTCGAGAGGGGCAGGATCGTCCCGAGGCCGATCGACAGGAAGGCCAGGGCCGTCTCCATCAGCCAGAACGGCAGGTCGCGCCCATACACGGCCAGGAGCGCGCAGGCGGCGAGGCTCACCCCCATCATCGCCAGGGGCACCCGCTTGTAGTGCCGGAAATACAGCATCGAGCGCCCGGACAGGGTGGCCCCCGTGACCGTGCCGGCCATCAGCGGTACCAGGGCGAGGCCGGACTGGCTCGCCGTAAGCCCCACCACCCCTTCGAGAAAGATCGGCACGTAGATCGTGAGGCCGATGAAGGTGCCCATGGCGAAGCAGGCGGCCAGCGTCGCGCAGGCCACGATCCGGTTGGCGAGGACCGTCGTGGGGATCAGCGGCTCGGCCGCCGTCATCAGCCGCACGGCGAAGCCCAGGCTGAACACGAAGGCCGCCCCCAGGAGCCCCAGCACCGGCACGGAGAGCCACGGTTCGTGGACGCCGCCCCGGCTGAGGGCGAGGAGAAGGGCAGTGGAGCCCAGCACGAGGAGCACCGCCCCGGGATAGTCGAGGCGGTGGCGCCGCTCGTGGCGCGGCAGCAGCTTCAGCTTGTCGTTGGTGAGGAGGAAGGCCAGAAAGCCGATGGGCAGGTTGATCCAGAAGATCAGCGACCAGTGGAAATGCTGGGCCAGCACGCCCCCGAGGAGCGGCCCCGCCACGGAGGCGGTGGCGAACACCCCCGCGATGTAAACCTGATAACCGGCCCGCTCCTTCGGCGACATGATGTCGGCCAGGATCGTCTGCGACAGGGCGATGAGGCCGCCCCCGCCGATCCCCTGGAGGGCGCGGGCCAGCGCCAGGGCGATCATCGTCGGCGCGAGGGCACAGGCCAGGGATCCCAGGCTGAACACCGTGATCGCAATGAGCAGCATCACCCGCCGCCCGTGGATGTCGCTCAGCTTGCCGTAGAGGGGCGTGACCGCCGTGGAAGCGAGCAGGTAGGCCGTGACGATCCAGGGAAGGTTTGTGGCATCGCCGAGTTCGAGCCCGATGGTGGGCATCGCGGTGGCGACGATGGTCTGGTCGAGGGCGGCCAGCAGCATCGCCGCCATGAGCCCGGCGACGATGGCCCGGATCTCGTGCCGGTCGAGGCGCTTCTCGATGCGGTCTCCGGTGCTGGAGGCGGAAGCCGCCTCCGGGCCGGGGATCGCCGCCCGGGCCTCAGGCCCGTCTGCCAGTTCGATCGCGCGCACCTGTCCTGCCTCATCCTGGACGCCGTGCGTCCGTCCGGAGGGCGCGTGTGACGTCGAAGGGGGGAGCCGCCCCGGAAGGCGCGGCGCAGGGCGTCGCGATGGGCGGTACGAGAAGAGCTACTTAGCGCACCGGATGCCGGTGCACACTCTCGTATACAGCGGGGCTCGCCCGACGGCTATGCGCGGGGTTCGGCCTCACGGGCGACGGCCCGGTAGCCGATATCCCGGCGGCAGAAGCCTTCCGGCCAGTCGATCCGGGCCACGGCCGCATAGGCGCGGGCCTGCGCATCGGTGACGCTTTCGCCGAGCGCCGTGACCGCGAGCACCCGGCCCCCGTCGGCGAGGATCTGGTCGCCCTCGGCGCGGGTGCCGGCCTGGAAGACGTGGACGCCCTCGCCCTCCGCCGCCTCGATCCCGCGGATCACCGAGCCGCGGACCACGGCCCCGGGATAGCCGGCTGCCGCCATCACCACCGTGAGGGCCGTGCGGCAGGGGTCCGATTCGAGGGTCACGCCTGTCAGGTCGCCGTCGCAGGCCGAGAGGAGGGCGGGCACGAGGTCGGAGGCGAGGCGGGGCATCAGCACCTGGGCCTCGGGATCGCCGAAGCGGGTGTTGTACTCGATGAGCTTCGGTCCGTCGGCGGTGAGCATCAGACCGGCGTAGAGGATGCCGGTGAAGGGGCATCCCCGGGCGCGCATGCCCGCCAGGGTCGGGTTGATGATCTCAGCCATCACCCGGGCCTCGATCTCCGGCGTGACGACGGCGGCGGGGGCGTAGGCGCCCATGCCGCCGGTATTCGGGCCCCGGTCGCCGTCGAAGACGCGCTTGTGGTCCTGGGCCGTGCCCACGGGGATGGCGCGGGTGCCGTCGCACAGGGCGAAGAAGCTGGCCTCCTCCCCGAACAGGCACTCCTCCACCACCACCTCCGCGCCCGGTCCGGCGAAGAGGGCGTGGAGGGCGTCCTCGGCCTGATCCAGGCTCTCGGCGACGGTGACGCCCTTGCCGGCGGCCAGGCCGTCCGCCTTCACGACGATCGGCGCCCCGCGTTCGCGGACATAGGCCAGGGCCCGGTCCAGATCGGTGAAGCGCGCGAAGGCGGCGGTCGGGATGCCGTACTCGGCGCAGAGATCCTTGGTGAAGCCCTTCGAGCCCTCCAGGCGTGCAGCGTCGCGGGTCGGGCCGAAGGCCCGGATGCCGGCGGCGCTCAGGTCGTCGACGAGCCCCGCCACCAGGGGTGCCTCCGGCCCCACGATGACGAGGCCGATCCGCTCGGCCCGGCAAAAGGCGGTCATGGCCCCGTGGTCGGACACCCGCAGGTCAGGCAGGTTTGTGCCGTGCCGGGCGGTCCCGGGATTCCCGGGGGCCGTGAACAGCTGGGTACAGAGGGGGCTCTGCGCGAGGCGCCACGCGAGCGCATGCTCGCGACCGCCGGATCCGATCAGGAGGATTTTCATGTCCGAGCCATCATCGCACCCGGTTCTGAACCGATCGTATCCGTGAGAAAAGACCCTTCCCGAACTTGTCCCGTCCCAGTCTGTCGGCTCAGCAGCCGGTGCAGATGCTCGTGTTGAAGCCGCGATGGCTCCGGCCGCCCCGGTGCGACGGGCGAGCGATGATCCCGTACTCGCCGGGGTAAACCGGCGAGGGGTTGTATTGCACGTTGCGCTGGGCCTGCATGTTCAGGGTGTTGTAGTTCGAGATTTGCTGCTGCTGCAGGCTGCGGAACTGGCTCTGGATGGCGAAGGACTGGTTCGCGGCATTGGGGTTCGACTGCTGGACCTGGGCCGAGGCCGGGCCGGCCAGGACCAGGGTGCCGAGAGCCAGGATGCCGGGGGCGACAAGGCCCAGGGGGAAGCGGACGCGCATCGGTGTCTCCTGAAAGACGATGTCAGTGTTACCGAACCGACGCGTCGCCGCCACCCCCGGTTCCGGGGCGCGTCAACCGGGCACGACCGGACGCTTGATGGTGGGCAGGCCGTCGATCTCGGCACGATCCATCTTCGTGTGGGCCTGAACCAGGGCATGCGGCGTGAGTGCCATCCACTGGGTGAGCGAGAGGTCGGCGTAGCGCGGGCTCTTGAACATTTCCAGGAAGGTCAGTGTCTCGTTGCCCGTATTCTCGATGTAGTGACCCATGGCGAAGGGCACGTAGCCGACATCCCCGGCCTGATAATCGAAGGTGCGGGCCTTCGATTCGGAGCCGAACACCGTCATCCGCCCCTTGCCGGACAGGTAGTACTGCCATTCGTCGCCGTTCGGATGCCAGTGGAGTTCGCGCATCCCGCCGGGCTCGACCTCGACGAGCGCCGCCGCGATGGTGGCCGAGGCGGGGAAGATCGAGGAATCGGTGATCCGCACCGTGCCGCTCTTCGTGCGGATCGGCTCCTGGGCAAGCATCCGGTGGCTGAAGGACTTGGGCACAGGGCCGGCGCCGCCGAGCTTATCGTCGGCCAGCGGGCCGGGCTTCGGGCCGGGGAAAATATAAAGCTCTTTCTCAGGAATCCCGTCGAAGGCATTCTCCGGCAAGCCGAAATTCTTCGCCAGCACCTCACGCGGGGTGTGGGCCATCCAGTCGGTGATCAGGAAGGTCGAGTCCTCCGAGAAGGCCCCGTCGTCGAAGACGAGCAGGAACTCGCAGCCGTCATCCGGACCGTCCAGGCCCTGGATCGAATGGGGGATGCCGGAGGGGAAGTACCAGAGGTCGCCCGGCCCGACATCGTCGGCGAAGGTGCGCCCGTCCTGGTCCACGGCGGTGATCCGCGCCCGGCCCTTGATCATGTAGGACCACTCGGCCTCCTTGTGCCAGTGCATCTCCCGGACCGCGTTGGCCTTGAGGCGCATGTTCACGCCGGCCATCGCCTTCGAGATCGGCAACTCGCGGATCGTGGTCTGGCGGGCCCAGCCGCCGACCTCCAGCCGCATGTGGCTGTCGGCGAAGGACCATTTCAGGTTCGGCATGGTGCCGTGGTCCGTAGCGGGCGGCGCGACGGTGTTGGGTTCCTCCGCTGCCCGTTGCGGGTTCTTGGGGCCGAGGATGTCCGCGCCCTTCGGGCCGCGCTCCGGCACCGGCCCGGACGGGGAGGGCGCCTGCGCCCCGGCCGGCGAGGCCGCCAGGGCAGTGCCGGCCGCGGCGGCGATCAGGCCGCGTCGGGACATGTCTCTCATAGGGGAATCCGTCAGTCGCTACTCAGCCGGGTGGGCTCACCCGTGCGACCGCGAAAACCGGCGAAACCCGCGCCTGGTTCGAGCGGGCGCAAAATCGCCGCGGCCTCCGCCGGACTTCAGGCCTGCTTCGTGCGTTAAGCCCGCGACACGGCCTGCGGCAGCGGCCTGCACCCGTGTGGAAACCGCACGGAAACACGTGCACTGTATTCATGATCCACGGGCTTGGGACCGGCGGGAACGGATGGCAGACCAGGATGCAGCCGGCCAGCCGGCATGGCGTGGGACACGGTGGCTCGTCCTGATCGCCGTGGCCGGCGCCGGCTTCGTCGGTTACCGCACGTGGTCCGAGCCGTCCCGGGCTGCGGTCTCCAGCGCGCCCTCGCCCCGTGGTCCCGTCTCCGTGCGCGTGGCGACCGCCAAGCGGGCGGGCGACACGCTGGACCTCACCCAGACCGGCACCACCCAGGCCTTCGACACGGCGAGCCTCTACCCGCGGGCGACGGGCTACATCGCCGAGCGGCTGATCGACATCGGATCGCGGGTCAGGAAGGGCGACCTGCTGTTCCGCATCAGCGCGCCGGATCTCGACCAGCAACTGGCACAGGCGCAATCGCAGGTGGTGCAGCTTCAGGCGGCCCTCGCCCAGTCCAAGGCGATGGTGGATCAGGCCGAGGCCAACCGCCATCTCGCCGACGTCAACAACAAGCGCACCACGACTTTGGCCGGCACGGGCATCGCCACCGCGCAGACCGCGGATACGGCGCGGGCGGGTGTGCTCACCCAGTCGGCCAACCTCTCCGCCGCCCAGGCGGCGGTAAAGGTCGCCGAGGCCAACATCGCCGCCCAGGAAGCGCAAGTGGCCCGGCTGAAGGTGCTCACCGGATTCGAGGAGATCCGCGCGCCCTTCGACGGGGTGGTCACGACCCGCAACAACGACATCGGCGACGCGGTGACGGCCGACACCAACACGGGCCTTCCGCTGGCCACCCTCGCCCGGGACGACGTCCTGCGCATGGCGGTGAACGTGCCGCTTTACGCTGCCGACGGGGTGCGCGACGGGCTTAACGCCCGGATCGAGGTGGCGCAGATCCCCGGTAAGGTCTTCCCCGGCACGGTGTCCCGCTCCTCGGCGGCGCTCCTCTATGCCTCGCGCATTCTCGTGACGCAGGTGGACATCCCCAACCCGACCCACGAACTCCAGCCCGGGCTCTACATCACCGTGACGCTGTCGATCCCCCGGCCGACCCCCGTGGTGAGCGTCCCCAACGACAGCCTGATCTTCGACCAGGGGGGCACCCAGGTGGCGGTGGTCGAACCCGCCGGGGAAGGGGATCGCTTCGTGGTGCGGATGCGCCGGGTGTCGATCCTCCGCCAGGGCGATACGGGCCTCGAACTCCGTGCCGGCCTCGAGGGAGGAGAGCAGGTGGTGGTCGGCCCCCCGGCCTCCCTCCGCGACGGCGATCCCGCGGCGCCGCGCAAGGAGGCAAAGGCGGGCACGTAGCGCGGCCGGTCGCGACGGCCCTGGCCGAACGGGGTCGACGCCATGATTGGTGCGGATCGCTTCCTCCCTGTTGCAGCCTCTCCGTCTTTGCGAGCGAAGCGAAGCAATCCAGGGCAGCCGAACTTCTCAGGATGTTCAGGATCCCTGGGTTGCTTCGCTTCGCTCGCAAAGACCGTGGAGATGATGCGATCCACGGAACACAGGAAATGCCTACAGCCGCACCCGAACGAGGTGGTTCAGCAAGCCTTCTCCAGATCTTCACTTCAGGATGAGGTGAGAGGCTGGGGGCCGCCTCAACGTAATCGGTCGCTGCCCTAGCCCGGCAGCCGGGCCCGCGGATCCGTCCGCGCGAGGCGTGCCAGCAGGTACTCCACTTCCTCCGTCGCCTGGGGCGTCAGGTTCTGGGAAGGCTTGCGCTGGGCATCGGACGCAAAGATCCCCCGACGCTTGAAGACGTATTTGCGCACGGCGAGCCCCAGCGGACCCTGCTGCTGCTCGTAGCGAAGGTAGGGGAGGTGGGCGTCGAACAGGTCGTGGGCCTCGTCCCGGCGCCCTTCCCGCGTGAGGCGCACCACGTCCACCAGCATCTCGGGGAAGGCGTAGCCGGTGTTGGCGCCATCGACGCCGCGCTCAGCCTCGAAGTCGAGGAACAGGCCGCCGTTCCCCACCAGGATCGCGATGCGCCGCATCGACCCGTCGCGCTCGTAGCCACGCAGGGTGGTGATCTTCTCAAGGCCCGGCCAATCCTCGTGCTTGAGCATCACGCAGGAGGGGTTCTCCGTGACGATCCGGCGGATCAGGGCGGGGGTCATCGCCACCGAGAAGGTCAGCGGATAATCCTGAAGCACGAAGGGAACATCCGGCCCTATCGCCTCGGCAGCATTGCGAAAATAGGCGGCGACCTGATCGTCGGTGCGTAGGGTGTTGGGGGGCGCGATCATCACACCGGCCGCGCCCATCTCCATCACGTCCCGGGCGAGGGAGCGCATGGCCGCGAAGCCCGGCGCCGTCACGCCGACGATGACCGGGAGCCGCGTCCGGCCGATCACCCGCCGGGCGACGGCGGTGCCTTCCGCATGGTCGAGCTTACCGGCTTCACCGAGTTGCCCGAGGATCGTCAGCCCATCGACGCCCACGCCCTCGAAGTAGTCCACCATCCGGTCGAGGGAGGTTTCGTCGATCCGACCGTCCGGGTGGAACGGCGTCGGGGCGATCGGTACGACGCCGCGGATGTCGCTGGTCAGGGGCATGAGACGCAAGCCTTCCGGGGATACGGAGGAGAGGTCTTAGCAGGCCACCGACCGTCTTTGCGAGCAACGCGAAGCAATCCAGGGATACGGATCGTTTGGAGACGGCCCGCTAGCCCTCGGATTGCTTCACTGCGTTCGCAATGACGGGAAAGGGGGCGCCCCTCACCCCAGCAGCTTGTCGAGGGTGATCGGGATGTCCCGCACCCGAATCCCCGTCGCATGCCAGACGGCGTTGGCGATGGCGCCGGCGGTGCCGGTGATGCCGATCTCGCCCACACCCTTCACGCCGAGCGCGTTCACCACCGAATCCTCCTCCGGCACGAGGATCGCCTCCATCGGCGGAATGTCGGCATTCACCGGCACATGGTATTCGGCGAGGTTATCGTTGAGGAACCGGCCGGTGCGCGGGTCCATCTCCGCCTTCTCGTGCAGGGCGAAGGACAGGCCCCAGATCATCCCACCATAATACTGGCTGCGCACAAGGTGCGGATTGATGATCCGCCCGGCGGCGAAGGCGCCGACCAGCCGGCTCACCCGCACCTGCCCGAGATCGGGATCGACCCGCACCTCCGCGAAGACCGCCCCGTGGGCATGCATCGCGTAGGATTTCTGAGCGGCGGCGTCCGCCCCGGCCTTGCCCTTGCCCTCGATCTTCGCCCTCCCGGCCCGGGTGAGGATGTCGGAAAAGGATTCGCTCCGGCTTGGATCGTCCCGGCGGGTGAGGCGCCCGCCCGAGGCCGTGACCCCGGCATTGCCCGCACCGAACAGCGGCGAGGACTGGTCGTTCACCGCCAGTTCGGTCAGCTGGGCGATTACATCCTGCGCGGCGGCGTGGATCGCATTGCCGGCGGTGGCCGTGTGGCCGGAGCCACCCGCGATGCCGGCATTCGGCAGGTCCGAGGAGCCCATGCGGAAGGTCAGGGCCTCCATGCCGATGCCGAGGCCGTCCGCGGCGATCTGCGCGAGCGCCGTCCAGGCGCCCTGGCCCATGTCGAGGGCGCCGATCTCCACCGTGCCCTCGCCGTCCGCCCGGATCTCGGCCCGGGCCATGCCCTCGAAGATCAGGGCCGGGAAGGTCGCGGTGCCGACGCCGGTGCCGACGAGGAACCCGTCCTTATCCCGGGTCTGGCGCGGCTTCAGCGCCCGCCCAGCCCAGCCGAAGGCCTGCGCGCCGCGGGCGTAGCATTCCCGCAGGGCCTTTGAGGAGAACGGCTTTCCGGAGAACGGCTCGACCTCGGCATAGTTAGCGAGGCGAAACTCCAGCGGGTCCATGTTGAGGTCGAAGGCGAGTTCATCGAGCGCGCTTTCGATGGCGACGCTGCCGGACGCCTCGCCGGGCCCCCGCATGAACAAAGGCGTGCCGGTATCGAGCCGCACCGCCTCGTGGCGGATGGCGGTGGCCTTGCTGGCGTAGAGGGTCGTCGTCACCCGGCCCGCGGGTTCGAAGAAGTCGTCGAAGCTCGACGAGGCGGTGAGGATGTGGTGGTCGAGCGCCATCAGCTTGCCGGCCTCGTCCGCGCCGAGCCGCAGGGTCTGCCGGGTCGGACCACGGTGGCCCATCGGCCCGTACATCTGCTGCCGGGTCGGCACGAGCTTGACCGGCTTGCCGACGAGCTTCGCCGCCATGCAGGCGAGCACCTGCGGCCCTGACGGAACGCCCTTGGAGCCGAAACCGCCGCCGAGATAGGGGCTGTCGATGTGGATGTCGGTGGGCTTGATCCCGAACAGCCCGGCGAGCCGCCCCTGCGCGATGGCGAGGCCCTGGGTCGGCATGAACAGATGGAGCTTGTCGCCTTCCCAGCTCGCCACGGCCGCGTGCGGCTCCATGGCATTGTGGTACTGCGCCGGCGTCTCGTAGGTGCCGGTGAAGGTCTTGGTGGCCGAGGCCAAGCCCGCCTCGACGTCGCCGTCGACCTGCTCGGGCGGGGCGCCGACGCCGACGGAGTCCGGGGTGAAGATCTCGCCGGCATCGAGACCGATGCGCGGGGCCTCTTCCTCGTAGGTCGGGGCGAGGAGCCTCGCGCCCTCGGTCGCCGCCTCCAGGGTCTGCGCGATCACCACGGCGATGGGCTGGTTGGCGTAGCGCACCGTGTCGTTCTGCAGCACATCGATCCGGAAGGTGAAGGGCACATCCTTCAGGTCCGGGTCCTTGGCGAGCTTGGGGGCATTCTGCGGCGTCATCACCTTGACGACGCCGGGATGGGCCTCCGCCGCGGCGACGTTCAGGCTCGCCACCCGGCCACGGGCGATCTTCGAGACGCACAGCGCCGCGTGGAGGGTGCCCGGGGGCAGATTGTCGGCAGCGAAGCGCGCTTCGCCCTTCACCTTCAGGGGGCCGTCCCGGCGGGTAAGGGGCTGGCCGATGCTCGATCCGTGGCGGACCGGTTCGATGGTCGAGGTCATGGGACGATCCTCATAGAGACCTTGGGGGGCGCCTCGCCAACTCCGTCATTGCGAGCGGAGCGAAGCAATCCAGGGATGCGCTGCGACCCGAAGCGGCCCACGACCCTGGGTCGCTTCGCGATGACAAGCCGGCTCAGACGATGCCGAAGGGGGAGGCGGGGAGCGCTGGAATGTGCGCGGGCGTGCCGGCCGCCGCCTGGGTGAGGGCTCGCACCGCCACCCGGCGGGCGAGTTCGATCTTGAAGGCGTTGGCCTCGCCGGTCGGCTTGGCCCCATCGAGGGCGATCCGTGCCGCCTCGGCATAGGCCTCGGGGGAGGGCGCCTTGCCCGAGAGCGCCGCCTCGGCCTCGGAGACTCGCCAGGGCTTGAGGGCGAGGCCGCCGAAGGCGAGGCGGGCCTGCCCGATCCTGTCGCCGTCGAGGGTCATGGCGGCGGCGGCCGAGACCACGGCGAAGGCGTAGGAGGTGCGGTCGCGGACCTTCAGGTAGCGGGCGTGGCTCGCGAACTGCGCCGCCTCCGAAGGGAGGGTGAGGGCAGTGATCAGCTCGCCCGGCTCCAGCACCGTCTCCCGTTCCGGGTGGTCGCCCGGCAGGAGGTGGAACCCGGTGAGCTTGACGCTGCGCGTGCCCCCCTGCCCCTCGATCTCGACGGAGGCATCGAGGGCGGCGAGCGGGACGCAGAAGTCGGACGGGTTGGTGGCGATGCAGTGCTCGCTCCAGCCCTGGACCGCGTGGATGCGGGTCGCGTGGCCGGTGGCGGCACAGCCCGATCCCGGCTGGCGCTTGTTGCAGGGGGAGACCGCGTCGGTGAAGTACTGGCAGCGGGTCCGCTGCATCAGGTTGCCGCCCACCGTCGCCGCGTTGCGCAGCTGCGCCGAGGCACCGGCCAGGAGGGCTTCGGCCACCATCGGATAGGTCTTGGCGACGTGGGGGTCGTCCGCCACGTCGCTGTTGCGGACGAGGGCCCCGATGCGCAGGCCGCCGTCCGGCGTGGCCTCGATCCCCGACAGGCCGGGGAGGCGGGTGATGTCGATGACCCGCTCGGGGTTCGTGACACCACCCTTCATCAGGTCGACGAGGTTGGTGCCGGCGGCGAGGAAAGCCGCACCGGGCTGCCTTGCGGCGGCGAGGGCGTCGGCGACGGTGGCGGCGCGGGTGTAATCGAAGCGGATCACGCAGCGTCCTCCCGGTGTTCCATGCGGCCGCTCGCGTCCTGCACGGCCTCGAGGATGCCGGCATAGGCGCCGCAGCGGCAGAGGTTGCCGCTCATTCCCTCACGGATACGCTCGGGGTCCGTTCCGGCCCGGCCCTCGCGGATCAGGCCCACCGCGCTCATGATCTGGCCCGGCGTGCAGAAGCCGCACTGGAACCCGTCATGGGCGATGAAGGCGGCCTGGACCGGATGGAGGGCGTCGCCCTCGGACAGGCCTTCGATGGTCAGAACCTCGGCCCCGTCGAGGCTCGCGGCTAGCTGGAGGCAGGAATTGATCCGCCGCCCGTCGACCAGCACCGTGCAGGCGCCGCACTGGCCGCGGTCGCAGCCCTTCTTAGCACCGGTGAGACCAAGGCGTTCCCGCAGAAGATCGAGGAGGGTCACGCGCGGGTCATCGAGATCGATGGCGTGCGGCTTCCCGTTCAGGGTAAGCCTGATGGGTATCGTCATGCTGCCGTTTCCGCGGATCCAGGCTGGAACCGTTACAATTAGCTGTCCCCGACGGGGTGGCGAGCCCGCCTTTCCGAGAAATGTGCGCTAGCTCACAGGGCGACGCGCCGTCAGCGCGCATCGGGTGGCTGGGCTGCTTCGCCCCGCACGCATCGCCGCGGGTTTGACCGAGGGGCCCAAGCCCGCGTCAGCCGAGGGTGCTCCGCATGGCGGCGACGAGGGTCTCGACGGCCTCCTGGGCCTCCTCGCCGAGTTCGATCTCCGTGTCGCCCGCCCTGGCGAGGCCGCGCCCGGTAAGTTCCTCGACGCCCTTCGGGTCCGCCTCATGCCCGGCACCGTCCTTCCGGATGACCGAGGTGACCCGCTCGCCGCTGACCAGCCGGTGATAGGCGGCGAAAGCCAGGATCGAGAGAGCGTGGTCGGAGAGTCCCTTCACGTCGGCCATCGTCGCACCCTTGGTCGTGTCTGTCGGTCCGGCGGAACGCGGGTCGTCAGCCCACGGCTCCCGGCCAGGACGAAACGCCGCGCAGGCCATGATTATTTCTCCATTACAGGCTATCGCCCCGATTCCGACTGATTGCGACGTCTTCGCCCACCATGCCCGCCCGTCCCGAAGAGCCGCGCGTCGAAGCCAAACTGGCCTCCGACGGCCCCCGAAGCCCTGCCGACCTCGAGGCGCGCCTGCATCAGCAGGCCATCCTGTCCGCGTTCGGCGTGGAGGCTCTCCGCGGCACGGATCTCGACCTCCTGCTCCAGCGGGCGACGGTCCTGTGCGCTCAGGGGATGGGCGCCGAGTTCTGCAAGGCGCTCGAATACCTGCGGGGCGAGGATACCCTGCTCGTGCGGGCCGGAGTCGGCTGGAAGGCGGACGTGATCGGCCACGCCACCGTTGGGGCGGACCTCGCCTCGCCCGCGGGCTTCGCCCTCAAGACCGGCCGGCCGGTGATCTCGAACCACCTCGCCGCCGAGACCCGCTTCCGCACCCCGCAGCTCATGGCCGATTACGGCATCCGCCGGGCGATCAACGTGCTGATCGAGAACCGGGACGGGGCCTTCGGCGTGCTGGAGGTGGACGACAGCCGCGACGGCATGTTCGAGGAGGCGGACATCGCCTTCATGCAGGGCTTCGCCAATCTGCTCGGCAGCGCCATCGAGCGCCACCGGACGGAGGAGCTGCTCCGCGCGGCCCTCGCCCGGCAGGATCTCCTCGCCCGGGAGATGAGCCACCGGGTCAAGAACAGCCTCGCCATCGTGGCGAGCCTTCTCACCCTCCAGGCCCGCCAGAACGAGGGCGAACCCGCCGTGCTCGCCGCCCTGCAGGATGCCCGCAGCCGGGTCGAGGCCATCGCCGGCGTCCACGATCAGCTCTGGCGGCAGGGCGGCATCGAGGACAGCGGGGCAGGGGAGGCGGTGCCCGGCGAGATCGACCTCGCCCCCTTCCTCGACAAGCTCGTGGTCAACCTCGCCAGCGGCGCGCCCACCCACCGCCTGACCTGCGTGGCGGAACCGCAGAAGCTCTCAGCCGACCTCGCCATCCCCATCGGCCTGCTCGTCAACGAACTGGTCACCAACTCCCTCAAATACGCCTACCCGGCGGAACGCTTCCCCGAAGGCGGGGAGATCCGGGTGCGGACCGAGCGGGAGGCCACGACACTCTGCGTCGAGGTGGCCGACGACGGCATCGGTCTGCCGGAGGGGTTCGAGATCGGCCGGGCTTCCAAGAGCCTCGGCATGCGGGTGGTCGGGAGCCTCACCCGGCAGCTCGGCGGCACGCTGACGATACCCCCGGCGGGGAAGGGGACGACCTTCCGGCTCGCGGTGCCGCTGGAGAAGACGCGCGCCTGATTCGCCGCGGCCGGGAGATGGGGACCCATCGACACGCTGCCGACGAAACCACCGGTAGTCCCCATCAGGTGAACTCTCGCGCTTCGGGAATTTCCGGCGGGGGAGGGGCCGGGCGATGGCCTATCGGGCGCTCCGATGCCTCCATTGCACCGGGAATCCTGGCACCGTCCGGTGCCAGGCGGTATCCGGAAGGTCTCTCCCGTTCAGGCGGCGCCCCTCCCCCGGCGGCGCTGTCCACGAGGCATCCGCCATGCTCGCCCGTTCAGCCATTCTCGTCGCCACGTCCCTGCTCGCGGATCCCACCACGGCGGCCCCGGAGCCCGCTGCCACCGCCTTCACCCTGCAACGCATGGTGCCGCGGGGAGAGGCGCGGACCATTGCTTTCTATACCTCGCTGTTTCCGGATTGCTCGCCGCAGGGCCCCGTCGTGGTCCGCCTGCTCACCCAGCCCCGGCACGGGCGGGTCAGCCTGGAGGACGCGCAGTCCTTCCCACTCTATGCCGCCTCTTCGCCCCTCGCGGAGTGCAACGCCCACAAGGTGCCGGGCCGGCGGATGATCTACGAGGGGGAGGCGGGCTACGAGGGCACGGATGCGTTCCGGGTCCTCGTCATCAACGCCGACGGCACGGGTTACGAATCCGACGTGCAGATCTCGGTGCGCTGATTCGAGCGACCCCGGCGGGCTGGACAAACCACGCCGGAACCGCCGATCTCCCCGCCATGGATGCAAGACCACAGGGGGCGGGGACGACCGGGACGGGACAGGCGGCGGCCGCCCTCGCCCGGCGGCTCCACGGCTTTCGCAGCCTTGGCGACAACTGCGAATTCGGGTTCGTGCAGCGCTACGGCGGCGTCGAGCCGTCCGGCCTCCTGCGCTTCGCCTACACCCCGATGGAGGACCTGATCCGCGGCCTGCGCTGCGGCTTCGCCGATCTTGGCGCCCCGGGGGACCTGCATCTCACCGTCAGCGAGGGCGGTGCCTATTACTGCCACAGCCGGGCCTACAACATCTGGGCGAATACCGGCCAGACGCTCGGCACCGTCGAGGCTGCCGATCTCCTGGAGCGGGAATACGGCCGGATCGCCCATCTGAAGCGCAAGATGCTCGACGAGCTGTCCGAAGGATCGTTGATCTTCGTGCGGAAGGTGGCGGCTGCGGAGCCTGAGGATGATTTCGCCCGGCTGTCCGAAGCGGTCTGGGCCCACGGTCCTTCGGTCCTGCTCCGGGTGACTGAGGTGGGACCCGGCTGGCGCCCCGAGCCCGCCCGGCGCGTCGGCGACCGGTTGATCGAGGGGAGGGTGCGCCGCTTCGCCCCCACGGCGCAGGCCTGGGAGGTGGATCTCGAGCCCTGGCTGCACCTCATCGACGGCGCTTGGGCGCTGGTGCGGGACGAGGCGCCGACAAACCTCGCGTCGGGCGCCTTCCCCGAGGCCATGCCCATCCCCGACGGCCTGCGCCGCCATGCCGGCCGGCGACGGGAGACGGGCTTCAACGGCTTCACCCGGATGGTGGACGCTGCCGGCTTCGACCGGAATGCAGTCTACACCTTCACCAGCTGGGTCTGGATCCCGGAGGGCTTCGGCGGCGAGCGGATCCTCGCCGCCGCGGGCTACGGGCGCCTCGCCGGGTGCGATGCCGACCTGAGCCGCCGGAACTGCTGGCAGCCCGTCTGGGCGTCGGGCCGGCTGACGCATGCCGCCCGCGAGCCCATCGGGCTCGCCATGATCGGGAGCGGGCGGGACGCCTTCTGGTCCGCCGGCGGGCGCTTCAGCATTGGGCCGATCCCGGGGCAGGGGCCGGCACCGCCGCTCCCTGCCCCGCCTGCCCCGTATTCCGGCCGGGACCTCGTCGCACGCCTGAGGGCGCGGCTGGCGTGACGGCGCCGGGCGCCCTCCTCAGGCAGGGATGCCGTCGATCCGGGCAACGTCCTCCGCCGGGATACCAGTCTTCCGGTGCCGGAAGTCGCCCAGCGCGCCGTAGACCTGCAGGCGGGCCCGCATGACCGAGCCGAGGGGCCGATGCGCCGCGAGACTGTGGGCCGGCCGGAAGGTCATCACCTCGTCGAAGTAGCGGACCCGTTCGGGAGAATAGGCCTCCTGCCGGGGCAGGCGGATCGTCGCCACCGTGCGGTAGGGACTGACCGAGACTGGCCAATCCACCGCTGCGTCCTCGATGGGCTGCCGCTCCGCATCGGCCCAGAGCTGGGCCTTCAATGCGAAGACCACCTCGTGCTCGCGGAAGAACGCCGCGGTCGCGTGGCGGAAGCCATCCTCGTCCTCGCTGGGATCCAAGCGCCAGTCTGCGAGCGCACGCTGCCCGTCGGAGGCCGGTACCGCGCCGAGCTTCGCCACGAAGTCGCCGAAGCGCATCGGTGCCTGGCTGAAGTAGCTGTCGGCGAGGGGGTGGCTGTAGGGATGGCCGAAGAAGTCGGCCTTGGCGCTTTCCGTGCCGAACGCGTGGAGCACGCGGTTGAGGTTCCGCGCGGCGGCGGCAACCGCGCTCTTGGCGCCCTCGGGCAGACCTGTCGACTTGCCGATCACCGTGCCGTCGCGGAGGAAGCCCGCCGCCGTGCCGGACGGGAACGTCGTGCCCGTGGCGAGCACGAAGTCCTGGGTATCGACGGAGTGGTTCGGTAGCTTTTCGCCCGGCACGTCGAAGACCTTGATCGACATGCCGCGATGGGTCGACACGCGGTCGCCCAGGATTTCGCCGGGACCCTGCGCGAAGCGCACCGCCACGGGATGGGTCCCGGGCCGGGCGAACAGGCCCTGGGCGAGCTCCGGCGGGAGATCAGGGGCGACGGTGAGTTCACCCGTGACGCATGCCGAACTCTTGGCGTGGCTTGCCCGGACCGCGTGGTGGTCCCGCGCCTCCACCGTCTTCGACTGTTCCGTCATGCCCTTGATGATACCGTCGATGGAGGCCTGCTCGTCCGCGGCAGGCGTCTCGATACCGGGGGCATAGCGGAGATAGTCCATGCGCGGGGCTCCTTGTGCGCGGGGAGGGCGATCCGATAGGCCGCCGCCGCGACAAGCTCGGCGATCCGCCCCCGTTCCCGGTGACCGATTGAGGGCGATCAATTGGCGCACGAAACCACCCGTCCGCACGGCATTCCGGAGTTCGCATAAGATATATTATGGAACTAAGCGGGTCGGTTCAGGCGGGGAAGGGGGCGATGAGGTCCTCGGGGCCATCCGCTTCTGGCGCCAAACAGTGACACATCCGGCACCGTGGCGCTGCTGGATTGCTTCGC
>NZ_BPQX01000008.1 GCF_022179525.1 Methylobacterium persicinum
CATTTATCGCTGAAGGTCACAGCTCGCGACCGGCCCCGCTGGACCGTCGGGAAAACGGTCGGATTGCCGACAACTAGTCGGCATGCCTTGAGCGCACGTTGAGGTGCCTCAGCCTCGCCGGGACGTCCAGGCAAGTGCGCGCCCCCGCCTGCGATGGGCGAGGACGAGCTTGTTGCGCCTAAAGGCTACTTATGGTGTTCGCCACTCTTGCCGTGCGCCTTGGTGGAGTGCTCGTGACCCTTGGTCGAGTGACCATGGGCTTCGGTCGAATGCTTGTGACCGGCGGCGTGGTCGCCCTTGCCGTGATGTTCGGCAGCAGCGCGATGCGACTTGGCTGCCTTCTCGTGATGCTCGGCGGCTTCCGTATGAGCTTGCTGGGGCATCGTCGTCTCCATTTGAAAAGCACTTACGTGCTGCTCTTCAATGGCTTCATTGGCGAATGGTTGCCCTGCTCGCAGCATGCTGGCCATTTGAACGGCAGAGTGCCGCCTAAATCCGCGCCAAAATGAGGATGCCGCCCCCTACCACTTGGGTGCCCGTGGTCCCCACTCAGTGCCGTCCCACACATTGGCTCAGCGTCAGCCATCCGCTGTGAAGTGATCCGCCCCCAATGAAGTGGCTCTCCGTCGGGTTTGGTGGAAAGTTATCGTGACGGTTGGCCCGTAGCGAAGGTCGTCGTCAGGACGCAGATCAGGGCATGACCCTGCTTTGCTTACTGCCCGGCTGTCGCTTCGTTCGTGTCGCACGGGACGGCCCCGGGGCCCTCACCGTTCTCGCCCAAGCTCGGCACGATCATGCCCGCTGCCCGACGTGTCGGACCCTCAGCACGTCGGTCCATAGCCGCTACCATCGACGGCCCACCGACCTGCCGGTCAGCGGCAATGCGGTCCGGCTGCAACTGGCGGTCCGGCGCTTCTACTGCCGCGACCCGGCCTGCCCCCGCCACACCTTCGCCGAGCGCTTCCCGCATCTGCTCGCCCGCCACGCCCAGCGCACCCGGCGGCTCGTCCAGGCCCAGGCTCGGACCGGTCTCGCGCTCGGCGGCCAGCCTGCCGCCCGGCTGCTCGCGCACTTGGCCATGCCGACCAGCGCTACGACCCTGTTGCGGACGATCCGGAGCATGCCGCTGCCGGCTGTCGACCGGCCGCAGGTCGTCGGCGTCGACGACTGGGCACGGCGCAAGGGTCGAACCTACGGGACCATCGTGGTCGACCTCGAACGTCGTCGTCCCATCGATCTCCTGCCCGACCGCTCCGCCGAGACCTGGGCCGCTTGGCTCCGCCGCGAGCCCCAGATCCAGCTCGTGGCGCGCGACCGCTCGACCGAGTACGCGCGCGGCACCACCCTGGGCGCGCCCGAGGCCGTGCAGATCGCCGACCGCTGGCACCTGCTGCTCAACACCCGCCAGATGATCGAGCGCTGGCTCGCCCGCGTCCACCCACGTCTGAAGCTGTTGCCTCCGGTCGGGACACTGATCCCTTCGACCCGGCGCACCAAAGCCTACCCCCGAGCCCCCGCCGAGGCGCTCGTCCGCGCAGCCGCGGTCGGGCGATGGGAGGTGCTTTACGACGTTGTTCGCCGCCGCCGCGCGGCCGGGCAGTCGCTCCGGCAGATCAACCGCGAGACCGGCTTGGCCCGCGCCACGGTGCGCAAGTTCGCCTTCGCCGAGCGCTTCCCGCGCCATGGCTGGCGCGGGCCAGGGCGCAGCATCCTCGATCCTCATCTCGACCACCTGCACGCCCGCCACCGTGAGGGCTGCGAGAACGCTATGCAGCTCTGGCGCGAGCTTCGCCGGCTCGGCTTTCCCGGCACAGCGAAGCAGGTCCGGCGCTGGTTGTCCGAGCGGCGTACGCGCCCGGCCAAGACCACGATCCGGCGCCTGCAGGTGCCGTCGGTTGTAGCGCCGACCGCGCCGACATCATCCCCGCCGCTCCCCTCACCGAAGCAGTTGTCGTGGCATCTCCTGCGCGAGCCAGAGGATCTCGATGCCGACGCCGCCGCTGCGGTCGCGCGTGTGCTGCAGGATGACGAGGCCGCCCGGGTCGTCGATCTCGGCCGCCAGTTCTGTCGGATCGTTCGCAGAGGCTGCGGCGGCGCGCAGGCCGAGCCTGGCATCATCCCCGCCTTCGATGCTTGGCTGGCCGACGCCCGGGTCTGCGGCGTGCGGGTGGTCGAGAGATTTGCCGTCAGCCTCGATCAGGACGGGGCTGCCGTTCGCGCCGGCCTTCGCCTGCCCTGGAGCAGCGGGCAGGACGAGGGACAGGTCAACCGCCTCAAGCTGCTCAAGCGCTCCATGTACGGCCGAGCCAAGCTTGACCTGCTACGTCGCCGCTTCCTCTTTGCAGCATGATCCACCAAACCCGACGGAGAGCCAATGAAGTGGTCCGCCCTGAGGTATGGCTTTCGGGCCAGGACGAGGACGGACAGATGGGAACGAAGCGGCACAAGCCGGAGGATGTTGTCGCCAAGCTGCGGCAGGTGGATGTGCTGGTCTCGCAGGGCCAGAGCGTCGGGGATCCGGCGGCAGATGGAAAGGCCATCTTCGCGCGGCAACATCCAGTAGAGCACCAACAAATCCGGCCGTCCCAAACGCTCGACAAGACGGTCGAGAGCTGCGCCACAGTCGGCCGTCTCCACGCAAAAACCTTCCCGCGTCAGAAAATCCATCAGGAGGACGCGGATCTCAGGATCGTCCTCGACGACGTAGATGCTTGGCTCGGACGGCATGACGGGAAGTATGCGGCGCGCGCAAACGGCGGCAATCGCCGAAGCCACCCTGCTACAAATTGATACGGAAGCCTCCGATGCTGTCACATCCACGAAAAGCAGGGCACGGATTTTTTCCGGGCACGAAATGGTTCGGGAACCGTCTGGATGTCCTTCGTATTCAGCCGGCCTGATCTTCTCGTTCCGCGACTGTTCTGATCTGTTCGTGTCGAGAGAAACATGATGTACATGCCCTCAAAGCTTGCAGCTACGGCAGCGTTGCTCATTACCGGCATCGCCCTGGTACCGGCAGCGGTAGCAGAGGCTGCTCCACTTGGACCGCTCTCCGCGGCGGTGCTGCAGGCTGACGCCCCGATCACGCTCGTGGCCCAGGGCTGCGGGCCCGGCTTCTTCCGAGGGCCTTACGGGGGCTGCCGCCCGTTCTATGGCCGGCGCCGGTTCTACGGCCCAGGGCCCTACTACGCGCGGCGTTGCTTCATTCGGCCGACGCCCTTTGTGCCGCGTCGCTTCTGCCGCTTCTAGGCGGCTATATTCGAGGACGCCCGCTACTCAACCCAGCCATCCGCGTTCCATTCATGCCTGAGCGGAGCAGAGAGACCGCAGCATGTCCGTCGAGCTTGGTCGCGCCGCTTTGGCCTTTGCACGCTTCGGCTTGGGGCCGCACCCAGGCGATCTCAGCCGGAATGAGGATGGCCTTGAACTCCTTCGCCACGAGCTCAAGGCTGGGACTGTCGCGACGCCCGTCGGAGCCGATCTCATCACGACACCTGCGATCTTGAGCCTGGTACAAGCGGAGTTCCAGTCTCGACGCCTCGCCCGTGGGACCAAACCAAACGGAGCCGTGAACGCTACTGGCAAACCAGACGAGATGGGTTCGCCGATGGTGGGCGACTCGCCATCCTCTCCTCGCTCGCCGACGCGGGGCGATACCGCCGCTGGGTTACCGAAAGACGCCGAGACAGTACGTCCGGTCGCCCAGCGCCTCTACCGAGCAGAAGTCTCCTCGCGTCTGGCCATCGCGCGCGAGGTATCCATCGGCTTCGTCGAGCGGCTGGTATGGTTCTGGGCCAACCACTTTACAGTCTCGGCGGCAAAGGGGCCACGCTTGCGAGCTACAACGGGTGCTTTCGAGCGCGAAGCAATCCGGCCTCACGTGCTCGGACGCTTCAGTGACATGCTGCTCGCGGCCGAACTTCACCCGGCCATGCTGATCTACCTCGACAACGTCGCTTCCGTTGGCCCGAACTCGCCAGCCGGGGCACGGAAGGGCAAGGGCCTCAACGAAAACCTCGGCCGTGAAATCCTTGAACTTCACACCCTCGGTGTCGGCAGCGGTTACACGCAGGACGATGTCACCAATCTCGCCCGGATCCTCACAGGCTGGACCATCGCGCGAGAAGCGAACGCGGCCGAACTCCCTGGCAGCACCGTCTACCACCCCGCGGCTCACGAGCCTGGTGCGCTGACCCTGCTCGGCAAGAGTTATCCCGATGCTGGTCCCGAACAGGTTCACATGGCCCTGCTGGATCTAGCTCGCCGTCCAGCTACGGCCGAGCACATCGCGACGAGGCTGGTCCGACACTTCGTGGCCGATGAGCCGCCTGAGACACTTGTGGCCAAGCTCGCACAGACCTTTCGTGAGACGGATGGCGATCTCGCTCGCGTCTCTTCGGCGCTGATTGAGGCGCCGGAGTCTTGGTCGCCAGAGGCGGTGAAGGTGCGTTCGCCGCAGGAGTTCCTGGTGGCGGCGATGCGGGCACTCGCCCTCGAGCCGGATCCGGTCAAGATGATGGGTGGTCTTGCAGTGCTAGGACAACCCTTCTGGGCTCCGCCTGGCCCGAACGGGTATTCTGATCGAGCGGTGGACTGGGCCTCGCCTGAGGGCATAAAGACCCGGCTCGATATCGCAGCTCGCTTCGGTCAAGCTGTCTCAGTCCAAGAGCCTGCAACCTTCCTTGAGAGTGTGCTCGGCGCATCTGTTTCACAGGAGACCCGCGCCGCCGTTCTTCGAGCTGAGAGCCGTCCGCAGGCCATGGCGCTCCTCCTGATGTCGCCAGAGTTCCAGAGACGGTGAGCCCAATGTCAGTGCTTTGTGAGAGCAATCCGTCGCGCCGCGCCGTGCTCGGCTCGACTGGGGCTCTGTTCGCGTGGAGCTTTGTTCCGCGAACAGCCTATGCTGCTCCCGGCAGCCGTGATGCCCGGTTCATGG
This sequence comes from Methylobacterium persicinum, assembly GCF_022179525.1. Classification (GTDB taxonomy): domain Bacteria; phylum Pseudomonadota; class Alphaproteobacteria; order Rhizobiales; family Beijerinckiaceae; genus Methylobacterium; species Methylobacterium persicinum. The sequence goes on from NZ_BPQX01000008.1 coordinate 4,937, forward strand.
TGGTCGTGCTGCGCGGGGCCCTCGACGGGCTCTCTGCGGTCGCACCGCTCGGAGACCCGGACTATGCGGCGCTTCGAGCCGGCATTGCTCTCACGCGCGAGGGACCGAACGCGGCTCTACCCCTCGACGGCTTCTTCGCTCTGCATCCGGCCATGCCGAACTTCGCGCGGCTCTACGCTGCCGGGCAGGCCAGCGTCATTCATGCGGCCGCCACGGGCTATCGCGAACGCTCGCATTTCGATGGCCAGGACGTGCTGGAAAGCGGGCAGCCCGGACCGGGCCAGACCCAGAGCGGCTGGCTCAATCGCCTCCTTCTAGCTCTACCGTAGGGTGCGCGCATCGCACCAGCTGGCGCTCTCGCAGTCGGCGCTACGGCGCCGCTCATCCTGCGTGGGGCCGCCCCCGTTCTGGGTTGGGCGCCACCGCTTATCCCACGCGCTAGCGATGATCTCGCGCGACGCTTGCTCAGCCTCTACGGGGAGCGCGATCCCATGCTCGGCGTCGCGCTGGCACAAGGGCTTGAAACCGAGCAGCTTGCAGGCGCTGCAACGATGGGCCTTGCGCGTTCGGCTGGGCCCGGCATGGCTGGTGCGGCCGGTATGCGACGGATCGCAGAGGGTGCTGCGCGGTTGATGGCGGCCGATGATGGGCCGCGGATCGCCGCCCTTGCGCTCGAAGGCTGGGACACGCACGCGAACGAGGGCGGTGCAACGGGCCGGCTTGCGGGTTTACTCGGAAGCCTCGATGGAGCGCTGGCGGGGGTCGAAGAGATCCTGAAGCCGCGCTGGGCCGATACCGCCATTCTGGTCATGACGGAGTTTGGTCGAACAGCCCAGGTCAACGGAACAGTCGGCACGGATCATGGCACTGGGACAGTGGCCTTCCTAGTGGGAGGGGCCATACGCGGTGGCCGTGTCATCACGGACTGGCCAGGCTTGTCTGCCAGGGCGCTTCACGAGGGACGGGACCTGAAGCCGACCACCGATGTCAGGGCTGTGGCGAAGGGTATTGCGACCGATCTGTTCGGCGTGTCGGCTCAGGTTCTGGCGCGTGATGTGTTCCCAGACACAAATACAGTGCCTCCGATTCGTGGTCTGATTGCGTGACTACAGTTTTACAATACGTGTATTTGATATCCATCATTAACACTCGGCAGGCGGTCTAACTCTGGCAAATGTGCTGCATACAGCGAGTGGTTAAGGCCACCAAACCTTCGCGGCCATGCAAGGCACGACTAGCTCTCTCTTGTTCGGTATCCGATCGGATAAACGACATATCCGATGGTAGGACGGCGGTCTTGTCTGTCGTTCGTGGCAGCCGGAGAGCTGCGCGGGCATCGGGGACGTATCCACTGCCGATCACGTGGATCTATTTCGGCTCGCCAGGCGTCTGAGACCGAGAACGTCATCCAAGCATAGCGCCCGTCGCGCTCGGCTGGCTGATGGTGGAGATGAACCGGTGACCGTCGCAATCCAGGCAGGTGAAGCGCAGCTCCCGGCACGAACCGCCTCCGTCGCCCTGTCCCTCGGCGCGCTCGGCATCGTCTATGGCGATATCGGCACTAGTCCGCTCTACGCGCTCAAGGAGACCGTCAAGGTCGCAGCTGCAGGCGGAACCCTCCAGCACGACGCGGTGCTCGGCTCCGTCTCCCTCATCCTTTGGTCACTGTTCCTCATCGTCGCACTCAAGTACGCGATCTTGATCCTGCGCGCGGACAATCACGGCGAGGGCGGCATCGTGGCCATGCTCGCCCTGCTCGGTGCCCGGCACGCACCGCCGCGCTCGTGGCGCGCCATCCTGCTCGTCGTCGGGCTAATCGGCGCCGCGCTGCTGTACGGCGACGGCGCGATCACCCCGGCCATCTCGGTGCTCTCAGCCGTCGAGGGCCTGAAGGTCGATGCCCCCGGCGTGACGCCGTTCGTGGTGCCGGCCACCGTCGTCATCCTGATCGGCCTGTTCTCGGTCCAGCGCAAAGGCACCGGCTTCATCGGGCGTCTGTTCGGGCCGGTCATGCTGCTGTGGTTTGCCACCATCGCGGCTATCGGCGCGGCCGGCATCCGCCAGAACCCGGAGATCCTGGCGGCCCTGAACCCGTTCCACGCCGTCCATTACCTCATCACCGCGCATCTGCCGGTCAGCTTCGCCATGCTGGGCGCGGCCTTCCTGGCGGTCACCGGCGGCGAGGCGATGTACGCCGATCTCGGCCATTTCGGGCGTGCACCGATCCGGCTCGCGTGGTTCGCGGTGGTGCTGCCGGCCCTGGTGCTAAACTACCTCGGCCAGGGCGCGCTGCTGCTCTCGAACCCGGCCGCGGTCGACAACCCGTTCTTCCAGCTCGCGCCGAGCTGGATCCACTACCCGCTCGTGGCGTTCGCCACGCTGGCCACCGTCATCGCCTCTCAGGCCATCATCTCAGGCGCGTTCTCGTTGACCGAGCAGGCGATCAAGCTCGGCTTCTTCCCGCGCATGCGCATCGTCCATACCTCGTCGCACGAGGCCGGGCAGATCTACGTGCCCATCGTGAACTGGCTCCTGGCCATCGCGACGCTGGGCGCGGTGCTGGCCTTCGGCTCCTCGGACGCGCTGGCGGGCGCCTACGGCATCGCAGTGTCGCTGCTGATGGTGATCACGACCGTGCTGGCGGCGCTGATCGCGCTGCATTGGGGCTTCAACCTCGGCCTCGTGCTCGCGGTCAACGGCGCATTCCTCGTCATCGACCTGACCTTCTTCAGCGCCAACACGCTGAAACTGTTCGAGGGTGGCTGGTTTCCGTTGCTGCTGGCGGCGGGCGTGGCCTTCCTCATGCTGACCTGGCGGCGCGGCACACAGCTTGTGGAAGCGGCTCGGGTGCAGCTGCGCATGCCCGAGGACGAGTTCCTGCGCCAGGTTGAGGCCAAGCATCTGCCGCGCATCCCGGGCACGGGTGCGTTCCTGACCTGGGCGGATGAGGGCATGCCGCTGCCGCTGATGAACTTCGTACGTCACCTGCACGTACTGCACGAGCGCGTGCTGCTGGTGACCATCCAAGGCCTGGACGTGCCGCACGCAACGGAGGCCGAGCAGATCGCGGTGGTGCCGGTCGCCCAGGATGTCACGCGGGTCATCCTGCGCTTTGGCTTCATGGACAACGTGCATATCCCGCGCGCCTTGCGGCAGGCCGTCGAGCGCGGTCAGCTGCCGGATGTGGATGTCGAGGCCCTGGCCTACTTCATCAGCCACGAGACGGTGGTCGCCTCGGAGAAGCATCCCGGCATGGCGAGCTGGCGCGAGGAGATCTTCGCGCTGATGCAGCGCAACGCCGAGGAGACGGCGAGCTACTTCTGCGTGCCGGCCCCGCAGGTGATGGAGGTTGGCACCGAGGTCGAGGTGTGAGGGGAGGCTCTCATGGGATCGATCGTATGCCCTGTGTGCGGCCTGGCTGACTTCGAGGTCGGGCCGCATGCGGACGATGGGCTTGCGGCGGCTGCAATCTGGACGGACGCGTTCGTGCGATGCTGCCAGCACGTTCAGGAACGCAGGCACCGCGCTGATCTCAAGTCCCACACCTGTCCGCATTGGGCACGCGCGGTGCAAGATGCCGCTGAGCAGGTCAGTCGGGAGGCATCTGTTTGATCCTGTTCAGGAGGGTATGCCGCAGAAGACCGACGAGTGGGCTCCGTTGCTCCAGTCAGCACCGATCAACGTGCTGTGGCGTTGTCCTTCATGAAGTTTTCGATCGTCGACCTCACTGGTCCGGCGCACCACGACAGGGTTCTGCTCCGCTCCACTGCAGGATCCGAGGCATTCAAGACGCCGACTTCCTGCAAGGCGATGGCGCGAGCAGCGTCTGCTGCTCGGCGCAAGACCGAGAGCAGCTGGCCTTCGCTTAAGCCCTTGCTGACTTGGTCCTTGACCCGCTGCGCCTCCGCACGAACGGCTTCCGGTGAATTTCCCCACGTATGCGAGGACGAGGGATCGGTGGCCTCGCAGACGTTCGTCAGCATGAGGGCCAAGTCGGCGGAAGTCAGCCGCGTTACGCGCAGACCGTCATCGTCGGCGTGAGCGGACGGCGTCAGACCCAGCGCGACCGCAAGACCGAGCATCCGCACGCTCGCAGCTGAGGAGGTCAATGTCATCGCGGAAACTCGCTGTGGCGCAGTCGGCAGGGTACCGGTCGAATAGCGTGGCATGGGCGAACACGGGCGCCGAAGCCGACGCCTCACTGCGGTGTTCCAGACGTCCGAATGATGTAACTGCGCAACCCGCTCAGTGAGGTGGTACTCAGGAGCCTGTGACTTCCCTGCAGCGGAACGGTAGATTCCTCAGCATAGAGATTGCCAACCCGCAAAGGCCAAGCTAGCTCGCGAGAGCAAGGTATTTATCGCCTCGAATGAACATGTTTGCGGGAGCGATCGGCCGCGACTGGAAGATCATGAGCGCCGAAATCTGGAGGCGCATATATGCCGGCTAAGCATCGCCAGCTCGTGCTCAGATTGGCGGCTTCTGGCACAAGCCTGTTGGCCTATGCTGTCCTCCAGGCGCACGGGGCAGACCTCGTCCCGGAACGCGTAGGACGGGCCGAGCAAGTCGATTTCGCGGATTGGTCCGGTGCGTCTATCGGCCTTCAGGGAAGCGCGGGTAGCTCCTTCGGCAACTTCGGTTTCGGCGCCGGCGAAATTGGTCGTCGATCGGTGCCGAATTTCCGTTCTGGAGATGCCACAGGCCGTAACGATCCGGGCCGTAACGCGACGACGGCGCTCGGCGGCGTTTTCGGCGGTTATTCCTGGCAGACTGGTCCCTACGTATACGGCTTCGAGGCCGATATCTCTGGTTCCAACCTGAAGCGGCCGGTCTCCTCGACCGCTCAGGGCTTCGGGTTCGAGAACGCCGACAGCACCTTCAGCTTGATCCGTGCCCAGACCAATCTGTTTGGCACCGCTCGTGCCAGGCTCGGCTATGCCTTCGAGCGATATCTCGTCTACGCGACTTTCGGCCTTGCGGGCGCTCAAACGCGCTTCCTGGCCACCTTTCCCGACCCTTCCACGGGACTGGCAAGCAGCGCGAGGGCGGACCGATCCTTTGTCGGCTTCACCCTCGGAGCGGGCGTTCAGTACGCCATTACGCCCAATCTCGCCCTCGGGCTGGAATACCGCTACCTGGACCTCGGCTCCACTCGGCTGGCTTTGGGTAGCGTGCCAGGTGAGACCGGCGGCCCGTTCTCAACCCGGGCCTCGTTCACCTCCAATCAAGCCATGGCACGGCTGTCATGGTTTCCTGCGGGTCTGACGCTTCCTCCGGATGTGGTAGAGGTTGCGCCGCACGATCCGGACAACGGCGACACGGGCCGTTTCTCATTACACGGGCAGACCACCTTCGTTGATCAAGGGGTCACCGGCTTCCACTCGCCCTATCTCGGACCGCAAAGCCTCGTGCCTCATCAGGCCCGGGGCACTTTGACGGCGACGGCCTTTCTCGGCTTCAGGCTCACCGACAGCACCGAGCTCTACTACAATCCTGAATTCGACCAGGGCTTCGGCCTGAGCCGCACGACGGGTGTAGCAGGCTTCGTCAACGGCGAGGCGCAGAAGGCCGGCTCGTCGAACCCGAAGTTGCGCTCTCAGCGCTACTATGTACGCCAGACCTTCGGGCTCGGTGGTGAGACGGAGACCGTTCCGGACGGCCCGAACCAGGTTGCTACGACCCGCGACATCGAGCGGATCACCGTGATCGCCGGCAAATTTGCCATGGGCGACTTCTTCGACGGCAACATCTACGCGCACGACCCGCGGGTCGACTTCATGAACTGGGCCCTTTGGGAGTCTGGCGGGTACGACTTCCCTGCAAATCTGCCCGGCTTCACGCAGGGCGTCATCGCCGAGTACAACCGCAAGGAGTTCGCGATCCGAGCCGCTTACACGCAGGTGCCGAAGCTACCCAGCACGGACCCCCTCGACCCGCGTATTACGCGACGCGGTGGCGCAACGCTGGAGTTTGAAGAGCGGCACGTTCTGCCGTTGCTGGATCAACCCGGCAAACTGCGGATCGGCCTATACTCGAACGAAGGTCGGACTGCCAGCTTTAGGCAGGTCCTCACGCTGACAGCGTTCGATCCAGTCGCGTTCTCGGACATCAACACCACGACTGCCTTGACCCGCAAGGACCGCAACAAGAGCGGCGCTTACGTCAACCTTGAACAGGCGCTCACGCCCGAACTCGGCTTGTTTGCGCGGGCAAGCACGTCGGACGGGCGCAACGAGAACTTATCTTTTACCGACATTGATCGCAGCGTTTCAGGCGGCCTCTCGTTGAAGGGTGTGGCTTGGGACCGTCCGAACGACACCGTTGGTATCGGCACCTTCGTCAACGGCCTGTCCCATGCACATCGCGAGTTTTTTGCTGCGGGTGGGCAGGGGCTCGTGATCGGGGATGGGCAGCTTCACTACGGTCTCGAGCGTGGCGTTGAGGCGTATTACTCTTTGAACGTGACCAAGGCGGTAGCAGTCTCATTCGATTACCAGCTTATCGCCAACCCCGGCTATAACAAAGATCGCGGCCCGGCTAATTTCTTCGGAACGCGTATTCATGCTGATTTCTGAGCGCAGAATATAAATATCCTGACGTAAATTTACTTATTGTCAGTGGACAGCCATGGGGAAACGTCTCACAATTTCATTGCAGAAGGTTTCCTTGCCCTGCATTGAAGCACGTTGCTCGAACTCTTTCGCGCCCAACACCATCAGCGGTGCTGCGATTTTAGAGCCAAGCTGTTCATAGCATTTCCTCGCTTCTTCGACGATTGCAGGATTGTACTGGCTCAGAGAGCATCGATTTTCCGCCCAGCGCAACATGCCGTGCATTCGCAGCAATCCCTCGCAATCCGAAGTCTGAGCCGGCATTAATGAGCAGAACGATCGCGACAGCGGTTCCCTTTTGGGCCAGGCTCCCCCACAAGAGCGAGTCACAGCAACATGAGGACCGACGAGTACAACACTGGTTGGCGAGTACTCATCGGGGCGCCGATGCAGTGTATCGTGTGGCCCCGCATGTGCGGAGAGGATCCAGTTTGCCAAGATCAGGGAAAGCGTTAAAGATCGTACCAATTGATTGCCGCACAAGATAGATTAGATAACTATAGATTGGCGCTTCGATTTCTGTCGATTAAAATTTGCGTCATCAAAGGTCATGGCCGACCTTTATATCCCGATTGTGTGTCGCCATGGTTGATACATCATGCAGCGGCTGGATTTCGAATATCTAAGGAGCAACGGGCTCGCCGCCGGCGTCATGGCCCGTCGGATAATGACCCGTCTCGGCGCTGAGAGCCCGGTCGGATAGAGTTTTCTTCAATTTGTTGAGCAGGCCATTGGCGTCAAGGGCACTTTTGGAATAGGCGCTGGTCAGCAACTGGCCTTGGGGCGTGTCAAGGAGGCGGGACGGCTCGCGTCGTGCCAGCGGAAGCGTCCTTCGGTTCCAAAGTTGCCGCCCGCACACAGGCTTCCTGACAAGCCCACCCGCCCACAGGGCCCTACCACAAAGCTCAAGAATGTAAGCGTTGACTTGGCTGGATAGGGGTGTATCCAACCGCCGTGCACCCGAGCCGGCCTTCGACACGGCTGCATACCTCAGGAACGATCCGTCCCATGCCAAGCGACAGTCATAGTCGATTGACCGCGCCGTTCGCGCCGGCCACCTCTCGCACGGACGCCTGACAGGGCGCGCCTCCGAGACCCGGCCGCACGGACGGCCGGTCTTCAGAGAGGTGAGCCATGAATATCCTTTTCGCACAGCGTACTTGGGTCCGGTCCGTGCCTGCCAAGGACGGGAACGTCGTCTCGACCGTCCGCCGTCATCCCACCGCCTCCCGCGGTGCCGGCACCCAGACAGGGCAGCACGGCTCCGGAACGCTGCGGGCCGTTTGGACCGTCAATCCGGCGACGGGCCGGCTGGCATGCCGCTGGGCGCCCGATGAAGAGGTGTCGGACAGTCGGCACGGCTCTCTACGCCCTTGGCAACATCGCGAAATCCAGGGCGCGGATCTCGCATCGTTGGCTGCGTAGGGGTCCTAGCCGGCGGCCTGTGTTCGAGCGGATCGCTGCGTCGCATGCACGCAAGACCTGAGACGACGCGCTGGGCCGTTCGCCTGCGTCGTGCATCATGAGGCGCCCGAAATAGGCGTGCAGCGGGAGCCATTCGCTCCATGCGAGGTCCAGCATGCTCGATGCCCGCGCGATCCGTGACATCACCCGCCGCGTTCCCCTCGGCGTCGGCCGGCTCGGCGTCTCCCTGGTCCCGAATGGCTACGACGTCGCCGCCTTCGTCATCGTCATCGGGACGCTTGTCGCCCTTACCCACGGCGTGCACGAGATGCACGCACCGCTCGCCGCGCTCGATGCCGACCCGGTTACGCTCGATCTATGGCACCTGCCGGACTACGCCCTGCGCACGACGTTGCGCATGTTTGCCGCCATGGCAGCATCCCTCGTCTTCACCTTCGTGGTCGCAACGCTCGCTGCCAAGAGCCGCAAGGCCGAACTCGTCATCGTCCCGGCCCTCGACATCCTGCAATCCGTGCCGGTGTTGGGCTTCCTGACCTTCACAGTCCTGTTCTTCCTGCACCTGTTCCCGGCCAGCCAGCTAGGTGCCGAATGTGCGGCAATCTTCGCGATCTTCACGAGCCAGGCCTGGAATATGGCTTTCTCGTTCTACCAGTCGCTGCGCAATGTGCCCCGTGACCTAAGTGAGGTCGCGTCCGGCTACGGTTTCTCGCCCTGGCTCAAGTTCCTGCGCCTCGAAGCCCCCTACGCCGTCCCGGGGCTGGTCTGGAACGCGATGATGTCGATGTCTGGCGGATGGTTCTTCGTCGTCGCATCTGAGGCGATCTCGGTCGGCGACAGCCGGATCACGCTGCCCGGTATCGGTGCGTGGCTGTCGTTGGCTATCGAACGGCGGGACATCCCCGCGATTGCCTGGGCGGTGTTCGCCATCGCCCTCGTCATCCTGCTCTACGACCAGCTCGTGTTCCGCCCTGTCGTAGCTTGGGCCGACAAGTTCCGCTTCGAGCAGGTCGCCGCCCAGCGACGTCCACAATCCTGGGTCTACGACCTGCTACGCGGCACGCGTCTGACCAAGGTCGTCGTCTCGCCGCTGCGCTGGCTTGGTGGTCGGATCGCCCTGGTACGGTGGCCCCTCCGGAGGGCAATCGCCCCTGTCGGAGCCGCCCATCGAAGGAAGCCCCATGCCAGCACCCGGCTGATCGACAGTGCCTGGTTCGGGCTGATCCTGATCCTATCGGCCTATGCGGCGTGGCATGTCATCACCTATGTCCGTACGACCCTCGGCCTCGGCGACGTTCTGGAAGCAATCGAGCTTGGAGGTCTGACGCTGCTGCGCGTCATGGTGTTGATCGCGCTGGCCTCGCTGGTCTGGGTGCCGGTCGGCGTCTGGATCGGTCTGCGCCCCGCCGTCGCCGAGCGCATTCAGCCGGTGGCGCAGTTCCTCGCTGCGTTCCCGGCCAATGTCCTGTTCCCGTTCGCGGTCGTGGCCATCGTCGCATTCCGGCTCGACGCGAACATTTGGCTCTCGCCGCTGATGGTACTCGGCACCCAGTGGTACATCTTGTTCAACGTCATCGCCGGGGCGAGCGCGTTCCCGACTGACCTGCGGGAGGTGGCGACGATGTACCGCCTGCGATCCTGGCAATGGTGGCGGCAGGTCATTCTGCCGGGGATCTTCCCCTACTACGTGACCGGCGCACTCACGGCTTCGGGCGGCTCCTGGAACGCCAGCATCGTGGCCGAGGTCGCGAGTTGGGGCGACACCAAGCTGCGGGCGAACGGTCTTGGCGCCTACATCGCCGACGCGAGCGAGGCCGGCAACTTTCCCCGCGTGGTGCTCGGCGTGGCGGTGATGAGCCTGTTTGTAGTGGCCTTTAATCGCCTTCTCTGGCGCCCGCTGTACGCCTACGGAGAGCGTCGTTTCCGCCTGAACTAGGCGGCAAGGCCGCCGTCGTCATAGCCCCACGTCGGAGAGTCTTCCGCATGGATGCCCAGGTCAGCTTGCCACACCCAATCGCGCAGGGGAGCGCCACGCTCGTCTCCGTGAAGGGCGTGAAGCACTTTTACCACAAGGGTGGGGCGCCGGATCTGCTCGTGCTGGACGATGTCCAGGTCGACCTTCAGGCTGGCGAGATCGTGTCGCTCCTCGGTCGGTCGGGGTCGGGGAAATCGACCCTCCTGCGCATCATCGCCGGGCTCATGCCGCCGAGCCGCGGCAGCGTATGGATTAACGACGAACCCGTCTCCGGCCCTGCGCGCCAAGTTGCGATGGTGTTCCAGTCTTTCGCCCTGTTCCCGTGGCTGACGGTCCTCCAGAACGTCGAGGTCGGGTTGGAGGCGCAGGGAGTCCTACCTGGTGAGCGACGCAAGCGGGCGCTCGCCGCCATCGACCTCATCGGTCTCGATGGCTTCGAGAGTGCCTATCCGAAGGAGCTCTCGGGTGGCATGCGCCAGAGGGTCGGGCTCGCCCGGGCTCTCGTGGTGCAGCCTGAGATCCTGCTGATGGACGAGCCGTTCTCGGCGCTCGACGTCCTCACGGCCGAGAACCTGCGCACCGACCTGCTCGATCTCTGGATCGAGGGCCGGATGCCGACCCGCTCGATCCTGATGGTGACGCACAACATCGAGGAGGCGGTGCTGATGAGCGACCGCATCCTCGTGTTCTCCTCCAATCCCGGGCGGGTGGTAGCCGACCTTCGAGTCGAGTTGACCCAACCACGCAATCGTCTCGACCCGACGTTCCGGACCATCGTCGACGACATCTACGCCCGCATGACCGCCCGTCCGGCGCCGAACGCGAGCTTCGGTGCGCCAACAGCCGAGCCGGTCGCCCAGGCCAAGGACGACCTGTTTCCCGGCATGGGCATCGGGATGATCCTGCCACCGGTCTCGACCAACCTGCTCGCCGGCCTGATGGAGGCAGTCAACGGCGAGCCATATCACGGCCAGGCTGACCTGCCGCCACTCGCCAGCGCGCTCGCCCTGGAGATCGACGACCTCTTCCCGATCGCCGAGACGCTGCAGCTCCTGCGCTTTACCGAGCTGGAGGGTGGTGACATCCGCCTGACACCGGACGGGCGTCGCTTCGCCGATGGGGAAGTGGACGAGCGTAAACAGCTGTTTGGGCGGCACCTGATCGCGCACGTTCCGCTCGCGGCTCATGTCCGGCGCGTTCTCGACGACCGCACTTCCCACACCGCGCCGCGCAGCCGCTTCCAGGTCGAATTGGAGGATTACATGTCTGAGGAGTACGCCGATCAGACCCTGAACGCCCTGATCTCCTGGGGCCGCTACGCGGAGGCGTTCGCTTACGACGAGGCCAGCGGAACCTTCAGCCTGGAGAACCCCAGTTGAGCTCCCGGGGTATACGACGCCCCCGAGGCTGGCGTTCTAGTGTGTTTCGGCGTGCAACT
>NZ_BPQX01000009.1 GCF_022179525.1 Methylobacterium persicinum
GTTCAACGCTGTTTGACACTCCGCACGGCCGACAGCCTCAGGGACCGCGCCATCGTTGCGGATTGGCTTGACCTGCAGGTGACCTTCGCAGCCATCGACGGCACGGAAGCCTGGTCCAAGGAGGAACGGGCACGGCTTAAGCAGGGCACGATGATCGGCGGAGTCACCCGGCTCCGCGACAAGCTGGAAAGGCCGCGTGGCCTCCGCAGCGCGGTCAAGGGAGGCGTACAGGTCGACCTGGAGCACAAGGAGTTCCCTTTCGCGCGCCTGGGCGACCTGCTCGCACAAGCACGCTCCCACAGGGATAGAGCCCTGTGGGCGCTGCTTGCCGGCGGCGGTCTGCGCATCAGCGAGGCGCTCAACCTCGGGATGCGGCACTTCGATGCGACTACCGGCGAAATCTGGGTACTAGACCGTGAGAAGGAATGGGCGGACAGCGACCTGACTGAGAGGGAGCGCCTCCGCTTCAAGGGCCGCACCATCGCTCGGGTCTACATGTACGAGCCGCTCCGAAGCGTCTTCTGGGATGCCCTACGGTCCTACCTCCTGACGGAGTACGTCGGATCCGCCGGCGGCGACGACTTCCTCTTCAAGAAGCTGGACGGATCAGGGCGGGGGCGCCCGCTCGTCGAGGCGAGCGACACCGCGGTCGGCAAGGCGTTCAAGGCGGCCGTCGTGCGGGCCGGCATCCCTGGTCCGGCCGAGGCGCCCTCCCATGTCTGGACCTTGCACTCTCTTCGTCACAGCTACGGCGTCTACATGCTGAACCACATCCCGGTCCCCGGCGGTCCTGGGCTAAGGCTGACCGAGGTCCAGATGCTGATGGGTCACGCCCGCGTATCGAGCACAGAAGTCTATGCGCGGCACGACAGAATCTTGCTCGAAGCCCAGGTCGAGGCCGCCAACGCGGTTCTGTTCTCCGGCCGGTCGAAGGATGTGCAGCAGACCATGGCTTTGCTGCCATCAAGCATAGCCACTAGGCTCCGGGCCACCGCCGACGCCATTGAGCAATCAGGCCGCTCTTCCGTTAAGGCTTGATACGAACACGTTAGTGACGGACGTCTCCATGGATAAGCAGTTCGCTGCGTTAACCTTGTTCCGCTAGACCATCTACAATTCGGCTGCGGCGCCATTATAATAAGCGCCCTTTCGATGTTGCCGGAGGTTGAGCATGCCAAATGCCAAATCGGCCGTAATCGGCACCGTCTGCTAGCCTCAAGACGCTCGCTCCCGAGCCGGCCAGCCAACGCTCGGACGCCACCCCTAAAGTCAGCCGCACAGCCCCGTCGCTCCGCGGCTGGAGCATTCCCGCGAGCGATCGCAGCACTCGCGCGCCTTTGACAGCGCCCTGCGCACCGGTGTCCCCGAACGGATGCCGGGCCGTGCCTGCCCGTGTCCTTAAGCGCCTGTGAAGGGAATCCGTCGATGTTGACGCAACCGGCGACAAAGCCCGCCTGCGCCCACGGTACCGATCCCGCGGCTAGGCGGTCCTGCGCCAACGTACGCAGGGCCATTGATGTCCGAACCCACAGACGGCCCGTCGCCACATCACGGCCCAGCGGAGACGGCGAAGCGCCGCCTCCGTCCCCCGGCCTCGCGGATGCGGCCGGTTCGCCGGTGATCAACCCGTCGCCCTACCTGGTGCCATTCGCGAAGGTCGAGACACTCCGCGAGCGTTTCGAGCACCATGTCCGCGCCGCGGCGGCCTACGACGTCGAGCGCCGGGAGCGTGGCGAAACCGTCTCGCGACATGCCACCGTCGACAAGGTGCTGGCCGACCGCTTGGCATCGCTCGACGAGATGAGCCGCCAGGACTTCGTGGACGCGTTCTCCTTCTTCGAAGGGTTCACGCTGGAGCGGCGCGACGAGACGGTCCTTTCGAAGGCGAAGTCCGCCCTGAGGATGACGGGCGACAGGCCGTCGGCGCTGACCATCGTGAACCGGTGGCTCAAGTTCGTTTACCTCAAGCTCTGGTGCGAAGGCTTGGTCGTGCTCCCCTTGCACTTCAAGCTGGGGAGCTCGTTCAGGAACGGCGAGATCCGCTCGATCCTGCCGCCAGTCGCCACCTGCCACATCGACAACCCGCATCGTGACATGGCCGCGTTCGGCCTCAGCCTGACGCTTGCCTCGCGCTGGAGGACATTCGCCGAGATCGACCTCGACACGCTCGGACCCTTCAGCCTGCAACTCGGCGAAGACTACCGTAAGCGCGAGCTGCTCGGACTGCGCCGGCGCAATCCGTACTCGCCTTTCACCTCCGCGCTGTGGATGTGGCAGAAGGCGGGTGAGGGCAACGGCTTCCGCTACTCCGCCGACGACGTGCGCGGATATCTCTACTGGATCGACTGCGCTCGCCGCGGGACGACGGACCAGAAGCCGTCCGAGTTCATTCCGGAAGCGCGCGACCGCCGTCGCCTGATCAAGTCCGACATCAAGGCGAACGCCGCCCGCAGGGTCGCTGCCGCACAGGTCGAACTGATCGAGCACGACCGGCAGGCCGAGTTCAAGCAGGCCATCATCGCGGGCGACAAGACCCTCGTCGAGGTCAGGTTCGAGGTGGCGGCCGAGCGGGTGAACGCGCCCGAGGACATCCTGGAATATGCACGGATGTTGCGGGCCAAGGGCGTTGGACGCGGGGGCAAGGAGGAGCCCTACCCCTCGCGCATGCATGCGTTCCCCGGAGCCATCTGGGCGACCTGGAACGACATGTTCGAGCGCTACTTCGCCTTGCGCATGCGGCAGGGCTTTGAAGGAGGCTCCGGCTGGGACACGTTCCGGTACGTCTTCCAGGACTATCTCTGCTGCTACCTGCCATGGTGGCAGGAACTGCACCCGGGCATCGAGGCGCCGGTACCGGCCGACCCTTCCGAGTTCAAGCGGTTCGGGCATTGGGTCGATGGCGGTGACGAGACGGCTCCGCTTCCGCTCCTCCACTTCTTCGACCAGACCCGGCACGGCTCGGGCAAGGATGGCTTCAACGGCTTCATCACCGACGGCCATCGGTTCTTCGAGTTCTGCCGCGGCGATGCCGCCAGCTTGCGCATGCGGGTGGCAGGGTTCGACAACCCCGTCGTTCCGCACGTCGACCGCAAGGTGGTCAGGGGAGCGACCAAGACCAACAAGACGCCGATCCCGACGGCCGTCCTGCCGCTCCTGTTCCGCTACGCCTATGCCTGCGAGGCGTTCTTCCTCGAACTGGGCCAAGCCTCGCTCGCTGGTACGCTGCCCAAGACCCAGCAGAAGCTAATTGGCACCCTGCACAAGTACGTTGGCACCTACGAGCCCTCGCTTTTCGAGGGTTCTTGCGGAAAGGTCGGCTTCGAGTTCGAAGGGCGGTGGCACGACATCGAGACCGTCCCGCTGCTCGTGGCGTGGGACGAACGCGTCGTCATGGTCCCAGGCGAGGAAAGGCCGAGGTCCGCCTTCGTGCCGCAGCTATCGGGGCTGCGCCTCGTCATCGCGGCCCTTGAGACCGGCATCCGCTTCCAGGGCCTCCAATGGCTCTGCCGGAAGACCTACAGGTCCCTCGTCGACGCCCAGACGGCGACCGCCGAACTGGTGCCCCTGATCGTCAACACGGACAAGGTCAAGGACCGTCCCTGGAAGACCCTCATCGTCCGGCGCGCCTACGAGCTCCTTCGCCGCGAGGAGGCGTACCAGGACATGCTCGCCGATGCCTTCGTGGAGCGCCCGGTCCAGTACGAGAGGCGCGATCACACCCGTTTCGCGCCGGTTCAGCCGCTCTTCAGAGGACCCCAGTCCGACTACCCGGTCGGAGACAAGACCTACGCGACCGCGTGGGAGCGCCTGATCATGGGCTTCGCGCAGTGGTACGAACGGCACATGCCCGGCTCCGAGCCGCTTCGGATGTGGCGGTTCGAGCCGGACATCGACCCCATGACCAAGAAGCCTCGGGTGGTCATGCACCTCGACGGCGAGGAGCAGAGGCCATGCTGCCCACTGAGGGTCCGGTTGCGGCATACCCCTCACTCGGCTCGGTCGACCTTCATAACGGCCCGGTCCGGCATCCTCCCCATCGAGGTGACCGGCTGGCTCGTCGGGCAGACCAACAAGGCTACGACCTACCACTACACGGTCGAGAGCGAGGAGGAGATCGGCCGGAAGATCCTGTCCGCTGCCAGCTCGCTGTGGGAACCTGACCGTGAGAACCCGGTCCACATCCGTGCCGACGGTGTGAACAGCGCCCTGCGCCGGAGCTTCGAAGCAGACAGGTCGCGGACCGAGACCGCATTCGGCTTCCAGACCCTGTCCCTCTTGAACGCGGAGGCGCCGGACGCAGACGGTGTCGAGCTGCTCCGCTCGACACCGATGGGACATGTCGTCTTCCGGGAGACCCACATCTGCCCGGTCGGCGAAATGTGCCCGTCCAACCTGATGGACGTGCTCGTCGAGCCCCGCCGATGTGGCGTGTGCCCGCTGGCGGTGAAGTCGGTCGACCACCTTCCGTCGATTGGCGCCAAGTGCCGTCACCTGCTTGAGCAGGTCAGGGAGGGTGCGAAGGTCCTAGCGCGCATGCGAGCCCGCGGGGAGCCGTCAGCGACCATCGAGCAGGTCCAGCAGCGGCGGAAGGTGGACCTCATGGAATATGAGGGGTGGCGCACCTCGTTGCACACGCTGACCGCCAAGCTGGAGGAACTGCAGGCCGCAGACAATGGTACGCCCCTCCTCCACGTGGGCATGCCCGATGCCGTGCGGCTCCACTTGAAGCTCGTGACGCGCGACGCCGACCTCGCAGAGTTCCTCCTGCATCGCATTTGCGACAGCGCGGGACACGCCGGCTTCGAGACGCCCACGGTTCGTGCCCAAGCGGCGCAACTCAAGCAGCGCCTCCTCGCCTCGACGCGGGCCCTGGACGCTGAGATCGACCTTCACGAAGACGATCCCGTGCGCTCCCTCCTCTCGACGCTCCGCCTGAGCCTTGAGGCTTATGGAATCTCGCCGACCTACGGCGCGGCACTCGATGCCATCCGCGGCAACGCCATCGCGGGACAGGAGAGGATGCCGCGCCTGCCGGCATCGGGGGAGACCGTCGACTAGATGGGCGCACGCAAGGGTCAGAATAACTTCCAGGACCACCAGAGAAAGGCTTCCGACCAGGGAGCCTTACGAGTGGCGCGCGCCTTGAAGGCGTTGCCGCGGGGCACCCGCTTTGCCGACGTCAACGGCCTAGTCCGCGCCGTCGCCGCTGCAACGGGGTTCCATGCGACCACCGTCCGCCGGAACAAGAAGTACCAGCGCCTAATCTGGGATCACGTCACGGCCAACCCGGCGCTCATCACACAGCCTGTGGACGAGACCGCGCCTCGCGCCAAGCTCAAGGCGCAGGCGGTCGCCGCCGAGATCGAGGGAGCCTCGCTGAAAAGGGACAACGAGAGGCTCAGGCGAATGGTCGAGCGCCTTTCGGCGCAGCCGCTGGCGGTAGGCGGTCCCGAACCGGCTTCGACATCGGAGCCGGACCGCTGGAAGGCCGCCTTCGAGCGCACAGCCACCGTGCTGGCCCGGGTGCTGACTCGCCTCACCGAGAAGGATCTCGGGATCATCCTGGACCTCGGACAGGGCGAGATCCTGGACGATGTGGAGGTCGGTTCGAGCCGGTTGGTCGCAGGGCGTCCCGATACGACACCCTTCCTTGATTGGATGCGTCGGCAGCAGCCCAGCGGGCAGGATAGGGGAAGGGATTAACGGGTTGGCCAGACCATCAACCTTACCGGCGCTCCTTGAGGAGCTCCGGACATTTCTCGACCAGATGGCCGCCGAGTGGGAGCAGTCTGGCCGTACCGTCGCCACGCTCCCGGCCACCGGGGACGGGAAGGTGAACGTGCGCGCACTCGTGGCGGCCTTCAAGGATTGGGCCGAGGAGCGTGGCGTGGCGGTCCCGGGATCGGCCTGGCAATACGTCTACGCGGAGCGTGCCTGGGCGGACGAGATCAATGCGGTCGCCGCAAGCCAAGGACTGAAGCCGGTCGGTTCGCGGCGGTCCGGATCTACAACCGATGACCCGGTGCAAGCCCGCCTCGACCGAATGGGACGCGAAGCCAAGGCGCAGGCAGAGGGACATGCGCAATCGAAGGTGCGCCTCGCCCATCTGGAAAGGGAGCTCGCCGAACAGAAGGCGGAGAACGCTCGCTTGCGCGAGCGCTTCGCCTTCATGCAGCGCACGGGCATGGTTCTCCGCGTTGGGGACGATGCCGAATGCTGAACCATCAGATGGTGGTCCAAGTCGCATCCATCCTGTTGGCGGCACGCGGCAAGACCGTATTCTCCGGGCCTCAGGAGGATGGCGTGCGCGTGAAGGTCGTCGCGAGCGGGAAGGGGTTTCTTCCCGTGGTCGGCGAGGTTTACGAGGTTCGAGGCGAGTGGCGCTGGAGCGACCAATACGGCGAGCAGCTCCACGGCGATGGCGACACGTTCCGGAGGTTGATGCCATCCGGGGCGCTGCTGAGGCCTTGGCTGGAGCGTATTCCCGGCGTCGGCCCCGAGAGGGCGAAGCGGCTCCTGCGGGCCTTCGAGGGCAACCTGGATCACGTCTTCGATGGCGGCGTCTCCATCGAGAAGCTCGCCTCCATCATCGACCCCGAGCGGCCTAACCTTGCCACGCGCGTCGCGGTCGCCATCACCCACGAGTGGGAGAGGGTGAAGGGCGAGTACGACGCGATGCGCTGGCTGGAGGAGCAGGGCGTTGAGGATCCTCGCACCGCGCGAACGATATCACGCCTGCTCGGCCCGATGGCAGTCGCGACGCTGAGCCGGAACCCTTACGTCCTGGCGTCCGTGATCCCCTGGACGCGTCTCGACCCGGTGGCACAACGCGTCCTCTTGAAGCGAGGTGACGTACCGAGCCTGCCGACATGCGAGGCTCGCATTGTAGGTGCCACCGACGTCGTGATGCAGGATGCCGTGAGGAGGGGGCACACCGCCGTTGCGAAGATAGGTTTCGCCGCGGAGGTCGCGAAAAGGCTCGGCTTGGAGTGCTCTCCGGATCTGAGTCGGATGATCATCTCGGCCGGTCTCAAGACGAGGGCCATCGTCGACGGGAGCGACAGGTGGCGGGCGCCGGGCTGCGCGATCATGGAGGAGGAAATCCTCGCCCGGTTCAGGGACATGGCGGCCGGCCTCGAACGCACAAAGGTTCGCATTCCCCCGCCTCGCGACCTGAGGCGTGTCCTTGCGATGGTCGAACGGCGTGGCCGGGACCTCTTTCCGGAACAGCGGGATGCGGTTGTGGGGCTTGTCGAGCGGCCCATCTCCTGCCTCACAGGTGGTGCCGGGACCGGCAAGACGACGACCTGCAGGGCCGTTGTGGACCTATGGGAGGCGCTCGGCGGGCGTGTCGAACTCGCTGCCCTTTCCGGTAAGGCAGCGTTACGACTTGGTCAGGGGGTCGAGAGGGTCGGGGAGAACGCGCCACCGGCCCTGACGCTGCACAAACTCCTCATGGGGCTTCGCAAGAGGCGCGATGGGGAGACGCACTGGGGCAAGCCGCCCGACGAAGGCGAGCCGCCCGCCCCCGGCCGCGAGTTGCCCGCGCTCACCGACCGAACCCTGCTGATCCTCGATGAGGCGTCGATGATCGACCTGGGACAGATGCACCAGGTGGTGGAAGCCATGCCTGCGGGTTGCAGGCTGATGTTGGTCGGTGATGCCTTCCAGTTGCCACCGGTGGGGTTCGGCCTGGTCTTTCACCACGTGGTCGCGCAGGAGTCGGTCACCGCGCGGTTGCAGGTGGTTCGCCGGCAGGAGGACAGCTCCGGCATCCCCGCGGTCTCGAAAGAGATCCGCTCGCTCTCGCGCCTGTCACTGGCCCCCTACGCGCGAGGCCGGATGGGCGTGTCGTTCCTTCCAGCCGCCCAGGGTCGGGTGAGCGCCGCCATCGAGAGGGTCGTGGATGACCTCGGTGGCTTCGCTTCCGGCCCGGACGACCTGTTGGTTCTGGCCGCGGTCAATCGGCGCGCCGCGCAGCCAGATGGGACGGTGAGCGACCTCAACGTTCGCCTGCAGAGGCGCGCCGCTGGACACGGCGGCGGAGGAGGCCGCGATCCGGATCGCCCAGTGGTCCGGGGGTTGCTCGGCAGCGACTTTGCGACGGGGGATCCGGTGGTCCACCTTCGGAACGACTACGAGGGTGGGCTGAGGAACGGGACCCTGGGGGTCGTCACGGAGGTTGATACCGCGGCGGGCGCCGTCGTCTGTGCGTTCGACGGCGAAGCCCACCGGTTCTCAGGCGGGGGGCTGCTTGACATCGCTCTGGCCTACGCCGTGAGCTGCCATAAGGCGCAAGGCAGCCAGGCACGCGTCGTCGTTATCTCCCTCGTGGACGCCCCGAACATGGACCCGACGTGGCTCTACACGGCCGTGACCCGGGCGGTCGAAAGCGCGGTCATTGTCGGCGAAGAACGGGTGCTCGTTGACGTCATGAGGCGCGTTCCAGCCTTTGAGCGCCGCGTGACGGGCTGCCGTTTCGACTTGTCCGGGCCGTAAGGTGGTGCCGAGTCGTCGCGTCCTGATGCGCCACAAGCCCCTGACCTCTGGTGAGCCCTGAGCAAAGCGGTCCTTGCTGGGCGTCAGCCCAGAATGGGTGCCCCGCTAACCCCTGACCTCCGGAGCCGCCCCTCGCATCGCCCGTCCGGCGACGGCGCGCGGAGCCCGCAAGGAGGGTCCGCGCACGAAGTGCGTGGATGCCTTGCGGGCGAGCACGACGGTGCCAGGGTGATGATGCGAGGGGTGGCTCCGGAGGTCAGGTCGAGGAGTCAGTACGCAAAAAAGGGGTCGTTGATCTGGTGCAAGCGCGCTGTCTGGAACCCGGTTTTCCCGGTCCACCTCGCTACGGGGGGCTTCGCGACGTTGGACTTCACCCAAGCGTCCGCCTCCAGGATGATCATTCGCTTCTCGACGTCGATGGTGAAGC
The DNA here is from genome assembly GCF_022179525.1 of Methylobacterium persicinum. GTDB lineage: Bacteria > Pseudomonadota > Alphaproteobacteria > Rhizobiales > Beijerinckiaceae > Methylobacterium > Methylobacterium persicinum. The sequence goes on from NZ_BPQX01000009.1 coordinate 8,927, forward strand.
CTACGCGGCGGCTCGCCTCCCGTGCGGCGTTGTCGAATGCCGAACGCACGGCATCCACGTCCTCGAACCGCCCCCAGAGCGTCGTGTTCGGAAGGCGGACCACCTTGCTCTTACCCGTCCAGACGTAGAGCAGCCCCTGCTTCTCCGCCTCCTCAATGAACGGCCTGTACGGTGACGGATCGCCTTCCTTCAGGTCGTACGTGATGACGTAGCTGTCCAAAGCGTCCCCCTTGGCTGTTTCAGTCGTAAGCGCCGATCATTTCGTGCTCACGCTTCTCTTCGGCGCGGACCACGGGGTTGGCGGAGTGCTCGGCAAGGAACTTCTCAGCCTCCAGGGCCGCCATGCAGCCCATACCGGCCGCCACCACGGCTTGGCGGTAAACGCTCTCCGCGCAATCGCCGGCCGCGAGGAAGCCGGGAACCGATGTCTTGGTGGACCAAGGGGCTACCCGGATGTAACCGCTGTCCTCCATCTCGACCTGCCCCTGGAACAGCTTGGTCGCCGGGTCGTGCCCGATTGCGACGAATACGCCGTCCGCAGCCAATTCCTGTGTCACGCCGGTCTGGAAATTGCGCAGCAGGAGGCCTGTCACGGCATTGACCGGCTCGCGTCGGCCGAGGATCTCGTCGACGACGTGGTTCCAGACCACCTCGACCTTCGGATGAGCGAACAGTCGATCCTGCAGGATCGGCTCGGCGCGGAAGCGGTCGCGGCGATGCACGACCGTGACCTTCGAGGCGAGGTTTGCAAGGTAGAGCGCCTCCTCGACGGCGGTGTTACCGCCGCCGACCACCACGACTTCCTTGCCGCGGTAGAAGAAGCCGTCGCAGGTTGCGCAGGCCGAGATCCCGTACCCGTTGAACTCCTGCTCTGATGGCAAGCCCAGCCACCGTGCCTGTGCACCGGTCGCGGCGACGAGGGTGTCGGCGACGTACGTGTCACCGCTGTCGCCAACTGCGGTGAAGGGGCGTTTCGAGAGATCGACGGAAACGATTGTGTCGTAGACGATCTGCGTGCCGACGTGCTCGGCCTGCTGACGCATCTGCTCCATCAGGTCTGGCCCCTGCACCGCGGTGGCAAAGCCGGGATAGTTCTCCACGTCGGTGGTGATGGTAAGCTGGCCACCGGGCTGGAGGCCCGTCACTAGGAGCGGCTTCAGGTTGGCACGGGCGGCGTAGATGCCAGCCGTGTAGCCGGCTGGACCAGCCCCGATGATGAGGACCTGGGTGCGATGGGTAGCCATGTCTGACCTGGAAGGTGAGTGTTTGAGGGAGCCGGCCTTCAATCTGCTCTACGCTGCACGTTCAATCGCGACAGCGGATCGATTGTCATTGCAAGCGGCCATGTTTGAATACACACACTGGCTGGCTCTTGGCGGTAGAGAGAACGCGGCGAACACGCCGGGTATCTCCGTCTCCGCCGTGCCCGGCTTCACGGAGAGATAGCCCCCGTGCCGAAGTGACAACTGGCCCTCGAAGAGACCGGTCGCCGGCTGGTGGCCGATGGCGATGAATACGCCGTCGGTCGCGACCTCGCTGATCGCGCCGTTGCGAGTATCCTTGAGCCGCACGTGGGTCACCGCAGGGGCGGGCTTCTCAACGCCGCAGATCTCATCGATCTCTTGATGCCAGCGCACCTCGACGTTGGGATGTTTGAACAGCCGTTCTTGAAGAATGCGCTCGGCCCGGAACTGGTCGCGGCGATGCACGACCGTTACCTTCTTAGCGATGTTGGCGAGATAGAGGGCTTCCTCGACGGCCGTATTGCCGCCGCCCACCACCACGACCTCCCGGCCCCGGAAGAAGAATCCATCGCAGGTGGCACACGCCGATACGCCGCCACCCTGGAACTTCGCCTCGGAGGGCAGGCCGAGCCATTTGGCCTGGGCGCCGGTGGCGATAATCAGCGCATCGCAGGAATAGGTCTCGCCGGAATCCGCTTCCAGGCGAAACGGCCGGGTCTGCAAATCGACCTTCGTGATGTACTCGGAAACGATCATCGTGCCGACATGCTCGGCCTGGGCGCGCATCTGCTCCATCAGCCACGGCCCCTGAATCGCCTCGGCGAAGCCGGGATAATTCTCGACGTCCGTGGTGATCATCAGCTGGCCGCCGGGTTGAAAGCCCGAGATCAGCAGCGGCTGGACCATGGCGCGGGCAGCGTAGATCGCAGCGGTGTAGCCGGCCGGTCCGGAGCCGACGATGATAAGCTTTGCGTGAGTATGGGCCATCGGTCTCGAACTCTTCGTCTTCCGGTTCAGCCGGAGTGCGCGGCGTCAGACTTGGCCGCGATGGCGTTCAATATAGGCGTCCGCGAGCGCGCGCGCGATGACCGGCGTCGCGTCTATGGGGGAATACCGCAGATCCACGAGCGTGCCATCGAAGCCCGTGAGCGCGCCAGCCCGTTTCAGGGCCGCATACATCGCGCCGTGACGCGGTGGCGTCCCGGCGATCTCAGAGAGCAGGACGGGCACGCCCGTGGCAACGGCCTCGCTCACCATATTCACCGAATCCGAGGTCGCAACGATCGAATCCGCCAGGGCAAGCATAGCGATATAGGGATTGCCGCCATCGCCATCCCAGAAAAATCCACCCGTATCCCGGGTGAGCCCCTGCACCGCGTAGCGCAAGCTGTCCGGGGTCCGCCGGGAGGCCGTCACCATCAGTGAGCAGCCCACACCGGAGAGCCGGCGCAGATCCCTCACGAGGCGTTCGATATCCGCGTCAGTGAATTGCAGATGCCGACTGTCGCCGCCGAGAAGGACGGCGACACGTTTGCCCGTGAGCGCCGACAGGCGACGGTCGGGGCTCTTTCTCGCTTCCGCCAGACGGGCCGCAGAGACGAGGTGAGGCGAGGTCGTGGTCGTGAATACGCGCTGACCGCGCAGCAAATCGTGCTCCGGCACCCAGATGAAATCTGCGCTGTCCGCCCCCGTCCGCGGATCCTTCAGGAACGCCGAGAAGCCGGCGCCGAGCCGTCGGCACGCACGAAGATAGGGGACCGCCCGACGGCCGGAGGCCAGCACGAGATCGGGAAGGTGGCCATGCAGGGCGCCACCCGGCCTGCGCGGCCCCTGGCGAGGATCGATCGGCCCCCAGGGTGCAAGCCACCCGAATGGACTGGAGGCTGGGATACGCCGTAGCTCGGCATCAAGGCCAAGGGCTTGGGCGATGCCGAGACACTGATTTTCATCTCCGGCCTTACCGTCGGTGACGATCCATGCCCGCAGGCCAGCGAGGCGATCCTCCGGCGATGACGTCGTCCCGCCCGTCATCGCGAGCGCAACGACCGCAACACGGCGTGGTGCGGAATGCCCAAGCCTGAGGAACCTAGTCTTGGGGCAGGTCGCGGGCGAGCCATTGCGCGTAGATGTCCGCGATGACGGCCACCCGCCGGCTTTCGTTGGCGGGATCGTACCACGCGCCGCCATAGCTCGACGGTGTTGCCGTAAGTTGGTGATGACGGCCGAGCACGTCGCCTCTGCGCCCAACCAGGAGGGCATCACCCTCCAAGTAATCGTTCTGCATGCCGCCGAGGCCGAAGCGGCCGCCCCCGTTGCCGACATAATCACGCAGCGACAAACCGGTGATGACGACCACGAGACCGGGGCCGCGACCACCGATTCGCCCCGCGAAAGACTTGCGCAAGGCCGCCGTGAGGTCGGCCGCGAGAGCCTCCGCCGGGAGGCCCCCACCCTTGGCGAGCAGGGGCCTTACATCCACCCGGATATCGGAGAAGACAGTTGTCGCAGGAAAGTCGTCCGCCTTCGCCGTCCCCATGAGGCCGGCGAGGAGGGCGAGGCCAAACGGCAGCCGGACGTGACCGACCACGGCCCTAGCCGCCGAAACGGATCTCGACCACCTCGTAGGACTTGCCCCCGCCCGGCGTGGTGACCTCGACGGTGTCGCCCACTCCCTTGCCGATCAACGCCCGGGCGATCGGCGAGCCGATCGACACCCGGCCGGAGCGCACGTCCGCCTCAGGCTCGCCGACGATCTGGTAGGTCTTCTCTTCTTCCGTGTCCTCGTCCACGAGCTTCACGGTGGCCCCGAACTTGATCTTGTTGCCCGACAGCTTGGTGACATCGATCACCTCCGCCCGGGCGATCATGCTCTCGAGTTCCATCACCCGGCCCTCGTTGTGGGACTGGGCCTCCTTGGCCGCGTGGTATTCGGCATTCTCCGACAGATCACCCAATGCGCGGGCCTCCGCGATGGCCTGGATGATGCGTTGACGCTCGACCTGTTGACGATGCTTCAGCTCCTCTTCAAGGGCAGCATAGCCACGGGTCGTCATCGGAACCTTGTCTATGTTCATCGTCTCGCGCCGCAATGAAGAAGCCCGGCCGGGAGCGGGTCACTCCCTCCGGGCCTTGATAGTCAATTCGCGCCCTGCAACTTCAGGCCGCAAAATATTCCTGCAATGCCCGTACCTTGAGATCGCCTTCGAGATAGGCCTTGATCCCCTCGGCCGCCGCCATCGCGCCGGCTAGAGTGGTGTAGTATGGCACCTTATGCAAGAGGGCTGCGCGCCGGAGCGAGCGTGAGTCCGACAAGGCGCCGGCGCCCTCGGTCGTGTTGAAGACGAGCTGGATGCCGCCGTTCTTGATTGCATCGACCACATGCGGCCGACCTTCGAGAACCTTATTGATTCGCTCGGCCTTCAGACCGTTCTCCACGAGGAAGCGCTGCGTTCCCCCTGTCGCGAGGATGGTGAAGCCGAGTTCGGCCAGTAGTTTCATGGCCGGCAGGATGCGCGACTTGTCGGCATCGCGGACTGACACAAACACCGCGCCCGAACGCGGAACCTGGTTTCCGGCCCCGAGTTGGCTCTTGGCGAAGGCGACGCCGAAACCGGTATCCAGGCCGATCACCTCGCCCGTGGAACGCATCTCCGGACCGAGGAGCACGTCGACTCCCGGGAACCGGGCGAAGGGGAATACCGCCTCCTTTACCGCGATGTGCGGCAGCGACTTCTTGGTGAGCCCGAACGTAGTGAGCTTTTCACCCGCCATGATGCGCGCGGCGATTTTGGCGATCGGCTCCCCGATCACCTTGGCGACGAAGGGCACCGTGCGCGAGGCGCGGGGGTTCACTTCGAGCACGTAGATCAGGCCGTCCTTGATGGCGTACTGCACGTTCATCAGGCCGCCGACCTTGAGGGCCAGCGCCATCGCCGTGGTCTGCCGTTCCAGTTCGGCAATGGTCTCGGGCGTCAGGGACCGGGGCGGCAGCGAGCAAGCCGAATCGCCCGAATGGATGCCGGCCTCCTCGATGTGCTCCATGATGCCGGCGATGAACACCGTCTCGCCATCGCAGACCGCATCCACGTCCACCTCGATCGCGTCCGACAGGTAGCGATCGAACAGGAGCGGGTTCTTGCCCAGTACCGTGTTGATCTGCCCCGTCTTGTCGTTGGGGTAGCGGGCGACGACGTCGGAGGGGATCAGGCTCGGCAGGGTGCCGAGGAGGTAGTCGGCGAACTGGCTCTCGTCACGGATGATGGCCATCGCCCGGCCGCCGAGGACGTAGCTGGGGCGCACCACGAAAGGCAGGCCAAGTTCGGCCGCGACGAGGCGGCTCTGCTCGACGGAATAGGCGATGCCATTCTTCGGCTGCTTCATGCCGAGCTTGTCGAGGAGCCGCTTGAATTGGTCCCGATCTTCCGCGAGGTCGATCGCATCCGGCGAGGTGCCGAGGATGGGGATGCCAGCCGCCTCCAGGGCACGGGCGAGCTTGAGGGGCGTCTGGCCGCCGAATTGCACGATAACACCGTGCAGCGTTCCAGCCTGCTTCTCCGTCTCGAGGATCTCGAGCACGTCCTCGGCCGTCAGGGGCTCGAAATAGAGACGGTCCGACGTGTCGTAGTCGGTCGACACCGTCTCCGGATTGCAGTTGACCATGATGGTCTCATAGCCCGCGTCGCTCAGCGCATAGCAGGCGTGGCAGCAGCAATAGTCGAACTCGATGCCCTGGCCGATGCGGTTCGGCCCGCCGCCCAGGATGACGACCTTCTTGCGGTCGCTCGGGTCCGCCTCGTCGGCCACCGTGCCGGCGAAGGGCGCGACATAGGTCGAGTACATGTAGGCCGTGGGCGACTTGAACTCGGCGGCGCAGGTATCGATGCGCTTGAAGACCGGCCGGACGCCAAGCGCCCGACGCTTCTCCCGCACCTCGGCCTCCTCCAGGCCGGCGAGCACCGAAAGGCGCGCGTCGGAAAAGCCCGCCGCCTTAAGCTGCCGGAAGGCGCCCGCCGTACCCGGCAGGCCGTGGGCTTTCACCCGCCGCTCCAGATCGACGATGGCCTGGATCTGCTCGAGGAACCACGGGTCGACCTTGCAGGACGCGTAGACTTCCTCGTGGCTGACGCCCAGGCGCAGGGCCTGCGCGACCTTCAAAAGCCGGTCCGGCGTGGGCGTGCCGAGGGCGGCCTTGATGGCGTTCCGGTCATCGCCCTTGCCCAGCCCGTCGATCTCTATCTCGTCGAGGCCGGTGAGGCCGGTCTCCAAAGAGCGCAGGGCCTTCTGCAAGGATTCCGCGAAGCACCGGCCGATGGCCATGGCCTCGCCCACCGACTTCATGGCGGTGGTCAGCGTCGGCTCGGCGCCGGGGAATTTCTCGAAGGCGAAGCGCGGAATCTTGGTGACGACGTAATCGATCGTCGGCTCGAACGAGGCCGGGGTTGCGCCGCCGGTGATATCGTTGGCGATCTCATCGAGGGTGTACCCCACGGCGAGCTTGGCCGCGACCTTCGCGATGGGGAAGCCCGTGGCCTTGGAGGCCAACGCGGACGAGCGCGAGACGCGGGGATTCATCTCGATCACGATCATCCGCCCGTTCTCCGGGTTGATCGCGAACTGAACATTCGACCCGCCGGTCTCGACGCCGATCTCGCGGAGCACCGCGAGGGAGGCGTCACGCATCACCTGATACTCCTTGTCGGTGAGCGTCAGGGCCGGTGCCACGGTGATCGAATCACCCGTATGGACGCCCATCGGGTCGATGTTTTCGATGGAGCAGACGATGATGCAGTTGTCGTTCTTGTCGCGAACGACCTCCATTTCGTACTCTTTCCAGCCGAGCACGCTTTCCTCGATCAGCACCTCATTGGTGGGCGAGGCGTCGATGCCTCGCTCCACGATGTCGAGGAACTCCTCGCGGTTGTAGGCGATGCCGCCGCCGGTACCGCCCATGGTGAAGGACGGACGGATGATCGCCGGGAGGCCGACCTCGGCCAGGGCGATGAGGGCCTGCCCGAGGGCGTGCTCGCCGTAGCGCTTACGCCGCTCGGCCTCGCCCGCCTGCCACTTCTTCTCGAACGCGGCGAGCGCTTCGGCCCGCGCGGTGGGCTCGGGGTTGGCGGCCTCGATCCGGGCGATCTCCGCTTGGTGCTTCTCCCGGTCGGCCTTTTTGACGGCCGAGGCGTTGGCGAGCGCCGATTTCGGGGTGTCGAGCCCGATCTTCGTCATGGCGTCGCGGAAGAGGGAGCGGTCCTCCGCCTTGTCGATCGCCTCGGCGGTCGCGCCGATCATCTGCACGCCGTACTTGGCGAGGACGCCCATCTTCTGCAGCGACAAAGCGCAGTTCAGCGCAGTCTGGCCGCCCATCGTCGGCAGGATCGCGTCCGGCCGCTCCTTCTCGATGATCTTCGCAACGATTTCCGGAGTGATAGGCTCGACATAGGTCGCGTCGGCCATGTCCGGATCGGTCATGATCGTCGCGGGGTTCGAGTTCACAAGGACGATGCGGTAGCCTTCCTCGCGGAGGGCCTTGCACGCCTGCGTTCCGGAATAGTCGAACTCACACGCCTGTCCGATGATGATCGGCCCCGCCCCGACGATCAGGATCGAGGAGATATCGGTGCGTTTGGGCATCGGACGCCTTGATACAGGCACACGCGCCCCGTCGACGGGCAGGGCCCGACGACCGGACGAGCGGCGGGATTGTCGTTGAGCCCTGCGTTTACACGCGGGTTCGCACCCTAGACAAGGGCGCGGCGCCGGTCATCGCAAGGACGATGCCGGCCTGTCCCGTCAGGATGCGGCCGAAAGGACCGTCACTGCGCGGTCGATGGCCAGGGTGAAGACGCCGAAGGCCACGATGGCGGCGGCGGCGAATTCCAGGGCAACGTTGGGGAGAGTCTGAGCCCGGCGAAGACTTTCCCGTCCGACGACGATCGAGATCCAAGCGAGGGCCAGAACCGCCGGCATGGCGAACAGATAGGACACGGTGCTCTCGACACGGTCGAGGCCGCCGGCAGGGTCGATCAGGCTGCGGATGTTGCGCACCCACGGGGCGTAGGCGGCCGCATACAGGGCGGTGAGCCACGCGAGGGCGGTCGCCATCCCCAGATGGAAGGCGAAGGCCTTGTGCAGGCGTGAGAAGTCGTCGCGCGCCTGGTTGGCGATCATCCGGAATATCCCTTCGCGGCCGGGGCGGACGCCACTGCGCCGCCGTCTCGTTCCGATGTCTGGGGATAAGCCTTCCGAATTCGGGTTTTTCGTGACCCCGGTGGGGCACTCCCGGGACGGGACTGCGTGGGTATCAGGGCGCGAGTCGATCGCGCGACGGTCCCTCCATGCGGGGGGAGGGACCGTCGCGTCGGCTCTACTGCGCGGCTTCCGGCTTGCCGGAGCGCATCAGTGTCACGAAGCGCTCGAACAGATAATGGCTGTCCCGCGGGCCCGGGGAAGCCTCCGGATGGTGCTGTACCGAGAAGGCCGGACGATCCGTGAGCGACAGGCCGCAATTCGAGCCGTCGAACAGGGATACATGGGTCTCGACGGCGGTTGCCGGCAGGCTCGCGGGATCGACGGCAAACCCGTGATTCATCGAGACGATTTCCACCTTGCCGGTCGTCTTGTCCTTCACCGGGTGGTTCGCCCCGTGATGGCCCTGGCCCATCTTCACGGTGCGGCCGCCGAGGGCGAGGCCCATGAGCTGGTGCCCGAGGCAGATGCCGAAGGTCGGCACCTTGGCGTCGAGCAGCTTGCGGATCACCGGGACCGCGTAGGCACCGGTGGCGGCCGGATCGCCGGGGCCGTTCGAGAGGAAGACGCCATCCGGGTTCAGGGCAAGGATGTCCTCCGCGCTGGTGGTGGCCGGGACAACGGTCACGTCGCAGCCCGCGTCGGTCAGGAGGCGGAGGATGTTGCGCTTCACACCGTAGTCGATGGCCACGACCTTGAGGCCGGCGCCCGAAGCCCGGCGGCCGTAGCCGCCCTCCAACGCCCATACCGTCTCGGACCATTCCGACCGTTCGCGGCTGGTGACCGGCGGGACGAGGTCGAGGCCTTCCATGGGCGCCAGCGCGGCGGCCCGGGCCTTGAGCGCGTCGCGATCGAAGCGACCTTCGGGATCGTTGGCGATCACCGCGTTCGGCATGCCATGGTCGCGGATCCGGGCCGTCAGGGCGCGGGTGTCGACGCCCGTGATGCCGACGATGCCGCGCGCCCGCAGCCACGCATCGAGATGGGAGGACGAACGCCAGTTCGACGGCTTCGTCACCGCCGACGCGATGACCGCACCGCGCACACCGGAGGCGGGGGCGGCATCGAGGCTTTCGAGATCCTCGTCATTGGTGCCCACATTGCCGATATGCGGGAAGGTGAAGGTGACGATCTGGCCGGCATAGGACGGGTCGGTCAGGATCTCCTGATAGCCCGTCATGGCGGTGTTGAAGCAGACCTCGCCATCGGCGACGCCGGTTTGACCGATGCCGAAGCCTTCGAGCACGGTCCCGTCGGCGAGCACCAGCAGCGCGGTCGCGACGGGCTCGGCCCAGGGCGCGGGCTCAGGCGTGGTGTGCTCGGGGGCGCCGTCGTCTTGCAGCATCGGGATCTTCTCGCTTATTCGTCGGCATCCGGCGCCTGGCGGCGCGCGCGGAGCCCTCCGGCGCGCCCTTAAAGACAGCGGCGCGTGATGCGGTCAATGTGGCCGCAACGCAGCCGCGGTTCAACGCACGTCTTCGCGGGGCTGCCGCCCGTTCTTCACAAGCTCACAGGGACTTCGTCATGCAACTGCGCGAGCGTTTCACCGCCGAGATGAAAGAGGCCATGAAAGCCGGCGACAAGGGGCGGCTGGCCACCGTGCGGATGATCCAGGCCGCCCTGAAGGATAAGGACATCGAGGCCCGGGGGGTGGGTAAGGGTCCGGCCTCGGACGAGGATATCCTGTCGCTGCTGCAGAAGATGATCAAGCAGCGCAATGAATCGGCTGCCGTCTATGAGCAGGGCGGGCGTCCCGAACTCGCCGAGAACGAGCGCGGCGAGATTGCGATCATCGAATCGTTCCTGCCCAAGCAGATGGACGAGACCGAGACCAAGGCCGCCGTCGAGGCGGCGATTCTCGAGACCGGGGCCACGGGGCCGAAGGACATGGGCCGGGTCATCGCTGCCCTGAAGGGCACCTTCGCCGGCCGCATGGACTTCGCCAAGGCCAGCGGGCTGGTAAAGACGGCGCTGGCGGCGAAGGCGTAATCCGCTCCCCATTCATTGCGGACGCAGACACGCATGCGCCTTTTGGGCGTGGCGCGGCCTGAGGCAAACGGCTCCGCCCGCGATGACGGCGGGGGCTGAACTGGCGTCGGATCCGCCAGTTCTTCCCGCAATCCCCCGGACGGGGCGACGCATCGTCCAAGACTCGGGCGCTCGGCGCGCGCTATACTCACAGGTCCGCAACACGCCCCGCGAGAGCCGTGCGCTATCCTCCCCACATCCTGGAAGAGATCCGCGCCAGGCTGCCGGCCTCTGCCGTGGTCGGACGACGTGTCCAGCTGAAGAAGGCCGGGCGGGAATGGCGCGGGCTTTCGCCCTTCAACGCCGAGAAGACACCGTCCTTCTACGTGAACGACCAGAAGCAGTTCTACCACTGCTTCTCATCAGGCAAGCATGGCGACGTCTTCACCTTCCTGATGGAGACGGAGGGCCTGAGCTTTCCGGAGGCGGTCGAGCGACTGGCTGGGGAGGCCGGCGTGAACCTGCCGGCGCCGACTGCAGATACCCGGGAGACCGAGAAGAAGCGCGCCACGGCCATCGAGGTGATGGAGATGGCGGCCGCGTGGTTCGAGGATCGTCTTCGCTCGTCGCGCGGGGCCGAGGCGAGGGCCTATCTTGACCGGCGCGGCCTTGGCGAGGATGTCCGGGCGCGCTTCCGCCTCGGCTACGCGCCCAACGAACGGTATGCCCTGCGCGACCACCTCGCCGGCAAGGGCGTCGAGCGCAACACGATGGTCGAGCTGGGCCTGCTGGCGGCGGGCGAGGATGTGGCCGTTCCCTACGATTACTTCCGCGACCGGGTGATGTTTCCGATCACCGACCATCGCGGCAAGGTCGTGGCCTTCGGCGGCCGGGCCCTGGCGAAGGAGGTCCGCGCCAAGTACCTGAACTCCCCCGAGACGCCGCTCTTCCATAAGGGGCGGATGCTCTACAACCTGCACAATGCGCGCAAGGCCGCGCATGAGCGGGGCACGATCATCGCCGTCGAAGGCTATGTCGACGTGATCGCGATGTCGCTCGCGGGTCACGGCGAGACGGTGGCTCCCCTGGGCACGGCTCTGACCGAAGACCAGCTTGCTCTCCTGTGGCGCCACGCAGACGAGCCAGTGCTCTGTTTCGACGGCGACGGGGCGGGCCTGCGGGCCGCCCACCGCGCCATCGACGTCGCCCTTCCCCTCCTCGAACCGGGGCGCAGCCTCCGCGTCGCACTCTTGCCCGCTGGCCAGGACCCGGACGATCTCCTCCGCTCCGGAGGCGCGGGCGCCATCGACCGGGTGCTGGAAGCGGCCATTCCCCTCTCGGAACTGCTATGGCGCCGGGCGGTCGAAGCGGGGCCGATCGACACCCCCGAACGACGGGCAGGCCTCGCCCGCACCCTGCGTACGACGATCACCGCCATCCGCGACGAGACGGTGCGGCGGTATTACCGTGATGACATTGAGGGGCGGTTGCGAAGCCTGTCGCCGCAGCCGGTCCGCAGCGGTGGCGGCGGCGTGCCTAACCGCGACCGGTCACGGCGCCACCCACCGGAAACAGTCTCGCCGAGGCTGACGGCCACGCCCAGCGCCTCGATGACCGCTTCGGCGGGGTTCAGCGGCGCCGCGCCGGTCCGCGAGGCGATGATCGCAGGAACGCTGCTGGCCCATCCCGGCATGGTTGCTTTGTTCGGCGACGATCTCGCGGAGCTGGACTTCACCGATTCGGATTGCCGGGCGGTGGTTTCGGTCCTTCTCACCTGCGCCGCGGACAACATCGTACCCGACGCGAACATGTTGCATGAACGCCTCACTCGCGCCGGCCTCGTCGATGCCGCAGAGCGCGTGCTCCATCTCGCCCGTTCCCGGGAGCGGGCGCAGCTCGATCCGGAGGTCGATCCTGCGTCATGCGCAGATGCGCTGCGCCAAGCGATGATCTTGCACCGGCAGGCTGGCGCGCTACATAGCGAACTTCATGAAGCACGGCAGGCGTTTGAGGCAGATCCCACTGACGCCGGCTGGGCCTGGGTCTGCGACGTGAAGGAGAGGCTGGCAACCGTACTGTCGGCAGAGGCGGAGGCCGACCTTCCTGCGACGGACACGCGAACTGCGCCGTGACTCTCGTGCAGGGCAGGCGCTATACGCGGCGATCGGCTGTGGCTCTACGTTGCCGACAGCCTTAAGTTAACACAAGGTCAAGCCCCAGGCTTGCATAGGGAAACAGGGTCGCTCGGCTGGCCGACGCGATCCACACTATCTTTGCATCGCGGCGTCGAAGGCGTGGACAGGCTCCGGATGCCTCCGCAATCCGCCGCAACGGGACAACAATAGGCTCATCATGGCGACGAAGGCAACGGAACGGGACGAGGCGGACGCTGCACCCGAGCAGCAGACCGACGGGCCCCTCCTCGACCTGTCGGATGCCGCGGTCAAGCGGATGATTAAGCTCGCGAAGAAGCGCGGCTACGTGACCTATGAAGAGGTCAACGAGGTTCTCCCCGAAGGCCAGTCGGATCCCGATCAGCTTGAGGACGTGCTGTCCCAGCTGTCCGAGATGGGAATCAACGTCGTCGAGGCGGAGGAGACCGATGAGGCCGCCACCGGCGAGAAGGCTGCCGCAGGCGAGGCTGAGGAGGACGAGGCGGAAGGTGGCGAGGTGGCGGAGATCGCCTCGACCCGTGCGGTTGCCGTCGCCACGACCACCCGGGAGCCCACCGACCGGACCGACGATCCGGTGCGGATGTACCTGCGTGAGATGGGCTCCGTGGAGCTCCTGTCCCGCGAAGGCGAGATCGCCATCGCCAAGCGGATCGAGGCCGGGCGCGAGGCGATGATCGCCGGCCTGTGCGAGAGCCCGCTCACCTTCCAGGCGATCATCATCTGGCGGGACGAACTCGTCGAGGGCAAGGTCCTCCTGCGGGACATCATCGACCTCGAGGCGACCTATGCCGGCCCCGACGGCCGCAACGCGCCGCAGATCGCTGAAGGCGAGGGGGACGAGGACGCTGAGGCTCCGACGCCGCCCGAGGGTGGCGACGAGGAGGACGATCTCGAGAACAACGTGTCGCTGGCCGCGATGGAAGCGGAGATCAAGCCGCGGGTGCTGGAGATCTTCGATTCGATCGCCCAGAATTACCACAAGCTGCGCAAGCTTCAGACGGACGGTGCGGCGGCGGGCGACAAGTCGTCCGCGCAGACCAAGAAGCAGGGCGACCTCAAGGACATCGTCGTCACGGACGTGAAGTCGCTGTCGTTGAACAACAACCGCATCGAGGCGCTGGTCGGCCAGCTCTACGCGATTAACAAGCAGCTCATCGGCCATGAGGGCCGACTGATGCGCTACGCGGAGAGCCACGGCGTGGCCCGCGACGAGTTTCTGCGCCATTACCAGGGCTACGAACTCGACCCTGCCTGGATGGACCGCGTCGGGACCCTCGGGGGCAAGGGCTGGAAGAACCTCGTCGAGAGGGGCGCGAAGCAGGTCACGGAACTGCGTTCGCAGATCCTCGATCTCGCGTCCGAGACCGGCCTGGAGATCGGCGAGTTCCGCCGGATCGTGAACATGGTCCAGAAGGGCGAGCGCGAGGCCCGGCAGGCCAAGAAAGAGATGATCGAGGCCAACCTGCGCCTCGTGATCTCCATCGCCAAGAAGTACACAAACCGCGGACTGCAGTTCCTGGACCTGATCCAGGAGGGCAACATCGGCCTGATGAAGGCGGTGGACAAGTTCGAGTACCGCCGCGGCTACAAGTTTTCGACCTACGCCACATGGTGGATCCGGCAGGCGATCACCCGTTCGATCGCCGACCAGGCGCGGACCATCCGCATCCCGGTGCACATGATCGAGACGATCAACAAGATCGTCCGCACGTCGCGCCAGATGCTGCATGAGATCGGCCGCGAGCCGACCCCGGAGGAGTTGGCCGAGAAGCTGGCCATGCCGCTGGAGAAGGTCCGGAAGGTCCTGAAGATCGCCAAGGAGCCGATCTCCCTGGAGACGCCCATCGGCGATGAGGAGGACAGCCACCTCGGTGACTTCATCGAGGACAAGAACGTCGTCCTGCCGATCGACGCGGCGATTCAATCGAATCTCCGCGAGACCACCACGCGGGTGCTGGCCTCGCTCACGCCCCGCGAGGAGCGCGTGTTGCGCATGCGTTTCGGCATCGGCATGAACACCGATCACACGCTTGAAGAGGTCGGACAGCAGTTCTCGGTCACCCGCGAGCGCATCCGCCAGATTGAGGCGAAGGCGTTGCGCAAGCTCAAGCACCCGAGCCGCAGCCGGAAGCTGAGGAGCTTCCTCGACAACTGAGTTCTCGGCGCCGGCCGCCGGCCCTGAGGTCGGCGGCTTGCTTTGCCGTGACGGAATCCCACTTTGGCGCCATGCTCGAACGTCGCCCGCCACTGCCCGGAATACCGACGGCCGACGCGGACGGCTCCGAAACCGGCGACGTACCGTTCGGCGCGCTCGAACACTCCGTCGGGATTCGCGACTGGCTGCTGGGCGAGGGCGCCCGGATCGACAAGGCCGAGCGGATGCTCGAGGGCTTGGCTGAACGGCTGATCGAGATCGGGGTCCCGATCGACCGGGCCTCGACGGCGATCGACACGTTGCACTCGGAATATGCCGGAGTCGGGCGCGTCTGGACGCGCAACAGCGGCGTCACCGTCCGCCTTTTCCCCCACGGCAGCCGGTCGCAGGATGCCTATCTTCGCAGCCCCTTCGCCACGGTCCACCAGACCGGCGACTGGCTGATTCTCGATCTGTCCGAGACACCCGACGACGCCTACGCCATCGTCCCCGATCTGAAGGCAGAGGGTTTCACCCACTACGTCGTCGCGCCGCTTTTCTTCACCAACGGCACGCAGAACGGCATCACCTTCGCCACCAAGTGCCCCACGGGGTTCGAGCGGCAGCACATCGCCATCCTTCGCTTCATCATGCCGGCCCTCGCCGCGGTGATGGAGATGCGGGTGCTGAACAAGCAGCTCGACCACGTCCTGCGGGTCTATGTCGGGGACGAGCCGCATCGGGCGATTCTGTCCGGCGACATCCGGAGGGGGCAGGTGACACGGATCCGCTCGGCGATCCTCTTCGCCGACATGCGCGACTACACGCGCATCTCCGCCGACATGACGCCCGAGGAAGCGGTCGCCCTCCTCAACATCTTCTTCGACTGCCTCGTCCCGCCCATCGAAGGGGAGGGGGGCGAGGTGCTGAAGTATCTCGGCGACGGCCTTCTCGCGATCTTCCGGGAGAGCGGTGACGATCTCGGCGGCGCGGCCAAGGGTGCCCTCACCGCCGCCCAGCACATCCTTGCCGCCATCGACGAGGCCAACGCCCTGCACCAATTCCCGGTGCCGATCCAGGCCGGCATTGCCTTGCACCACGGGGAGGCGGCCTACGGTAACGTCGGCTCAGGGTCGCGCCTCGACTTCACGGTCATCGGACGCGACGTGAACCTCGCCAGCCGCTTGGCGAAGCTCAACCGTGGGCTCGGCGAAGAACTCTTGATGTCCAAGCCCTTCGTCGATTTCCTCTGGGGCGATCCGGTGTCCGTCGGCACCCATGTGCTCCACGGTTTCGAGGAGCCGATGGCCGTCTTCAAGCCGAAATTCCTGCGGCCGCGGAAGCGGGATTGAGGACGGTTCGCACGCTTGACCCCGTCGTTGCGAGCGCAGCGAAGCAATCCAGGGAAGCGGGCCGATTCCTGCCGTGCCGGATCCCTGGATTGCTTCGGCTTCACCTCGCAATGACTGCAAGGAGCCGGGCCCGGGGGATTGACGCTTAGCCGATCAAAGGCCACATCACGGTTGTTCCAGGGAGATCCCCGGCAAGGGGCTGAGAAACCGCTGGCACGCCCTTCAAGGGCCTGCGGCGCGGAAATCCTTCGAACCTGATCCGGTTCACACCGGCGTAGGGATTGGACCGCTTCCGTCGCCCCAGCAGGCAGACGCCCCTCCAGGAAGCATTCGGCCCGTTCCCCCTACGC
>NZ_BPQX01000010.1 GCF_022179525.1 Methylobacterium persicinum
CCCTCCCACCCGTCTCCCCCGCCCTGTGGCGCTTCATGGGGGCGTGGTTCGCCCGCTACCTGCGCCGTCATCTCGACGGGCTGAGCCTGCCCCTCTGGAGCGCTTCGCCTGTCGCGGGCCATCCCGGCCCGCTGGTGATCTACAGCAACCACCCCGCGTGGTGGGATGCCGCGACGATCATCCTGCTCGCCAACCGGCTCTATCCCGGTCGCGACCACCGGGCCCCGTTCGATGCGGCGATGCTCGCCAAGTACAGGATCTTCGAGCGCCTCGGTGCCTTCGGCGTCGATCTCGATTCCCCCCGGGGGGCGGCGCAGTTCCTGGCGGCCGCGAGGGCCATCCTCGCCCGGCCCGGCGCCACGATCTGGATCACCGCCCAGGGACGCTTCCAGGATGTCCGCGTCCGACCCCTGGGCCTGCGCCCCGGCGTCGCCCGGCTGGCGGAACTCGCCCCCGACACCCTGTTCGTGCCGCTCGCCCTCGAATACGCCTTCTGGGACGAGCGGGGTGCGGAGGCCTTCGCCGCCTTCGGCCCAGCCCTTAGCGGAGCGGACCTCGCCGCCCTGCCCCGGCCGGAACGCCTCGCCCGCCTCGAAGGCGCCCTGACCGAAACCCTCGACCGCCTCGCGGCCGATGTGATGAGCCGGGAGCCGCAGCGCTTCCGGCCCGTGTTGGCGGGCCGGAAGGGCGTCGGCGGGATCTACGACCTGTGGCGGGCCGCCGCCGCCCGCCTCCGGGGCCGGCGGTTCGACCCCGCCCACCGCAGCGCGGGGGAATGAGCGCGGCGATGCTGACCTTCCTCGCCCTGCTCTGCCTGATCGCCGCCCTGCTGCCGGCCGGCCTCGCGGTCGCCAACCTCCTCGCCCTCAGAACCCCGGCGCCCGAGCCCGGCGATGACCTCGTCTCGATCCTGATCCCCGCCCGCAACGAGGCCGGCAACATCGAAGGCACCGTCCGGGCAGCCCTGGCCAGCGTCGGCGTGCCGGTGGAGGTCATCGTCGGCGACGACCACTCGACGGACGCCACCGCCGCCATCGTGACCGGCCTCGGCGATCCGCGCCTGCGCCTCGCCCCCGTTCCCGACCTACCCGAGGGCTGGACCGGGAAAAATCACGCCTGCGCCCACCTCGCCGGCCTCGCCCGCGGCCGGTGGCTCCTGTTCATCGACGCCGACGTGACCCTCCAGCCCCAGGCCGCCGCCGCCCTCTCCGCCCGCGCCCGGCACACCGGGGCGGCCCTGGTCAGCGCGGTGCCGCGCCAGCGGATGGACACCCTCGGCGAGCGGCTGACCGTGCCGATGATCAACTTCCTGCTCGTCGGCTACCTGCCGGTGCCGCTGATGCGGCGCCTGCCGAACCCGTCCCTCGCCACCGCCTGCGGGCAGCTCGTCCTGTTCGATCCCGCCGCCTATGCCGCCACCGGGGGCCACGGCGCCGTGCGCGCCTTCCTGCACGACGGGGTGCGCCTCGCCCCGATCTTCCGCCGGGCCGGCTACCGGACAGACCTCGTGGCCGGGGCGCACATCGCCACCTGCCGGATGTACGACGGATTCGCCGCCGCCTGGGCCGGTTTTTCGAAGAACGCCCACGAGGGCCTCGCCACGCCCCGCGCCCTGCCCCTGTGGACGGCGCTCCTCGGCCTCGGGCACCTGTTGCCGTTGCCCCTGACCCTCGCCGGTCTTGCCGGTCTGCTGCCGCCGGAGGCGACGCTGCTGAGCGCCATGGCGCTGGCTGTCTCGCTCGCCACCCGCGCGGCGATCACCTTGGCGACCGGGGAACCCGCGGCGACGATTCCCCTGCACCCGGCGTCCATCGCCGTGGCGCTGGCGATCCAGTGGAACGTGCTCCTGCGCCGGGAACGGGCCGGGGCGGCGACCTGGAAGGGCCGGAGCTATCCGGTGGGCGGGGCCTGACCCCCTCGGTAGAGAACCGACTCCCACCCTACCCCTCATCCTGAGGTGCCTGCAGCGCGGGCCTCGAAGGAGCCCTCCAGACAGCGCGCGCTCCCTGGAGCCCTCCTTCGAGGCTGCTGGCGCAGCACCTCAGGATGAGGTGGGAGGGTGGGGTGAACGGTTCCTCATGCCCCGCCGGACGTTTCCGCCATGATCCACGCCGCGGTGTCCGGGTCGGCGTCCTGCACCGGCAGGGCGAGGAGGATCGGCGTCTCGTAGGGGTGGCGGCCCTTCACGGCGGCGAAGAGGGCGTCCTTCAGGCCCTCGCGGCTCTTGAGGATCGCCACCACCTCGTCGGCCCGCTCCACCGCGCCCTGCCAGGCATAGACCGACTTCATCCCCGGCAGGACGTTGACGCAGGCGGCGAGGCGGTCGCGCACCAGGGCCTCGCCGATGTTGAGGGCCGAGGCTTGGTCGGGAAAGGTGGTGTAGACGAGGAGCGGGCGCTCCATGCTATGCCTCCATCGTGCGGTGTCCTTGAGTGAGGCGCCGTCATGGCCGACGTCAACCGGGCGGGTCCGCTCGACAGCTTGGGAGCCCCACGTGACCCAGACGCTCCGGCCCGGCCCGACCTGACGCCATGCGCAGCAAATCCATCGCCTTCGTGGCGAGCCCGACCCGGGATGCCCGCGAGGCCGCCGCCACGCTGATGCGGCGCTACGACCATGTCTCGCCGGAGGAAGCGGACGTGGTGGTGGCCCTCGGGGGCGACGGCCTGATGCTGCAGGTGCTCCACCGCTTCATGGATGCGCCGAAGCCGATCTACGGCATGAACCGGGGCACCGTCGGCTTCCTGATGAACGAGTTCGGGGAGGACGACCTGCGCGAGCGCCTGGACAAGGCCCACCGCAGCGTGATCCACCCCCTCCTGATGCAGGCCACCGACACCGAGGGGCGGGCCCACACCGCCCGGGCGATCAACGAGGTCTACCTGCTCCGGCAGACCCATCAGACCGCCAAGCTGAAGATCTCCGTGGACGGGCAGGTGCGCCTGGAACAGCTGATCGCGGACGGGGTGCTCTGCGCCACCGCCGCGGGCTCGACGGCCTATAACCTTTCCGTGGGGGGGCCGATCCTGCCGCTCGACGCCAAGCTGCTGGCCCTCACGCCGATCTCCGCCTTCCGCCCCCGGCGGTGGCGCGGGGCGCTGCTGCCGGATTACGCCCGGATCCACATTGAGGTGCTGGATGCCGGCCACCGGCCGGTGGCCGCGGTCGCCGACCATACTGAATTCCGCCGGGTCTGCACCGTGGAGACCTCCCTCGACCGCAGCACGAACCTCGTGCTCCTGCACGATCCGGGGCACAGCCTCGACGAGCGGATTCTCAGGGAGCAGTTCGGGTAGCGGACCTCTTCACGGCATCTCCCACCCTCACCTCATCCTGAGGTGCCCGCGCCAGCGGGCCTCGAAGGAGGGTTCCAGGGATCGCAGTGTCTACTGGAGCCCTCCTTCGAGGCTGCTCCGCAGCACCTCAGGATGAGGTCGGGGGCGGACCAATGTCGGAACGTTCCCCCTCCTGCAGGGGAAAACCCTCAGGGCCGACGGTACACCCACACCCGGGCCGGGGGCAGGTTGAGCCATACCCGGTTCGAGGGCGCGGCCGTATAGCTGCCCGCCTCGCACTTGGCCGGAATCGGCGGCACCACGGCGTAGGTGAACTGCACGAAGGGCGAGCCCGGCCGCATCAGGTCATGGGCGGCATTCAGCAGGTCGAGGCGCTGTTCCAGGGGCTTGGTGAAGAGCGGCAGGCTCGAGATCGTCGCCGCACCGGGCTCCGCCAGCACCGTCCCGAGGGTGGCGCGGATGTCGTAGGCATCGCCGCGAATCACCGTGACGCCGGGGAAGCGGCGGCTGAGCAGCCGGCAGAAATCGGGGTTGAACTCCACGAGGATCAGCCGCTCGGGGGCGATACCCCGGCGGATCAGCGCCTCCGTCACCGGCCCGGTTCCCGGCCCCAGCTCGATCACCGGTCCGCCCTGTTGCGGATCGACGTAGGAGGCCATCGTCCGGGCGAGCATCCGCCCCGATGGCGTCACCGCCCCGGTCACGAGGGGCCGCTCCAGCCAGGACCGCAGGAACCTCGCCTCGTCCTCCAGCGGATCGCGTCTCGGCCCACGGAGCCGGCCTTCGATGCCGGGGACCTTTGCACTGGAGTGGCGCAGCGGCGGCAAGTCCTGGATTCCCGATGCCGGTGAGAGACGAAAAGTGTGTGGCAGGCTAACGTATCTATCGTCCAGCCAAGGCGTCGCCTAGGGCATGCGCGCCACGGCACGACGCCGCGCGCATGTCCCGGACGCAAATCACGCCTTGGCGGCGCCTCCGAAGAACTCGCGAACCTTGGAAAAGAACCCAGCCGACTCGGGATGATTCTCGGGCGAGGCCGACTGATCGAACTCCAGCAGCAGCTCCCGCTGGCGCTTGGTGAGGTTCTGAGGGGTCTCGACGAAGACCTGGATGTAGAGGTCGCCGACCTCCCGCGAGCGCAGGACCGGCATGCCCTTGCCCTTAATGCGGAATTGCTTGGCGGTCTGCGTGCCGGAGGGGATACGCACCTGGGTCTGCGACCCATCGATCACCGGCACGGTGATCTCGCCCGAGAGGGCCGCGGTCACCATGGAGATCGGCACGCGGCAGAACAGGTCGGCCCCGTCCCGTTGGAAGAATTCGTGGGGCTTGATCGAGAGGAAGACGTAGAGATCGCCGGACGGCCCGCCGCGCAGGCCGCTCTCGCCCTCTCCGGCGAGCCGGATGCGCAGGCCGTCATCGACGCCCGCCGGCACGTTGATGGAGAGCGTGCGCTCCCGGTTGACCCGGCCCGCGCCGTGACAGTTCGGGCAGGGATCGTCCACGATCTCGCCGCGGCCGTGGCAGTTCGGGCAGGTGCGCTCGATGGCGAAGAACCCCTGCGCCGCCCGCACCCGACCGTAGCCGCCGCAGGTCGCGCAAGGGCGGGGCTTCGAACCCGGCTTGGCGCCGCTGCCGGCACAGGTCTCGCAGGTGATGGAGGTCGGGATCTTGATGGTCTCGGCCTTGCCGGTGAAGGCCTCCTCGAGGGTGATCTCAAGGTTGTAGCGCAGGTCGGCTCCGCGTTCCCGCCCCGGCGCACCGCCGCCCCGGCGGCCACCGGGGGCACCCCGGCCGTCACCGAAGAAGTTGTCGAAGATGTCCGACATGAAGTCGCCGAACTCGTTGCCGAAGCCCGGCCCGCCCCCGCCGCCCTGGCTGAAGGCGGCATGGCCGAACCGGTCGTAGGCGGCGCGCTTCTGCCCGTCGGAGAGGCACTGATAGGCCTCGTTGATCTCCTTGAACTTGATCTCGGCTTCCTTGTCGCCGGGATTCCGGTCGGGGTGAAACGTCATCGCGAGCTTGCGGAAGGCGACCTTCATCTCGCCTTCCGTGGCGGTCTTGGCGACCCCCAGAACCTCGTAGTAGTCCCGCTTCGACATCCCGTTCCGACTCCGGACAATCCCTAACGCGACCTCAGGGCCCGACCGTCACGGTCACGGCCCTCCCGTCATTGCGAGCGCAGCGAAGCCATCCGAGGTCGCGCCAAGGCTTCGGATCGTCCCGCTGCCCTGGGTCGCTTCGCTGCGCTCGCAACGACGGCGAGCGTTTCAGGAGCCCTGCCGACCGCCCGGTCGTACACTCCGGAGGAGGTCACGGACGGAAGGCACGGCACCTGGGCCTATCACTCGCTGCTGTACCCGCGCACGACGCGACCGCAAGCGAAGACGGGGCCGGATCGCTCCGGCCCCGCAACGTTTCGGACGAGCGTGGCAATCAGGCCCGCTTCTTCTGGTCTTTCTCGTCGACTTCCTGGAAGTCGGCGTCGATCACGTCGTCCTTCTTCTCGGCACCGGCCTCACCGGCCGCCGCGCCCTCCGGCCCGGCCGACTGGCTCGCCGCGTACATCGCCTCGCCGAGCTTCATGGACGCCTGCATCAGGTCCGTGGTGCGGGCCTTGATGGTCTCGACATCCTCGCCTTCCAGGGCAGTCTTGAGGGCCGTGATGGCCGTCTCGATGGTGCCCTTGTCGGCGGCCGAGACCTTGTCGCCGTACTCCTTCACCGACTTCTCGGTGGAGTGCACGAGGCTCTCGCCCTGGTTCTTCACCTCGACCAGCTCGCGGCGGCGCTTGTCGGCCTCGGCATTGGCCTCGGCGTCCTTCACCATCCGCTCGATGTCGGCATCCGACAGACCGCCGGAGGCCTGGATGCGGATCTGGTGCTCCTTGTTCGTTGCCTTGTCCTTGGCCGTAACGTTCACGATGCCGTTGGCGTCGATGTCGAAGGTCACCTCGATCTGCGGCATGCCGCGGGGGGCCGGGGGAATGCCGACGAGGTCGAACTGGCCGAGCAGCTTGTTGTCCGCCGCCATCTCGCGCTCGCCCTGGAAGACCCGGATCGTGACCGCGTTCTGGTTGTCCTCGGCGGTCGAGAAGGTCTGGGACTTCTTGGTCGGGATCGTGGTGTTGCGGTCGATCAGGCGGGTGAACACGCCGCCGAGCGTCTCGATGCCGAGCGACAGCGGGGTGACGTCGAGGAGCAGCACGTCCTTCACGTCGCCCTGGAGCACGCCGGCCTGGACCGCCGCGCCGATGGCCACGACCTCATCCGGGTTGACGCCCTTGTGGGGCTCCTTGCCGAAGAAGGACTTCACCACCTCCTGGATCTTCGGCATGCGGATCATGCCGCCGACGAGCACCACCTCGTCGATCTCGGAGGCCGAGACGCCGGCATCCTTGAGCGCCTTGCGGCAGGGCTCGATCGTCCGCTGGACGAGGTCGTCCACCAGCGACTCGAACTTGGCCCGCGACAGCTTGAGGGCGAGGTGCTTCGGCCCGGTCTGGTCGGCGGTGATGTAGGGCAGGTTGATCTCGGTCTGCGTGGCCGAGGACAGCTCGATCTTCGCCTTCTCGGCGGCCTCCTTGAGGCGCTGGAGGGCGAGCTTGTCCTTGGTCAGGTCGATGCCCTGCTCCTTCTTGAACTCCGCGGTCAGGTACTCGACCACGCGGTTGTCGAAGTCCTCGCCGCCGAGGAAGGTGTCGCCGTTCGTGGACTTCACCTCGAACACGCCGTCGCCGATCTCCAGGATCGACACGTCGAAGGTGCCGCCGCCGAGGTCGTAGACCGCGATGGTGCCGGCCTTCTTCTTGTCGAGGCCGTAGGCCAGCGCCGCCGCCGTCGGCTCGTTGATGATGCGCAGCACCTCAAGGCCCGCGATCCGGCCGGCGTCCTTGGTCGCCTGGCGCTGGGCGTCGTTGAAGTACGCGGGAACGGTGATGACCGCCTGCGTGACCGGCTGGCCGAGATGCGACTCGGCGGTCTCCTTCATCTTCTGAAGGGTGAAGGCCGAGATCTGCGACGGCGAGTACTTCTTGCCGTCGGCCTCGACCCAGGCGTCGCCGTTGTCGCCGCGGACGATCTTGTAGGGGACGAGACCCTTGTCCTTCTGGGTCATGGGGTCGTCGTAGGTGCGCCCGATCAGGCGCTTGATGGCGAAGAACGTCCGCTCGGGGTTCGTGACAGCCTGGCGCTTGGCCGGCTGGCCGACGAGGCGCTCGCCGTCGTCGGTGAAGGCGACGATCGACGGCGTGGTGCGGGCGCCTTCCGAATTCTCAATGACCTTGGGCTGCGTGCCTTCCATGACGGCCACGCAGGAATTGGTGGTGCCGAGGTCGATACCGATAACTTTACCCATGGTGGGATCCCTCTTCTGTCGCGTTCAAGCAGACCGCCGAGCCCCGAAGCAGCTCGGCCCATGGCAATTCAGAACTCGCGGTGGAGACTGACGCATCTGATGTGAGTACGGGACCCTGGCCGGATCAAGGGCCGCGAACGGCCGAAATCCGCAGGATAATCCCGCGTCGTCGGCGATATAAGAACCGCGGCTGCGGCCCGCAAGAAGCCCCGCGGGGAGGGAACGCGAGGGGCCCGGTGGCCCTTTCCGGCGGGCCGTGCCCATCACAGAGCCCGGCCGCCCCCTTCCCGCACGCCGCGATTTGTTGCTCCGCTGCCACGTCGGTGCCACCGATGGCGTGTTAACCCTGTCTCCAGGGATCGTGACCGGCCCCCCAGGAAGACATCACCCCACGAGCCCTCCTTGCCCGCGAGCCCGCACCGTCCGACCCGCATCCTCCTGCTTTCCGCCGTGGCGGCCGGGCTCGCCCTCGGGGCGCCCGCCGGCCCGGCACAGGCGCAGAATTTTCTCGAACGCCTGTTCGGCATCAAGCCGGAGCGCCCCCCGGTCCCGCGGCTGAACGTACCCGAGGGCGCGCCGCCGCCCGGCCCTGCCAACCCCGAGGAGCCCGGCCAGCCGGGCCCGGCCGCCCCCGAGGCGGCGCGGCCCGCCCCCGTGCCGCGGGGTCCGGTGGTGCTGAAGGTCCCGAGCGAGGACAGCGTCGTCGGCCAGGACCTGCAGCTCAACGGCACCAGCGGCGCCCTCCGGCTGGAGCGGGCCGGCGCCGGCCTCGCCGCCGCGGTGACCCTGCCGGGCACCAAGGTCTCCCAGCCGAGCGAGAGTTGCAGCGTGAAGCTCGGCGGCGGCAAGCCGATTCCCCTCACCTCCATGGGAAAGCCCGACGGTGCGCCGCGCTACGAGGCGCCCGCCGCCGAATGTCCCCTGCGCTTCGACGTGACCGACGGCGGCGTGATGGTGACGACCCTCGATTCCGGCCAGACCTGCACCTTCTCCGCCGCCGACTGCGCGACGACGCCCGTGGGCCTGTGGGGTCCGCCGCCGGCGACCCTGATCCCCCGGGCCGGGGAGTTCGATTCGGCCAGGGGCGTCGCCGACAAGGCGGTGCGGGACAACTACAAGCTGATGACCCAGCGCGCCCGCCGGGAGGACGTGCGGCCGATCGTGGCCGAGCAGGCCGCCTTCTCCGCCGACCGGGAGCAGTTCTGCCGGAGCTATGCCCGGGAGGGCACGCACGGCTTCTGCCACCTGCGCTTCACCGAGAACCGTTCCCTGGCGCTCGCCACGCGCCTGGGCGCGAACACCGCCGCGCCCACGGCTGCGGTGGCCGCCCCGCGCAAGCCGCGCCAGAGGCCGGCCGTCGAGGGCATGAACCCGGACATGGGCGGTGCGCCCGAGCCGGAATAGCAGCAGGCCCTACCCACGTCGGAAAGACGGTTTCCCCTCTCCCCGTCTTGCGGGGAGAGGGGAGCCCGTCAGGCCCGCCCGACGCTCGCCGAGAGCATGGCCGGGTCGATGCCGTTGACCCGGAGGGTCCGCTCGTATTTCGAGTCGAGGTCGGCGTTGAAGATCAGGCTCGGATCCGCCTGACAGTTCAGCCAGCCGTTGGCCATGATCTCGCTCTCGAGCTGCCCCGCCTGCCAGCCGGCATAGCCCAGGGCCAGCACCGCGTTGGCGGGCCCCTCGCCGCTGGCGATCGCCCGCAGGATCTCCACCGTGGCGGTCAGGCAAATTCCATCGTCGATGATCAGCGTCGACTGGGCGATGTGGAAGTCGTCCGAGTGCAGGACGAATCCCCGCCGCCCCTCCACCGGGCCGCCCATCAGCACCG
The DNA here is from genome assembly GCF_022179525.1 of Methylobacterium persicinum. GTDB lineage: Bacteria > Pseudomonadota > Alphaproteobacteria > Rhizobiales > Beijerinckiaceae > Methylobacterium > Methylobacterium persicinum. Next base: position 9,481 of record NZ_BPQX01000010.1, read on the forward strand.
GCATGTGACCGACCCGCTCGCGCAGGCGGATGGCGTCCGCCTCCGGCGCCACGTCGAGCTGCACCAGCAGGTCCGGCATGCTGATGTCGGTGGCCGCCTTGTTGACGATGATTCCCATCGCCCCGTCCGCCGAATGGGCGCAGATATAGACCACGGAACGGGCGAACCGCTCGTCCGCCATCCCCGGCATCGCCACCAGGAACTGACCGTCGAGATAGTTCGAGCCGGAGAGCGCGGTCTGCCGGGGAGGAAGGGATGTCGGCATGGGCCCATGCTGGCCCTGCCTCCGCGCATTGTCCAGCGGACAAAGTGGCTGCGGCGATGGGATCGTTACCCCCGGCTTCCCCGCCGACGTGCTCGACAGGCTCCCCCTCCCACGCTACGTCAGCCCCGATCCTGCGGGGGAGCCCCGCCCTACCGGAGTGACCAGAGATGATCCAGGTCGGCGAACACCTGCCGCAGGCGACCTTCCGGGTGAACGGCCCGGACGGCCCGATGGCCCGCACCACCGACGACGTGTTCAAGGGGCGGCGGATCATCCTGATCGGCGTGCCCGGCGCCTTCACCCCGAGCTGCCACCGCAACCACCTGCCCGGCTTCGTGCAGCACCGGGACGAGATCCTCGGCAAGGGCGTGGATGCCATCGCCGTCACCAGCGTCAACGACGTGTTCGTCCTCGACGCCTGGGCCAAGGCGAGCGCCGCCGAGGGAATCGAGTTCCTGGCCGACGGCAATGCCGACTTCGCCAAGGCCATCGGCCTGGAGATGGACGGCACCGGATTCGGCCTCGGCACCCGGTCGAAGCGCTACTCGATGCTGGTCGAGGACGGCGTGGTGCGCATCCTGAACGTCGAGGAATCGCCCTCCAAGGCCGAGGCGTCGGGCGCCGAGGCGATCCTGAAGGTGCTCTGACGGAGCTCTTCCCTGCCGGCCCTTTTGAGGCCACGTTCTCGGGGCTAGGGCTATCGCCGCCTGAAGCCTGATCCCCGGGACCCGCATGTCCTTCCTGCACGATCTGCCGATCGCCGACCTGATCGCGAATTACGGCTACATCGCCATCTTCGTGATCATCACCCTCGAGAGCGCGGGGGTGCCCTGCCCCGGTGAGACGGTGCTGATCTCGTCCGCCGTCTATGCCGGCAGCACGGGCAACCTCGACATCGCGGGCGTCATCGCGGCGGCGGCGGCGGCGGCGATCCTGGGCGACAACCTGGGCTACTGGGCGGGGCGGCGCTGGGGAATGCCCCTCCTCCTCCGCTACGGCCATCTCATCGCCCTCGATCACGGGCGTCTCAAGCTCGGGCAGTACCTGTTCCGGCGCCACGGCGGGAAGATCGTGTTCTTCGGCCGCTTCACCGCGATGCTGCGGGCCTACGCGGCGTTGCTCGCGGGGGTGAACCGCCTCGACGCCCGCCGCTTCTTCGTCTTCAACGCCCTCGGCGGCATCGCCTGGGCGGGGAGCATGGGCCTCGGCTCGTATTATTGCGGACGGTCCATCGAGAAGATCGCCGGCCCCGTCGGCCTCACCCTCCTCGCCCTGGTGGTGTTCGGCGGCATCGCCCTCTGGGCCTTCGTCCGGCGCCACGAGGCCCGGCTGCTGGTGAAGGCCGAGACCGCCATCCCCGGGCCGCTGGCCTAAGCGGCCGCCGCCGTCGCAAAGGCGGGGAGCAAAGACGCGGGGAGGTCGTTGATGGGACCGCATCAGGCTCGATCCGATTCGTCCTCCACCTCCAGCTCCTCCAGCGCATCGTGGTGCAGGAGCAGCACGCCCGTGGCGGCGGCGAGCCTGCGGGCGGACGGCGTGAAGCCGGCGTTCGAGACCACCGCCGCCCGGTCCCCCTCCCAGTAGCGCAGGGCCGCGGCCGCCTCCTGAACCGCCGCGTTGCCCACCGGCCGCCCGAGGCGCTTGCATTGCACCACGAGGCGGAGGCCCTCGCGGTCGGCGACGATATCCGCCCCCTGGTCGCCGCTCGCGGGCGTCCGGTGCGTGCGCCAGCCCGCCCAGGCGAGGCGGTCGGCGCAGAACCGCTCGTAGTCGATCCCGTCCTCGGGCGCCTCGTCCTCGTCGGGCAGGTCGATCTCGGCCGCCGCCGCCTCGATGACGGCGAGGAGGCGTGGCCGCTCCCGGGCGATGAGATCGGCATGGCGGTGGCCGAGTTGCGGCAGCACGGTCCGGTCGAGGAAGTACCCGCATTCGCGCAGCCACCCATCCTCGATCAGGTTGCCATAGGCGTCCTCGAACCGCTCCTGCCGCCGCCGAAGGGCCAGGGTCTCGGCATGGCGCCGGGCGATGCGGCGGACCCGGCGGCGAAGGCGGCGGGGCCGGTCGAGATGGCGGGCGAGCACGGCCGCGAGCGCCAGACCCGTCGCGGCGAAGGCCCCGGGGCCGTACCAGAAGGCGACGGAACTGCCCGTCACCCCCGTCCAGAACAGGCGGGCGACGAGGCTCGGAGGGCGGGTCCGCCCCTCGTCGGGGGAGGCCGCGGCGGGCAGGGCATGGCGCGCGGACGGCGGCATCGGCAACTCGGAGCGTGGGTGTGGCGCTGCCAGCCTCGCAAGCCCCCCTTGCCCGATCCTGAAGCAGCGGGGAAAAGCTGTGGATCGCCCGGGGCGGCCGGATTCGCCGGAACGGCGGCGGCGGACGCACGTTGCGGCGATGCGCCCGATGCGGGGACGGCATGAGCACCTACCGCTTCGACAGGCTTCTCGCCCCGCGCACCGTGGCCTTCGTGGGCGCCGGGTCGCGGGAAGGCAGCGTGGGCCGCAGCGTGCTCGCGAACCTGCGCCGGTCCGCCTTCCCGGGGGCGATCCTGCCCGTCCACCCCACCGAGGCCGAGATCGAGGGGCTGCCCTGCGCCAGGGCGCTGTCCGACCTCGCGACGCCGCCGGACCTCGTCGTGATCGCGGTGCCGCCCCCTCACGTGCCCGACCTCGTCGACGAGGCGGGCCGGATCGGGGCCGGCGCCGCCCTGGTCCTGAGCGCCGGCCTCGGCTCGGGCCCCGGGGATCCGGGGCCGCAGGCGCGAATCCTCGCCCGCCGGCACGGCCTGCGCCTGCTCGGTCCCAGCAGCGCCGGACTCAGCGTCCCGTCACGGCGCCTCGATGCCAGCCTGTTCGCCCACGCCCCCGCGGCGGGGGATCTCGCCCTCGTCTCGCAATCCGGCAGCGTCGCCGCGGCCATCGTGGAATGGGCGAGCCGGCGGGGCGTCGGCTTCTCGGCGGTGATGGCCCTGGGCCGCGCCCTCGACATCGACGCCTCCGATTGCCTCGACCACTTCGCCGCCGACCTCCGCACCCGGGCGATCCTCCTCTGCCTCGACCGGGTGGAGGATGCCCGCCGCTTCATGTCCGCCGCCCGGGCCGCCGCCCGCGCCAAGCCGGTGGTGGTGCTCCGGGCGGGTCGGCACCGTACCCAGGACGTCGACCGGGGCGCCGACCGGACCGGCCCGACCGTGACGCATACGGGCGCCCTCGCCCGGCCGGATGCCGTCTACGCCGCCGCCTTCCGCCGGGCGGGCCTCCTCGCGGTGCAGGATCTCGAGGAGATGTTCGCCGCCGTCGAAACCCTGGGACGCCAGCGGCCCTTCCCGGGCAAGCGCCTCGCCATCCTCGCCAACGGCCTGGGGACCGGGCTCCTGGTGACCGACCTGCTGGCCGACCATGCGGGCACCCTGGCGGAGATCGCGGCGCAGGGCCCGCGCCCGGCCGGCAACCCGGTGAGCCTTGGCCTGGATGCGGGCGGACCGGCCTTCGCCGAGGCGCTGGAGCCCCTCCTCGCCGACGAAGCCAACGACGCGGTGCTCGCGATCCATGTCCCGACGATCCGCTCCGACGCCCAGGTGGTGGCCGCCGCGGTGGCCGGGGTGGTGGGAAGGGCCCGCCAAGGCCAGACCCGGAAGAAACCGGTCTTCGCGGTCTCGCTGGGAGAGGCCGACGCGGTGCGGGACACCTATGCCGGGGCGGGGATCCCGCTCTTCGCGACGGATTCCGAGGCGATCGAGGGGTTCCTCCACCTCGTGCGCTACCGGGAGGCGCAGGACGACCTGATGCGCACCCCCGACTCCCTGCCCCGGGACTTCTCCCCGGACACGGAGGCCGCCCGGCAGATCGTCGCCGACGCCCTGCGCCAGGGGGCCTCCTGGCTCGACCCGATCGCCGTGGGCGCCCTGCTCGGCGCCTACGGCATCCCGGCGGTGCCCCTCACCCTCGCCCCCGACATCGATTCCGCCGCCGCCGCGGCCTGGCCGCTGATCGCGGCGGGCGAGGCGGTGGCGCTGAAGGTCGTCTCCCCCGACATCGTCCACAAATCCGATATCGGGGGCGTTCATCTCGACCTCGTCAGCGAGGCGGACGTCCGCGAGGCGGCGCGCAGCATCCTGACCCGGGCCCGGCGGGAGCGGCCGGACGCCCGCGTCACCGGATTCGGGGTGCAGCCGATGGTGCGGCGGGGCCGCCGCCGGGAACTGATCGCCGGCCTCGCGGAGGATCCGGTCTTCGGCCCCGTGGTGGTGTTCGGCCGGGGCGGCACCGCCGTCGAGGTGATCGACGACCGGGCGCTGGCCCTTCCGCCCCTCGACCTGACGCTTGCCCGCGATCTCATCGGCCGGACCCGGGTGGCCCGGCGCCTGGACGCCTACCGGGACGTGCCCGCCGCCGACCTCTCCGCCCTCGCCCTGACCCTGGTGAAGATCGCCCAGCTCGCCGCCGACCTGCCGCAGGTCCGCGAACTCGACATCAACCCCCTCCTCGCCGACGAGACCGGCGTGCTGGCCCTGGACGCGCGGGTGCGGATCGGCCGTGCCCCCCAGGGCCGCTACGGCGAGCGGGACCGGCGCGGGGGCGGCCATCCGGGCTTCGCGATCCGCCCCTACCCCGCCGAATGGGTGCGCAGCCTCAACGTGAAGGACCGGACCGTCCTGGTCCGCCCCGTCCGCCCGGAGGACGAGGATCTGTTCCGGACCTTCTTCGAAGGGCTCGATCCGGAGAGCCTGCGCCTGCGCTTCTTCGGCCCGGTCCGGGCCTTCAGCCATGTCTTCCTCGCCCGGCTGACCCAGCTCGACTACGCCCGCGCCATCGCCTTCGTGGCCGTCGAGGTCGACCCAGACGGGAAGGAGCGGATGCTCGGGGCCGTGCGCCTCCATGCCGACGCCAACCACGACAGCGGTGAATACGCCATCGGCGTCGGCCGGGATGCCCGCGGCACGGGCCTCGCCTTCGCCCTGATGCGCCTGATGATCGACTGGGCGCGCTCGGAAGGGATCCGCCGCGTGGAGGGCTCGGTCCTGGCCGAGAACCGCGCGATGCTCGCTGTGTGCCGCCGCCTCGGCTTCACGCAGATGCGCGATCCCGACGATCCGGGCGTCCTGAAGGTCAAGCTCGACCTCGGGACGCCCCCACCGTCCTGAGGGGGACCGGACGGCCCCCTCAGCGGTCCTCCAGCGCCGCCCGCGTCGCGCCGTCGGCACCGATGTCGTCGGTACCGTGCATGCCGAGGGTCTCGATCAGGCGGACCCGGGCGCGGCTCACCCGGCTCTTGATGGTGCCCACCGCCACGCCGCAGATCTCCGCCGCCTCCTCGTAGGTGAAACTCTGCGCGCCCACGAGGATCAGCGCCTCGCGCTGGGAGTGGGGCAGCAGGTTCAGGGCATCCTGGAACTGCGCCATCTCCATCCGTACCTCCTGCTCGGGCAGGGAGGCGAGGCGGCCGGCGTGGATGCCGTCGGCATCCTCCACCTCGCGTTTGCGCTTGCGCTGCTCCGAGTAGAACAGGTTGCGCAGGATGGTGAACAGCCACGCCGTGAGGTTGGTGCCCCGGCGAAAGCTCTCCGCCTTGGTCCAGGCGCGGACCAGCGTGTCCTGGACGAGGTCGTCGGACCGGTCGAGGTCGTAGGTCAGCGAGAAGGCGAAGGCCCGCAGCGCCGGGATGGCGGCCAGGAGAAGATCGCGCATTTCCGCGTCGGCACCCGGCGGCGTCCCCACCGGCGGGGAACAGGAAGCGAGGGACTGCATCATCGCGGAAGCTCCCGTGCAGCGCGCTCGGACGCCTCGCCCTGCCGGGTGAGGTCGTCCACGAGGGCGCGCAGATGGTCGGGGATCGGCAGCGCGAGGATCTGCGCGTAGTGCCGCTGGAGCTCCCGCCCGATCCGGGCACGGGAGTCGGCATCGATGGCAGCCCGGCCGCGCTGCGGCGCGCCCGGCTCCGGGCCGGCCCTGATCGTCGCCGTGTCGGCTCGGTCCCCGTGATCCTGTGCCATCGTCTCGTCCTGTCGGACGGGCGGCGGCCCTCCGCCGGACGGCCCGGCCGATGACTCGAGCGGTCCATCCGGCGGCGCTTCGATCCGTCGCCCTGATGACGGCGCTGGTAATAAATGGGGGTTTAATCAGTTCTGAACTTTGTATTCATCAATCATTAATTCAGAACTACGGTCTAGATTACCACTGTTTCTGTGTTGTTACAGGTTACAAAGCAGAAATAATCATGAGCTTGGCAATTACTATTGCACTTGCTGGATGAACCGTTCCTGAGCGGCAGGAGGCGAGGGTTCGGGACGCGCCAATTTTCGGGCGATCCAGGCTTCCCCGGCGTCCAAATCGGATGATCGACGCGCATTCGCTGCCGTCTTGCGCGCGCAGCGAAGCAACGACGGCCGGGGTGGCGCCGGGCGGAGACGACGCGAAGGCCGGGCTCCGGGGCACCTGCGACATGACCATTGGCCACCCCTGGCGTTACCCTTGCGAAGGGCCGAGGATCGACCCCCTGGTCCGGGAGATCCCATCATGGCGTTCGCGACCATCATCGAAGGCACGCGCTTCACGTTCCCCGACCTGAAGAGCCTCATGGCCAAGGCTACGCCCGAGCGCTCGGGCGACCAGCTCGCCGGGATCGCGGCGGATGGGCCGGTGGAGCGTCTGGCGGCGCAGATCGCCCTGGCCGACCTGCCCTTGAAGGTGTTCCTCGCGGAGGAACTGATCCCCTCCGAGGAGGATGAGGTGTCCGACCTGATCGCCCGCCGTCACGACCGGGCGGCCTTCGCCCCGATCTCGTCCCTGACGGTCGGCGCGTTCCGCGAGTGGCTGCTCTCCACGACGGCGGAGCCGGCGGCGCTCGCCGCCCTCGCCCCGGGGCTGACACCGGAAATGGTCGCGGCCGTCGCAAAAATTTGCCGCCTTCAGGATCTCGTGGCCATCGCGGCCAAGCGACCGGTGGTGACCCGCTTCCGCTCCACCCTGGGCTTGCCGGGCCGGCTCTCGACCCGCAACCAGCCGAACCACCCGACGGACTCGTCCGAGGGAATTCTCGTCTCGGCCCTGGACGGGCTGCTGATGGGCTCGGGCGATGCGGTGATCGGCGTGAACCCAGCCACCGATTCCCTGCCCGACTACATCCGCATCGTCGAATTGCTGGAAACCCTGCGCCTGCGCCTCGGCGTGCCGACCCAGCATTGCTGCCTCGGCCATGTCACGGTGGCCATCGAGGCCATGGGCCGCGGCGCTCCCGTGGACCTCGTGTTCCAGTCTGTTGCCGGCTCACAGAAGGCGAATGCCGGGTTTGGCGTCGACCTCGCGGTGCTGCGCGAGGCCTCCGAGGCTGGCCGGGCCCTCGGCCGTTGCCCGGCGGGCGGCCAGTTCATGTATTTCGAGACCGGGCAGGGCTCGGCCCTGTCGGCGGAAGCCCATTGGGGCGTCGACCAGCAGACCATGGAGGCCCGGGCCTATGCGGTAGCCCGGGAATTCGATCCGCTCCTCGTCAACACGGTGGTCGGGTTCATCGGGCCGGAATACCTCTACAACGGCAAGCAGATCGTCCGCGCCGGGCTGGAGGACCATTTCTGCGGGAAGCTCCTCGGCCTGCCGATGGGGGTGGACGTCTGCTACACCAACCATGCCGACGCGGACGGCGAGGACATGGACGCCCTTCTGGTGCTGCTCTGCGCAGCCGGCGTGAACTTCGTCATCACCGTGCCGGGGGCGGACGACATGATGCTGAACTACCAGTCGCTCTCCCACCATGACGCGGTCTTCGCCCGGGAGACCCTGGGCCGGCTACCCGCGCCGGAATTCGAGGCGTGGCTGCGCGAGGCGGGCGTCACCGATGCCGCGGGGCGGTTGCGCTCTGCGGCGGGCGAGCTGCCCGGCCCCTTCGCCGCCGCATCCCGGCTCCTCCCCGGGAGGGCGGCGTGAGCAGGGCCCCCCTGTCCCTGCGGGACCTGCGCTCCCTCACCCAGGCGCGGATCGCCCTCGGCGCCCACGGCGCGGGCCTGCCGACGGCCGCCGCCCTGTCCTTCGGCCTCGACCATGCCCGCGCCCGGGAGGCGGTCTGGACCCCCCTGGATTCCGGCGCGATCCTCCAGGCCCTCAAGGATCAGGGGCTCGAGGCGGTCGAGGTCCGCTCCACCGTGGCGGACAGGGCCGAATACCTGCGCCGGCCCGACAAGGGCCGTGCCCTTCACCCCGATTCCGCCGCCGCCCTTGAGGGAATGGGACGGGGCTTCGACATCGCCATCGTCATCGCGGACGGGCTCTCGGCCACGGCGGTCGCCCTCAACGCCGTGCCCACCGCCGCGGCCCTGGCGGAACGGGTGCGGCGGGCCGGCTGGCGCCTCGCCCCCGTCGTGGTCGCAAGCCAGGGGCGGGTGGCGATCGGCGACCCCATCGGCGCCCGGCTGGAGGCGCGGGCCGTCGTGGTGCTGATCGGCGAGCGGCCCGGCCTGTCGGCGTCCGACAGCCTGGGCTGCTACATCACCTTCGCCCCGGAGCCGGGGCTGCCCGATTCCCGGCGCAACTGCCTCTCCAACATCCGGCAGGACGGGCTCTCCATCGAGGCTGCCGCGGCGCAGATGGAAAGCCTGCTCCGGGCCATGCTCGCCCAGGGCACGAGCGGCGTGGGCCTGCGCCGGGATGCGGGAGTCCTGCAGGGACCCGCGGGCAGCTGACGGGCTCCGACACCCGCCCGGTCTTTTGCGCTGGATCAAGGCAGCCGGGATAGCCGCGCGCCACGGTGGGCTCACCGAAGAGGAGGAGCCCATGACGACGCAATCCCTGGCGACCCCGGCCGTCCGCATGCCCCGCGGCACGTCGGTTACGGCAGAGCCCCGGACCCCGAAGGCCGCGGACGGCTCGGGGCATCTGAACGGCCGCCTGGACAGCCTCACGGCCTTGGCGCTGGCCGCCGTCGCCGCGGTCGTCGTCACCGCGCTGGTGCGGGTGGCCGTCTGACGGCACCCGCGCGGCCGCCCCGCCCCCGGCCGGCGGGAGACCGTGCATCGGAACGGGTCCCGGCCGGCGATGCGAAGGGTGGAGATGGCGATGTCCTACGTGAAGATTCTGGTGGCCGTCGACCTGTCCGGCGCGGCCCCTGCCCGGGTCAGGCTGGCCGCGGGCCTGACGCAGCGGTTCGAGGCGATCCTCACCGGGGCCGCGGCCCGGAAGGTCCCGGCCCCCGTCCTCGTCAGCGACATCTACGATGCCCAGCAGCAGGAGGAGCGCAACCGCGAGGCCGTGCGGGCCGAGCTGGAGCGCGCCCGGGAGGTCTTCGTTCGCAACGCCGAGGGGGCGTTCGACACCGAGTGGCGGGGCGCCTATGCCGGCCCGGTGACGCATCTCGTCGGCCTCGCCCGGGCCGCCGACCTCGTGGTCATCGGGCAGGAGACCGACGAGGACGACCGCGACCCCCTCCGGGTGGCGTCGGGCCCCGTCCTCATGGAGGCCGGCCGGCCTGTGCTCGTCGTCCCCAAGCAGGTTGACCGCCTACGGGCCTCGCGCATCGTGGTGGCCTGGAAGGACACCGTGGAGGCTCGCCGCGCCGTCTCCGGCGCCCTCGGCTTCATCCGCCACGCAGATCAGGTCTTCGTCGCCGTGGTCGGCGACAGTATCCGCGCCGAGGGAGCCGAGGAGGTGGCGGCCCACCTTGCCCGGCATGGCGCCGCGGTGACGACCCATCGGCTTCAGGACCGGAAGGGGGCGGCCGACGAGATCCTCGATTTCGCCCGGCGCCAGGACGCCGACCTCCTGGTGCTCGGCGCCTACGGCCATTCCCGCCTGAGGGAATGGGCATTCGGCGGCGTGACCCGCGACCTGATCGGACGCAGCCCGGTCTGCTGCCTGATGAGCCACTAGAGCCCATGCCCGGCCCCTCGCCGGCCGGAACGGGGTTCAACCGGCGGCGAGGGATTCGAGGCGCGCCTCGTCGCGCACGCGCACGCCGCCGGGGACGATGAGGATGGTCCTCTCCCGGTCGAAGCGGGTGAGCATGCGGCTCACGGTCTCGATGGTGAGGCCGAGATGGTCGGCGATGTCCTGCCGGCCCATCGGCAGTTCCAGGGTCACCGAATCGCGGCCGATCCGGGCGTAGCGCTCCCGCAGGCCGACGAGGAAGCGTGCGACCTTCTCCTCGGCGGTCCGACGGCCGAGCAGCATCATCTGGTCCTGGGCCAGGGAGAGTTCGTAGCCCGCCCGCTCATGGAGCCGTTGCAGCAGGTGCGGCTTGCCGGCCACCAGGGCCTTGAACCCGGTCCGCTCGAACCGGCACAGGCTGGTGGGGACGAGCGCTTCGGCGGTGACCGTGAAACGGTCCGGGAGGGCGAGGCCCAGGAAATCGCCGACGAGGGCGAATCCCATGACGTGGCGGCGCCCGTCCGGCAGCAGGCGCGACAGGCGGATTGCCCCGTCCGTGACGTTGTAGACCGCCATGGCCTCGTCGTCCTGTGCGAAGAGCGCCTGACGGGGACCGATGGTCATTTGCCGGCTCAGCGCCTCGAGCTCTTCCAGCTCCTCGGTGGTGAGGGCGGCGCAGACGCTGAACAGGCGCGCCTTGCAATCCTGGCACCCTTCGGCCGGCCGTCCGTGATGGCAGGCATGGGCTTGGGCGGTCTTGGAATCCGAGGCGATCATCGGCGCCGACTTTCCGTCTCGCGCGTGGTCTGCCCGCCCGCCGCAATGGCATGGGGTAAGACCCGAAGACTTGGCGCGCAGTGGGAAGACTACTGCGGATGACTGCGCACGCCAATGGTTCCCGCATCTGCGCGGCCCGTACTTTCGAACCAGCCCGTCGCTCGGGCTGAGGGTGCCCTAAAGCCGTGATCGAACGAGGCAGTTCAGCCCGCGTCCTCCGGACCTTTCCCTCATCCTGAGGTGCGGCGGAGCCGCCTCGAAGGAGGGCTCCAGGGATCGCAGCGCTGTCGGGACCTCACCTTCGAGGCCCGCCAGAGCAGGCACCTCAGGATGAAGTGGGGGTGAGGGCCCACCCCATCTGAACGGCAGTGGCCCTAGTGACTCAGCAGGCACGCGATGGGGCAGGCGCGGAGCAGGTCGCGGGTGACGCCGCCGAACACCCATTCCCGCAGGCGGGAATGGCCGTACGCGCCGGCCACGAGGAGGTCGGCCGCATGCTCGCTCGCCATATCGACGAGCGCCTCGGCGGCACCGGCGCCGTCGCGGTCCGTGCGCGCCGCGACAGCAGGGATGCCCCGGGCCTCCAGGGCGCGGACGAGGAACAGGGCCTCATCGACGGCCCGCCCGGGCGAGACCGTGCAGACGACGACCCGGGAGGCCCGTTGCAGGAACGGCATCGCATCGGCCACCGCCCGCCGGGCCTCGCGGGTGTTCTTCCAGGCGATCGCCACACGGCTCGCCTCGATATGGTCCACCCCCGCGGGGGCGACGAGGACCGGGCGCCCGAGGTCCATCACGGCCTCGGCCGAGGGGATGGCGAACCGGGCCGCCGGCGTATCCGCCGCGGACCGGCCGATCACCACGAGGTCCGCGGCGACGGCCTGGGCGAGGAGGAAGGCCAGGGGATCCTCGATGTCCGAGCGCCACGCGAGGCGGCTGCGGCCCGCCGCCTCCTGCTCGAACAGGGTATGGGCCTGCCTCAGCCGGTCGAGGCAGAGTTCGTGGAGCACCGGTAGCACGAAGGGACCGCCCGATCCGGGATCGGCGGAGAAGACAGCGTAATCGGGCCGCTCGGCCGCGATCCCCACCAGCCCCGCTCCGAACAGGTCCGCGAGATGCGCCGCAAGCCTGACGCGGGGGCGGGACTCCTCCTCCGGATCGACCGCCACCATGATGTGTGCGTAATCCACTGTCGCCTCCTCCGTCCGGGGCCGGACGGTGGCATCCTGCGCCGGGGGCGGCGCGGTGCCTTGATCCAGCGCAACCGATGGGGCTCGACCGTGCGAGGCGGATCCGGCAAGGAAGGTCCATCCGCAGACTCTGCGCGGACGGGCATGATCCCGACGCGGAAGCTTGGCCCGTATATTGCCGTTCGCGGTCGAACCGGCGTGCGTCGGTTAGGTTAAGGCCCGAATTTTGGGGCCGGATGCGACGTTGTTCTGTTAAAGAACGGCCACGACCGATGGACCGTGGGGTTGCAACGTCCCCGGTTGGTAGATCAGCAGCGTGAGACAGGAACGTGCCGATGTCAGGTGAAACCACGGACCTCATCCATCCGGTCATCCTGTGCGGCGGCTCCGGCACGCGCCTGTGGCCGGCCTCCCGGGAGAGCTTCCCGAAGCAGTTCATTCCCCTCGCCGAGGCGCATCGCTCCTCATTCCAGGCGACCGCCGCCCGGGTGACCAACTCCAACGTCTTCGCCCGGCCGACGGTGATCACCGCCAACGATGCCCGGTTCATCGTCGCCGAGCAGCTCGCCCAGGCGGGGCTGGCAGCCGACATCCTGCTCGAGCCCGCCCGGCGCGATTCGGCGGCGGCCGTGGCCATCGCCGCCCTCCACGCCGCCGCCCACCAACCGGACGCCCTGGTCCTGATCCTGGCCGCCGACCACGTCGTGGGCGACGACGACGCCTTCGCCGCCGCGGTGCAGGCCTGCAGCCTCGGGGCGAAGGCCGGGCACATCATGACGCTCGGCATCATGCCGACCTCCCCGGCCACCGCCTACGGCTACATCCAGCCGGGGGATCCCCTGCCCGGCGCGGCGGGCCAGGCCGGGGCACGGGTGGTCCAGCGCTTCCTGGAGAAGCCCGATGCTGCCCGCGCCGAGGGTCTCATCGCCGAAGGCGCCCTGTGGAACAGCGGCTACTTCCTGTTCCGGGCGGACGTGATTCTCGACGAGATGCGCCGCCATGCCCCGGCCGTCCTCGCCGCGGCGCAGGCCTCCCTTTCGGCCGCCGTCCGCGACCTCGACTTCCTGCGCCTGGACACCGACGCCTTCCTGGCCTCGCCCCAGATCTCCCTCGACTACGCGGTGATGGAGCATACCGACCGGGCGGCGGTGCTGCCGGTGTCGTTCCCGTGGTCGGACATCGGCACCTGGGGCGCCCTGTGGGAGGTCTCCCAGCAGGATGCAAACGGCAACGCCGTGCGCGGCCGGGTCGCCCTGCAGGGCACCCGCAACAGCCTTGTGCACAGCGAGGGCGAGTTGCTCACCACCGTGGTTGGCCTGGATGACGTCGTGGTGGTCGCCACCTCCGACGCGGTGCTGGTGACGAGCCGCCAGCGCGGCGGCGAGGTGAAGACCCTGGTCGAGCAGCTGCGTGCCCGCTCCGAGCCGGAGGCCGACGCCCACCGCCTGATGTACCGCCCGTGGGGCAGCTACCAGCGCATCGATATCGGCTCCCGCTTCCAGGTGAAGCGGATCACCGTGAAGCCGGGGGCACGCCTGTCCCTGCAGAAGCACTACCACCGGGCGGAGCACTGGGTGGTGGTGCGCGGCACCGCCGAGGTCACGGTGGACGAAAGGGTCTCGCTGGTGCACGAGAACGAGGCGATCTACCTGCCGATCGGCTGCGTCCACCGGTTGACCAACCCCGGCAAGATCCCCCTCGAACTGATCGAGGTCCAGGTCGGCTCCTACACCGGCGAGGACGACATCATCCGCATCGAGGACGTCTACGGCCGCTGAGGCGCGGACAGGCCGGGCGGCCCGTCTCTCCCCCTTCCCGCGAGGCGCAGGGGGAGAGGGCGCGCCCCTCAGAGCGAGGATCGCCGCCGCCGGATCTCCCGGCGCACCGCGCGCCATCGGGCGCGCTCGCTGCTGTGGCTGCGGTGCCAGGCGGCATGTTCCTCGCGGAAGGTCCATTCCTCCGGATCCTCGGGATGCCCGCGCATCACCGCGTCGGCGAGAGCCTCGATCTCCCAGCGCGACAGACGGCGCGGGCGGATCCAAGCGCCGTAGACGAGCCAGCTAAGGCCGCCCCCTAGGGGCAGAACAACTACGGCGAGCTACAATCCGTTGAATATAAACCAGAGCCATGGGGTCATCGCTCCGAACCCCCCGTGCCCTTTTCAGGATTAGGAACTTATATTACGGATTTTTTCCGAGTCGCAACGGGGTTCTCTTCTGCCGTCGCCGTCTGCCGCGGAATGCCCGTCCCCGGAGGTGCGGCGTGTCGCTTGTGGTCATTTTTGGAGCGAACCTGCGGCATCACCGGAAGGGGAGGCACCTCACCCAGGCGGCCCTGGCGGAGATGGTGGGGCTCTCCACGGAGATGATCAGCAAGATGGAGCGGGGCGCGGCGGCCCCCTCCTTCGCGACGATCGAGGTTTTGTCGGAGATCCTGGACCTTCCGGCCGGCATGTTCTTCGGCGTGGGAACGGCTACGGTGCTCGAGGGCGAGCGGACGCGACTCCTCGGCAAGATCCACACGCGGCTCTCGCGCCTCAACGAGGATCAGCTCGTGCGGGCCGACCGGATGCTCGGCGCCCTGGCGGATTGAGAAAGCCGGAAGGGGAACGAGGGCGTGGTGCCCCGCCTGCGGGCAAGGCCAGGTAGGTTCGGATCCATGATGGTGCCGGCGGAGAGGATCGAACTCCCGACCTTCGGTTTACAAAACCGCTGCACTACCGCTGTGCTACGCCGGCCCGATGCCCACGGGCTTCCACTTGCTAGCAGCCACGGGGCAGCGGCTCAAGCCGTCGCGAGGGTGGCGCGGGCTTGGCCGGGGCGCAGGGTGCCGGTCAGCAGGTCGACCTGCGCGGCGAGCCGGGCATAGGAGGCCCCCTGGGGCGTCCCCGGCCGCTCGGGCAGGGTCCCGCCCTCGGCCCCCAGGGCCGCAAGGGTCTCGACGATCCACGCTTTCCAGGCCGCCGCAACCGGTCCCGCCCCATCCGGGGTGTGGCGCAGGACGGAGAGACGGGCACTGATTCGTCTTAGGGTCGCGTCGGCGACCATCGCCGCCTCCACCTCCGGGTGGTGCCCGGCCCGGGGCTGCTGCAGCGCCCGGGACAGGGCGGCTTCCAGGTCGTTGAGGGCGAGGCCCGCGTTCCGGGTCGCCGTGGCGATCATGGCCTCGCGCTCCGCACCCGGGGCAGGCGTCAGGACGGCACGGGCGAACTCGGCATGGGCCGAGAGGGCGCGGCGCAATTCCCGCCGGACCTGATCGGGCTCCCAGATGGGCCAGAGGACGAGGCAGCTTCCCACCGCGATCAGGCCGCCGAACACCGTGAAGGCCGCCCGCTCGCCGACGATCTCCCACGAGCTGTGGCCGGGCTCCAGCACCTCCACGAGGAGCACCACGAGGGGTGTCAGGCAGGTGACGAAGAAGCCGTAGGAGATCTGCCGGGCGGAGAAGCCCACGATGCTGAGGACGAGGATGAGAGCCGCCTGCCAGAGGGGCGTCGCGGCATAGTGGGCCAGCACGGCCCCCACGACTCCGCCGAGCACCGTTCCCCCGATCCGCTCCAGCGCCCGCTGCCATGTGGCCGCGTAGAAGGGCTGCATGGTCAGCACGAGGGTGATCACCAGCCAATGGGCGAAGGTGCCGCCGTAGCTCAGGGTCCCGGCCAGGGCCGGGGCCGCGACGACGCTCGCCCGGACCGCGTGGCGCAGGTTCGGGGAGGCGGTGGTGAAGTTCTGCACCAGCGGCGTGAGATAGCGGGCCTGCCAGCCGAGCCGCCCGCCCTCGTCGAGGCCGCCGGGGCGGTACCCGTCGGGCGTCGAGAGCTTGGCGCCGATCCTGACCCGGCCGACGATCCGCTCGGCGAGGCCCGCAAGGACCGGCTCGGCGGCGAGCCCCTCGCTGGCCCGGACCAGGGCGGGTTCGAGGCGGGCGAGATCGAGGTTCGCGTCGTCGCGGATCGCCCGGGCGATCACCACGAGCAGCGGGCGCAGGCGCCGGAGGAAGCGCTTGGCCGCATCCCGCTGCTCGGCGGACGGCGCACTGTCCAAGAGTTCGGTGATGGCGATCAGATGCGAGAAGATCTGCTCGGCGCTTTCCAGCCGCAGCAGGGCCTGAGCGATCCGCTCCGAGACCCGTTCCCGGCTGCGGGCGAGGTCGAGGATCATTGTCCGGGCCGTCTCGATGGCCGTGCGCACCCCGCGGCGGTGGGCCCGGGCGTGGCCGTCGAAGGCGCTGGTCTCCGGTTCGGGCAGGGCGGCCAGCCGTTCGAGGTCGCCGACGAGGCGGGCGAGGCCGCGCCAGACATCGGCCACCGCCCTGTGTGCCGGCCGGTAGGGATGGAGGCGCCAGATGACGAGGGCGAGGAAGGTCGCCCACAACCCCCCGGCCGCGAACATGACGGCGGTAAGCCCGGCCTGGGCCGGGGTCAGCGCCCGGTCCAGGGCGATGCAGAGCACGACGACGAGGACGTTGCCCGCGGCCTGGGCCTGGATGCTCCAGACGCGGATATAGGTGCAGGCGAAGATCACCGCGCAGGCGACCGGCACGACGAGGGGCAGCCCCAGGGGGCGGATCAGGCCGAGGCCGCCCCAGAGCAGGCCTCCGATGAGGGAGAAGGCCGTGAGCACCCGCAGGCGGACCCGGACGGGGCCGCCGGTGTCGCAGAAGCAGGCGAGGTTGGCCGCGAAGGCCATCGACACGAGCGGTGGCCAGTGCACCAGGGCATCGAGGAGGAACACGGCCCCGAAGGCGAAGCCGGCGCGCACGCCTTCCGAGATCTGGATGCTGCGCAGGTCGAGCCCGATCGGCAGGCGGGCGAGGTCGGCTCCCGGCTGCCCGAGGCTGCCGCGCCCTTCGCGTCTCCGGCGCGGGCGGGACGGGGGAGCCTGCGGGGACGGGGCGGACACGGGGGCTCCTCGGGGCACGTGATGCGGGGTGCGCCCGTGACGTGTCGAAATCCGGGCGGACCCGCAAGTCCCGGCTCCGTGACACGGGGCGGTGCCTTGACCGGCGGCGTCCCCCGTGGCTTTTCGGGGCGCCGGCACCAGACTCCGTAGCTCAGCTGGATAGAGCAGCCGCCTTCTAAGCGGCAGGTCGTAGGTTCGAGCCCTACCGGGGTCGCCAGCCGGGCGCCGCCGTCACCGGAGAGGGAGGCGCTCCTTCGCCCTCGCGAGGCGCGACAGGCAGTAGACCTGCCCGAGGCGCTGGCGGGCGGCCCGGACCGGCGGGGTCTGCCGCTCGGCCTGCACCGCGTCGATGGTCCGCAGCACCGTTGCGACCGAGCGCTCCAGGCGGTGCTCGGCGGTGAGCGGGTCGATCCGGGTGATATCCAGCATGGCCAGTCCCTCGTACCACGCCGGGGCCATCGGCGCGGACACACTCTCGGGACGAGGCTTGGCCGGAAAAGGGCAGCTTGGCCGTAAGCGCCACTCCGCCCTGGCGAATGCTGTGGAGCGGGCCCCCTACAGCCGCAGCTCCTCGTGCCAGGTGCGGCCGTCGCGCTCGATCAGGGCGATCGCCGCCGTCGGACCCCAGGAACCCGCCGGATAGGGGCGCGGGGCCTCCGGCCGCTCCGCCCAGGCGTTCAGGATGCTGCCCGCCCAGGCCCAGGCCGCCTCCACCTCGTCCCGGCGCATGAACAGGGTGGCGTTGCCCCGCACTACATCCATCAACAGCCGCTCGTAGGCGTCCGGATAACGCTGCTTGAACGTCTCCTCGAAGGAGATGTCGAGGTCCGTCGGGCGCAGGCGCAGGCCGCCGGGGCCGGGATCCTTGGTCATCACCTCCAGCTTCATGCCCTCCTGCGGTTGCAGGCGGATGACCAGACGGTTCGGCTCCCGGCCGAACGCCTCCTCGGGGAAGATCGAGAAGGGCGAGGCCCGGAACTGCACCACGATCTCGGAGAGCTTCTGCGGCAGGCGCTTGCCGGTGCGCAGGTAGAACGGCACCCCCGCCCAGCGGCCGGATTGCACCTCCACCTTCATCGCCACGAAGGTCTCGGTGCGGCTCTCGTGGCCGAGTTCGTCGAGATAGCCGGGGACGGGCTGGCCGCCCACCGCCCCGGCCACGTACTGGCCCCGCACCGTCACGGCCTGGATGTCGTGGGCGGTGATCGGCTTCAGGGCGCGCAGCACCTTCAGCTTCTCGTCGCGGACGGAATTCGCCTCCAGATTGAGGGGGCTCTCCATAGCTGTGAGGCAAAGGAGCTGAAGGATGTGGTTCTGCAGCATGTCCCGCAGGGCGCCGGACGTGTCGTAGTACCCGGCCCGCCCCTCCACGCCGACGGTCTCGGCGACGGTGATCTGGACGTGGTCGATCACGTCCGACGTCCAGAGCCGCTCGAAGATGGTGTTGGCGAAGCGCAGGGAGAGCAGGTTCTGCACCGTCTCCTTGCCGAGGTAGTGGTCGATCCGGAAGATCTGCGATTCGGGGAAGACTTCGCCCACCGCGTCGTTGATCGCCTTGGCCGACTTGAGATCCTTGCCGATCGGCTTCTCCAGCACGACCCGGGACTTCTCGCCGATCAGCCCGTGCTTGGCGAGGTTCCGGCAGATCGCGCCGTAGAGGTCCGGCGAGGTGGCAAGGTAGTAGGGGCGCACCTGATCGGGGCGCTCGGCGAGCTTCTGGACCAGCTCCTCCCAGCCCTCGTCACCGGTGCCGTCCACGGCCACGTAGTCGAGGTGGGCGAGGAAGTCGGCGAGCTTGCCCTCCGGCAGGTCCGCGGCGGTCACGAAGCGCTTGAGGGCGTCCCGGGCGTGCTCGCGGAAGGCATCGGCGGTCAGGTCCGAGCGGGAGGCGCCGATGATCCGGCTCGTCCCCGGGATCTGCCCATCGCGGAACCGGTAATACAGGGCCGGCAGGAGCTTGCGGGCGGTCAGGTCCCCGGTGGCGCCGAAGACGACGCAGTCGAAGGAGGCGACGGGAATGATCGTCGTGGCCAAAGGCGGCTCCCGTGAGGTGGCGGCATGCCCCGTGGTGCGGCTCCCGATCGAGCCCACGCGGTGCCGGACTTAAACTGCTGCAGGAGCCGCGCCAAGGCAGGAGCTGCGCCGAGGCAGGAGCCGCTCACGACCGGCCCCGCCGTCAACCCTTCTTGAAGCCAGGGCGGATCGGCTTGGCAGGCTGCTTCAAAAGTCCGGCGGGGCGATCATTCGCTCAGGATACCGTCGATGGTGGAGAAACCTCGTCTCCTCCAAAGGCCCTTTTTCAGGCGCCTGCTACCCCTCCTGATGCCGCTTGAACGCCTCGGCGTAATCGGGGTGCCAGCGCGATAGGGCCGGGCGGTTCGCGATGATGTCGCCCATCGCCCATTCCATGCGCTTCTCGTCCTGCGCCCGGGTGGTCTCGTTGTCGGGGCAGAGGATGTAGAAATCGCCCGCTTCCATGCGCTCCAGCATGAAGGCGATGGTCTCCTCCGACGTCCAGGCGCCGGCCGGCTTCTCGGCGACGCCCCTTGCCTTGGCGAGGCCGGTGTAGACGAAACCGGGGATCAGCAGGTGCGCGCTGGTCCGGCAGCCTTCCCGGGTGCGCAACTCGTGGGCCAGCGCCTCGGTGACGGCCTTCACCCCCGCCTTCGAGACGTTGTAGGGCGCGTTGCCCGGGGGCGTGGTGATACCCTGCTTGGACCCCGTGACAATCACCGCGCCGGGCTGGCCCGACTCCGCCATGGCGGGGGCGAAGGCGCGGATGCCGTTGACGACGCCCCAGAGGTTCGTGCCGATGATCCGCTCCCAGGTCTCGGCATCGGAGAACAGCTTGCCGCCGGCCTCGATGCCGGCATTCAGCATCACGAGGGCGGGGGGCCCGCTCCGCATCACGGCGGCGGCCAGGGCCTCGATGGCGTGCCGGTCGGACACGTCCGTCGGCACCGCGCGGACATCCACCGCCGCGAGGCCCGAGACCTCCGCGCGGGCGGCGTCCAGGGCCTTGCCCGGCAGGTCGGCGAGCCAGACGTTCATGCCCGCCCCAGCGAAGGCTTTCGCCGCCGCGAGGCCGATGCCGCTGGCCGCGCCCGTCACCACCGCGCTGTGGCCGGGCCTGATCGCGGGGTGTCGGGACATCGTATCCTGCTCCATCTTCGCTCGAAGGCGGGAGATGGGGCAGCGGGGCCGGAAGGCGAACGCCCCGCAAGGCCGCACCGGGCCAGGACACTGCAAAGACCACGGCAAGGACACGCATGTCGATCGGCCTGAATCGCAGGGGCCTGCTCGTTGGGGTGGCGGCCGGCGGCCTGATCCCACCGGCGGCAGCGGAGACGCCGGATATCGGCCCCCTCGGGAAGCCCTCCTGGACCCTGGACGGCCCCCAGGGCGCGGCGGCGGCGAAGGGCCTCGCCTTCGGCGCGGCGGTGCCCTCCAACCTGCTGAACCACAGCGCGGCGTTCCGGCGGATCCTCGCCCGGGATTGCGGGCTCCTCGTCGGCAACAACGAGATGAAGTTGGCGGTCGTGATGCCGGAGCCCGGCCGGACCGATTTCGCCCCGGCGGATTCCATGGTGCGCTTCGCCCGTGCCCACGGGCAGCACCTGCGCGGGCATGCCCTGGTCTGGCATGAGGCCCTGCCCGCCTGGGTGGCCCCCCTCCTGACGGGGGCCAACAGCGCGCAGGCCGGGGACTTCCTGCACCGCTGGATCGCCACCATCGTCGGGCGCTACCGGGGCCTCATCGAGTCCTGGGACGTGGTGAACGAGGCGCTGGCGGGCTATGGGCCCATCCACCGGGAGGACGGCCTGCGCGAGACGCCCTGGCTCGCCGCCCTCGGGCCCGAATCCATCGATCTCGCCTTCCGCCTCGCCCACGAGGCCGACCCCCGGGCGGCCCTGGCCTGGAACGAGGATTCCCTGGAGCACGCCTTCGGCTGGGTGGAGGCGAAGCGCGCCCGCGCCCTCAAGCGGCTGGAAGGGATGCGCGCCCGTGGCGTGCCGATCCACCGCTTTGGCATCCAGGCCCATCTCATCAGCGACCAGCCCTTCGACCCGAAGCCGTTCCGCCGTTTCCTCCGGGACCTCGGCGCCCTCGGCCTCGGCATCGAGATCACCGAGCTCGACATCGACGACAAGGCCTTCCCCGCCGACCCGGCCGCCCGGGACAAGGCGGTGGCCGATTTCGCCCGGCGCTTCCTCGATGTCGCCCTCGACGAGCCGGCCGTACTGAACGTCGTCACCTGGGGGTTCTTTGACGGCGACACGTGGCTCAACGACCACCCGGACCACCGCCGCCGGGACGGGCTGCGCCAGCGCCCCCTCCCCTTCGACGAACCCATGCGGCCGAAGCCGTTCCGCGAGGCACTGATCGCCGCCTTCCGGCACGCGCCGGATCATTCCGCCGCACGGGCCCGCCTGCGCAACACACCGTGAGCGCGGGGCGGGCCCTTGCGCGCGGAGGGGATTGGTAACCATCGCGCCCCATTCTCGCAGCAGACCGCGCCGACCCGGCGCCGTCGGGAGAGTCGCGTATGGTCCCGACCCCGAGCCGCCCCCACGCCGCCCTCGCGGCGGGCCTCTGCCTGTCCGCCCTCCTCGCCGGAGCCCACCCCGCCGGAGCACAGGACCTGCCCGCCGTCGGGCCGATGCCGAAGGAGCAGCCGCTCCCGGAAGCCCCTAAAGTCGAGCCGGCAAAGGATACCCTGGCGGGGAAGCCTTCGGAACCGCCGGTTCCCGCGCCCCTGCCGCCCGCGCCGACCGTTGCGTCTGAGGCCGTGAAGCCCCAGGATGCGCCCCGGAAGACCCGGGAGCCCGCCCCCCTCGTCTACGCCAAGCTCTCGGCGGACCCTGTCCCAACCTTCTCGCCCCGGACCTTCCTCGACACCCTCCGGGCCGCCGAGCGCTATGCCGCCTTTGCGGAAGCCGGCGGCTGGGAGTCGGTGTCCGACAGCCTCATCACCTTGAAGCCCGGCGAGCGGCACCCGGCGATCCCGGCGCTCCGCCACCACCTCACCCTCGAAGGCGACCTTCCGGCCGACGCCCCGCCGAACGACCGGCTCGATCCGCCCCTGGTGGCGGCTATCTCGGCCTTCCAGGCCCGGCACGGCCTGCCCGACAGCGGCATCCTCGGGCGCTTGACGATCAACGCCCTCAACATCCCCGCGGAGACCCGCCAGCGCCAGCTCGCCGCCTCAGCGGCCCGGCTGATCGGCACGAAATTCCCCTTCGGCGAGCGCTACGTGGCCGTGAACATCCCGTCCGCCGCCGTCGAGGCGGTGGAGAACGGGCAGGTCGTGCGCCGCTACGTCGCCGTGGTCGGCTCCCCCGACAAGGCGACGCCGACCATCGAGACCCGCATCACCGACATCAACTTCAACCCCACCTGGACCGTGCCGGTCTCCGTGGTGAAGAACGAGATCATCCCGCAGATGCGGAAGAACCCCGGCTACCTCGCCAAGAACCGGATCCGCATCCTCGGGCCGGGGGGGACGGAGGTCGATCCCACCAAGATCGACTGGGCGACCGCGAAGGCCACAAACTACACCCTGCGCCAGGATTCCGGGCTCGATAACTCCCTCGGCCAAGTCCGGATCGACATGCCGAACCGTTTTGCCGTCTACATGCACGACACGCCGGCCAAGTCCCTGTTCGCCCGCTCGGTGCGGTTCCACAGCCACGGCTGCGTCCGCGTCGGGCAGGTGAAGGAACTTGTGGGCTGGCTCCTGCAGGGCGTCGAAGGACCGAATGGGCCGGGCTCCACCTGGGGAGCCATGGAGATCGAGACCGGCATCGCCGACGGCGAGCGGCGGGACATCAAGCTGCCGAAGCCCGTGCCGGTGGCCTTCGTCTACCTCACCGGCTATGCGGGCCCGGACGGTCGCGCCCAGTTCCGGGACGACATCTACGGCCTGGATAGCCCCAAGCCCGTCGCCGCGTCCCCGGCAGCCGTGGCCACGCCCCGGCCATCCGACCCGCCGGCCACGGGCTCTGTCGCGGTCCGGCCCCAGGCAGTCAAGGTGTCACCGCCCAAGGCAGCGGCCGCTAAGGCTTTGCCGGCTAAAATTGCTCCTCCCAAGGCGGTTTCCGTGCCGCCCGCCCCGGCCGTGACGGCGGAGCAGCACGGCCCGGAGGCTGCCACGACGATCCGCTGAGCGACGGCCTGCCATGCGGTGGGCGAACACAAGGAACAAACCCCCCGTCCCGCCATTTCAGGGGTGAAGGCAGCCGGTCTCCGCGGAGGCCGACCTGCGCCCGATACCTCTGTCATGGAGACCGAACGATGGCCAAGGCCAAGCCGATCAACCGGGTCGAGAGCGATCGTCTCAACACCCCGACCGATCTCGACCCGAACGACACCAAGAAGATCGCCGAGGGCCTGACGGTCCTGCTGTCGGACCTCTTCGCCCTCTACATCAAGACGAAGAACTTCCACTGGCATGTCAGCGGCCCGAACTTCCGCGACTACCACCTGATGATGGACGAGCAGGCGCAGCAGATCTTCGCGATCATCGACGATGTCGGCGAGCGCGCCCGCAAGATCGGCGGCACCGTCCTCCGGTCCCTGGGCCAGGCCAAGACCCTGACCCGCGTCGCCGACAACGATGCGGAGTATGTCAGCCCCCTCGACATGCTCAAGGAGCTGCGCGACGACAACAAGGCCCTCACCGCCCATATGCGGGAGTTGCATGAGATCACCGACGAGGCCAACGACGTCTCGACCACCTCCCTGCTGGAAGAGTGGATCGACCAGTCTGAGGAGCGGACGTGGTTCCTCTTCGAGGCCACCCGCAACGCCACCGACGGCGGCCACTAAGGCTCGTTCGGCAGCTTGAGACGGCAAGAGCCCCGCGCGGACCCGCGCGGGGCTTTCTTGTGGTCTCCGGCCGTCACTTCACCAGTTTCACCACCTCGCGGAAACGCGGATGGGCGGCGCTGCCGAGCCATTCGAAGATTGCCATCTCGGTGGTGACCACGTCGGCGCCGTGGGCAGCGAGGCGGGCCAGTGCCGCATCCCGGTTCTCCGTCCGGCGGGAGCCGACGGCATCGCGCACGACCCGCACCCGCCGGCCGGCCGCCATCAGGCCCAGGGCCGTCTGGAGGACGCAGATATGCGCCTCGCAGCCGGACAGGATCGCCTCCGCCCCCTCGGGCAGGTGGGCGAGGAAACCCTCCTGCCGGGTGACGTCGAACTCCATCTTGGCGATGGTCTCGCCGCCGGCCAGCGCCGGGACCGTGGGTCCGAGGGCGGCAGGGTTCTGCTCGGTGAGCAGGACCGGCACGCCGAGCAGCCCCGCCGCCTCCTTGAGGCGCCGGGCATTGGCGATGACCGCCTCAGCCTCCGCGATGGCCGGGACCAGCCGGGCCTGGATATCGATGAGCACGAGGACGGAGCGGGCGGGATCGATCGGCGGCAGCATCACCCTCACCCGTCAGTAGGTCGCGAAATATCCGGCGATGACCGCCGGGTCCTGCGTAACGGTGAGCGCCAGCGCCAGGAGGATCCGCGCCTTCTGCGGAGTGAGGTTGTCGGCGCTCAGGATACCCCGCTGCCGCAGCCGGGTCGTCATGGGCACGATGCCGCTGCCCGCCCGGGTCGACATCACCACCGCAAGGCCCGCCGCGGCGGCCTCGGCCAGGGCATCGGCCTCGGCCGGCGGCACCATCCCCGGGGCGAGCCCGGCCATCACGATGCCCCTGGCCCCCGCTGCCCGGAAGGCCCGTACGGCCGTCCCGTCCGCATCCGCATGGGCGTAGGCCACATCGACCCGCGGGAGGGCCGTGAGGCAACGGATGTCGAAGGGAGTGCCGGGGGCATGAGCGCGCTCCGACCGGCGGTAGTAGCGCACGCTCTCCCCGTCCACGTGGCCGAGGATCCCGAAATCCGGCGTCCGGAACGTCTGGAGGCGGGCGACGGAGGTTTTGGTGACCTCCCGCGCGGCCTGGATCTCATCGTTGAGCACCACCAGCACCCCTCGCCCCCGGGAGTCCGGGCAGGCGGCGGTGCGGACCGCCGCCACGAGGTTGAGCCCCGCATCGGACGACAGGCTGCTCATGGGCCGCTGCGAGCCCACCAGCACCACCGGCATGGGCACCGTAAGGGTGAGGCTCAGGGCATAGGCCGTTTCTTCGAGGGTCGCCGTCCCGTGGCCGATGACGATGCCGGCGAGGTCGGGATGCTCCGTGGCGACGCGCTCGCAGTGCAGGACGAGGTCGCGCCACTCGGCGAAGCCGATCGCCGGGCTCGTCACCGCCCGGAACGGAACCGGCAGGATGTCGGCCACGCGGGCGAGTTCCGGCACGGCCCCAACGATCTCCCCGGCTTCGAGCCGCCGCTCCGTGGCGGTGTAGTCGAGGATATCGAGGGAATCCGTCCCGAGGGACGAGATCGTCCCACCCGTGCCGATGAAGGCGACTTTCGGCTTGTCGGTCATTGCGTCCCTGTTCCTGCCTCGCCGGGCATGCGGATGCGCCCGAAGGCGCGCCCGTGCAAGTGAGGAGTATGAGGGGACCAAACTTCAAACGGGACTTGGCCGCAGGGGCAGCGCCGCCGCGGCCTGCGCTGTCTCAGCTTTTGAAGTCGAACAGCAGCGCCGAGGATTGCGCCGAGCCGGTGGTGCCGGTGGCGCTATAGCCCGAGCCGGTCGACTGGGCGGCCTGAAGCTGCTGGATGAAGGTGGCGAGCAGGTCGCTCGACGAACTGCTCGACGTGCCGCCCACCGCCGAAGACCCGTTCGAGGACGAGGGGTCGGAGCCGAGGCCGTTGGACGGTCCCGCCGGAGGGGGCCCGTCGGGGCCGCCGCCGTCGCCATCCGGATCGGCGCTGGAGACGCTCTGGCCGTGGCTGGCGAAGAGGTTCTTCAGCTCGCCCGCCTGATCGGTCGTCAGGGTGCCGCTGCTGACCTGATCCGAGATGAGGCTGTCGATGCGGTCCTTGATCGAGGACGGGTCGAGGGAGTTACCCCCCGTCGTGGCCGAGGCACTGGACGTGCCTGACGTCCCAGAGGCCGAGTCCGACGACAGGCTCGAATCGATGGCACTGAGGGCGGAGGTAAGGGCGGTGGCGTCGGTGCTGCTCAGCGCTCCGCTCGACTCCTGGTCCTGGATGGCGGACGCAATCCGGTTCTTGCCGGAATGGGCATGGGAGGTCGGTTGGGGCGTATAGACCTGTGTCGCGGTCGATATGCTGGTCACGGCGGTCTCTCCGCAGGAGTTCGCCGGTAGACGCCCGGCGGCGGGTCCGTGTGCAAAATGCCCACACCCCGCTTAACAGGGCGTTGCGACCGTCGTCATTTGTGGGTTCAAGGGCGGAATGTGATGTCGCTCCGGCCGCATGGCCGGGACCCGCTCCAACCTCCCTTGTCGTCCTGAGGTGATCGGCGTGAGCGGGCCTTGAGGAGGGCTCCAGGGAGATCAGAGCCCTCTGGAGCCGACCTTCGAGGCTGCTTCGCAGCACCTCAGGATGAGGGGTGGGGGTGGGATTGCCCGGTGGTCTCCGGGCAATCCGGCGAATCAGACCACGAGGTTCACGATTCGCCCCGGCACCACGATCACCTTCCGTGGCGGCTTGCCGTCGAGCACCTTCTGGACCGCGTCGAGGGCGAGCGTGGCCGCCTCCACCGCCTTGGCGTCGGCGTCCCGGGGGACGGTGACGTCCGCCCGTTTCTTGCCGTTGATCTGCACGGGCAGCGTGATCTCGTCCTCTACCAGAAGGGCAACATCCGCCTCAGGCCAGGGCGCCGCCGCCGCCAGTCCGTCCCGGCCCAGCGCCGTCCAGCACTCCTCGGCGAGGTGGGGCATCATCGGTGCGATCAACTGCGTGAGAATGCCGGCCGCCTCCTTCGCCGCAGCCTGCGAAGCGGCGCCCCGCAGCGCCTCGTCCAGGGCATTGGCAAGGGTGTAGATGTGAGCCACGCAGCGGTTGAAGCGCAGGCGCTCGACATCCTCGCCCACCGACGCCAGTGCCCGATGGGCCGCCTTGCGCAGGGTAAGGTCGGCGGCACCGTCCCCGGAGGCCGCGCAGGCGGCGTTGACCAGCCGCCAGACCCGTTGGACGAAACGGGCGGCGCCCTGCACCCCCTCCTCCGTCCAGATCACGTCCCGCTCCGGCGGCGAGTCGGACAGCATGAACCACCGGGCCGTGTCGGCGCCGTAGCTCGCGATGATGTCGTCCGGATCGACGACATTCTTCTTGGACTTCGACATCTTCTCGATCGGGCCGATCGAGACCGGGCCTTGGGTTTTCACGTGAAACGCTTGGCGCTGCCCGCCCTCGGCGGTGAGGCGTACGTCGGCGGGCTGCACCCAGGCGCCGGCCTCGTCCTTGTAGGTCTCGTGGACCACCATCCCCTGCGTGAACAGGCCCGCGAACGGTTCGGACACGCCGGACCAGCCCGTCTCCCGCATGGCCCGGGTGAAGAACCGGGCATAGAGCAGGTGCAGGATCGCGTGCTCGATCCCGCCGATATACTGGTCCACCGGCAACCACCGATCGACCGTGGATCGGTCCGTGGGTTCATCCGCCAGCCAGGGCGCAGTGAAGCGGGCGAAGTACCACGACGAATCGACGAAGGTGTCCATCGTGTCGGTTTCGCGCCGGGCGGCGCCGCCGCATTGCGGACAGGGCACCTGCCGCCACGCCGCGTCCCGCTCCAGGGGGTTGCCCGGCTGGTCGAAGGACACGTCCTCCGGCAGCTTCACCGGCAGGTCCGCAACGGGCACCGGCACCGGGCCGCAGCTGTCGCAGTGGATGATCGGGATCGGGCAGCCCCAGTAGCGCTGGCGCGAGACGCCCCAATCGCGCAGGCGGAACTGCACCTTCCGGGTGGCGACCCCCTCCCCGTCCAGCCGGTTCGCCACAGCCTCGAAGGCCTCGTCCGTGCTCATGCCGTCGAGGAAGCGCGAATTGATCATCCTGCCATCGCCATCATAGGCGGTGTCGGTGATCACGAAGCTGTCCGGGTCCTGCCCCTCGGGGCAGACGACGGGGGTGTTGCCCAGGCCATACTTGTTGGCGAAGTCGAGGTCGCGCTGATCATGGGCCGGGCAGCCGAAGACGGCACCGGTGCCGTATTCCATCAGCACGAAATTCGCGACATAGACCGGCAGGTCCCAGGACGGGTCGAGGGGATGGCGCACCCGCAGGCCCGTGTCGAAGCCGAGCTTCTCGGCCGTGTCGATGGCGGCCTGGGCCGTGCCGATGCGCTGGCATTCGGCGATGAATGCCTGCAACTCTGTGTTGCCTTCGGCCAGGCTCGCCGCGATCGGATGGTCGGCGGCGATGGCTAGGAACTTGGCGCCGAACAGGGTGTCGGGCCGGGTGGTGTAGACGGTGATGCCATCACCGTAGCCGGCAACCGGCTCAGTGAGGCCGAAACGGACTTCCAGGCCCTCGGAGCGGCCGATCCAGTTCTTCTGCATCAGCCGGACCTTGTCCGGCCACCGCTCCAAGCCGTCGAGGGCGGTGAGCAGATCCTCCGCGAAGTCGGTGATCTTGAAGAACCACTGGGTCAGCTCCCGCTGCTCCACCAGGGCGCCGGATCGCCATCCCCGGCCGTCGATCACCTGTTCGTTGGCGAGCACGGTGTGGTCCACCGGGTCCCAGTTCACCTTCGCCGTCCGGCGGGTCACCAACCCCTTCTCGAGGAAGTCGAGGAACATGCGCTGCTGGTGCTTGTAATAGGCGGGGTCGCAGGTGGCGATCTCACGGCTCCAGTCGAGGGACAGGCCCATGGACTGCAGCTGCCCGCGCATCGTCGCGATGTTCTCGTAGGTCCAGGTGCGCGGGTTGACCTTCCGCTCCATGGCGGCATTCTCGGCGGGCAGGCCGAAGGCATCCCAACCCATCGGATGCAGCACGTTGAAGCCCCGGGCGCGCTTGTAGCGCGCCACCACGTCACCCATGGCGTAGTTGCGGACATGGCCCATGTGGATGCGCCCGGACGGGTACGGGAACATCTCCAGCACGTAGTATTTCGGCCGCTGATCCGCGTTGTCCGTCTCGAAGATCTTGGCCTGGGCCCAGGCGGCCTGCCAGCGCGGCTCGGCATCCTTGGCGTTGTAGCGTTCGAGCGGGGCGGTTGCGTCGGTCATCGGGCCGGGTCTGTCGCGGGTGCGGGATACTCTTGCGGCGCAGTAGCATACCAGCGCGGGCGCGGGTCAACGGCCCTTGCATGGCCGCCGCGTCCGTGCTTGCCCCCAAGGTGAGATCGAGGAGACATCCCATGGCCGCGCCCCTGCCCGGACCGCCCCCCCGCGCCGAGACCAGTCACCTGCCGCCGGTGGGCGAAGCCGATGTCGCCGCCGGGCTCGCGGAGGTGCGCGAGGGCGTCGCCCGGGCCGCCCGTGACAGCGGCCGCGACCCCGCCGGGGTCCACCTCATCGCCATCTCGAAGACGGTGCCGGCCGAGGGCATCGTGCCCGCCCTGGAGGCCGGGCAGCGGCTGTTCGGCGAGAACTACGTGCAGGAATCGGCCGGCAAGTGGCCCGCCCTGAAGGAGCGCTACCCGGACGTGGAGCTCCACCTCGTCGGCCCCCTGCAATCCAACAAGGCCCGCGAAGCGGTAGCCCTGTTCGACGTGATCCACTCCCTCGACCGGCTGTCGCTGGCCGCCGCGCTCGCCAAGGAGATCGCCCGCAGCGGCCGGACGCCGAAGCTGTTGATCCAGGTGAACACCGGCGATGAGCCGCAGAAGG
This sequence comes from Methylobacterium persicinum, assembly GCF_022179525.1. Classification (GTDB taxonomy): domain Bacteria; phylum Pseudomonadota; class Alphaproteobacteria; order Rhizobiales; family Beijerinckiaceae; genus Methylobacterium; species Methylobacterium persicinum. The sequence continues at coordinate 39,169 of NZ_BPQX01000010.1, forward strand.
GCGGCGTGCCCGTGAGCCAGCTCGACACGCTCCTGGCCGAATGCCGGGACACCCACGGGCTGGCGATCCAGGGACTGATGTGCATCCCCCCGGTGGAAGACCCGCCCTCGGCCCATTTCGCCCTGTTGGCGAAGCTCGCCAAGGAGTGCAACCTGCCGATGCTGTCCATGGGCATGACGGCCGACTATCCGGCGGCGATCCAGGTGGGCGCGACCCATGTCCGGGTCGGCACCGCCATCTTCGGGCGGCGGGTTCCGAAGGGGTAACAGCCCCCTCGCGGTTGTGCACCCTCCCCCGTCATTCCACCCGCCGCCGTCATTGCGAGCGGAGCGAAGCAATCCAGGGATGCGCTACGCCCGGATGCGGCCGGTTGCCCTGGATTGCTTCACTGCGTTCGCAATGACGGGGTTGGGATTTGCGGCGACGCCCCCAAACCGGTGATGCGTCAGTCGATGACCAGCCGGTAGCCCACGCCGCGGACCGTCTGCAGGAAGGACGGGTTGGCGGGGTCGATCTCGATCTTCCGGCGCAGGCGGTTGATCTGTACGTCGATGGCGCGCTCCGCCGCGGCCCCTCCCACGCCCGCAAGCTGCTCCCGCTCCACCCCCGCCCCCGCCGCGTGGGAGAGGATCGCCAGGATCTCGCGCTCCCGCTCGGTGATACGGATCGTCTCCCCATCCCGGCGCAGTTCGCCCCGGTCCGCGCGGAACACGAAGGGGCCGAAGGAGACCGGGGCGGCATCCGCATCCCGGGGCCGGACCGGACCGCGGTTGATGATGTTGTTGAGCCGGAGCGTCAGCTCCCGGGGGTCGAAGGGCTTGGGCAGGTAGTCGTCCGCGCCGATCTCCAGCCCCATCACCCGGTCGTTGGGGTTCGAGCGGGCGGTGAGCATCAGAATCGGGACCTTGGACGTCTCGCGGACGCTGCGGGCGTAGTCGAATCCGTTCTCGTCGGGCATCATCACGTCGAGCACCATGGCGTCGAACACGAGGGCCTGGGCCCTTGCCCTGGCCTCGGCGGCGCTGGCCGCGGCCGTCACCCGGAAGCCCTGCTCCGCCAGATAGCGGGCGAGGAGTTCCCGCAGGCGCCGGTCGTCGTCCACCACGAGGATATGGGGCGCCTCGTCGGGCAGGTCCGCCGCCTCGGGCCGGGGGGCCACCGACATCAGGCCCCCTCCCCGCTCGTCCGCCGGACGGTCCGGCGGGCCATCAGGCGCCGGACCGCCGGCCGGTCCTCCGGCTCGATCATGGCCATCAGGAAATCCTCCGGTGAGGCGGTGGCGTCGGGCGAAGCCAGGGCCCGCGCCAGCCGCCGGGCCTGGACGCGGGTGAGGTCGGCGGCGAGGCCCGCTCCCGATTCGGTGCAGGACAGCAGCCGCTGGCGCCGGTCGATCATGCCCGGCTGCTGGACGACGTAGCCCTGCCCGATCAGGTCCTTCAGGACCCGGTTCAGGCTCTGCTTGGTGATCCGGAGGATGTCGAGCAACTCGGCGATGGTGAGGCCGGGGTAGCGATCGACGAAGTGCAGCACCCGGTGGTGCGCCCGGCCGAAGCCGTAATCGGCGAGGATCCGGTCCGGATCGCCCACGAAGTCGCGGTAGGCGAAGAACAGGAGCTCGATCAGGTCGTCGCCCGCCGGCTCGCGCCGCGCCGGGGCGGCGACGGCTTTCGCGGGGTAGGTCTCCTCGCGCGGGGCAATCGGTGTCACGGCGCGGCCGCTCCCCGAACGGGCGATAGGTCAGTAGCCTTGACGTGTCTCAGCGCAGGCGTGGCCCGTCAACCCTGGCAGGGGACAGATCCCGAAGGGCGTGACGCCCTCCGGGATCCCCGTATCTTAGAACAGCCCGTCGATCTGGCCGTTGGCGTCGAGGCGGATCGTGTCGGCCGCCGGCACCTTGGGCAGGCCGGGCATGGTCATGATCTCCCCGCAGATCGCCACGACGAAGCCCGCGCCCGCCGAAAGGCGGACGTCGCGCACCGCCACCACATGGCCCTCCGGGGCACCCATCAGGGCCGGGTCGGTGGAGAACGAGTACTGCGTCTTGGCCATGCAGATCGGGAGGTGTCCGTAGCCCTCCTTCTCGAAGCCGGCGAGCTTCTGCGCGGCCTTCGACTCGATCTGCACGTCGCCGGCCCCGTAGAGCTTGGTGGCGATGGCGCGGATCTTGTCGGAGAGCTTCGTCTCGGGCTCGTAGGTGTAGCGGATCGGCTGCGCGCCGCCCTCGGCGAGCTTCACCACGGCGTGGGCCAGCTCCTCGGCGCCGGCCCCGCCATCCGCCCAGTGCTTGCAGGTGATGGCCTCGACGCCGAGCTTCTCGCTGCACAGGGCCTTGAGCTTGGCGTGCTCGGCATCGGTGTCGGCGTAGAAGTGGTTCACCGCCACCACCACCGGCAGGCCGAAGTTGCGCACGTTGGTGACGTGCCGGGCGAGGTTGGCGAAACCCTTCTCCAGGGCGTCCACGTTCTCGGAGCCGAGGTCCTTCTTGTTCACGCCGCCATGCATCTTGAGGGCGCGAACGGTGGCGACGATGACCACCGCCGAGGGGCTGATGCCGGCCTGACGGCACTTGATGTCCAAGAACTTCTCGGCGCCGAGGTCGGCGCCGAAGCCCGCCTCCGTCACCGTGTAGTCGGCGAGCCGCAGGCCGGCGCGGGTCGCGATCACCGAGTTGCAGCCGTGGGCGATGTTGGCGAACGGGCCGCCGTGGATCAGGGCCGGGTTGCCCTCCAGCGTCTGCACGAGGTTCGGCTGCAGGGCGTCCTTCAGGAGCACCGTCATGGCGCCCGTAGCCTTCACGTCCTTGAGGGTGACGAGCTTGCGGTCCCGGGTCTCGGCGATGACGATGCGGCCCAGCCGCTCCTCCAGGTCCGCGAGATCCCTGGCGAGGCAGAACACCGCCATCACCTCCGACGCGACGGTGATGTCGAACCCGTCCTCCCGGGGGAAACCGTTTGCGACGCCGCCCAGCGACTGGGTGATGGCCCGCAGGGCCCGGTCGTTCATGTCGACCACCCGGCGCCAGAAGATCCGGCGCACGTCGATGTTGAGCTCGTTCGCCCAGTAGACGTGGTTGTCGATCAGCGCCGCCGCGAGGCTGTGGGCGGAGGTGATGGCGTGGAAGTCGCCGGTGAAGTGCAGGTTGATCTGCTCCATCGGCACGACCTGCGCCTTGCCGCCGCCGGCCGCGCCGCCCTTCATGCCGAAGCACGGGCCAAGCGACGGCTCACGCAGGCAGATCATCGTTTTCTGGCCGATGCGGTTCAGGGCATCGCCGAGGCCCACCGTCGTGGTGGTCTTGCCCTCGCCGGCCGGTGTCGGCGAAATCGCCGTCACGAGGACCAGCTTGCCCTCCGGACGCCCTTCGAGGGAGCCGATGAAGCCGTGGTCGAGCTTGGCGATGTGCTTGCCGTAATTGTGCAGGGCGTCGTCCGGGATGCCGAGCTTCTCGGCCACCTGCGCGATCGGCCTCAGGGTCGCCGCGCGGGCAATCTCGATATCGGACGGCATGCCTTTCCCTCCCTGTCAGCCGCACCCTGCTCCCGCCGGGCGTTGCCGCGGGGTGGACCGCTCATGGCGCGGCTCGGTGCGATCGTGGCAGGTAATGTGCGTCAAAGCGCCGGGAAATGCGCGCCGATTTTTCTCAAGTGGTGGACAAAATTGACTTGTCCCACAGGGGCGGTGTTCGCCTGCGGCCCCCACCACCCGCACCGTCATTGCGAGTGCAGCGAAGCAATGATGGGGTTGGCAGGCGGGAGCGTTCAGAGATGCCGCACGGCTCCATCATCCCAGCCCCCATCCTCATCCTGAGGTGCCCGCCTCGGCGGGCCTCGAAGGAGGGCTCCAGGGCGCGCTGAGCCCTCTGGAGTCCTCCTTCGAGGCGGCTTTCGCCGCACCTCAGGATGAGGGGGCAAGATGGGACGGGGCGTCGCCGGCCCCGGGTTCCCGACGCCCTCCCGCAGGAAGCGCGCCCGTTGTGTCAGCCGCCCGTCTTCAGCCCCCCGTCTTGGGCTTCGCCTTGTCGGCGGCGCCGGGGGCCTCGTGGGGCTGGGGCGCGCCCTTGGGCAGTTCCGGGTTCTCCGGATTGTGGGGCGCAGCCACCGGGGCGGCCGGGTTCTCAGCCGTGGCCGTCGGCTTGCTCGTTTCCGGCAGGCCGTCCTTCAGCTTCTCGTTGATCTTGGCGAGGTCATCCGGCTCGGGGTTCAGGTCCTTGGCATGCTGCCACTGGAACTTGCCCTCGAGGCGGCGGCCGGAGCGCCAGTAGGCATCCCCGAGGTGGTCGTTGATGGTCGGGTCGCCGGGCTTCAACTCGACGGCCTTCTCCAGTTCCCGCACCGCGTCGTCCCAGCGGCCGAGGCGGTAATAGGCCCAGCCGAGGCTGTCGACGATCATGCCGTCCCGGGGTGCGGAGTCGGCAGCCTGCTGCAGCAGCTTGAACGCCTCGTCGATGTTCATGTTCTGATCGACCCAGGAATAGCCCAGGTAGTTCATCACCTGCGCCTTGGCGGCAGGCTGGCTGTCCGGCACCAGGGAGAGGGCTTTCTTCAGGTCCGCCTCGGCCTTCGGCCATTGCTTGGCCCGCTCGTAGGCGACGCCGCGGAAGTAGAAGGTGGTCCAGTAGTTGGAGAGGGGCCGGTCGCCGATCAGGTCGATGGCGCGGGTGTAGCTCGCGGCGGCGTCGTCGTACTGCTTGCGCGCCCGCTGGACGTTGCCGAGCGCGGTGATGACGTCGATGTCGTCGGGATGCGCCTTCTCCGCCGCAGAGAGCTGGGCGACGGCCTCGTCGCTCTTGCCCATCTGCTCGAGATTGAGGCCGATCTGGATGTCCGAATTGAGCTTGAGGGGCGAGTTCGCCGGGATCTGCGCATAGGCCTCGTTGGCCCGCTCGGGCTGCTTCATCCGGTCGAGGGTGTCCGCCAGGGTCAGGCGCGCCAGGGCGTGGTCCGGGTTGAGGTAGAGGGCGAGCCGCAGGTAGATCACCGCCGGCAACTCGTCGCCCTGGGTCGAGCCGGCCGAGCCGAGCCCGTAGAGCACCTCGGCAGCGCCGTCCTGGGCGTTGGTGACGAGCTTGCCAAGAGGCTTGCCCGCCTTCAGCTTGTCCAGGGCGTCGCGCACCAGGGGGTGGCGGGGCGAGAGCTGGTCGAACTCGGTATAGGCCTGGATCGCCACGTCGGTATGGCCCATGCTCGCCTCCTGGCGGGCATAGGCATCCACGATGCGCAAGGTGTTCCGGTCGCCGTCGTAGGCCGCCTTCAGGCGCGCCTCGGCCTCCTTGTCGTCGCCGGTGACGGCGGCGATCAGCCCGGCATGGTAATCCCGGAAGGTGTTGTAGTAGCGCTCGCCCCGGAGCTTGGCGACCGTGTCCAGGGCCTTCTTGCCATCGCCCGCGCCGGCATAGGACCAGGCGGTGAGCAGGGTGGCGGTCAGGTCGGTGGCCGCGCCGCGGCCGCTGCGGGAAAAGTTCTGCCGGGCGGCGGCCCATTGGCCGGCCTTGATCTGGCGCACGCCGAGCGACAGGTTCGCGAGCCCGTTGGTCGGGTCGCGGGCGACGAGCTTCTCCGCCGTGCGGAACGCATCCGGCAGGGCGCCGTCAGCCAGGAGCGAGATGAAGGCCCGCTCCACGAGTTCGGCGTTCCGGGGATCGGCCCGGACGGCCTCCCGGTAGAAGGTGGCCGCGGCCGTGGTGTCGCGGGCCGCCCCGGCGATGTAGGCGGACAGGAAGTTGCCTTCGAGGGATTCAGCCGGCTCGTAATCGCCCACCGGCACGGAGGCGGTCTCCTTCGGCTGCGCGGCGAGGGCGCCGGGGGCCAAGCCGGGGGCCAAGCTGGGGCCCATGCCGGCGGCGATCAGGAGGGCGAGCGCCGAAGGGGTGCGGCGGGCGCGTTGTTTGGTCATGAACCGTTCCGGCTCCAGGGCGCCGGGCCCGGAGGGGGATCGGACGCCTGAGAATGTGCGGGGCACGAGGGGCCCGGGCGAAAAGCGCCCGGAGACTGGACCCATCCCGCCACCACCGCAAGGCGAAAGGATGGCGCGGGCGTCACGCCTCCGTCAGAGGGGCGTCAGGCCAGGATGTCGAGGGTCCGTTTCGTCATCGTGTCGGCGCTGTGGGCCACGGCGGCATTCAGGGAAAAGCTCGTCCGCGCTTCGATCAGGTCGAGGGCGGTGGCCGAGAGGTCTACGGTGGCGGCAGGCGGCAGGGTGCTGCCGCTCCCGTCGGGCGCCGTCTCGACGCCGAGGCTGGCCACCCGCGTCGCGGCGACATCGAGCCGCTGGGCCGCCGCGTTCATTCCGCCGGCCGCGATGGTCAGGGCGTTGGACATCCGTCACCTCCGGGCGGACGATAGGCGCGGCGCGTGACGATCCCGTTGGGGGGATCGCTCAAAGTCGAATGAATTTTCGTCTGCGCCCCCGCTTCCGAACCCGCCGCCGTCTTTGCGAGCGACGCGAAGCAATCCAGGGGTACTTTCGGAGGCGGCCCGCTGCTCTGGGTCGCTTCGCTGCGCTCGCGATGACGGAGAGGGGGCGACGGTGTGAGCGGCCCCCGCCCGATCACATGTTCGGATAGTTCGGCCCGCCCGGCCCCTCTGGCGTCACCCAGTCGATGTTCTGGTTCGGGTCCTTGATATCGCAGGTCTTGCAGTGGACGCAGTTCTGCGCGTTGATCTGGTAGCGCACCCCGTCCGAGGCGGCGGCGTCTTCCACCCACTCGTAGACGCCCGCCGGGCAGTAGCGGCCGGAGGGACCGCCGAACACGTCGTGCTCGGAGTGCTTCTGCAACTCCATGTCCCGGACCTGCAGGTGGGGCGGCTGGTCCTCCTCGTGGTTGGTGTTCGACAGGTAGACCGAGGAGAGCCGGTCGAAGGTCAGCTTGCCGTCGGGCTTCGGGTAGGTGATCGGCGTCACCTCCGAGAGGGGCTTGAGGCAGGCATGGTCTGGCTTGCCGTGCGAGAGGGTGCCGAAGGGCGAGGTGCCCAGGATGCTTGTCGCCCACATGTCGATCCCGCCCAGCCCGATGCCGACGAGGGTGCCGTATTTCGACCAGAGCGGCTTCACGTTGCGCACCGGCTTCAGGTCCTGCCCGATGGGGCTGTCACGCCAGCCGGCGTCGTAGGCGGTCAGCTCATCCCCCTGCCGGCCGGCCTTGAGGGCGTCGGCGATGGCGTCGGCCGCCTGCATCCCGGAAAGCACCGCGTTGTGCGAGCCCTTGATGCGCGGCACGTTCACGAAGCCCGCCGAGCAGCCCACGAGGCAGCCGCCGGGGAAGACCAGCTTCGGCACCGATTGCCAGCCGCCCTCCATGATCGCCCGGGCACCGTAGCCGATACGCTTGGCGCCCTCGAAGGTCTCGGCGATCATCGGGTGGGTCTTGAACCGCTGGAACTCCTCGAACGGCGACAGGGTCGGGTTCTCGTAGTTCAGGTGCGTGACGAACCCCACCGAGAGCAGGTGGTCGTCGAAGTGGTAGAGCCAGGAGCCGCCGCCCGCCTTGTTCGGCAGGGGCCAGCCCATCGTGTGGCGCACGAGGCCGGGCTCGAACCTGTTCGGGGCGAGCTGCCACAGCTCCTTCACCCCGAGCCCGTACTTGAAGTGGTCGCTCTCGGCATTGAGCTTGTAGCGGGCGATGAGCCCCTTGGTCAGGTTGCCCCGGGCGCCCTCGCCGAACACCGTGTACTTCCCCCGCAACTCCATGCCGCGGGTGTAGTCGTCCCGGGGCTCGCCGGACTTGCCGATGCCGAGATCCCCCGTGGCGATGCCGACCACCGCGCCGGCCTCGTCGAACAGAACCTCGGAGGCCGGGAAGCCCGGATAGATCTCGACGCCCAGCGCCTCGGCCTGGGCACCCAGGTACTTGCAGACGTTCGAGAGCGAGCCGACGAAGTTGCCGTGGTTCGACATGAGCTTGGGGAAGAACAGGTTCGGCAGGGTGATGCCGCTGTTCTTGGTGAGCATCATGAACTCGTCCCGCTCGACGGCGGTCTTCAGGGGCCGCTCCGGGTCGGTGCGCCATTCCGGCAGCAGGGCGTCGAGGCCGATCGGATCGATCACCGCGCCCGAGAGGATGTGCGCGCCGACCTCGGAGCCTTTCTCCACCACGACGACGCTGATCTCTTCACCGATCTCGGCGGCCCGCTGCTTCAGGCGGATCGCGGCGGACAGGCCTGCGGGCCCCGCGCCGACGACCACCACGTCGAAATCCATGCTCTCCCGTTCGGGCAGCGCCATCCTCACCACTCCTGATCTTCTTGCGTCAGCTTTGTCTGCCGTCTGAACCGATTCCAAGCTGGAAACGCAAGCGGGGACAGTGACGCGTGTTCCCGACCCTCGTATTTTCACGCTTCATCGTCATCACTGCACGGCGCTCGCAAAGACGACGGGGGACTCCGCATCCCGTTGAACGGACGACGTAACAGGACCGTTGTCCACAGGCTGCCCGAACCCCATTTTGTCATGATGCCGAATCCCGCCGACGCGCAGGCCGACCTGATCGCCTTCCTGGACTTCCACGGGGAAGCCGGCGTGGATGTCGCCCTGGACGAGCACCCGCACGACCGTTTCGGCGAGGCGGACGCGCCGGAGGCGGCTCCCCGTCCGCGGAAAGCGGCCCGGCCGTCGGCACTCCCCTCCCCTCCCCTGCAGGAAGCCCCGAAGGCGCCGGCGCGGGCTACGACCTACGGCAGGGCCGCTTCCGCGGAGCCCGAGGCGGCGGCCGGCGATGCCCGCGCCCGGGCCCGGACGGCGGCGAGCCTGGAGGAGTTGGAGGCGATCCTGGCCGGGTTCGACTCCTGCCCCCTGCGCTTCACCGCCAAGAACCTCGTGTTCGGGGACGGCAATCCCCAGGCCCGGGTGATGTTTCTGGGCGAGGCGCCGGGCGCCGACGAGGACCGGATCGGCAAGCCGTTCATGGGCCGCTCGGGCCAGCTCCTCGACAAGATGATGGCGGCCATCGGCCTCGACCGGACCTCCGCCTACATCGCCAACGTCGTGCCCTGGCGGCCCCCCGGTAACCGCAACCCCACCCCGCAGGAGGTGGCGATGTGCAAGCCGTTCGTGGAGCGGCAGATCGAACTCGTGGATCCGGAGCTGATCGTCTGCCTGGGCGCGCCCGCGACCCAGACCCTGACCGGCACCAAGGACGGCATCTTGAAGACCCGCGGCCGTTTCTTCCCCTATCCGCTTCCGGGACGGGAGGCGCGCCTCCTCGCGACGCTCCACCCGGCCTTTCTCCTGCGCCAGCCCCTTCAGAAGCGTCAGGCGTGGCGGGATTTCCAGGCGGCGCGGGCGGTGCTCGACGGGAAAGCTTGACGGTGGCCTCGGAACCGGGCCTCCCTTCCCGCCATTAGAGCCAAGCCGGAGGCGGCCGGTGCGGCACGGATGGCAGGATTATGCGCTGGGAAGATCTACGCAGCTCCGACAACGTCGAGGACCGGCGGGGTGAAGGTGGTGGCGGCGGTGGCGGGATGGGCTTTCCCGGCGGCGGCGCGGGCGGGCTCGGTATCGGCACCATCGTGGTGCTGCTCATCATCAGCTATTTCACCGGCATCAACCCGGCGATCCTGATCGGCGGCGCCCAGCAGATCGGCGGCGGTGGCCAGCGCCAGGAGCAGCCGGCCGATCCGCAGACCCAGGCCAAGCGGCGCCAGGCGCCCACCGACGAGAGCGGGCGCTTCGCCTCCAAGATCCTCGGCAACACCGAGGATGTGTGGAGCGCGATCCTGCCGCAGCAGACGGGCAAGCAATACACGCCCACGACCCTGGTGCTCTACACCGGCGGCACCCGCTCGGGCTGCGGCTCGGCCCAGGCGGCGATGGGGCCGTTCTACTGCCCCCTCGACAAGAAGGTTTACCTCGACACCAACTTCTTCAAGGAGATGGCCTCGAAGTTCGGTGTGAAGGGCGATTTCGCCTACGCCTATGTCATTGCCCACGAGGTCGGACACCACGTTCAGGACGTGCTCGGCATCCTCGGCAAGGTTCAGGCCCGCCAGCAGCAGGCTTCGAGCAAGACGGAAGCGAACGCCCTGTCCGTGCGCATCGAGCTGATGGCCGACTGCCTCGCGGGCGTCTGGGCCAAGAACTCCAACGACAAGTACGCCGAACTGGACCAGGGCGACATCGACGAGGCCCTGAACGCCGCGGCCCAGATCGGCGACGACGCCCTGCAGCAGCGTTCCCGCGGCTACGTGGTGCCGGATTCCTTCACCCACGGCAGCTCGGCCCAGCGCCAACGCTGGTTCTCGGCAGGCTACAAGAGCGGGCAGACCAAGGCGTGCGACACATTCCGCACGGCGAGCGAGAACTGATTGCCCGGTCGGCGGCATCGGTTCCCATCACTTACCTTGTCCTGAGGTGCTGCGAAGCAGCCTCGAAGGAGGGCTCCAGAGCGCACAGCGATCCCTGGAGCCCTCCTTCGAGGCCCGCCGAGGCGAGCACCTCAGGATGAGGACACGAATGGGAGCGCCGGCGCGACGGGCGGCGCCGGCCTCCTACCGGCCGCTCAGGCGGACGGCGTTGGCGCGAACCTTTGTCCGGTAGCTGCTCACGACCTTTCCGTTCGATGCGCCCATGGCGATCATCATGGCCGCCTCGCCCGCTGCGAGGATCTTCTCCGTTACCATCAGCTGCGCCTCGGCCTGAGCCGCGGGACCACCCATCGCCATCATCGTGAGGCGCTGGACCACGACTCCCTGCGATTCCATCGCGAGCATGGACAGATCCATGCCCATCTTCCACCAGCCGAACAGCATCGTCATTTCCTTGTTCCGTACGGCAACGCTGGCGGCCCGCTGAGGCTCCCCATTGCGGCAATGATGCCTGCCATGCGTGAAGGTCGCCTTTGCGGGATGGCGCCCCATGCCGTAATCGCGGCGCACGCCCCGCCAGCACCGCCCGGACCCATGATACGCCTCGACAAGATCACCAAGCAGAACGGCAAGCAGCTCGTCTTCATCGAGGCCAGCGCCGCCCTCCAGCGGGGCGAGAAGGTCGGCCTCGTCGGCCCCAACGGGGCGGGCAAGACGACCCTGTTCCGCATGATCACCGGCGAGGAGCAGCCCGACGAAGGGCAGGTCCAGTCCGAGCGGGGCGTGACGATCGGCTATTTCAGCCAGGATGTCGGCGAGATGGCCGGGCGCAGCGTCGTCGCCGAGGTGATGGACGGGGCCGGGCCGGTGAGCGAGGTCGCCACGGAACTCTCCGAACTCGGCGCGGCGCTGGCCGACCCCGACCGGGCCGACGAGATGGACGCCCTCATCGAGCGCTACGGTGAGGTCCAAGCCCGGTTCGAGGAACACGACGGTTACGCCTTGGAGGGGAGGGCCCGGGAGACCCTGGACGGCCTCGGCTTCAGCCAGGAGATGATGGAGGGCGACGTCGGCGCCCTGTCCGGCGGCTGGAAGATGCGCGTCGCGCTGGCCCGCATCCTCCTGATGCGCCCGGATGCGATGCTCCTCGACGAGCCCTCGAACCACCTCGACATCGAGAGCCTGATCTGGCTCGAAACCTTCCTGAAGGGCTATGACGGCGCCCTGCTAATGACCTCCCACGACCGGGAGTTCATGAACAGGGTCGTCGGCAAGATCATCGAGATCGACGGCGGCAGCCTCACCACCTATTCGGGCGACTATGCCTTCTACGCCCAGCAGCGCCTCCAGAACGAGGCGCAGCGGCAGGCGCAGTACGAGCGCCAGCAGGCGATGCTCGCCAAGGAGATCCAGTTCATCGAGCGGTTCAAGGCCCGGGCCTCCCATGCGGCGCAGGTCCAGAGCCGGGTGAAGAAGCTCGACAAGATCGAGCGCGTCGAGCCGCCCCGGCGCCGGCAATCGGTCGCGTTCGAGTTCCAGGCCCCGCCCCGCTCCGGCGACGACGTGGTGATGCTGAAGGGCGTGCAGAAGCGCTACGGCAGCCGGGCGATCTACGAGGGGCTCGACTTCTCCATCCGCCGGAAGGAGCGCTGGTGCGTGATGGGGGTGAACGGCGCCGGCAAGTCCACGCTGCTCAAGCTGGTCACCGGCACCACGGCCCCCGATGCGGGCTCCGTCACCGTCGGCGGCAGCGTGAAGCTCGGCTACTTCGCCCAGCACGCCATGGACCTGCTGGACGGGGAGCGCACCGTCTTCCAGACCCTGGAAGACGCGTTCCCCCAGGCGGGGCAGGGGTCCCTGCGGACCCTGGCCGGCTGCTTCGGGTTCTCGGGCGACGACATCGAGAAGCGCTGCCGGGTGCTCTCCGGCGGCGAGAAGGCGCGGCTGGTGCTCGCCCTGATGCTCTACGACCCGCCGAACTTCCTCGTCCTCGACGAGCCGACCAACCACCTCGACATCGGCACCAAGGAGATGCTGGTCGAGGCGCTGAGCGCCTTCGAGGGCACGATGCTGTTCGTCTCCCACGACCGGCACTTCCTGGCCGCCCTGTCCAACCGGGTGCTGGAAATCACGCCAGACGGCGCCCACCAGTATGGCGGCGGCTACACCGAGTACGTTGCCAGCACCGGCCGCGAGGCGCCGGGCCTGCGGAGCTGACGGAGACCCGCATGCGGCACGGACTGACGCGGACGACGGCGGAGCGATTCGCGGCCATCGCCCTGGGCCACGTCACCCGTGAGTACCCGCATAAGCCCGGCATCGTCTTCGCCGGGCCGGAGGATGTGCGGCCGCCCTCGGCCCTGCATCCCATCTTCCACGGCAGCTTCGATTGGCATTCCTGCGTCCACGGCTACTGGCTCCTGGCAAGGCTGCTGCGGCTCCATCCGGCCATGAAGCATGCAGGGGAGATCCGCGCCCTGTTCGACCGGATGCTCGTGCCGGAGAAGGTGGCGGGCGAATGCGCCCGCTTCGCCGCCCCGGCCGGCCGGGGCTTCGAGCGCCCTTACGGATGGGCATGGCTCCTGGCCCTCGCGGCCGAACTGCGGCAGGCAGACACGGTGCGATGGGACGAGGCCATCGCCCCCCTCGCCGCTGTCATAGCGAAGAGCTTTGCCGGCTTTCTGCCCATCGCTCCCTATCCGGTCCGGGTCGGCACGCATTTCAACACCGCCTTTGCCCTGCACATGGCGGCCGACTACGCCGACGGCGAACTCCTTACCCTGCTACGGGAAACGACCCTTTCCTGGTACGGGGCCGACGTCGATTGTCCGGCCTGGGGCGAGCCCGGAGGCGACGACTTCCTGTCCCCTGCCCTGATGGAAGCGGAATGCCTGCGGCGCCTGCTTCCACCGGAGAGGTTCCTGCCGTGGTTCGACCGCTTTCTGCCGGGCCTCGCCGCCGGGGAACCCGCGACGCTGTTCGCACCGGCCGCCGCCACGGACCGGAGCGACGGGAAGATCGCCCATCTCGACGGGCTCAACCTCAGCCGGGTGTGGTGCTTCCGGTCCCTCGCCGGCGCCCTGCCCCTGGACGATCCGCGCCGGCCGCGGATGCTGGCGGCGGCCGAGACCCATCTCGCCGCAGCGATGCCCCACCTCGATGGCGACTACATGGGCGCCCACTGGCTCGCGAGCTTCGCCCTGCTGGCCCTGGATGCCTGAGCCGCACGGCGAACCGACCGCCCCCGTTATTTGCCGATACAAAAGCCGGCAAACAGACGGTCGAGTACGTCCTCGACGCCGACATGGCCGCCGACCTCGCCAAGGGCCCGCACCGCGAGGCGCAAGTCCTCCGCCGCGAGTTCTGGCATCCCTCGTCCGGCTCCGGCACAGAGGCGATCGAGATGGCCGAGGCAGCGCTCCAGGGCGTCCCGGTGGCGGGCGCGGGTGATCAGGGCGTCGCCCGCGCCGAGCCCTTCCTCGGCCCGCGCCCGGAGGGCATCGAGGAGGCCCGGCAGGCCGGCGCCGGTCCGGGCCGAGACGGCGAGACCGGCCGGCGCGGGGCCGGGCAGGTCGGCCTTGGTGTGCACGGTGAGGGCAGGAGCTCCACCGAGATCGGGAGGATGGCCACCCGGCGGCACCAGCGCCAGCACGAGATCGGCCTGCGCGATCCGCGCCCGGCTCCGGCGGATGCCCTCGGCCTCCACCGCCTCGTGGGCCTCCCGCAGACCCGCCGTATCCACGAGCACCACCGGAAGGCCGTCGAGGTCAAGGCGGACCTCGATGGCGTCTCGGGTCGTGCCGGGGACGTCCGAGACGATTGCCGCCTCTCTCCGGGCGAGGGCGTTGAGGAGGGTCGACTTGCCGGCATTGGGTTCCCCCGCCAGCACGACCCAGAACCCGTCCCGCAGGCGCTCCCCCCGCCTGCCGTCGGCCAGGGACTCGCCGATGGCGTCCCGGAGCGCGGCGGCCCGGCCGAACAGGGCCGCATCGAGGCCGGCCTCGTCCACATCCCCCTCGTCGGAAAAATCGAGGGCGGCCTCCGCGGCCGCGAGGCAATCGATCGCCTCGTTCCGCCACGCGGCGACCTGCCGGCTCAGACTCCCTTCGAGCTGACGCAGGGCCTGCCGCCGCTGGCCCTCGGTTTCCGCATCGATGAGGTCGGCGACGCCTTCGGCCTCGGTGAGATCCATGCGTCCGTTGAGCACCGCCCGGCGGGTGAAATCACCGGGCCCGGCCGCCCGGCAGCCGGGGTGGGCAGCCAGGGCGGCGAGCACGCGGGTGCGCACCGCGAGCCCGCCATGCAGGTGCAACTCGGCCATGTCCTCGCCGCTATAGGTCGCGGGACCAGGGAAGTAGGCAACGAGGGCGCGGTCGAGCACCGTCCCGTCCGCCGGATCTCGCAGGGTGCGCAGGGACAGGCGCCTCGGCGGGGGGAGGGGGCCACAGAGCGCCTCCAGGACAGCCCCCGCCGCCGGGCCGCTGACGCGGATCACCGCCACGGTGGCCCGGCCGAAGCCGCTCGCCGGGGCGAAGAGTGTGTCTGCACGGGCCTCGCCCATCCCGTTGGCCTCCGGCGCGGTACGCATTCCGCGCTCCCTATCACGGCCGCCGTCATGGAACAGCCGCACGCCCCCGCCAAGGTTCCGGCGCCCGACACCCTGGGTGAGACGAACCTCTCATGCCGATAGCCACGCGCCGCGCCGTCTGCGGCGGACTTCTCTCAGCATCTGTGTCCCGCGCCGCCTTCGGTGCGGCGGGGGTGGAGGAGCGTCTGAGGGCGATCGAGGCCGGAACGGGCGGCCGGCTCGGCGTCAGCGTCGGGAGGGAGGGGACCCCAATCCTGGCTTGGCGGGCCGACGAGCGCTTCCCCTTGTGCAGCACGTTCAAGGTGCTGTCGACGGCGGCAGTGCTCGCCCGCGTCGATGTGGGCCAGGAGCGGCTCGACCGGGTCCTGCCGCTGACAGAGGCCGATCTCCTGAGCTACGCGCCGGTCTCGCGGAAGGCCTACGAGGCGGGCCGTGGCCTGACCGTGGGGGACGCCTGCGCCGCCGCGATCGAATGGAGCGACAACACCGCCGCGAACCTCCAGCTGGCCTTGCTCGGCGGCCCGGAGGCTCTGACGCAGTGGGTGAGGGGAACCGGCGACACGCTCACCCAGCTTGACCGCACGGAGCCCACCCTCAACAGTGCCATCCCTGGCGACCCCCGCGATACCACCACCCCCGCCGCCATGCGGGAAAGCCTCGGGCGGATCCTCCGCGGCACCGTCCTGACCCCCGGCTCCCGGATCCGGTTGGAAGGCTGGATGGACGGGGCGCAGACCGGATTCAAGCGCCTGCGGGCGGGCCTGCCCGCGGCCTGGGGCGTCGGCGACAAGACCGGCAGCGGCGACCACGGGACGTTCAACGTGGTGGCGATCATCCGGCCACCCGGCCGGCCTCCCCTCTTCGCGACCGTCTACCTCACCGGGGCGACCGCCTCGCCCGCCGCCTGCGAGGCCGCCCACCGGGAGGTCGGGCGCCTGATCGCAGAGCAAACGGCGCCGTAAGCCCGTTGCCGCGGAAAACTGTCTTGGCCTAGGATCGGTTCATGGCCACCAAGACCACCCGCGCGACGCAGGCCCTCGACCGGTTGGGCATCCGCTACAGCCTACACGCCTGTGAGTACGATCCCGATGCGCCGCGCATCGGCCTCCAGGCGGCCGAGGCCCTGGGGGTGGCGCCCTCCCGGGTGCTGAAGACGCTGATGGCCGCCGTCGATGGCCGCACCGTCTGCCTGCTGGTCGCCTCCGACCGGGAGGCCGCGATGAAGCGCGTCGCGGCAGCCTTCGGGGGCAAGTCCGCCGCCATGCTCAAACCCGCCGACGCCGAGCGCCTGACGGGCTACCATGTCGGCGGCATCAGCCCGCTCGGCCAGAAACGCCCCTTTCCCACCGTCATCGACGCGGGCGCCCTCACCGATCCGGCAGCCGAAATCCACGTGAATGGCGGCGGACGCGGCCTGCAGATCCGGCTCACGGAAGGCGACCTCGTCGCCGCCCTGGCACCGCTGGTCGTCTCCCTCACCTGAGGGCCGGGTAACCGATCGTTTACCCTGCCCGCCGAATGTCCCTGAACCAGCGGATGGGCGGAGTGAAACGGTGCGGCTGTGCATGCGGATGGCGCTGGCCGTCGTCGCCTTCGCCGGGCCAGCCGTGGCCGCCGATCTCGGGGCGCCTTATTCCGGCGAGCCCGGCCCCGCGCCGATGCCCCGGTATTTCCCCCGCGGCGACGGCATGGAGCCCGAGGCGGCCCCGCCCCTGCCGCGCCGCCGGGTCCGGTTGGCCTGCACCCCCCGACGTGTGCCGACCCCGACCAATGCCGAAGACGATCCGAGCTATGTCGGCTCGCCCTATGGCCTCGGCCATCCCAGCTACTACGGCTTTACCCCGCCGCCGGGGATCGACGATCCGTATGGCCGCTCGGTCCTGCCCTACTGCCCATGACCTGAAGGCGCTTCCCCAGGGTGGGAAGGCATGCTCTAGACCGGCCGCCGCATCAGCGAGGAACTGGTCGTGACTGCCTCCACCCCCCAGCACCTTTCCGATTTTCCCGCCCTGCGCGCGGCCGTGGCCGCATGGCGGGGGGCGGGCGAGCGTGTGGCGCTGGTGCCTACCATGGGGGCCCTCCACGAAGGACACCTGCACCTGGTGGCCGAGGCGAAGCGGCTCGCCCCGCGGGTCGTGGTCAGCATCTTCGTGAACCCGACCCAGTTCGGCCCCAACGAGGATTACGCGCGCTATCCCCGCGATGTCGCCGCCGACCTCGCGGTCCTGTCCGGAGCCGGCGCGGATGCCGCCTGGACGCCCGATGTCGCCACCATGTACCCGGCGGGTTTCGCCACGCGGATCGATGTGGCAGGGCTCACGGATGGGCTCTGCGGCCCCCTTCGGCCCGGCCACTTCTCGGGCGTCGCCACGGTGGTGACCAAGCTCCTTAATCAGGTCCGCCCCGATGTCGCGCTGTTCGGGGAGAAGGACTTCCAACAATTGCAGGTGATCCGGCAGGTGGTCGCCGACCTGGACATGGCCGTCGCGATCCACGGCGTGCCGACGATCCGGGAGGCGGACGGGCTCGCCCTGTCCTCCCGCAATCGCTACCTCTCCGTCGAGGAGCGACGCCGGGCGCCGCGACTCCACGCCGTGCTCGCGGACATCGCCGCCCGGACGCGCGACGGCGCTCCCGTGGCGGGCCCCGTCGCGGAGGGGATGGCGGTCCTGGGGGAGGCGGGGTTCACGGTCCAGTATCTCGCGGTCTGCGATGCGCGGACCCTCATCCCCGTGGAGCGGGTCGCTGGCCCGGCCCGGGTGCTGGCCGCAGCCATCCTCGGCCGGACCCGGCTCATCGACAACGTTCCCGTCTGACGCGCGTCGTCAGCTCGCCCTGCGGAGGAGGGAGCGGAAGGAGCGCCGCTCCGTCCCCGGATCGTCGGCCGGCGGCGGGGGAGGTGGGGCTTCCTGCGGCAGGGCCGCCAGGATCTCGCCCCGCACCGGCCGCGCTGGCGCGAAGGCAGCACCCTGCGCGAAGGGCACGTTCAGATCGATGAGGTCCGGCACGTCCGCCTCCGTCTCGACGTCGGTGACGACGAAGCGGATCCGCGCCCGGGCGAGGGCAGGGGCGAGATCCTCCACCGCGAGGTCGCTCAGGGCACCCCGGGCCGCCGCCGGCTGCAGAAGCAGTGAGGCAGGCACCTTCACCTGACCGATGCCCTGATCGGCCATCTCCCGGGTGTCGAAGCGGAGGTCTGTCGGTCGGTCGAGGCAGAAGCCGACCCGCCCGCGCAGGGCCGTGAGGAGCGCACGCTGGCCGCTGTCGAGCCCTCGCCAACTAGCCTGCGGCAGGGCGATCTCGAGGGCGGCGAGGTCCTGCCCGTCGCCCGCCATCCGGGCGATCTCCTTCAGGAAACCCGGCTCGAACAGCGAGAGGGGCGACAGGCCATAGGTGACACGGGCGTCGCTGCCGCGGCGCAGGAGGTGGCGAACGATGCTTTCGGCCCGGGCCAGCATGCGCCGGTCGAGTTCCGTCGTCCGCCCATTCCGCTCCAGAGCCGAAAGATAGTGGACCGGTTCGAGAGACTCTTCGTCGATGCGCAGCCGGGCCACGGCCTCGTAGGCCACGACCTTACGCTGGGGCAGCGTCACGACGGGCTGCAGGTAGACGTCGAGGCGCCCCCTATCGAAGGCGGCGATGATGGCAGCCTCACTGGGCGCCCGGGGCGTCTCCAAGCGACGGGGTGGGATGGGCCGGGGCACCGGAAGGGGAGCGGGCTCGACGACATTGGCAGCCGGGGGTTCGGGCAACCGCGACAGGATGGGCGGTGTCCATGCCTGCTCCACCGACGACGGCCGGGGCGGAGGGGCCGGAGGTACCACGGGGGCCATTTCCGCCATCACCGGGATCCGGGGCATCGGCTCTGGTTGGGGTTCCGGGGCTGCAGCTTGCTGCGCCCTTGCCGCATCTCTGGCCTTCAAGGCGGCGATCTCATCGTCCTGGCTTCGGATCACCGCGCTGAGATCGCGCACGATCCCGCTGAGGAGACCGATCTCGACGGTCAGCTCATGCACCTCCGCGCGCAGGCCTTCTGGGGGTGAAGCGTCCGGGTGTGGAGCCGCCACTTGCTCGGCCTTGAGGAGCCGCTGGGACAGGACGTTGACTTCCTGCGAGAGCTTCTCGCACCGCGCCTTCAGCCCGGAGCCACGGCCGAGTGCCGTTCCAGCACCCAGGCATCCCACGGCGCCGAGGGCGAAGGCAGCGGTGGATGGGAAGAAGACAGCGAGGGGACCAAGCGTGACGACACCGAGGAGTCCGGCGGCCCATAGCCCTGTATGCCGGCCGAATAACCGGGCCATCGTCGCCATCATCCGTCACAAGAGATTGTCCGAGCGGCGACCTGTGCCCCCAGAATCAGTCAGAGGAAAGGTGTCGCCGAGCCGACCCCTTCGGGCAAGCCCTCACCGCAAATGCATGCGGCTTTTTCGTAACCTGTGGCCGTGGGAGAACGTTGGCCGCGACCGCTGCGAGGCCGACGCCGGTCGTTGTTTCACGTGAAACAACTGCTCACCATCAGGCGCGGGTGAGATACATCCCGGCCATGAGAAAGGCGAAGGCGGCCAACCCAAACGCGCCTTCCTTTCGATGAGTCTTATCGAGGAAGTGAGACACCGCTCCGGCCGCACAGCACACGGAGCCGATACCGATTGCCAAGGACGACATCACAGCCTCCCCTCCGATTAACAGCACGACGGTCGAGACACTCGCTCCCGGTCCTGTGCTGTGAGCCACACCTCGCTCTTCACCACCGCGTTATGAATATGCGGCTATTCATCGACGATCAAGTTTTCAGACTATTCATCGCGATCAAAAGGCCCGACCGGGACCAACTTCTGCTGTTTCGAATAGTTTTGCTGTATTTTTGGCACTTAATTGAACAGCATTTGCGCAGTCATGGCGCCTGGCCAGGCAATTCCCGATACGCCGCTCGCGAATCACCCCGCAACTCAGCCCGCGTGATCTCCGACTGCGAACGCACATTCCGGCATCGTTCGGGGCAAAGCAGATTGGGTGAGGAGCCTCTCGCGTTGACCGGACGCGGGTCGCCCGCGTAAGCACAGGCATGCCCACGTCCCGTTCCGACCGCTTCGACGTGATCGTCGTCGGCGGAGGCCATGCCGGTGTCGAAGCCGCTGCGGCCGCCGCCCGCTGCGGCGCGCAGACAGCCCTCGTCACCCACGATCCGGCGACGATCGGGGCCATGTCCTGCAACCCGGCCATCGGCGGCCTGGGGAAGGGTCACCTTGTCCGTGAGGTCGACGCCCTCGACGGGCTGATGGGCCAGGTGGCCGATGCCGCCGGCATCCAGTTCCGGCTCCTGAACCGGCGCAAGGGGCCGGCCGTGCGCGGTCCGCGGACGCAGGCCGACCGCAAGCTCTACGCCTCGGCCATGCAGGCGGCCATCGCGGCCACGGACAATCTGCAGGTAATCGCCGGGGCCTGCGAAGATTTGCTGTGGGATGCCGGGGGGCACCTTGCCGGGATCGTCCTGGCCGACGGCACGAATCTCGGCGCCCCCGCCGTCGTGCTGACGACGGGCACGTTCCTCCGCGGCCTCATCCATATCGGCGAGAGGCAGATTCCCGCCGGGCGGGTCGGTGAAGCCCCCGCGGTCGGGCTGGCCCTCAGCCTCGACCGTCTTGGCCTTCGCCTCGGGCGCTTGAAGACCGGCACGCCGCCGCGCCTCGCCCGAGACAGCATCGCCTGGTCGAGCCTGGAGATGCAGGCCGCTGACGACGATCCCGTGCCGTTCTCGACGTTGACCGAGCGGATCACCACGCCGCAGATCGCGTGCGGTATCACGCGGACGACTCAGGCAGTCCACGACCTGATCCGCGAGAACCTCCACCGCTCGCCCATGTATTCCGGTGGGATCGCCAGCCGGGGGCCGCGCTATTGCCCCT
Organism: Methylobacterium persicinum; assembly: GCF_022179525.1. Classification (GTDB taxonomy): domain Bacteria; phylum Pseudomonadota; class Alphaproteobacteria; order Rhizobiales; family Beijerinckiaceae; genus Methylobacterium; species Methylobacterium persicinum. The sequence continues at coordinate 59,961 of NZ_BPQX01000010.1, forward strand.
CCATCGAGGACAAGGTGGTCCGCTTCGGCGACCGGGAAGGCCATCAGATCTTCCTCGAACCCGAGGGTCTGGACGACCCGGTCGTCTATCCCAACGGAATTTCGACCGCTCTCCCGGAGGAAGTCCAGCACGCCATCGTCCGGGTCATCCCCGGCCTCGAGCGGGCCGAGATCCTGCGGCCGGGCTATGCCATCGAGTACGATTACGTCGATCCCCGGGAGCTCGACGCCGCCTTGCAGGTGAAGCGCCAGCCCGGCCTCTTCCTCGCCGGCCAGATCAACGGGACGACCGGCTACGAGGAAGCCGCAGGGCAGGGGCTCGTGGCGGGCCTGAACGCCGCGCGCTTTGCGGGCGGCCTCACCCCCGCAGCCTTCGACCGGGCAGAATCCTACCTCGGCGTGATGATCGACGATCTGATCACCCACGGGGTCAGCGAGCCCTACCGGATGTTCACCTCGCGCTCTGAGTACCGGCTGAGCCTGCGGGTCGACAACGCGGACGAGCGTCTGACACCCCGGGGCGTTGCTCTGGGCGTCGTCGGACATCACCGGGCCGACCATTTCGCGCGCTCCCGCTCCGCCCTCGACGCGGCGCGCGCCACCCTGGACGCCCTCAGCCTTACCCCCAATGAGGCAGCCTCCCACGGGATCAATCTGAACCGGGACGGGATCCGACGGACTGCCTTCCAGCTCCTGTCCTATCCCGAGATCGACTGGAACCGGCTCGCCGCCGTCTGGCCGGACCTCGCCGGAATCCCCCCGCGGATCGCCGACAGGCTGCGGACCGATGCGACCTATGCGGTGTATCTCGCTCGCCAGACCGCCGACATCGCGGCCTTCCGCCGGGACGAGGCCGTCCGGCTACCCGAGGGTTTGGACTATGCCGGCATCAGCGGCCTCTCGAACGAGATGCGGTTGAAGCTTGAGACCGTGAGGCCTGGAACCCTCGGTCAGGCCGCCCGCATCGAGGGCGTGACGCCCGCAGCCCTCACGCTCCTCGCGGCCCACGCGAAGCGCGGTGACCGGCGTGGGCGGACAGCCGCATGACGGATCGGGCCCGCGAACAGGTCCTTCGGGATTACGATGTTTCACGTGAAACAACGCAGTCCCTCGACACCTACGTCGCTCAGCTCGCACGCTGGCAGACGGTAAAGAACCTCGTCGGCCCATCGACCCTGTCAGAGGTCTGGAGCCGCCATGTGGCGGACGCCCTCCAACTTCTCACCCTCGCACCGGACGCCAAAACGTGGCTCGATCTCGGCTCAGGCGCCGGCATTCCCGGACTCATCCTGGCCATCGCAGGGAGGGAGCGGGGCATCCGGGTGACGCTGGTCGAGAGCAACGCGCGCAAGTGCGCCTTCCTCACCGAGGCCGCCCGTTTGACCGGGGCGCCGGCCGCGATCCGCAACACCCGGATCGAAGGGGTGATCGCGACGCTCGCCGGCACGGATGTGGTCTGCGCCCGCGCCCTCGCCCCCCTCGACCAGCTGCTTGCGTGGTCGGAACCACTGTTGAAATCCGGCACCATGGGCTTGTTTCCGAAGGGCCGGGATGTCCAGGCGGAATTGACCCAGGCGACCACCCGGTGGACAGTCGCCCACGATCTCGTGCCGAGTCGGACCGACCCAGACGCCCGGATCGTCCGGGTGTCAGCCCTTACCGCGAACTGAGCCCCCGATGAGCGACGCGACGACCGTCGACGCCTCCGAGCGCCCCGCCACCGGCCAGCCGGTCAAGCCCCTGCGCATCCTCGCCCTGGCGAACCAGAAGGGGGGCGTCGGCAAGACCACGACGGCCATCAACCTCGGCACCGCCCTGGCGGCCATCGGTGAGGAGGTGCTGGTGGTCGATCTCGACCCCCAGGGCAACGCGTCGACGGGCCTCGGCATCGAGAAGGCTCGGCGCCGGATCTCGACCTACGATCTCATGGCGGGGGAGGCGAGCCTTGCCCAGACCGTGATCCCTACCGCCGTGCCGCGGCTCTCCATCGCGCCTTCCACCATGGACCTCCTTGGTCTGGAAATGGAGATGGCGACGTCCCAGGATCGGGCACACCGCCTGCGCAATGCCCTGCGGAGCATGGCCAAGTCCGAGAGCCTGAAGCGCATCAGCTACGTGCTGATCGACTGTCCGCCCTCCCTCAACCTGTTGACGATCAACGCCCTGGCGGCCGCGGATGCCGTGCTTGTGCCCCTGCAATGCGAGTTCTTCGCCCTGGAGGGCCTCAGCCAGCTCCTGCGCACCGTCGAGCAGGTACGCGGCGCCCTGAACCCACGCCTGACCATCCAGGGCATCGTGCTGACGATGTTCGACCCGCGCAATAACCTGTCGGCCCAGGTGGTGGCGGATGTCCGCGGCTTCATGGGCGACAAGGTCTACGAGACCATGATCCCCCGGAACGTCCGCGTCTCGGAGGCTCCCTCGCACGGCAAGCCGGCTTTGTTGTACGATCTGAAATGCGCCGGCAGCCAAGCCTATCTGCGGCTCGCCTCCGAGGTGATCCAGCGGGAGGGCCGCGTCCCCGCGGCGGCGTGACGGCGCATTCGGTGCCAACGATTGGCCCTGCCGCCGACGGCGCGGGGCGTTCCGAAGACTGAGAACAGGTGAGACGATGGCGGAGGAGGTCGCAAGGCCCCGGCTGGGGCGCGGACTCGCGGCCCTGATCGGTGATTTCGGAGATGCGGCGCAGCCCCCGCCCAAGCACGAGGGCCAGCGCAAGGTTGCCGTCGAGTTCCTGCGGCCGAACCCGCGCAATCCCCGCCGGCACTTCGGCGAGGAGGAACTGTCCGAACTCGCCGGGTCGATCAAGGCCCGGGGCCTGATCCAGCCTATCGTGGTGCGGCCCATGGCCGACGTGCCAGGCGCATTCGAGATCGTCGCGGGCGAGCGCCGCTGGCGGGCTGCCCAGCGGGCGGGGCTCGATGAGGTGCCCGTCGTCGTCGTGGAGATCGACGACCGGGCCTCCCTCGAATTCGCGATCCTGGAGAACGTCCAGCGGGCCGACCTCAACCCCATCGAAGAGGCGTCCGGCTACGAGCGCCTGATGCGGGATTTCTCCTACACGCAGCGGGAGTTGGCGGAGATCCTCGGCAAGAGCCGCAGCCATCTCGCGAACACGCTCCGGCTCCTCAACCTGCCGCCGGCGGTCCAGGACCGGCTGAGCGCCGGGGAGATCACCGCCGGCCATGCCCGGGCCCTGCTCGCCCTGCGCGATCCGGAGGCGACGGCCCGGCGCATTGTCGCCGAAGGCCTGTCCGTCCGCGAGGTCGAGGCGCTGGCCGCCGCCGAGGCGGAGCCCTCAGAAACGCCGCGCCCCGGCCGGCCGCGCCTCGCCGCCGAGCGGCCGGCCCCCGTCCGCTCCCTTGAGCTTCGCCTGCATCAGGCGCTCGGCGTCAGCGTGAGCTATCGCCCGAAGGATGACGAGACGGGGGAGATCCGTCTGCGCTACGCCAACCGCACCGAACTGCAGACGCTGCTCGATCGGCTGAAGGTTCCGACGGACGACTGATCCGGGATTACCGGAGGGGGGGCCGCCCTTCGGGTGTCCTCAGGGGCGGCGACGCCCCGCCTCGGCGATCCGCAGAAGGGCGGCCGAGGCCAAGGCTTCGGCGAGGCTGGGCTCGGCCCGGCGGCAGGCCAGCACCGCCTGCTGCAGGATGTCGGTGGCCTGCCGCAGGCGTCCCGGGCCCCACACTGCCAGCTGCCGCTCGATGCTGGGCTTGCGCTTGAAATGAAGGCCCCGCCACGCGGCGGCCATCGCCGCCGGTGTCTTGTCCGGGTTGTCCAGGCGCAAGGCCAGGAGGGTCAAGGCGTGGCGCAGGGCGCTGCCGAGCACCTGCCCCGGATCGAGCCCCTCCAACCGGAAACGGCGGGAATCGCGTTCGACGGCGTCGGCCCGCCCATCGAAAGCCGCATCCACCAGGGTGTTGAGGACGCTCGCGGCCACGTCACTCGCCGTCGTCTCGACGTCGTCGAGGGACACCGTCCCCTTTCCGGCGGCGTAGAGGGCGAGCTTCTCGATCTCCATCAGGCTCGCCCGGCGGTCGCCCCCAAGGCTGCGGACCAGCACCTCCCGGGCATCCCGGTCGATGCGCAGGTCGTGGGTCCGCAACGTGCGGTCGATCAGGTCCCCGAGGGTCCGCTCGTCGTCCGGATAACAGGGGACGGCCAGCGCCCGCTGTGACTTCTCGCAGAGGGCGCGCAGGGGGTTGCCTTTGTTGAGGTCGCCGGCTTCGACCACGATCCGCGTGTCGGTCACGGGGATGCCGAGCACCGCCTCGACGGCGGGGGCGATGTTGCGGCTGCCGGGCCTCACCCAGATCGCCCGCTTTCCACCGAACAAGCCGACCGTCCCCGCCTCGTCGCAGAGCCGGCCGGGATCGGAGGCGACGAGATCCCCGTCGATCCGCACCAGGGCGAACGGGTCGGCTGTATCGGGTACGAACCCCTCGGCGAGGGCCTTGGCCCGCTCGGTGACGAGGCCAGCATCGGGCCCGTAGACGAGGATCACCGGGATGCGCGGATCCGGCCCGCGCCGGATCAGCTCTTCGATCTCCCCCGGTCGGACAGCCGTCACCGGCGGCTCACGGCTTCGCCGCCAGCACCGACGCGATCCGGGTCTTGATCTGGTCGGCGAGGGTGTCGGCGAGGCGGATCTCCGCATCGCGGGCCGCCCGCTGGCTGGCGAAGCGCTGCACCGACCGGTCGTAGGTCGCCGTCGAGGTCGCGACGCCTTCGGCGATCACCTTCGTGCCGTCCAGGTCTTCCAGGCTGTAGCGGATGTTGCCGACCACGGTGCCGGCCTCGGCCCGGCCCGTGGTGGACGAGACGATGGGCGTCTGCACCGTTTCCGAGCCGGAGAGCTTCAGGCGGTAGCGCTTCTTCGCCGGCTGCCCCGACCCGTCGAGGTCGAAGATCAGCTCGCTGCGCAGGTAGTGCCCGAGGCGCTCCTGGCCCTGTGCCATGACGATCTCATCGACCTGCACGGAGGACAGGAGGGCCTGGATCGGCTCGCCCGAGGCGGTCGGCCCGTAGAGTGGGCGGAAGCAGGCCGACAGGCTCAGGCACGCTCCTGCCACCAGGGCAAGCCGCCCGGCCCGCACAGCCACCGATCCTACGCCAAGCCTCATCGCGCCGTCCTGCCCCGCTTCGCTTCGGTCTTAGCGCGGACCTGGGGTCCCGCGCCACGACTCTCGGAGCGAGCCCTTACGATTCCTCTACGGCGACAGCATGGTCGGGATGTTTCCGGGGATAACAGTCGCCGTGGCCCCTGCGAGTGCAGGGGCGATGAGTGAGGACGGGGGCTGGATCACCAGCGGTAGATCAGGCTGCCGATCACCGTCGCGGGCGTGCCGCGGTAGCAATAGCCCGCTTGGCAGGTCGTGTAGCGGCGGTCGAAGACGTTGGTCGCATTCACCTGCGCCCGCAGACCCTGGAATTTGGGGTCGAGCGCCGCGAAATCGTAGGCGACGAGGGCGTCGTACAGCGTCTTGGCGGTGTTGCGCACCGTGTTCTCGTCGTCGGCATAGCTCGGCCCGATGAACCGCAGGCCGCCGCCCAGCGTCAGCCCCCGGAACAGTGAAGCGGGTGGGAAGGCGTAGGTGAGGAACGACGTATAGGTGTTGCCGGGAATGCCGGAGACGAAATTGCCGTCGAGGGACTGGCCCGTATAGGACGTCTGCCGCTCGTAGCGGAAATCGACATAGGAGTAGGCGACCGTCAGGTTCGTGCCGGGGGCGAGGTTGGCCGTCGCCTCGGCCTCGAATCCCCGGGAGCGGACCGAGCCCGTCGCCACCTGAAAGGCGAGGTTGGCGGGATCTGGCCGCAGGATGCTGGACTGGACGATGTCGAACCCGGCGAAGCCCGTCTGGATGCTGGTGCCGGGGATCAGGTATTTGACGCCGGCCTCGATCTGGTCGCCGGTCGAGGGCTTGAAGGCCACGCCGCTCGCACTCACGCCCACTTGCGGCACGAAGGTGGTGGCGTAGCTCGCATAGGGCACGAGCCCCGGCGCCAGGATGTAGTTCAGGCCGACGCGGCCGGTGAAGGCCGTGTCGTCCTGGCGGGTGAGGGCGCTCGCGGGAGTCGCCCGGTCGTCCTGGAACACCCAATCGTGCCGGCCGGTGAGCGTCAGCACGAAGTCCCCGAACTTCGCCTGGTCCTGCAGGTAGACGCCGACCTGATCCTGGATCTGCCGCGTGCTCGACCCCAGGACCGGAGTCGGAATGACCTGCGCCCCGTAGTTCCGCGTCACGAGGTTGATCGGCGGGGCGGCGCCGAAGCCCATCCGGTAGCTGAAGCCGTAATGGGCGTAGTCGATGCCGGCGAGCAGGGTGTGGGCCACCGGCCCGGTCGCGACATGGGCCTCGATCTGGTTGTCGAGGGTCTGCTGGACGAGCCCTTCCCGGAGATAGCCGGTGGATCGGAAGCCCAAGGTGCGTGTGTCGTCAAGTGAGTCGATCTGCGTGTACTTCGCGCTGAGGAAGACGCCGTAATGGCGGAAGTTCTGCCGAACGATCAGGTCGTCGGAGAACCGGTGCTCGAAGGCGTAGCCGATCCGGTACTGGGTCTGGTCGAGGCTCTGGAAGGCCGGGTCGCCCCCGAAGAAGCGCGTCACCCGGAAGCCGGGATCGTTGTAGAAATAGACGGATGCCGGCGTGTTGCGCTGCTGATACTCGCCGAGGATCGTCAGGGTCGTGTCGGCCGAGGGCTTCCAAGTGAAGGCCGGGGCGATGTTGAGCTGGTCGTCCATCGTCCCGCGGCCGATGAAGGTGCCGGCCTCCCGGCGCACGCCGGTCAGGCGCCAGGCCATCGTGCCGTCGGAGCCCTCGACGGGGCCACCGAGATCGAAGTTGCCCTGCGCCCGGCCGTAGCTGCCCCCCTGCAGCCAGACCTCCCCGAAAGGCGCGAAGACCGGCCGCTTCGACGTCGCGTCGATGATGCCGGCGGGCGAGCCCTGGCCGTAAAGGCCGGAGGCCGGCCCGCGGAGGATGGTAATGGCCTCAAGTCCATAGGGCTCATAGCGCGGGAAGATGAAACCGCTGCCAATCTGGCGCAGCCCGTCGCGGTAGCTGCTGTTGGCGAGCGCCGGGAAGCCGCGGATGTAGACCTCGTCGAACCGGGGATCGAAGCCGGCAATGTTGATGGTGGCGCCAGGAACGTAGGCTAGCGCCTCATCGAAGGTCTGGACGTTCCGGTCGTTCAACTGCTCCCGGGTAACCACGGAGACGGCCTGCGGCGTCTCGATGAGCGGCGTATTGGTCTTCGTCGCCGTCGGTGACACGCGGGCGGTGTAGCCGGTGACACCGGACGGTCCCCCGCCGCCGCCGCTCGTCGCCGCCCCATCCTGCGACGTCGCGACGTTGCCCGAGGGGCCTCGCACCGATTCGACCGAGATCTCATCGAGCTGAAGCTGGGTCTCCTCGGCCCGGGCGGGTGTGCCGCGCGCAAGTCCGCCGAGGGCGGCCGCCGCCATGAGCAGGGCGGGAAGGGGGGAGCGATCGGTCATGGCGGGCCTCGGACGGGCGCCTCCCAGCGGCACCCCTCCTTGACTTCACCGATCACACTCCCGCGATCAAGCCGGAAACGTGTTCTAAATCACACACTTAAAACAGCTCAAATCTGAAGCTTGTCCAATTCAAAACTCCAGCGGTGGCTCGCGCAGCGCCTCGGTCTCCCGGGCGCAGAGGGCAGCATCCGGCGCCGTGCCGCCCGCGGCGAGGGCGGCACGCATCTCGGTCCTGGCCTTGTCGAGGTCCGCCCGGAAGCCCGCATCGCCCATCAGGGCGGCGAAGGTCGAGGAGCCGTTGGTCCGGCCCGCCGCCACATCGCTCAGCCAGTGGACGCCGCAGACCACCCGGCTCTCGCCATAGGCCCGCCCGCGGGAGAGGATTGCCGTGGCCTTCTCCGGCACCAGGGCGGCCACGATCAGCGCGTAGGCCCACCCTTGCGTGGCATGGCCGGAGGGATAGCTGAAGCTGTCGGCGAGCGCCTGGGTCCGCTGCACGCAGATGGGCGCGTCGTTGCCGACGAAGGGCCGCAGCCGCCGGTAATGCACCTTCGGAATCCGCGTCATGTGGGCGAGGTCCAGGCGGGCGCGCTCCAGCAGGTTGAGCGTCACGGGCACCCGCGCCTGATCGATGCGCACGCCGAGGACGCAGGCGAAATTGTCGAGCACCGCCACCGCGCCTTCGGCCACATCGTTGGCTGCGAGGTTCCACCGGGCGCTGCCCTTCAGGGACCGGGTGCTGGTGAAGGCCGCGTGGTCGGCGGCATCCAAGGGGGAATGCAATGCCGGCGGCGGCGGAAGGATCTTCAGGGGATCGGGAAGGGCCTCATCGGAGAGGTAGGCCTTCACCGCCGGTTTGCCGGGCTTGACCGAATCCGCCCCGATGGATGGCGCGGAGGGCGGGGCGCCTTGGTCCTCGGCCCGGCCGGGGACCGGTGCCATGAGGCTTGCGACGAGCGACAGGACCATCGGGAGCGGAAGGCGGCGCATCTCGTATCCTCGCGTTGCGACGACGGCGTCGGACTCAAAGCCTCACGAAAGGCAGACGGATCTCGGGGCGACCCATTCCCTGCCTTCGGCGAAAGCGGGAGTCCAGGGCACCCGGTGCCCCCGGTGGTGGACGCGATGCGAGGGGTGCAGTCAGCCCGCCCGGATCGCCGCCGCCACGGCGGCGGGGTGCTCCTCGTGGGGGCTCAGGGCACCCGGAACCCGCATGGCCCTGGCGAGGCCGCTTTCGGCTAGGGCATCCATCTCCGCGCCGGAGCGCCGGGGTGCCCCCTCGGGCCGCAGGACGAGCACCGGGGGAAGGCCAGGCCCGAACAGCCCCAGGAACGCGTCGCGGCTCGCCACCGGATCGAGGCCGCCGGTGACGAAGGCGGCGGTGCCGAAGCGGCCGTTGCGCTGGCGCGTGATGGCGTGCTTCGCCCGAACCACGGCCGGCGTCACCGCCTCCCTGTCTCCATAGACATGGGCCTTCATCATCCGCCCGATGATCGGGGGGCTGATGTTGAGCCGGTAGAGCGCCTCGCCGATCACCGGGGCCTCGACGGCGCGCCGGATCCGGGGAAACCACGCGGCCCGGTCGGGCATCGCTGTCGGCAGGGGGCCGCGCCACGTGGGCGCCACCAGTACGAGACGCCCGAAGGTGCCGGGGTGCCGGCGGGCGGCCGCCACGAGGTAGCCGGCCGCATGCCCCGCGGCGATGCCCACCGCATAGGGCCCCGGCGCCGCCGCGATCAGGCTGTCGAGGAAATCATGGAAGGTGTCGGGGTTCAGGGCAACGCGCTCCCGCGGCCGTGCGCCGAAACCCGGCCAGTCCGGCACGAGGCAGCGATGATCCCGGGAGAGATCATGAGCCAGCTCACTCATTTCCCGACGAGACGAAATCGTCGACAAAGCCGGCAAAATAAATGCGTCGGGGCCTTCCCCCGACACATCGCAGGGAATGGCGATCCCCTGCCCGGCGACGGTCAGATCGAAGGTTCGTTCCGCCGCCATGCTCCGCCTTTAGGTCCTGAGGAGGTCGTTGATCGCCGTCTTCGCCCGGGTCCCGGCATCGACGCGCTTGACGATGACGGCACAGTAGAGGCTCGGCCCCGGCGAGCCGTCCGGCAGGTTCTTGCCCGCAAGCGAGCCCGACACCACCACGGAATAGGGCGGCACGTAGCCGTAGGTAATTTCGCCCGTCGCCCGATCCACGATCTTGGTGGAGGCGCCGAGGTAGACGCCCATCGACAGCACGGACCCCTGGCCGACGATCACGCCCTCGACCACCTCGGATCGGGCGCCGATGAAGCAATCGTCCTCGATGATCACCGGGTTGGCCTGGAGCGGCTCCAGCACGCCGCCGATGCCGACGCCGCCCGAGAGGTGGACGTTCTTCCCGATCTGCGCACAGGACCCCACCGTCACCCAGGTATCGACCATGGTGCCCTCGCCCACATGGGCGCCGAGGTTCACGAAGCTCGGCATCAGGATGGCGTTGGGCGCGACGTAGGAGCCCCGGCGCACGAAGCAGCCGGGTACGGCCCGGAAGCCGGCTTCCTGGAAGCGGGCCGCGTCCCAGCCTTCGAACTTGGAGGGCACCTTGTCCCACCACGGCGCGCCGCCGGGGCCGCCGGAAATCGGCGCCATGTCGTTCAGGCGGAAGGAGAGCAGCACCGCCTTCTTCAGCCACTGGTTGACCTGCCACCCATGACCGTTCGCGCCGGCCACCTTCTCGGCCACCCGGGCCTTGCCCGAGTCGAGGAGGTTCAGGGCTTCGTCCACGGCCTCCCGCACGGCGCCGGTGGTGGCGGACGAGATGCCGGCGCGCTCCTCCCAGGCGGTCTCGATGGTCTGGGCAAGGTCGGCGTGGGACATGGGCGGCAGCGGTTCCGGTGAAGGGGTGCCCGTGCTTACAGCCGCCCGCCGGGGCTGTCACCGGGGCGCAGGGCGCCGCTCACGCCTCGCCGAGGAGGGAGCGGACCCTGTCGAGGTCGCCCGTGAAGCTCACGAGGTCCTGGGCCATCGCGTCGTGGATCGCCTGGGCCGCGGCGGGAAATTCCTCCAGCACGCGCCGCATCAGGGTCGGGGTGATGCGCATCACCTCGCAGCGGCCCACCGCGAAGGCGTCGCAGGGGCGTTCGCCGCGCACGAACAGGGCGAGGTTGCCGATGAGGGCCGAGCGCCCGGCTTCGACAGGCTTCCCCTTCCGGGGCACCAGCCGGACGGCCCCCGACATCACGACGAAGCCGCCGTCGGCTGAATCGCCCCTGGCGAACAGCCGGTCGCCATCGGCGAGTTCCCGCCGCTCGGCGGCGAAGCTGAGAAGGCGCAGGGCATCGCGGTCCAGGAAACCGAAAACCGGCGCCGCCGCGAGGATCGCGATGTCGTCGTCGAGCCCCACGCTGCCCTGCCGCTCCGCCTCCGGCATCCCCGGCAGGACGGCTTATCCGAAAAAGCCTAATAAATCAGGGAAGGAGCTTGTAACCACCGCCCTCCGTCACGAGGATCGCCGCCACCGCGGGATTCGGCTCGATCTTCTGGCGCAGGCGGTAGATGTGCGTCTCGAGGGTGTGGGTGGTGACGTGGGCGTTGTAGCCCCACACCTCCGCGAGCAGCGTGTCCCGGTTCACCACCGCCCGGCCCGCCCGGTAGAGGAAGCGCAGGATCGCGGTCTCCTTCTCGGTGAGCTTCAGCTTGGAGCCCCGCTCGCCGATCAGGAGCTTGGCGCTCGGCCGGAACGTGTAGGGGCCGATCTGGAACACCGCGTCCTCGGACGCCTCGTGGCTGCGCAGGTGGGCGCGGATCCGCGCGAGCAGGATGCCGAACTTGAACGGCTTGGTGACGTAGTCGTTCGCCCCGGCCTCCAGCCCCTCGACGTGGTCGGCCTCCGAATCCTGCGCCGTGAGCATGATCACCGGGCTGCGGAAGCCCGCCTGCCGCATGCGGCGCACCGCTTCCCGGCCGTCCATGTCGGGAAGGCCGACATCCATTACGGCGAGGTCGATGCGGTCGTCCGCCACCCGGCGCATGGCATCCGCCGCGCAGGCTTCCCCGACGACCTTGAACTCGTCGGACAGGGCGAGCTGTTCGATCAGCGTATCGCGCAGGATCTCGTCGTCGTCGCAGATCAGGAGATTGTAGGCATTCGACATCGTCACGAAGCCCTAGCGTAAAAGCCCTAGCCCGCAAAATCCCTCCGGTGGAAAGATAGCGCGGGATGGTCAACCGGTCCGCTCTTCTACACCGGGTCCCGGCCGCCCGAGCGGGGGCGGACTTGCAAAGGATGAGCTTTGTGACCGTAAAGTGGCTTGTGCGCAATTCGCTCCCGGATTTCGCCGATTCGGCGGTGGGGCGCCGCCGGTGAAGCGTGTCGTCCGGACGACGGTCCGTGAGATCCGCGTCCGCGCCACCGTGGCCGACAGGCGCAAGGGGCATCTCCTGGTGGGCCAGTCCGTGATTCCCTGCGCGCTGGGCGCCTGCGGGATCGTCGGCGCCAAGCGCGAAGGGGACGGGGGCTCCCCCAAGGGCCGGTTCCGTCTGCGGGGCGGGAACTACCGGCCGGACCACCTGCCCATCCGCCCGCGGACCGCCCTTCCGCTCCGGCCCCTGCGCCGGGACGACGGCTGGTGCGACGACCGGAAGGACCGCCGCTACAATCGGCCGATGCGCCTGCCGGCACCGGGCGTCAGCGCCGAGGCCATGTGGCGCCCCGACCACCTCTACGACGTGGTCCTCGACATCGATTACAACCGGGCGCCCATTCGCCGGGGGCGAGGCTCGGCGATCTTCATGCACGTGGCGCGGGAGGGCTATCGTCCCACCGAAGGCTGCGTCGCCCTGGCCCGCCCCGACCTCATCCGTCTCCTCGTTCGTCTGGGGCCGCGCACCCACCTGCGCATCGGCTGACGCCAACCTCCCCGGACGGGCAGGCTCAGACGCGGCGCACGTCGCCCGGCTTGAGCTTCATCACCTTGGTGGTGCGCGTCGACAGGCTGCCGACGATGGCTGGCTTGCCGGCCCCCTGCGTCAGGGCCGTCACGGTGGCGAGGGCCTCCGCGGCGGCCCGCACCCGCACCGCATAGACGGGCGTTTCGGACGGCTTGTCGGCGAACTGCGCCACGAGGAAGGTGGTGTAGCGGTCGCGTGGGCGGGGGCGGGTCGGCATCTCCGTTCCTTGCCATGTCGGCTAAATAACAACAAAGCCAACCTTGGCTCCAGCGGCGGTGGCAGGGCGCGTCCGCGTTCGACTCAGCGATCGACCCGGTGCAACCGTTCCCGTGACACCCACGATCGCCGATTGCGGAAGCCCGGGTCCGGAGACAATTCCGACGCCGTCATAGGGGTGAACGCCGCCGCGGCGCCTGCATTCCCGACGAGCCCCGAATCTTTAGCCACGGCAAACGTACGCTGCGCCCGTTCGGCAGCCGCGGCAAGCTGCGCCTACCCGATGACGGAACTTGGCCGTGGTCCCGGCGGCTTGTCCCGGGAAGGTCGGCTTCGGCCTTTCCGGGTTCGCGAGGAATGAGACCATGAAGGCACTGTGCTGGCACGGGAAGGGCGATATCCGCTGCGATACGGTTCCCGATCCGATGATCGAGGACCCGCGCGACGTCATCATCAAGGTCTCGTCCTGCGCCATCTGCGGCTCTGACCTGCACCTGATGGACGGGCTGATGCCGACGATGGAATCCGGCGATGTCCTCGGTCACGAATTCATGGGTGAGGTCGTCGAGACGGGGAGCGGCCACTCCAAGTTCCGCAAGGGCGACCGCATCGTCGTGCCGTTCAACATCAATTGCGGCGAGTGCCGGCAGTGCAAGCTCGGCAACTGGTCCGTCTGCGAGCGGTCGAACCGCAACGCCCAGATGGCCGCCGCGCAGTTCGGCTACACCACCGCCGGTCTGTTCGGGTACTCGCACCTCACCGGCGGCTATGCGGGCGGACAGGCGGAATACGTCCGGGTGCCCTTCGCCGACGTCGCGCCGATGAAGGTGCCGGACGGCATGGACGACGAATCGGTCCTGTTCCTCACGGACATCCTGCCCACCGGCTGGCAGGGCGCCGAGCATTGCGAGATCAAGGGCGGCGAGACCATCGCCATCTGGGGTGCGGGCCCGGTGGGGTTCTTCGCCATCCAGGCGGCCAAGCTCATGGGCGCCGGGCGGATCATCGTCATCGAGACGGTGCCCGAGCGGATCGCCCTGGCGCGGAAGGCCGGCGCCACCGACATCATCGATTTCGAGGGTGAGGATGTCTTCGAGCGCATCAAGGAGATCACCAAGGGGCAGGGCCCCGATGGGGTGATCGACTGTGTCGGCATGGAAGCGAGCGGCGGCCACGGGCTCTCGGGCTTCGTCACCGCCGTGCAGGAGAAGCTGACCTCCACCGAGCGGCCCCTCGCCCTGGCGGACGCGATCAAGGCGGTGCGCCCCTGCGGCATCGTCTCGGTGCCGGGGGTCTACGGCGGCCCCGTGCCGATCAACATGGGCTCCATCGTCCAGAAGGGTCTGACCATGAAGAGCGGCCAGACCCACGTGAAGCGCTACCTGGAGCCCCTGCTCAAGCTGATCCAGGAGGGCAAGATCGACACGTCCTCCCTGATCACCCACCGGTCGCGGGAGCTGGCCGATGGGCCGGACCTCTACAAGGCTTTTCGCGACAAGAAGGATGGCTGCGTGAAGGTGGTCTTCCACCCGGGCGGCTGACATCCGATCCCCGACGGCGCCGCTCTCCGGATGCGGACCCGCCGGGCCCGAACGATCATCCGGCCCTCCGCCACCGCGGCGGGCCGGACTGCCTGCACCGCCCGGCTTCGCGCGCATCGACGGCAGCCCGTGCGGCAGCCGAGAAGGAGGCGTGAACCGTTTTCACGCCCCCGCGTGAATCCGCCGCGAATTTGCTCGAAAGTCCTTTATACAACGGGGCATTATCGCGACGCCGGAACCGAACTCGCGGTGCCGGAACCGCCCGCCGTTCGAGACGTCGATGTCCAGCCCAGGCTTCAATCCCGCCCTCGTCGCCCTGTCGGTGATGATCGCGATGTTTGCCGCCTACACGGCCCTGGACCTCGCCTCCCGCGTCCGGGGCGGCACCGATCGCTTCGGACACCGATGGCTGTGGATCATCGGCGCGGCGGTGACCATGGGCGGCGGCATCTGGTCGATGCACTTCGTCGGCATGCTCGCCGTCGAGACGGGGATGCCGGCGGCCTACGATCCCTGGTTGACGGCCCTGTCCTTCCTCATCGCCGTGGGCGTGACGGGGGCGGGCTTCGCCTGGGTCGGCCGCACGGCGGCGGGAGCCGGCGCCGTGCTGGTCGCGGGCCCCCTGACCGGGCTCGGCATCGCCCTGATGCACTACACCGGCATGGCCGCGATGCGGATGTCCGGCGGCATCGTCTACGATCCGGTTCTCGTCGTCGTATCGGTCTTCATCGCGATCCTCGCAGCCACGGCCGCCCTGTGGCTGGCCTTCCGGCACAACAGCGTGGCCGAGAAGGTCGCGGCGGCGGTGGTGATGGGGCTCGCGGTGGCCGGCATGCACTACACCGGCATGGCGGCGGCGACCTTCCCGGCCGGGGATGGGGGCATGCTGCACGAGCAAGCCCATTCCCTGGGACCTTCCCTGGCCCATGCCGCCGCCTTCGGGACGACGGCCCCCCTCTACCTCGCCTTCGCCGTGGCCGGGGCGACGTTCCTGACGCTCTTCGTCGGCATGCTCGCCATCGCCGTCGACCAGTCCCGCATCCAGGGCGAGCTCGCCGCCAGCGAGGCCCGGTTCAAGGCCGCCATCGAGGCGGTGAGCGGCGTGCTCTGGACCAATGATGCGGAGGGGCGGATGGTCGGCCCGCAGCCGGGTTGGGCTGCGATCACCGGGCAGACGCCCGCCGAGTACCAGGGCTTCGGCTGGGCCGAGGCCGTCCACCCGGACGATGCCGCCCCCAGCATCGCCGCCTGGAACGAGACCGTCGCCTCGCGAAAAACCTTCGTGTTCGAGCACCGGGTGCGGGCGAAGGAAGGCGGCTACCGGCATTACGCGATCCGCGCCGTGCCGGTGCTGAACGAGGACGGCACGATCCGCGAATGGGTGGGGGTGCACACGGACATCACCGCCCAGCGTGAGGCCGAGGCGGAGCTGCGCGAATCCAACGAGGAGATCCAGCGCTACGCCTACATCGTCAGCCACGACCTGCGGGCGCCGCTGGTCAACATCATGGGCTTCACCAGCGAGTTGGCCGAGACCCGCGTGGAACTCCGCGGCGTGTTGGCCGGAAATCCCCAGGCCGACCGGATCGACGCCGAGATGGGCGAGGCCCTGGATTTCATCGGCGCCGCCGTCACCCGGATGGAGACGTTGATCGCCGCGATCCTCAAGCTGTCCCGGGAGGGCCGCCGCCGCTTCGAGCCGGAGCCCCTCGCCATGACGGCGCTGATCCGCCGCCTCGCCGACGCCACGCGCCATCAGGCCGGCTCCCAGAACGCCGTCGTCACCGTCGCCCCCGATCTGCCGGAGATCGTGGCCGACCGGCTGGCCGTGGAGCAGATCTTCGGCAACCTCCTCGACAACGCCCTCAAGTACCTCGATGGCGAGCGCCCCGGCCGCGTCACCGTCACCGCGGAGGTGGCGGGGGCCGGGCGGGTGCGCTTCGCCGTCTCGGATAACGGCCGCGGCATCCCGCCGAAGGACCATGTCCGGGTGTTCGAGCTGTTCCGGCGCTCCGGCACCCAGGACCGGCCGGGGGAGGGGATCGGCCTCGCACACGTCAAGGCCCTAGTCCGGGCGCTGGGCGGACGGATCGACCTCGACTCCGAGCCTGGCCGGGGCTCGACCTTCACGGTGACGCTGCCCCGCGGGCCGTCTATGGAGCGTGAGGCGCCCGCTCCCCTGTCGATCGCCGCCGAGTGAAGCGAGGGCCGGCCATGCATCCCGTCTGTATCGTGATGATCGAGGACGACGAGGGCCATGCCCGGCTCATCGAGCGGAACATCCGCCGGGCGGGGGTGAACAACGAGATCGTGCCGTTCCGCGACGGGACCTCGGCGCTCACCTACCTGTTCGGGCCGGACGGGTCCGGCGAGGTCAGCCGCCGGCGCCACCTCCTGATCCTCCTCGACCTCAACCTGCCGGACATGACCGGCATCGACATCCTGGAGAAGGTGAAGGCCAACGCGCATACGAAGCGCTCGCCCGTCATCGTGCTGACCACCACCGACGACGCCCGCGAGATCCAGCGGTGCTACGATCTCGGCGCCAACGTCTACGTCACCAAGCCGGTGAACTACGAGGGCTTCGCCCACGCCATCCGCCAACTCGGGCTGTTCTTCTCCGTCATGCAGATCCCCGAAACGCCATGACGAGCGCGGCAGGCGGGCCCGGCACTCGCATCCTCTATATCGACGACGATGCCGGCCTCGCCCGCCTCGTGCAACGCAGCCTCACCGCCCGGGGCTACGTGGTGGAGCATGCCGCGGACGGGGAGGCCGGCCTCGCCCGCCTTGCGGCCGGCGGCATCGACCTCGTCGCCCTCGACCATCACATGCCCGGCCAGACCGGGCTCGACCTCCTGCCGGCGATCCGGGCCCTGCCCGAGGCGCCCCCGGTGGTCTACGTCACCGGCTCGGAGGACAGCCGGGTGGCGGTGGCGGCGCTGAAGGCCGGGGCCGTCGATTACGTGTGGAAGGACCTCCAGGGGCAGTTCCGGGAATTGCTCGGCGAAGCGGTGGCCACCGCCCTGGGGGCGGAGGCCATGCGCCGGGACAAGGAGCGGGCCGAGGCGGAGGTCCGCGACGCCCGCGATCGGGCCGAATTGCTGCTCCGGGAGGTCAACCACCGGGTGGCCAATTCCCTGGCCCTCGTGGCGGCCCTCGCGCGGATGCAGACCAACGCCGTGGCCGACCCTGCGGCGAAGGCGGCCCTGGAGGAGATGCAGGCGCGCATCTCGGCCATCGCCGGCATCCACCGCCGGCTCTACACCTCCGAGGACGTGGAGGCGGTGGAACTCGATGCCTATCTCGGCAGCCTCGTGGAGGAGTTGCAACTCGCCATGAAGGCGGCGGGCCGGGACCACGCCATCCGCCTCAGTGCGGAACCGGTGCGCCTCGCCACGGACAAGGCCGTGTCCGTGGGTGTCGTGGTCACCGAACTGGTGACGAACGCCTACAAGTACGCCTACCCGCCGGAGGAGCCCGGGGAGATCCGCGTCGCCCTGCGGCGGTCGGCGGACCGGCTCGAACTCGCCGTGGAGGACGACGGCGTCGGCTGGACCGGCGAGGGCAAGCCCCGGGGCACCGGCCTCGGCTCCCGCATCGTCCGGGCAATGGCGACGAACCTGCGCAGTGCCCTCGTCTACACCCCGGCACCCCGGGGGACGCGGGCGTTCCTCTCGTTCGAAGGTTAGGGGATCATCCGCGGGAGGGGAGGCCGGATGCCCCTCGGCGCACGCCATCCTCGTGGGCAAGGCGATCGGATCATGCGGCACATCCCGTCTTTGCGAGCGGAGCGAAGCAATCCAGGGATCTGCCCCATGCGGTCATGTTCCGCTGCCCTGGATGGCTTCGCTGTCGCTCGCAAAGACGATTGAGGACGCGATCCGGATCGACCCGAAACCGCCCTAGGTCCGAAGAGAATCCCTCAGCCCTATCCGGGGGGAGTCGGAGGCGCAGGCGTCTCAGTGTCCCGAGCCGCGCAGCAGCATCTTGATGCGCTGGTCCGCGTTGGCGACCCGCTGGCTGACGCCCCGGCGGATGCATTTTTCGACGGTGTCGCCCGCGTAGAAGCCGACCTGCTTGTCCTGCGCCCGGCAGGATTCCACGGGCGGCCATACCACCACGGCGGCGACGGTGCCGAGCACCACGAGGCTGTCGATCACCAGCCAGCCGATCCACCCCAGGCGGAACCCGCCCTTCCCTTCGTCCTCGTTGTCCCGGTCCCGGCTCCTCGACCGGGGGGCGGCACCGTTCAAGCTCACCCGGGCCATGCGTGCCCGGAAGCGGGCCTCCTCCAGGTCGTCAGAGTTGGTGGAAGCGGAGGGGGGAATCTGCATGATCGGATCCGGTCCGAGGGAGGGGCCGCGTCAGTCGATGAACCGCTTCAGCACGGCGAAGTTGTCCGGCATCGCGAGGGCGCTGCCCATCATCTCGTTGCGGGCGCAGGCCGTGGCGCCCAGCATCGATGCCCAGTCTCCAAAGGAGGGGCGGGCCTGGCAATCGGCGAAGAGGCTGCCGAACAGGAACAACGCGGCCGGCATCAGGAACACGGCGAGCTTCACCAGGGTGAAGAGACCCCAGCGGGATCTCCGACGCCGGCTCCGCCGCCTGGGGCGCTCGTCGTCCCAATCCCAGTCCCCGCCATCACCGGCGTTGCGGTCGTGCCCGAGCATCCGACGCTCCGTCCTGAACCGGCCAAGCCCACCACGGGGCATCGGACCGGCTTCTCACGGGACGAGAGTGTCACGATCTCGTGAAATTCGACCTAACCGCAGTGGTTGAGAATTCGTGAACCGGGTGGCCGATCAGGCGGCCAGCGCCCGACGGACGGTGGAACGCAGATCGGCCAGGGAGAAGGGCTTCGTCAGCACGTCGGTGACGATGGCATCAAGGCCCCGGGCGCGTTCGCGCTGGTCCGCGAAACCGGTCATCAGCAGGATGGTCAGCTCCGGAAAATCCCGCTTGGCGGCCAGCGCCAGGGCGATCCCGTCCATCAGCGGCATGCGGATGTCGGTAAGCATCAAATCGAAGGCGCCCCCGGCCTCGTTCAGCCGATCGAGCCCGTCGCTGCCATCGGTGGCGGTCACCACGGCATGGCCGTCGATCTCCAGCCCCCGTTTCAGGAAGCCACGCACCGTCTCTTCGTCATCCACCAGAAGGATGCGCGCCATGATGTCCCGAATTGATCCCGCTGCGCCTGGGGTCCAGCCGTCGTTGCAACCAGAACGCGGATGGAAGCGCCCTACTGTCAAGACGGTATGCACGCAAAAGCTGCACCGCCGCGCCCGGAAATGGCAAAAAGTCGCGGGAAAGACGTTCGGTCAGGTGCCGCCGAACAGATCCGGGTCGGTATTTCCGTAGTCTACCACACCGACGAAGGGCAGCTGGCGGTAGGCGTGGGCAGCGTCCATCCCATAGCCGACCACGAACACGTCCGGGCAGGTGAAGCCAACGAACTCCGCATCGATGGAGACGGCCCGCTTTCCGGGCTTCTCCAGGAGCACCGCCGTCAGGACACGCTTCGCGCCGCGAGCCATCAGGAGGTCCTTGGCGAACACGACCGTGCGCCCGGATTCGAGGATGTCGTCCACGAGGAGCACGTCGCGCCCGCGCACCTCGCTCTGGACGTCCCGCAGGATCTCCACCTGTCCGGTGGAGACGGTGCCGGTGCGGTAGCTCGACAGGTGCACGAACTCCACCTGCGGCGCGAGGCCGACCCGGTGCAGGGCCCGCAGCAGGTCGGCCGCGAACATGAAGCTGCCCTTCAGCACGGCGACGACCAGAAGGTCCTGGGGCTCGGCCGCGAGGATCTCCTGCGCCAGCTCGACATTGCGCCGGGCGATGGCGTCCTCGTCGTAGAGGGTGCGGACGGGGCGAGCGGGGCTGTTCATGATCGGGGTCCCGTCGTCCTCTCGCCGGACGGCGCCCGCGCGGATCGCGTGCGGAACGGATCAGGACGCCGATGAGGAGAATGGTACCACCGCCCCGGCTCGAACGGGGGACCCCCAGATCCACAATCTGGTGCTCTAACCAACTGAGCTACGGCGGCACTAGCGGGGGGTTTATCGCGGGTCCGGACGCATTTCAAGGCAAGGATGCAGCTTGCCTCACAGCATCGGCACGCCCCCGGTCACGGGCACCAGGGTACCCGACATGTAGCTGCCCTCGCGGGAGGCCAGCAGAACGTAGGCCGGGGCAAGTTCGGCCGGCTGCCCGGCGCGGCCGAGCGGCGTATCGCTGCCGAGCCGTTCGATCTGCTCGGGGTTCTTCACGATCGGCTGGATCGGCGTCCAGATCGGGCCTGGGGCGACGCAGTTCACCCGGATCCCCTTCGGCGCGAGCAGGTTCGACAGGCCGATCGTCAGGCTGGCGATGGCGCCCTTGGTGGCGGCATAGATCAGCATGGTCGGGTCGGCGATCTTGGCCTGTTCGCTTGTGGTGTTCACGATCGCGCCGCCGGGCTTCATGTGCGGCACGGCGGCCTGGGCGAGGTAATACATGGCGAAGACGTTCGCCCGGAACGAGCCCTCGATGTCATCGGCCTTCAGGTCGCCGATACCCTCGTTGACCACCTGCGCGGCGGCGTTGTTGACCAGCACGTCGAGCCGGCCGAACGCCTCGACGGTGCGGGCCACGAGGGTCCGGCAATGGGCCTCGTCGCGGATGTCGCCGGGCAGGAGCAGACAGCGGCGCCCGGCCTTCTCGACCCAGGAGGCCGTATCCTCGGCGTCCGACTGCTCGGCCTCGAGGTAGGAGATCGCCACGTCGGCGCCCTCGCGGGCATAGGCGATGGCCACGGCCCGGCCGATGCCGGAATCGCCCCCGGTGATGAGGGCGGCCTGACCTGTGAGCAGCCCTTTACCGACGTAGCTCTCCTCGCCGTGGTCGGGCCGGGGCGTCATCTTCGACGTGAGCCCCGGCCGGGGCTGCTGCTGGTCGCCGGGAAACGGCGGCCGGGGACCGGCATCGCGGGGATCCGTCGTCATCGTCGATATCCTTGCGGCGGCCGGTCCGGCGTCCCTCAGAAAGAACGGGTGCGGGCGGTGTGGGACTGGCCGTAGCGGCGGCGCAGGACGGAGATGATCTTCGGCAGCAGGAAGGAGATCAGGATCTTGCGCACGGGAAGCCTCGCATGACGGGAATGTGAGCGGCAAGCGTGCGAGGGGCACCGTTGTTCCGCCCGGCATGAGGCCTGCGGCAAGTGGGGCCGGCGATGCACCCGCCGTCATTTCGAGCGCAGCGAAGCAATCCAGCGGCGCGACGCTCGGTAAGGTCCCGCTGCCCTGGGTTGCTCCGCTCCGCTCGCAATGACGGAGCGCGGGCGTCACGCCCCCCGAAAAGCCTACAGGTTCAGGGCCAGCGTCACCGGCACGTGGTCGGAGGGCCGGTCCCAGCCCCGGGCGTCGCGGAGCACGTCCACGGCCCGCACGGTGCCGGCGAGGTCCGGGGAGACCCAGGCATGGTCGAGGCGCCGGCCCTTGTTGGCGGCGTTCCAGTCCGGGGAGCGGTAGCTCCACCACGTGTAGATCTTCTCGGGCTCCGGGGTGAGGTGGCGGGCCGCGTCAATCCAGCCCGCCTCGCCCCGCAGGGTCTCCAGGGCCTCCGTCTCGACGGGGGTGTGGCTCACCACGCCGAGGAGTTGCTTGTGCGACCACACGTCGTGCTCAAGGGGCGCGACGTTCAGGTCACCCACGAGGATCGCCGGGCCGGCGGGCCGGCGCCCGCCCCAGGCGCGCAGCTCCTGCAGGAAGTCGAGCTTGTGGGCGAATTTCTCGTTGAGGTCCCGGTCGGGCACGTCCCCGCCGGCCGGGATGTAGAAGTTGTGGAGCACGAGGCCCGCGGCTTGTCCTGCCTCCGGGCCCAGCACCGCCGAGATGTGGCGGGCGTCGGCCCGGCCGCAGAAGCCCATCACGTCCCGGGTGTGGAGTGGCAGGCGCGAGAGGATCGCCACGCCGTTGTAGCCCTTCTGCCCGGCGAACACGACGTGCTCGTAGCCTGAGCCCCGGAGCGCCTTCAGGGGGAAGGCATCATCCGGGCATTTGGTCTCCTGCAGGCAGAGCACGTCGGGCTTGTGCTCGGCGAGGAAGCGCAGGACGAGGTCGATGCGCAGGCGCACCGAGTTGATGTTCCAGGTGGTGACGGTGAGGCGCACGGGGAGTCCGGTCTATGGGCGCTGCGACTGCTGGATCGCCTGCTGCGCCGCCTTGTCCTCGGCCCGGCCGTAATTGATGAAGAACAGGCTGGAATCGACCGGCTTGCCCTTCTGCAGGTTCGAGAGCTGGACGGTGGTCACGTAGCCCTGAGGATCGGTGATCCGCCACTGGGACAGGGTCTTCACGTCGCCGTCGAACAGAAGCTGGATCCGCGAGGTGCCGCCGAAGGTCGCCCGGTCCTCCAGGCTGATCCTCACGCCCGCCGGGTCGTTCGACACATCCGTCACCGAGAGGTCGCGGGCGAGGTCGATCTTCTCCCGCAGGAGGAATTTCAGCGGCGTCTGGGCGATGAAGTAGAGGTCCTGCGTGGCGAGCTTCTTGTCGCGCACCGCTACGGAGGTGCCGTCCGCCACCACCTCCAGGGGGGAGGGCGCGTCGTAGTCGAAGCGCAGGCGGCCGGGCTTAGCGAGGGTCAGCCTGCCGCCGATGCGCCGCCCGTCGGGGCCGATCTGCATGAACGAGCCGGTGAGCGTCGAGATACCGTTGAAGTAGGCGTTGGCCTGGGCGAGCACGGTCGCCGGGTCGGCGGGCTCGGCGGCGGCGGGGGGGGCCGGCGTGGTCACGGCCGCGACCTTGGGCTCGGCGGGGCGGGGCGCCTTTTCGGTGGCCTTCTCCGTCGGTTTGGCGGCCGGCTTGAGGCTGCCCGTCCTGTCGTTGGGCTTGGGTGCCTTCGAGGCGGGCTTCTTCACGGGCTCCGCCTCCGGCGCGGCGGGGGTCGCCTCGGGCTCGGGGGCGGCCTGCTCCTTGCGGCCGAACAGCCCGTCGAGGAACGACGACACCTGGGCCTCGGCCTGGAGGGGCGCGAGGGTCAGGCTCGCGGCGAGCAGGGTGCCGACGGTGCGGGTGCGGCGGCCGATCATCCGAAGACTCCTTCGCACCGCGGGGGTGCGCGGCTCGGGCGGGAATTAGGGCGGGCCTCCGCTTAGAGCCCCGCCCTGTGGCGAAGATGCGACGCGGCGTCATCTCTCCCGCGGCGGGGATCGTTGCGCCATCGATCCATCACGCATCCTCATCCTGAGGTGCCCGCCTCGGCGGGCCTCGAAGGAGGATTCCAGGGATCGCAGAGCTGTCTGGAGCCCTCCTTCGAGGCCGCCGCTCCGCGACGGCACCTCAGGATGAGGGGATGGGTGGGAGAGGAGGTCGGCGACGTGATTTTGCGACGAGCCCCTCTCCCCGCCTGCGGGGAGAGGGGTCCAACCGTCACTCGTCGTCGTACATCACCCCCGCCCCGTGGGCGGCGCCGGCGACGAGGATCTCGCGCTTGCCGGCATGGTTGGCCGGGCCGACGATTCCCTCGATCTCCATGCGCTCCATGATCGAGGCGGCGCGGTTGTAGCCGATCTGCAGCCGGCGCTGGATGTAGCTGGTGGAGGCCTTCTGGTCCCGCAGCACCACCTCGATCGCCTGCTTGTAGAGGTCGTCCGACTCGCCGCCAGTCGCCGCCGCGAAGGCGCCGATGTCGAAAACGGGGGCGTCCTCCTCCGGCTCCTCGGCGCGCTCGGCCTTCTCGGCCGCCTTGCCCCGGCGTCCGGTCTCCTTGGGCGCCTCCTCCGGCGTGTCGTCGGCGGTGACGGCGTCGAGGTAGCTCGGGCGGCCCTGGCGCTTCAGATGCGCCACCACGCTCTCCACCTCCGCATCCGAGCAGAACGGCCCGTGGACGCGGGTCGTGCGCCCGCCGCCGGCCATGAACAGCATGTCGCCCTGGCCGAGCAACTGCTCCGCGCCCATCTCCCCGAGGATCGTCCGCGAGTCGATCTTGCTCGTCACCTGGAAGCTGATCCGGGTCGGGAAGTTTGCCTTGATCGTGCCGGTGATCACGTCCACCGACGGACGCTGCGTCGCCATGATCAGGTGGATGCCCGCCGCACGGGCCATCTGCGCGAGGCGCTGGATCGCCCCCTCGATGTCCTTGCCCGCCACCATCATCAGGTCGGCCATCTCGTCGACCACGATCACGATGTAGGGAAGCGCCGAGAGGTCCATGGCCTCCTGCTCGTAGATGACCTCGCCGGTCTCGCGGTTTACGCCGGTCTGCACCGTGCGAGTGATGGTCTCGCCCCTGTCGCGGGCCTCCTTCATCCGCGCGTTGTAGCCGTCGATGTTGCGGACGGCGATCTTCGACATCTTCTTGTAGCGCTCCTCCATCTCGCGCACCGCCCACTTGAGGGCGATCACCGCCTTCTTCGGGTCGATGACGACGGGGGAGAGCAGGTGCGGGATGCCGTCGTAGACCGACAGTTCCAGCATCTTGGGATCGACCATGATCAGCCGGCACTCTTCCGGCTTCATCCGGTAGAGCAGCGACAGGATCATCGTGTTGATGGCCACCGACTTGCCCGAGCCGGTGGTACCGGCCACCAAGAGGTGGGGCATCCGGGCGAGGTCGGCGATGATCGGCTCGCCGCCGATATTCTTGCCCAGGCACAGGGCGAGCTTGTGCTTCGTCTCCGCGAAGTCCGGGGCGCAGAGCAGCTCGCGCAGGTAGACGGTCTCGCGCACCTCGTTCGGCAGTTCGATGCCGATGACGTTGCGGCCGGGGACGACCGCGACGCGGGCCGAGACGGCGGACATCGACCGGGCGATGTCGTCCGACAGGGCGATGACCCGGCTCGACTTGGTGCCGGGCGCCGGCTCCAGTTCGTAGAGCGTCACGACCGGGCCAGGGCGCACGGCCAGGATGTCGCCGCGGACGCCGAAATCCTGCACCGTCTGCTGGAGGTTGAGGGCGTTCTGCTCCAGCACGTCGGCATCGACTTCCTCGCTGGCGCCCGGGGCGGGCAGGGCGAGGAGATCAAGGGAGGGCAGCTCGTAGTCGGCGTTGTCGAACGAGGCGATCTCCAAGTGCCGGGGGGCCGCGATCATCCGCGGGCGGGCGGCGACCAGCGGCACGTTGCTTGTGGCCGGAGCCACCGCCGGGACGGACGCTTCCTGCTGGATGGACGTCTCCTGCGCGGCGAAGTCCTGCGCGGGAGCCTCGGGCGCGACCGGGGCCGGAGGTGCCATCTCGACGACCTGAGCTTCGACGGGCTCCTCGGCCAAAAAGGTCGGCTCGGGGGCCGGGGCGGCCCGCCCGCGCAGGAGCACGGGCCGGGGTGCGAGCGGGATCACCACGCGCTCCTCCGACCGGACCTCCGTGGAGGCCGGCGCCGCGGGCACGGTGGCGTCCGAGACCGGCGCCTGCACCGGAGACGACGCGGTGCGGATCGCCGCGCGGGCCGCCATGGCGCAGGGGACGGTGGGGCGACGGGACGCGGAATGCGGCGCGGCGGCCGGTGCCTCGCTCTCACCCTGGGGGCCGAAGACCAGGGACAGGGCGGGCCTCAGGGCCGGCGCGGTCTCCTGGCCTGCCTCATGAACCGCTTCCTGCGGCGCCTCATGCCGGTTGTCCTGTCCGGCGGCGGGACGCGGGGGCTGGTCGAAGCGCACGAGGCGATCGAGCCCGTAGGCCGGCCGCGGCGGCAGCGCCCGCAGGAGGGAGATATCGAGGGGCATGGCGATGGTCGAGACAGGCTCGGCCACGGGCGTCGCGGCGGGCGGAGCCTCGGCCGGCGGCGACTCGAGGGAGGCCCAGACATCGACGGACGACCAGTCGTCCCCGCCGAACCAGGGCTGGCTGTGCGACCAGTCGGAGAGGTCCGACCAGTCCCGGGGCTCCGGCGCGGGCTCGGGAGCCGGCGCGGCGGCGGCCGGGACCGCCTGCACAGGCGTAGGACGACGGTCCGGCGTGCGGAAATAGCGAACGCCGGGATTGGCGACGAAGGGCTGCTGCCACCGGGGCACGCCTGCGAGGGCGCGCATGGGCTCCTCGCTCTGGATGACTTCTCCGCGGGACGCCGCCTCCTCGGCCTGCCTCTCCAGAAGCGCCTGTGCCTCCTCGCGGGCCTTGCGCTCGGCCTCGACGGCCTGGGCGGCGGCCTGCGCTTCGGCGCGGGCCCGCTCCAGGGCGACGCGCTCGGCCTCCAGGGCGCGCTGCCGGCGCTCCTGCAGGACCGTGTCGGGGGTGCGGGTGAAGCGCACGGACGAGGCCTGCGGCGGCGGGGCAGCCGACACCGGGGCGAAGGGCTCCTCCGGGGCGATCGCGTCGGGCCGGCGGGGCTGGCGCACCAGCACGCCGGGGGACGACGCCTGCCGGTCGATCCGGCTCTCCGCCCGCGACGGAACGGACGCGCCGGGCGTGGCCCGGTCGTCGAAGATTCCGGACGGCCAGGCCTGTCCGGCGGGGACCGGGCCCGTCTGGCCCGGCCAGGCCGCCTCGGCACCGTAGCCGGGGCGGGCGGCACGCTCGAAGCCCTCGCGGCCGACCATCACCGTGGGGGGCGTGGTCCAGCTTGGTTCCGCCCGGCGTCCGGCGGAGCCGTAGCCGACCCGGGAGGGGCCGGCCGCGCTGCCGGCGAGGCGGCGGGTCAAGGTCGCACGCAAGGCCATGAGGCGATGCGCCAACGCCCCCAGGGACAGGCCGGAACGATCGCCGCCCCTCACCGGGCGGGCAGGGTCACGGTGGGAATGCGGGGGTCGTCCCGATGCGCGCATGGGTGTCCAATGAAACGCTGGATACAGGGGCCGCAGGCGGCAGCGGCTTGCGAGAGTTAGAAGCGTCAGCGTTAACGGGGGCTTTCGGCGCGGCGCAGATCCCCCTCTCCCCGCCTGCGGGGAGAGGCCCGTTTGTACCCCGCCGTGCAAACGGGGAGCGAAGGCGAAGCCGAAGCGATGGTGAGGGGGCGGCCCCGGAGGAGGCTCTTCCGGGCCCCCTCACCTTCGGCTGCCGCCTCGCCGCACCGACGACGGGTTCGTCGCGGCCTTCTCCCCGCAAGACGGGGAGAGGGGATGATCGGCATCCGCCCGGCGGCGGCGATCCCCCCGCAGCGGGGGAGGGGCGTGTCCCGAAGCCGGGTCCCATCGGGCGATCCCTGTATTACACTTGGGGGCAGCCCCCCGAACGCGGACCGGTGAAGTGTCGACGTCCTCCGATTCCAAAGCCGGCTTCCTGTCCCTCTACCGCCACGGCTTCGCCCGCGTCGCCGCCTGCACGGGGCGCAGTCATCCGGGCGACCCGGCCCGCAACGGTGAGTCCGTCCTCGCTCTGGCGCAGACCTGCCACGAGGCCGGGGCGGCGGTGGCGGTGTTTCCGGAACTCGCCCTCTCGGCCTACGCCATCGAGGATTTGCTCCTGCAGCAGCCCCTCCTCGACGCCGTCGAGGCCGCCGCCGCGGAGCTTGCCGCGCACGCGGCCTTCCTCCGGCCGCTGCTCATCGTCGGCGCGCCGCTGCGCTGGCGCCACCGGATCTACAACTGCGCCCTGGTCATCCAGGGCGGCAGGATCCTCGGCGCCGTGCCGAAGACATTCCTGCCGAACTACCGGGAGTTCTACGAGAAGCGCCATTTCGCCTCCGGTGCCGGGATCGCGGGGGAGACGATCACCGTCGCGGGGGAGCCGGTCCCGTTCGGGACGGACCTGCTCTTCGCGGCGCAGGACGTGCCGGGCCTCGTGGTCGGCGTGGAGATCTGCGAGGACCTCTGGGTGCCGCAGGCGCCCGGGATGAACGCAGCGCTGGCGGGGGCCACGGTGCTGGCCAACCCCTCCGGCAGCCCGATCACCATCGGCCGGGCCGATTCCCGGGAACTGCTGTCGCGGGCGGCCTCCATGCGGGGCGCCTGCGCCTACCTCTACGCCGCGGCCGGGCGGGGCGAATCGACCACCGATCTCGCCTGGGACGGGCAGACCAGCATCGACGAGTGCGGCGTGCGCCTCGCCGAGGGGGAGCGGTTCGCCTGGGAGCCCGTGGCGACCCTCGCCGACATCGACCTCGACAGGATCGCCCAGGAGCGCCTTCAGGCGGGCAGCTTCGACGACGATGCGCGGGCGTGTGGAACGGCCCCGTGGCGGCGGGTGCCGTTCCGGGTCGATCCGCCGGAGGGTGACCTCGGCCTGAGGCGCCGGATCGAGCGCTTCCCCTTCGTGCCGAGCGATCCGGCCCGCCTCGCGCAGGATTGCTACGAGGCCTACAATATCCAGGTCGCCGGCCTCGCCCAGCGCCTGGAGGCGACGGGCACGAAGAAGGTCGTCATCGGCATCTCGGGCGGCCTCGATTCGACCCACGCCCTCATCGTCGCCGCCAAGGCCTTCGACCGGCTGGGCTACCCGCGCTCGGACATCCTCGCCTACACCCTGCCGGGCTTCGCCACCTCCGCGGGCACGAAGACCAACGCCCACGCCCTGATGCGGGCCCTCGGCACCACCGCCGCGGAGATCGACATCCGCCCCGCCGCCGAGCGCATGCTCGCCGACATGGGCCACCCCTACTCGGCCGGAGAGAAGGTCTACGACGTCACCTTCGAGAACGTACAGGCGGGCCTGCGCACCGACTACCTCTTCCGCCTCGCCAACAAGGCGGGAGGGCTCGTGATCGGCACCGGCGACCTGTCCGAACTGGCGCTCGGCTGGTGCACCTACGGCGTCGGGGACCAGATGAGCCACTACGCCGTCAACGCTGGCGTGCCCAAGACGCTGATCCAGCACCTGATCCGGTGGGTGATCTCGTCGGGCGCCTTCGACACCGAGGAGGGGCGGGTGCTACGCGCCGTCCTCGACACCGAGATCTCGCCGGAGCTGGTGCCCGCCGGGGCCGACGAGGCGCCCCAGAGCACGGAGGCCGCCATCGGTCCCTACGCCCTGCAGGATTTCACCCTCTTCTACATCCTCCGGCACGGCTTCCGGCCGTCCAAGATCGCCTTCATGGCACTCCATGCCTGGGGGGAGGCCGGACGCGGCGACTGGCCGGCGGACTTCCCCGCCGAGAAGCGCGTCGCCTACGCCCTGCCGGAGATCCGGCGGTGGCTGTCGGTGTTCCTCACGCGGTTCTTCGGCTTCAGCCAGTTCAAGCGCTCGGCGATTCCCAACGGACCGAAGGTCACCGCCGGCGGGGCGCTCTCGCCCCGGGGCGACTGGCGGGCGCCCTCCGACGGATCGGCCCGGATCTGGCTCGACGAGCTGGCCCGTAACGTCCCCGAAACGTGACCGTCACAAACCCGACTGATTGTGCCATTATGAACACGGTCAAGCTGATTTCTCGCAATGCGACGGAATCGGCGTCCGAGGGCGGCCAAGCGGAGGGTTTCCGATGCGAAACTACAACCTCTTCCGGCTGACCGAGGTGGAGGGCCTGTGTTGCGCCGTCCCCGAATCGAGCGCGGTGCCGGCCTTCATCGGGTCCGGGCGGTGGACCTTCGGCGGTAAGCTGGAGGATGGCTGCCGCACACCCCTCGATTTCGACGGGCGTGCCGCGGATACGGCCGTGCGCTTCAACGGCTTCTACCTGTTCCAGACCGTGGACCGGCGCTTCATCGCGTAACCGCCTGGGCGGTCTTCAGCGGCTCTCGATTAGCATTTAAGACAAATCTTCCTTAAGAGGTCTTGGGCACACTCGACGCCGCCGCGTAGTCCGGAACGTTTTGATGTCCATCGAGCAACGAAAGCAACCGCGCCTCCGGGTTTTGCTGAAGGGACGAATCCACTTCAACAATAACTCGTCGAGCATCGATTGCCTCGTGCGGGACATGTCGCCCCAGGGCGCACGCTTGATGTTGAGCGAGACTGCGACACTGCCCGAGAAGTTCGATCTCTACATTCCTCAGAAGGAGCGGACCTACCGTGCCTCCCTGCGCTGGCGCCGGGAGGACGGGATCGGCGTGACCTTCGATGGCGGCGAGACCGCAACGCCGGACGCCGCCCCCGATCTCACCGTGTCCGCCCTCCTGCGCCGGGTGGGCGAGCTGGAGGCCGAGAATGCGTCTCTCAAGCGCCGCCTCGCCGACATGATCGCCGCGGCGGCTTCCGCGAATTTCGACTGAGGGCCCGCTGAGCCCAATATGGCTCAGTTCAAGGCCGCGCGGATGCGGGCGGCATGCCCGGCGAGGATCTCCGGATCGGCCATCCCGCCCTCGTGACGCTTGAGCGGCACGCCTTCCCGCCGGGGGATGATGTGCATGTGCAGATGGAACACAGTCTGCCCGCCCGCCGGCTCGTTGAATTGGAAGATCGTCAGCCCGTCCGCATCGAAGGCGGCCTTCACCGCGCGGGCGACGGTCTGGACGCTGCGCATCAGCGCGGCCAGGGTCTCGGGCTGCGCATCGAGCAACCCCCGGGACGGCGCCTTGGGGATGACGAGGGTATGGCCCTCGCCCTGGGGCATCACATCCATGAAGGCGAGGGTGTGCTCGTCCTCGTAGACCTTGTGCGCGGGGATCTCCCCCCGCAGGATCTTGCCGAAGATATTGTTGGGGTCGTAGGCCGTGTCCGCCATGCTGCCTCCCTTTCCGGGGCGGCACGATGCACGGCGCGGGGGCGGGCGTCCACCGGCCGGGAACCGTCACGGTGGCCGGCCCCTTCTCCCCCCGCGCCGGTCGGGCGCAGGAGGGCGGAACGACAGTGGCGCACGAGAGTACGGGGGCGATCTACGCCGCGGCGGGAGCCAACCTCGCCATCGCGGCGGCGAAATTCGCAGGCGGCTTCCTCACCGGATCGACGGCAATGCTCGCCGAAGGCGTGCACTCGGTGGTGGACACCCTCAACCAGATGCTGCTCCTCGTCGGCCTGAAGCGCGCGGAA
Organism: Methylobacterium persicinum; assembly: GCF_022179525.1. Classification (GTDB taxonomy): domain Bacteria; phylum Pseudomonadota; class Alphaproteobacteria; order Rhizobiales; family Beijerinckiaceae; genus Methylobacterium; species Methylobacterium persicinum. The sequence goes on from NZ_BPQX01000010.1 coordinate 90,977, forward strand.
AAGCCCGCCGACACCCGCCATCCGTTCGGCTACGGCCGGGAGATCTACTTTTACGCCTTCGTCGTCGCCCTGATGATCTTCCTCGGCGGCGGACTGTTCGCCATCTACGAGGGCGTCGAGCGCCTGTGGCATCCCGAGCCGGACAGGGACGCCCACCTGTTCGGCTACACCATCCCCGGCCTGTGGGTGAACATCGCGATCCTCGGCTTCTCCGTGGCGGCGGAGGGCTATTCCTGGACGGTCGCCATGCGACAGTTCTGGGCGGAGAAGGGCCGGCATTCGGCGCTCCATGCCATCCGGCGCAGCAAGGACCCGAGCCTGTTCACCATCCTCGCGGAGGACACGGCGGCCCTGATCGGGCTGCTGATCGCCCTCGCGGGCGTCGTGCTGGCCCACGTGCTCGAGATGCCGGCCCTCGACGGGGCCGCCTCCATCGGGATCGGCCTCGTCCTCGTGGGCATGGCCCTGTTCTTGATGATCGAGACCCACGGCCTGCTGATCGGCGAAGCGGCCGACCCGGCCCTGGTCGAGGCGATCCGGGAGATCGTGCGCGGGGAGCCGGGGGTGATTCACCTGAACGAGGTGCTGACCCAGCATCTCGGCCCCTCGGACATCCTCGTGAACCTCAGCCTGGACATGGCCGACGACCTTACCGCCGGCGCCGTCGAGGCCACGGTGACTCGTCTCGACCGGGCGCTCAAGGCCCGGGAGCCGGACGTGAAGCGGGTCTTCATCGAGATCCAGGGCAAGCCCGAGGAGGCCCGCGCGGCGGCGGCGTGAGGGCCTACGGCCCGTCCGCCCCCGCAAGACGGGGAGAGGGGAACCCGTGCCGTCATGGCGAACGCGCTGTGAGGACGACAGGCGGGCCTCAGCCCGTCCGCCCGACCTGCTGCAGGCTGACCCGCCACAGGCGCTCCTGCACGGCCTCGTCGCGGCTTTCGGAGGAGGAGGTCTTGGGCTTGCCGTTCGAGAAGTAGCGCCCGGTCACGCCGTCGAGGTCCGGCGACGTGGCGACGTGGAGCGACGTGCGCGCCCCCCGCTCGGGGCTGATGAGGAAGGGCCGGATCAGGCTCCAGGCCGTCCCGAACAGGCCGCCCGTGTTCTTGGCGAAGCCGGTGTCCACCACGCCGGGGTGAACGCAGTTCGCCATGATGCCCCGGCTGGCGATCCGCCGGGCCAGGGCGTAGGTGAACAGCACGTTGCCGAGCTTGGCCTGGGAATAGGCCCGCATGGCCCCGTAGCGTCGCGCACCGCCGAGGTCGTCGAAATCGATGTGGCCCCGGTAATGGGCCGCCGAGGCGACGTTGACGATCCGCGGCTTGCCCCCGGATTCGGCCGTCCCCGCGAGGGTGTCGAGAAGTTCCAGCGTCAGGAGCACGTAGCCGAGATGATCGAGGGCCCAGGTGCGCTCGATTCCATCGACGGTGGTCTCCCGCCGGTCGAATATCGCGCCCGCATTGTTCACGAGCACATGGAGCTGCGGGCAGGCCGCGCGGATCTCGCCGGCCACCCGGCGGATCTCGGCCTGGGAGGACAGGTCGGCCTTGTAGGTGTCGATCCGGGCCTCCGGCGCGGCCGCCCGGATTGTCTCCGCACAGCCGGCGAGCTTGCCCGCATCGCGGCCGACGAGACCGACCCGCGCGCCCCTACGGGCGAGCGAAAGGGCGGTCTCGTAGCCGATCCCACCCGTCGCCCCGGTGACGAGGCAGACCCGTCCCTGCAGAGTGCTCAGAAGACGACCTGCCCGACGGCGAAGGCGATGACCACGATCACGATCGCCACGATCAGGAACAGGCCGAACAGGATACGGGCCAGGGAGCCTGCGCCCGACGCGATGCCGGTGAAGCCGAGACCGCCGGCGATCAGCGAGATCACGAAGCAGATCAGGGCCCATTTCAGAAGGGTCATCAGCCGTCCTCCGGTGGCCCGCTCCGGGGGGCGGGCGACGTACGATTCAATCAGTCAACCGGCGGCCAAGCGGGACCGTTCCGTGCCGGAGCAGGGGGAAAGGGCGTTTATTCTCAGGCGGTCCGGGAGACCGGCTGGGCCGGCACGTCCGCCCGCTCCAGCATGATCTCCGCGAGGGTGTGGTAGAGGCCGCCCCGGCACACCGCCTTCGAGGCGGCGTCCGAGATCAGCGCCGCCACCATCAGCGGGATCATCAGGGCGTGGTTCTGGGTCATCTCGGTGACGATCACGAAGCTGGTGATCGGCGCCTGGAGCACGCCCGTCAGGTAGGCCACCATGCCCACGAGGACGAACGCCCCCACCGGCACCTCCGGCAGGAGCGGGTGGAGCACGCCGCCGATCCCCGCCCCCACCGCCAGGGACGGCGCGAACAGGCCGCCGGGGATCCCGCTCACCGAGCTCAGCACGGTCGCGAGGAACTTCAACGGCGCATAGAGGAGGCTCGCGGGGGCGTCGCCGTGGAGGATGGTCCGCGCCTCCTCGTAGCCGGTGCCGTAGACGGTCCCGCCGGAGGCCAGCCCGCAGAGGGCCACTGCGAGGCCGCAGGCCGCCGCGAAGAGGATCGGCCGGGTGGCGATCAGGCGGCCCACCGGCCCCGGCAGGCCCTGGGCGAACAGGATCACGAGGCGGCTGAAAACGCCGCCCGCGACTCCGCCGAGGACGCCGATGAGGGGCACGATCCACCACGCCTCCAGGGGCAGGGCGGCCTGGGTCGTGCCGAAATAGGTGTAGTTCCCCATGAGCCACAGGGAGGTCAGGCCCGCCGCCACGATTCCCGCCACGATGAGCCCGGAGGAGCGCGCCTCGTAGGCCCGGCCGAGTTCCTCGATGCCGAACACGATGCCCGCCAGCGGCGTGTTGAAGGCGGCCGCCACGCCGGCCGCTCCCCCCGCGAGCAGGAGGCCGGGCAGGCGGTCGGGCGTCAGGCGGCCGAAGGCGGCCATGATCACCGCACCCACCTGCACCGTCGGTCCCTCGCGCCCGGCCGAGGCGCCGCACAGCAGGCCGAGGAACAGCACCATCACCTTGCCGAAGCCCACCCGCAGGGAGATCAGCCCATGCCGGAACCGGGCCTCCCTGGCATGGCGGGCGGCGATGACCTGGGGGATACCCGAGCCCTGAGAGTTCGGGAACACGGTTTTGGCGAGCAGCGCCGCCAGGGCGAAACCCGCCGGCGTCAGGACGAGGGCGATCAGCGGCGAGGGCGCCGTGAGGGCCTTGAAGCCTTCCTGCGCGAGGTCGGCCCCCTTGGCCATCACCACCGCGGCGAGGCCGACGCAGATGCCCCCTGCCAGGAAAAGCAGCCGCGAGCGCCAGAGGGGGTAGGCATCCTGGGAGACCGAACGGAGCCTTGCGATCGAGCGACCGTAGCGGAAGCGGGTCCTCCTCGGCGCCACGTCCGTTTCCGAGCCCTCACGCATCCCCGACATCACGACCCTTCGCTTCCGTCACCCGCCCTGGCTTAGCGGGGAGCGTGCCAGAGTGCGAGGGGATGAACTGCGCGAGGGGGGCCGTTCCCGGGCGACCCCGCGGTCACTCCTCCGCCTCGCAGAGCTTCTCCACCGCCTTCACATAGGACTTCGCATCGAACTTCTTCAGCGAGTTCTCGCTCTGGTAGCGGACGGTGCCGAAGATCTTGCGCTTCTGCCAGGGGCGGTCGTGCAGGCCGTAGACCCAGGCGACGTTGGTGAAGGAGTTCGGGTCCCGGCCGTCGAGGAAATAGCGGTTGTTGATCCGCAGGGTCCGCTCGAAACCGGCCTTGGGCGAGGGCGACCATTCGAGGATCTTCTTGCCCCAGTACATCCTCAGTTGGTTGTGCATGTAGCCGGTCTCGCGCATCTCGCGCATGGCCGCATTCCAGTAGAGGTCGTGGGTCTCCCCCGCCGCGAGCTGCGCCTCCGTGTAGGTCTGGGGGCGCTCGTCGTCGGCGTGCTCGGCCAGGGTCTTGCGGGCCCAGTCGGGCACTGCCTTGTCGTAATCGTCGTAGCCCTCCGTGTAGAAGACGTGGTTCATGGCGAGTTCCCGCCGGACGATCAGCTCCTCGAGGTAGGCGCCCCGGTCGTCGTCGTCGCCGTCCTTGGCCTCCCGGATGGCCAGGGCGATCTCGACGGGGGAGATCTGGCCGAAATGCAGATAGGGGCTCATGTGCGAGGCGGCCGCCGCCTCGGGCTTGTTGCGCCCGGCGCCATAGCCCTCGAACCCGTCCTTCAGGAACGCCTTCAGCCGTTTGCGCGCCTCACCCTCGCCGCCGACGAAGCGTTTCACCGGGCCGACCTCCCGGTCCAGGCTCATGCCCGCCAGCACCTTGTCGGGGTCGGAGACGTCGATCTCGCTCTTGAGCCCGAGGTCATCCGCCTTGTGCCGAACCGGGCGGGCCTTCACCTCCCCGATGAACGGCTCCCAGAGCTTATGCAGCTTCGGGCGCAGGGTGCGCGCAGCGAATTCGTGTTTGGTGGACGCCGTCTCGACGGGGACCACCACGTCGCCCTCGACCTGGACGATGCGGCCCTTCACCTTCCGGCCGATCTCGGCGTACCACTTCTTCTGGATGGCGAGGTAACCCCGGTCGAGGACGAGGAGCGCCGCCTTCCCGGCCAGATCGATGGCGACCTGCGCCGGGGATGCCTTGCGCATCACGAAGGCGATGCCCCGCTTCTCCAGCCCCGCCTTGGCCTCGGCGAGGCCCTGGAGAAGGAAGGCGTAGTGCCGGGCATTGGCCTCGGGGAAGCCACTCTTGCCGTCGAGCAGGCCGAAGCAGGCCACCACCGGAATTTTCAGGTGGTTCGCCTCCTCGATGGCGTATTCGAGGGCGGGATTGAACCGGGACCGGTTGGCCTGCTGCAGCAGGTACAGGACGTAGGCTCCCTTCTCGTCCGGTTCGACATCGTTGAGAACCCGGATTCGCTCACCCTGTATCGCCACGCTGCCGCCCCCTGCCACGCTCCAACCTCCGGGCGAAGCTAGGGCGTTTCCGGCCGAGGCCGGAGACCGGGACATGCGGCAAAACACGGCGATCGCACCGAATCGCACCGGTTTTCCCCGCAATACGGCCCATGCACGTATGACGGGAAACGTTGGAGGCCATTGGCAACTTCCGTCGGAGAGGCGGGACCGCGAAGCCGATATTGGTATCCGTCGCATGCACTGCGACATTTTGAACACGGCAACTCTTGAATCGATTGCCGAAACTCTCACGGTGCGAATTCGTGGCAGCCGAGACCTTGTCAACAGCCGCCCGTGCACTCAGTTTTGCAGTGCGGGAGAGCGATGGCGTCGCCCTTCCGTAGCCCTCCTTGGGCGTTTCCTCCCTAGACTTCGGGCCGCTTCCTCGGAAGTGGCCTTTTTTCTGGGTGCTTCAGCGGGAGGGCGCCCCCCCGGCCCGCCGGCTCGCGGCCAGGGACGCGGCCCGGCCGGCCGCCGCATAGAGGTCGAGCCGGGAATAGACGCCGAATTCCGATCCGTCGTCGAGGAAGCCGCCGCCGGGCCCCTGGGTCTCGGTGAGGATCCGGTTGGCCTCGGCCAGGGACAGTTCGGGGAAGGCCGCGGTCAGGAGATGCCCGGCCTCGGGGGCGAGGGCGGCGACGTCCTCGGTCTTCCCGGCCGTCTCGGGATGGACGACGGGCAGGCCGTAGGTTCGGGTCGAGGCGACGAAGGCGGCATTGGCGGCCGGATCCCGGAACCGGCTCGTGTCCTCCCCGGCGCAGGCCGCGACGTCGCGTCCACAGGTCTGCGCGACGAAGGCTTCGATCTCAGCGCGGGCATCCTTCACCACCGCCGGATAGTCCGCGAGGGTGACCGTCTTGCTCGTGTCGGCGCTGGCCTGGTCGAGCACGGCGGGGTTCGTGCGGATCTGCCCGACATAGGCCGGATCGTTGGCGAGCAGGTGGGCGAGGGCGTGGAGCGAGGTCGTCCGGCCGCCGATCACGTCCATGGCGTAGTGGGCGCCCACCACGATCCGGTCGTTGCCGTATTCGGCCGCGCGGGTCACCATCTGCTGGTACCGGGCCGGCACGAGGATGGCGAGGATCATCGATTCGGTGGTGCCGTAGGTCGTATGGCCGCTCGGGAAGGCGGGGCTGTTCAGGAGATCCTGGTTCGGCCCGCGCAGCCAGTCGAGGCTGTGGGAGGGCGTGCCGAAATAATCCTCCCCCCGGTAGGCGGTGAGGGCGGGCAGGGTCTGGAACGGCCGGGCATCGCCGAAGGAATCAGAGCCGGGGCTTCCGGCGGGGCGGCCATAGGCCTTGCCGAAGACATCCGTCGTCCCCTTCGCCAGGATTACCGCGGCCTCTTCGGAGACGGGCTTCTTTCCGTCCACCGTGCCGTTGGCGAAGAAGTACTTGCCGGCGTTGGAATCGGACTTCGTGACCGTGTTGGTGTAGCCGATCAGCCGGGCGAGGGCGGGCGAGACGCTGGTGAAGGTCTTGTGGTCGGCATAGCGCGCCTTGGCCTGGTAGGCGCCACCGATCCGGCTGCCCAGGCCGTCCGCGAGCTGGGTCGCGTTGCCGTCGGTGATGAAGCAATCCTTGAGCGCCTGGAGCCGCTGCTCCGGGAGCGGCAGCAGGAGCGGCTGGTGCGCCGCGCCGCTCTGGATGTCGCCGGTCACCTTGAGGTTCGCGTCCAGGGCGGCCTTGCCTTCCGGGCTCGCCGGGAGCCGGGAGAACGGGGCGAGGCCGCGCAGGGCGTTCAGGTTGGCGGCCGACTGCGCGACGGAGGGCACGGGGGCCGCGAGGCACAGGGCGGCGAGCCCGAATCCGGCGACGTATCTCATGGTGTGCGATCCGCTGTGACGATGGTCGGCGGCGTTAGGCCGCCCACATGACCGGTGCGTGACACCGGCCGGCGGGGGCGGGGTCTACCCCCGCGCCCGGGCCCGGATCATGAAGTTGTCGTAGGTGTATTCCGCCACCTGGAACCAGAGGTACTCCTCGTTGCGGAACACCCGCAGGGCCTCGTAAACCCTGCGGAAATCGGCGTTCTTGGCCGCGATCTCGGCATAGACCTCGTTGGCGTTCTTGAGGGCGGCCTCCATCACCTCCTGGGGGAAGGGGCGGAGCTGCGCGCCGCCGGCCACCAGCCGGCGCAGGGCCCGGGGGTTGCGGGCATCGTACTTGGCCTGCACCTCGGCGCCGACCTGGGCGCAGGCCGCCCGGAGGATCGCCTGATAGGCCTTCGGCAGGGCCTTCCACTTCTCGGCGTTGATCCAGACATGGAGCATCGCCCCACCCTCCCAGAAGCCGGGATAGTGGTAGACCGGGGCCACCTTCTGCAGGCCGAGGCGCTCGTCGTCGTAGGGGCCGATCCATTCGGCCGCGTCGATCTTCTTCGATTCGAGGGCGGCGTAGAGGTCGGGGCCGGGGATCGCCTGCGGCTGCACGCCGAACTTGGCCAGCACCTGCCCGCCGAGTCCGCCGATGCGCATCTTGAGGCCCTGGAGGTCGGCGACGCCCTTGATCTCCTTGCGGAACCAGCCGCCCATCTGCGCGCCGGTATTGCCGCCGGGCAGGCAGACGAGCCCGGCCTTGGCGAAGACCTCGGCGAAGAGTTCGCTCGCACCGCCCGCGTACCACCACGCGGCCTGTCCCCTGGCGTTGAGGCCGAAGGGAATCGCCGTGGCCAGCGCGAAGGTCGGGTCCTTGGCGGTGGCGAGGGAGGCGGGGCCGTGCCCCATCTCCACGGTGCCCGCGGCAACCGCATCGAGGAGCCCCTCGGCGGGGATCGGCTCGCCGGGCCCCTGGACCTGGATCTGGAAGCGACCGTCGGTCGCCTCGGCGATGATCCGCCCGAGCGATTCCGGGGCCCCGAACAGGATGTCGAGGTTCTTGGCGTAGGCCGAGGACAGGCGCCAGCGCAGCTCCGGCGCCGCCTGCGCCAGGGCGGGCGCCGCCAGCGGGGCCGCGAGCGCCGCGCCGAGACCGGCCGTGAGGAGGCCGCGCCGGGCCGGGGAGGCGGGGCGGGCGGGGGCGTTGCTGTCGTCCGAAGGCATCTCGTCCGGGCTGATGGTCCGTGCCGCAGGGAATCGGCCGGGGTCGGTAGCACGCCCGGCCCGCCTGTCGAAACGGATCACCCGCCCACCGGGTTCAGGAACCGGTCGCACTTTGCGGGCGGACGGTCCCCATGCCGCCGTCGCGAGGGACGCGAAATCGTTGCGATCGGCGGGAGGCGATATCACCTCTGCCGCCAGTCAGGAGAACCCATGCCCCCGTCCGAACCCGCCCTCACGCTCCATACCGTCTGTGGCCTGGAGGAACTGTCGGGCCATGGGGAAGCGGGAATCAGCCATGTCCTGTCGCTCCTCGATCCCGGCACGCCCGAGCCTGCCGCCTTCGGGGGCTACGGCGTCCACCGCCGCACCACCCTGCATTTCCACGATTGCCTCGGCCCCGGCACGGACAAGCACGGCACGGTGCTGGTGCCGCCGGAGCCGGCGGACGTGGCGGCGATCCTCGCCTTCGGGCGGGATCTCGACGGGGCTTCCCACGTGCTGGTCCATTGCCATTACGGGCTGTCGCGCTCCACGGCGGCGCTGCTGATGCTGTTCGCCCAGGGCGAGCCCGGGACGGAGGCCGGGGCGCTTGTGGAGAGGTTGCACGCATTGCGCGAGCCGGCTTGGCCCAATGCGCGGATGATCGCCTTCGCCGACGGCATGCTCGGCCGGGAGGGAACCCTCAGCGAGGCCGTTCGGCGGCTCCACGGGCTACAGCTGCGGGTGCGGCCGCACCTTGCGGACCTGCTCCGCTCCCTGGGCCGGGGCGCCGAGGTGGATGCCGCCGTCGCCCCCTGACGACGCCCACGATTCCCCCGCGGATCCCTCCCGAATCCGGGCTTCGCTCAGGCGTCGCCGTCCGGCACGATGCTGTAGCCGGCCTGGACGACCGGAAGGGCCGCGGTCGCCGTGCTCGCCACCGCATCGTCCCACGCGTTCCGGGCGTCGGCGGCCTCACGCGCGCTCTGCGCATCGAAGCGCCCGGTTTCCCGCAGGCGCCGGGTCGAGGCGGCGATGAGCCCGCCGAGGTCGCGAAGGCCCGACACGCCGTCCTTGATGACCTCCGCGTCCTGGCCCATCCGCTGCGAGCGATCTGCCTCGATGCCGGCCTCGCGGGCGGTGCCGCCGCTGTCGTCCTCGACCTGGACGATGCTCAGCGCCTCGACCTGCGTCGTGACGGTCAGCGTCGCCGGGGCATCGGGTCCGGACGCGTCGTCCCGGTCGGCCGGACCCGGGTCCTGCGCATCCGGCGGGTGGGCCAGCGCAGCGTCGATGGCGCGGCGCCCCTCGTCGGTGGGGCCAAGGGTGGCGGTCTGCTCGTAGAGATCGTAGGCGACCGCCGTAACCTCCTCCGGGGCGGCCTCGGCGAGACTGTCGTCCTCGGTGCGCCGGATGGTCTTCTCCGCCTCGCCGAAGGTCTTCATCGCGCTCGACACGGTCTTGCCGAGGGTCTTGGCGACGGTGAGGCCGCCCTCGGGGTTGAGGAGGGCGAGGACGCGCGCGTCCCGCGCGGCGGCCTTCGCCTGCCGGATCTGCATCGCGGCCACCTCCTTGCGTCCCGCCGCGATCCTGCGATCGAGCATGCGCGCCTGATCCGTGTCCGCCACCGCCGCGGGTCGGCCGTAGGCGACCAAGCGTTCGTCGGCGATCCGGGTCGTCGTGGAGAGGGTCAGGAGGACGGCGGGCGGAAGAGCATCGCCTTCGGAGCCCGGCTCGACCGTGAAGGGGGGGATCACGGGATTGGACCCTACGGAGGCCGTCTTGACCTCCGGGATGATCGATCTCCCGGGCAACCGCCCGGATGCCGACGACAGGGCGGTCACCGCAACCTCCTCCCCCCACGGGGGCTTCAGGCACGACGCGACGACGGCACAGGCCGTCGTCGCGGCTAAGTCGACCCTAACGGCTCAGCCTCGCAGAAACAATGTGAAATCCTTCCCACGGGGGCCGTATCCACCGGCCGGGACCGGCCCGACCGACGGCATGGAGGTCCGACGGGGATTCCAAAGGACAGGTCCTTTGGTGGGGTCCAGGGGCAAGGCCCCTGGAAAATTGGCCCCTGGGACATTGCAGGGCGCTGCCCTGCACCGGCCAGAGGGCTCGCCCTCTGGACTCCCGCTATTTCCCGGCGGGGGTGAAGCTGCCGTCCTTCCAGACGTAGAGGACGTAGCCCTGGGCGGTGACGTCGCCCTTGGAATCGAAGCCCACCGTCCCGAGGACGAGATCGAACCGCTCGGTGTGGAGCGCCTGAGCGATCGGGCGCGGCTCGGTGGAATGGACGAAGTTCGCCGACGCCACCAGGGCCTGCATCGCGGCGTAGCCGTAGATGGTGGAACCGGTGGGGTCGATTCCCTGGGCCTTGAACGCTTTCACCACCCCGGCCGCGGCCGGCTGGCGGCTCGGATCGAGGTAGAAGGTCATGAGGACGCCGTTGCTCGCCGGCCCCGCCACCTTGGCGAAGTCCGGCGTGGCGATGGCGGAGGTGCCGAACCATTGCGGGCGGTAGCCCCGGTCGGCGGCGATCTTCACCAGGCGACCCATCTCGGCGGCGTCGCCGCCGTAATAAACGACCTCGATCCCGGCGGCCTTGAGCCTGTCGGCCAGGGCCTCGTCGTCCTTCTCGGCGGGCTGGAAGGACAGGAACAGCGCCTCGTTCACGCCGATGCGGTTGAGGTTGTCCTTGGTCGCAGCGGCGAGCAGCCGGGCGGAGGCGGTCTGGTCCTGCAGCAGGGCGATCTTGCGGTCGCGGAACCGCTCGGCCAGCACGGCGGCGGAGAGCCGGGCCTGATCGTCGTCGCGCCCGCACACCCGGAACACCGTCGGCAGGCTCCGGTCGGTCAGCTTCGCCGCGACGGAGGCCGCCGTGATCATCACGATGCCATTGGCCGCGTAGAGGTCCGACGCGGCGATGGACGCGTTCGAGCAGACATGCCCGACCACGAGGCGCACGTTGGAGCGGATGAAGTGGTTGGCCACCGCCGTGGCGGAATTCGAATCGCAGACGTCGTCCTGCACGTCGAGCACCACCGGCTGCCCGTCGAGGCCGCCCATGGCGTTGGCATCCCGGGCCGCCGCCTCGACGCCCCGGAGCACCTGCTCGCCCACGGCGACGTAGGGGCCCGAGCGGGGCACCGCCACCCCGACGGTGACGTCGGCCTGGGCGCTTCCGGAAAGGGCGAGGCACAGGCCCGGAAGCGATAACGCGGCGGCAAGGAACCCGCGGAGGGGGACGGAACGTCCGGCTTTCATCGGGCTCTGCTCAGCACCCTTGTCCCAGGCAGCGGGCGGTGTCTCCGGCTCCTCGTCCGGCCCGCCGATCCGCAGCCCATACGCGAGGTCATCGCAGAACGCGATTTCTTTTCCGTATCGTTGCCCGCCATTGCTCCCCTCTTTGCGGGCTGCGTCGGAGGTGGCGAGGGCGTGGGTCTACCGCGCGTAGCTGTAGACGGCGGCGGC
>NZ_BPQX01000011.1 GCF_022179525.1 Methylobacterium persicinum
ACCACCGCATGGGACACGACCTAGCCGCTCGCCGCTCGCCGCCGAACAAGCGCGTCCGGAGACGTGCCCGTTCCGGCGGGTGACCAAGGTGAGATCCCGAACACGGGCCGGAATCGGGACGGCGGTCGCGGGCGGCCTCCAGGACGGATCGGCGCGAGGATCCGAAAGGCCAGGTAAAAGGCGCGGGTCCGGGCCGTTCGGCTGATGCGCCCAGGATTACGTTAAGATTTCGCTCCGATCGTCGTGTCGCGATGGCGGGTGCCGCCAAGGATGATCCAGCGGGAGCGGCAACCATGCCCGGCAGAGAACCGACGCCACGAGATCCGCTCGACACGCTCCAAGCTTGGCGGAAGGCAGGGATGTGGGCCGCGCTGGTTGCGGCCTGCTTGATCCTCGCCGCCGCCGACCGAGGCGTCCCGGAGGCGGGGATGGCGGCGCTCTTCATCCCGCTCATTACCTTCGCGGGCTGGCGGCTCGGTCCGCGCGAGGCCTGCAGCGTTGCGCTCGCCGCGGCGCTGCTGAACGTGTCCACGCCGCACGCCGGCGACGCGGGGCTACCACCGGTCCTTGCGATCCTCCGGGGCATCCTGCGCCTGGGCACGAACGCGTTCGTCGTCTGGGCTGTCTGCACCCTGCGCTCGGCATACGACCGCGAGCGGACCGCGGCCCGGCACGACGGACTGACGGGTGCGCTGAACAGGGCGGCCTTCGAGGAGCATGCGCGGTCGATTCTGGAGGCCGAGCCGTGCGATCAACGCGTCACCGTACTGGCGCTCGCTGACATCGACGACTTCAAGGTCGTCAACGACACGGGCGGGCATGCCGCGGGCGACGCGGTGCTGAGGGCGTTCGCTGAAATCGCCGCAGCGTCTCTCGACGGCCGAGAACGGCTTGGGCGGCTGGGTGGCGACGAGTTCGTGCTGCTGCTGGAAGCCGATACGGCGGAGGCCGCGCGGTCCAGGATCGAGGCCGTGCACCGGCGATTAACGGATGACCTGTGGTCCGCGCCCGTTCCTGCGACCGCCAGCATCGGTGCGCTGGTCCTGCAACCGGAACGTCGTCACGACTGGGTCTCTGCGCTGAAGGCAGCCGACCATGTCATGTACGCGGTGAAGGCGTCGGGCAAGAACGCATTGCGGGTCGAGATCTCCGGCATGGTTGCCGCCTCCCCGGATATGTCGCGCCTACCGGCTCGGGCCTTCGCGGTCGCTTGATCGTCGGGTCCGAGCGAACGTGTCGCCCGGCGGCTTTGGGCTGGCATAAAGGTAGGCTGTAACACCATCCATCCGCACGCCGGCCTGCGCATGCTCTTGTCCAAGAGTTGCTCAGCCGAAGTGCATCGCTCCACCCCACCGTCAGACCGGTCAAACAAGGTGCATCCCGGTCACGTGCTGTGTTCGTCGTGAGCCAGCACGGCGGAGCTTGAGCGCATTCCGGATCAGACTGGAGTCGTTCTAACCCGTTTTACTCACGAGGGCAGTGGACCTCGGGTGGCGAGCGTAGCGTAAGGCATTGATAGGGCTTAGGGGTTGGGTGCTGACGCCAAGTCCTCAAACCAGATCGAGCCCGCCACGCCCGCCATGTCCGACCCTACGGTGCTCCCGTTCCCGTTTCGATCCGTAGCCAATTTTCGAAGGTCGTTCGGGCGGGTGTCTCGCGGCCCCAGCTATGGCCCTCGCTAGCCAAGGTCTCACGAACGGACGGGACCGGTTCGGAGGGGCCGACGGCCTGCTGCCGATGGGCCTGCTGCCGATGTCACGGACAGCCGGCATGCACCACCGGCTCGCGTTCCCAGTACCGCAGCTTGCCACACCGCAGAACGAACGCCGTGATGTCGCTGGGACTTTTCAACTCGATGCAACCGTCATCCAGCTCGGTGACACCCGCCTTCTCGAAGAGCGGCTGTGCGGTCTCTACCCAAGCGATGAACTTGGCGTGCGCGAAGGCATCGCTGACGAAATCTCGCGCTGTGGCCTCCTGCGCCAGCAGCGTTCCGCCCGCACCGGAGGGTAGAAGTGCCACGGCATCGTACAGAACCGAAGGACCGCCGTTGATCTTCTGCTGCGTTGCAACGGTACTACCGTCGCTCGCCGTTACACCGCCGACGGTCGGCGCGACGAGTTCCAGCATTGCGCCCTCCGCCGCGAGAGCCTTCTGCAAGGTCTTCAACAGTTCGGCATCGACCCCGTCCGTGACCAGAGCTCCCACCTTGCGTCCCTTGAGGTGCGTCGGTCCGTTCTGAACGATGCTCAGGGCCGGCGAGGCCGGAAGGTCCTTTCGAACCGGACGCGCCGGTTCCGCCGCAGATGGCAGCGTCTTCAGCCCAAGACCGTCGGCAACCTTCCTGGCCAGTTCCTCGTCGACATTCAGTAGATGTGAGATCATCCTCGCACGGATGGCGGGTGTCTCGACCTTGCTTAGTTCGAACACGAATGCATCCTTGATGTGGGTCTGCTCCGGCAGCGTCTGACTTACGTAGAACTGCCGCGCCTGGCTGTAATGGTCGGCAAACAGCTCGGCCCGGATGCGCAGTTTGTGGCCACTCTCCTCAACCGGAGCGCTGCGGAAGCCGCGATCCGGGGCCTCCCGGGGCCCGCCCGCCGTCCCGCCCCAGGAATTCGGCTCGTAATTTGCCCGGCCCTTCGGTTGTGCAGGGCCATGTGACCATCCTGCTGGAACGTATGGAACGGGCACTTGGGCGCATTGATCGGGATGTGCGTGAAGTTCGGGCCACCCAGCCGCTTCACCTGCGTGTCAAGATAAGAAAAGTTACGCCCCTGTAGGAGCGGGTCGTTGGTGAAATCGATGCCGGGCACGATGTTCTGCGTGCAGAACGCCACCTGCTCGGTCTCGGCGAAGAAGTTGTCCACGTTTCGATCGAGGACGAGCCGTCCGACGCGCTGGATCGGTACGAGCTCTTCCGGAATGAGCTTCGTGGCATCGAGGACATCGAAGGCGAACGACTTGGCGAAATCCTCGTCGAAGAGCTGAAGGCCGAGCTCCCATTCGGGAAAATCACCGGCCTCAATCGCATTCCACAGATCACGGCGGTGATAGTCGAAATCTGCTCCATTTACTTTCACGGCCTCATTCCAGACCACCGACTGTAGGCCGAGTTTCGGTTTCCAGTGGAACTTGACGAACGTGGATTTTCCCGTCCCGTTCACCAGCTGGAAGGTATGGACCCCGAATCCTTCCATTAAGCGGAAGGAGCGCGGGATCGTCCGGTCGGACATGATCCAGAGAGCCATATGCATGGCCTCCGGGCTCAAGGAGATGAAATCCCAAAAGTTATCATGCGCCGTCTGTGCCTGCGGAAAGCCGCGGTCCGGCTCCTGCTTGGCGGCATGCACCATGTCGGGGAACTTGATCGCGTCCTGGATGAAGAAGACCGGGATGTTGTTGCCGACGAGATCCCAATTGCCTTCCTTGGTGTAAAACTTGACGGCAAAGCCGCGCACGTCACGCGCAAGGTCGGAGGATCCCTTGTTGCCGGCGACCGTGGAGAAGCGCACGAAGACCGGTGTGCGCTCGCCGACACGCTGGAAGAGATCGGCACGCGTGATCTCAGACAGCGTCTCGGTGGTCTCGAAGTAGCCGTGTGCGCCAAAGCCCCGAGCGTGCACGACGCGCTCCGGAATGCGCTCGTGGTCGAAATGGAAGAGCTTTTCGCGAAAGTGAAAATCCTGCAGCAGGGTTGGGCCGCGGGCGCCGACCTTCAGGGAGTTCTGATCGTCGGCGACGGGGACGCCCTGCTGCGTGGTCAGGAACGGAACGTCACCACCGGCGACTTGATGAGTCTCACCACCTGGGCCGCGCAGGATCTTCGCGTCACCAATGTGAGCGGGTACGAGCTTGTGGGCGTTTGGATCGGCAGCCATTTGGATCTCCCGTTTGGGGCAGAGCAATGCAGGGGCATCGGCAAAGGGGGCAGGCGTTTCCTGATCGCGCCAGCGGTCCTACGGCTGGCGCTGCGGCGTTCGGCCGGCCTGTGACGCTGCGCTTGTCGCAATACCTTCGGGCTGAGATTGCGCACCGGCCGCGGAAAGGACGGGCGTGGGACGGCGAGCCCAGCTCCCCGGCAGCATGCGGCCGAGCACGTCGTCTCTCCAGACGTAGCGGTGAATCAGCGCCGCTGCGGCGTGCAAGCCCGCCAGCGCCAAGATCATCCAGCCGATGGTCCCGTGCAGTTCCTGCACCTGGTGGGACAGGGCTCGGTTTCCGGGATCGTAAGCGGGGACACTGTACAAGTTGAAGAGGCTGTCGCCGCGCACCCACACGAGAAACATGCCCACGAGCACCATCATCACGAGCAGGGCATAGAGTCCCCAGTGCGTGCCCTTTGCGAGCAGGTTCAGGGCGCCGGTATCCGCCGGCGGCAAGCGACGCCCGCGTGTGGCGCGCCAAGCGAGCCTCATCAGGAACAGCACGGCCAGGAGCAATCCTCCGGTGATGTGCACCGAGCGCGCGTCGACGCGGGGAGAACCAGCCGGGAACAGGTCGATGACCTGAGCCCCGATCCACTGAGCCACGACCAACACAGCCGTCGCCCAGTGGAACGCGATGGTGACGGCATCGTAGCGGTCCGCACGAGGGTTCACAGGTTGCATGGCGAAACCTCACGCGTTGCCGATGAGGATGCCGGTGGCGAGCACCAGGGTTCCTCCCAGCATGACCTTGGCCGCAGCCGCGAAGGGCGGCGTCTCCATGAACCGCCACTGCACCCAGGCGATGGCCAACAGCTCGATGACCACGACGACGCCTGCGGCGATGGTGGCCATCACGAAATCGTTGATGAGGTAGGGCAGCGTGTGACCGATGCCGCCAGCGATCGTCATCAGGCCGCACACCAAACCTCGTAGCAGCGGAGTGCCCCGACCGGACAGCTTGCCGTCGTCGGCCAGCGCCTCGGCAAACCCCATACTGATGCCCGCCCCTAGCGAAGCCGCTAAGCCGACCAAGAAGGCGTTCCAGGGATCACGCGTAGCGAAGGCCGCCGCAAAGACCGGCGCGAGCGTCGAGACCGAGCCATCCATTAGACCGACAAGGCCGGGCTGGATCACCTGCAGAACGAAGCGGCGTTGCGCGCTCTCATCCTCGGACGCCCGGCCTTCGCCGGGCAGGCGCTTTTGCTGGATCTCCTCGGCCGCTCGCTCGTGCTGGAGCTCATCGGCGGCCAAGTCACCGAGCAGTTTGCGTATGCCGGCATCCGAGGCGCGGGCTGCCGCCTGCTGATAGAAGCGCGCGGCGTCGTGCTCCATTTGCTGCACGTGGCGGCGCACGGCCTCGATACCTTGAGCGCGGACCTGCCAGACAGGCTTGCGCTGCACCCAGCCCCGCACGTCCTGGCGTCGCACGAGCGGGATGTGCGCGTCGAAGCGGGACTGGAACAGGTCGATCAGCTTGCGGCGATGCTCGTTCTCCTTATCGGCCATGTCGCTGAACATCTGGGCACTGTCGGGGTAATCGCTTCGCAGTTCATGGGCGAAGTCGGCGTAGATGCGGCCGTCCTCCTCCTCGCTGGCGATCGCCAGGGCGAGCAACTCGCGCTCGGTCAGGTCGATGAAGGCACGCATGGATGGGGCCGTCCTAGCTTAGGCGTTCGGTGACGAACGGCAGCCCGGTCCTGGCTTGCAGGACCGGGCTGCCTGTTTGTCAGCGCTGGTTCGGGCTGCCCGCCGGGGCATGGGACGGAAGTTCGACGGGCTTGTTGTTGTTGAGATCCCAGCCGGTATTCGGGTCCGTGCCCGTGCGCTGGAGCTGGGCCCGCATCTGCCACTGGTACTTGGCGACCCCGTGCTCAACCTCCTGCAACAGGTTCGAGGTGGTGGGATCGACCTTCTCGGTGGCCTTGATGGCGGTATTCACCTCCTCGCCGACCCGCTTGTAGGCGTTGGTAAACCACACCAGGATCTGGGCATCGTCGAGGAAGCCGCCGGGGATCTCCGGCACACCGGAGGTCTTCACGATGGTGTTGGGCCGCCCGTCCGCCGAGGCGCCGACAGCCAGGAGCCGCTCCGCGATAGTGTCGGCGTATTTCGACAGGCCCTCGTAGTGCTCCTGCAGCAGGAGGTGCAGGGGGTAGTATAGGGTACCGGAGGCGTTCCAGTGCGCCTGCTTGGTCTGAAGCTGGAGCTGCTGCAGCTCGGTCAGGGTCTGCTGCAGGGCAGCCACGTCCTTCTTGCGTCCCTCTTCGCCGGCCCCGAGATCGATCCAGGGCTGCTGGCTGATCTCGTTCGTCGGGAAGGGCCCGATCGGTTGCTGGCCGGTCACCTGCGTCTGCGACGATTGACGGATGTCGCCGATCTGACCGCCTGCCCCCTGCTGTCGCTCGGTTGGCGACTTCTGGCCGCCCGGTTCGGTCTGGCTCGCCTGTGCAAGCTCGATACGCGAGAACACCGTCATGGCGTTCTGCGCCGACGAGGGAGCCGAGCGTACCCCGGTGCGAGGGCCGCCAGCACCCGTGCTCACGCCGGAGTCCGATGTCGCTCCGGACAGTGCAAGGGCCGGCGTGCAGAGGGCGGATCCGGCAAGCAGAACGACCGGGAGCAGGCGGAAAAATTGCATGAAAGGACTCGCGGCTGATGGCGGAGGCTTGTGCTCTGCTCACGCACCAGGGCAGCAGCAACACAGGCCGAAAACCGGCGCTAGATCAGAGCCGTTCCAGACTAAACCAGAGTTTAGCTGAGCTGACCTAGACGGACATATCGGCGGCGGTCGGCAGATCACCCCGATCGATCGTCGCCGGGCAGAGAATTTCGAAACCGCAGCCACCTCCGGGCGCGTCGGTGATGACGGCCTGGAACCCGTGCAACTCGACGATAGCGGCTACGAGCCCAAGGCCGAGGCCGTTGCCGACGGTGTGACGTGCGGGCTCGGCGCGATAGAACCGCCGAAAGACCTGATCACGTTCCGCCGGAGGAGTGCCGGGCCCCGTATCCTCGACGGCCAGGATGCAGATCGCGCCTCGCCGCGACACCTCAAGGCGTACCAAACTGCACGCCGGTGTGAACTTGACAGCGTTGTCAATGAGGTTGGTCACGGCTTCGAACAGGAGGTCGCGGTCGCCGGTGAGGAGCGGAAACGGATGAGTGACCTCAAGGCAGATCCGGATGCTCTTGTCCTCCGCGATCGGCTCATAAAGCTCGGCGGCCTCCGCCAGGACTTGCGCCACGTCGACTCGCGAAAATGCGGCACAGCGATGTTTGTGCTGAATCCCGCCGATGCGCAGGACGGCGGTGATGATCGACAGGGTCTGATCGAGCTAGACGAGGCTCTGGTCGATCACCTCCTCAAGCTCCGCCGGGGAGTGCGCGCCCGTTCGGCTGCGTTCCAGTCGCGCGCGTAGACGCGTCAGGGGCGTTCGGAGATCGTGCGCGATCGCATCGCCGCCTATCCCGAAGCCGACCTGATCCGCCATCTTGCCACTGCGCTCGCCCCGGCACCGGCCGGAACGACGGGGCTGCGACGCCCCGACGAGCCCGCTCCCCTTCCTCCAGCGCCGACCGAACAATCCCGATCCACACGCGTCAGAACAGACGCGGGATCCCGCGCGCCATCAGCCCAAAACACAACGTACGCCGATGCCCGTTGAATAAGTCGGGCTAATAGTGATGCGCCGCAGGCGTCTGGCCATCTGCGTGCGTCATCCGCCCCCTGGGACGGATTGGTATCAGCGATGTGAAAAGCGGCTTGCAATCAGGGCGAGCGCAATTTTCAGACAGTAAATTTTTGCGAAAGTTGCGCTTCGAAGTCGGAGATCTTGCGGAGTTGCGCAAGTTTTGGGCAATAGTTGAAAGACCAGCGTTGATCGGTGCGCGCGACCTGGTTTCCTCGCAAGCCATCGATGAAGGTGTTGAAGCGCTCTCGTTCGATTGCCATCAGGCGCAGGGTTGTAGAGCGCGTGAAATCTGCCGGAATGGCGCGCGCCTTCATCGCAGCCACGCCTTCTTGGACTGCCCGAGGATTGTCATCCACGATCAAGGTCGTGTCCGGGTGAAAGAACGTATCGCGTCCGCCTTTGCTGCGGGTTGAAACGACAGGCAATCCGGCCAAAAGATACTCGATGCTCGCGTACATGGCGCCCTCCAGCTTTGAGAGACATAAGCCGACGTGAGCCGACGCCATTGCTTCATTCACTTGGACGTGATCCATGAACACGACATTGTCGGCCTCGATTTCGTTGATGATTACGTGGCCGCGGGGCAGCCCGTGGACGAATTTATGGAGCTGTGCCTTCTTCAGATGTGGAGACCAGCGACCGAACAGTTTTGTCACATAGGCGCAGCTTGGCACCAGCCGCGCCAATTCATGCCGCTTTATCGGGACGAGCTGCGCATTATAGATTGCATCGTACGTCCGCGGTCGGTCGACGATCGGGTGGAACATGGTCTCGTCCACGAACATGTTCTGCGGCGCGAGGTATACGTCGACGCCGAACCTGCGCAGCAATTCTTCTTCCCCCGGCGTGTTCGCCATGACGATCAGGCGCGCTCGGCGATGGGCTTTGCGAAAACGTCTGTAGTGTTGAGCGACTGATAAGGCGAAGGTCGGTCGCTCCAGGCTGTGGGTGACCGCATGAAGGAAAACGAATGGCGTCTCGGGAAAGCGCGCGGCGAGGTAGCTTGCAGCCCCGAATGGCCTCGGTTGCGGTTGGGCGCAGAAGATTGGGGGATCGAGAGACAAGAACAGGCCCGCGACTTGTAGGTCCCTGGACCATGTGCGCGGTTCTCGAACGAAGCAATCGACCAGGCCGACTGCTTCTGACAGGACCGGTGTTCCGAAAAGATATGGATTGCGGAGGGCGTGCCAACTAAGCATGCGCGGAAATTCGATCCAAATATCCGAGCAGAGCCAAGACCGCACCAGTCGGCGGCTGACGCTCGCACAAGCTTGAAAAGGACGGGCGAAAGGCAGTCGTGCCTACGTAGGCGCACGTGAGATCGATGCTACTAAAAAATTGTTCACGCTTTATCTGTCGCAGGTCTGGCGTCATCGCGAAGCCCAATCTGTTGTTGCTTCGGACCGTGCCGCCTTGAAGCAAGCGTTGATGTGCTAACCGTCTCGACATATCGGCGCAGCGATAAACAACACTTCGCTCGTCGTGTCCGCTCCATGCTCAGTCAATAGTCTTGCCCTTCACGTCGTGGGCAATTCGAACGTTTCAGATCCACCATACGATGCGCGCTTACTCAAAGCTGACCAGGCGTGAGCTAGCGTTGGCTGACGCCAACGAGGAGGAGGACGGTCGAGGCTACGATGACTTCGCTCGCGACCTGCAAAACGAACAGCTCGACGGTGCCCGCATGTTCGGCGACATGGCTGAGGAGGAGACTGAATACTGCCAGCGGCTCATCGATCTGTTGTCGAGCGCTTTGACCCGCACACTCCGTTGGCGCAGCGGCAGGAGCCGCGCCAACACCATCACGCAACATCGTCAGGCTTGTCCTTCGGCGCGGATTGGGCCGAGGTTGAGGCACATGACCCTGGTCGTGCGGACGGGTTCGGTGAGATAGCCGGCGACCTTTAGCGGACGCTCGACGGCCACTCGGTGCCGGTGGCCTCAATTAAGGAGGCGCCGTTCGAGTCCAATCGGCTCGACGGCCAGTCCGTGGCAGAGATCGCCCGGCTTCGCTCGGCGTGAACCGCGCCCGTGAGACTTCCCGATGACAGCGGCAACCGTGGCTTGAATGGTATGCTCCGAACCGAATTCGGATTTCGGGAATGCTGCGCCGATGCGCCTGATAAATGACACCGGGGCGGAACACGCCCCCTTGGACGACGCCTGGATCGGCAACCTGATCCGGCATTGGCGCGAGGACCCCGGCGCCTCCTACCGAACCTGGTTCCTGTGGGAGGAGCGCATCAAGAACTTCCGCTCGATCCGGCGCGGCCTCCAGGCGGTCATCGACGAGATCCGCGCCGACGCGTTCGGCAACGCCTATCGCGGTTCGTCGCTGGAGACGGTCGTCCACTCCATCGCGGAGCAGCGCCAGGTCTTCAAGGGCGCCGACCACGCCTTCCTCTGGAAGCCGAAGCTGCGCATCCCCGACATCTACGAGGACCGCGCCAACCAAGTCGCCTTCGGCCGGTTCCTCGACGCCTGCCTGTGCTGCAGCGCCGAGGACGGGGTGCTGTCCGCCATCCACGCCCTCGACCGGCAACGCATCAAGGGGCTGGGCCCGGCCGCGGCGAACCTGCTGTACTTCCTGCACCCCACCCTCGTGACCCCGTTCAACACCGCCATCGTGAAGGGCTACAACGCCGTCGCCGGCGCCAACGTGAAGCTCGGCAAGTGGGACGAGTACCTCGCGATGCGCCGAGGCATCGTCGCCCTCAACGCCGCCCATCGCGGCCTGCTCTCCAACGATTACGGCGCCATCGCGGGCTTCCTGTTCGACGTCGGGTCCGGGCGATACCCGCTGCCGGAGCGCGACGGGGCCGCCGCGCTCGCCCGCTGGCGCGAGGACCTCGACCGCGTGCGGTCGGAGGCCGCCGCCACGGCCTCCAAGGCGGCGCTGGCCGCGCGCGAGGCGGACCACACCCACACCGAGGTCCAGGGCTGGCTGCGCGACCTCGGCCTCGCCCTCGGCTTCGACGTCTGGATCGCGTCGAACGACGGCAACCGCCCCTACGGCTCGGGCCGCCTGTCCGACGGCTGCCTCGACCGCCTGCCCGGGCGCGTGACGGCGAACGGCTCGGCCGAGACGGTCCGGCTCATCGACGTGATCTGGCTGGACAAGGTGGGCGGCGACGTGGCGGCCGCCTTCGAGGTCGAGCACACGACGAGCATCTACTCGGGCATCGTGCGGATGCTCGACCTGGCGCTCGGGGTCGAGGGCGGGGCGGCGCGCAACTTCTTCCTGGTGGCGCCCGACAACCGCGAGGATGACGTGCGCGCCCAGTTCGCCCGGCCCGCCTTCTCGCGGGTGGCCGAGCTCGACCTGCGCTACCTGCCCTACAGCGAGCTGCGCGGACACAGGGAGACGATCGCCCGTTTCGGGAGCGGCCTGAAGGGCGTGCTCGCCATCGCTAAGCCCGTCGGGCGTCCGCGCTGACCGGCGCGACGAAGCCGGCCGGAGGGATTCGGTCGTCGTTCCAGCGGCTGGCCGAGAGCGTCCGGAGGTCGCGCAACCGCATCGGCCACCATCGCGCCGTCCTCGACGAGGGACCGACCAACCACCACGCCGACGCCCTGGACCCGACCCGCTCGTGCCGTCCGACCATCGCGCGATGGGCGAGCACCGTGTCACGGGTGGCCGCCGTCGTCGTCGGGCGTCCGGCCGCGGGCGCGGGCTCCCAGAGCCCCGGACCGCTCGCGCTGATCCCGACGGTTGTTGAAGGCGTTCGCGGCGCGGCCAATGCACCGCCGACGGCCAGGATGCCGGTGGACCCGCGACAACGAACCCTGCCCGTGCGGCCGAGCCCCGCAGCGTAGTCTCCGGGCGGGCGTCGGATAAGTCGGCTGCCGCGCCGCGGGCGTCATCCGGCCCTCGCCGCCGGGGCCCCGGCCGGGCTCTCACCGTCCCAGGGAGCCTCGCCCACGAGGGCGGCGAAGCGGCCGTCCGGGAGTTCCTCGAACGGCCTCCGCTCCGCTATGCGCTGGCGCAGCTTCCACCGGAGCAGCCGGGGCGTGATCCTCTGGAAGCGCCCCGTCGCCGCGACCAACCCAGGGTCCAGGCCGCCGAGGATCTCGTCCGCCGTCTGCGCCCCGCCCCTGGCGAGCAGGGCGTGGACCTCCCGCATGAACAAGCGCCAGAACGGCCGCTTCCCCAACGCCGCGACCGCCTCGGCGAGTGGCGGCTCGGGCATCGCCGCGACGTCCGGCTCGGGCTCGGGCTCGGTCAGCCCGAACCGGTGACCGACGAGGGTCAGCCCGTTGCCGTCCTCCACCAAGCGCAGGAGGTGATAGCGCAGCCACGCCTCGGTGAGCGGGAAACCCGCCCGCTCGCCCTCCTCCTTGAGCCGGGTCGGGAGCGCCCTCAGGAGCGGGTGGACCGCCATGGGACCGCGTTGGCGCACCGCCCCTTCGACCGCGTCCCGCACCTGCCCCCAGAAGTCGTTCGCCTCCCGCGCCAGCTTCAGCCCGTGCGCGGTATCGACGAACCCGGCGCCGGCGCGACCCTGCGGGAGAGAGCCCACCTCACCCGCGGCGGAAACGGGCGGCGCGGCCCCGCCGGCCGGGGTGCCGGCGGCCCGCACCCGGTCCAGCTCGGCCTGCAACGCCGCGACCCGCTCCTCCAGGAGGTCGACCCGGTCCAGCGCCTCGTCGAGCAGATCCCTCGCCGCTGCCCGGCGGTCCTCCGCGCCGACGAAGTCCGCCAGACCTGCCCGGGCCGCCTCGACCCGAGCCATCTCAAGCAACTCCCGCCCGATCACCGCGAGCCGCCTCTCGAACGCCTCCGGCAGGTCCGCCCGCTCGATGGCCGGCCGGTAGTCCTCCCTGTCCTTCCACGTCCTGAGCTCGCGGGCGATGTCGCCGAACGACCCGCCGCCGAGTTCCCTCCGGACCGTGCGGACCGAGACCCGCTCCTTGGTGCCGCCGGGCGGTGCCGGCCTGGCCCGTATCCGATCCGCGGCCTTCCAGACCCCGTTCTCCGTCACCATGCCCGCCATCCCAAGCCGTTGCCGGCATCATCGCCGCGAGCGGTGAAGAAACGGTCGCGGCCCGCGTGCACGCTCGGTGCGGGCGCGGGCGCGAGCCGGTTCCGAGGGCGACCGGAGAGATAACCCGCGGGAGGCCTTCGGAGCGAGGAGCGCCCGGCCGGCGAACGCCCCCATCGTGTAACGCGTCCGGATGACGTTACCCGTTATGCGTACGCCTCGGAGCCGCATACCAACAGTCGGCGGCAGCCGCCGCCATGCCGCCTTGAGCCGGCGGAAACCTCGCTACCCCCGAAGACGTACTTCGTCGGCCTGTCCCGCCGCACTACGAAGGCATTCAGGACCGTCGCGGCCGGCCAGAGGGTTGATCCCGTCGGTCCGTACGCAGGGCCTGACCGAGGCGCGTCGGCACGCGCGGTCTCGGCACGGGAGTGGAGGGGCGCCCACAGAATCCTCGCAGGGGACCGTCTGCCTCAGCTGACGGGGGAATGCGAGCCGCCCCTGATGCGGCGTTGACGCGGAGAACGGAACGCGTACAAACGGGCGGGACGCAGATCCGCAGCTACAAGTACCGCCTTCGTCCAAGCAGATCCCAAGCCGCCCTGCTTGACGCGATGCTGCGGGACTTTTGCGGCCTGTACAACGCGGGCCTGCAGCAACGGATTGAGGCGTACCGCCGTCGCAAGCTGAGCCTGCGCTACGGTCATCAGGCCGGCGAGCTGAAGGCGTGCCGCCCCGCCGACCCGGACGGTCTCGGGCGCTGGTCGTTCTCGGCCCTGCAGCAGGTGCTGCGCCGGCTGGACCAGACCTACACGGCATTCTTCCAGCGCAGGCGCGGCTTTCCTCGGTTCCGGGCATCGCCCCGCTTCCACAGCGCGACGTTCCGGGTCGGCGACGGCCTGACGATCCGGAAGGATCGCCGCATCGGCATCGTCGGTGTGCCCGGCGGGATCAAGGTGGTCTGGCACCGCGACCTGCCGCAGGATGCCAAGCTTGGCGCTGCGATCCTGACCCGCCAGCAGGGCAAGTGGTACGTCGTGCTGTCGGTCGAGGCGGCGTTCGCCGAGACCTGCGGCGCGGGCACCGTCGGCATCGACCTGGGCCTGAACAGCCTGATCGCCACGAGCGACGGCGCGACGGTTCCGATGCCGCGCTTCGCTCGGCGCGCGCAGAAGGCGCAACGCCGGAGGCAACGGGCGCTCGCTCGGTGCCGGCGCGGATCGAAGCGCCGTCTTAAGGCCAAGGCGTGTTTGGCGGCCGCCTCGGCCCGCATCGCCCGCCAGCGGCGCGACCACCTGCACAAGCTGTCGCGATCCCTGGTCTCCCGCTACCGGGGCATCGCGTTCGAAGACCTCAACATGGCTGGGCTCACGAAAGGAATGCTCGCCCGGTCCGTCCACGATGCCGCGTGGTCTCTGCTCGTCCAGCTCACGGCGTATAAGGCTGAAAGCGCCAATGCGTCCGTCGTGTTGGTCGATCCGCGCGGTACCTCTCAAACCTGCCCCGCATGCGGGACGATCAAGGCCAAGACGCTGGCCGAGCGCCGACATCGCTGTGAATGCGGTACGGACCTCGACCGTGACGTAGCGGCGGCGAGGATCGTGCATCAGCGGGCCTTCGGCTCCGGCCGGGATATCGGCCTTCAGCGCTCAAGCCAGCGGATTGCCGCAAAGCTGCGCCGAGAAGCCGCCTGCTTCAGCAGGCGGAGTTGTCACGCTCTTATCCAAGTGCGGTTGCTGCGGGCGGACGGTTCACGCCGACGCGACGAGGTGCCCGAGCTGTCGCGCCGCAACCGGGGCGGGCATGCGCCCTGCCCCGAGCGAGGCGGGATACCGGATCTGCATGCTCGCGACCGCGTGCGCCGTCCTGTTCTGGCTCCTCGTGATCCGCGGTTAGGCGTCGACCGGCCTACATCCGCTCCTTGATGCCGGAGCCGACGAGCCACCAGTTCACCGGGTAGCTGGTCAGGAATCCCGCCACCATCGCGACCTGCATGGCGAACCAGAACTCGACCGAGTTCACCGGCGCGCGCTGGCCGGCCCAGTGCGGGAACAGGTAGAACTGGGCGAACGCCATGAAGCCGTACATGCCGACCTGCCAAGCGATCAGCGAGACGGTGTCCGCCTTCACGGCCGCCACCAGACCCCGGCCGGGGGAGAGCCCGCGCATCGGCACGATGGCGTAATACTGGAACGCGATCCCGAGCGCGTAGGCGAACACGAAATCCAGGACCCAGACCGCGTACATCTTCTCGTCGAAGAGGGAGTGCCAGCCGAACCAGACCGCCACCGTGGGCACCAGGAACGCGAGCCACTCGGCGGCGACATCGCCCAGCAGGCAGCCGCTACCGCAGTGGAGCGCGCCCTTGCCGACCATCACCGGGAACGGCGTCCCCGTCACGTTCGGCGGCTTCTCGCCCCGCTCCTTCGCGTGATGGTGCGCCTCCATGGTCGCGAGCCGGCCATAGCGGAGGTAGGCCCAGACCACGGCCACCGTTCCGAACAGGGCGCTGATCGGCCAGACCACGTTCATCACGGTCATGTGCTGCGGGTGACGGATCACCTGCGCCGACAGCAGCAGCGAGCAGGCCGCCCCGAGCAGCAGCGCGGCGATCGAGATGGCATGAAGCCAGGTTGGGAACATGCGCGCTCCTAGCGGGCCAAGGACGGGTCGAGGTTAGCCGCCCTCAGGCGCAGGGCATTACCAATGACGCTCACCGAGGAGAGCGCCATGGCGGCCGCGGCGATGACCGGCGAGAGCAGGATGCCGAGGAACGGGTAGAGGACGCCCGCCGCCACCGGCACGCCGGCCGCGTTGTAGACGAAGGCGAAGAACAGGTTCTGGCGGATGTTGCCCATCACCGCCCGCGACAGCCGCCGCGCCCGCACGATGCCGACGAGATCGCCCTTGAGCAGCGTCAGGCCGGCGCTCTCGATGGCGACGTCCGTGCCGGTGCCCATGGCGATGCCGACATCCGCCGCCGCGAGCGCCGGGGCGTCGTTCACGCCGTCGCCGGCCATCGCGACCACCTGTCCCGCCGCCTTGTGGCGCTCGACCACGGCGGCCTTCTGGTCGGGCAGCACCTCGGCCTCGACCTCGTCGATGCCGAGCCGGCGGGCCACCGCCTCGGCGGTGGTGCGGTTGTCGCCGGTCAGCATCACGACCCGGATGCCCTCGGCCCGGAGCGCGGCCAGCGCCTCGGCCGTCGTCGCCTTGACCGGGTCGGCGATGGCGACGATGCCGGCCACCCGGCCGTCGACGCCGGCGAAGATCACCGTCGCGCCGTCGCGCCGGAGCTCGTCTGCCTCGGTCGCATGGGTCGATACGTCGACCCCTTGCTCCCGAAGGAAGGCGGCGTTGCCCAGTGCCACGTGCCGGCCCTCCACGGTTCCGAGCGCGCCCTTCCCGGTCGGGCTGTCGAAATCCGTGACGGGAGCGGTCGCGATCCCGCGCTTTCCGGCGGCCGCCACGATGGCCAGGGCGAGCGGGTGCTCGCTCGCCCGCTCGACGCTCGCCGCGAGGCGCAAGAGCGTGTCCTCGTCGAAGCCGGCCGCCGCCACGACCCGCGTCACGGCCGGCTTGCCCTCGGTCAGGGTGCCGGTCTTGTCGACCACCAGGGTCGTCACCCGCTCCATCCGCTCCAGCGCCTCCGCGTTCTTGACGAGCACCCCGGCCCCGGCGCCACGGCCGACGCCGACCATGATCGACATCGGCGTGGCGAGCCCGAGCGCGCAGGGGCAGGCGATGATCAGCACCGCGACCGCCGCGAGGAGCGCGAAGGTGAAGCGCGGCTCCGGCCCGAACGCCATCCAGGCGGCGAAGGCCAGCACCGCCGCGCCGATGACCGCCGGCACGAACCAGCCCGCGACCTGGTCGGCGAGGCGCTGGATCGGGGCCCGGCTCCGCTGGGCCTCGGCCACCATCTGGACGATGCGGGCCAGCATGGTGTCGCGCCCGACCTTGGTCGCCTCGACGACGAGCGAGCCGGACTGGTTGAGGCTGCCGCCGATGACGGGGGCGCCGGCCTCCTTGGTGACCGGCATCGATTCCCCCGTCACGAGGCTCTCGTCCACGGAGCTGCGGCCCTCCACGACCGCGCCGTCGACCGGGACCTTCTCGCCGGGGCGCACGCGCAGCCTGTCGCCGATGGCGATGGCATCGAGTTGCACCTCCTCGTCCTCGCCGTCGGGCCGGATGCGGCGGGCGGTCTTCGGCGCGAGGTCGAGGAGCGCCCGCAGCGCGCCGCCGGTGCTCTCGCGGGCGCGGAGCTCCAAGACCTGCCCGAGCAGCACCAGCACGGTGATCACCGCCGCCGCCTCGAAGTAGGCCGGCACCGCCCCGCCGTGCCCGCGCAGCGCCTCCGGGAACAGCCCCGGGGCCAGGGTCGCCACGACGCTGTAGAGGTAGGCCGTGCCCGTCCCGAGGGCGACCAGGGTGAACATGTTCAGGTTCCGGGACAGGACGGAGCGCCAGGCCCGGACGAAGAAGGGCCAACCGGCCCAGAGCACCACCGGGGTGGCGAGCGCGAACTGGATCCAGTTGGACGTCTGCTGCCCGAGCCGTTCGGTCAGGCCGAAGAGATGCCCGCCCATCTCAAGCACGAACACCGGCAGGGTCAGGACCAGCCCGACCCGGAACCGGCGGGTCATGTCGACGAGCTCCTCGCTCGGGCCGTCGTCCGCGCCGACCATCGCCGGCTCAAGCGCCATCCCGCAGATCGGGCATGCCCCGGGCCCGACCTGCCTGACCTCCGGGTGCATCGGACAGGTGTAGATCGTGCCTTCCGGCACCGGGTCCGCCTTGGCCCCGGCCTGGCCGGGGTCGACGTAGCGGATCGGGTCGGCCTCGAACTTGGTCCGGCAGCCGTTCGAGCAGAAGTAGTAGGGATGTCCGTCGTGCTCGGCCCGGTGCTCGGTCGCGTGCGGATCGACCATCATCCCGCAGACCGGGTCCTTCACGCGGTCGGCTCCCGCACCGTTCGCCGCCATGGCGGCATGGTCGTGCCCGTGCGACGCGACGGGGTCGTCATGCCGGTGTCCTCCGGAGCAGGCGTGGCCCGCCGGGGCGGGATGCATTTCCGACGAATTGGTCATGACCTGTCCCTTCGCGTAACTTCGATATCCGTGGCCCGCGACGGTTGACGCGATGCGGACCACGGGCAGGTTTTCCTTCGGGCTTACTGCTTGCCTTCCTTGCGGGCGTTCTTGTCGAGCCAGGCGGTGAGCTCCTTGATGCTCTTTTCCTGCTCCTGGATGCTTTTCTCGGCGATCTTCTTCGCCTCGGGATTATCGCCGTTCCTCAGGCCGACCTGGGCCATGGCGATTGCACCCATGTGATGCGGGATCATCGCGCAGATCCATGCGACGTCGGGGTCGCCGGCCATCATGCCCTGCATCATCGGACCGTTCATCTGCATCATGGCGTGCTGCAGGCCCTTCTGGGTGTCGGTCGCCTGTCCGGACATGCCCTGCATCGCCATCGACATGTGGCCCTGCATGTCCTTCATCGAGGCCTCCTTGCCGGCCGACGCCGCCTTGCAGGCCGCGGGCAGCTCGAACGACGGGGTTTGCATGGAGCCGTGGTCGTGGGAGCCATGGTCGTTGTCCGCGGCGAGGGCCGTGCCCGCGCCGGTCAGCGTCAGGGTCACCGCGAGGGTCAGGGTACGAACGCGCATATCGATCTCCTTCGTTGGACGGGTCGGGACGGCCCAAGCGGCCGCCCCGCAGGCCTCAGGCAGCCATCTTCCGGCAGCTCTCGGCGCAACGGCGGCACTGCTCGACGCAGTCCTGCATGTCGCCGACCTGCTCGCAGCTGCGGGCGCAGTCCTCGCAGACGTCGGCGCACTCGGCGCAGGTGTGCTTATGGTGCGCGGTCCCGAGCAGCATGACGTGCGCGGAGGTGCGGCAGATCTCGGCACAGGCCAGCATCAGCCGGAAGTGCTCCGGCTCGACATGCTTGCCGCCGGCCGGGAGGCAGTGGTTCGAGGCCATCCCGAGGCAGGTCTGATAGCAGCGAAGGCACTCGTCGATGCAGGACTGCATCTCTCCAGACAATTTGTGCATCCTAGTTCTCCTTTGATTGTGATTTCATCTCAGAAATGCGGATAATGAAGAGCACCATACTGTAAACTTGCTCATCAGTCCGCATTCAAGAACCGGACGAATTGGATTCGGTTCAAGGAAACGCGGAAACACTTCTCGCGTATGGTCGCGGCCTTGAAGAACGCGCGGCGGTGGGTCACGCCGAGGCGTCGCCGACCTCTCGATGGGCACGAGCGAGTATCCCGCTCAGAAGGCGGCGGACGGAGCCTACGGCCAGCGGCGTCAGGACGACGCGGGATAAGAGAAGGGCGTCGCCTCGGTTTGCCCTCGGGCACGCCGCAAAAGCAGTCGCACCTCGGCCGTCGCGCGCATCACGCGCGCCTCATCTCAAGCGAGGATTCGGGGCGGTCTGCGCAGCGCCTCGGGGCCGATGGCCACGCGCCCGGCGAGATCTTGGGGGATCAACACGGCCGCCCGGGACAGGGGGATGGCCAGGCATGCCGGTCCGGCGACGATGCCGAAGGTACAGCATAGCACCGTCCCGCAGCAGCAGCGCTTGCATCCACAGGCGCAGCAGCCTCGGTCGGGATCGAGTGCGCCGAGCGATGTCGTGGACCGGCTGGCCTTCGCGTGAAGGCGAGGCCCGGCCAGGAGCGTCACCGACACCTCCGCGATGCGCGACGGCGTTGCGGGGCCCAGGTTCGCCGCGGAAGGGGACGCCGTAGGAGCCCTGGAGGCCGCGCGCCCGTGATGGCCGCAGGGGACATGCCCCTCGTGAGCCTCGACGGCGGACGGAGCGACGTAGGCGATGATCGCGAGGATCATCGCCGCTATCGAACGCACGATGTGCCGGTCGAAACCCATGCCGATCGCTAATCTCGATCCCGAACGCCGGGACGATCCCGAACGCCGGGACGACGTCGCCCCTGGGACGTGAATGCGCGCATCCGGGTTTGGTTGCCGCCCGGCCGTCTCAAGCCGTCGCACCCAGCGGCTCGGCCGGATAGCCCGCGGCGACGATAGCCTCGGCGATGCGGTCTGCGGGGCCGGCGGCGTTGGACACGGTCACGAGCTTGGCCCCGAGGTCCACCGCGACCTGCGCGTCCGGCTCGATGCCGACGATGGCCCGGGTCACGGACTTGGCGCAGCCCCCGCAACCCATCTTGTCGACCTTGAAGCGATGCATGACGCTCTTCCTTCGATGACGCCACGCACAGATGGGGCTTCCCATGATGGGAAGGTCAATGGCGGGAAGGCGTCTGCCAGGCCGGGGCGAACAAGGTCGACGCGCCGGCGCGATCCTGGTGTTCGCGCCGGATGCCAATTCAGCCAAGCCAGCCGGTTTAGAGGCCGACCAGGACGACCTGCGCCGCCGAGGAGGCGTCGGGCGCTTGGCGTGCGAAGGCGCCGAGTGCCGCCAGCACCCCGGCCAAGACCATCTCGTGGGCGAGCCCGACGCCGAAGCAGGCGACCAGCACGAAGCCGAGGCGAAAAGTGCCTGAGCTGGATGGAAAGAAGCAGGACCGTGATGGCCGCGGGGCACGGGATCACGGTGTGCAATGGATTTCAGCCCCCGCATCCGCCCGCCTTCGAGGGACATCCGGGCCCGAAGCGGAGTGTCGGATTTTGCGCGGCAACCCGATGACGGTTCACCACCTCGGACGGCTACGGCGATCACCCGCACGACGGCCGCGCTCAAGCCGGCTCGCCGCCACGGTAGCGGGCGAAGGCGCCCCGCCCCTCGGGTCCGAACAGGACCACCGCGTAGGTGTCGGGCTCCCTGCCCTCGACCTCCATGCCGGGCGAGCCGGCCGGCATGCCCGGAACGGCCAGCCCCGTTCCCTTCGGGCGCTCCACCAGCAACCGTTTGATCGCGTCTGCCGGCACGTGTCCCTCGACCACGTAGCCGTCGACCAGGGCGGTGTGGCAGGAGGCGAGGTCCCGCGGCACGCCGAGACGCGCCTTGACCGGGTTCACGGGCCCCTCGGTCACCGTCACCGTGAAGCCGGCTTGGCGCAGGTGGTCCACCCACTTCGCGCAGCAGCCGCAACTCGGGTCCTTCATCACGGCGACGGTCGGCGGGCTCTCCGCCGATACGGGTCGCCCGAGCGCCAGTCCCGCCGCCACGCCCACGAGCACGGCTCGCCGGGACGGCATCATGTCAGACTTCATCATCCGCTCCTGTTCGTTCCTCATTCAGCCGCCAGAGGCACCCGGGCATCCTCCCCGGCCTCCGCGGCGGCCTGGGGCAGCCCGCGCCCTTTCACCAGGGCGTAGACGGCCGGAATCACGACGAGGGTCAGCACGGTCGAGGAGACCATCCCGCCGATCATGGGGACCGCGATGCGCTGCATGACCTCGGAGCCCGAGCCGGTGCTCCAGAGGATGGGCAGGAGACCCGCCATGATGGCGACCACCGTCATCATCTTGGGCCGCACCCGCTCGACGGCGCCGACCATGATGGCCCGGCGCAGGTCCTCGCTCGTGAGCGGGCGTCCCTCGCGCACGCACCCGGCCCGGACCTCGTCGAGGGCGTGGTCGAGGTAGACCAGCATGATCACGCCGGTCTCGGCCGCGACGCCGGCGAGCGCGATGAAGCCGACCGCCACCGCCACCGACATGTTGAAGCCCATCCACCACATCAGCCAGACGCCGCCGACGAGCGCGAACGGCAGCGAGAGCATGACGATGAGCGTCTCGGTCAGGCGGCGGAAATTGAGGTAGAGCAGCAGGAACACGACCAGCAGCGTCAGCGGCACCACGATCCTCAGGCGCGCCTCGGCCCGTTCCAGGTACTCGTACTGCCCGCTCCACTGCAGCGTCGTGCCCGGGGGCAGCGCGACCTCGCCGTCGACCGCGGCACGCGCATCGGCCACGTAGCCGCCGAGGTCGCGCCCGGTGAGATCGACGAAGATGTAGACCGCGAGCTGGCCGTTCTCGGTCCGGATCGAGGTGGGTCCGCGGGTGAGCTCGACCTTCGCGACCTCGCCGAGCGGCACCGTCCCGCCGGCGGGCAGCGGCACCTGCACCTCGCCCGCGATGGTCTTGGGATCCGAGCGGAAGGCGCGCGGGTAGCGCACGTTGACGGTGTAGCGCTCGCGGCCCTCGACCGTGTTGGTGACGCTCTGCCCCCCGAGCGCCGTGGCGATGACGTCCTGCACGTCGCCGACCGTCAGGCCGTAGCGGCCAAGCGCCTCGCGGTCGGGCGCGATGTCGAGGAAGTAGCCGCCGACGACCCGCTCGGCGTAGGCGCTCGACGTGCCCGGGACCTTACGCACCACCGCCTCGACGTGTCGGGCGACCTTCTCCATGGCGCCGAGGTCGGTCCCGAGCACCTTGATGCCGACCGGGGTGCGGATGCCCGTCGACAGCATGTCGATGCGGGCGCGGATCGGCTGCGTCCAGGCGTTCGAGACGCCGGGGAACTGCAGCGCCCCGTCCATCTCGGCCTTCAGGCTCGCGAGCGTCACGCCCGGGCGCCACTCCGCCTTCGGCTTGAGGCTGATGATGGTCTCGAACATCTCCATCGGCGCGGGGTCGGTCGCGGTGTTGGCGCGCCCCGCCTTGCCGTAGACCGAGGCGACCTCGGGAAACGACTTGATGATGCGGTCCTGGGTCGCGAGAAGCTCGCCGGCCTTGGTCACCGAGATGCCCGGGAGCGTCGTCGGCATGTACATCAGCGTCCCCTCGTCGAGCTCCGGCATGAACTCCGATCCGAGCTGGCGCGCCGGCCACACCGTCGCCGCCAGAACGCCGAGGGCGAGCAGGATCGTGGGCAGCCGCGCCCGCAGCACCCCCGCGATGACGGGCCGGTAGAGCCAGATCAGGAGCCGGTTCACCGGATTGCGATGCTCCGGGACGATCCGTCCCCGCACGAACAGCACCATGAGCGCCGGCACCAGGGTCACCGACAGGAGCGCCGCCGCCGCCATGGCGAAGGTCTTGGTGAGGGCCAGGGGCCCGAACAGCCGCCCTTCCTCGCCCTCCAGGGTGAAGATCGGCAGGAAGCTCACGGTGATGATGAGGAGCGAGAAGAACAGCGACGGGCCCACCTCCGCCGCCGCCGCGACCAGGATCTCGACCCGCGGCCTGCCCGGCGCCGCCCGCTCCAGGTGCTTGTGCGCATTCTCGATCATCACGATGGCGGCGTCGATCATGGCGCCCACCGCGATGGCGATGCCGCCGAGCGACATGATGTTGGCCCCGATTCCGAGCGCTTTCATCCCGGCGAACGCCATCAGGATGCCGACAGGCAGCATCAGGATGGCGACGAGCGCGCTGCGGACGTGCAGCAGGAAGACGATACAGACGAGGGAGACGACGACGCTCTCCTCGACGAGCGTGCCCCGCAGCGTCTCGATGGCCGCGTCGATGAGTTGCGAGCGGTCGTAGACCGGCAGGATCTCGGTGCCGGCGGGCAGGCTCTTGGCGACCTCGGCGAGTTTCGCCTTCGCGTTCTCGATGACGGTGAGGGCGTTGGCGCCGAACCGCTGCAACACGATGCCGCCCGCGACCTCGCCCTCGCCGTTCATCTCGGTGATGCCGCGGCGCTCGTCCGGTCCGAGCTCGACCCGGGCGACGTCCCTAACCCGCAGCGGCGTGCCGCCCGAGGTCTTCAGAACGATGTTCTCGATGTCGGCGACGCTTCTTAGGTAGCCGCGCCCGCGCACCATGAACTCGAACTCGGAGAGCTCGACCGTGCGGCCGCCGACATCCGCGTTGCTCGCCCGGATGGCGTCCCGCAGCTTGTTGAGGCTGATGCCTTGGGCGCGCAGCCGGTTCGGGTCGACGACGACGTTGTACTGCTTGACGAACCCGCCGACGCCCGCGACCTCGGCCACCCCCTCGGCGCGCGAGGCCCCGAAGCGGATCACCCAATCCTGCAGTGACCGGAGCTCGGCGAGCGTCCGCTCACGCGCCACCACCACGTACTGGTAGACCCAGCCCACGCCGGTCGCGTCGGGGCCCAACGTCGGCGTCACCCCCGCGGGAAGCCGGCTCGCCGCGCCGTTGAGGTATTCCAGCACCCGGGAGCGGCCCCAGTACGGGTCGGTGCCGTCCTCGAAGATCACGTAGACGAAGGACACCCCGAAGAACGAGAAGCCGCGCACCACCTTCGCCTTCGGCACCGTCAGCATGGCGGTGGTCAGCGGGTAGGTGACCTGATCCTCCACGACCTGCGGCGCCTGGCCCGGATACTCGGTGTAGACGATGGCCTGCACGTCCGAGAGGTCCGGGATGGCGTCGAGGGGCAGGGTGCGCAGCGCGATGACACCCGCCGCCACGGCGAACGCCGTGCCGACCAGCACCAGGACGAGGTTGCGGGCCGACCAGCCGATCAGGCGCGCGATCATGGCTTGCCCTCCACATTCGCGGCCTGCCGGTCATCCGCCTTCGGGGCCGCCATGGATTGCAGCGCCGCCTTCAGGTTGCTCTCGGCGTCGATCAGGAAGTTCGCTGACGTGACCACCCGGTCGCCGGCGGCGACGCCGTCGCGGATCTCGACGTAGCCCGTGCCGCGAACCCCGACCCTGACCGCGCGGGGCTCGAAGCGCCCGCCGCCCCTGTCGAGCAGCACCAACTGCCGTGCGCCTGTGTCGATGACCGCGTCGTCGGGCACCGCCACGACGGGCTTGCCCGCCCCCGTTGCGATCTCGACCTCGGCGTACATGTCCGGCAGGAGCGTGCCGTCCGGGTTCGGCAGCTCGATGCGCACCCGCGTGGCCCGGGTGTCCGGGTTCACCTGCGGATAGATCACCCCGACCTTGCCCGAGAAGGTCCGGCCCGGTGCCGAACGCAGGCGCACGGTCACGGCCTGTCCGACGCGGACCCCGGCCAGGTCGCGTTCGGGCACGTCGGCCAGCACCCACATGACCGAGATGTCGCCGATCCGGAACAGGGTGTCGCCGGCCGCGGCCTTCATGCCCTCGACGGCCGAGCGCTGCAGCACCACGCCGTCCCGGGCCGACGACCAGGTGATGGCCATCGGCACCTTCCGGGTGCGCTCCATCTCGTCGATGACGGCCTCGGAGACGTTGAGGTTCTGCAGGCGTCGCCGAGCTCCGTCGAAGCCGGGGTTGGCGATGAGTTGCGCGGCGGCGGCGTTGATGTCGGGGGAGTAGATGTGGACCAGCGGCTGGCCCTTGCGGACGCGGTCGCCGGTGGTGACGTCCTCGACATGGTCGACATACGCGTCCGACCGGGTCGCGATGACCGTCACGCGCCGCTCGTCGAGGGCGACGGTACCGGGCACGCGCACCGGCTGGGCCACCACCCGCCGCTCCACGGTCTCGGTCCGGACGCCGGTGCGCTGGACCTTGCCGGGGGAGACGGTCACGACGTTGCCGCCCTCGTCCTCGCCCGCGTAGACGGGGATGTAGTCCATCCCCATCGAATCCTTCTTCGGGGTCGCCGAGGTGTCCGGCAGGCCCATCGGATTGCGGTAGTACAGAACGCGCCGGTCGCCGGAGCCGGGCTTGGCCGACCCGTCCGATTGGCTGCCCTCCGCCCTCCCGCGGGCGGCCATGTCGGGGGCCGACATCCCGTGGCCCGGCGCGTCGCCGGGCTTGATCTCGACCGCTTCGCCATCGAAGCGGACGTCCTCGCTGGCGCGGACTGCCCGGAACTGACGTCCGTCCGCGGTGACCATCGGCGCGAGCGAGTAGGCCGGCTTCCCGTCCGGGTCCTGGTAATAGACGACCGGCCCCGACGGGACGGCCCTCGCCGGACCCGCGGTGGTGGGCAGAAGGCGCGCGAGCCCGTCGCGACCCCGTTCGGCGAGCGCGGGCGGCAGGCCCGAGGCCACCCGGCCGGCGAGCGCCGACAGTGCGGGGCCGTCATGCCCGACCCCGTACCCGGCGGCCCCGGCCGCGAGCGCGGCGAGGGCCCCGGCAATCCACGCGGACCGGCTCATTTCGCGGCCTGGACGATCAGGTCGTCCTCGACCGTTCCGGTCTCGCCCTGGACCTTGGCGGCCAGCGACAGGCGCCAGCGGCCCTGCATCCCGAGATGCGCCTTGAAGCGGTAGATGCCGGGTTCGGTCGACGGGACCTGCTCGACCTTGGTGGCCATCTCCTCCATGGCGTCCGGCGCCATGTCGAGGCGCTTGGCGAAGATCACCGCGTCGGTCACCGGCTTGCCCGTGCGCCGGTCGACGAGCCGGACGGCGAGGACGGCGTCCCCGACCTTCGCCTCCGGCTGGACGAGTTGGAACTGGTAGTCCCTGATGCCGGCGAGCGTCGGGGCCGGTAGGGCGACAGCGAGCAGCGCGACCGCGAGGGCGCGCGCGAAGGGATCCTTGGTCACGGGTGTGGTCTCCTGAACGCGATGGACGGCCGCGCACGGACGCGCGGCATCGTGCCGGCGCTCACGCCGGCGGCATCGGGCTCAGGCTCGGGGAGGCTCGGGTAACGGCGGTCCGTGCACGCTGGCGAAGGACGCCGCATCGGGCCACGACCGGCTCGTCCGCGTCGCGACCGGCGCCGGGACGGACATCGCGGCCGGCGGGAGCGAAGCGATGCCCGCGAGGCAGAGCGCCAGCAACGGGCAACCCGCCTTCGCGCAATCGGGCTTCGCCGTCTTCTTGGGCGGACAGCAAGGCATTTCGGCCATGTCGATGGCCGCCATGTCGGCGGGGTCCACGGCCGGCATCGCCTCGTGCCCGACGCCTGCCTGCGCCATCACGGACGCGCGCATGCCCGCGACGGCCGCGGGGGCGGCCACCGGCGTCAGGGCGAGGCTGAGAACCGCGAGCAGCGGGAGCAGCCGCCTCAGGGCGAGCCAGAAGTTCACGGATCCACGATGCCAGCTTTTCGGTCCGGGCGGAAGGTCGACGGCGGTCCGTCCACCATGCGGAATGGTCGCGGCATGGACTGGGCCGCCCAGATCTCGCGCGCCCATTCCCGACGCCAAGCCCGTCCCGCCTTGCCAGCGAGCGATATCCCCCCGACAGCAAGTGGCCTAAATCCGACGTTCGGTACCCGCAGCGAGGGCCTCCTTCCGACCCTTTGCAAACCCTGAGGAGGCCCCCTGTCAGCCGCGTGGCGGCGGTGGCCTCTCACATTCCCTCTGCCTGTGGTGATCTAACAACCCTCCAGGCCGCTCCAAGAGCGTCTCCAAGCGCAGCTATTGAGGCCAACGCTATGTCTGGTACAGCCGGCCGTATCATGGACAAAGACCGCCCGACCTCGACGCCGGCGACCACCGAAACGGTCCGTCGTGACACGAGCCGCATCTTCGCTGAGATCGCTGGCGGCAAGGATCTCACCGACCCGTTCGCGGCGGCCGTGCGGGCGACGCGCATGCCGATGATCATCACCGACCCGCGCCAGCACGACAACCCGATCATCTTCGTCAACGACGCCTTCTGCCGCCTGACCGGGTACGACCGCACGGACATCGTCGGCCATAACTGCCGCTTCCTGCAGGGTCCGAAAACCGATCCGGATGACGTGACCCGCATCCGCAACGCCGTGGCGGCACGCGAAAGGATCGAGATCGCGATCTACAACTACCGCAAGGACGGCACGCCGTTCTGGAACCAGTTGCTGCTAGCCCCGGTCAAGGACGCCAAGGGCGAGGTCGCCTACTTCTTCGCCAGCCAGTACGACGTCACCTCAGACTTCGCGCAGGTAGCCCGCCTGCAGGGCGAGAACGCGGTGCTGGCGGCCAAACAGGCCGACAGCACGGAACGCCTGCACGCCAGCCAGGAACGTCTCAAAACGATCGTGAACACGATCGACACCGGATTTGCCATCGTCGAAGTGCGGTTCGATACCGACGACCGCCCGCTGGATTATCGCTTCCTGGAAGCCAACCCCGCCTTCGAGCGTCAGGCCGGGGTCAATCTGCGCGGCAAATGGGTGACGGAATTCGCACCGGACCTGGAACGGTTTTGGTTCGAAACCTATGGGCACGTCGCCCTGACCGGCGAGCCGGCCAACTTCGAGAATTACGCCGCGGCGTTCGGCCGGTGGTTTGACGTGCGGGCCATCCGGGTCGGTGATCCCGCAGACCGCCAGATCGCGATCTTCTTCAACGATGTGACCGGTCGCAAGCATGCTGAGCAGGAACTGCTCAAGCTCAACGAAACTCTCGAACAGCAGGTTCACGAACGCACCCAGGAGCGTGATCGGCTCTGGCGTAACACCCAAGACATTCAGGTCGTCATCGACGGCCGGGGCGTTTTTCAAGCTGTGAACCCAGCCTTCACGGTTATCCTTGGATGGACGGCTGAGGATGTCCTGGGCAGGACGGTCTTTGAATTCATCGTTCCGGCCGACGAGGGGCTGACCAACCAGGCGTTGCAGCATGCCCGCGTCCATAGCCTTCCCACCGTTGAGAACCGCTACCGCCACAAGGAAGGGGGCTTCCGCTGGATCTCCTGGGTCGCCGCGCCGGAAGGCGAGCTGATCTACGCGAGCGGGCGACACATCACCGCCGAGAAGGACCAGGCAGAAGCCCTGAGGCTGGCGGAGGAGGCGCTCCGGCAATCCCAGAAGATGGAGGCCGTCGGCCAGCTGACCGGGGGCTTGGCCCACGACTTCAACAACCTGCTGGCGGGCATCTCCGGCTCCTTGGAGCTGATGCAGACGCGCATGCAGCAGGGCCGGCTCACGGACGTGGACCGCTACATGACGGCGGCCCAGGGCGCGGCCAAGCGCGCCGCCGCGCTGACCCACCGTCTCCTTGCGTTCTCGCGTCGCCAAACGCTCGATCCCAGGCCCACCGACGTGAACCGGCTCGTCTCCGGCATGCAGGAGCTGATCCAGCGCACCGTCGGACCGGCGATTGCCGTCGAAGTGGTCGGTACGACGGGTGCGTGGCCGGCGCTGGTGGATCCGCCGCAGCTTGAGAACGCCCTGCTCAACCTCTGCATCAACGCTCGCGACGCGATGCCGGACGGGGGCAGCATCATCATCGAGACGGCCAACAAGTGGATGGACGAGCGGGCCGCCCGGCAGCACGACATGCCGGAAGGGCAATACCTGTCGATCTGCGTGACGGACACCGGCACCGGCATGCCCCCGGAGATCGTGGCGCGGGTGTTCGAGCCGTTCTTCACGACCAAGCCGATCGGCGAGGGCACGGGGCTAGGCCTGTCGATGATCTACGGGTTCGCTCAGCAATCCGGCGGACAGGTGCGCGTCTACTCGGAAGTCGGACAAGGGACCACCGTGTGCATCTACCTGCCGCGCCATTATGGCGAGGTCGCCGAGGACGAGGGGATGAACCCCGTCACCGACCTGCCGCGTTCCGAGCAGGGCGAGACCGTGCTGATCGTCGATGACGAGCCCACCGTGCGCATGCTCGTCAGCGACATCCTGGAGGACCTCGGCTACACGGCCATCGAGGCCGGCGACAGCGCGGCGGGTCTCAAGGTGCTGCAGTCCGACGTGCGCATCGACCTACTGGTCACGGACGTCGGCCTGCCCGGCGGTATGAACGGGCGGCAGATGGCGGACGCCGCACGCGTCGCCCGACCCGACCTGAATGTGCTGTTCATCACCGGCTATGCCGAGAACGCCATCCTCGGCAATGGACACCTTGCGCCGGGCATGGCGGTGCTGACGAAACCGTTCGCGATTGAGACCATGGCAGCGCGGATACGTTCGATGATCGAGGGCGGCAAAGGCAATAAGCGCTCATAGCCTTGGGTTTGCTCCGGGACAGAGCCTAGGATCTGATCGTTGCCGAGTGGGTTAAAATGCAGAACCGCTTTGGATATTTTCCCGATAAAAACCCGTCCAGACCCGAAATAGAGGCCTAAACTACGTGAAGATTGATCTCTATCAATGGTTGGGGCATGACTTGCAGAATATTGTTCTGCAAGTCATGCATTATTTCCCATTTTCACAACGCCTGCACCCTATGCAAACTCCGAGGGCAGGTAGTGCGCTGAGATCTCCGCCACTAACAGATTGTTAAAACAATCGAAAAGCGCCTCAGAAGATAGAGGCGACTTACTGCTGGTAGGTTGAGTGTCCATATGGCTGTACAAGATGGAGGCCCAACTTCTACCTCTCTGGACTTTTTCAACAACCTGTTAGGGCGCCCATAGTCTCAGTAGTCGCGTGCGGGCCGAACCGGCTTGCGGTTGGAAGGACGGCGAGTCATCTCGGTGAGCGACCCGGTCGTCGAGCCGACGTCCGTCGCTTCAACCGGATGGGGTGGCGTCCGATGCGTCTGGGGTATGAAGCGGGACGGGACGTTGTCCATCCATCCCGCGAGCGCGTGACCTGGTAAGGCGGCAAGCATCGCGAGGCCAGTGAAGACAGGAACGATCTTGGTTCTCATGGCGAACTCGATTTTTGTTCGGGAGCCTGCTGCTCGTCTCCTTAGATCCGTGCGTCCCGAGCCCATGGTTACGGAGCTACGAGAATTTTTGATGTGCCGCGGCCACTAGCGCGGTGGCTCGTCTCCATCGTCGACTGGCGAGGGGTTAGGAAGAGGCTCCGGGTCGGTTCGCTACCATCGCAGCAGGCGCGGACCCAGTAGCGCGCCCGCCAGCGTGCACAGCGCGAGGGTGCCCCCGTACCAGACGGCGACGAACGGCACGGTGTCATCCATGCAGTGCAAGGAGTAGCCGAGCGCGCTGACCGCGCCCGAGGCGAGGCCGACCAGGGCCCCCGCCCGCACGAGGTCCGTCGGCGCCCCGAACCGCCGGACCGCCCACGTGACGACGGCGAACGGCACGACGGCGATCAAGGGGATCGAGACGAGGCATTCGAGCCAGGTGTGGCCCGAGATCAAGCCGTGCCAATGCTCGCGCGGGGTCATCGACAGGCTCGCCCCCGCGAGCGCCCCGACCGCGACGAACGGCAGGGCAGCGACCCCAAGGTGGACGCGGCTCTCGCCGCCCGGCCTGGCCACCCTGACCAGATACCGGAGCGCGAGGCCACCGACCGCGGCCGCGAACGCGAACTTGAACGCGAGGAACAGCAGCGGCCTGGCCTCCATCAGGCCGGGGCGCACGCCAAGGACCACGAGTGCCAGGCAAAGCGCGGCCGCGGCGCCGACGGCCACCGCGAGCCCGAGCCGGCGGGTCATCCAAGGGGTCCGAACCGGCTCGCGCTCGAAGCTGCTCCCCAAGAGGCCGATGAGTTCGTCGGTCTTCATCTCGCCTTGCCCGCCACCAGGTTCGTCAGGGCCTTCAGGCCGCGATGTACGCTCACCTTGACCGCGGTCTCGGTCATGCCGGAGCGTTCGGCCGCCTCGGCGGTGCTCAGTCCCTCGACCTTCGTCGACCGGATCGCGTTCCTCATCTTGGCCGGCAGGTGCGCCAGGAGGCGCTCGACGTCGAGCGAGCTCTCCACCGCGACGTGGTCGTCGTGGGCCACCAGCACGCCCGCATCCTCGACCGGCACGTCCGTCGTGGACGAGCGCGTGCGCCGGAGATGGTCGATGAGCTTGTAACGGGCTATCGCATGGATCCACGGCGTCACCGGCTGCGCGACGTCATAGGTATGCCTGCGCGTGTGGATCACCATCAGGGTCTCCTGGACGAGATCCTCCGCCTCGGTATCGCTCTGCCCGGAGCGGACCAGCTTGCCCTTGTAGTACGCACGCAGATGCGCACCCAGGCGCACGAGGAAGCGCCGGTAGTCGACCGCGCTTCCCCCGAGGCTGGCGATGAGCAGCCCACGCAGCTCTTCCTCCGCCTGTGTCACCAGGGCTGTACGAGCCGGTTCATGGATGCCGGGCCAAAGCTCGAAGTACGTCGCATCGTCCGCCACCCGCAGTGCCCTTCGCGACCGCCGCGCCACGCCGGGTGGGCGCGCATGTCGTCCGGCGGTCCGCGTCGCGCGGCTGGTCGCCCGAAGGCGACATGAGACCGCCGCCACCGCTCGAAGGGTAGTCCGCAAGCGAGGTCCGAAAGGTTACAGCGCCCTGGGCATGCCCCCACCGACAGGCATGTGCGGCGAAATATTGCCAAGCCTTGGCGCCGTTCTTAGACCCGCGCCGGGTACGACGAGAGGGACGGGCCAGGGGCTCCCGAGCCTCCCTCCCGGGGTGCACACGTATGCGAGGATCGGTCATCCGAGGCCGCATCCGAGAGGGTGCCGCTCCCGAGATCCGGCGACGGCGGCGGGCTCGCCTAAGCGCGACGTCCCGCTCGACACCCATCCCGCATTCGAACCGGTCCGGGCGGCGACCGGCGTCCCGCCATCCACGCTTTCCTGGGAGTACGGTCATGATCGAGGTGATCCCGAACTGGCATCCGGTCGCGGTCCATTTCACGGTCGCCCTCCTCATCACGGCCAGCGTGCTGTTCGCCGCAGGGACCCTGTTCAGGACAGCGCCGCTCGGAGACGCGCTCACGACGGCCGCCCGCTGGAACCTCGCGATCGGCATCGCGGTCACGGTCGCGACCCTCGCCACGGGCTGGTCGGCCTACAACACCGTCGCGCACGACGCGGCCTCGCACGAGAACATGACAGTCCACCTCCGCTGGGCCGTCGCCACCGCCTTGATCTTCCTCGTCGCCGGAGGCGTAGCGTGGTCCGAGCGCCGGAAAGGCGCCGGCGCGGGCATCGTTTTGCTGGCGCTCCTCGCCGGGGGCTCCGGGACGCTCGCGGTGACGGGCTGGCTCGGCGGCGAGAACGTCTACCGCTATGGCCTGGGTGTCATGGCGCTCCCGAAATCGGGCGACCACGTCCACCCCGGAGGCGGCGGCCCTCCTCATGAGCATGGCCGCGACCATGTCCATGAGCACGACCATGCGCCTGTGAACGGTCCGGCCACGCCCG
Source organism: Methylobacterium persicinum (assembly GCF_022179525.1). Classification (GTDB taxonomy): domain Bacteria; phylum Pseudomonadota; class Alphaproteobacteria; order Rhizobiales; family Beijerinckiaceae; genus Methylobacterium; species Methylobacterium persicinum. Next base: position 32,393 of record NZ_BPQX01000011.1, read on the forward strand.
ATGCCGCCGCGGGCAAGTCCGGGATGAGCCCGGCTCCGGATGCCGCCGCGCACGACCACGCCCACGGCCAAGAGCATGGCCACGAGCAAGGCCAAGGGCAGGTTCAGGTGCCCGCGGGCGGTCCAGCCACGCCTGAAGCCGCAGGCAAGGCCGGGACGGCGCCGGCCCCGGATGCGGCCGCTCCGCACGACCACACGCACTGATCGCCGCGTCGCCGCCGGTCCCGTTCGCGCTCCACCAGCTGGGTCGTCGCAAGCCGGCGCGCCTGCGACAGCCGTCCCGAACCTGGCTTGTTGCGCAAATCCAACAGAATGTCCTTCGAAGGCGTAAGATCGTCGCGATGGATTGCCGCTTCCGACGCGGCGTGCCAATGTCTCCCAAGATTAGGCCGGGGCCCTGATCATTGAACATCGTGCGCACATTTCTGCTCGCCGTGCTCGCTTTGGCCTTGGCCATCGCGCCGGCCGCGCCGTGCACGATGGGCCGGCCTGCCGCGGCGGCCGACCGCGCCCTTGCCGACGTCGCGGGGGCGATGCCCCACGCACGTCACGCGCAGTCGCCGCGGAGCCACGACGGTCCGGATGTTCCCGGGCACGCCGGGCTTCATGCGGGTTCCCAGGACGCGCCGGCCGCGACCGCCGGCGATGACGGCTGCCCGGGGCACCGGCACCGTTCGAAGCGCCCGGCCTGCCCGTCGCCGTGTTGCACCCTCGGTTGCCAGGCCGCGCTGCCGGCGGCGGCCTGGCTGGGCATGCCTCTGGATTACGCCCCGTTCGAGCGGGTCCTGATCGTCCAAGAGGACGGGAACGTCGACGCGCGTCCGCTCCGGATCGAGCGACCCCCAAGGCTCGGCGCCTGACGCGCGGGCGGCACTAGCGTCCGCCCGAGGCCGCTCCGAAGGGACGGCAAACCATTCCGTTCGAACACCCGACGCCTCGGTCGGGCGCGACCCCGTCGCCGGCTCCAGCCGCGCGGCCGGCGCCGCGCCGGGCCTTGCCCTCGGCCGTCCGCCTCAGTTCGGGAAGTCCACCATGTTCAAGTTGCCGAGACCGGCCGCGCTCGCGGCGGTCCTGCCGCTCGCCGGCTGCATTCCCGCCGCCGTGCCCGCCGGGCTCGTCCTGCCCTCCGACCCGGGCGTGCCGGTACCGCCGCCCCGCTACGCGAAGGTCACGCGGGGCGTGAAGGATTTCGGCGTCGTCGAGCCGAAGGATTGGCGGGAGCTCAACCGACAGGTCGCACCGAAGACCGGGTCCGGCGGAATGGGCGGCATGCCGGGCATGGACGGGATGCCGGGGATGGGCGGCAAGCGCGACTCGGGAGGCCGGTGATGGCGCGGCCCTGTAACCAAACGGACGCGCATCCCGGATTAACCGGCATGGGACGCACGTTGGCGGCGCCGGGACATGCCGGCAGGACGGAGCGCGCGCCGGGCGAGCCCGTCCGGTGGCGTCTTCTGCGCACGGCGACGAGCCTCATGGGCCTCGGCTTGGCCCTCGGCGGCTGCGCGAGCTTTTCGCCGGACGCCGGATTGTCGGTCGCCGGCGGCTATGCTTCGCTGGAACTGCGCAAGGACATCGTGAAGGCGGACGATCAGGGCATCGCGCCGACCGCGGAGACGCGGGTGGACGCGCTGCTGCGGCATCCCCTGACGGCGGATGGCGCCGTTCAGGTCGCGCTCCTCAGAAATCGGGGTTTGCAGGCCGCGTTCAACGACCTCGGCGTCTCCGAGGCGCAGTACGTGCAGGCCACGCTGCCGCCTTCCCCGCGGCTCTCCATCACCCAGTGGGGCCTGGGGTTCAACACGGAGATCGAGCGCTCCGTGGCCGCGAGCGTGCTGGAGTTGGTGACGCTGCCGGCGCGCGCCGAGATCGCGCGACAGCGCTTCGGGGCTGACCAGTACAACGCGGCGGATCAGGTCCTGCGGCTGGCCGGCGAGGCCCGGCGCCAATACTACCGGACCGTGGCCGCCAACCAAGCGACCGCCTTCCTGGAACAGGCGCTGGCCGGCGCCGAATCCGCGTCGACGCTGGCCAAGCAGCTGGGCGAGACGGGCGCGCTGAACAAGCTGGAGCAGGCGCGCGAGCACGCCTTCTACAGCGAGCTCGGGGCGCAACTCGCGAAGGCGCGGGTCCAGCAACGGGCGGAGCGGGAGCGACTGACGCGCCTCCTCGGGCTCTGGGGTCGGGACACCGAATTCCGCCTGCCAAACGGCCTGCCGCCCCTGCCCGGAAGGCTCGTCGAAGGACGCGCCATCGAGGCCGAGGCGATGACGAAGCGAGCCGACGTGCAGGCCGCCCGCTTCGAGCTGCAGTCGCTCGTCGGGCAGTTCGGGCTGAACCAAGTGAGCGGCTTCGTCAGCGTCTTCGACGTGGGCTTCGCGAACAGATTCTCGCAGTCGAGGACCCTCGGGAGCGGGGCAGAGGGCGGCGCCCCGAAGGTCGACAAGGCCAGCCTGAACGGGTTCACGGCGGACCTCGTCATCCCGGTCTACGACTTCGGGGCTACCGCCGTCCGGGGCGCGAGGGAGAGTTACCTCGCCAGCGCCAACCGCCTGGCGGAGCGCGCGGTCAACGCCCGCTCCGAGGTGCGCGAGGCATACCAGCGCTATCGCGGCCAGTACGACATCACCCGGCACTACCGGACGAGCGTCCTGCCCCTGCGGCGGACGATCCAGGACCAGACCCTGCTCCAGTACAGCGGCATGCTCCTGGACGTGACGACGCTCATCGTCGACGCCAGGGCCAGGATCCTGAGCAACATCCAGGCGATCGAGGCGCAGCGCGACTTCTGGATCGCGGCGACCGACCTCAAGGCCGCGACCGTCGGCGGCGGGTTCTCGGGGGGCAACTTCGGCGGCGAGGCCGCCGGGGGCACCCCGGGCACGAGCCTCGCCGTCGCGACGCCCGGCGGCTGAGGTCGGGACCGCGGCCCGTCCATGACATTCGGAGAGGCATCATGACCGACATCTCGCGCAGAGGGATCCTGGGAGCGGGCGGCCTCGTGCTGGCCGGCACGTCCATGATCAGCGGACGCATCCAGGCGGCCGGGCTTCCGGAGGCCCCGATCATGGACAAGGCGACCATGCAGCCGCCGCTCTATCCGACCAGCGGGCCGGACTACCAGCCGGTGGTCACGCTCAACGGCTGGACGCTGCCCTGGCGCATGCGCGGCGACTGGAAGGAGTTCCACCTCATCGCCGAGCCGGTCGTGCGGGAGATGGCGCCCGGCATGGACGCGCGGCTCTGGGGCTACAACGGCCAATCGCCCGGACCGACCATCGAGGCGGTCGAGGGCGACAAGGTCCGCATCTTCGTCACCAACCGCCTGCCGGAAGCGACCGCGGTGCACTGGCACGGCCAGACGCTGCCCAACGGCATGGACGGGGTCGCCGGGCTGACCCAGCCCGGCATCCCGCCGGGCAAGACCTTCGTCTACGAGTTCATCCTGAGGCGCTCCGGCACCTTCATGTACCACCCGCACTCGGACGAGATGGTCCAGATGGCGATGGGCATGATGGGCTTCTTCGTCGTCCATCCGCGCGATCCGGCCGAGCGGCGGGTCGACCGCGACTTCGTCTGGCTGCTGAACGCCTACGACATCGAGGCCGGGTCCTACGTGCCCAAGGTCAACACGATGCTCAACATGAACATGTGGTGTTTCAACAGCCGGGTCTGGCCGGGCATCGACCCGATGGTCGCGCGGCAGGGCGACAAGGTCCGGATGCGGTTCGGCAACCTGACCATGACCAACCACCCGATCCACGTCCACGGCGTCGACTTCAAGGTCACCGGCACGGACGGCGGCTGGATCAACGAGAACTATCAGTTGCCGGAGGTGTCGGTCGACGTCGCGGTCGGGCAGATGCGGGCCATCGAGTTCAACGCCGACAACCCGGGCGACTGGGCGATCCACTGCCACAAGTCGCACCACACCATGAACGCCATGGGCCACAACGTGCGCACCTACATCGGCGTGAACCTGAAGAGCACGGCCAAGCAGATCCAGAAGATCGCCCCGGGGTACATGCCGATGGGGTCCACCGGCGGCGGCATGATGTCCGAGATGGAGATGCCGCTCCCCGACAACACGCTGCCGATGATGACCGGCACGGGCCCGTTCGGGTCCGTCGAGATGGGCGGGATGTTCACGGTCCTGAAGGTCCGTCCGGGACTGGCGGCCGGCGATTACCGCGACCCGGGTTGGTACAGGCATCCGGAAGGCACCCTCGCCTACGAGTGGACCGGCGAGCCGATGCCCGAGCCGACCCGCGCCCCGGACACGCCCAAGGGCCGACGCGCGCGGCAGACCGACCTGCGGGTCGTGGACCCGCGCACCCGTCGCACCGCATCGAACGCGGTCGGCCACGAGCACTAGGCGGACGCCCGCAACTCGCCAATCGGCCTGCCGGAAGCGCCTCGCGCGCGGCAGGCGAACCCGTTCGGACCGGGAGCGATCCCGTCCGAAGTCCGCCGCGCCGGTCGCCGCAAACCCCTCAACGCGGCCGGTGCGGCGGTTCTGGACCGAAGGAGAAGAGACCCATGAGACGCAAGATCCCGCTCGCCGTCCTGTCGGCGGCCTTCCTGGCGGTCGCGGCGCCGGCGTGGGCGCAGTCCGTGAAGGGGACGGTGACGAAGGTCGACCCGGCCGCCGGCAAGGTCACGCTGGACCACGCCGCGATCCCGAAGCTCGACATGGACGCGATGACGATGGCCTACCCGGTCAAGGATCCCGCGATGCTCAAGGATCTCAAGGCCGGCGACAAGGTCGATTTCGACGTCGCCGAGACGGGCGGGGCCTACACCGTCACGAAGATCCAGAAGGCGAAGTAGCGCCCTGGAGGCGAGCCCTCGCGCGGCTTCCGCCCGGTCCCGCGCGAGGTCTCCGAAACCTTGAGATGGAGAGACCATGCGACGCCTGATCCTGTCCGCCGCGCTCGCCGCGGCCCTCGTCGGCCCGGTTCCGGAGCGCGCCGGAGCGCAGCCCGCGAAAGGCGCGCCGGCAGCGCTGGAACGGGCGCGCGAGACGATGGCGAACCGTTTCCGGGACACGAAGCTGACCGGTGATCCGGACCGGGACTTCGCCGAGCTGCTCATCGCGAGCTACGAGGAGACGCTGTTCCTGGCCAAGACGCAGCTGGACTACGGCGGGGACCGGCAGCTGCGCGAGACAGCCCAGAAGATCCAGGACGAGCAGCAGGCGCGGATCGACGCCCTGAAGCAGTGGCAGGTCCGCAGCCGCGAGGCCGGGTACCGGCCGCAGCCGAACCAGACGCCGTCGGGCGAGGGACCGCTCGACCGTCAAGCGAAAGGAGCCCCGGGCCAGGCTCGGCCCGAGCCGCCTTCCGCGGAGAAGGCGGCCCCGCAGTCGGCTCCGCCGGCGACGCCGTCCAACGCCCCCCTCGTCGCCGGGACCGTGAAGAAGGTCGACGACGCCGCGGGCAAGGTGACCCTCGATCACGAGACCATCCCGAACATCGGGATGGACGCGATGACCATGGCCTACAAGGTCCAGGACCCGGCCATGCTCAAGGGGCTGAAGCCCGGCGAGCGGGTGCGGTTCTCGGCCGACCGCGTGAACGGTTCGATCGCCGTCACCCGCATCCAGAAGGCCAAGTGATGGAAGCCGGCCGGCCTCGCCCGAGCCCGGCCGCGACGCCTCGCGCCCTGGGCGTCCTCCTCGGACTCGCCGCGGTCGCCGTCGCGACGACCGCGGCGGAGGGGGCGGGGGGCACCGCGGGATCGGTCGCCACGGGCTTGGCCGCCGCTGACCCCGCGGGCGGCGGTCCAGACGCCTATGGCGAACTCCTGGCGCGGGAGGCGGCGGCACGCGGGGTCCCGCCCGCACTCGCCGAGGCGGTCGCGTTCGTCGAGAGCGGCTACGACGCCGGGGCGGTCGGAAAGGTCGGCGAACTCGGACTGATGCAGGTGCGGCCGGCCACGGCTGCGATGCTCGGCCATCGCGGGCCGGCCGCGGAACTTCTCGATCCGGCCACGAACGTTCGCTACGGCGTCACCTACCTCGCACGGGCGTGGAGCCTCGCGGGCGGGAACGTGTGCCGTGCCCTCGCCAAGTATCGCGCCGGCCACGGCGAGGAACGCCTGACGCCGCGCTCGGTCGATTACTGTCGGCGCGCCCGCGCCCGGCTGGCCGCCATGGGGTCGCCGCTCGCGGCGACGGCCGGTCCTGGCATCCCGCGGACATCGGCATCGAGATCAGGCGCGGCGTCGACCGCCGTCGCGCTCCTCGTGAATCGGTTCTGGGCCGCGCACGTCGCGCGTGTCCGGACCGTCGAGATCCGGACCGCCCGGATCATGGGGGGCGGCTGATGCGATCCTCCTGGGCGGCGCTCCCGCCTTCGGTCCGAGTGCGGCGGAGGTCGCCGATGACCCGCGCGCGCCCACGCGTGGTCGCCCGGGCGCATCTCCGGCGAAACGAGCGAGGCTCGGCATGACGTTCAAGCCCTACCCGCACGCGCGCGGTGACGGCTCCCTCGGCGATGGACTGGCGATGTTGCGCGCCAGGGTGGCCCGGCGCATGGCCCTGGGTCTGTTCTCCGAGCGGATCTCGATAGGTTTTGGGCGGGACATGTCGGTCGCCGTCGAACCGCCGGCCGCCAGGATCCCGGTCCGGCTGCGCGAGTTCCAACCGGACGACCTTCCGGCCCTCTTTCCCGTCGGCGGCGACAAGGCGGCCGAGCGCGAATGCGACGACGTCAGGTGGCGATTGCGCGCCGCCGCACACGGCGTCCTGCCGAGCCGATGCTACGTGCTCGTCGACGTCGAGTCGGACCGACCCTGCCACATCCAGTGGCTCACCGACCCGGGTTACGGCGACGCGATCCGCCGGTCCGGCGCCCTGCCGGTTCTGGCGACCGACGAGGCCATGCTGGAGAACGCCTTTACGCCGATGGGCTTCCGCGGCCTGGGCGTCATGGCAGCCGCCGTGCACCTGATCGCCGAACGCGCCCGATCACTGGGCAAGCGACGCTTGGTCGCCTTCGTCGACGCCGACAACGCCGCCTCCCTCAAGGCGGTCGAGCGGGCGGGCCTCACGCCCTGTTCGGTCCGCACGAGGCGCCAGGTCGCCTTCGGGACATTCCGGACCGTCCGTTTCGAAGCGTACGCGGGGGCCGTGGGTCGCAGGGCGTGCCCCACGTCGAGGGGCGAGGGCGACGGCGCCCATGCCGGGGACGGCATTCCCTCGCAAGTGGACGCACGAAAGGCCGGGCCGCCGGGTGCCGCTGAGACCATCGCGAACGCCGGGCCGCGAAGCGCGCCCTCTCCTCCCCGAAATACGGACCCAGCTGCCCCGTGACGGCAATCGAAGCCTTCCACGCCCTTGCCCACAGGCTCACGGGCCTCGACTACCCGCACGGCCACTGGTGGATCGTCGCCGATGCCTTCCTCGTCTTCGTCGTGGCGCCCGCGTGGACCGCGTGGCTCGTCGGCCGCGCCGCGCTGCGCCGCCGTCGGCGGTCGGTGGACGGTCCCGGTGCTGCAGGACCCACCGATGCCCTGCCGTCCGCCCCGTCCCGCGGCCGTCGGCATCGCGGCTTCGGGTTCCGGCCGGGCCGGCGCTTGGAGGCATACGTCCTGGGTGCCACCCTGGGCATCCAGGTTCGCTTGGTCTTCCTGTCGCTCGCGACGCTGCCGGCCGCCTGGCTCACCCTTGAGATACCCAAGCACATCGTCAACCATGCGCTCGCCGATGCGCGGGGCGACGGGCATCCCGGCATGACGTTCCTCGGCCTTCCCCTCGGCCGCACGGAACTGCTGTTCGCCCTCTGCGGCGGCTACCTCGCCGTCCTCACCCTGAACGGGCTCCTGAAGTACGCGGCGAACCGGGTTCGCGGACGCGTCAACGAGCGCGTCGTGCGCCGCCTGCGCCTGGCCGTCCTGCGGCGCGCCCGCACGGAGCGCTCGGCCGAGCGTCGCACGACGCTCGCCGCCGTGGCGGTCCAGGAGGTCGAGCCCATCGGCTACTTCGGCGGCAGCTTGGTCGCGGTCCCCATCGTGCAAGGGGGCGTGCTGGTCACGAGCGTCGCCTTCCTTCTGCTCCAGGACGTCGCCCTCGGCTTTGCCGCGCTGATCATGCTGCCGGTGCAGCTCACGGTCCTGCCGCGCCTCCAGAGGCGCCTGAACGCGAAGGTTCGGCAGCGCGTCCTCGCCACGCGCACGCTCGGCGCCTTCGTCACCACGCCCGAGGTCGCCGGGCCGCCGGGCCTCGCCCCGTCCGCGGTGAGGCGCGATCCGCACGCCTCGTCGTTGCGTCGGCGGATGGCGCACGTCGAGGAGCTTGAGCGGATCCGGGTCGCCATCAACGACATGAAGGGCGGCATCAAGAGCCTGTACAACTACACGTCCAACCTCACGCCGCTCTTCTTCTTCCTGATCGGCGGCTATCTCGTCGTGCAAGGCCGCCTGACCCTCGGCGCCCTTGTGGCGGCGCTCGCGGCCTACAAGGAGATCGCGCCCGCCCTCAGGGAGCTGTTCGATTTCGCCCAGGATTGGTCGGACGCGACGACGCGCTTTGCCGAGGTCACGCGGGCCGTCGACGTCCCGGTTGCCGTTCAGCCAGGCATCGCGCAGCCGGTGTCGGCGCGGGAGGCGGCCTAAACGATGCGCGCTCACGCCATGCGTTTCCCCGACCGCGGACGTTCCCGTTCCGCCTCCCCTGGTCTCGCGCCCGACGACGTTCCGGTGCGACCGCCTCCGTTCGCGAACAGGGGCGCGGCCGCGGCGCTCGCGGTTCCGCCGATGGTGCTTCCGACCTTGGCGACGCTGCGGGGCAGGAGGCCGCCCAGGTCCGTTCGGCCGTCCGCGATGCGGCCGAGCCGCGGGTTTCCCCGGCGTTCGCCCGAGCGAGGCGGTCTCGGGGCCGGGTTGGTCGCGGCGGCCAGGCTCGTCCGGGCGCGCCGACGCGCCTCGACGGAACGGGAGGTGGCGCGATGAGGATCGGGGAGGCTGCACGCGCCTGCGGAATCTCGCCCAAGATGATCCGCTATTACGAGCGCGCCGGCCTGATCCGGTCACCGACCCGGTCGGCGTCGGGTCATCGGGTCTACGCCGAGGACGAGGTGCGCACGCTGCGATTCGTGCACCGGGCCCGCATCCTCGGCTTCTCGGTCGCCGACACCGCCGTGCTGCTGCGCCTGTGGCGCGACGAGGAGCGTGCCAGCGCTGGGGTGAAGGACTTGGCGATCCGGCGCGCGACCGACATGGAACGACGCGCCGCCGCGCTGGCGGACGCCGCAGCCTCGTTGCGGGATCTCGCCGAGACATGCCCCGGCGATGACCGGCCGGAATGCCCGCTGCTCGACGCCCTCGCCCGCGAGCCCGCGCGACCGGGCGAAGGGCCCGCTCCCGCCCCTTCGGCACGTATCGAGGCCGGTCCGGCGAGATGACGGGCTCGGTACGGGTCGGATGACGGTCCGGGGCCCCGGAGCGCCGCGGCCGCGCGCGCTTGGCCGACGTCGGCGTCGGGGGCCCTCGCGTCAGCGCCGTTGCGCCGTATTGCCCGGCTGGGTCCGGAGCGAACGCCGGAGTTGGTCGCACCGGGCGGCCAGCAAGGCCGGGGTCTCGCCCGACGCGAGGGAGGCCTCTCCTCGGTCGGCGGCGGCGCAGCGACCGAGCATCTCGGGAAGAGTTGCCCCTTCCACCGCCCTGATCCCGTAACCCTTCAACCCCGGCTCCGTGACGGCCTGTGCGTGCGCCGATCCCAGGCCGGCCAGGAGCATGAGCGCGGCGAGGAGCGGGCGAAAGGTCTGCGTCACGGTCGATCTCCACGGTTGGGCGAAGAGTGGCATCGCGGCCGGCGGGTCGGGCGAGCCCGATCAGGAAGACGTCCCGCAGTGCCGCAGGGTTCGAGCGATACGGTGCGGTCGCCGACGCCTTCGCGCGACCGCGCGGCGACCCGGCGCTTCCGTGGCGTGACGACGGGTGGTGCATCGACTGGCAGGGTAGCGTCTCAGTACCAGAGGCGCAGGCCGGCCAGCGCCCGCAGGTCGCCGCTGCCCTCTCCGGACCGGCGCCGGTAGTCCGCCGTGCCGCCCAGGAACTGCTGGTAGGAGAGGCCGACGTAGGGTGCGATCTCGCGGGTGAACTCGTAGCGCAGCCGTAGGCCCATATCGATGTCCGACACCCCCGAACCGAGCTCCCGGCCGCGGTCGGCCTTCGAGTAGGCGTTCATCTCGATCTGCGGCTGGAGGATCAGGCGCTGCGTCAGGTAGAGATCGTAGGAGGCGTTACCCCGGAATGCGAAGCGCCCGTTGTCACTGGCGTAGCCCGTGAGTTCGAGGTTCCAGAACCCGATGGCCAGCCCCTGGATGCCGAAGGCGGCCCAGGTCCGATTGCGCAGGCTGTCGATGTCCGAGCGCACGCCGACCTGCATATCGAAATAGGTCGAGATCGGTCGGGTGTAGAGGGCCTCATGGTCGCCGTCCGAGAAACGCCCACGATTGCCGGCGTTGTAACGACCCTCCGATTTCAGCCACAGCTTGTTGTAGTCGTCCCCGATCCAGGCCTGTCCGTCGTAACGGAAGTAGCTCCCGTCCCCGAAGCGACCCTCGAACTGGTTGAGGAAGGCGTGGGCGTACACTCGGTCGTCGAGGATCGGGTTGCCGTAGGGCGCGGCGCCCTGCAGCGTATCCGGCCCGAGGCGCGTGCCGCCGTTGAGCAGCCCCGTCACGCTCTGGGCCAGGACGCCGGAGGGCGCGAGTGCGATGAGTGGGACGATGAGCGCGAGGGTGGCAGGCGCGCGCATCACGCCTCCCTCGGCAGGACGCGCAGGGTACGGAACATGCCAGCCTCGAAATGATACAGGATGTGGCAGTGCAGCGGCCACTGCCCGGTCGCCACGGGGGTGACCAGCATCGACAGCTTCTCGGCCGGGGCGACGCTGACCGTGTGCAGGTAAGGTCGGTGCCGCCCCTGCCCGTTCTCCAGCTCCATCCACATGCCGTGCAGGTGGATCGGGTGGCTCATCATCGTCTCGTTGATCATCACGAGCCGGAACCGCTCGCCGACCGTCACGTCGATGGGTCCCACCTCGGTGAACTTCTTACCGTCGAAGCCCCAGATCATGCGCTGCATGTTGCCGCTGAGCTTGAGCACGATCTCGCGGGTCGGCCGGCGGTCGTCGACGCCGGGGTTGATCGAGCGCAGGTCGGCGTAGGTCAGCACGCGGCGGTTCAGCTGGTTCAGGCCGTCACCGGGGATGCGGGTGCGGTCGCTCAGCATCTTCGGCTTCATCTGGACCTCGACGCCGGTCTCATCGAGCTCGACGCCAGGCGGCGGCTTCGCCATGGGTTGGTGGCCGGCGAGGCGACGCTTGTCCGGCACGATCTCGTGGGCGTGCTCGCCGAGGATGCCGCCGATGCGCGAGCCGTCGGGATGGGAAGCGCCGATCTGGTCGCGGCCCATCATGCCCTGCATGCCCATGTCGGTCATGGTCCGCAGCGGCCGCGGGTCGAAGGGCGGGATCTCGGCCGCCATCCCGTCGCGTGGCGCGAGCGTGCCGCGGGCGTAGCCGGACCGGCCGAGGTCCTGCGCGAAGATGGTGTAGGCCCGCGCCTCGCGCGGGCGAACGATCACGTCGTAGGTCTCGGCCACGCCGATGCGGAACTGATCGACCGGAACCGGGACGACGTCGTTGCCGTGGACATTGACCACGCTCATGGTCAGGCCGGGGATGCGCACGTCGTAGTAGGTCGCCGCGGAGGCGTTGATGATGCGCAGCCGGACCCGCTCCCCGGGCCGGAACAGGGCCGTCCAGTTCGCCCCGGGCGGCTGCCCGTTCATCAGGTAGGTGTAGGTCTCGCCGGACGGCGCCTCCAGGCCGGACGGGTCCATGCGCGACTCGGACTCGTGCCAGCGCTCCTTGACCGTGTCGGCGAGCCCGCTGCGCTCGGCGTCGGCGAAGAACGTCCGAACCGTGCGCTTGCCGAAATTGTAGTAGTCGGCTTGGTACTTGAGCTTGTTCTGGATGCGCTCGGGATCCTCGTCGGTCCAGTCGCTCAGGAGCACGACGTAATCGCGGTCGGCCTGGACCAGGTCGCGGCCGCGCGGTTCGATGATCAGAGCCCCGTAGACGCCCTTCTGCTCCTGGTAGCCCATGTGGCTGTGGTACCAGTAGGTGCCGCTCTGCAGCACCGGGAAGCGGTAGGTGAAGGTCTCGCCGGGCTGGATGCCCGGGAACTCCAGGCCCGGCACGCCGTCCATGTCGTTGGGCAGGATGATGCCGTGCCAGTGCATGCCGGTCATCTCGGGCAATTCGTTGCGGACGTTGATGGTGACGACGTCACCCTCGTGCCAGCGCAGCACCGGTCCGGGCACGCCGCCGTTGATGGTGTTGGCCCAGGTGGGGGTGCCGGTCTTGTCGACCGTTCCGCGGGCCAGGGTGAGGTCGTAGGTCGCGGCGCGCGGCGCCGTGGCCTCGCCGGGGCTGGTCAGGGCGAAGGCGGGACGGCTGCACGGCGACAGGCCCGCGACGGCGCAAGCGCCGAGGCCGGAGACCAAGCTGCGGCGTGTCGGTGCCGTACGGTTCCTCGAATGCGATGTCACCTGCGCTCCCCCGGTTGGGCCGCGCCGAGGAACCGGGCGACATGTCAGGTCTCGGGAAGGCTGCCGCCTTCCAACGTGGGAGGATCAAGCCGGTCGACGCTCCGCCGGCGCGTTCCGCGTACGATGTGATCGCGTGGCAACACCGACGCGCGGACCCGCACCTGACGTGGCGCCGTGTATCACCGCCCGGCCTGATGCGTTCCGAGGTAGGCCCCATCGGCGCGCCGCCTCCCCTCCTCCATGTCGTGAGAGACCGGGCGGCGGACCGCGACGACTACCTTTTGGGGACCGGTCGACGAAAACCCGCGACCGTTGGAGGGGCGGCAAGCGGCCGATTGGGCTCCTTGTTGATCGCCGACCCTTTGATCCGCGTTGAGCACCTAGGGGGACAGGCGGCCCCCACACCATGGTCACCTGCTTCAGGCACCAAAGATCCGCACATCATTTTCCGGGTCGCATAACCTGACGTGCGGTGCCCCTGGCGGTTTGTGGGTTGCGACCCTGAACCGGAGAATTCCTCGACCGGCCGGCGCTGTCGCGGGCGGGGGGACGAGGCGTTGCCATGGGCTACAAGCATAGCAATCCGCAGAATCGGGCGAAGGCGGCGTCCATGCTCAGGCAGTTGAAGGGCAAGCTCGTGAACGTGACGGGCGTGCAGGTCGAGGCGCGGAGCAACGTCTTCGCGGCCGCCGAGGCGTACTGGCAGCTCTCCAAGGCGGCCGGCGTCCACCTCTACAAGGTCGGCGACGGCTGGCATGCCGACTTGGAGTTCAAGGGACTGCCGCCAGGCGTTCCCACAATCGTCGGCACCCCGGAGCCGGTCGCCACGCGGACGGACGCCATCGAGAGCGTCGTCGGCATGATGTCGATCTGCGCGCAGCGCGACAACGTCCCGCCGCCGGACCCGGCGACGGGACTGCGCTGGTTCCGGTTCGACGAGCACGAGGTCCCGGTCGATCCGGGGATGCTCGAAAGCTACGCGGCCCGCGTCCCGCACGTCGAATTTGACGCAACGCACATCCGACGGGAGCTCAACCTCCTCCGCTCCGAGATCTCCGGCGACAGGCCCGTCACGGCGGATGCCTGGGCCGCGGCCGAGTTCCAGACCCGGTACGACGCCTGCCGCATGTGCTGCGCCGCCATGACGTTCGGCATCATGCAGGTGTCGTACGATCCGTCGGCGGAGCTCGAACTGGCCGAGTCGCCGGCGGCGCCCGGGATGCACTGACCCCGGCGCCGGGTCAGGCGGCGTCGGCGACCAGCGGGCAGGCCGCCAGGTCGCGGCGCCTGTAGAGCTTCGTCCGGACCTGGTCGTAGCTCGCCGCGTCCGCGACGCCGGCTTCCCCCGCGGCGTTCCATTGCGCGATCAACGTCTCGTCGTGCTCATCGATGGAGGCGAAGGGGCGGCGGACGGCCATGCGCTCATCGAGGAGGGCTTCATGTCCGAAGTGACGGTCGCTCGACCAAACGGTCCTGGGTGACATCGGAGCCCCGCGGGATGCGGAGGCTCGGCACGCGGCGGCACTCCGGCGGTCAGTCGGTGGGGCGCTCGCCATGGGTTTCATGGCGGTGTCTCCAGAGGGTCAGGAACCGTGTCTCGGCGCTGGGTGCCCGTGCAAGCCCGGGGCGCCGGGATCCACAGGACCGCGACGCCGGAACGGTGCCGAAGGCCGTTCCGATTCGCCTGGCCAGGGTCCGAAAACGCGACTCAGAGGCGGGGTATCGGGTAGCGCTACCAGATACCCCACGTGCGAATGAAAGCCTTCTTTCGGGGACACGAACCGAGATGAGCTTCAGTCGAAAAGTGTCGCTGTTACAAGCTTGTCCGAGAGATAATTCAGCTTGATGAGGCGGATCTTCGCCGCCTCCCTGGAAACTGCGAAGGCGTCGGTAACTGCGGCAATCAATTGATCGGAAAGTTCGGTTCCGATGCGAAAGGGGGTGAGCTTGCCGCTTGCTACGACGAGGGGCCGAAGCAGGTCAGTGAGCGCCTCCCGAGGCATCAAGAAGGCACCGCTCGCGTAGGACGCCTGCCACTCCATCCAATCGACCTGAGGGGCATCCAGCATCGTTTCACGTTTGCAGATGATGCGTACCCCGCCTCGTTCGACGAACAGGTCTCCGGCCGCAAACCTCAACTGGAAAACTTCGTCATGGAAGACGGCATGTCCCAGTTCATGCGCGTGTGTTGTTCTATAACGGTTCTCTCTCGTTTCGCTCGCGGAAAGTGTCTGAGAGACCTTGATCTCTGTGACTGACCGGTATTCTGGACCGAGCCGATTGGGAGGCTACTGCATGGCCGCTGCCATGGGTAGCCGGAAGGCCAGATCCGGGTAGCTGACAGGCGCGGGCGGCCGATAGCCCAGGGACGAGTGCGGCCGGACGCGGTTGTATGTAGTTTTCCAAAGACCGATCACGATCTGCGCCTCCTTCAGCGAGTGGAAGATCTCCTGTCTCAGGTACTCATCCTGAAGCTTGCCATTGAAGCTCTCGCAGTACCCGTTCTCCCACGGCGAGCCCGGCGCGATGTACTGGATCTGTGCTCCAGCTTTGGCGACCCATTTGCGCAACGCCTTGGAGATCATCTCAGGACCATTATCGCAGCGGATGTGCTCCGGGATGCCGTGCAGGCACATGGCGTCGGCCAGCGCTTCGATCACGCCGACGCTGTTGATGCGTCGCGCCACCTTCAGCGCCAGACAAGCCCGGCTATGCTCGTCGATCAGCGTCAGGATGCGCAGAGAGCGCCCATCGTGCGTCTGGGCTTGCACGAAGTCGAAGCTCCAGACGTGATTGCGGTGGAGCGGTCGTAGCCGCACGCTGGATCCGTCGTTCAGCCACAGCCGGCTGCGCGGTCGGTGCTTCTGTGGGACCTTGAGCCCCTCACGACGCCAGATGCGTTGAACCCGATCCTTGCCCACCTGCCAGCCGTCTGCTTGCAGCAGCGCGGTGACACGGCGGTAGCCGTAGCGCCCGTACTCGGACGCCAGGGCGACGATGGCGCGGGTCAGCGCGTCCTCGTCGGCCGGCAGCGTGGACACGTAGCGCTGCGTGCCGCGGTGCTGACCGATGATCCGGCAGGCGTGACGTTCCGAGAGGCCGTACTTCTCCCGGATGCCGTCCACCGCCTGCCGGCGTCGCTCGGGGGCTACAAGTTTCCCGAGGCGACGTCCGCCAGCACCTGACCCACCAAGGATAGATCGGCCACCAGCCGGCGCAGCCGCGCGTTCTCGCGCTCCAAGTCCTTCATCTTCCTGGCCTGATCGACTTGGAGACCGCCGTACTCCTTGCGCCAGCGGTAATAGCTCTGCTCGGAGATCTCAGCCTCCTTGCACGCCAGTGACAAAGACTTGCCCTGGGCTGTCTGCACCTCGACCTGCCGCAGCTTCAGCACCACCTGCTCCGCGCTCGTCTTCTGACCTCGCCGCATGTCCGCCTCCTTCGGTCCGGGCTGATCCTCTCAATCAGCCCGGTCCAAAGCCAGCCGGTCAGGTCACTCCTGGTGGAGCGGGGCCCCCTAACGCCGGCCGAGATCCTACCGGAGCTCAGGGCCGTGACCCACCGCGGCGCCACCCTGCACAAGGAGCCCCTGACACCGGGCACGCTCAAGAAGAAGATGGACGTCCGCGTCTTCCACGGTCGCTACTTCGAGCCTCGGGACGAGGGACGCTACGCCCGCAAGGCGGGCTGACGCCGGGCCCCGGCACGCCACCGAGCCTGAGCCCTCGACGTCAGGGCGCGGTGATCAGGTCCTCGACGCGGCTGGCCTGCACCTTCAACACGAAGGGTGTTGATCAGCCTGGAAGGAACGTTCATCCGGTGTCTGCGGCGAATGGGGGCGGCATGAACGAGGGTCTGCGCAAGGCGATGCTCGGGCGGATGAAGGCCCTGAGCGTCAAGATCGCGGCGTTGAACACGACCGCGGACGAACTGGTGAGGTCCGCCATCCTGCTCGACGGCGAACCCATAGCCCAGACCTTGCTTGGTCGGGCCCAGCGACGCCGCGTGCAGGTTCTGGTCATGCAGGGCAGGCTTGCCGCACTGCGCGAGCGGTACGACACCCGGTTTCGGCCCATGCCGTAGAGCGAAACCGCTCCGGGCCTGTACCGCCCAGGTGCCGTATTGCGGCGCCGGCCGCCTGAGAAAGGCGGGGCCATGCGCCTCGAAATGCTGAATTACCTCAACACGCTCGACAGGGGCATCGTCGCCCTTGAGGTGGTGGCGGCCGAACTGGTCCGGGCTGCGTCGGTAACGCCCGACGAGGCCGCCGACATCATGCTGACCCTCGCCCGCCGTCACCGGGTGAGGATCCTGGAGATGCAGGGCCAGTTCGCGGCGCTGAAGGAGATCTACTCCGAGCGCTATAACAGCCAGACATGACGATGCCTCGGACGGTCAGACCCAGGCCGCCCTCCTCACTTTCGGTGTAAGTGGCACTCGGTCTCGGTGAGTTGGCCCACGGCCAACCGGCCCCGCACGCCCTTGCCGCGCCGCAGGCGTCGATGCCTTGGCAATTGGCGTTCCCACTAAAGCCACGCTGCAACCAACCGCGCCTGGGCTCATTGGTTAGGACAACTTATCACACGTTAAGGTGGGGCCGGGGCCGGCGGGACAGGCGCCGCCTCGGGACGGGAACCCATGCGCCAATGTCATCTGTGGCACCCCAACCGCTCCTCGGCAACCCAGGACCCCTGCCTTCACGGGGTCGGTAACGCGCTTGAGGACGCCTACTCCGCTCTTGTGGACGACACCCTGCCCGAGGACTGGAATAGGTTGATCGCTCAGCTCGCCGAGCGGGTCGACCACGTGGAACAACCCGAGGAGAACTGATGCGGAAGATGACCCACGCCGCCCCGCTGGCCCTCGTGGTCGACGATGACCAAGCCACGAGGGCCGAGGCCGAGACGCTTCTGGGCGAGACGGACCTCGACGTGATCACCTGCGCCAGCGGGGAGGCAGCGGTCGAGGTCTTGCAGCGCTGCGGCGACGACGTCGTCATGCTGCTGAGCACCGCGACGCTAAAGGGCGAGGTCGGCGGGCATCAACTCGCCACGGCGGCCGGCAGGCTCCGGCCAGGCATACGGGTGGTGGTGAGCACGGGGACCCCCGAGACGTGCCGGAAGCGGGTGCCCGTACAGACGGTATGCACCCGCCGGCCTTGGTTGCCGCTCGACATCCTGGCCCAGGCCCATGCAGCGCTGCGGGAGCCCCAAGAGAACCCGGCCTGAGCCGCGGCGTCTACTTGGTGGCTTTGGACGGCAGGATTGGACCGAGATCCGCCCTATCGCCCAGAAGGCGGCGTCCGGACATGATCCGCTGCAGGGTCTGCCTGTCCGCCCCGTCGAGCCGGGCCTCGTCCTCCATGCGCCGCAACCGCTCCACCATCAGCCCCACGGCCGCATCCGAGGCGCCGGCGTTCTCGGCCAGGGTCTGCACGAGCCAAGTGATCTGGTCGTCCGATTCATCGGTCATTCTTCACGCAGAGGTTGGGATGAGCCGCTTGGCGGCCGGCCGCAGATAGGCATCGAGCCCAGGGACCGCAGCGGCACGGCGTGCGGCCAGATGCCCGAACCGTAGCGGGAACCCCTGGCCCAGCGGGCCGCCAGGACGCGCAGACCGCCCTGGCCTGTCAGGTTGAAGATGAGGCCGGCATGGGATGTCCCCTTACGCCCTCAGGCCGTGCCGAACGGCTGGCCGCCAGCCACCTCCCGGAACGAGGTGAAACGGTCCTGCTCGTCGAGGGGCACGTCGAGCGTGCAGCGCAGGCCATCGGCGGCGAACTCAAGCCGAACCAGGCCGCCGAGCTCCCGGCTGACGCCGCCGGTGATCAGGCGGGTTCCGAAGCCGCGCCTGCCCGGTTCCTGGACGGGTGGCCCCCCGCTCTCACGCCACTCCAGCGCGAGCCGCCGGGCACCGCTCTCCCCCACGACGACGCGCCAGGTCACGTCGACCCGCCCGTTCTCCGTCGACAGGGCACCGTACTTGGCGGCGTTGGTCGTCAGCTCGTGGACCGTCATGCCGAGCGCCAGGACGTAGCGGGGCGGGAGGTCGAGGTCCGGCCCGTCCAGGCTGAAGCGGTGCGCCTGCTCGTCGCGGAACGGGGCCAGCTCGTTCTCCAGCACCGTGCGCAGGGAAGCGGCGCCCCATTCGTCCCGGGATAGCAGGTCGTGTGTCTTCGACAGTGCGAGGATGCGGCCCTCCAGCCGGTCGTCTCGGCGCGACTGCCTGGCCAGGGACTGCACGGTCGTCAGCGTGTTGCGCACGCGATGGTTCAACTCGTGCAGCATCAGCGTCTGCCGCTCCTGCAGCAGATGGCTTCGGGCGAGTTCAGCGCGCAACTCGCCCTCGTGCTTCTGCAGGGACGCCGCCATGGCATCGAACGCCTCGCCGAGCTGTCCGAACTCGGTCGGCCCGGAGATGCCGGTCCGCGCCTTGAGATTACCCAACCGCCAAGCGGACGCGACCCGGAGCAGGCGGCTCACTGGCTCGCGGATGAACGCCCGTCCGGCAAGCAGGGCCGCCGCAAGCGCCAGGGCGGCCCCCAGGCCGATCAGCACCAGCCCGCGCCAGGTCGCCGCGTCGATGTCGGCGAAGGCCGAGGCCGGCGACAGCCCGACGGCGACCGTGATGCCGTCGAGGTCGTCCGGCGTGGCGGCCGCGACGCCGGTGATGCGCATTCGGCCACGCATACCCCGCATGTCGACGACTTGGCCGCGGTTCTCCGAGAGCGCAGACCAGAAGGCGGGCGGCAGGGGTTTCCCGACCCATTGCGCGTGGTCCGGCACGCGGATGAGGATCACGCCGGCCTTGTCGGCGACTGTGAGCGTCGCATCGTATGGCAGGCCCGCCCGGGCCTGCTGGCCGGCCAGGTAGTCGAGGTCGATGCTGGCCACCAAGACGCCCTCCGGGTGTCCGTCCGGGCCCGCCAGCGCCTGCGCGAGTTGGATGGTGGGCTTGTCGGTTATGCGACCGCGGGTGTGCTCGCCGACCACGAAGCCGCCGGTACGCAGCGCGTCCTGGAAGTAGCGCCGGTTCGCCAGCGAGTAGGCGCTGCGTGCGGAACCGAGCGTGTTGCAGACCACGCTCCCGTCCGTGTCGACCACGGCGAAGAAGAAGGCGCCCGGCACCTTGTCGAGCAGCGTCCTCAGGTAGGGCGTGCAGACCTCGTGGTCCTTGCCGCGGATCTCGGGCACCTCCGCGAGGATGCCGAGGGCTTGGCGCACGCCGCGTCCGAACTGCCCGAGGTCCGCCGCGACGCTTCGGGCCGTGCGCATCGCCTCGGCGCGCACCGCCTCGCTCCGCGCGGCACGCAGGGCGTACTCGTTGTAGCCCTGGATGGCCAGCGCCGGCATGAGCGCCAGGGCCACCAGGCCGACGATCCGTTTGGTCAGCGACATCGAGGGACCGGCCCTACTCCGCGGTTCCCTCGGCAATGAGACAGGAGGAGTTTAACGGAAGATAGGCGGACCCGCCGCGCGGTCCAGGGCGTGCGGCGTCAGGAACGAGACGAGGGGCTGGCTAGGCGGCGACGAGTGGCAGACGAGGCCGGTGGCTGCGTAGGTGGGCTTGACCTTCCCTCCGACCTCGCCGGTGAAGCTTCGCTCGATCAGGCGCGAGCCGGAACCACGCCTCGCGGGCTGGGTCAGGATGGATGGGCCGCCTTGGTGGGACCAGCTCAGGCGGAACCGCGGCGCCTCGCCCTCGTGCACCACCTGCCAGCGCAGGTCCACGGCATCGGAAGCGGCCATCGCGTCAGGTCGGAGGGACGGGCCATCGCCGATCGGCTATGATGGCTGAATGGACCCAGAGGAATCCGAACTCGCGATGGTCAGACGGCATGTCCGCGAAGGCGAGGGACAGGTCGCCCGACAGCGCACCCTCGTGGCCCGCCTGCGAGCGGACGGCTTGCCCATCGAGGAGGCGGAGGCCTTGCTCGCCACCTTCGAGGAACTCCAGCGCCAGCACGAGGCCCATCTGGCCCGAGCCGAGGCGAAGATGTGAGCGGCGAGTGCCGGGGATGGCGAGTGATGCGCAGCGTGCGTCCCGGCGAGGACGTCAGGCCGCCGCGATGAGCTCCTTGATGCGGCTGGCCAGCACCTCCATGACGAAGGGCTTGGTCAGCACCTGCATGCCCGGCTCCAGGTGCCCGTTGCCCACCGCCGCGTTCTCGGCATAGCCGGTGATGAACAGCACCTTCAGGTCGGGCCGGTTCACCCGGGCCGCGTCCGCCATCTGCCGCCCGTTCATGCCGCCGGGCAGTCCGACGTCGGTGACGAGCAGGTCCATGCGCACGTCGGATTGCAGCACCTTGAGGCCGGATGCGGCATCCGCCGCCTCGATGGCGGTGTAGCCCAGGTCCTCCAGAACCTCCGTGACCAGCATCCGCACCGTCGGCTCGTCGTCGACCACCAGCACGGTCTCCCCCTGCTCGGCACGCGGGGCAGAGGCGAGGTCGGGCAGCCTCACATCGGTTTCCGCCTCGCCGTAGTGCCGGGGCAGGTAGAGGCACATCGTCGTGCCCTGGCCGACCTCCGAGTAGATCCGGACCTGACCGCCCGATTGCCGGGCGAACCCGTAGATCATGGACAGCCCGAGCCCGGTGCCTTGGCCGATAGGCTTCGTCGTGAAGAACGGGTCGAAGGCGCGGGCGATCACGTCCGAGGTCATGCCGGTGCCGGTATCGGTGACACAGAGCGACAGGTACTGGCCTGGTGCCAGGTCGCGGTCGCGGGCGCCATGCTCGTCGAGCCACTTGTTGGCCGTCTCGATGGTGATGCGCCCACCCTCCGGCATCGCGTCGCGCGCGTTGATGCAGAGGTTCAGCAGGGCGTTCTCAAGTTGGTGCGGGTCGACCAGCGCCGGCCACAGACCGGCCGCGCCGACCACCTCGATGTGGACGGAGGGGCCGACCGTTCGGCGGATCAGGTCCTCCATCCCGTTGACGAGGGCGTTCACGTCGGTGGGCTTGGGGTCGAGGGTCTGACGGCGCGAGAAGGCGAGCAGGCGGTGCGTGAGGGCCGCGGCCCGCTTCGAGGCGCCCTGCGCAGCGGTCATGTAGCGGTCGATGTCGGTCAGCCGGCCCTGGCTCATGCGGGTCTGCATCAGCTCCAGCGAGCCTGAGATGCCGGCGAGCAGGTTGTTGAAGTCATGCGCGAGGCCGCCCGTGAGCTGGCCGACCGCCTCCATCTTCTGCGACTGGCGCAGGGCCTCCTCGGTCCTGGCGAGCGCCTGGGCGGCCTCCTTCTCGGCCTGGATGTCGCGCCCGACCGCGTGGATGAAGTCCTCGTCTGGAACAGCCGTCCAAGACAGCCAGCGGTAGCTGCCGTCCTTGTGGCGGTAGCGGTTCTCGAAACGCGGGATGGTCGCCCCGTCCGAGAGATCGCTGGCCGCCGCCGCGGTGTCGGCCGCGTCGTCGGGATGGACGAGGTCCATGAAGGAGCGCCCGATCAGTTCCGCCGCGCTCCAGCCGAAGAGCGCCGTCCAGGCCGGGTTCACCGCCACGATGGTCGCCTCGAAGCGCGCCACCAGCATCACGTCGGTCGAGAGGCGCCACATCCGGTCGCGGTCGCGGGTGCGCTCCTCGACCTGCTGCTCCAGCGTGGCCGCTAGATGCTCCAGCTCGGCGGCTGCCCGCTTCCGGTCGTCGATGTCGGTGTTGGTGCCGACCCAGCGCGTCACCCGCCCCGCGGCGTCGCGCACCGGCTCTCCCCTGACCAGGAACCAGCGGTAGGCGCCATCGACCCGACGCACCCGGTACTCGGTCTCGTAGATGCCCTCGGCCTCGCGAGCCTGAGCCCATGCAGCCGTGGCCGGACCGACATCGTCCGGGTGGACGATGCGGGCCCAGGCATCGGGGCCGAGCACGCTTCCTTCCGGCGCGCCGCAATAGGCGTAGAACTGGTCGTTGATGGACTGGATGCCCCCACTCCGGCGGAAGCCGGTAGTCTGGGCCTGGACCTTTCACATCTGCCGGAGCAGTCCATGGATCCGATCGCCATCGTCGGCCTCGATCTGGCCAAGCGCATCTTCCAAGTTCACGGCGCACGCGCCGATGGCAGCGTCGCGCTACGCAAAAAGCTGTCGCGACCGCAGGTCCTCACGTTTTTCGCGCAACTTCCGGCCTGCATCGTCGCCATGGAGGCCTGCGCTTCGGCACACGAGTGGGGACGTGCGATCCGTGAACTGGGGCACGAGGTCCGACTGATCCCACCGATCTACGTCAAACCGTTCATCAAGCGGCAGAAGAACGATGCCGCCGACGCGCAGGCGATCGCCGAGGCCGCCTCGCGCCCGACGATGCGCTTTGTTGCGATCAAGAGCGAGGCTCAGCAGGCGCGAGCCATGATCTTTCGGACGCGCGACCTTCTGGTCCGGCAGCGCACCCAGCTCATCAATGCGTTGCGCGGCCATCTCGCCGAGCACGGCATCGTGGCGCCGCAGGGAGCGACCAACGTGCGCCAGCTCGCCCAGGCGCTTGACGACGTCACGACTTCGCTCGATCCGCTCGTTGCCGATCTGAGCCGTCTCTACCTCGACCAGATCAAGGATCTCGACGCGCGGATCTCGGAGTTGGAGAAGCGGGTCGCGCGGGAAGCCAAGCGATCTGGCACGCCGTCCCGCCTCATGACGATGCCGGGGATCGGGCCGATCACCGCGATGGCGATCGAGACGTTCGCGCCGCCGATGGCGACGTTCAAGCGCGGACGCGATTTTGCAGCCTGGCTCGGCCTCGTGCCGCGGCAGTTCTCTTCAGGCGGAAAGCAGGTCCTGGGTCGCGTCTCCAAGATGGGCCAGCGCGACATCCGGCGTCTCCTGATCATCGGCGCCATGACGGTCATCCGCTGGTCGATCCGTAAGGGAGCGCCGGCAGGCTCCTGGCTGGCGCGGATGCTGCCACGCAAGCCGCGTCTGGTCTTGGCCATCGCTTTGGCGAACAAGATGGCCCGTGCAGCCTGGGCGATGCTGATGAAGAACGAGAATTACAGGGCTCCGGTGCCGGCGGCTTGATCAAGACATCAAGCCACCGTCGCATCGGTGTGGCGGGCAGGAAGGTCGAAGAGAGGTAAGGACGGAACGATCGGTCAGATCGGGATCAGGAAAAGCAAGACTGGTTGACGAGCCACGAGCTCGCGTGTGTTGATCTGCACCTGATCCGCGCATCTCCATACTGGCCCGCGGCATGGACAAGGCCGCTTCATGAGGCCTGAGACATGACCGCACCCGATCCCCCGTCAGAGCCGCTCAACACCCTCTTGCGCGACAGGGGGCATCCAGACATGAACCAGTACAGCGAGCCGTCCGGATGCGCGGCCCAGACTTGGTTCGGGATGGCCTGCGCGAAGACCCGGAACTGCTCCTCGCTCTCGCGTCGGCTCGCCTCGGCGCGGAAGCGCTCGATGGCGGCGCGGGTGCGCTCGGCGATGTCACGGATGAAGGCGAGCTTGTCGGTCCGCCAGTCCCGCACCTGCCGGTCGTGCAGGAAGAGCACGGCCACGATCCGCCCGTGCTCCATGACCGGCACGTTGATCAGGGCGCGGACGCCGATGTCCAGGAGGGGACCCGGGTTGCCCGCGGTCCGCGGGTCGAGGGTCACGTCCGGAATGACGATCTCGCGGCCTTCCTCCAGGCCCGCGCGCACCTCGCCGTAGTCGTCGAAGCGGTGGCGCCCGGCGACGCTCGCCACGCCCGGCGCCGTCCAGTCCCGCTCGATCTCGATGCGCTCCAGGGCTTCGTCGACCGTGCCGTAGCCTGCCCGGTCAAGGCCCAGCGTGCGGGCCATGATCTCTGCCCCGACGGCCGCCATCTCGGCCGTTCGGCGGCAGCCCTGGAGGCGGTCGCCGAAGGTGATCAGGGCATCCCGGAAGGATTCCTGCCTGCGGCGCTCGGTCAGATCACGGGTGACGGTGCCGTAGCCGGTGACGGCGCCGTGCGCGTCGCGGACCGGGAAGATCGTGTAGTGAACCGGGACGGCGGCGCCGGTCGAGAAGTTGCGGAACGAAAGGTCGCCTTCCCAGAAGCCGCTCTCGCGCGCCGCCGGGAGCGCCTCCTCCAGCACCGTCGACCTGTCGCCGGGCTCGAAGAAGTCCGCCACGTCGTAACGGCGGGCTTCCTCCAGGCTCGCGAGGCCCACGAGCCTGCGCCCCGCCTCGTTCAGGAACTCGGCCTTGCCGCCGAGGCCGGCGAGACCGATGAAGTCGCTCGACTGCTCGACGAGGGCCGCCAGACGGCGCGCGCTCGCCTCGGCGGCTCGGGCCTCGGTGATGTCACGGACCGTCCCGACGAAGCGCACCGGCCGCCCGTCCCGGAAGACGGTGTTGCCCCTCGCGGCCAGCACGCGCTCCACGCCGTCGTGCCGGCCGACGACGCGGTACTCGATGTCGAAGCCGTCGCGCGAGCCGATGGCGGCCTGGACGGCGCGGTCGGCCCGCTCGCGGTCGTCCGGGTGAACCCCCGGAAGGAAGGCGCCTTCGTAGGAGACCGGGTCGTCGTCGGAGAGCCCGAACAGGGCGCGGGTGCGCGCGTCCCAGGTCAGCATGCCGGTGACGAGGTCGTAGTCGTAGATGCCGGTGCCGGCCCCCTCCAGCGCGAGCCGGAGCCGGTCCTCCGCCTCCTGCAAGTCGGCCTGCGCGGCCTGGCGCTCCGCGATGTCGGTGACCATGACGAAGATGCCGTCGACGGTCCCGTCCACGGCCCGGCGCGGGATGTAGCGGATCTCCGATTGGCGGCTTGCGCCGTCGCGGTAGGGCATCAGCCCGTCGAAGGCGATGTCCTCGCCGGCGAGCGCCCGCGCCATGAGGGGCAGTCGCGCCTGGTAGACGGCCTCACCGACGACCTCGCGCACCCGCCGATCGAGGATCTCGCTGGCCGGGCGCCCAAACCAGGTCTCGTAGTAGCGGTTCACGAACCGGTAGACATAATCCCGGTCGATGAAGGAGATCAGCACCGGCAGCGCGTCGGTGACGACCTGGAGCTCGTCCCGGACACGGCGTGTCTCGCCCTCGCTCGCCGTCGCCTCGGTGCGGTCGCGCAGGATCTTGAGGAAGCCCAGGCTGGCGCCCTCGGGCGACCGGAGGGGCATCAGTTCGCCGCTCGCCCAGAAGCGGGTGCCGTCCTTGCGCAGGTGCCAGCGCTCGTCGTTGGCCCGCCCGGTCTCCGCGGCGCACCGCATTTCCGTCTCCGGCCAGCCGGCCACGCGGTCCTCGGGCGTGAAGAAGGTCGAGGTCGGCTGCCCGACCATTTCCCCTGCCGACCAGCCCAGGATGCGTTCGGCACCCGGGTTCCAGGCCGTGACCCGGCCATTCCGGTCCGTGGTGATGATGGCGAAGTCGACGGCGCTGCCGAATATCGCCGCGTAGTGTCCTGCCGGCGACGAGGAGCGGTCGTCCCGAAGCCGCGCCACCTCCGCCTCCAGCTCGCGCTCGCGTCGCCGCAGCCGCTCGATCTCGGCCCCGCTCACGGACGCACCCCGACCCATGCAAAGCATGGGACCCGGCGATCCGGCTCCCGAGAACGCAGGGGCTTGGCCAGGCAAGACGCGGAACGGGAGAACGCGGACGTGATCAAACCGGGTAACCGACGGCAGCGGCAAGGGTGGAATCGCCTGCCTAAGTAGGACGGGCAAGGCTCGGCGGTAGCAGGGGCGTAGGCCAGACCCGTCCCTTTACGCAATCATGCCCCGCCGGAAGCCGGCGCAGGTGTCTCGCGCTTCGGCCCTTGGGGAGGATCACCGGCCGGCCCCCGAGCCCGGCCGCCCTTCGCCTCCACAAGGGCTTGCGAACGGCGCGCCGCGTGGCGCGTTCAGTCCGGACCGGTAAGGCCGGCTCAACCGGTATTCTCGCCGGGGTAGTCCAGGGAGTCCGGGAGGGTTGGCGTTCCAAGGGTCAATCTGCGCCCGGTCGGGAGGGTGCTGCACGCGGCCATCGCGCGGAAGCCCAAGGTTCGCGCCGCGTCCACCAACGCTTGACCGTATCAGGATGGCGAAATGCTAGTCGCCGCTCTCCGCCACGGTGCCTACGGCGGCTTGAAGGACGGCCAGGTTGCCGCGAAGCGCCAGACCGTTGATGCGATGCCGGCGGCCCATGTGGCGGAGCATGTCCGCGGTGGCGTGGTGGCCGTCCTGCTCCAGCTCATGGGCTAGCCCAGCCAACTCGCGGGCCAAGCCCTCTTCCTCGACAATCTCCAGCATTGTCGCGTCCATAACCTGCCTTCGCGTGTCGGGCATGCGTCGTCGTCAGCGTGTGAGGATGCCTCGCGATCTGGGAATTCCCCATGACGGCTCCAATGCTTATGGATGACGACCTGTCCTGCCCCGGCGACATGACCGGCCCCCTGGACGGGACAGCCAAGTCGTAGGCCGGCTGAAGTCTGAACAAGCGGGAAGCCGGCCATGACCGACCGCTCGACCGCCCAGGCCGGGGCACCGGATCAGGGCGGCGGGCTCGCTGAGGAACTGGCCTACCGCCTGCGCCAGCAGCAGCTCACCGCCGAGTACGGGCGCTTCGCGCGCAGGACCCACGATGCCGCCATCTGGACAGGGGGCCGAGGCGGAGACATCCGAGAGCGAATGGCAGAAACCTCACGCTTGGCACCCGTCGCCGAGGACTGCTCGCGACCCATTGCCGGTTCTGCAGAGGCCAGCTTTGAGGCTATCTACGAGGCGGACGCCTACGATAGGTTAGTCTATGAGCAACGCTTGATCACTCAAGGCAAATGCCTACGGTATATCCGTGGCCCAATGCTGGGTGCTTGCGGTTGAAGCAGCGGCTTACGCGGGCCGCCCCATACCACATTGGTTTCCCCGGCCCGACCACCTTAATCGGGTAGATATCAGCGGTTCCGATTGCATTCACACAGGTTTAGTATCGGCCGCAACAGGCGCGAATACCACCTCATGAGAAGCTACTGACCTTTCGCCTATTGCCCGACGCGTCTCTGTTCTTTCGACCTCTGGTCGGATACTGATCGTCAGCCTACGGGCTTATTACCGAAGCCTCCTTTGCACCTTGAGCGGACCCGTGCGTTTGGGTGCCAAGCGCCAGGTTTCGACCATTAGGAAGGCGACGACTAGGCAGCCGTGTCGATGGCCTTCAGGAGCTGCGCCTGGCGGTAGGGCTTGAGCAGGAAGCGCCCGTCGTCCGGCATGTCGGCATCGCGTAGCCCGGCCCGGCCGGACGTCACGACGAGCCGGATATGGGGCCAGCGCTCGGCAACCCGGCTGGCGAGCGCCAAGCCGTCCATCGAGCCCGGCATGTCGATGTCGGTGAACAAAACGCCGACTTCCTCAGCCCTCTCAAGGATCGCCCAGGCGGCGTCGGCCGTGGCGGCCTGCAAGACGGGGAACCCGGCATCCTCCAGCATGTCGACGGCGATTAGGCGGACCAGGCTCTCGTCCTCCACGACGAGGACGGCGGATGGCGTCGCGGTGGGTTCGCTCGTCATTGCTGAGGTGGGGTCCAGGAAGCGGGAAAGGGAGAACCGATTTAACGAGCGTTAGTTTCAGCTTGGCGGATGCCTCGCCGACCCTGCGCGCCGCACCTCAGGCGACGGCCTCGTCGCGCGGCTCCTGCAACGAGGCGAGCGGCGCCTCCAGGCGGCAGGTCAGTCCGGTCGGCGCGTAGGTGAGCTTGACCTCCCCGCCGACCTCGGCCGCGAAACTGCGCTCGATCAGGCGCGAGCCGAAGCCACGGCGCGTGGGCAGGGCGAGGATGGGCGGGCCGCCTTGCTCGGACCACGTTAGGCAGAAGCGGGGCGCGTCGTCCTCGTGCACAACGTGCCAGCGCAGATCGACCATGCCGCGCTCGCTGGAGAGGGCGCCGTACTTGGCGGCGTTGGTCGCGAGTTCGTGCAGCGCCAGCGCCAGCGCGAGGGCCGCCTTCGCGGAGAGGAGCACGTTCGGACCGCTTGTGCGGATGCGGGCCGCGGCGGCCCCCCGATGCACGGCGAGGGCGCCCTCCACGACCTCGGCGATGGGCGCCTCGGTCCAGCTCGACCGCGTCAGGATGTCGTGGGCGCGCCCGAGCGAGATCAGACGCTCGGTGAACGCCTCGCGGGCCGCGTCCAGGTCGGCGGCGTTGCGGAAGGTCTGGCTGGCGATGGCCTGGACCATCGCCAGCGTATTCTTGACCCGGTGCTGCAGCTCGCCCGTGAGCAGGCGCTGCCGCTCCTCCGCCTGGCGCCTGTCGTGGATGTCACTGTTGCTGCCGAGCCAGCCGACCACCGCGCCGCTGGCGTCCCGCAGTGGCTCGGCCCGGATCAGGAACCAGCGATATGCGCCGTCGTGGCGGCGCAGGCGCGCCTCGGTGTCGTAGACGACCTCGTGGGTGCGGGCATGCTCCCATACCCCGAGCAGGCCGGGCAGGTCGTCCGGGTGGATGACTTCGCCCCAGCCGAGGGGCAATGCCTGCTCGGGCGTCTGGCCGGTGTAGGCGTACCAACGGTCGTTCAGGTAGCTGAGGCTGCCGTCGGGGTTGCCGAACCAGATGATGGCCGGCGCAAGCTCGGTGAGCGCCGCGAACCGCTCCTCGGCGACCTTGCGCTCGTGGATGTCGAGGGTCGTGCCGATCCAGCTCGTCAGCGTGCCGGCCTCGTCCCGCACTGGCTTCGCGCGCGACAGGAACCAGCGGTACTGGCCGTCTGCCCGCCGCAGCGGAAATTCGACCTCGTAGGGCCGCCCGCTCTCGGACGCCGCAAGCCACGCCGCGCGGGTGGCCTCGCGGTAGTCGGGATGGATGGCACCCATCCAGCTCGCCTCGCCGGTCTCACCGGGAGGCAGCCCCGTGTAGTCGTACCAGTAGGCGTTGCAGTAGGTGACGTTGCCCGCGGCGTCGCCGAACCACACCACCTGCGGGCTGACCTCGACGAGGGAGCGGTAGCGCAACTCGCTCGCCTTCAGGGCGGCGCCGGCCTCGCGCTGGCCGGTGCGGTCGCGCAGGATCTTGAGGAACCCGAGGAGATCGCCGTCCTCGGAGCGCAGCGGCGTCGTCTCGCCCGATGCCCAGAACCGGGTGCCGTCCTTGCGCACGTGCCAACGCTCGTCGGGCGCGCTGCCGTTCTCCAGCGAGAGCCGCGCCTCCGTACCCGGCCAGCCGGCCGCGCGGTCCTCCGGCGTGAAGAACGCCTCGACCGTGCGGCCCAGCATCTCGGTTTCCGCCCAGCACAGGATGCGCTCGGCGCCGGCGTTCCAGCGGGTGATGCGCCCCTGGGGGTCGGTGGCGATGATGGCGTAGTCGGTGGCGCTGTCGAGGATGCGCTCGTGCAGCAGGCGCTGCTCGGCCTGCTCGCGGAGCGACCGGCGCAGCTCCATCTGCACCATGGTTTGGCGCGCGAGGCGCATCAGGCCCTTGCGCTGCCGCTCGGTGATCGCGTGCGGCTTGGTGTCGAGGACGCAGACCGTGCCGATGGGCTGGCCCTCGTCCGTCTTCAGAAGGGCGCCGGCATAGAAACGCAGGCCGGGCTCGCCGGTGACGAGCGGGTTGCCCTTGAAACGGGGGTCCCGTGTCGCGTCAGGCACGTACAGGAAGTCCTCCTGCAGGATGGCCTGTCGGCAGAAGGAGGTATCGAGCGGGGTCTCGCGGACACCGAGTCCCACCTCGGCCTTGAAGAACTGGCGCCCTTCGCCGATCAGGTTGATCACCGCGATGGGCGCCTCGCACAACTCGGCAGCGGCCTCCGCGATCTCGTCGAAGTCCCGCTCGCGCGGGGTGTCGAGCAGACGGTAGCGGTCGAGGGCGCGAAGGCGTTCGGCTTCAGCCTCGCTGGTACAGGCGCGGTCCATCGTACAGACAGGCTTGAGGGGACTAAGTGGTTCCGTGAGATGAGGCGCCCGGCGGAGAATGCCAGGGCAATCCCCGCAATTGCCTGGGCGCCCGACCGGCCTTGATCCGACTCGATCCGTTAGGCCAGCCTAACTCGGTTCGCGAGGGCGAGCCCGCATGACGTTCGCGAAGCATGTGGGATGAGGAACGCCCTCAAGACGCCCATGTACATATCTGCGCTGTCGTCCTCGCTGACCAACGTGGCTCTCGCGCAGCTTTGGGACCGCGGGCCGACATGGGTCGCGCTACTAATTCGGGCTGCGAACCTCCACTGATTCGGTCGCCGGCAACCTTGAAAAGGCAGGGCCCCCCTCTTTCGAGAGCGGCCCCAGATCTACTCTAGGTTTCACTGATGCGGAACTTCGGTGTCCAAAACCACATCACTGGGTCGGCTATCACTTGTCGGTCCTGCCGCGATCCGCGTGGCCTGCCGGCGCTGTTGTCCACCACGCCGCGTGGGGCCGCCGCCGACATCGGCGAGGAGTTGGCGCCGCACGGTGGCGCGTGCCACGTCGTGGCCAGGCCGATGGCGCCGGCGGTTCCGGCCACTTTGCCGCGCCGGATGCCAGGATCCGGAAGGTTCCGAGCGACCGGGAGACGGAAGACTTGGGCGGCCTCGACTGGCAAGCCCGGCTTTCCAGATCAACTCGATCATCGGATGTATCTCATTTTGGGACCGGGGCGGGCGCTCGGCATCACTACCTCCGTAGCTCCGACCTCCCCGCACGAGAGGATCCGCATCGTCGTAGGCTCTGGAGCGACCGCCGTGTCGGCCGACGTGTTCGGCGGCCGGCGGCCGGAATCGGGCGAGCACCGGTGTAAGCGCGGTCGTGGCGAGTACAAACGCGACCGCAAGCGCGCGGGTTGGGCGGGTCATCGGTGTCGCTTCGATTTATTTGACACGAATGCTGCGCAGGACCGCGAAAAACATAGGCCTGCAAAGCCCGAAAAAGGCTAAACCACTAACCCCACGTTCCGGCATGACATCGAGTTTACGGTCGGATGCCGGCTCGCGGACCCGGCACACCATCGGGTGCGGGCAGGGGGCGGCCAACGAAGCCGCGCGCCCATTCCCGCCCATTTGCCTCTCCCTGATGGCATTGGACTGCGAAGCGGGCACCGCCACCGGGCGAAGCCCGCAGATCCACCGTGAACCCGTGCAGCTTTGCAATCGCGGCGACGAGGCCGAGCCCCAGTCCGTTGCCCGGCGTCCGGCGAGCGCGCTCCGCCCGATAGAAGCGTTGGAACACCTGATCGCGCTCGGCCGGAGGGATGCCGGGCCCGGTGTCCTCGACGAGGATGACGACGCCCCCCTCCTCACGCGCCAGGCCGATCCGGACGCGGCCGCCGGGCGGTGTGAACTTCACGGCGTTGTCGACGAGGTTCGACACGGTCTCGAAGAGAAGGTCGCGGTCGCCCTCGACTGGCGGGATTCCCGCCTCGACCGCGACATCGAGGGAAACGGTTTTTTCCTCGGCGACCGGCTCGAAGAATTCTGCCGCCTCGCGAACGACCTCGGCGAGGTCGACCGGCGCGAAGCCCGCGAAGCGCCGACCGTGCTCGATCTCGCCGATACGTAGCACGGCCGTCACCATCGCGAGCGTCTGGTCGATCCAGGCAAGGCCCTGATCCACCGCCTCGCGGAACTCCGCGACGCTGCTGGCTTGCTCACGGGTCCGCTCCAGCCTCGCCCGCAGCCTGGTCAGCGGCGTTCGTAAGTCGTGCGCGACCGCGTCGCTCACGCTGCTGACCTCGCCCAGCAGGCGCTCGATCTCATCGAGCATCCGGTTGACGTTGCCAGCCAGCCTGTCGAACTCGTCGTTCCCGCCGCCGACCGGCAGACGCTTGCGCAGGTCTCCGCGCATCACCTGGGCCACCGCGGCCTCCGTCGCCGCCAGGCGCCTTCGCGCCCGGCCCGCGAGCAGCAGTCCTCCAAGACCCGAGAGCGCGAGCGTCGGCATCAGGCCGAGGCCGAGCGCGCGCAGGGTGGTGGCTTGCACCCGGTCGATCTCGTCGGTGTCGTGTGCGATGACCACCGTCCTTCCGTCAGGGAGCGCGAGCGCGGCCGCCCAGATCTCGTCCCGCATTGCGCGGCCCGCGATGTCGACGTTGGCGCTGACCCGGTAGGCGTCACCGTCGCGCGCCAAGCCGTCGGGTACGGCGCCGAGATTGCCGGAGCGACGTTCGCCCTCGGATCCGAAAAGTCCGCCGAAATGCGTGGCGTGCAGGTCCATGGCAATCCAGGTCTCCACGCGCATCGCGGTCGCGGCCGGATCCGCCGCTGCCGCCCGGACCTCCAGCCGGAGCGTCTCGGCCAGCTCCTCCCGAAGATAGGCGGCCGTCTGCCAGTACACGAAGGAGAACGTCGTCAGCACGAGCAGGACGGACCAGATCGCGATGCCCAGCGCCCACCGGAACGTTGTGGAGCGCAGTAGGTCAGTCATCGGGCGCAAGGGTGAAGCCGATGCCGCGCACGTTGTGGATCAGGGGCGGCTCGCCCTCCGCCTCCAGCTTGCGGCGCAGACGGCCGAGATGGACGTCGATGAGGTTCGACTTCGGCGTGAACCGATAGTTCCAGACTTCCTCGAACAACAGCGTCCGGGTCACGACCTGTCGCGGACGCCGCATCAGGTATTCGAGGAGCTTGAGCTCGCGCGGCAACAGGTCGAGGTCGCGGGCGCCACGCCGGCCCGTGCCGCCGATCAGGTCGATCTCCAGACTACCGACCCGCAGGATCGTCTCGCGGGCGTCGACGGGACGGCGCAGCAGCGCCTCGATGCGGGCCGCGAGCTCCGCGAGCACGAAGGGCTTGGCAAGGTAGTCGTCGCCACCCGCCCGCAAGCCGCGGATGCGCTCGTCGACGTCGCCGAGCGTGCTGAGAACAAGGGCCGGCGTCCGGTTCCCTGAGCGCCTCAGGTCCTGCAGCACGCTCAGCCCATCGAGCCCGGGCAGCATGCGGTCGAGGATGATCGCGTCCCAAGCCTCGTCGCGGGCGTAGGCCGCGCCTTCCGGGCCGGTCGATGCCCAGCCGACGACGTGGCCGCGCCCGCGTAGGTCGCCATGCACCTCGCGCGCCGTCTCGGCATCGTCCTCGATCAGCAGCAGCCTCGCCACGTCCTTAAGCCTGCCTCGAACGCCCTTGCAGCCAACACACGATCCAATGCCGCAACGCGCCGCCGCCGTCCCGGCGAAACGTCAGAATGAACGCGAATTTAGTGGCGCCGGGCACCCTTCAACGTAGGTGTTGGAACGGCTCTAATCTAGCGGGACGAACGCGGGCGTGCTCTTGACCGTCGAGACAGTTTCACGCCTCGCCGGCGAAGGTGACCCCGTCTCCGACCCGTTCGACGCGAGGGCCCGGTCCGAGCCGGACCCTTCGACACAGGGTCCGATGGGAAAGCCGCCGGCCCGAGGCTGGGTTCTGCTGGTCGCGGCGGTCGCGCTCGCCTCCGCGGGCTGGTGGCAACGCGGGGCCGCGGAAGCCTATGTCGGACCTGCGCTCACCTGGCTCGGCGTCGAAGTCCCTTTCTCCGGTCAGGCCAAGCGGGCGGAACGGGCCGACGCGCCGCCACAGGCGAATCCGAACCTCGTGGTGCTCGACGGGGCCGGGCAGAAGCGCCTGGATCTGGCCTTCGCGAAAGCGCAGACCCGCAGGATCGTCCTGCCGGTCCGGTCACCCGGCACGGTCACCTTCGACGAGCGGCGCGTCACCCGCCTCAAGCCGCGTACGCAAGGGCGCGTTCTTAGTCTGGCGGTCCAACCGGGCGATCCCGTGCGCGCCGGGCAGACGCTCGCGACCCTCGACGCCGCCGGCGTGCTCGACGCCCGCAACGGCCTCGCCGAAGCGAAGGCGAGCCTTGTTGAGGCGCAAGCGACGGAGAAGGTCGCCGAGACGAACCTGAAGCGCGGCCAGGACCTCCTCAAGGTCTCGGGCGTTGCCCAGGCCGACGTCGACCGGCGCCAAGTCGACCTTGCCAAGGCGCACGCGTCCACGCTCTCCGCCCAGGCCAAGGTCGAACTCTACACGGCGCAGTACGAGCGCCTCGCGCCCGAGCCCGGCGCACATGTCGGCACCAGCGCCATCGTCTCGCCAATCGACGGCGTCGTGACGAGCGCGAACATCACGCTTGGCGAGGTTGTCGATAGCAACCGCGACGCGTTCACGGTGGCCGATCCCTCTCGCATCCTCGTCCTTGCCAACCTCTACGGGCGCGACATCGGCAGGGTGGAAGCGGGGGACGTGGCCGAGGTCCGGGCGCCGGTGCCGGACCACCCCGCCTTCGAGGGCCGCGTGCGCTCGGTGAACGCCGCGCTCGATCCCGCCAGCAACACCGCCCCGGCGCGCATCGAGATCGCCAACCCGGGCGGATACCTCCGCGCCAACATGTTCGTCTGGGTCGAGATCGCCGCCGACCTCGGACGGGAGGGCGTGACCGTCCCGGCCACCGCCGTGCAGCAGACCGAGGGCGGCCCCGTCGCTTTCGTGCGCGCGGCGGAGAACCGTTTCGAGAAGCGCGTGCTGAAGCTCGGGGTGCAGCGGTCCGACTGGGTCGAGGTCACGGAAGGCGTGGCGGCCGGCGAGACGGTGGTCACCGATGGCAGCTTCGGCCTCAAGGCCGTCCTGCTGCGCGCGCTGCTCGGCTCGACGGATTGACCCGATGAAGGCTTGGTTCGCCCTCCTGATCCGCCGTCGTTGGCTCGTCCTCGTGGTCGCGCTCGCTGGGACCGCTGGCGGCATAGTCAACCTCGAAGGGTTATCCATCGACGCGGTGCCCGACATCTCGCCCAAGCAGGTGATGATCCTGACGCTCTCGCCCGGCCTCGGCCCGCAGGAGGTGGAGCGCCTCGTCAGCTTCCCCGTGGAGAGCGCGATGGCGGGCGCTCCGGGCCTCACCGGCATCCGCTCGGTCTCCCGCTTCGGCGTCTCGGCGGTCTACGTCACCTTCGAGGACGGCATGGCCGTCACGGAGGCGCGGGTCCAGGTCTTCCAGCGCCTGCCCCAGGCCAAGGCAATGATGCCGGCCGGCGTCGGCGAGCCGCAGATGGGGCCGATGGCGACCGGGCTGGGCGAGATCTACCAGTTCGAGCTGCGCGGGCCGGCCTATTCGCCGATGGAGCTGAAGCGCATCCTGCAATGGACTATCGCACCACGGCTGAAGCTGACGCCCGGCGTCGCGGACGTGAACATCTACGGCGGCCAGTTGCCGACCTACGAGGCCCGGGTCTCCGCCGAGGCGCTGCATCGCTACGGGGTGACACTCGGCCAAGTCTACGCGGCGCTCGCCGAGAACAACATGGCTCGTGGCGGCGCCTACATCGAGCACAACGACCAGCAGGAGGTGATCCGCGGCCTCGGCCTGGCGAAGGGACCCGCGGACATCGCCAACATCGTGGTGGCCACGAACGCGGGTGGCCTGCCCGTCACCGTCGGCACCTTGGGCGAGGTGGTGGAGGCGCCGAAGGTCCGCCTCGGCGCGGTGAGCCACGACGCGGCTGGCGAGACCGTCGTCGGCATCGCCATGATGCAGCAGGGCGAGAACGCGAGCGCCGTCGTGGAGCGGGTCAAGGCCGCCATCGGGGACCTGCGCCCACAATTGCCGCCCGGCATCGAGGTCGTACCCTACTACGACCGCTCGGCCCTGGTGGAGCGCACGATCCGCACGGTCGAGCACAACCTGCTGGAGGGTGCGGTGCTGGTCGTCATGGTGCTCCTCCTCCTGCTCGGCAACCTGCGCGCCGGCCTCGTCGTCGCGGTCGCGATCCCGCTCTCCATGCTGATGGCCTTCGCCGGCATGCGGCTCATCGGTCTCTCGGGCAACCTCATGAGCCTCGGCGCCATCGATTTCGGCCTCATCGTCGACGGCGCCGTGGTGATGGTCGAGAACGTGCTGCGCGCCCGTGGCGAGCACCCCGGGCGACCGGCCCTCGACGTCATCCGCGACGCCACCGCCGAGGTCGCCAGGCCCATCCTGTTCGCGGTGGCGATCATCATCCTCGTCTACCTGCCGGTGCTGGCGCTCGAAGGGGTGGCGGGCAAGATGTTCCGGCCGATGGCTTTGACCGTCATCCTGGCGCTCGCCGGGTCGCTGGTCCTGACCATGACCCTGATGCCCGCGCTCGCGGCCCTCGCGCTTGCGGGCCGCGGCGTCGGCGAGCGCGAGACGCGCCTCGTCCACGGGGTTCGGGCGCTCTACACGCCGGTGCTGCGGCTCGCCGAGCGCCGGGCGGGTGCCACGGCGCTCCTCACCATCGCCCTGTTCGCGGGCAGTTGCCTCATCGCCACCCGGCTCGGCGGCGAGTTCCTGCCCAAGCTCTCGGAGGGGTCGGTGGTCGTCACCTCGGAGAAGCTGCCCGGGATCAACCTCGACGCCTCGCTCAAGGCCGTCCACCGGATCGAGACGGTCCTGGAATCCTTTCCCGAGGTCAAGCGGGTCGTCTCGCTAACCGGCAGCGCCGAGATCCCCACCGACCCGATGGGAGTGGAATCGACCGACAGCTTCATCACGCTCGCGGATCGCTCGACCTGGACGACGGCGGAGACGCAGGACGGACTCGTGGCCGCCTTCGACAAGCGCCTGCGCGAGGAGGTGCCGGGGGTGGCCTACTCCTTCTCGCAGCCGATCCAGATGCGCATGGACGATCTGCTGGAGGGCGTGCGCGGCGACGTGGCGATCAGCCTGTACGGCGACGACCTCGCCGTGCTGAAGGAGAAGGCCGACGCCATCGTGCGCGCCGTCTCGGACGTGCCGGGCGCGGCGGACGTGAAGGCCGAGGCGCAGGCCGGGATGCCGGCCCTGTCGATCCAGGTCGACCGTGCGGCGGCCGCCCGCTACGGCATCAACGTCAGCGACGTCCTCGACACCGTCGAGGCCATCGGCGGCCGCCCTGCAGGCATGGTCTACCGCGACGACAACGCCATCACCGAGATCGTGGTGCGGCTCGCTGCCGCCGACCGCAGCGACGTCGAACGCATCCGCGCGCTGCCGGTCGGACGCAACGGCAAGGCCCTCGTCCCGCTCTCCCTCGTCGCGTCGGTCGACGTCGCCACCGGTCCGGCCCAGATCAGCCGCGAGCGCCTGCAGCGGCGGATCTCGGTCCAGGCCAACGTGCGCGGGCGCGACGTGCAGAGCTTCGTGTCGGAGGCGCAGGCGACGGTGAAGGCGCAGGTCAGCCTGCCGCCGCGCTACGCCCTCCAGTGGAGCGGACAGTTCCAGAACCTGCAGGAGGCGACGGGCCGGCTTTCCGTGGTGGTGCCGGCCGCCATGGCCGCGATCCTGGTGCTGCTCGTGGTGATGTTCGGCGACATCCGCCTCGCCGGGCTGATCTTCCTCAACGTGCCGGTGGCGGCCACCGGCGGGATTCTGGCGCTATACCTGCGCGGACTGCCGTTCTCGGTTTCGGCCGCCATCGGCTTCATCGCCACCTTCGGCATCGCCGTGCTGAACGGCGTCGTGCTGACGAGCTACATCAGGGACCTGGAGCGCAAGGGCCTCGACGCGGTCCAGGCGGCGACCGAGGCCGCGGAGATGCGGCTGCGCCCGGTGTTGACGACCGCCCTCGTCGCGACGTTGGGCTTCCTGCCGATGGCGCTCTCGACCAGCGCCGGCGCCGAGGTGCAGCGTCCGCTCGCCACCGTGGTGATCGGCGGCCTGATTACGGCGACGCTCCTCACGCTCGTCGTGCTTCCGGCCGTCTACCCCTACGTCTCCAGGCTGCGGCTGCCCATCGGAGGCCGCGGTTCGCAGCGTGACGTCCATCCGCCAAACGCCAAGCGCCGGGTCGGGTCCGATGCCTAGGAGGGCGGCATCGTACCCACTCGCCCTGGCCTTGGTCGTCGCCTGTGGCGTCCCTGCACCCGCAGCGGCCGCTGCTCCCTTCGCGTGCTCGGACTTCCTGCGGATGCATGGGCTGCTCCGGCGCGCGTCGGCGATCTGCGGCTACTCCGCCTACAACCCCGCCATCGTCGAGCGCGCGAGGCGTTGCTTCGAGGCGGTCGGTTCCCGGGAGGGCGCTCGCCAGATGTACGCCGGCGCGTCGGAGTACGACCGGATGGAGGCCGTTCGCAATCGGGACGCGCTCTGCCTCAGCCTGGCCAGCAAGTTCCCGATGGTGGTGCGCCCATGATGAACGCGTTCGAGGCGTTCGGAGGTTGCTCCGAGGCGGGCCGGCCCGGCCGCGGGCCTATCAGTTGCTTCGCGACAGCGAGATCGAACCCGGCGCCCGAGCCGGAACGGTCGTCCATGAGCTCACGGGTTGGGACTAAGGCTGCGCATCGGCCGACACGAAGACGACGGGATCCCTTTGCCGAAGCGTCAGCCTGCGGCGAGACGGCCAGCCGCCGTTCTTCGTCGTCCCGATCCAAGGCTCAGGCCCGGCCGTAACCCAAAGTGGCCGAACCGCCGAGGCGGGATGAGTTTCGATCCGGACGTCCCTACGACCCGGAAGAGGGCGGGGCCACCGTTCGCATGGTTCGAGCCGACCGTCGTGATCCCATGCGATCCGGAGGCTTGGAGCCGGCCACGGTGATTCGGGACGAGTGCCAGTCCCGAACGATGGTCAGGGGTCATCCCCCGAGCCGAAAATCCAGTCCGACGCGCAGCCCAGGCCGATTGTCCGACAGGGACATGCGCGTCTGGTGAAGGTCTGCGATGGCCGCCGCCATGCTGAGACCAAGCCCGTTTCCGGGCGTGGTCCGGCTTTGTTCCAGCCGGTAGAAGCGGCGGAACACCTTCTCGCGCTCCGGGGTGGGAATGCCCGGACCGGCGTCGGACACGCTTGCGTGGCCGAATCGACCGTCGTCGCTCCGTTCCAGTTCGACCCGAATGCCCGTTCCCGCCGGCGTGTGCCCAATCGCGTTCTCCAGCAGGTTGGCGAAGAGCTGCGTCAGCAATTCACGGTCGCCCTCGACCGTGATGCCAGGGGCCAGGGCGACCGCGAAGGGGCGACCGCCGTCCTCGATGGTCGGTGCGTAGGCCTCGCAGACGGTTTGGATGGTGTCGGTCAGGTCGACCGCCTGGAAGGCCGAGCGTCGGGCGCCGGCCTCGATCTGGGCGATCCGGAGAAGGGCCGAGAAGGTTGCGAGCAGACCGTCCGCCTCGACCATCGCCTTGGCCACGGCCGCGTCGTAATCCGCCATCGTCCCGCTATGCCGACGGGCATCCTCAAGGGTCTGGCGTAGGCGTGCCAGTGGTGTCCGCAAGTCGTGCGCGACGTCGTTCGAAACTTGGCGCACGCTCTCCATCAGCGCGCAGATCCGGTCGAGCATGAGGTTGAGCGTCGCCGACAGGCGGTCGAAATCGTCGCCCGATCCGGTTCGGGCGATCCGGCGCGACAGGTCGCCGGCGTTGATGGCCTCGGCCGTGCGCGTGACCGCATCCAGGCGGTTCAGGAGCGTCCGGGAGAGCAGCAGGCCGGTCCCGAGGCCGAGCGCGAGCGACATCGCCAGCACGACGTAGAAGGCACCGGAGACGACGTCCTCGACGTCCTCGACGCTGTCGAGGTCGATGGCCGCGACGAGCAGGCTGCCGTCCGAGAGCGGTCGGACCGCCGCGAGCATGGTGTCGTAGGGCTTGCGCCCGATCTCATGAACCACGCTGCCGCCGGGCCCGGCCTCGTCTCGGGATGCCTGAGCCAGGACTGGGTCGCCCGTGGCGACTTGTCCGTCGCGCCCCAAGATAGCGTAGTGCAGGCGGTTCTCGCGCATGGCGAACCGCGCGGAGACGAGCTTGCGGAGGTGCTCCGGCCCGCGCTCACGATACTGCGTGAAGAGTTCAGCCGCCTCGCTCTCGATGCGCGCGCGCGCCTGCCGCTTCAGCGCGTGGGTGACGAGGGCTTCGGCCGTGAGGCCGATGACGGCCACCAGGGCGACGAAGACGAGCGTATGGAGGAGGGCGAAGCGGAAGCCGGCGCTGCGCGCGGCTCTAGGCAAACGTGGCACGTAGCAAATACCCGGTCCCGCGCACGGTCTCGATCAGCTCGGGCTCGAAGCCCTTGTCGACCTTCGAGCGAAGGCGGCTGATGTGGGTCTCCACGATGTTGGTCCTGGGATCGAAGTGGAACTCCCAGACTTGCTCCAGCAACATGGTCCTGGTCACCACCCGGCCAGCGTTGCGAAGCAGGTACTCCAGGAGCCGAAACTCCCGGGGTTGCAGGTCGATCTCCCGACCCCCACGTCGGACCTTTCGGGAGATCAGGTCCATCTCCAGGTTGGCCGCCCGAAGGACCGTGTCGGCCTGCACCACCGGGCGCCGCCGACCGAGCGCGTGGACGCGGGCGAGCAACTCGACGAAGGCGAAGGGCTTGACGAGGTAATCGTCGCCTCCCGCTTCGAGGCCTGCGACCCGGTCCCCGATCCCCGCCATCGTCGTGAGGAACAGGACCGGCGTCTGCACCTCGGCGGCCCGCAGGGTCTTGACGAGGCCCAGCCCGTCGAGCCCCGGCAACATCCGGTCGACGATCAGCACGTCGTAGGTTCCGCCCGCGGCATGGAAGAGGCCGTCCCGACCGCTATTAGCCTGATCGACGACGTGCCCCTGCTCCCTCAGGCCGCGGCTGATGAAGCGAGCCATCTCGCCGTCGTCCTCGATCACCAGGACCTTCATCGTCTCGGCTCCCAGCGGCATACGGGATGTTGGACCGGGCTCGGCACGTAGGGGCGAATCGCCGGCTTTTCGACCGCAACCTAGAGCCGGTCCCCCTGAGGGTCGACGCACCTGTGCCCGCTGCGCCAGGTCACCGACTATACAAATCCGTATACTTGCGGTCACAGCCTCCCAAGGTCCGCTGCGCTTTGATCGGGCGCGCCGCATGAGCGGGAAAGGACCTTGCCCGCCGATGGTTGCGCCTTCCGGGACCAGACACGCCGACCGAGCCTGCACGCTTCCCGTGCCGGCCCGCGGCCAATCCACCGCAGCGTTCATGCTGAGCCTGTGCCTAGGGGCCATCACGGCAGCACTCCGCGCAGACGGCGGTCACATCCGCATCGGCCACGGCGACCGGACGCCCGGCCTTCCCGGCAAGGCCGACTGGACCTCGCGGACCTTCTCCCGCGGCGCGACGCAGGCGTCCGAGTTCGCGTCCAGGACGCATTCGGTCCGCCCGGCGCAGGGGCGATGAGGTCCCCGCCCGGCTACCGTCGGCGGGGCCGACTTGTCGGAACGGCCGTGTTGGCCTTCGGCATCCAAGCTGCTCTGGCGGGAACCGCCGGAGCCGGCGGCTCATCGCCAGCTAGCCTGTTGGATGGCTTGGCCGCCGAATGGGAAGCCTTCACCGGATCGGTCGCCCGCCGTTTGTCGGACACCGCACAGGCGGTCGCAGACATGCCCGACTTGGACCTGACGCCTACCGTCATCCGCGGGCGGCGGTCCTGCCCGATCCCCGCGCCCGGGCGAAGTGCCGACTGCGCGGCCGCCGCACTCCGGCTCTGCAATGAGCAGGGCTTCCTGTCGGGCCAGGAGTTGGACATCGAATCCGGCCAGGTATGCAGGGGCACGCAGTTGGGTCTTTGGGGCGGACAACCCGGAACCCCGTGCAAGTCCAAGAACTGGATCACCGAGGCGGTCTGCTGGTAATGGATCGGCCTGCCCTCCCGCCGCGGTGCGGCCAGCGGCGTCTGGCCGCGTTCTGCCTCGTCGGCGCGTTCCTGAGCCGACCCGTCTCGGCCGCGGACGCGGGAAGCAGCTACGCGCTCCCGCCGGCCGGCGCACAATCGCGCATCGTCTCCCTCGGCGTGTTCTCCCTATACGGGCCGAGGTATCTCGGCGCGGAACGCGACGGGCCATTCGCATACCCGACGCTCGGCATCCGTCGTCCCGACGAGCCCTTCGCCCTCGATTCGCCTGACGACGGCTTGAGCTTCACGGTCCTTGATACGTCGCGTCTCAAGCTCGGGCCTGTCGCGAGCCCGCGCCAGGGTCGCGATGCGGGTGTCGACCGCCGCTTCGCCGGCCTCGATCACGACCCCTGGGCCATCGAGGCCGGCATCTTCGTCGACTATTGGCTGCTGCCGGACCGGTTGCGGACGCGCGCCGAGTTGCGCCACGGCCTGCGGGGACGGGACGGCTTCGCCCTCGATCTCTCCGCGGACCTGTTCGAACGAACCGG
This sequence comes from Methylobacterium persicinum, assembly GCF_022179525.1. Lineage (GTDB taxonomy): Bacteria > Pseudomonadota > Alphaproteobacteria > Rhizobiales > Beijerinckiaceae > Methylobacterium > Methylobacterium persicinum. The sequence goes on from NZ_BPQX01000011.1 coordinate 74,868, forward strand.
GCGGTTCACACTCTCCATCGGTCCTCGGCTGGGCCTGCTGGACGCCGCCCTGGCACAATTGCAGTTCGGGGTCAGCCCGGCCGCGTCGGCGCGCACGGGGTTCTTCGCACCTTACGCGGCCTCCGGAGGGCTGCAGACCGTCGGCTTGAGTTCGGCCGTCGCCTATGACTGGTCGGACGCATGGCGAACGACGCTATATGGGCGCTACGACCGCCTCGTCGGGGACGCGGCTGCCAGCACGATCACGCAGCGTCTCGGAGCCGTCGACCAATTCACGGCCGGGCTCGGGATCACCTACTCCTTTCGCAGCGACCTGCCATTCCTGCCGTGATGTCAGTGGCGGCCGGCTCGCAGACTGTTCTCGCCCCAGTCAGCGGCGCTGGACCGTCTCGCCCGGGACGGCGCCGTCACGTTCGCGAGCCTCGGTCGCACGGCTTTCTTGGCAATGACGTCTCGACCGCCACCACAGGTCCAAGTCAATCATCCCATAGCCTGCTCGACCGTATCTCAGCCGAAGATGGAGGCAGCATCGAGGGACGAGCTAGCTGCAGGTTTATGCAGCAAAATGGTGCAAAATAAAACTAACCCCCAATCATAGTTCCTGCCAGGCTCATCGCAAGCAGAAATACAGATTAACAGATCTTCCACTGTCGGGAATGCGCAAGATGCCAAGATTTCATCTCACAGACACCGAAGCGCGCACGTATTTCACAACCAGCATAGTTTGCGCCTATGTGCGAAACAATGCCGCCCCACCCCGTGAGTTGCCTCGCCTTATCGCATCCGTCCATTCGGCCTTGACGGGCTTGTCGAGGCCCGTCGGAACGGCGTTCGAACGGCCGCCGAAACGCTCGCCGGCGGAGGTGAGAAGTTCGATCACGCCGGATGCGCTCATCAGCTTCATCAACGGCAAGTCCTACGCGATCCTCAAGCGGCATTTGGCGAGCCATGGATTGACCCCCCGCTCGTACCGGGAACGCTACGGCTTGCCTGATGACTATCCCATGGTGGCGCCGCAGTATTCGAAACGTCGGTCGACGCTGGCAAAGGCGATCAGGTTGGGCCAGAGGTGAAACCATCCGAAAAAGATCGTCTGCGCCGCATTCACGGCGCGGGCATCTCCAGTAATGCGATTCCGGGTCGCCCAGCGCCGCCCCCCTGATCGGGGACGGCGCGGGGCGAAAGGCGTATCGGCGGTGCCGGCCCCCTGTGCGCCCGCGCACCGCTACCTCGGGCCCAGCCCGCGATGGTCCTTCGGTCGCCCGTTGAGCGGTCTTGCCGTCGATGATGTCGAGCTGCAGGCTGGACCGGTCCATGGCGGGGATCCGCACCCGTCGCGGCTAACCGAGCGGTGACGGCATGCACGCCGCCGCGAAGGTTCCGACACGAACGAAGCGACCGATGCGCGTGCTGCTGATTGAGGACGACCGCATGATCGGCGAAGGGCTGTCGCACGGCCTTGCCGCGGAAGGCTATTCCGTCGACTGGGTGCGCGACGGACCCACGGCCGAAACGGCGCTGCGGGTCGGCGGCCATGCCCTGGCCCTCCTGGACCTCGGACTGCCGGGCGCCGACGGCCTGCAGGTTCTCAGGTCCGCGCGGACGGCGGGCAACGACACGTCGGTGCTCATCATCACAGCGCGGGACGGACTCGACAGCCGCGTCGTCGGCCTCGACCTCGGGGCCGACGACTACCTGGTCAAGCCGTTCGAGATGCGCGAGCTGCTCGCCCGGATGCGGGCGATCCTGCGGCGCCGCGCCGGTCGGGCGACCGGGCGGCTCGTGGCCGCCGAGACAGAACTCGACACGGAGAGCCATGTGCTATCCCACGCCGGAACCGTCGCGGTCCTGTCGGCGCGCGAATACGCCCTCATTCACGCGCTCATGGAGCGACCGGGGCGCATTCTCTCTCGGGCGCAGATCGAGGAACGCATCTACGGGTGGGGCGAGGAGGTCGAGAGCAACGCGGTGGACGCCCTCATCCTCACGGTCCGCCGCAAGGTCGGCAAGGGCGTCATCCTCAACGTCCGCGGCGCAGGCTGGATGGTGCCCAAGCCATGAGGGCCGCCTCCCTGCGCCGCACGACGCTCGGCTGGATGACCGCCCTGCTCGCCGGTATCGGCTTGGCCGCGATGGTCGCGGCCTATAGCCTCGCGCGGATCGAGGCGGCCGATTTCCTCGATGGGCAGTTGCGGCAGGTCGCCCTCAACGCCGGTCCCGGCCTCCCGGATGCGGACGCGCCGCCCGCCGCCGACCAGGACCCGGAGGACCAACTCGCCGTCACCATCTGGAAGGACGGGCAGGTCCTGCGCGACGACCGCGGCGTCGACGTCCGCCATCCCGGCCGCACGGGATACGCGAACGTCGTCATGGGCGGCGAGCTCTGGCGCACCTACACGACCGCCAACGGCACCACGACGGTCCGGGTCGCCCAGCGCGACGTCGTGAGGGCCGAGTTCGCACGCAACGCGGCGCTCGGCGCCGTGGCCCCCCTGCTGCTCCTCGTCCCGCTGTCGTGGATCGTCGTCGGCTGGGCGATGAACCGGGCGCTCGGGCGGCTCGACGGCTTGGTGCATGACCTCGCCGGGCGCGGCGCCGCCGCCCAAGGCCCCTTGCCGACGCGCGGCGTGCCGACGGAGGTGGCGCCCCTCGTCGAGGCCATGAACGGGCTCATCCTGCGCCTGCAGACCGCTCTGGCCGCCCAGAAGCGGTTCGTCGCCGACGCGGCGCACGAACTGCGTACGCCGCTTGCCGCGATGCAGATCCAACTCGACTCCCTCGGCGGCCCTGCCAGTGGCGGGGGCGACGCGCGGCGTATGGCGCTGGCGGACGGCCTCCGGAGGGCGAACCGGCTGGTGGATCAACTGCTCCGTCTCGCCCGGCTCGACGACGGTGGCGAGGCCCGTCCTGCATGCGTCGCCCTCGGCCAACTCCTGCTCGACTGCGTCGCCGACCACGTCGTGCTCGCCCGGCGCAAGGACATCGACCTGGGCGTGCATATCGAGACACCCGCCACGCTTCACGCGTCGGAGGATGAGGTCCGCGTCCTGTTCGCCAACCTGGTCGACAACGCCCTGCGCTACACGCCGTCGGGAGGGCAGGTCGACGTCCGTCTGCTGAACCGGGACGGTGCGTGCGTCGTCACGGTTCGGGACACCGGCTGTGGGCTGCCGCCGGGAAGCGAGGACCGCCTGTTCGACCGCTTTTTCCGGGCCGCGCCACCGGACGTCGAAGGCACGGGGCTCGGGCTCGCCATCGCCCGCCGCATCGCGGAGCGCAACGATCTCGGCCTGACGGTCGAGAACCGGCGGGACGGCTGCGGGACCGTCGCAACGGTCAGACTGCCGACTTGAGGCGGAGCCCGCGGCTCCTTCGGACGAAGCTCATTCTGCCCTCATTCTGGCTCGCTATCACCGGCTCCGACCATGACGGACGGGAGACGGGGATGAGCGAGATCCAGCGCCAGGTCTTGAACAAGGTACCGGAGGTCACCGCGGCCTTCTGGGTCATCAAAATACTCTCCACGACCGTCGGCGAGACCGGCGCGGATTACCTCGCGGTGAACGTCGGCCTGGGTGCCGCGGCCACCACCGCCCTCACGGCCGGCCTACTCGCGGCCGTCCTCGCCCTGCAGGTGCGGGAGCGGCGCTATGTGCCATGGACCTATTGGTCGACCGTCGTCCTCGTCAGCGTGGTCGGCACGCAGGTCACCGACATCCTGACCGACAAGCTCGGCGTGAGCCTCTTCGTCAGCACCGGCGTGTTCGCGGCCGCCCTCGCCGCCGTGTACGCGCTCTGGTACGCGACCGAGCGGACGCTCTCGATCCACGCCATCGTGACGCGGCGCCGCGAGGCGTTCTACTGGCTCGCCATCCTCCTGACCTTCGCGCTCGGCACGGCCGCGGGCGACCTGGCCACGGAGGCGCTGGGGCTCGGCTTCAATCTCGGCGTCGTCATCTTCGGCACGATCCTGGCCGCCCTCGCCCTCGCCCGGCGCCTGGGCGCGAACCCGGTGACTACCTTCTGGCTCGCCTACATCGTCACGCGCCCCCTCGGCGCATCGCTGGGCGATCTGCTGTCGCAGGCACGGGAATACGGCGGCTTCGGCTTCGGCACGGCCTCCACCAGCCTCGTCTTCTTCGCCATCATCGCCGCCCTGGTGACGTCCCTGAGCCTTGTCTCCGGACGCCCGGGCGAGCCGACCGGACATCGGCGGGCCTGACCCTCCGCCGCCTCGCGCATCCCCATCCTCCAGTCCTTCCAACGCCGCACGACACGGACTCAACGACCATGCGAAACATCCTCCTCGCCGCCATCGCCGCGACGGTCATCGGCGTCACGGCCGCCCCCCTGGGCCTGCTGGCGATGCAGGACGCCGCCGTCGGAGCGACGCCTACCGCGATGGCGGCGTCGAAGCTCGGCGACCTCTCCAAGTTCCGGACCATCGTCGTCGACGTGAAGGCGATGGCCGACCGGGGCGACCTCGCCGCCGCCAAGGCGCGCATCAAGGACCTGGAATTGTCCTGGGACGCGTCCGAGGCCGGCCTGAAGCCGCGAGACGCCGCCGACTGGCACGTCGTGGACAAGGCCATCGACCGCGCCCTCGACGCGCTGCGGGCGTCGAATCCCGATCCGGCCGCCTGCCGTCGCGCGGTCGACGACCTGCTCGCCATCATCGACCAGACCCACACCGCCTGAGCCGGCCCTCGCTTTCCCACGGCAGCCCGATGCAACCGACCGAGCGACCCGGACACATCGAACCCGCCAAGGTGCCCGAAGCCACCGCCGGGTTTTGGGCCATCAAGATCGTGGCCACGACCCTGGGCGAGGTGGGCGGCAACGCCGTCACGTTGACGCTTGGCCTCGGCTATCTCGCCGGCACGGCGATCTTCGGATCCGCCCTGGCGGTGCTGCTCGCCGCCCAGGTCCGGGCGGACCGCTTCCATCCACTCCTGTACTGGTCCGTGGTCACCGCGACCACGCTCGCCGGCACGACCCTCGCCGACTTCTGCGACCGGTCCCTCGGCATCGGCTACGCGGGCGGGTCCCTGGTGCTACTCGGATCGGTCGCTGCGACCCTGATCCTGTGGAAGCGCGCGCTCGGCACGGTCGCCGTCGAGACGGTGCGATCCCCGCGGGCCGAGGGTTTCTACTGGGCCACCGTCATGTTCTCCCAAACGCTCGGCACCGCGCTGGGCGACTGGATGGCCGACAGCAGCGGGCTCGGGTACAGCGGGAGCGCCCTCCTCATCCTCGTCGCGCTCGCCGGGGTCACGGCCCTCCATCTGCGAACGCGCGTTTCCAGGCCGATGCTGTTCTGGACGGCGTTCGTCCTGACGCGGCCGCTCGGCGCCACCCTCGCCAACTCGCTCGACAAGCCGGTCGCTTCCGGCGGCCTGGGCATCGACGACATCACGATCTCCGGGCTCCTCGCGCTCGTCATGGCCGGGCTCGTCCTCCTCATCCCGCAGCGTGCCGGTCGCAGGGCGGCCTGCGCCGACGCGCCGTGAGGTTTCCCCTCGAACAAGGAGCAGGTCCGATGGACGACCGTCACGAACGCGCCCTAAGCAAGGTACCCGAGGTCACGCTGGGATTCTGGGTCGTCAAGATCCTGGCCACCACGCTCGGCGAGACCGGCGGCGACACCGTCACCATGACCCTCAATTGGGGTTACCTGGCCGGCACCGCCCTGTTCGCCGTGCTGCTGGTCGGGCTCGTGGTCGCCCAGATCATGTCGAAGCGGTTCCACCCGGTCCTGTACTGGTCCACGATCGTCGCCTCGACCACTTTTGGCACGACGATGGCGGACTTCGCCGACCGCTCGCTCGGCATCGGGTACACCGGCGGGTCGACCCTGCTCCTCGCCTGCCTCGCGGCCGTGCTCGGGCTCTGGTACGCGACCGAGGGCACCGTGTCGGTGGACACGGTCTCGACCCCCCGGGTCGAGGCGTTCTATTGGGGGGCGATCACCTTCTCGCAGACGTTGGGCACCGCGCTCGGCGACTGGCTCGCCGACACCGGCGGCCTCGGCTACGAGGGCGGCGCCCTCGTCTTCGGGGCGGCGCTCGCGGTGGTCATCCTCCTGTACTACCGGACCTCCGTTTCACGGGTCACGCTTTTCTGGGCGGCGTTCATCCTGACCCGACCGCTCGGGGCCACGGTCGGCGACTTCCTCGACAAGCCGGTCAGCGACGGCGGCTTGAACCTGAGCCGGCCCCTCGCCTCGGCGGTCATCGCGGCCTTCATCGTCGCCCTGATCGTCCTGCTGCCGCAGCGCGCGGGTCAGCATCCGGGCGTCGACGCACAGGCGTCGCCATGACCCGACACCTTTCCGCCGGAGCGCACGACGGCCAAGGATCGCATCACCCGCCCGCGTGACCGGTCCAATGAGGTCGGCTCCACGCTTCACGTTCGCACTTCAGCGTATGACCGGTTGGCCGTGGAGGGCAGAACATGTCGTCGGACGGAGAGGGCAGCGGAGACAACCTGGGATGGCCACTTCACAGCCCAGGGCCGCCGTGTCATCTCCGCGGCGTTCGATCAGTGCGACCGTGACCACGGCATTCCGAGAGTCGACCCCCAATGGCCGATGCAGCGACAGCCGGACGTTTGCCAACCGCGGCCGGCCCGCGCCCGGGCGAGACGAGCCAGAGCCTGCTTCGGAGCTTTCGCGCGAACGAGCTCTTCATCGCGGTCGTCGGACCGGGAGGTTCCGGGGCAGGCCGAGCCGCTCAGATCGTCAAGGAATTCCTTGAAACGCAGTCGGTCGGGGACGGCGGATACGAGGTCCGCATCGTCAAGGCGAGCGCAGAGATCAAGGCCTGGGCCAGGAACAACGGCCGCGACCTCGGCCCGGTTGGCGGTCGCAAGACGCTCGCCGGCGTCGTGCACATGCAGGATCTGGGCGACGCGATGCGGCTGGCCTTCGACGACAATGCCGCGGTCGCCCGCGCGGTCGTCGCGCGCATCCGCGCCCTCCGCGCGGAGGCGAGCGGCAGGCCGGAGGGCGAGATCGACGGGAAGCCTCGTGCCTACATCATCGACTCCCTGCGCCATCCTGCGGAGGCGCATCTCCTCCGCAGGATCTACCAGGACGCCTTCACGCTCGTCGGTGTCGTATGCGACGACGATGCCCGCCATGGCCGACTGACCCGGGAGCTGTTCGACTTCAACGACAGGGGCCGTCAGGAAACGCGCCGGGCGGTCACGGCCTTCATGGACCGGGACGGCGATGCGCCGGAGAGCCACGGCCAGCACGTCGTCGATACCTTTCACGAGGCGGATTTCTTCGTCGACAATTCGAAGGATGCCGGCGACGATCCGAAGAACACCGGGATGAACGAGCCGCTGCGGCGCCTGGTGCGGATCCTCACGGCGTCGGAGGTCATCCGGCCGAACGTCGCCGAGACGGCGATGCATCAGGCCCATTCGGCGCAACTGAGGAGCGCTTGCCTGTCGCGGCAGGTCGGGGCGGCGCTCGTGGACGCGAAGGGAAACATCGTCGCGACCGGCACCAACGACGTGCCCAGGGCGGGCGGAGGGCTTTACGGGACCGATCTCGACGGGGAGGCCTCCGACCATCGCTGCGCGTTCCGGCCGGACAAGTTCTGCAGCAGCAACCGCGAGCAGAACGAGATCATCGGCGAACTCATCGACAAGTACCCGGCCCTGGCCGAGGGGAAGGAGAAAGTGCGGGCGGTGGCCGAGCTTCGGCGCACGAAGATCGGCGGGCTGATCGAGTTCAGCCGGGCGGTCCATGCGGAGATGGACGCGATCCTGACCGCCGCCCGGACCGGCACCTCGCCGAGGGGATGCCGTCTCTATGTCAGCACCTTCCCCTGCCATTACTGCGCCCGGCATATCGTCGCCGCCGGGATCGATGAGGTGCAGTACATCGAGCCCTATCCCAAGAGCCGGGCGATCAGCCTCCATTGCGACGCCATCACGACGGCTGTGGACGGCTGGGAACCGCCCTCGGGCGTGCAGGGTTCGGGAACTGTCGTCCCCGCACGGCCCGGTGTTCCAGCCTCCACGGCCAACGCGAAGGTCCTGTTCCATCCGTTCGTCGGGGTCGCACCGAGGATGTACGCCCGCGCGTTCCTGAAGGACCGTGACTACAAGGACAAGCTGACCGGGGATTACCGGGTCGGCGAGCCGGTTTGGGGTGGTCACTCGGAGGTGCTGCGGGTACATTATCTGGATCTCGAATCGGGCCTGGGAGCGCTGCAAGCGTGAGCAAACCACTCCTCCGCCTCGTCGAGACAACATCCTGGGAGAGCGAGGGTTTTCCGGGGTCGTCGACGCCGGTGCGGCAGCTCTCGCTCTTCGACCATCGCCCCGTTCGCCGGGTTTCGTGCCTGCCCATGGCCGAGGTCCACGGCGTGACGTTCAAGCGTGCCGTTTTCATGAGCCCGCACGCGCTGGTGGTCGATGCCCGGCTCTACCCGTACTTCGATCTTCCCGGGTTGAGCAGACCGTCGGTCTTCCGACTGTTCGAAGACCTGTCATGCCGTTACCTGCACGTGCCGATAGACCTGCGTCCGCCAAGGGATCAGTCGGCCCGATGGCAGCGGCGACAATCCGTGCGGGAGGCGATGGCGCGTGTGGTCGGACAGGACGGCAATCCGATGCGGTCTTCGACCATCGTGTTGGTCAACCGCCTACCCGACGTCGATGTCCTCGACGAGACCCTGCGCGGCGTGGTCGGCGACGGGGACCCTATCTGGAAGGTTCAGCCTCACGACGCGCTCGCCCTCACCGGCAACGGCAGCTGAACTAACCGAGGCGCTCCGAAACGCGCTGGCCAAATCGTCTGAGCGATACCGGCCGGTGATGTCCGAAGCGGCTGCTCAGGCCCCCAAGGCCGGGTCATTGTCGCCACGGGGCTAGTCTTCGCATTCCAGGATGTGACGCCCGCACGACCCCGACGCCATACCGGTGCCGTTGCCCTAGCGAGCGATTTTCGACGCCCCCGTGGCGATGACGACCGGGGGGCGGGCCGAAACTTGGACTTTCCTCTCGGCGTATTCACGGCGGCTGCGGGACCTGGCGGTGCGGTCGGGGGCCGTGGTCCGGCACGTGCCGACCTGCCGGTTGATCGATGACGCGGTCGCCGCTCCGGATATTGGGTTGGGCTTATCCGAGATCCGCCAAGGCCGGAGGGCTTTCTCTCAACGCTCGCGCGACGTGTCGAAGGTCGGCGTACGGGTTCCTTGGTTTTGACCGCTCCGGGATTTTGACCGCATAGGGTGTGGACGGCCGCGCGGCAGGACGGTTGCGGCTCGTCTGGACGCGACCGCCGGGTATAGTGCGGCATGGCTTTCCGTCCCGGCGAAAGGGTCCGCCCGCAGCTCGCCCTGAACGCAATCCGCGTCCTGACGCCTCCGGGAACGATCCCGGCCTCGGTGGTCCCGTTCGACCGTGCGCTGCTCCACGCCTACCTCGACCGGTCGGAGAACGACGTGTTCGCGACGCGGCACGACGAGACGGACATGGCGGTCGTGCCCCTCACCGCCGGGGCGCACCTCCCGACGGACAGGACGGAACTGCCCGCGGCCGAGCACCTGCGGCTCGTGTCGGCTTTGACCCGAGAGGCGGTCTTCCGTTTGCTCGCGGCCTCTCCGGAGGCTGACCTCCTGATCCGCAGGAGACCGCCCACCGTCGCCGGCAAGAGGGAGAACGTACTCGCGGACGACATCGGCCTACCCGATTGGCTGAAGAAGCGGCTGGTCCTGGAATTCGACACGCGCATCCTGCGACCGCCCCGGGGCGATGCCTTCGTCGTCCTCACCTGCTCCAAGCGGCTGCGCACGATCATCGACGCGTCGTGTCGGACCCTCCTCGAACTCGGCGTGCCGCTGACCGGTGTGGCGGTCTCGTCCTGGCGCGAGGATCCCGACCCGAAGGTATCGCGGCGGCTCGCCTACGCGGGCCGCGTCGTCGAGGTCGGGCAGGATACGCTGACGCTGGACGATCATGGGGCAGGCCCGTCCGTCGTGTCGAGCGAGGAGGTCTTCCTCGAACCCACGCGCGCCAACTTCAACAAGGTGGTCGAGGTCATCACGCAAGGGCGTTCCGAGCGGGCGTTCAAGGCGGTCCAGAAGGCCGAGGCGGAGTGGCATGGCGGCAGGCGGACCATCGAGATCGTGCATGGGGTGCTCAACCAGCTCGGGAATCGGTCGATGAACCTGGCCGACGGCGTTCCACTCCGCCTGGAGGAGCTGATCGATCAGGCCGTCGACGCAGGCGCCTTCCCGCCCGCCGAGGCCGTCTGGCGGCCGAAGCTGTCGTTCGACCCTGTCCATTCGCCCGAGACCTCGAACAGCTGGAAACAGCAGAGCCTCGACCGCATCGGGCCGTTCGACCGGCAGACGTTCGAGCCGAAGAGGCCGCGCATCGCTGTCCTTCACGAGGCCGGTCGTCGTGACGAGGTCGCCGCGGCGATCCGGGATTTCCTGCACGGCAGGCCCGACATCGCGAGCGACACGGGTCTCGTTCCCCACGGCCGCGGGCTTCTCGGCCGTTTCAGGCTCGACGAGCCCGAGGTCCGTTACTTCGAGGCCGCCGGTCGCGGCGGCCCGGCCTATGCCGAAGCCGCGCGGGCCGCCCTGAGGGATGCGGCGGCGCGCGACGAGCCATTGGACCTCGCCATGGTGCAGGTGGAGCGGGCCCTGCAGGAACGGCCGCACGCGGATAGCCCGTACTGGATGAGCAAGGCGACGTTTCTCAAGCGGGACGTGCCGGTCCAGGCGCTCTCGACCGAGATGCTGGGCCTCGACGCGTTCGGGTACGCGAACGCGTTGGCCAACATGAGCCTGGCGACATACGCCAAGCTCGGCGGCGCTCCCTGGCTGCTGGTCGCGCGCTCGCCGACCGACCATGAACTCGTCGTCGGGCTCGGGTCGCACACGCTCAAGGAAGGCCGTCGCGGAGCCGGCGAGCGGTTCGTCGGCATCGCGACGGTCTTCTCCAGCCAAGGCCACTACTTGCTGGACGCCCGGACCGCGGCGGTTCCGTTCGAGGCCTACCCGGCCGCTTTGAGCGAGAGCATCGTCGACGCCATCGGGCGCATCGGTCGGGAGGAGGCTTGGCGTCCCGGCGACGCGGTCAGGCTCGTCTTCCACGCGTTCACGCAGCTCAGCCGGGAGACGGTTCAGGCCGTCGAGACGGCGGTCGCCGGGATCGGCGCGACGAACGTCAGCTTCGCGTTCCTGCACGTCGTCGAGGATCATCCGTTCACGATGTTCGACCGCGCCTGGCCCGACGGCAAGGGAGCGTTCGCGCCGGAGCGGGGGCAGGCGGTGCGGTTGAGCGAGAGGGAGTGGCTCCTCTCGCTGACGGGGCGCAAGGAGGTGAAGGCGGCCGCGCACGGCCTGCCCGGTCCCGTGCTTCTGCGCCTGCACGACAGCTCGACGTATCGCGACATGGCGGTCCTCGTGCGTCAGGCGTCGGATTTCGCGTTCCATTCCTGGCGGACCTTCGGGCCCTCCGGCCTGCCCATCCCACTCATTTACGCCGACGAGGTCGCCAAGCAGCTGTCAGGCCTGGAGCGGACGCCGGGTTGGGACACGGATGCCGCCGAAGGCGGTCGCATCATGAGGAAGCCGTGGTTTCTTTGAGCGACGGGCCCGGTGTCGCCGACGTCCGAGCCGGCCTCGCCGCCGCCTCCCGTGAAGAGGACGCGTCCCCCCTCGTCCGGGCCTTTCGCGCCTGGGTCCTCGGAGACGCGGATCCGCTGGGGGATCTCGCCGCGGCTGCGGCGACGGCCCTTGGGTTGCCCGGCGGGCGCTCCGCCGGGCACGTGGCGATCCTCGGCTACGCCGCGACCGATCCAAGCCTTGCCGGGACATACCGCGAGGCGTTCCGCGAAGGGGTCGCGTGGCTCGTGGCGCGAAGCTGGTTCAGGCCGCATCTGCCGCCGACCCTTGAGGCCGACGGCCTGTCCGGCCTCGGCCTCGCGCTGGGCGTGCACCGCCTGCTCGACCGCCGGGATGCCGCGTGGCTCGGCGCGCTGGTGGTGCGCGGCGCCGCGGCCGCCGGGCTTTCGGAGTTCAACCGTTCCCTGATGGTCGCGGCGGCACACAACCTCGAAGCGCCCGCGCGGCGCGACCTCGCGACGATGCTGCCTGAAGCGAGGGTCGCGCTCGCCGACCTCGGCATCGTTCCGGCTGACCCGGAATGCCGAGGGCCCGCTTGGCGCAACGCGTTGCGCTACGAGCCCGCAATGGCCGGCCCGGCGCAGGCGGCGCTGTGCCTCCGGGCCTTCGACGCCCTGTGCGCGACCAACATGCCGGCCCGCATCGGGCGCCTCGAACCAGGGGACGTCCTGCGGGTGCTGCGGGGCGTCGAGCGGTCGTTGCGGCTTTGGACGTGCGAGGAGCGACCGCGCACGCCCAGGTCGCGGCTTGTTCGTTGGGACATCGAGAACGAGTACCACGTCCAGAACATGCTCTGGGCGATTCTGGCCCCGCTTTTCCCGGACCTCAACGCGGAGGAGTACACGCCGCCGGTCGGGCACAAGAACCCTCGGATGGACCTGACCGTACCGAGCCTGGGCCTTGTCATCGAGGTGAAGTTCGTCCGTTCGGGCGTATCGTTCGCCAAGATCGTCGAGGAGATCGCGGCCGACGCGGCGCTCTATCGCGTGGACCCGAAATGGCGCGTGCTGATCCCGTTCGTTTGGGACGACTCGTTCCGCACGGAGGAGCACCCGAAGCTGATCGAGGGCCTTCGTAAGCTTGAGATGGTCCACGACGCGGTGGTGGTCCCGCGCCCCGGCAAGATGGGGAGGGATGCCGGGGACCGCATTCGTCCCGGGCGGACCGGGACCCGTCGCGCTTCGAAAGCGGGCGCACCCGGGATCGGCGTCATCTCGCGATGCTCGGATCCCGAAGCATCCGAGCCCCTGCCCTGACCGGGCAACCGGAACCCCGGGGCCTTACCGGATCTCGAACGGCCCTAGGCGGCTGCGAGCGACGGGAGCAGATGGACGAGCCGCTTGGATCTCTCCGGGCGGCTCGGAGGCGACCATTATCGGGACTCCCCGGGTGTCGTCCCAGGATATAAGCCCGGTTCTCCAGGATGTCCCGCCCGAACGCGGCGAGGCGGCTCTCGAACGCCTCCGTCAGGTCAGCCCGCCCGATGACGGCGTGGTAGTTCGCATCAGCCTTCCACCTGCCGAGCGGCTTGGCGATGTCGCTGAATGGCCCCCTCCCGAGCTCCTTATCGGACAGGGCGGACGGAGGCCGTCTCATCCAGCCCGCCGGGTTGTGCATCCCTCACCCCCGATACGTCGCGCCGCCCGGGCCTCGTTCCGGGTGACCATACCTGCCGTCCCCGACCGATTGGTGGATACCCATATGGAAGGGTCGGTTACCCGGATAGTAGGTCGAAGGGATGTCGCCGCCGCCGAATTCCAGGCCGGTGTAGAACCAACGCCCGTCCCCCTGCCCGAACATCTCCTGGGCCAACGTCGTCATCCAACTTACCACGTCGAACCATGACGAGGTCGGGTTGGGCCCGCGGGGGCGGCATGCGCCCCTAGGACCGGGACCAGGCTTGCCGGCACGGGTACAACGACCATGCCCGCGGGCCCTAATCCGACGCCTCCCGGGCGTGCTCCACCCCGCGCGGCACGCTCATCCGGAATTCCACGCCCCGGTCGTGCGAATGAAGGCCGGTGACCCGGACCTCGATCCCCGGCTGGGCCCAGGTCTCCGCGAAGGCATCCATCGCCGCCGCGTCGATCGGCGTGAACGCTCCCGACCGCGACCCTTGGCACTCCCGGGACGGATGACCGACCCCGTGGACCACGACGTTCCGGTCATCCCGATCGATGCTCAACTCCACCGCCCCACATGTGGTCAGCAGGAAATGGCTGAGCGGCTCGACCAGCGCCACGTAGTCGGCCTTCTCGGTGCGCAGCCACTCCGGATACTCCACCGCGACCTTCGCGTTCGTCAGGGCATAGGTCGACTTGACCACGTCCTCGAAGATGGCGCGACCGTCCAGGTGACCGAGGACGTGATACCGCGGCGACAGCATCCGCACGTCCAGGAGGTTGTCGAGCGCCTCCTTGATCGCCACGATCTGCCGATATGGCCTGTCCTCGGCCCGATGCGCGACCCGGGCCTTTCCCCAAGCCCCCGCGTGGACGAGCCTGGCCATGCTGCCCAAGCGGCCGACCGCACGCTCCCGGACGACCTCGACCGAGAGTTGCTGGCGTCGCAGGCGCTTCTCCGCCGCGGCGGCCGCAGCCTCCGCCTTGGCGAGCGTCTCCCGCAGCCCGGCCACCTTCGCCTCGCCGGCCGAGATCCGCATCTCCGCCTCGGCGAGCGCCAAGTGGAGGTCGCTGACGTCGACCCACACGGACGCCGTCCCGCCCTGGACTTCCCCGAACTCGACGCGACGGGCCCAACTCCTCTCGGCGGTCCGTACGTCCACCGGACCGGACCCGCGCGACACCGAAGCGGTCGCCACCTCGGCCGGCGTGCCGATGGCCTCCTCGAACCCGGGATTGGCGGCCGACAGGATCCCGTCGTCGGTCAGGACGCAGATCCCGATGCCGCGGGCCTTCCAGAGGGCCTCGGGCCGCACGTCGCAGGCCCTCCCCGCCAGCTTCGCCACGGCCGCCTTGCCGGCTTCCGTCAGGTACAGCTCGGCCTCCCGTCCCGACCTGTCGCGACGGACCAGCCCATGCCCCTCCAGCATCGTGAGCATGCGGGACAGGTTCGATTGACCGAGCCCCGTCGCCTCCAGGACCGCCGCCCGGCTCGTCGGCCCTACGTTCCCGGCCAGCAACCGCAGCACCTCCGCGACGTGGCGGCGCCCGAGAACCTCGTCGACCGGCTGCGCCTCCAGGAACCGGGCCGTGCGCCCCACCAGGTCGCCGAGCGCCGTCACTTGGTGGGCGACGGCTTCCGCCCCGCCCCGGCGCAGCAACACGCTCGCACGGCCGCAGACGTCGAGCCACTGAGCCGTCTCGGAGCCGGGCGTCCGATCCGAGACTAGGCGCCAGACCACCTCCTGGAGCGCCAGGTAGACGCCCCGGGCGAACTTCGGCGCGTCCTCGGCGAGAAGCTCCCTCACCAGCGCGAAGGCGTCCGACGGGCCGATCTCGCCGAGGGTGATCTCCTCCAGCCTTCGCTGCCTGAGGTCACCGCGCATGGGCATCTCCGATCTTTCACGAAGTTTCACATTGGAGCTTGCAACGCACAAGTCAACGCGGCGTCTACGTCAGGATCGGATAGACGCTGAAAGATTGTGAAACGACGAGCTCGGCTTCGGTACGCTCGACGACGCGCTCCGGGGCCGCCAGGACGAAGCCCAGACCCCCGTCGTCCCGCTTCGGATAGACCTGCTGGACCACGAAGCTCCTGGTGTCGAAGCTGACCTGGAGCTGATGGGCGGCGCTCAGGTGATCCCGCATGGTCCGCCAGTCGCCGCACGAAGGTATGATCATCCAATCCACGTCCAGCTCCGTCAGGACAGGCGTCGCCTTCTGGCAGAAGTCGAGGCACACGCCGAACCCGTACAGCCCGCGCCGGGTCACCAGGATCTCCAGCACCTCGCCCAGCTCGATCCGTTCGTGGCGCCCCTTCTCGTCGCGGTACGGGAAGAGCTTGCGGAACCGCAGGAGCTCCTCTCCGGCGGCGCCGTAGACGACCGCCTCATTCCAGGCGTCCTCCCCGTAGCGCTCGTGCCACGTGCCGGCGACGACGAGGTCGGGACCCGGCACGGCCTCCCCGGCGCGGTTCCACGCGGCCGCGGCGAGCGTCGCCGGCACGACCTCCCGCTTCTCCGGCATCAGCGTCAGTTCCGGGAAGACGTGGGCGAAGCACCCGCTGCGCGCGGCTTCGACGATGTCGGCCCTCACGATCTCCGGCGTCGGCCCGACCGCCTCGCGCGCCAGGAAGTGCCGCTCGTCGGCCTCGTCCTCCGGGAGCACGTCGAAGTCCGCGAACAGGGACGCCCCGAAAGACATGGCAGCGTCCTCAAGCCCCACACGGGGGTGAACGGTGAAGTGCACCGGCAGGCCCCTGATGACCTCCGGGATGATGCGGAAACGCAGCAGGGCCCGCCGGGTGAACGGCCGCGGCAAGGCGCCGGGCAAGTAGGCGGGCCGCCATGCGCTGCGCGGCACCGGGACAAGGAAAAAGCCCTCCCCGTCGGCCTCGTGGTGCCAATCCTCGTTCGGGTCCCGGACCGGCCGCCCGGTATCCATCTCGGCGATCTTCCGCTCGGCGGCGCGAAGCCAGCCGCCCAATCCGGTCAGCCGTTCCGCGTCGCTCCCGCACCCGCTCAGGTCCAGGGCACCCGGCGCCACGCCGCCGATGGCGTAGGCCGCGTCGCCCGCGGCCACGATGTCGGCCTCCGGCAGGGTCCCGTAGGCGCCTTGGACAGTCACCGGCGCGAGCGGCAGCAACGTCCAGGCGCGCACGAGCGCCTGCCGCCACGTGGCCGGGTCGTCGCCGTCGATGCCGAGGGCCGCCGAGACCTGTTCGATCTTGGCCAGCCAGGCCGCTCGGGTCAGGCTCTGCATGTGGGCCTCCGGCGGATGGGGGCCGGAGCGGTCGCTCGGGCGCGGGGATGCGGATGCGCGAACTGCGCCGTACGAGGAGGGGACATGTTCGGGCTGGGCGGTCGGGGGGAGCGCGTCATCACTGCGGCGGCAGCCGGCGTCAAGCCCGTCCGCAGCCGCGGCGGACCGCTCGCCATACGCGCTCCACCGTCGGGTCGCCGCGGCACCGTGGTGGGATGTCCTCGGCAGACCGACGCTGCCATTCCTGATCGATCCTGCTCACGGCGCGCCCGCGGCACCACTCGGGTGACGCACGGGATCCTCTATGGCCGCTCCGCCCTCCCCGGCCGGATTACCCTCCGATACGCGTTGGCTAACAGATGGAAGGAGCGCCGGGTGCTGCACGCCGCCTTCAACGTGGCCCTCATGCTGTACTGCCACGACAAGAAGTTGCCGCACCCCGGATTCGTCGTGTTGGACACGCCCCTGCTGACTTACCGCGAGCCGATGGACGAGAAGCATGGGGACTTGGCCGACGACGAACTCGCGATCAAGACGACCAGCCTCAACAAGCGCTTCTCTGCGCACCTTGCCGGGATCGCAGCCATCGGTCAGGTCATCGTGCTGGAAAATACGGACCCGCCGGCCGACATCGAGCCCCTCGGTGCTGTGACGACCTTCACCAAACGCGTCGGCGGCGACACGCGCTATGGCTTCCTCACAGTCGATTGGCCGCCCTGAAACGCCGCCCGGCTCTCACGGTGTGGGCGAGAACTGAACTACGCAAGCCGAGCCATCGATTGACAGTGGCGAACATCTCTGAATCAATGGCCTCGCGACCGCATTGCGAAAGCCGAACAGTCGCGAGGGACAGGCTTCTCAGTAAATCAGGACAAGTTACTCGTTCGTAGGGTCAAGATCTACTGAGAAATTACAGAGGATGTAATTCCTCAACGAAGTTTGTCCTGATTTCGGGGGGCGCCCGAGGGACCTCCTCAATCGAATTTAACTCGACTCTCTTAGAACATTGCCCTTGCGTGCTGCTGCTCTCAAAGAACTTTGACTTTGATGACAATCGGCCTCTGCAGCCCTCCTAGTCGCGCGCTCATGCGTTCGGCACGATAGCACAACGTAGGGCTCTCCTGCGCTCCGATGAGGGGCGGAGCTTGGGGAGTTGGCGGGCTCCCATGAGGCTGCACTCACGCCAGCGTAAGGCCATCTGAGTGCAAGGGGACGCCAGGGACGGATTGCGGCACCCAGGGCGACCGGTTTCGACACCGCCACGGCCCGAACTTGCTCGCTGCGCCGGATCGATCGGGGCCTCGACATCTCCCGACGAGCTGGGTCGGCTTCAACCACAACGTCGAACCTTGTCGCGCATCCGCGGCGGGACCGCAGGCTCCGCGACGTCGTCCGGGACGCGGCCCCATGACAATTCGTTCGCACTTCGCCGGCCTGGTTGAGCAACCCAACCGCCGGGATGGGGGCCGCGCAAGAATGATCGGAGAAGCCGGGCGTGCCCCCCACCCTCCGGCGGGATAAATTCTCTAGAAAGCCTGTCCTGATTTTGGCGTGCGCTGAAGGCGCGCTCTCAACAAAGTTTGTCTCGATTGCCAGAGAAGGCTGAACTTCGTGGGGTTTGTCGCGATCAGGCCAGCGCGTCGCGGCTGCACGGAGGGCGTGAACGGGGCCTTCCGAACGCCTCTGGCAGCCCCCGTCTGGCCCGCCTCCGGTGACGGACGGGATGCGCTGGGTCGAACGCGCCTCCACGAGCGTCCGCGAGCCCAGGAGCCAGGCGCGGAAGCGATCTGTCGGCCGCGCTCGGTCGGGACAGGAGCCGTGACTGACCCCGCTTCACGAACCCGAAAAGGCCGTCGTGCCTGCGCCTGCGGGGGCGGGAACCGGAACTGGGGCCAGAATCGACCGGCGGGCGGGATCGACTTCGGGTGAAGCTGCCATCCCAATGGCTCTCGCGGGCCCGCCCTATCGGTCCGCCCCACTTTGCTTTCGGCAAGGCTGCAAGGACAATGCCGACGTGGCGGATTCGCGACGGCCGGAGCCGCAGAGGAAGACAGCACGTGCGCGTACAACCTCTTGACCTGACGACCGACGGTGACCCGCACCCGATCAAGAGGCTTGCCCGCCTTGCGCTGCCCGAACCGCTCCGTGAGGCGGATGTCGCAGAGGATTTCGACCGTTGGATACGCGACAACGTCCCGAGCGAGAGGGACCGGATCGGCATGTTCGACCGGTTCGGAACACCGCCGCTGACGCAGCGCGAGCACGCCTTGTTCACGCTGCTGTCGATCCTGGCGATCGAGCACGGCGCCTGGCCGCTGGAAGAAGGATGCGGTCGGGCAATCCGGTGCCTGGAGGAGATCCAACGCCACTGGGCGCCCTCCGACCCAGTATCCTCATACCTTCGAGGGAAGGCCGCCGCGTTCGTCGCCCAAGGCTTTCGATGCGCGCGCGGCGAACCCGGGCGCCTGTTGTCGTTCCTGAACGGCGCGCCGCTCCGGGTCTGCGGGGACGGTACGGCGGCGCTGGCCTTCGGCGTGACCGCGCCGGTCAGCGACCTCATCTTCGATTTCAGGGACGACGCCTTTGCGCTCCACAGCCTGCGTTCCATGGTCGAAGGCGACCGAACCGCGTTCGACGCCGCCGTCCTCGCTCAAGCGGAAATCCTTGCTCCCGCGATCGAACGGGGGGTAGCCCGCCTCTTCGAGCGCTGCGCACCGCCCCCGGGAGACTACCTCGCCGCCTTCCGGGACGTTCTGTCCGACGAGAGGTGGCTCCCAACGCTGCTCGGGAAGCTTGAGGGCCGTGCCGACCTGCGGGACAGGGTTGGCGGCATGCCAGCCGCTGCGGAATGGCTGCGGGCCATCGCCGGCGCACGCGCCTGGAAAGCCAACGACATCCGGCGTCTCGTTCGGCTCGAACCGCTCTTCGACGACGATCCAGAGGCCTTCATAGCGGCAATCGTCTCGGGTGTCCGCGCCTTGGAGGGCTCGGAGCCGGCAAGCGCGGTGTTCGCTGCCTTGAGCCTCCTGCACCTCGCGCGCCGGCGTCGCGCGGTCCGCTCGGAGTTGGCCGACGCCGAGCGAGAGGAGGCCTTCGTCTTGGCGCTACGGGATCTTCCGTCAGGGGAAATGATCGTCCGTTTGCACGCCCAGCTTGCCGACCTGCCCATGGATATCCCAGGCGCCCGCGCCGTGTGGCGCCATTTGGGCAACGCGGAGAAGGGCCTGTGGCAGTGGCGGATCCGAGCGGTCGTCGGCGACGACCGAGCCCTGCGGCGCGGCTTGGCCGAGTTCCTTCTCGCCTGGATGTCGCAGGACGTCTACCGCGACGTCGAGCGCCTGGTCGTCGATCTCTTGCCGCCCGCGCAGGAACTGGACGTCCTCCGCACGCTGGCCCAATCGTGCGACCGGCTCACCTCGCTGCGCGCGGGTTGCCTCGCCCGAGAGATGACCTTCGGCCTGCCGGACTGAACGGTCTCACCAACCGGGCGCAAACGGGTCGCCCGGACTTCCCGCCTCGTCGCGGCGGTGCGCGGCATGACGCCTGGACGGAAAGGACGAGACCCGTCCGTCCCCGTACCCCAGGCTGGCGGTCGCATCGATGAAGTCGCGGAGCGCGAGCCTTCCCGTCCGGTCGATGGCGATGATGTCGGCCGCCAAGGGTTGCCTGCGGTCGTCCGCGAGAGCCTCGGCGGCGGTCTCGGCGTCCGGGAAGAGACGCCCCAACGACAGGTCGCGGCCGGAGGACATGGCGATGCTGACGAACGACGCGAAATCCCACCCGGGCGAGCGCTCGCCGCCATAGGCGTCGACCTGCCCGAAGGCCGGCGCCTGACCGTGGGCCCAGACATCGTGGAACACCTCGGTCGCCGGCCTGACGGTCGTGATGAAGGCCCCCTTCCTCGCCCAGGCCGGGTAGAAGAGGTACCAGCCCATCCCGGTCGAGAGGAACGTGTCGAGCTGCCGTCCCTCGTTCCTCCCGACGTCGGTCAAGCCCGTCGCGGTCGCGTTCTTGGCTTGGAAGAGGACGATCCGGTACATCGGGCGCCCGAGGACGTGCACGCCGGCGACGACCGCGAGGTCCGCCGCGAGAAGATCCCGGCCCTCCTGCATGGAGGCGGTGCCGAGGTCGAGCGTGTATGTTTCCGGCAGGCCGGCTCCCGCCTCGTCCATGGCCGGGATCACACGGTGCTCGACCGCGCTTTGGATGTAATGGAGCACCGCTTCCGTCTTGAGCGGCTCGGGCTTGCAGCGTCCGCGACGGAGGGCGACTTCCAATCCGTACTGCAGGGCCGTGAACAGAATGGCCTGAACCGGGTCGGCCCAGTATCTGGGCGACATCGCGAGCAGCTGTGCGACGAGATGGTGCCGCCCTTCCTCCGCGGCTCGATCCGGATCGAACGCTCCCGCCCCGAGGCCGAGCGTCGGGGCAAGTTGACGCCAGCCGACGCCACGCGACGTCACTTCGCCGGTCGACGCCATCGCGCCCAGGCCTCGCCGCGTGTCCTCGGCCAGGCTCGGCCGGACGCCACCGGCGTACAACCGCTCCAGGGCTGCCAGGAGGACGCCCCGCTGCCGCGGGCTCAACCTCGCGGGTAGGGATGCGATGCCGGCGAGCTTCCCAATGGCGACCGTGGTGCGCAGGCGGCCGAATGCCCGGATGACCGGGTGGTCGGTTTGCCATGCGTCTGATTTGTCCCAGTCGTGGAAATCGGAAGCCATCGCGTCGCTCTCAGCGAGGCGCGAGGGGATAGCCGACCCGGTCCCTGCGGGCCAGGGATTGCCGCGCAACTTCCCCGAGGGATGCCCCGAGGCGGCGGCTCCCAAGGGCGGGCATCCCGTCGGTCCGCGGTGACCATCAAGCCCTGCGCGGGCTCCATGGCGGCGCGCTCGCACGATGGAGTGCGCCCTGTTTGGATAGGTGACGAGCCGGTGCACGTGGCCATCCTCGCCCGGCACTCGACAGCGAGAGAAGCTCGACGCCGTCCCGTTCGCCGAACCGGGTCACCTCGGCTGGCACATCAGCGTCGCGCAGCTCACCCCTGAAAGAGCGCGCGTGCCGATGCCGCAACCGGCCGATCGGGCGATCGTCGCGGAAAGGGCTCATGCCCGCACTCGACCCACCTCATCGGGTGGTGTCAGGCGCCGGCGTCGCCGCCCGGATGCCCGACCATGCACCCGGCGCACCAGACCGAATTCCTCTCGGCAAGCGAGCCTCGCTATGCGCATCCACGGCGCGCCAACTCGCCGCGGTAGCCGCCGGCATATTGGCCCTTGCCATCGGGCCTGCAGCGGCTCCGAACATCGCTCCTTCGCCGTGTCGGCAGAAGGCTCCCGGTCGGGGTGCTGACCGACACTCCCAGACGCCGCTCCATCCCCGCACGCGGGCCCCCTGCCTGTTGCCCACTGGCATTGTACGGGGCACCCCCTTGCGCGAGGGCCGACGCGTAAAGAGCGGCGCTCGCAGCAGCGGCAAACAGGATCGTTTTCATATTCACCTCCGCAATCGACGATGGGGCGCGTACGTCTCGCCGTTTTCTTTGGATTTCGTCCCGCGGATCGCGGTGGTTACACGTCCGCGGATGTCCATGGCTTGTGACCGCGCGTGGCGTCCGATGCCGTGGGCGTTCCGCCGCTCCCGAGCGAGGCGGAGCGATGATGCCGGACGAAGCGACGGTAGCGGTCGATCAGCCCGGCCCTTAGCTTCGCCCCCCGTCCGCGCCTTCGCCACCACGGTGGCGGCTCTACGATCGCCAGGCCAGCGCTCTCGCCCACTCGGCGGGGCTCGCCGCCCGGGGCTTGGAACGGCCGATCCGGCGTGGGCCGGCGGGCCAAGCTATCGCGAAAGCTTGTCCCGATTTCCGGCCTCGCCGAAGGAACGCTCTCAACACAATTTGTCCTGACTTCCCGGGAAGCCTGTCCTTCGAGCGAGCCCGGCTGCCGGACCATGTCTGGGCGTGGCCCGCGGACGGGCGACGCTCGATGGGCGTGGACGTCCTGTCAGCTTCGGCGCCGCCCCTTCCCGGGAGGGCCGACCCGGACGGCCTGCCGTGACCGGCCCCGCTCGGCGCCCGCCCCGAGGTCCGCCCCGGAGCCCGGCGAAGGGCCCGCCTGCCGTCGGCTCTTCCGCCTCATCCGCCGGCGTCGCGGCACTTCGCGCCGTGCCGCCGAGATCGGCCTCGACACCACCTCGCTCAGGGGCCGCCCGACGCTCCGGGCGCCTCGCCGCCCGGAGCGCGCCGCCCCGGAAAACGGTCCCGCGGGCCCGAGCGATCACGGCGTCGGCAGGTCACCCCGCCGCGTTCCGGCCCCAGAGGTGCTCGGCCGCCGCGTCCGATTCGGGCTTGGAGCAGAACTCGCAGTGCGGATCGCGCGCCCGCCGCAGCCGGCGCCGCCCGATGGGGGCCTTCCAGGGATCGACGGCCCAATAGTTGGTCGCCGCCGCCCCCGCGTTCGAGCGCAGAAGTTCGACCACCAGCAAGGCGCCGGCCATGCTCGACACGAACGCGAACGGGGCGAGCACCTGCCTGCCTTCCGGTGTCAGCAGTGTCTGTGCGGCGCAGAGCTGCTTGAAGAGGCTGTCATAGGCCGTGCCCACGATCCCCGCGGGATCGATCTGGGGATGGGCCCGATGGATCCGCCCGGCGGCCTCGGCCGAGATGAAACCCTCCCTGACCGCGGCGAGGTCGACGCCCAGCCCATCCGCGATCGAGCGCTCCCGCGCGTGCTCGTCGGGAACGTGACGGTAGATGCAGGCCATGCAGGCATCCTGCGTGGGCTGCCGGTGCGAGTGCACGACGACGCCGCGCACGTCGGTCGTGGACGCGTCGAGGACCCGGCCCGGAAGCTCCTTCTGGATCCCGCGCCGCGCGCGCCTGCTGTCGACCGTGACGATGGCCGTGGCGGGCGGCCCCGCGGATTTGCAATAGGCCGAGAAGTCCTGGACGAGTGGTTCGAACGCGAGCTCGGGGAAGTCGGCCGCGGCGCGCTCGGCGAGCGCGACGGCCTTGTCGCGGCCGACATCCTCGTCGCCCAGGTAGAGGCAGCGGTTGGGATTGCCTGAGCCTACCGTTTTCGGGTCGACGATGCGGAGGCGGCCGACGGCGCGCAGGTGGCGCAGGGCGCGAACGAAGCCGTGGGCCACGGCGCCGGCGCCGACGAGCACGGCGTCCGAGAGATCGACGGTCGTCGCGAGCGCCGCGTCCGGCACGCCGAGCTGGTCGAAGTCCAGCCGGAGCGGGTAGGCGACGGCCGGAAGTGCCGGGTCGTCGAGCAGCATCCGCAGGGTCGCGGCGGCCGCCGGGCATGCGGCGACGGCGGCCAGCAGGGGATGGGGCGGCGGGCCGCCCGTCCGCCCGACGGGGCGGACATCGACGGTGGCGCCGCCGGCGTCGATGGCGGCGTGCAGCCGGGGCAGGTCCGTCCGCGCGGCCGCCTCGCCGATGACGAGTTCGAGCTGCGCCTCCTCGGCCGGCGAGGTCACCACGCCGACGGTCCGCGCGAGCAGGGCCGCCACTTCCGCCGCCCAGGCGGCGTCCGCGCCGCCGGGAGGAGCGGTGACCAGAACCGCCCGGTTGAGGCGCTCGGACGCGTCGTCCTCGTCGCTTCCGAGGATGGCGGCCAGCATCCGGGCGTTCTCTTGGGCGGGCGTGATCATGGCGTCACCTCGATGCGGATGCGCTCGCCCGGCCGGCGCACATGCTCCCACAGTCCAGCGTCCGAGAGCTCGTAGACCATCGCCTCCTCCAGGAAGGTCCCGGGCGTCGCCGTCGCGGCGAAGCGCGGCAGCACCAGGGAGAGGGCCCCGCGATGCCGGACGATGGCCCAGGCGTCGTCCGCCTCGGAATGGAACGCCCTGCCCGGATGGGTATGGACCTGGGCGACGATCTTGAGACGGTGGGCGCGAAGGTGCCCCATCAGCGCGCGCATGCTCGCGGGCGGCAGGTGGAAGTAGTCCTCGGCGGTGGCCTGCTCGGGTTCGTAGACCTCCTGCACGGGCGTCGGCGCCGCCGAGGCCGAGCGCGCGAGCCAGAGCACGGCGCGCTCCTCGCCGCGCCGCCCCCCGACGCGGAGGCGGTCGAGGGTTTCCGCGAGGATGGCGGCGGTGCAAGCGACGGCTGTCATCCGACCGCCCTCTTCCAGCAGCGCCAGATCTGGTCGAGGATGCCGAGCAGATCCAGGCCGGACTGGCCGCGGTAACCGTCCCACCGCTCGCCGACATGGCTGAAGTGGGTGTGGTACTCGCGCGTTCCGCGCATGCAGACGAACATGCGGCCGGTCACGGGATGGGGACTGGGGTGGAAGATGCCGCCGGCCCCGGGGGGAGCCTGCGAGAGGTGTTGCCCGGCGGCGTCGAGCAGTTCGACCGACGGGGGGAGGTCGTCCCAATCGACGCAGGTGAAACGGAGCCTCAGGGGCGCGGCGGTCGGATGCCCGAGGATCACGTCGAGCACGGGATACTCCGCCTGAAGGACCGTCCAGTTGCGGTGGGCCGCGGTTCGGGAATCGAGGCGGCGCACGTCGCGCTCGAACGCGGCCCGGGAGAGCAGCTCAAGCACGGGCGCCCCCACCGCCCTCGCGGGGCCCCCACTCGATCTCGACCTCGCCGGAGAGCCCGTTCCCGGCAAAGGAGGCGGACGGATCGATGTCGCGGTTGCCGACGGTCGTGATCCACGTCGCGGTGTCGCCGAGCTCCAGCTTGCGCGCGGCGCGGACCAGCACGTCCGCGACCGGCGTCGTCGCGGGAACCCGCACCGCCCCCTCGGCCGGGAAAACGCCGCTCGTGGTGAACACGGTCACCAGCACGAAGTCCGGCCGTTGCGCGCGCCGCGAGACGATGTGCTCGACGCCGCGAGTCTCGAACGACACCGCGCCGCCGGGCCGCAGGATCTTGTCGGGCTCGTCCTCGCGCTCCAGCACGAGGTCGTGGCCTGCCGGGACGTGCAGGATGGCGAGGAGCTCGTCGACCTCGATCCGGCCGTCACCCCAGACCTGGCCGACCTCGTCCACCGTGAAGGAGAAGCTGCGGTCGCTGCGGAAGCCGCGAAACGCGCCGCCTTCCTCGGCGACGAGGTCGACCTTGTCGTCCGTGCCCACGAGGTGGGTGCGGCCGCCCCGGACCAGGATGAGCTGGTGCTCGCTCGCGGGCAAGAGGCCGGCCCTGGTGAGGACCTCACGCCCGGTGACCTCGCCGTCGTCGAAGCGAACCGGGGTGCCGTTCACCGGGAACACGAAGCTGCGGGCCCGCGCGTTATCCATAACCTTCATCCTCGTCTCCACCTGCTGGCGCGCGCCGACGTTCCCGTACACACTCTTGACGGACGACGGCCTTGGACTAAAAGACGCTTTCAGTCTCGGCTGGGACTGTATGTATCTGGACTAGGTCGGCCGTCAAGTCCGATTCTGGACCAGGGAGGGGTTGATGACGAATTCTGCCCACGGCGCCCGGAACGAGGCTGGGTCGTCGCGGCTCCCTGTGGAGCTCGAAGCGTTCTTCGCGATGGCCGACAGGTGGCACCTGAGCGCCGACGAGCAGATCGCGCTTCTCGGTTCGCCGGCGCGGTCGACGTTTTTCAAGTGGAAGAAGGAAGGGGGCAGCATCCCGCCGGACACGACGGAGCGGGTGTCTCACCTTCTCTCGATCTGGAAGGCGCTGCGCATCCTGTTTACCGTAGACGAGCGTGGGGACGAGTGGATCAGGGCGCCGAACGAGTATTTCGATGGGGCGAGCGCGCTCGACGTCATGCTCTCGGGGAAATTCGCGGACTTGTACAAGGTCCGCATCTACCTGGATGCTCAGCGTGGCGGCTGAAGATTTTTCCCTGACGACGTGGAAGGGTGACGCGTTCCGCTTGATCCCGTCCCGGTTTCCGCCCGTGTCCGTCTATGACGGGCTCGTGGCCGACGGCAGGGTCGAGGCCCTCGTCGCGGTCGAGGACATCACGAACCCGCGCCTCCGCTCGATTGACCGCCTCGCGCGGCTCCGACCCGGGGTCCCGGCCGATGCCCCGAGGCTGCAGAACTGGAACCACGCGCCCTTCGCCTACGGCAACCCGGAGGGCAGCCGCTTCTTCGATCACCTGAGGCCGTGCCTGGAACTGGCTGCGGACCGCCAGACCGCGCTCGCCGTGTCGGTGGCGCGTCGCGAGAGGTTTCTCGCCCGGACCCGTGAGGCGCCCATCGGCCTCGACATGCGCATGCTGCGGACGCCGGCCGAGGGACGCTTCGTGGACCTTCGCCACGTCCCGGCCGATCTCGACGCGAAGGCGTGCCGCGAGATCGGCGCCCGCGTATCCTCCGAGGCCGACGGGGTTCTCTACCACCCTCCCGAGCGCTCAAGCGCGACGTGCCTGGCCGTGCTCAGGGCAAGCGTGCTCGGCCGCTCGATCCAGACGGTGCACTACCGGTACGTCTGGACCGGCCGCCGCATCGCCCTCCTCTACGCGTTCGACGACGAGGGGCGCGAGGTCAGGCCAGAGACCCTGGGCGGCGAGGAGGACGTGCTCGCCGCCTGAGCTCCGCCGCGCCTCAGCGCAGCTCGCCTGCCGCCCAACCGTCCAGGCGGACGAACTCGTGGAACGTGCAGCCGCGAGCCTGGCAGACGACGCTCGGCAGGACCCGGCCCTCCGCCGTGACCGTGTGGTCCTTCAGCACGAGCGCGTGACCCTGCGAGCAGGTCATCTCGGCCTTGAAGCGCCTCACCGTCGACGGGTGGCAGGCCTTCCAGTGCAGCGGCGGCGGCCTGTCCCCACCGCCGTAGCGGCGGATCGTGACCTGTCGGTGCCGCGGTTCAACGGGACGTTCGGTTCGAGGCGCGTCGCCCGAACGGCCAAGCCAGAGACGGCGCAGGAGGGATCGGAGCCAGTCAAACATGCGGTGTCACCAACATCCACAAGGGCCGTGATTTCGCGAGCGTATGCCGTGCCCTGAGACCGGCCGAACGGTCGGGCACGCCGTCATTACACCATGCCGGCGCCCCCGACATCGTGAGGAGCCTGAACGCGGCGCAAGCTGGGGGCCATCGGTCCATCGCCGACAAGCAGGAGAGCCGGCGCTGGGGGGCCGAGCCCGTTCCCCGGCTGTAGGAGCACAATGGGACGGACTTCGGCGCAGGACGCTTCCCGCGACGAGACCTCAAGCACGGGAGGGCTTCGGCGAGTATTGGGCCGGTCCCGCGATCTTGCAGCACGCTGCTGCGAAATTGCCTTGGGCCGCCATCCTCTTGCGTCTCTCGGGTTCCCGGGCGGCGGCCGCCGCGTCGCAGGACCCGGGCGCCCGGTGCGCCCGCCGCGGGCTCTCGGATGGGGCAGCCCCGCACGGTCCGCTCACGTATCCCGCCGCCGAGGCGCAACCTCCGTTAGAGCGGGCGCGCATGCGTCCTGGGAATGCGGCGCCGGAGGTCCCGCGGTACATCCTCCCGGGACCACACCGTCGTGACCTTACGGCCGGCGGTCGCGAAAACCGGCTTGATGCCGGCCCGGTCGAGGGCTTCCCGCACCCACCGAATGCCGGATCCGATGTCCCTGGCGAGGGCCCCCGTGGTTGCGTACTCGCTCTCGAAGGCCGCCAACGCATCCTCCGGGACGAGGATCTCCCCGCATGCGGTCGCGGTCCCGGTCAGCAGGCCTTGCCGGACGATCAGGCCGACGACGTCGGACGGCACCGTGATGCGCCGGCCGACCTCTGCGAGGGTGAGGCCGCCGCCCCCGCGGGACCGGCGCGCGGCCCTGATGTCCTCCGGGTCGAGGAGGAACCCCGCGAGGCCGGGCGCGTCCCGCAGGACCGCCCTGACCCGGAGCTGTCCGGCCAAGATCATGGCGCAGGTGCCGCGCACGCCGTCGACCTTGCCGTGCTGGCTGGCGCGCGCGAGCGGCAGGAGGCCGGCGGGAGCGGCCTCGACGGTCGGCGCTGGGCCGCGGAGTCGGGCCAGCACGGCGTCGATGGCACCCCGGTCGAATACCTCGGCCTTGATGCCGGCGCGACGATGGATCTCGGCTGGCGGGACGATGCGGGCGGCCACCAGCATCCTGGCCTGTCGCTTGGCCAGCCCGAGCGCGGCGGGCAGGTCGTCCGCGCGGACCGCACGGTCGAGGAGCGCGCGGATCTCGGCGGCGGTCTCGCGGGTGATGCCGATGGGCGTGCCCCGCTTGGTCCGTTCCGGCCACGCACCCAGGGCCTTGACGTAGCCGGCGACGAACTCCGGCCGGCGCCCGCACTGGGCCGCGATCTCGGCGAGGCTGACCAGGGGGACATCGGCATGCCGGATCACCACCGAGGTCTTGTGGACCGGACCCCGTGCCGCGTGATGCGCGAAGAGGATCGCCCGCACCGCGTCACCGCTCCCTCCCGCCGGCAGTCGCTTCGCCCACAGGTACAGGTAGCCATAGACCTGTTCGGCGCCCCAGGCCCCGAGGCCGACATGGTCGGCTCCGGCCATCCCGTCGAGCAGGGCCTCGAAGGCGCGCGGCCAGTCCCGCGCGATGGCGAGGCCGGCCGAAAGCACCTCGGGATGGCGTTCCGCCGGAAACTTCGACAAGGCCCCGTCGGCGCCCCCGTGCCGGGCGACGCCCAGCCGCTCCATGGCGTCGCAAGCCTCTGCGAGCGTCAGCCCGTCGAGAATGGGGACCTCCGTCCTCGGCATGCCGCCGAGGCGGCCGACCACGTAGGCGTCCGCCAGGGTCGTGCCGGGCGCGACCTCGACGCCCTCGCAGGCCAGCAGGGGGTGGCCGTTCCTGCACCGGGTCAGCGAGCCGGCTTCCCAGGTGACGTCCACGCCGCAGGTCGGGCAAGCCGCGGCCAGCAGGACGTGATGCACCGGGCAGGTGCGGACGGCAGCCACGTCCCACCAGAAGCGCCGGTGAACGTTCCAATGGGCGTGACGTCCGGACCGCGGCCGGCGGAGGTCGTCGTCCCAGCAGCGCGGGCACCAGCGACGCGCGTTCGTCGTCCAGTCGTCCCGGTGGATCTCCTCGCCGGCGATCACGACCCTCCGCTTGGTGACCTCCGCCGGGGTCCATCGCAGGAAGGGCTCACCGTCACGGCCGAGCCGGTCCGCGAGGGGCTTGGCGGCGCGCCCCTGCAGGATGTCGCTCAAGGCATGGCCGGCGCTCCTCAGGCGTTCCCGGCTCCACGGCTCGCCATTGACGTCGAAGGCGCGCAGCAGGTGCGCCGCTGCGGATTCGCCCTCGACGACGGGCGGGATGATGGTCAGTCGCACCGACGTCCTCCTACGCGTCGTCCGGGTCGATGTCCGCTTGCGCGGTTCCCATCAGTCGGGTGAGCTTGTCGAACTCGATCTCCTTCAGCTTCGGGCAGGTCGAGATGTCGGGCACCCTGAACGGGTTCCGGTGAGGGCCGAGCTCGAAGATCTCGTCGAAGACGAATGCTAGGTGGTCGAGTTGGCTGATGCTCGGCGCGCCGCTTCGGATGGCGCGGAAGGCCGCCTTCTTGACGAGGTGCATCATCCGGCCGGTGTATCCCGCCGATGCCTTGAGCATGCGCTGGACCATGTCGTGCTCGGACAGGCCGGAGGGGGCCGGGAAGCCGAGCCGCGGCTCGATCAGCTCCAGGAACTTCGTCGCCTTCTTCACACAGGCCGCCGAGTGGCCGAGTGGCCTGATGGGCATGAAGATGCAGCGTCGGAGCAACTGGAAGTCCTCCTTGAGCACCCGCCTCAGCCACGGCATGCCGGAGAGCACGAGCGAGATGGGGCGCATCTCCGCCCCCGGCGGCCGCAGGGGGTCGTTCGGGTCCGGGAGGACGAGGTTCTTCAGCGTCTCGACCAAGGCCCGCCGCTCGTCGCCGGTGCGCCCGCGGAGGGCGTGGTGGAATTCATCGACCATGACGACCGACACGAGTTGGGCGTGCATCTGGTGGCGGACCCTGCGCCAGATGTCGTGCTCCTTCAGGGTGGCGCTGAGTTCCAGATCGGTCAGGGCGACGTACAGCGCGAGCCCCAGCGTCTTCAGGGTGCAGGGGCTGGGCGCCTTGATGAACACCAGCGGGCGCACGGGGCCGACCTCGTCACGGAACGGCACCAGGGACGGGCGCATCTGCAGCCGGGCGAGCAGATGCGACTTCCCGGCCCCGGAAGGAGCCGGAACGACAAGGCACTGGCCCTCGACGTCGTCGGCGAGGTCGGCCAGCATCTGGTCGAAGCGCGCGACCGCCTTGACGACGACGTCCGTGTTCACGTGGATCGTGTTCACGCGTCTCTTCCAGGCGCGCCGCTCCAGATCCTGGGGGCTCAGACGGGTGGCGAACCGCTCCCGGCGCGCGGGAACGGCCTCCTGCGGGGCGAGGACCGTGACGTCGGGGCGGAAGATGTCCGCTTCGTGGGCTTGCAGCATGCGATGGTCCTCACTCGGCAGTCCAGTTATCGGGATCGTCTGCATCGAACCCGATGTCGTCGGCCGCCGCCGCCGGCATGGTCGCCGCCGGCACGGTCGCCGCCGCGGTGACGGGCGGTGATCGTGCCGGCTCGGCGGCGACCGAGTCGTCCTGCGCCGCGCGGACCGGGCGCCCGCCGGTCTTGCGGCCCCCCTGCCCGATGCGGGGCGCAGGCGCCGCCTGGCCGTCGGCCGCGGCCGACGGCGCGGCCTTCCTCGGGCGCCGGGTCCGCAGCCGCTCGGCCTCGTGGGCGTTCTCGTCAGCGACGTCCCAGGCCACCTCGAACATCGGGTCGTCCGCGTGCTCGCGGAACCAGTCGACGTCGGTGCTGGCCAACCGCTGCGGCTTGACGCCGGCCTTGCGGCATTCGGCGCGAAGCAGCTCCATCGCGCGGACGAGGGTCGCGCGTGCGACGCGCTGGCCCTCCAGCGTCATGCGACGCGCCGTCCGGACCACGTCGCGCCACTCGGCAAGGGAGGTGCCGTCCGCCAAGGCGTCGTCGCAGGGAACCCTGATCCACCCGGCCTCCTCGTCCACCAGGACGAGGAGGTGGCCGAGATCGGACGCATCGACCTTGACGAGGAACTCCTCGCCGAAGTGGAAGCCTTTCCTGCGGCGGACGCCCTTCAGCTCGTCCGACTGGAAGGTGAGCCCGAGGAAGGTGATCCCGTGCCGCTGGATGGTCCTCGGGACCACGAGCGCGATGAGCGGGTCGAGGTCGTCGGCCGACGGCGGCAGGCGCGTGCCGTAGCCGATCAGGTCCTGCCAGCGCTGCAGGGGCGTGCGTCCCAGCAGCCCGCCATGCTTGCGGTTGTGATAGATGTCGACGACCCAGATCGTGAAGAATTCGATGAGCTGGGCGAGGGTCAGGGCGGCTTGCCCGACGCTGTCGTAGTCGCCCCGCTCGCGCACGTCCCGGAAGGTCCGGCCCGGCAGGTAGGCGCAGAAGTCGCGCGCGATCGTGCCGAGGGCCCGCTCGACCTTGCCCTTCAGGTGGGGCTTGCGCCGGGGCATGTAGCGAAGCTCGAACCGCAGCTGCCCGGCGGCCGCCTTCATCGAGCGGGAGTGGAATTCCCGTCCGTTGTCGAGCTTGACCACCTCCGGCACGCCGAACACGGGCCAGGACGTCTCGACGCGGACGCGGGTCAGGTCCTTCGGCAGCACCGCCATGCGCAGGCAATGCATCACCGAGGTCCAGGAGGGGCGCTCTTCGCTGAGATGGAACCCGACGATCATCCGGGTGGCCGCACAGATGGCGACCGTGAGCCAGACGCGCTTGGTGCGCTTGTCCTTCCGACGCCGGTTCCGCGCCGGGGTGCCGTCGCCTTCCAGAACCAGCACGTCGAGCGGCGTGTGGTCGATCTCGACGATTTCGAGCGGCCGCGTCGCCTGAGGAGCCTTCTTGACGTGCCGGAAGGCCTGCTCCGCCTCCGCGGGGCCCTGGCGGTGATAGATCTCGTCGAACCGACTGACGTTCGCCTTCACCCAGCGCCGGATGGTCATGGCGTCGGGCACATCGAGGGGCACGGCGCGCGTCTTGTTCTCGCGCTCGACCCGGCCCTGGATGAACAGGATGACGTGGCTGAGGGGGGGGCCGTTCCGGATGAGCCAGTCCTCGCGCACCCGCTCGGCGAGGATCACCTCGACTTCCGGGTCGAGGCGGAAACCCGCCCGCCCCTTCTGGTCGTGCAACGGGATCAGCGCCGCGAGGGCCCTGCCCCCCTTGCGCCAGCGCCCGTACCAACCCTTCAGCGAGGACCCGCTCACCCGTTCGAGCGGCACGTCGTCGGGATGGGAGCCCTCGTTCTCGATGACCCGTTGCCGACGCTCCGCCGCGACGAGCTTCGCGATCTCGGCGTAGCCCTTCAGGACCTTCTTGTGGGTCCGCTCGGCGAAGCACCGGTCGCAGGCCTGCATGTAGTCGAGGCGCATCAGCGCCGCGTCCTGCTGGCGGACATCGAACGTGTCGATGGTGCGGAGGAGGTTGTCCTGGACGCCTTGGGGCAGGCCCGCGGTCGTGTCCTCCACCAGTTGAAGGCGCCTCGGCTCGCCGAAGTAGAGGTCGGCCAGCTCGGCATGGCTCTTCGTGACCGAGACCGGCCTCGCCCCGAGCGTGCGCAGGGTGACGCCGCTCGCGTCGCGCGAGAGCACCTTGTGGTAGACGCCCTCGACGATGACGAGGGCGCCCTCCTGCAGGCGGATCTGGCAAGCGCCCATGTTCAACGCCGCCCCCTCCCGGGCTCGGACACGCGCAGCCGCCCGCTGCGGCAAAGGTCCAGCATCGCGGCCTCGCTCAGGAAAAGCGTGACGGGATCGGGCCCGAGCCGGCGCAAGAGGACGCCGGCCGCGGCGCGCGCGATGGCGTGGGGGATCCCGTCGACGAGCGCGACCGCGCCGCGGTGCGTGCGGATCTGAGACCGATCTCCTGTCATGGGGCTACCTCCGGCTCGGGGAACGGCGGACAAGGGCGTGGTCGTCGAACGGTCGGCCGGGTTCGGTGAGCTCGGCTTCCCCGCGCGCGACCAGGGCGACGACGGCCCGGAAGGCGCGGGTCCCGAGGCCCGAGGCCGCTCGGAGCTCCCGGACGCGGGCCTCGCCGCCGAAGCGGTCCAGGACGACGCGGATGGTGTGCTGCTCCGCCTCGTCGACGACGAAGCTTCGCTCGCTCGCGACGAGCGCCGCGTTCGCGACCCGGAGCGCGTCGATCTCGACCTCGGTCCAGAGCTCGAAGCCGTGGTAGCCGGCCGCGATGGCGCCCGCCGCCAAGCGGGGCCGGATCTCGTCCCAGCCGAGCCTGATCACCCGCTTCAGCGGCTTGACCTCGACGCAGAGGCGCCGCCCGTCGTCGATCTCGACGGCGAAGTCCGGCGTGTAGGTGTGCCACCGGACGCCGTCGTGCCACCGGAACGGGACGGGCTCCTCCTGGTAGCGCAGGACGGCGTCGTCCTGCTCCAGGAGGAGGATGAAATCCCGCGCGAGGAGGCCCTCGTAGGCCACCATGCGGTGGCCCATGCCCGGCTTGCCGGAGGGGATCTCGCCCGTGATGCAGTCCCGCCGTCCGGTGACGATCCGGCGGGACGGATTCGGCTTGCCGACATGCCGGCTTCGCAGGGTCCGGGACATCAGGCCCCTGCCCCGGCGCCGGGCATCCGCGCGGGCGCAGCCGCCGCCCCCAGGCGGATTGGATACCGCGTCCCCCCCTCCTGCCAGCGGTCCAGCGGGGTCCGCCCGTCCCGGCGCGAGCGGCCGAGGTCGTGCTGGCTGAGCCAATCCTGCACCGCGGCCATCAGGCCGTCGGCCGTCGCCACCGCGGCCCCGGTCGCGGCGAGCCATTGCCCCAGGCCCGCCGCCGGCGCGGCCCCGCCCGCGGAGGCCGCCGGGCCGAAGCGCAGCTCGATCCCGAGCGCCGCCGCGGACCGCAGGACCGATTCGCTGCGGAACCGGGGGGCGTGGTCGAGCAGGAGGGCGTCCGGGAGACCGAGGCAGAGGCGGGCGACGCCGAGCGGCTCCGGCGTGGCTGCGGCCGGCCGGGCACCGAAGAGCCCGAGGACGGCGTCGCCGTCGGGCTCCGTCGTGGAGAGCCTCGCCGCGACCGTCACGCCGCTGTAGGCGTCCCGCGCGGTCAGCAGGTGGACGCGATCCGTGTCGAGTTCCGGCAGCGCGATGTCGAGGGTCTCCTCGCCGACGACCACCTCGCCCAAGGGGTGCCCGCTCGACATGTGCAGGAACCGGAAGACCTGCCGGGCGGGCGCCGCGGATCCGCGCGCCGGCGGCCGCATGCGGGCGCGGATCATCCGGCGAAGGGTGCCGGGCGCCGGCACCTGGTCGGGCGCGCACCCGCGGGCCAGGGCCTCTTCCCGGCACCGCTGCAGCGCCGCCTGCGTCAACAGGGAGAGCGAGGGCGCCGGCCGCAGGCGGGCCTGGGCGGCGGCCTCGTCGGCCACGGACCCGATCCAGGCGGCCCAGCGGGGCCGGGCCGGCACGGACCGCCGCCGGTCGGCGAGCGCGGCCACCTGCCCGCCGCTCGTGCGGAGCAGCCGCTGCCACCGCCTGACCTGCCGCAGCGACGGCCACTTGACGTCGTCCACCTCACGGCCGACCGCCGCGAAGGCGGCCGGCACGGCATCGGCGCCGCACGCGCCGGCCGGCAGGCCTTCCAGGGCCTGCACATAGGCCAGGCGCCGTCCGGCGCGGGCGCGCTGCGCCTCCGTCAGCTCCGAGAGGGCCGGCGGATCCGCCGGGGCGAGGGAGTCGCTCTGGACGGGAAAAAGTTCGAGCTGCGTCATGACCGCGGCGGTCCTCTGAAAGCCCGTGGCGGGCGTTGATGGAAGCTGGGCGAGGCGGCCCCGGCACTCGGGCCGGGGCCGGTCGTGCGGGCTAGTCCTCGGGCGCCTGGTCGTCCCAGGCCTCGGGCGTGAACTTGCCGGTGGGGTGGCCGAGAAGGAGGCCGAGGTCGTCGTCCCACGCGTCGAAGGCGGGATCGACGAAGCGGTCGCCGGCGGGCGGCTCGCCGCCGTACTGATCGGTCAAGGGCGTTCTCCTGGGGTCGCGAGGTCGGTGGCCCGGTCGAGGGCGTCCGTCGGACGGCCCCGGCTCGGCGGCATCAGGCGGCCGGGACACCCCAAGGAGGCGACACGCGCAGGCCCTTGCTTTCACGCGCGGGAGCTGGCATACGTGTCGGGCCTCGGCGTGTGCCTCATCCGGTCGGTGCGGTAGTTTCACGGTCGCGGTCGAAAAGGCTCGGACGTCGCTTGGGCCGGGGATTCCACTCCCCTTCCCGGCGCGGTCGAGCGATACACCTGCGGTGGCTTGGTGGTTAGACGCAGGTGATCTCAAGGCGTGCGGCCCTCGGGCCGTGCGCCTTTGTCATGACTCATGGGGCGCGACCGGAGCCGGTCGCGGAGGGTCGCGCGACCGCCCACGGCGGACGCGAACCGGTCTGATCTGGCCGGGCATTGTTACTCTCCCTCGAAGTCCCGGGACGGGACTTTACTCGGTTTCGCCCTGAGACGGCTGCGCCCGGAACTGGCCGAGCGCGTACCACATCTTCGCCTTCCGGTCGTGGATTATTTTCCCATCGCGCTTAAGCTTGGTCTTGGACTTCTCCGAGGCGTCGAGCTGGTAGCCGGCTTTCCGGACGACCTCGTTCACCTCGGCGCCGGACATCCCCCGGGGGCCCGCCTTCGCCAACGCCGTGACGATCACCTTCGCGACCGGGCCGGTGACCGCGGGCAGTTGCAGGGGCTCCGCCCCCGGCCGATCCGCATCCGCGGCCGCCCGCGGGAGGGCCACGGCCGGCGCGAGGCCGGAGCGCTCCAACGTGCCGATCAGGTGGTCGATGCCGGCCAGTTCGGTGGCGATCTCGCGAAGCTTCGCGGCACCGGCCAGCATCGCCGACCGCACGGCTTCGTGCATCTCCGCCTCGGCCTGCCGGGCCTGCTCGCGCAGCCTCTCCCGCGCCTGTTGCAGTTCGGTGAGCACGACCATCCCCCACAAGGCCCGCGGGCGGTCGCGCCCAGGCCGATTTTGAAATCCTACCCGGTCGCGGACCCCGTGGCAACCGGGTGAGACCCGGCCGCAAGGCGCCTGGTTAACGGGGTCCTGCCTGACCGACCCTGCTTCCGGCCGGGTGGCTTCCCGTCCGGACCGGCCGCGCAGACCTGGCCGGGCGCGCCCGCGGGCGGCGAGCCCGGGCCGGGCGTGCCGGCGCGCTCCGGCCGTTGGCCGGGTGACTCGGCGTCACCCCGCCCGGTAGGCCGCGGCCGGACCGACCGGCTCGCGCGACATGAAGGGCTGCCCCCTGCCCTCCGCCCAGGCGAAGCCAAGCGCGGCCAGCGCCGCCGTCAGCTGCGCGTCGTCGGCGGGAGCGATCCGCAGCCCGGCCCCCTCCGCGTCCGCGATCGCGACGAGCCGCTCCAGGAAGCCTGGGCGCGGCGCCCGCCCGGCCAGGCCGCCTACGACCAGGTCCCCCTCCCCCGACAGGCCCAGCGGCAGGTCCGGCAGGTCGTCCCCCCGGGTCAGCCGGCGCATGACCCGGTGCGCGGCGGTGTCGAGCTCGGCCGGGACCGAGGCGTCCAGCAGGGTGTCGGCCGCCGCGTCGGAGACCCGCGCCGCGCCGCCGCCCGGCAGGACCGCCGCGACGGACAGCTCGATCCCGCCGGCCCGGAGGTCGAAGCGGGCCGACAGGACGAGGCGGACAGCGGTGCGCGTCACGGTGATCGCCACCGCCCCGTCGAGTCCCTCGCCCGCGGCGTAGGACGCCGGACCCACCGCCAGTCCCCGATGCCGGCGCAGCAGGCGACCCAGGGCGGGGCCGAGCTCCGCGTCGACGATGTCCCGCGCGAGCGCGTCGGCGAGGCGCCGCCGCCAAGCCGGGCCGTCGCGGTCGCTCCTCCGGGCGCCGGGGGCCGGCAGCGCCCGGAGGACCGCGGCGGCGTGGCGGAAGCGCTGCCCGGCACTCGCGCCCAGCGCCTCTCGGTAGAGCGCATCCGCGACGGCCTCGACCAGCGGCGGCAGCCCCTTGGCCAGGGCCGCCCGCAGCCGCCGGCCGGCCGAGGCGGCCTGCGCCGCCCGGCTTGCCTCGCCGGCATCCGCCATCAGCGCCGCGGCCTGCCGCGCCTCCGGCGCGACCGTGAACGCGAGCGCCTCCAGCTCGTCGGAGGCCCGGAGGACCGCCGGCAGGCAATCGAGGAAGCGGAGGGCGCGCTCGACATGCGCGCGGGCGGAGGCGCCATCCTCGGGGATCCAGCGGGCGGCCCTGAGCAGGGCATCCCGCACCTGCGCGTGATCCGCCGGCGCGAAGGCCCCGGGGAGCGCGCGCAGGAGCGCGCGGTCGGCCGCCGCGCGCGACCGCGCCAGGGGGAGGACGATCCCGTCGTCCCAGACCTGCCGGAGATCCTTCCGGATCGCCCGCCTCAGGGCCGCGATCCGGGTCGCCCGGATGCCGCCGGCCACGAACGCCGCGTGCAGGTTCTCCATCGTCGCGTCGACCGTGTGCCGGGTGGCCGGGTGCGAGAGCGTCGCGATGGTTCGCCACGCCGTCGCGAGCTCTCCCGCGTCCGTTTGCGTGGGGCTGCTTCCGGCGCGGGAGGCCGGGACGACGGGAGCGGGGTGCATGGCCGGAGGATGCCCAGGAACGCGAGCGTCCGGCCGGGCGATAGGCCGCGGGACCGCGCCAGGCCGGCGCGATGGATCCAGGGCGCTTCGATCCGGGCCGCGGACGGCGCCCGGGAATCGGGCGCACGCCCCATTGTGCGGGCCACGGAGCAAGCCACAATCGGCGCCGCCCGGGCCGTGCCGCATCCCCTGCACCGGCGCGCGCCTCAGGTCGCCTCGCCGGTGTCCCAGGACGCCCAGGAGCCCGGCAGCGACGCGGTCTCGCGGGCGAGCCGGACGAAGGTGGCGAGGTCCTCGTTGGCGTCGTCGAAGGCGCCGTCGAGCAGGGTCCACGCCTCCGGCGCGGCGAGCGCCGCGCCATCGGCGAAGCCGCGGTCGTCCGGCCCGGTCCGCCCGCGGTCCCGCGGCGAGGCCGGGTCGACGGCCGCGCCCGGGTCGCGGGCGAGACGGCCGGCGAGCCGCCCGGCGCGGCCCCGGGCGCGGTCCGGGCGGCCCCGGCCCGGCCCGGGCGAGCGCGCCGGCCCGGGCCGGCGGGGCCTGGGATTCGCCGCGCGCCCGGGCGTTGCCCTGGAGGGGGCGCCGCGGGTGTTCGCCAATGTCGTCATCGTCGTCTCCGTCGCAGCAGGATCGATGGGGTGGCGCAGGTCGGAGGGGTTGCCGGCTCACCGAGCCCCCGGCATCGCCGCGCAGGGCTGGCAGGCGGCGGGGCGTCGGCCGGGAACGCGGGGTCCGGGCCTGCGGCGCCTCGGCGGCGGCGCGCGGCGGGGCGCCCGCGCCGCTCGGGAGCCGTCGCCGCCGAGGCGCGCGAAGCTCTCGGCGAGGTCCCTGAGGCGCTCGGCGGTGGCCTGGTCCGCGGGGGAGCCGGCGGGGCTGAGCGCCTCCCCGAGGGCCGCGGCGTCGAGCCGCTGCGCGTCCGGGTCGGCCGCCGCGGCCTCCAGGACGGCCATGAGCAGGGTGCCCGACCGCAGCAGGCTGGCGGCCGGCGTGCCGGCCGCGAGGGCGGCGAGGTCCGCGCGACCGGGCGGGGCGAGGCGGACCGGGAGCGTCCGCAGCCTGCCTTCGAGGCGCCGGCATCCGGAGAGCGCGGCGGACCAGGGCAGCAGCCAGGGGGGCGGCGGGCGCCGGCCGGCCGGGGCGGCCGCGTGCGCGACGGCCCGCAGGGCCCGGGCGGCGTGGAGCGGGCTCATGCCCGTCACGACCGCCACGCCGAGGCGGGCGCGGACCCGGTCCTCGTCCAGCGCGGCGAGCGGCAGCACGAGGAAGACCTCGGACCCGCCCGCCAGGGCTGCCGCCGCGCGGTCGAGCAGGCCCTGGAGCTGCGCCGCCGCGCCGTGGGCGACCAGGGCGGGCGGGCGCCGGCCGGCCGGCGCGGCCGGGCCGGGCGCGTGCCCGGGGTAGGCCAGGACGGTGGCCGGGCGCTCGACGCGCGCGAGGGCGGCGGCGGCCAGCAACGCCGCGTGGTATCCGGACGCATCGTCCGCGAAGAACCCATAGACCATGGCGGCATCCTTTCCGGTTGCGGGCCGCTGGAGCTTCCTTCTCTGAGGAAGGCTGAATTATACCAATGGTAAAATAGACTGGCTAGATTCGGTCTTGCCTGAAAGCAGTTCACCCCACCGCAATCTCTGGCCTTGGTTAACCGAAAGCAGTCTACGCGCCCCGACGTGCGGGGATGCGGGCCGCACCACCGCCACGCTTCCGACGGCTCGGCGAGCGGGCCGCGCGGGGAGCCGCGAGCCCGGTCTTCGCCGGACGCCGATCCGTTGCCCGTCGCGTTCCCGGCGAGCCCGCCGCGCCGGCGACGGGGCGCGGGCGAGCGCTCAGGCGGTCCGGATCGACCGCCCCGGCGCGTCAGTGAGACGCGGCCCCTGGTCCGATCGGGGACGGCTCACCGCCTTGGTGACCTCCTCGAACCGCGCGCTCGCGTCGGACCAGTTCTGGGCGAAGTCGAACAGCTCGCGCAGGGCCGGCGCGATCTCCTTGTAGGCCGCCAGCGCCGCGACCAGGGCGCCGAGCGAGAGGCGGCCCTGGACGACGAGGTAGCCGCCGATCGCGAAGAAGAAGAACGGCGTGAGGTTGGAGGTGTAGTTGTAGAGCCCCTTCAGCCGGCCCTTGAGGTCGTTGATCTCGACCCGCACCCGCTCAAGCTCCTCCGCCAACCGCATCTGCCGCAGCAGGGCCGACCCGCGTGCGGGGCCGGGCGCGGCCGCGGGCGCGCGGGCGGCCTCCTCCGTGGTCAGGAGGCCGCCGAGCGCCCGGGTCGCGTGGACCCGCGCGCGCACCCTGCCGTTCAGGCGCCGCTGGAGGCGGGGCAGGACGCTGAGCTGCACCGGCAGCATCATCAGCGCGGCCAGCGCGAGGGCGGCGTTCTGGAGGAGCAGGAAGGCGACGCTGGTCACCAGCGTGCCGCCCTGCACGAGCGGCACGGCCACGAGGCTGGCCCCGAAGTAGCCGATGGGCTCGACCTCCTGGACGGCGACGGCCGCGAGCGCGGCCCGGCGCTCGGGCGAGCCTTCCCCGCGCGCCCGCCGGACGATGGCGAGGCGTAGCCGGCGCACGAGGCGCTCGTTGACGCGCCCGCGCGCCCGGTTGACCGCGTACTTGGCGAGCCCGCCCAGCGTCAGCACGGCAAGGTAGCTGGCGCACAGGGCGAACAGGAGTTCCACCTGCGAGAGGGTGAGGCCCAGGACGGTCATCTCCGGATGGCCGTCCCCGTCCGCGTCGGTGATGGCGCGGTTGATGATGTGCTTGGGGATCTCCAGGAGAAGCCACGCCGCCGGAAGGGTCAGCAGCGAGAGCAGCACGAGGCGCAGCTGGAAGCGCAGCGTCGCCCGGACGATGAAGCGCTCCAGGCGCCACCCCCGCTCGCCCTCGGACGCGCCGACCGCGGTCGGCGGCATCGGCCTCGGCCGGGCCCGCCGGCGCCGCCGCAGCCCCGCCCACCGCAGGCCGAACCGGACGATCAGCCATCCTGTCCAGGCCGGCGCGACCACGAAGACGAGCACGGCCAGGAGGTCGATCCACCAGTGGCCGTGCGGGTAGTCGAGCCCCGTGATCCGGTGGGCCAGGGCGTGGATGAAGGCTGGCGTCACCACGGGGCGCTCCGATGCCGGGATCGATCCCATCCCGTGGGGGCCGTCAGGCTTGCCCGCGCCGATGCGTGCGTGCCCGCGTCACGTCCCCGTTTCGCGTCCGGGCCTCGCCGGGGGCTCCGCCGGCCCGGCCCGGCCGGTGACGACCGGGGGATTCCCGTCCGCAGGCTCGGGCCGGGCGGCCAGGGCCGCCGCGCACGCGCCGCGGGACCGGGGCCTCCGGCAGCCGGGCGAAGCGATGCGGCGCCGCGCTCGCGCCCGGAGCTGCGCCAACCCCGGCCCGGGGGCGCGCGGCAGGCCCCGCGCGGCAGCGGGCGCGGTGCCGCCTTGACCTCCCGGCACGTGAGCGCGAACCGAGCCGCCGTCGCGCATCCGTTTCCCGCGGCCGGAGCGAGACGGGGCAAGGGCTGACGGCACGGTCCCTCGGCGGCTCGCATCGGCCTAGGTGACCCACTCCACGACGAGCGACAGCGTTGCGATCAGCAGGACGCCCCCGGCCTCGTCGCGCACCCGCGCGATCAGCGTGGTCCGGTCCTCGCCGGGCGGCAGGTCCCTGGCGAGCTCGGAAAGGGTGGCGCTGACCTCCTCCCGCACGGCCTCTCGGTCGGCGAGGTCGAGGCCGTCCCGGTCGAAGACCTTTCCGTTGGCGTCGCTGAAATCAAAGAAGTACCGCGGCATCGGCTGGATCCTCGCTCTCCGACAATGACGCCGCCTCGCGGACGAGGCGGTAACGGGCCGGCGCGGGCGTCCGGGCTCCCAATCCGGAGGCACGGCGGTTGGCATCGCCCCACAGAGCTTGCCGACGGCGCCCCTGCCCGCGGCGGCCGATGACCGGTCCCGCCGCCGTCGACATCAGGGAGGTCCCGGACGGGGGCGGGCCTGCCGCGGAGCGGGGCTGGCGGGCATGGGAGGGACGGCGCGCCCGAGTTGCACCGGCGACGCGGAGGCGTCGACCAGGGCACGGCCGGCCGTCGGCCGGGATCAGCTCAGGATGACCGGCTCGGCGACGCGGTTTCGGGGCGGCCGCGTCCGGGCGCCGCCCGCGTCAGGCGGTGCGTCTCGGCGGCCGCTCGATGCGCAGGAGGTGCGGGTCGGCGACGGCATCCTCCTGCAGCGCCCGGAGCCGCTCGGCCGGCCGAAGCCCCGATATGGCACCGGAGGCCGGCGGCGCGGGCACGGCGGCCTGGCATGCCAAGGGCGAACAGGTCGCCGGGCAGGAGGCGGCGCGCTTCTGCTGGGGCTGGTGCCGGTGGGAAGGCTTCGGCGCCACGTCGTCCGGAATGTCACCGGCCGCCTCGGCGGCCGCGGAGATCGCCTCGGCCCCCGCGCCGACGACGTCGCCATCGTCGGGCGCCGGCACGATGCCAACGCTCCATCCACCGTCGTGAGGATAGGCCGGGGGCTCCGCCACCGTCAGGTCAGCGAGGGAGGCGTGTCTCGGCGTCGTGCATTGCGCCGCCGGCGCGACGGCAATGGCCAACGCGAAAACGGACAGCACCAGGAAACGCGCGATCGCCACAGGTTCGCTGACCTCCCCCCGCCTCCCGCGGAGCATCGCACGAGCACGCAGCCCCGGCAATCCGGGACGAGCGTGCACCTCCCCCGGCCCGGAGGCGACGAACGATGGCCCGCGCTGGGTCCCGGTTGCGGTCGGCCGCATGACGCCTCGGCCGGGCCAACTGCGCCTCCCCGCGGCGCTGGCAAGACCGCCGACGGTCGGCGAAGGGACCCGCGATATGGCCTTGACCCTGTAGTGGCTACAGGGTGCATGAAGGCGGCCCTCCGGCCTGGCCCCCGGTGCCGGGCAGAGGGAGCGCCTCATGATCGCAGCGGCTCTTGCGGACCCGACGCCCGCGTCTCCCGCGGCCGCGAAGTCCCTTCGCTGCAGGACGAGGGGCATGGACAGGCCGCCCGGGACCGTTCCGGCCTGGGCCGCACCGTCCGGTCAGCCGGCGACGGCCGGGCGGATGCCCGAAACCACTTCGCGTGACCGGCGGCCCGATCCCTGAGAGCCATGCGCAAAACCGGACGCATCTCCGTGCCGACCGCGATCCGCCCGCTCCGCCTGGGCGCGTGCATGATCGCGCTTGCGCTGATCCTGGGGCTGGTCGGTCTCGCGACCGCGGCCACGGGCGGACCGGCCGAGAGGCAGGCTACCATCGCTCTCGCGGACCTGCCCGGCGTGCTGCGCGACGGAAGCCGCGAGCCTCCGGGCTGTTCCCAGGACTCCTTGCCTGGACCGGGCCTGTGCGGTGGCACCTGCGACTGCGGCTCGGGTCTCAGCCCGGCGCTCGAATGTCCCGGACGGCATCTGCTTGCCCGCCATCTTGGCGTTCCGCCGGATGCGGCGGCTTTGCCTTCGGCTGACCTGGATAAGCCGAGTAAACCACCACGACCTCGATACGTCGGTCTCTGCGGCATGCAGACGACAACCCGAACCGCTCAGCCAAATCATGGGTACGTATCGAGGTTCGCAATGGAGCGACGAGCGTTTGGCCGCCAATCAAGCCGGCGGCGAGCATCCGAACAGGTTCCATCCCGGCAGGGACACCCCATCCAAGTCCCGCTTCCGATGGGGATGCCGACGAATTTGGATCCACTGATCTATGGAGCTGCGACGAATATCGCTCGCGACGTCAGGGACGGCGGCCTGACGAGGTGCCGGTCCGCGGAAGGCAGCACCGCGGCGAAGATCGAAGCCCTTCTGAACTATCTGGAAGGCGTCGTCTTCAGGCATGGCGACGCTGCGGTCGACGGCCTGGTCGCGGACGCTCCGGGCGGACGCTTGCCGGTCGCCTGCAGGACGGGATGCGCCTGGTGCTGCCACCAGGATGTCGACGTGTCCATCCCGGAAGCGATCCTGATCGCGCGCAGGAGAGACGCGGCGCACGGCCCCGAAGGCCGGCCGTCGGGCGCACCCGCGCATCGACCGGCTCCCCTCCGCGTCGTCGGCCGGTCGCGCGCGGGCCTGCCGTGCCCGCTGTTGAGCGAGGAGAAAACCTGCTCGGTCTACGCGGTGCGACCGTTCGCATGTCGTACGTTGCTGTCCTCCGATGCCGTGCTGTGCGAAGACGCCTTGAAATCGGCGGTTTCCGGAAAAGCCGACGTCTACATGAAGTCCTATGGCGTCCTCCAACTTGTCGGATGCGCCCATCGGGCGGGCATCAACGCGATCACGAGAGAACTCGGTCTTCAACACGACGACGTGAGCCTCGTGTCGGCCCTGTCCCAGATCAGCGACGACAAGGACACCGTTGAGCGCTGGATGGCGGGCGCGAGGGTGTTCACGCCGAGAGCCGGTCCTTGACGGCAGCTCTGCCTCCCGAGCCCCGGCTTCCGGGCGTGGACGGCTTGGTGCCGCTGACTCGCCGGC
This sequence comes from Methylobacterium persicinum, assembly GCF_022179525.1. GTDB lineage: Bacteria > Pseudomonadota > Alphaproteobacteria > Rhizobiales > Beijerinckiaceae > Methylobacterium > Methylobacterium persicinum. Next base: position 119,376 of record NZ_BPQX01000011.1, read on the forward strand.
CGAACGGCGCACGCATGACGGACAAGGGCCGAGATCTCCGCGCCGCGGCGGTCGGCCGTGCGGAACGGAGGTGTCCCGCGCCGGGCCGCCCGTTTTTGGGCGGAAATCCGGGACTCTCCGGGACGGCAACTCGGGTGACGGTCGGCGCCGCAAGGCCGAAGGGGAGGATGGTGTGACGGGGGATGAGGGATGAGACGGTTCCTGATGCTGGTCGCACTCGCGGTGCTGGCAGCCCTGCCGGGTGTGGGGATCCGCCTGACCGGCCTGCAGGTCGGTCCCATCGGCGAGATGGTGGCGTTCGGCGCCGCGATCCTGTCGGCCGGGTTCCTGCTCTCGTGGGGCGCGGAGGCGGCCGAACGCCACTTCTCCTTGGGCCTGATCGTCGCCGTCGTGGCCCTGGTGACCGTGCTGCCCGAATACGCGGTCGATCTCTACTACGCCTACCAGGCCGGCAAGGCGGGCCCGGACTCCCAGTACGTCCACTACGCCGCGGCCAACATGACCGGCGCCAACCGCCTCCTGGTCGGGCTGGCGTGGCCGTTGCTGGTCGCGCTGCACTGGCTGAAGGGGGGCGGGCGCGCCATCGCGCTGACGCGGAGCAACGCGGTCGAGATCGTCGTCCTGCTCGTCGCCAGCCTCTACGCCTTCCTGATCGTGCTGAAGGACACGATCACGCTGCTCGACTTCGCCGTGCTCGTCGCGATCTTCGCGGCCTATGTCTGGCGCGTGCGCGGCGGGTCCGAGGCCGAGGAGGACGAGGGCGAGGAGCCCGGCCCGGCCGCCGCCCTCAACGCGCTGACGCCCGCCGCCCAGTGGGCGTCCATGGCTGCGCTGACGGTGGTCGCCTGCGGGATCATCCTGGTCTCGGCCGAGCCCTTCGCGGAGGCGATGGTCGGCTCGGGCCGGCTGCTGGGCCTCAACGAGTTCCTGCTGATCCAGTGGCTGGCGCCGCTGGCGAGCGAGGCCCCGGCCGTCACCGTCGCGATCCTGTTCGTGGTCGCGGGGCGCGCCGCCAGCGGCCTCGCCGCCTTGGTGAGCGACAAGATCAACCAGTGGACGCTGCTCGTCGGCATGCTGCCCCTGGCGATGAGCGTCGGCGCGGGTTCGTTGACGGCCTTGCCGCTCGACGCGCGCCAGGCCGAGGAGTTCTTCCTGACCGCGGCGCAGTCGCTGTTCGCCCTGGCGCTGCTCCTGCGCCTGCGCCTGGGGCTCTGGTCCGCCCTCGCCCTGGCCGGCCTCTTCGGCATCCAGGTCGGACTGGCGTTCTGGTACCGGGAGGACGAGGCGCGCACCGTCGCGACGCTGACCGCCCTCGCCTGGGTCTATCTGGGGCTCGCCGCCGTCCTGTTCGTCCTGAACGGCCGCCGCCTGCTCGAAGTCGTGCGCGTCGCCGTCTCGGTGGCGCCGTCCGTCGGGCCACGCGCGCCCGGGGCGGCCGAGGCGACCGAGGGACGCCGGTGAGGCCCGCCGCGCGTGCCGCGCCCGAAGCGGGCCGCGCCCTGCCCGCGGCACGCCGGCCCGGGGCGGATCGGGGCGGCAGGCCGTCCCCTCTTGCCCCTGCGCCCTGCGCGCCGTCCCGGGCCGGCGCCGCCGCGGCGGAGCCGGCCCACGCGCGCAACCGGCCTTCGCGGCCAGCCACGCCGCCCGGATCACCTCCCGCATCATGCTCTTCCCGGACGCGCTTGCCTTCGACGGCGCGGCGCGAGCCCTGGGAGGCGGCGGACGGCGGGCGCGCCGCGACATGGGGGCGACGGGAGACCGCCTCCCTCGGCCGACCGCGGCGCGGCTGCGCGCAGGGCGTCGGCATCGGGGGGCGCGACACCCAACCAAATCCGGAGGCCCGGGATGGGCAGCAAGAAGATGGCGCGGCAGACGGCGCGCTGGAGCACGGGAGCCCGTGGCGGTCGCCGCCGCGTGAGGCGGTGGGTTCGGGCCGCCGCGCGGCGCGATCTGATCCTGCTGATGGCGGCCATCCTCGCCGCGGCGACCCTCCTGCTGGTCGCCTCGGGATGAGCGACGGTGGCGCGGGCCGGACGGGCGGCGGGGACTGGGTGCGAGCGGGCGGAGGACGGACATGCGGCAGCGTCGGAATCGGGCGGGTGACGGGACCTCGTCGGGCGCGGTCCCGTCGGCGGCGCTGCCGGCGCTGCGGCGGGCGGCCGAGGCCCTGAACGCCGGCCGTCTCGACGAGGCCGAGCACCAGGCCCGGTCGGTGCTCGCGGCCCGCCCCCATGAGCCCACCGCCCTCGACGTGCTCGGCTGCGTCGCCTTGAACCGGGGCCGGCCCGAGGAGGCGCTGGCCCACTTCGAGCGGGTGCGTGCGACGCGGTCCAAGGATCCGCTGCTGCAGTTCAACCTCGGCGAGGCGCACCGGCAGACCGGCGCGCCGGGCTCGGCCCTGCGCCACTTCCGGAAGGCCGCCGAGCTCCGCCCCGATTTCGCCGAGGCGCATGGCCAGGCGGGCGAGATGCTGCGCGCGCTCGGGCGCTTCACGGAGGCCGCCAAGGCCTACCAGAGCGCCTTGATGCTGAAGCCGGAGCTCGCCCACTGCCTGGCGGGCTTCGCGCTCCTGCTGGTGCGGGAGGGCGAGTTCGGCCAAGCCGTGCCCTTCTTCGAGGCCGCGCTCCGGGCCACCCCCGTCACGATGGCGCCGGCGCGGGCGCCGCTCTGGGCCAATCTCGGGAGCGCCCGCCTCCGGGCCGGCGAGACGCTCGCGGGCCTCTCGGCCCTCGCGGAGGCCGTCGCCTGCGCGCCGGACCAGCCCGGCTTCCCGCGCCTGCTCGCCCGCGAGCTCCTGCACCTCGGCGCGGTGCCGGCGGGACCACGTTTCCGGGCGGTGCTGATCGCCCTGTTCGGGCGGGCCGACGTCGACCCGCGCCTGCTCGCCACCGCGGCCGTCGCGGCGCTGCGGCAGGATGCGGCCGTCGACGGCCTGCTCGCCCGGTTGGCGGCCGATCCCCCGCGTGCCCGCGAGACCGTCGCCGAAGCCGATGCGGTCGTCCGCGCCCTGCTGGACGACGCGCTGTTCCGCGCGCTCCTCGCCGCCGCCCCCATTCCCGATCTCGGGCTTGAGCTCCTGCTGACGGAGGTGCGGCGAAGCCTGCTCCTGGCGGCGCGGGAGGGGGCGCCGCCCGCACCGGACCTCACCCTCGCCTGCGCCCTGGCGCGCCAGTGCTTCCTCAACGAGTACCTCTACTGCACCGACGAGCAGGAGGAGGTCGCCCTGGCGGCCCTGTGCGCGGGCTTCGGTCGAGCCGAGGCCGACGCGGGCGCGGCGGATTGGCGCCGGGTCGCCATCGCGGCCTGCTACCTGCCGCTGCATCGCACGGCCGCGGCCCGCCTCGACCTCGCCAAGGCCCCGCCCGCCCTGCGCGCCCTCGTGCGCGAGCAGGTCGAGGAGCCGGCCCAGGAGCGCGCCCTCGCGGACAGCCTGGTCCCGCTCAGGCCGGTGCGCGACGCCGTGTCCCTCCTGGTCCAGGCCCAGTACGAGGAGAACCCCTATCCGCGCTGGTCGCGCGCCCTGCTCGGGACCCCGCGTCCCTTGCGCGAGCGGGTCCACCTCGCGCTGCCGCACCTCGGCGCGGACGAGATGCCGGCGGTCGAGCGGCCACGCGTCCTCGTCGCGGGGTGCGGGACCGGCATCCAGACCATGCGGCTCGTGCAGTCGGTCGCGGACGCCTCGGTGCTCGCGGTCGACCTGAGCCGCAGCAGCCTGGCCTACGGCATGCGCAAGCTGGCGGAATACGGGATCGGGTCGGTCCGGCACCTGCAGGCCGACATCCTCGACCTCGCCAACCTGGGCGAGCGCTTCGACCTGATCGAGAGCTTCGGCGTGCTCCACCACATGCGCGAGCCCTTGCAGGGCTTGCGCGTCCTCTCGGGGCTGCTCGCGCCGGGCGGCCTGCTCTTCCTCGGGCTCTACAGCGAGATCGCGCGCGCCAGCGTCGTCGCGGGGCGCGCCCTGGTCGCGGAGCGCGCGCTCGCGCCGACCCCGGCCGGCGTGCGGGCGGGCCGGCGTGCCGTCATGGCCGGGGCCGTGGCGCAGCCGGACCTCGGCATGCTGCTCAGCCCCGCCTCCGACTTCTGGACCCTGTCGGAATGCCGCGACCTCATCTTCCACGTCGAGGAGCACCGTTTCACGCTGCCCGGGATCGGCGCGATGCTGGAGGCCTGCGGGCTGGAATTTTTGGGCCTGGAGCCCGAACGCCCGTCGGACCGGACCCGGTTCGCGGCCGAGCATCCGGACCCGGCCGCGGCGCGCTCGCCGGCGGCGTGGCACGGTTTCGAGACCCGCCATCCCGACACCTTCGGCGGCACCTATCGGATCTGGGCGCGGCAGGCGCGCCAGGGCCGGACCGGTTCGCGCTGACTTCCGATCCCGGGGGGCATCATTCGCTGTGCCCGGCCCCGCCCGTGCCGGCCGGCCCTCCCCCCGGCTCGGTGCCGGCGCCCCGGTCCTGCGACGCGGCGGTCCGCGGCTTGCGCTTCAAGGGCGTCAGGAGGGCGAGGACCAGGAAGTTGGACAGGGCCGGGATGAGGCCAAGGTCGTAGTAGCCGAAGCCGACGGCCGCCCCGATCACGCCCACGTTCCACAGGCTCGCCGCGGTCGCGGTGCCGTGCACGTTGTCGCCCCCCTTCAGGATGGCGCCACCGCCGATGAAGCCGATGCCGGTGATGAGTCCCTGGAGGATGCGCGCCTGCTCCGGCGTGCGCGCGCCGAGGAGCTCGCTGGCGAGCAGGATGAAGCCGCAGCTGGCGATGGCGACGATGGGGAAGGTGCGCAATCCGGCGCTGCGCGCCTCGCGCTCGCGGTTCCAGCCGAGCGGGAATGCGAACGCGAAGGCGAGGCCCAGCCGCACCAAGTGGTTGGGAAGGTCTCCCCAGATGCCCCAGTACGAACCCATGATCCCTCGCCGGTGTGAGAACGCCCCGATGGTCCGTCCGCGCGTCGTGCCGCCGTTCCGAGGCGGGCCGCCAGCGGCGCGCCGACGGTGATCCTCGCGCCTGACGGAACCTTCCCGGAGCGGCCCGCATCAGGGCGAGCGGGGTCCGGTCGGCTCGGCGTCGCGCCTCGTTACGCCCTGACGGTCCGGCGCGCTGCTCCCGGGGTCGAGTTCCGTCACCTCCCAGTCGTCGCCGACGTTCTGGCAGGCCGTGCCGCGGATCCTGGCGGTGCGCTGCGCCTCTTCCACGGTGGCCAGGAAGGCGCGGCAGATCCGCCCCGCGCGTACGACCGGCGCGGCGGTCGGCACGACGCTGCCCTTCCGCCCGCTCGCCGGGTTGTCCCACCGGATGCGCAGGCCGTTCCCGCTGGGTTCCAACGCGAGGCCGAGGATGCCGCGCGCCCGGCGCCAATCCTCCGGGTCGAGCCCCGGGAACGCCAGGGGCGCCGTGCGCTTCGGGTCCTGCCCCGGCACGCCGGGAGAACCGTCGGCAGGCCGGGAGATCGGCAGCGAGATCGCGCAGGCCGGCAGCGCCAGGATCAGGAGCGCGGCGCCGGCGCGGGACAGGGGACGTGCGGTTGGCCGGAGCCGGGGATGGGACATGACGGTGCGCTCGGCGGTGTCTGGCGAAGGCGGGGGCGGGTCGGGGCGCGCCGGCGGTCCCGGACCGCCCGGCAGCCCCGGCCAGGGATGAGCGGGCGGCCCCGGGGCGCGGACCTGGCGGCGGAAGGTCTTCCGTCCCATCAGCGGCCATCCGGTGTGCGCACGCCGGACCAGAGGTCCTTGACCTGATCGAAGTGCGTCTTCGGGCTGTAGGCCGCCACCGGCACCGCGATGAAGCGGGCGGTCAGGCGCCCGATCTGCTGCACGACGCCGTAGGAGAACACCACGCGGTTGCGCTGGGCCTGGATCAGCTGCACGCGGGCGTTCAGGAGCTCCTGCTGCGCGTTCAGCACGTCGAGGGTGGTGCGCTGGCCGACGCGGGCCTCCTCGCGCACCCCGTCGAGCGCGACCTCGTTCGCCTGGACCTGCGCCTGCGAGGCGATGACCTGGGCCTTGGCGGCCTCCAGCTGGCCCCAGGCCGAGACCACGGCGGCGCGGATCTGGTCGCGCAGGAACTCGACCTGCAGGCGCGTCTGGCCCACGAGCTCCTTGGCCTGCCGGATCTGCGCGTATTCCGATCCGCCTTGATAGATCGGGACCGTGATGCGGCCCACGATCGAGGCGGTGCGGCCGTTGTCGCCGGGCTGCTCCTGGTCGTAGCGCTGGGCGACCTGGCCGGTCAGGCCGACCTGCGGGTAGAGCCGGCCCTCCAGCACCTTCACCTGCGCCTCGGCGGCATCGACCGCGTGCAGCGCCGAGGCGATCTGCGGGTTTTCCTTGAGGCCGATCTCGACCGCGGCGTCGAGGTTGCCCGGCACGGGGCGGTCAAGCGGGCGGCCCGGCGAGAGCTGGCGCGGCTCCACGCCGATGACCCGGCGATAGATGCCGATGCTGGCGCCCAGCTGCGACTCCGCCGCGCTCACCTGCGAGCGGGCGAGCGCGAGGCGCGCCTCCGCCTGGGCGACGTCGGTCCGGGTCAACGCGCCGACCTGGAAGCGGAAGGCCGTCTGGCGGAGCTGCTCCTGCAGGACGGCGACGTTGTTGCGGTTCAGCTCCAGCGTCGCGGTATTCTGAAGCACGTCCATGTAGGACTGGACCGCACTGAACAGGGTCGTCGTCTCGGTGAGGCGCAGGCTCTCGCGCTGGCCGAGCACGGTCGATTCCGCGCGCCGGGTGTTGTTGTCGGTCTGGAAACCGTTGAACAGCGTCTGGTTGACGGTCAGGCCGGCGCCGCCCGGCAGGGCGGTCCGCGCGAAGCGTTCCCCGCCCTCGACGCCCTTCTGTCGCTCGACCCCGATGTCGGCGTCGAGGCGGATCGTGGGGCGGTAGCCCGCCCGGGCCTGCACGATCTCCTCGTCCGTCGCGCGCAGGCCCGCCCGGGCGGCGTTCAGCTCCGGGTTCGCGCGGAAGGCGCGCGCGAGGGCACCCTCCAGGGTCTCGGCCCGCGCGCCCCCGGTGGCGCCGGCCAGAAGGAGCGCGGCGCACAGGCTGCAGGCCGCGCGGGTCCGCCGCGATCGGGCGCTCGGCGACGGGGAGGAAGGCCGGCGGGCACCGTGCGCCCCTGGCCGGGCGGAGGTTTCGGCGCCGGCACGACCCGGTGAACCTGCGGGTCTGGGCGCCCGGGCGGGGCGGACCGCCGCGGCGGACCATGGCCCGGCCGGATCCGACCCGCGCGACGGCTCCGGCGTACCGCCCTGCCGAGGCTCGGCTGCGCGGCGTCCCCGACCCGCGGCGAGCGCCGAGGCCTGGCCCGCACGAGCGAGCGGGAACGCGCCGGCACGCGGCGCCGCGCCCGGGAAGACCGCCGGTTCGGGGTCGATGATGAGGGGAACGGGCATCGCCCACCCTGCGAGATGCTGCCACATGCCGCCCCGTCGCATCGACGGGACCCGCGCCGCGCAGGGCGGGCGCCTTCCCTTCCGGGCCTGGGGATGACCATGCAACCCGGGTTGCCGCCGCGGCATGCGGCGGCCGGCGGGTCAGGCGCGCGGGGGCTCGCTCGGGGGCGTCGATGCCACGGAGGAGAGGCGGGCGGTGCCGAGGGTGAATTCGGGCGGCCTGGCGATGCGCAGGGGCGTCACGACCGGGCTCTCCGGCCGGATGACGGCATGGCAGGGGCAGTGCGCGCTGCAACGGCCAGGCCCCGCAAGGCCGCGGTCCGCCGGCTCGTCCGCGGCGGGCGCCCCGGAGATGGCATCGAGCACGATGACGATGCCGGGCCCGCCGGCTTCCTCGTCCGGCGACGCGGGCGCGGTCAGGGCCGGGTCCACCAGGGAGACGGTCAGGGCGATGGCGAGCAGGCAAACCAGGGCGCGGCGCCAAACGCCGGACGCGTACCCGTCCCACCGCTGCCGAAGCCTGACCATACGCCATGCTTACGGGGGCGCGCCGCCCGGCGCAAGGTCTCGCGGAGGTGGGGGAGGCCAGCGTCCGAGGAGCCCGATCGTTCCCGCGCGCCGGCGGCGCGACCCGTCGCAGGACCCTCCTCGCGCGGAGGGTTTCGCGCTTCGCCGGGGTCCGGCCCGGCCTCAGGGGCGGAGCCGATGTCCGGCCAGGGCGATGCGGTCGCGGATCTCGACCTGCCCGCGCAGGACCCGGATCCATCCCGCGCGCTCCCAGCCGGCGAGATGCCGGCTGACGACCTCGCGCACGGTGCCGAGGTCGGCCGCGATCTGCCGGTGCGTCGCGGTCACCCTTCCGTGCTGGTCCGCTTGGGCGAGCAGGTGCCGGGCGAGGCGCTCCTCAAGGGGCGTGAAGGCGATCTCGTCGAGGAGCCCGAACAGGACGGCCATGAGCTTGGCGTAATCGTCGAGGACGAAGGCGCGGAACGCGGCCGAGGCCGCCATGAGGTGCCGGAAGGTCTCCGCCGGAAGCGCCGCCAGCACCGTGCGCTGCTCCGCGACGCTCTCGGCCGGGAAGGTGCCGCCGGCGAGCAGGCACTGGGTCGTGAGGACGCAGGTCCCCCGGGGACCCACCCGGTAGATCAGCATCTCGCGGCCGCCCGCGGAGATCCGGAAGACGCGTGTCCGGCCCTCGATGCACATCAGGTAGTTCGCGCACTCGCCTCCCAGCTCGTAGGCGGTCGCTCCCGCCTCCAGCACGGGAAAGCGCACGGCGCCGCGCAGGATGTGCCGGTGGTCGGCCGGAAGCGTCCCGAGCACGGGAAACTGCTCGAACCAGCGCTCGACGCGGTCGGCGTGAGACATGCGCGATGACCTTCAGCTCCGCGGCGCGCCGGTCGGGCGCCGGGGACGTTCCGGGACAGGCCGGCGTCGATGAGCGCGGGCACAAACGACCGATGCCGCCCGCGTTCGGATTGAGCCGCGCGGGCGCGCGGCGGTGCCGGTTCCGGCGGTGCGCGGGGCCCGAGCCCGTTCGCCGGGAACCGCGGGGACACCCATACGCAGGCACGCGGCCCTCCCGTTCTCGGCCGTCGTCGCCCGGGGTCCGGCGTCGGCCGCGGGCGACCTGCTCCGCCCCCTCGGCCGGACGATGCCGGACATGACGCAGGCGGGGACGGCCCGCGCCGCTATCGAGGCGACGATCGCCCGGGCGGCCGGCAAGCCGCTCAGCCTCTCGGACGGGCGCCTGTCCGGCCTGGACCTCAGGCGCGCGAACCTGCGCCCGTCCCGCTTGAACAGGGTCCTGCCGCGGGGGGGCGGTCTCCGCGTCGCGGCCCCCGACCAGGCCGGGCTCAAGACGGCCGACCTGGGCGGGGCGAAGCTCGTCGGCGCGCGTTTCTTCGGTCCGCAGGTCCGGGGGCGAACCCGCGCGGAGCCGACCGGAGCGGGGCCAGGACCGGCCGCGACTTCGGCGGGGCGAGCGCCGGCGGCGCGCTCCGCGCCGGCCCGCGCGGCGACGCCGCCGTCCGGAACGCTGACGCGAGCGGGGCCGGCCTGCGCCGGCGCAAGGGCTGGGACGCGACCCCGGATTGCGACGCGCTCGTCGCGAACCGCGCCGGGACCGACCCGGCCCACCGGACCGCCCCGGCGGATCGGTCCGACGCCTCTCCGAACGCCCGTCCCGCGCGGGCGCGAGGCCGCGTCGGCGTCCGTGCGTTCCGGGGGCAGGGCTCCGATCCCGCGGGCCGTTACCCTCCCTGGATCGCCTCTCCGTACCGGAACGTGGCGGAGCCGCCGTCCATCCTCAGCGTTCCGGACCCGGCGAACGAGCTCGTCCCGTCGGCCGACCCGGTGCCGCGCTGGCCATTGGAGCAATTTGCCCCGACGGATGCCGGCAGCCCCGCCCCGGACGGATGAAACAGGCCGCTGCAGGTCGTCCGCCCGTCGGTCGCGTAGAACTCGCGCCGCAGCAGCCGGGTGGTCACGCTGCCCGTGAGGCGCTCCCCCGACGGGAGATGCAGGGTGAACGGGACCGTCGCGTAGCCCGGAACATCGGGCACGTGCAGGCAGCCCGTCACGCCGGTGGCCAGCCCCCAGGCACACGCGAACCTCCTCCAGCCGATCATCACGATCCCTCCCCGCCCGTGCCGGTCCGACCGACGCCCGCGCATGGCCCGGCCGCGGATGGGCGCCGGCCGTTGCGCTCGCCGCCTTCGGCGGCCCGGATCCCCGGATTGCCCGCAGCGGCGTGGCCGCTGCACCGCCCCGACCGGCCCGGTGCCGAACCCGGCTAGATCCCGGGGCCGCGCAGTCGATGGTAGAGAGCCCTGACGGCATCCATGTAGTCCTGACCCGGGTTCTTGGCGCAGAAGGTGCGCAGGAAATGGACTTGGGCCTGAAGCGGGACGGACGGCGGTGTCAGGTCCAGGTCTTCATCGATTCCTGCCGGCGCACGAATCAGCGCTCCGCTCATGAAACCTTGCGCCCAGGCGAAGAAGTACAGCTCGGCAGCTTGGTTCGCGGAGATCTCCTGGTTGAACGCTGCGCAGGTCTGGGCGCCGATGCCGACGATCTTGGCCGTCGATCCTGCCTGCGCGGACATCACGACCATGACGCCGAGGGCCACCATCACTGTTCGTCGCATCGATGCTCCCCGTCGCTCCAGTTTCGTAGGATGAGCCGGAGCCAGCGCCGTCGAACGCCGGCCGGTGGGTGGTCATGGCGCCATCCGGCGGTCCCGGGATTCGAGCAGGTCGGAGGTATGGCGGGCGGCGGGGTGGCCGGTCGCCGCCTCGTGCGCCGACGAGCATTTCTCGTAGAGCTCGCCCGCGGCGACCATGACGATGCGTTTTCCGCCGCCTTCGGCGGGGCGGACCGCCAGGAGCGTGCGCCCCGCCGGCCACGTCACGGCGTTCGGCAGCCCGGCCTCCTGCGGCTCGCCGTAGCGCCGCACCCCCTCCCGGTAGATCGCCGCGTAGGCCGGCACGAGCTCGGCCTCCGCGAAGGGGCGGCTGAACCAGATGACCTGCTGCAGACCCTCGTCCCCGCAGACCTCCAGGACGACCTGCTCGGTATCGGGCCCGGAGGCCGGCGCCCGGCCCTGGAAATAGAACAGGGCCGTGACGTTCCCCTCCCGATCCGCCATGGACGGTTTCGGCACGGACGTCAGCGGACCCCAACGCAGGCCGAAGGGTGCCTCCCCGGCAAGCGCCCCCGGGATGCCGGCCGCCCCCAGGAACGCGGTGGCGAGCGCACGACGAAACGTCCGCATCACGGGGCTCCCCCTCGGGTCCGTCGCGACCGCGCCTCGCCGGTCCGGGGATGCATGGCCCGGGTCACTCGGCCGCCTGCCGGAGCCGCGCCCGCGCGCCGGCCGAAGCCTCCTCGGCCCGGCGCGGGGAGCGCGCGACCTCCTCGCCGCCGAAGCGCGCGTACAGGGCCGGCAGGACGACCAGGGTCAGCAAGGTGGCGCTGATCAGGCCGCCGATGACCACGGTCGCGAGCGGCCGCTGCACCTCGGCTCCGGTCTCGGTCGCGAGCGCCATCGGCACGAACCCGAGCGAGGCGACCAGCGCCGTCATCGCCACCGGCCGCAGCCGGGTCATGGCGCCCTCCAGGATCGCCTCGCGCCGCGGCCGCCCTTCCGCGACGAGCTGCTTGATGAAGGTCAGCATCACCAAGCCGTTCAGGACCGCCACGCCCGAGAGCGCGATGAAGCCCACCGCCGCCGGCACCGAGAACGGCATGCCCCGCAGCCACAGGGCCGCGATGCCGCCGGTCAGCGCCAGCGGCACGGCGCTGAACACCAGCAGCGCGTCCCGGGGCGAGCCCAGCGCCGAGTAGAGCAGCAGGAAGATCAGGGCGAAGCAGACCGGCACCACGATCATCAGGCGCTTGCGGGCCGAGGCGAGGTTCTCGAACTGGCCGCCCCAGGTCACGTCGTAGCCCGAGGGCAGCCGCACCTGGCTCGCGACCTTGGCCTGCGCCTCGGCGACGAGCGAGCCGATGTCGCGCCCGCGGACGTTCGCGGTCACGACCACCCGGCGCCGGCCGTTCTCGCGCGAGACCTGGTTCGGCCCTTCCGCGACGGAAAAACTCGCGACCTGCTTCAGGAGGACCGACGCGGCGCGCCCGTTCGGGCCGGGCGGCAGCGGCACCGGGATGTTCTCCAACGCCTCCCGGTTCTCGCGCACCTTGTCGCTGAGGCGCACGACGATGGGAAAGCGGCGGTCGCCCTCGAACACCAGCCCGGCGTCCTTGCCGCCGATGGCCGCCCCGATGACCTCCTGGACGGCGCCGGTGCTGAGCCCCAGCCGCGCCGCTTCCGCCTTGTTGATCTTGATCTCCAGGAAGGGCAGGCCCGCCGTCTGCTCGACCTTGACGTCCTCGGCCCCGTCGATGCCCCGCAGGATCTCGGCGATCTGGTCGGCCGCCTTCGTCATCGGCCCGAACTCCTCGCCGAACACCTTCACGGCGAGGTCGCCGCGGGCGCCCGCCAGCAGCTCGTTGAAGCGCAGCTGGATCGGCTGGGAGAACTCGAACACGTTCCCGGCCAGGGCGCCGACCGCCTTCTCGATCTTCTCCTGGAGCTCGGCCTTGGACAGGTCCGGGTCCGGCCACTCCTCCTGGGGCTTCAGGATCACGAAGGTGTCCGAGGAGTTCTGCGGCATCGGGTCGGACGCGACCTCGGCGGTGCCGGTCTTCGAGAAGACGTAGGCGACCTGCGGGAAGCGGCGGATCGCCTGCTCGATCTTGAGCTGCATCGCCTGCGACTGCGACAGCGAAGTCGAGGGGATGCGCAGCGCGTTCATGGCGATGCTCTTCTCGTCGAGCGTCGGGATGAACTCGGCGCCGAGCCGGGTGAAGAGCAGGCCGGCCCCGGCCAGCAGCAGCAACGCCGCGACGATGAACACCATCGGCGCCCGCACCGCCCCGGCCAGCACGGGCCGATAGGCCCATTTGAGGGCGCGGATGATGACATTGTCCTTCTCGGTGACGCGCCCGGTGATCACGATGGCGATCAGGGCCGGCACGAAGGTCAGCGACAGGACGAAGGCGGCGGCCAGCGCGATGATCACGGTCAGCGCCATCGGCTCGAACATCTTGCCCTCGACGCCCGTGAAGGTGAGGAGCGGCACGTAGACGAGGATGATGATCGCCTGCCCGTAGAGGGACGGCTTGATCATCTCCTCGGCCGAGGCCCGCACCGTGGCGAGGCGCTCCTCGGTGTCGAGGGTGCGACCGAGACCGTGCTGCTTCTCGGCGAGATGACGCAGGGCGTTCTCGGTGATGATGACCGCCCCGTCGACGATGAGGCCGAAGTCGAGGGCGCCGAGGCTCATCAGGTTGGCCGAGATTTTCGCCTCGACCATGCCGGTCATGGTCATCAGCATGGCGACGGGGATGACCAGCGCCGTGATGATGGCGGCCCGGATGTTGCCGAGCAGCAGGAACAGGATGACGATGACGAGGGCCGCGCCCTCCGCGAGGTTCTTGGCCACGGTCCTGATGGTGGCCTCGACCAGGAGCGTCCGGTTGAGGACCGTCTGGACCTCGACGCCGGGCGGAAGCGACTTGCGGATCTCCGTCATCTTGGCGTCGACCGCGGCCGCGACCGTGCGGCTGTTCTCGCCGATCAGCATCAGCGCGGTGCCGACGACGACCTCCTGCCCGTCCTCGCTGGCCGAGCCCGTGCGCAGGTCGCGCCCGATCCGGACCTCGGCGATGTCCTTGATCCGCACCGGCACGCCGCCGCGGGTGGTGACGAGGACGTTCTCGATCTCCCCCATGCTCTCCAGGCGCCCGGCCGCGCGCACGACGTAGCCCTCGCCGTTGTCCTCCAGGTAGCGGGCGCCCTGGTTGGCGTTGTTGGCCTCCAAGGCCCGCGCCACGTCGGAGAAGGAGAGGTCGAGGGCGGTGAGCTTCGTCGGGTCCGGCTGGACGTGGTACTGCTTCTCGAAGCCGCCGATGCCGTCGACGCCGGCCACGCCCGGCACGGTCTTGATCTGGGGCCGGATGATCCAGTCCTGCACCGTGCGCAGGTACGCGGCCCGCTCCAGCTCCGTCCTGAGCCGCTGGCCTTCCGGGGTCAGGTAGCTGCCGTCCGGTTGCCAGCCCGGCTTGCCCGCAGGCGACACCGTCCGCTCGTCCGGCTTCGCGTAGTGGATCGACCACATGTAGATCTCGCCGAGGCCCGTCGAGATCGGGCCCATGCGGGGCTCGGCGTCGGGCGGCAGGTCCTGCTTGACCTGGGACAGGCGCTCGGCGACCTGCTGGCGGGCGAAGTAGATGTCGAGCTTCTCCGCGAAGACCGCGGTGACCTGCGAGAAGCCATTTCGCGATAAGGACCGGGTGTATTCGAGGCCCTTGATCCCGGCGAGCGCGGTCTCGACCGGGTAGGTGACCTGCTTCTCGATGTCGATTGGCGAGAGCGAGGGCGCGACCGTGTTGATCTGCACCTGGTTGTTGGTGATGTCGGGGACCGCGTCGATGGGCAGCTTGGTCAGGGCGTAGCCGCCGAAGCCGGCGGCCAGCAGCGACAGCAGCAGCACCAGCCAGCGCTGGTGGACCGAGAAGTCGAGGATGCGGGAGATCATGGGCGGGCTCTCGCTCAGTCGTTGTCGCCGGTCGCGGCCTTGCCGAGCTCAGCCTTGAGGAGGAAGGAGTTGGCGACCGCGATCTCGTCGCCCGGCCTCAGGCCCGAGACGACCTCGTAAGCATCGTCGTCGGAGCGCCCGAGCTCGATCTCGCGCTTCTCGAAACCGGTGGCCGTGCGCACGAAGACGACCTTCTCGCCGGCGACGGTCTGGATCGCGGCCTTCGGAACCCGCACCTTGACCGCATCCTGGCCGACCTCGACCTCGGCGGTGACGAAGGTTCCGGGCCGCCAGGCCATGTCCCGGTTCGGCAGCCCGACGATGACGCGGGCGGAGCGTGTGTCCGGGTTCAGGATCGGGCTGACGAAGATCACCTTGCCTTCGGCCTGCTTGTCGGCGTCGCCCTGGCTCGGGGTGACCAGGACCCGCGCGCCTTCCTTGACCTTGGCCAGTTCGGTGGTTGGCACCGCCAGTTCGATCCAGACGGTGGACAGGTCTGCGACCGTATACAGGTCGTCCGGGTCGCCCTGACCGCCGACGTCGGTGCCGAGGTCGACCTTGCGCTCAACCACGCGCCCGCTCAGCGGTGAGCGCAATTCGTAGCGGCGCAGCGTCGAGGTGTTGGGCGTGGTCTCGTCCCGTTTGGCCGCGCTCGCCACCTCGGCGGCGTTGAGGCCGAGGGCGGAGAGCTTCTGCCGGGCGAGGTCGACGCGAAGCTGCGCCTCCGAATAGACGGCCTTGGCATTGAGGAAGGCCGATTCGGCCGAGATGCGCTTTTCCCAAAGCGCCTGCTGCCGATCGAAATTGGTCTTCTCAAGCTCTGCCTTCACTGAGGCGGTGAGATACTCGCTCTTGGCGTCCGCGACCTCGCGGCTGTCGAGCACCGCGACGACCTCACCCTTCACAACCTCCTCGCCCAGGCGCTTGCGCATCTCGGCCACAATCCCGACCACGCGCGCGGGCACCCGGGCGATCCGGTCGGCGTCCGGCGCGATGGTGCCGGGAACGAGAAGGTGGCGCGCGAGCGTGCCCCCCTCCACCGTCACGACCGTGATGTCCTGCCCGGAAACCTGCTCGGGCTGCATCTTGATCACGGTCGGCTCGGCCTCTCCCCCACCCTCCCCGTGCGGATGCTTGGCGGTCGCAGGCCCGGTCTCCGGCTTCGCCCCTCGCGGGCGGGGATGCTCGCCCGCGGGCTCCGGGACGTCGGTCTCGGAGGAGGGCTGACCGGCGGCGGGCGCCGGGTGGATCCTCGGGACCCCGACCGAGGCGAGGGCGTCCTGGACGAATTCGGACACGCGGGGAACGGCACCGCCGATGGCGATGCCGGTGGCCAGGATGACCACGGACAGGAGAATGCGCATTGAGCCTGACTCGACCGGGACGCCGCTTGCCCGCCTGCGCGGCGGTGACGGTCGATCCCGCATGTTCACGTAAGGTGATCGACTGGCCCGGCGGATCGCCGGGCGGCCCGTGCCACCTCGGTGGCGCGGTCACCTCAGGCGCGAGGAGGCCTCGACAGCCGGTCCGGCCAGGTCGACGCGAGCGCGCCGACGGACCGGGACCGGTTGGGCTGGGCAGCCGCCGCGGGCGCCGTCGCGGGAGCGGCGTCCGCGGTGATGGCCTGGTGGCAGCTGCAATGCACGTGACAGGTCACGCCCGGATCGGACGTGTCGGTCGCGGAGCCGTCGGCCGGCGCGACCACCGAGAGTTCCGTCCCGGCAGGTGCCTTGCCGTGGTACGCGAAATCGGCTGCCAGGCCCAGGTCGGGAGCGGCGATGAGCAGGACGAGCACGAGCGCGAGCAGGCGCAGGGCGGTCACCGACCAGCCACGCCCGGCGTCGAAGCTCTTCTGCCGCATCCCGAGGGTCATCCCCGTCCTTATGGCGATTCGAGGCCGCGGATACAATCGGGTTCGTCGCGGTGCGGCGTCGGATCCCAGGCGGTGTCTCCGTACGCCGCCCGCCAATCGTCGTCGCGACGATGAGAGACGTGGTGCCCGCGGCGGCCCTGGCCGCCGTCCGGCATCATGGCGGTCCCGCGGCCCGCAGGGCGGGCGTCATGGTTTCGGGAGGCCGGGTTCGCCGCGGCCTCGAACGGAGGCACCGCCGGCCGTGGCGGCATGCCCCGCTCCCGGCGGTACCCTCACCGGCGGGCACCCCGGCGCCGGGCCGCGGGCGCACCGGCCGGACGCCGCCCCGGCTCGGGCCCGCGATGCGCTCACCAGGGCCGCCGGCGGGACCCCGGGACGGATTGGCCGCGGGATGACCGAGGCGCGTCGACCGGACCCCGCCGGACGCCGCCCGTGGCCGAAGGGCGGAGGCGGCCCGGCCCCGGGGCCTCACGGGCGGTCGGAGGGCGCCTCGTTCTTGCGGGGCGAGCGCGACCTTCGGTCGAGCTCGGACCGCGCCATCCCCGTCACGACGCCCGTGGCCCCGTCCCCGTGCACGAAGCGGGCGCCCTGCCCTTCCAGGGCCTGCCGGAGCCGCAGGGCCAATCCCTCGCTGAGGTCGGAGAACGCGTTCTCGTAATCGTTGATGCTCTTCTTCGACACCATCGACAGCTCGCGCAGATCGGATTGCGAGAGCCCGAGGAGGGCGCGCGCCGCTTGGCACAGGTACCCCGGCACCGGTTTTTCCGGTGGATAAGCATTAACCTTCGGGAACAGCAGCAGGTCATGGTACGGCTCTCCGCATTGAAAAAGCTTTATACCAATGATATAATTCCATTCGATTTCAGACGAGACGGTTTCGTGGCTGTCGGTGGACTTGGTGTCCGCGGACGGCTTCGGGCGTGCATGCTGGGGGTCTGCCATGATCGCTGCGTTCTTCGGTGCCGACGGACGTTCCGTGAGTGCCCATGCTGTCCTCGTGGCGACGCTCGCCGCCGCCGCCGGGCGGCCGGCGACGCTGGCGCGGATCACCCGGCCGGCCGAGCCGCGGCTGCCTCGCGGCACGAGGTTGCCGGACGCCGTCCGCGTTGTCGAGCTTCAGGCCGCCTCGGCCGAGGCGGCGGTGCAGGCCGCCTGTGAGGCCGCGACGGCCCGGGACCGCGAAGGCTGGCTGATCCTCGACCTGCCCGCCGAGTGCCTCGCCGCGCCGTCCCTGCGCGCGCATCTCGACGCGGCCGTTCTGCCGGTCGGCCCCACGCCGCTCGACGAACACTTCGCGGCCGCCGTGCTGGGCGACCCGCGCCTCGTGCCCCCCGTTCAGGCCGGGCCCCCGGCCCCGGTCTGGCTGCTCGGCTGCGGCCGCTCCGGCGGCGAGCCCGCCGTGGCGCGCTTCGAGCGCTCGATGCGCGCGGCGGTCCGAACCGGCGCTCCCGACGCGGCCGATGCGATCCGGGCCTTGCCGGTCGCGCTGCCGCGCCTCGGCCCGTCCGACGCCGCCGGCCTCGTCGTGGGCACCCTCACGTCCCGGCTCCTCTGCCAGGGCCTCCACCTCATCGCCGCCATCGAGGCCGCCGCCCGGCACCCCTCCGCCGCCCCGTTGCGACGGCAGGACCTGGCCGAGAGCCTCGGCCCGGCGCCGTCCGCCGGCGGCGGCGCGGACCACCGCGACACGGGCGAGCGCCTCCGCGACCTCGCCGAGGCGCTGGAGGCCATCGAAGAGGGCGCGGGGCCGTCGCCGCAGGACCTGGCGGACGCGCCCCTGCTGGAGGATTGGGACGTCGGGCTCCGGGCCGTGAGGGCCTTGACCGGCGTCGTCTCGGGGCACCCCGACTTCCCCCGGCCGTGCCGGATCAGGACCTCCGAGGTCTACGCCTCGGACGGGCGGACCTGGGTCCGGACCTATTCCCGCTGGTACAGGCTCGGGAGAGCGGTCGGCGACACGGCGCCCACGACCCTGCAATAGGCCGGCCCCGGCCGACGGCGCGACGCCGCGGCAGACCGGGCTGCGGATCACCCCCGCCTGACGGCGGGAGGCACCGCCCTCCCCCGGACCGTGCGCCGTCGGCCTCGCTGTCGGCCGGGAGCCGGCCGGCGTGGCCACGCCCGGTCGCGGCCGGCGCGCCAGCGTCCGCCGCCCACCCCCGCCGTGCGCCGGAGGCGCACCCTCCCCTCGCCTGGAGCCGCCGCCCATGACGGAGTCCCCGACTTGCCCCGCCGGACAGGGGCACGCCGCCCCTGCCGGCGCCCGCCGCGCCACCGGCCCGGACGTCCGGGCGCGGCAAGGCCCGGCCATCCTCCGCCTCTGGCGCGTGGTGCCCGCGACCGGGCTCCGGCCGGCCACGGCCGAGGCGCTGCTGGCCACGCTCCGGACCTGCGCGCCGCCCACCCGCCATCGCTCCTGGGGCGAGGCCCTCGACGGCGACGCCGCCGCCCTGACCCGCGTCGCGGTCACGGTCCTGCGGGTCTGCGGCCCGGAGAGCCGCCTGACGGACCTCGTCGCGAGCGCGCTCCTCGCGCAGGCGCTGCGGGGCGAGCCGGCCGCCGCGGCGCTGCTCGCGCACGCCCTGCGCCGGCTCGGCGAGCGTCGCCCGGGCGAGCCCCACCTCGCCCGGCTCGCCGCGTCCTGGGACGCCTGGGCGCCCCCGCCCGGGGACCGAGCACCGGGGGCCGCCGCGGGCGCTCCCGCCCGCGCCGCGCCGGAAGGGCGCGGCGACCGGTCCCGTCCCCCCGCCGGAAAGGAACGCGGCTTGCGCCTCTGGATCCTGTCTGACCTGCACCGCGACGTCGGCCTGCCCTGGACGCCCGCCGAGATCCCGGACGCCGACGTGGCGGTCGTGGCCGGCGACGTTCGGGAGGGCCTGGTCGAGAGCGTCACCTGGCTCGCGCACGTCATCCGCCCGCACATGCCGGTGGTGTGCGTGGCCGGGAACCATGAATTCTATCGGCGGACCTTCGTCGAGGAGCTCGCGCGCGGGCGGGCGGTCGCCGCGAACCTCGGCGTGCACCTGCTGGAGGACGACACCGTCGTGATCGGCGGCGTCCCCTTCTCGGGATGCACGCTCTGGACCGACTACGACCTCGACGGCCCCGACCTGCGCGCCGCCTCCATGGAGGATGCCCGCCGGGGCATGAACGACCATCGGCTGATCAGCTTCCAGACCAAGCCCCGGTGGATGCGCTTCCGGCCGGAGGAGGCGCTCGCCGTCCACCGGGTCTCGCGGGCCTACCTGGAGGGCGCACTGGCCGCTCCCGCGGCCGCGCCGCGTCGGCCGCACGTCGTGGTGACCCACCACGCGCCGAGCGCCCGCTCCGTCGCGCCCGCCTTCCGAGGCAAGCCCCTCAACCCGGCTTTCGCCTCGCGGCTCGACGCCTTCGTCGAGCAAGCCGGCCCGACCCTCTGGGTGCACGGCCACACCCACGCGTCGATGGACTACCGGCTCGGCGAGACGCGGGTGCTCTGCAATCCGAAGGGCTACGGCGGCGAGAATCCCGCCTTCGACCCGGCCCTGGTCGTGGAGGTCTGACGCCGCCAAGCCCGCGGATCGACGGCGGTTCCGCATGCCCCGCGTCCGGCGGGCGCGCCGCCCTGCCCCCGCGCGTCCTTCACCCCCTTTCCCCGGGAGCCCGATGACGAAGATCCCGCCCAACCTCGCGCGCCCGGTCGTCCCGAGGCGGCTTCCGCGCGGCCTGTGCGCGGGACCTGTCCCGGAGGGGCGCGACGCTGCCTCGCCGCGCCGGCTCGCGGCCGATGCGGCGGCCGCGTCGGCGCTCGGCACGGTCGGCACGGCGCGGGCCTCGAACCCCGAGGCCCCGGAATTCCCGCGGCCGGCGCCGGTTCTGCCGCCCCCGGACGGCGTCGCGATCCAGGCGTTGCGCCGACGCGGCGGCTTGGTCCGCCGGTCGCGCCCGGCTGCCGAGGCCGTGCCGCGCGTGCGGGAGCGCGGCCGGGGGTCGCTCGGGACGAGCCCGCTGACGGCGCCGCCCCCTGCGCCCGCGCTGGAAACGCCCCCGCGGGGCCGGCCGGGCCCGCTCCCCGCGCGCCCGCCGTTGCCGGTGGGCCCCGGGCACGCCGGTCGGGCACCGGAGACCGCGCGCGGGCCCGGCGGCGGCGGGACGCCCGCGGGGATGCGCCTGTGGATCCTCTCGGACCTGCGGGTCGATCGGGCGCCCTACGAGCTTCCGCACCCTCTGCCGGAGTTCGACGCGCTGCTCGTCGCCGGCGACGTCTGCACCGGCATCGAGGCCGCGTTGGCTTGGCTCGCCCGGGCGCTGGACGGGCGCCAGGGAAGCCGGCCCGTGGTGATGGTGCCGGGCAACGCGGAGTACTGGTCCGACGTCCCCATGGTCGAGGCGCTCGCCCGGGGCCGCGCCCTGGCGCGGGAGCTCGGTCTCCATCTCCTCTCGGACGCCTGCGTACGCCTCGACGACGGCCACGGCCGCGGCGTGCACGTGGTCGGCGCAACCTTGTGGACGGACTGGGCCCTGCATGGGCCGGCCCGCGCCCGCCTCGCGCGAGGGTATGCCCGGCATCACTGGCCGGATGCCCGCCGCATCCGCCTGCGCGCCGGCCGTGACTGGTCGCCACCGGACGCCGCCGGGGCCCACGCCCGCTCGCGCGCCTACCTGGAGGACGCGCTCGGCTCCATCGCCTACCAGGAGGTCGGCTTCCGGGCGACCGCGACGTCCGTCGTCACCGGCGTCGCGCGCGGGGACCGCGCCGTGGTGTTGACCCACCATGCCCCGTCGCGCCGCTCCCTGGCCGCGGATTGGCCCGGCTGGCTCGGCGACGAGTGGGTCGCCGCCGCCCTCGTCTCCGACCTCGAACCGCTGATGAGCGGCTGGGGCGCCCCGAGCCTCTGGGTCCACGGTCACGTCCCGAGCCGCGCCGACTACAGGCTGGGCCGGACCCGCGTCGTGGCGAACCCCACACCGGGGCGGTACCGGGGCCCATCAGCACGGCCTGACGGCCGCGGTTGCCATGCGGGCCCCACCCGAGCTCCCACGTGAGCCCGGCTCCCCTACACCGGTTCCGGCGCCATCGGCCGACAGGATCCGGCGTGGTCACCCGATGACGGGACGGGCGCCCGCCCGGGCCGGAACCGCGGCGCCCGGGTTCCGGGTTGCGGCCCGGGACCCGCCACGTGGGCCCATGCCCGGTCGGTGGCTACGGCTAGCAAGAGCCGCCGCCGCACCCGATCTCCGTGCAGGCCACCACGCCCCGGGCGGTGTCGGCCACGAGCTCCTCGGTGAGGCGTAGCAGGCTCTCGACGCGCGGGTCGCTGAGGCGGTAGCGCACGAAGCGCCCCTCCTGCTCGCGCAGGACCAGCCCGCAATCGTACAGGCAGCCCAGGTGGTTCGAGACGTTCGACTGCGTCAGCCCCGTGGCCTGCACGATCTCCGACACGCTCAGCGCCCCGGGGCGCAGCGCCTCCAGGATGACGAGGCGCGAGGGATCGGACAGGCCGCGGCAGAGCTTGGCCATGTGTTCGGCCTTCCGGCGCAGGGCCGCCGGCGCAGCGCTGCGCTGGGGTCGAGCACGCCGCCCGGGCAGGAGGGTCTGGTCTTCAGCCATGCTTGGACATCGTCATTCGCTGATATGTGGCGCGACGCCTCTCGATCCCCAGCCCGGCCAGCCCGTGCGGCGCGTCGATGCCGGGTCTCCACCATGTGGAGCCGCACAAGCGCGCCTCGTCAGCCGATCCGGCCGAGGGCTGGCCAGGTTTCCAGCAGCCAGGAGCCGATCTCGGTCAGGCGGCCCGTCATCATGGCGAGCCCCATGCCGATCATCACCCCTCCGGCCGCGAGATTGAGGAGCCGCCCGAACCGGCCGAGGCCCCGCCCGAGGCCGAGCAGCCGGTCGGTGAACAGCGTGGCCAGCAGGAACGGCAGCCCGAGCCCGAGCGAGTAGGCGGCGAGCAACACCAGGCCGCCCGCGCCGGCGGTGACGGTGGTCACGGCGAGGATCGACCCGAGCACGGGTCCGATGCAGGGTGTCCAGCCGAAGGCGAAGGCCAGGCCGAGGAGGTAGGCCCCGCCGGGCCCGCCGCCGGCAAGCGCCCCGTGGTAGCGCAGGTCGCGTTGCAGGGCCGGGAGCCGCAGGACGCCCGTCGTCACCAGGCCGAAGAGGAGGATGACGGCGCCGCCGATGATGCCGGCCTCAGACCGGTAGGACAGGACGAGCCGGCCCAGCGCCGTGGCGCCGGCGCCCAGAAGGACGAACACGGTCGAGAAGCCGAGCACGAAACACAGCCCGAGGGGGAGCGCGCGGACGGCCGGACCGGCTCGCGCGCCGCTCCTGGCTTGGCCGGCGAGTGACCGGCCAGCCACGAAGGAAACGTAACCCGGCACCAGCGGCAGCACGCACGGGGACAGGAACGAGACCGCGCCGCCGGCAAAAGCGGTCAGCAGACCCGCCGTCGAGACCTCAGGCACCGGCGCGCTCCACGGCCGCGTCCGACGCGATCCGGCCGTCGCGGACGTTGACGAGCCGCTGCGCCCTCGCGGCCACGGCCGGGCTGTGGGTCACCATGACGAGGGTCCGTCCGTGGCGGTGAAGCGCGGCCAGCCGGTCGAGGACGTCCGCCTCGGCGGTCGAGTCCAGGTTCCCGGTCGGTTCGTCGAGAAGCAGGAGATCCGGGTCGTTGGCGAGCGCCCGGGCCAGGGCGACGCGTTGTTGCTGGCCCCCGGAGAGCTGGCCCGGCAGATGGCCGGCCCGGTCGGCGAGCCCCACTTGGTCCAGGAGGTCGAGCCCCTTGCCGCGTGCCCGGGACGCGGGCCAGCCGCCGAACCAGAGGGCGGTCTGAACGTTTTCGAGCGCGGTCAGGTGCGGCAGCAGATTGAAGAACTGGAACACGAAGCCGATCTTGCGCGCTCTCACCGCGGCGAGGCGGCGTGCGCTCAGGCGGGACAACTCCTCCCCATCGAGATGGACCTTCCCGCTCGTCGAGCGGTCGAGGCCGCCCATCAGGTGCAGCAGCGTGCTCTTGCCATGGCCGGAGGGCCCGACGACCGCGACCCAACTGCGCCGCTTGATCGCGAGCGACGCCTCGTCCAGGGCCACCGCCGCCGCCTCGCCGCGGCCGTAGACCCGGGAGACCTTCTCCAAGCGGACCAGCGCATCTGCCTCAGACATGTCGGATCGCATCCATCGGTGTGAGCCGCGCCGCGCGCCAAGCCGGATAGAACCCGGCGAGCAGCGCCAAGGCGACGGAGAACGCCAGCACGCCCGCCATCGTCCCGGGGTCGAGCGCCGGCGTGGGCGATTGGCGCAGGGCCGCCGTGAAGGGATTGTCGGCAAGGGACGGCCCGATCCGGTAGGCCGCCAGCACGCCGAGGCCGAGGCCGATCAGCCCTCCGAGCCCGCCGTAGAGACCGGATTCCAGGAGGAAGCCGATGAACAGCGTGCGCCGGGTTCCCCCGATGGCCTGCAGGATGCCGATCTCGCGCCGCCGCTCGTAGACGGCCGTCATGAGCGTGTTGGCGATGCCGAAGGCGGCGGCCACCACGCCGACGATGGCGACCGCCTGCATCGCCGCGCCGACGGTGCCGACGATGGAGAGGACCGAGCTCACGAGCTGCTTGTCCGACACCACGGCGACGTTGGCCGCCTCCTGGATGCGCAGGCTGATCTCGTCCGCCCGCTCCAGGTCGTCGACCTGCACGGCGACGAAGGAGACCTTGCCCTCGGTCTCGTAGATGCGCTGGACGACGGCGAGCGGCGCGAAGGCGGCGACGTCGTCCTTGGTTCCGGTCGTGTCCAGGACGCCGACGACCGGGAGCGGGCGGCCGCGGACGGTGAAGGTCTCCCCCGGCCGCAGCCCGAACTGCTGGGCGATGGCCGCGCCGATGACCACGCCTGCCTCGTCGGGTCCCTGGAAGTAGCGTCCCTGGCCCACGCGCCAGCCTTGGAGCGCCCGCATCGCCGTCGGCTGGATGCCGATCAGCGGCACCGGGCGGTTCCGGAAGGCCGTGCGCTGGTTCAGGTAGGGCACGGCCGTCCGCACCCCCGGCACCGCCGCGATCTTGGCGAGTTCCGTCATCGCGATGGCTTCCGGCAACTGCTCGCCGGTGAGAACCGAGATCTGCTCGTAGGCGCACCAGCCCTTCGGGGTGACGACGAGGTTCGCCCCCAGCCCCTGCGCCTGGCGCCGGATCTCCTGGGTCAGGCCCTGGCCGAGCGTGAGAAGGGCCACGAAAGCCGCGATGCCGACGGCCACGCCCGCCAGCGTGAACGCGAAGCGGCCGGGCCGGCGGACGAGATTGCGCCAGACAAGGGTTCCGAGATTCACGCTGCGTCTCCCGCCGAGCCTGCCGTCGTGCCGCCAGGGCGCGTCATTGGAACTGACCGTGGTTCTTCAGGCCGGTCACCCGGAAATACGGGTGCCGGTCGCCCTGGACGAGCTCGCCTTCCAGGTCGACCTCGTCCCAGCGCGCAACCGGCATCGCGGTCTCCGCGCTGACCGGCAGGTAGAACTTCGCGCAGTTCGTCGATTTGCAGATCTTGGCCTCGCGGGCATCCACAACCACGAACTTGCGGGGGCTGGTGCCCTCGGCTCTGGCGACGACCGCGCGCAGCGTGATGCCGCCCTTATAGTTGAAGGGATCCGCGGCGATGTCATCGACCTGGAGCGCGCCGGGCGGGAGCGGCCGGGGCGTGCCGCCCAGCCCAGCGAGGACGTTTCCGGTCGCGCCCCGGGTGTTGGCCCAGAGGGCTCCTCCCAGGACGGCGATGCCGACGGCCGTGAGCGTCGCGAGCGCGAGCCGGGACGTGCGCGAGGGGGGTGTTGCCGCGTTCATGAGGTCCTTCCTCTCTGTTGGGCGATGGCATTTCTCAGGATGGCCTCGATCCGCGGCCCGTCCCATTCCGCCGGCCCGACGAAGCGGCCGATCTCATGGCCGTCCCGGTCGAACAGGAGGGTGGTCGGCAGCCCCGCGGCCCCGACCTGCGGCAGGACGGCTCCCGCGCTGTCGAGGAACACCGACAGGTGCCGCACGCCGGCGGTTTCGTAGAACCGGCGCACGACCGCGGCGCCGCCCCGGTCCACGGACAGGGCGACGACCTGGAAGTCCGGCCCGCCGAGCTTGGCTTGCAGACGGTCCAGCGCCGGCATCTCGTGGCGGCAGGGCAGGCACCAAGTCGCCCAGAGATTGACGAGAACGACCTGGCCGCGGAAATCCGCCAGGCGAGCCGGATGTCCCTCGCCGTCCACGAACGCCAGCAAGGCGGGGGAACCGGGGCCGGCGACCTTCGACCAGAGCGCCCCGCCGGCGAGGAGCAGGACAGCGGGGACCAGCCACGCCAGGCGCCGGGTTGCCGGCCGCTTCAGGCTCTCCATGCGGGTCTGGCTCATGCCCGCGCCTCGGTCGCGCGCGGCACGGCTGGGTCTTGGTCAAGCCGAAGTGGCGGGCATCCGGGCTTGTCGGGACCGCCCCCGCCGGGCCGCGCGCCGGACCTCGGACGTAAGAGGCGGGCCGAGTTCGCGAGAATTCCGAAATCGGGTCCCGCCTGCGCGGCGGCTGCCAGCGTCGGCGGCAGGAGGCCGGACGCCGCGAGGCTGAGGCCGGTCAGGTTGTAGACGACCGTGAAGCCGAGGTTGAACCGCACGGCCCTCATGGTGCGCCGCGCGATGCGGACCACCTCGGGCACGAGGGTCCAATCCTCGCGCATGAGCGCGACATGCGAGGCCTCCAGGGCGACGCCGCTGCCCGCGGCGCCCATCGCGATGCCGACGTCGGCCTGGGCCAGCGCCGGTGCGTCGTTGACGCCGTCGCCGATCATCACGACGACGTGCCCGCGGCTCTGGTACTCCTTGACGACCGCGATCTTCTCCTCCGGCAACAGGTCGGCGCGGTAACCCAGGCCGAGCGGTCCGGCGAGCGCAGCGGCGGTGCGAGCGTTGTCGCCCGTCACCAGCTCGAAATGCCGGATGCCGAGCGCCCGCAGCGCGGCGAGGGCGGCCGGCACCGCGGGCCGCTCGGTGTCCGTCGCCGCCAGAACCCCGACAGGGCTGCCATCGCAGGCCACGACCACGAGCGTCTTGCCCGCCGCTTCCAGATCGGCCATCCGC
Source organism: Methylobacterium persicinum (assembly GCF_022179525.1). Lineage (GTDB taxonomy): Bacteria > Pseudomonadota > Alphaproteobacteria > Rhizobiales > Beijerinckiaceae > Methylobacterium > Methylobacterium persicinum. The sequence continues at coordinate 145,818 of NZ_BPQX01000011.1, forward strand.
GGCGGTATGTTAAATCCTTCCGGCAGCAGGCGTCTGCCGCCCACGGTGACCGTCGCGCCCGCGATACGCGCCCGCACGCCGTGGCCGGGCATGGCCTCGAAGTGCTCGGGCTCAGCCGGACAGAGCTGGCGTTCGGCCGCCGCCGCTCGCACCGCCTCGGCCAGGGGATGTTCGGAGTAGCGTTCCGCGCCCGCCGCCATCCTCAGCAACCGCTCCTCGCCCGGAGCGCCCGATCCATCGAACGGCACGACGTCCGTGATCCGAGGCCGGCCGAACGTCAGCGTGCCGGTCTTGTCGAGCAGCACCACGTCGGCCCTGGCGAGAGCCTCCAGGTAGCGCCCACCCTTGATCAGGAGACCGCGCCGGGCGGCGCTGCCGATCGACGCGATCATGGCGACGGGCGTGGCCAGCGCGAACGAACAGGAGCAGGCCACCATCAGCACCGCCGCGGTCGCGAGCGCGTTTCCACTCACGAAGAAGGTGGCGGTCGCGACGGCGATGACGACGGGCAAGTACCAGGTCGCGAACGTGTCCGCGATGCGCTGCACGTCGGCGCGGTGTCGGTCGGCCTCCTCGACCATCTTGATGACCCGGCCGAAGGTCGTGTCGACGCCGATGGCGGTCGCTCGGACACGCAGGGCGCCGAGTTGAGCGAAGCTCGCCGCGAAGACGCGCGCGCCGGGGCCCGCTTCGACCGGCATCGACTCGCCGGTGATCGAGGCCTGGTTCACGGTGGCCTGTCCGGCGATGACCTCGCCGTCGACGGGAACCTTCTCGCCCGGGCGCACGACCACGGTCTCGCCGATCCGCACCTCGGCGACCGGCACTTCGATCTCGGACCCGTGGCGCTCGACCCGGGCTTTTTCGGGAGCGAGGCTGGTCAACTCCCTGACGGCGCGGCGTGCGCGCTCGGCGGTGAAATGCTCGACGTAATCGGCGAGCCGCATGAAGAACACGACGATGATCGCGGCCGGCCAAGCGCCCGTGAGCACGGCGGCGCCGAGGCCGACCGTCATGAGGGTGTGCGAGGTCACCCGCCGCCTGAACGCGGCGCGCAGGACGGAACGGAAGATCGGGTAGCCGCCGAGGAGGACCGCCGCGAGCCAGAGCGGCCATGCGACAAACCCGGACAGCCGGTCCAGGAGACCGGACCATTCGGCGAAGACCACGAACCCGACGACAGCCCCCAGGGTCGCGCCGAAGGCGGCGAGCAGACCGGCCGAGAAGCTGGCCATCGTGTTCTGCAGCGCAGGGTCGCGCGCGGCCGAAACGGCGCCGCAGCCGTCGCCGCACCCGCATGCCGGGGCGTCGGCGGCGTCGTGGCCCGGTCGTTCGCTCAGCATGGCTCGGCCTCCGCGCGCGGGGCCGGTATCGGGGCGACACCCCGTGCGGTGCCGGCCGGCCCTGCTTCCGGCAAGCGCAGCGCGACCGCGCCGCCCGGGTCGCGCAGGTCCCGCGGCCGGGCGCTCGGATCCGGTGTCGCCGTGCGGTGCGTCACACCCGCGTGTTTCTGGGCGCCGATGCGGCGGGCAGGGGTATTCGGGGCCATTCACGAAACCGTGCGGAGGGGTGGGGACGAGCGCCCGGACGGGTTCGCCCCCTCAGGAACCGAGCATGGGGGCGATGATTTTTTCGATGTCCTCCATCGAAAGGTTCCCAGCGTACCTTTGTCCGTTGATGAAAAAAGTCGGCGTTGAACTCACCTTGAAGGTCTCGGTGGCGCGCCGCCTCACGGCGCTGACCGACGCGTATAACTTCTGATCTTTGAGGCAGGACTCGAATTTTTCTTGTTGAAACCCAGCTTGCCGCAGGATCGCCTGCAGATCGTCCAGGGGCTTGGCAGTGAAAGCCCAGTCCTTCTGATGATCGAAGAGTAGATCGGTGACCGGGTAATAGCTTGCATGGCCCTTGCAGCGGGCCAGCATGAATCCGGCGGTCGCCAGGGGGTCCAGCGGAAACTCGCGCAGGATGAAGCGCACCTTCCCCGTGTCGATGTAGCGCCGCTTCAGCTCCGGGTACGTCTCTCGGTGAAATGCCGCACAATGGCCGCATGTCAGGGACGCGTATTCGACAATCGTCACCCTGGCGTCCGGCGACCCGAGCACGACATCCCCGAGCGGCCCCGCCTCGGCGAGTTCCCGGGCCGATACGTTTTGTGCAAGGGCCGGCTTCACGGTTGCCGAGGCCGAGGCTATCAACAGCAGCCGAAGTGCTCCGCGTCGGTTCATCGCAATTCGCTTCCTCGGCAGATGCTTGGATGCGGCTCGCCCGGTCTGCGGAATGGGGCCTGGCGGGCGCTGGGATGCATGACGGTCAGCACGAAGCCCTGTCGCATTCGCGGATGTTCGCGATGGCCCGCTGCAGCGCTTCGACGCCCACCGCGCCCGCGATGATGCCGTCGTTGAGGACGAACGCCGGGGTCCCCGTTATGCCGAGCTGGTCGGCCAGGGCGGCATTCTCCCGGAGCACGGTCGCGACCGCCTCGTCCTGCATGTCCTTCCGCAGCTTCCCGGGATCGAGCCCGAAGTCCTTGGCGACCGCGAGGGCGCGTTCCCCATCGGCGCGGCCTCGCGTTTCCATCAGCTTGTCATGGAACTCTCGGAGCTTGCCTGCGGGCAGTCCCCGCTTCGCGGCGATTGCGACGCGGCTGGCGTCGGTCGAGGCCGCCCCGAGAACCGGGAACTCCTTGAGGACCACCCGCAGCTTCGGATCGCTCTTGACCAGGGCGTCCACGTCGCTTCTCGCCTTTCGACAGTACGGGCAATTGTAATCGAAAAACTCCACGAGCGTGACGTCGCCGGCCGGATTGCCGATAACGTAATCGTTTGCGGAGTTGACCAGCTTACCGCGCGCTTCGCGCAGTGCGACAGCTTGTGTCGCCTTCTGCGCCTCCTGCTGGCGGCGCTCAAGCTCGGTCAAGGCCTCCTGAACCACGTCCGGGTTCTTCAGCAGATACTCCCTGATGACCGCTTCGAAGGCCGGCCGCTGCTCCGCGCTCAGGATGCCGGACTGACCCTGAGCGACGGCCGGAGCGGAGGCGAGCAACCCGATGAGGGCGAGGCGAAACGGGATCATGAGTGCCGAATGGCTCCTTCCGACCGGCCCCGACCGAGGGGCTTGCGGTACCGATCATCTCATCATATTGCCATGTGCTGATATGTCTGGCAAGCGCCTGGCTCGGGCGGCGCGCCGGCACACCCCGGCCGCGCGATCCTGGGGTGTCAGGCCGTCCTATGCGGAGATCCCGAAACGCGATGTCACGTTCAACGACGGCGACGGTGATACCGCAGGGGCGGCGCCGTTCACGCGGACGGAAGCACCGGAGCCATGGAGCGGTACCCTCGCGCCCGACCAGCGGCTCGCCTGCGTGACGAGGCTCTGCCGCACCTGAAGTTTGGAGACGGCCTCTCATGACCCCATCGGCCCGCCCGGCGCGGATCGGCATTCTGACGGTCTCGGACCGTGCGAGCTCAGGCGGCTACGCGGACGCGAGCGGGCCGGCCATGCATGCCGTCCTGGCGGAAATCCTCGCCTCTCCCTGGGAGGCGGTCGCGCGCACCGTGCCGGACGGCGTCGAGAGCGTGCGTGACGCCCTGATCCGGCTCGTGGACGACGCGCACTGTGACCTGGTCCTGACCACCGGCGGGACGGGGCCGGCGCCCCGCGACCTCACCCCCGAGGGTACCGAGGCCGCCTGCGACAGGATGATGCCCGGCTTCGGCGAACTGATGCGGCGGCGCGGCCTGGATCAGGTGCCGACCGCCATCCTGTCGCGGCAGACGGCGGGCCTGCGCGGCAAGGCGCTGATCGTGAACTGTCCCGGGCGTCCCTCGTCCATCCGCGTCAGCCTGCTCGCCGTATTCCCGGCCATCCCGTATTGCCTGGACCTGATCGGGGCAGCGCGTATCGAGACGGATCCGGCCGTGGTGCAGGCGTTCCGGCCGACTTAACCCGCCGGAGACCGCCCGGTCTGCCACGGTTCTCCCCTCTCCTTGCGATGGCGGCATCGATGGCGCAGAGGGCATTGAGGGACTGCCCACCGAGCAAGGCCCGGTGGCCTGTCGCGACGCGTGAGAACGGGTACGCGTACCGGATGACCGCCGTCGCGGGCTCCAGGCCGATCAGGTCCCGCCGCCGCAAGCGTCCCAGGCGGGCTCGCGCATGATCCTCGGCGACGCCCACCGTGGCGGCGATGGCGCCAGGGTGGACGTCCCCGTGCCGCGTAGAGGCGGCGGACGGCGCGCCAGAGCCGATCCTCATCGGCCTCCAGCGGACGCGCTTACGCCTCGATCAAGCTGGACCGCGCAGCCGTCGCCGGGCGAGCGCGGCCCGCGCGCCAGGCGAGACAGCGGCCGACCATTCCGGGCGGAGCACGCCCGGCCTGATCTCGACGGCAGAACGCTGCGGTCTCGCCTGCAGGTCGGAAGACATCCCCCTGCGGATCCTGGGCATCCCGGTTAACCGGCGCAGCAGGACAATTTCCTGACGTCCCTGTCGAAGGTCTGGGCCGCGAGCTTGAGACCCTCGACGGTGGTCAGGTATGGGAAGATCGTCTCCGCGAGCGCGTCGATGGTCAGCCCGCCGCGGATGGCCATCGCCGCCGTCTGGATGCTGTCCGCGCCCTCGGGGGCCAGGATATGCGCTCCCAACAGCTGCCGGGTCGCGCGATCCGCCACGAGCTTGATCAGCCCGCGCGTGTCGCGCGCCGCGAGCGCGCGGGGCACGTTGTCGAGCGTGAGCACCGAGGTGCGCACGTCGTACCCGGCCGCCCGGGCCTGCACCTCGGTGAGGCCGACGCTTCCGACCTGAGGGTCGGTGAACACCACGGCCGGCATCGCCCTGTTGTCGTAGCGCAGGCTGTCGCCGTTGAGGGCGTTCTTGGCGGCCAGTTTCGCGCCGTAGGCCGCCATGTAGACGAACTGGTCCTTCCCGGTGACGTCGCCGGCAGCGTAGATGCCCGGCTTCGAGGTGCGCATGCGGTCGTCGACCACGATGGCGCCCGTCGGCGTCTGGGCGACACCCGCGTCGGCGAGACCGAGGTCCTCGGTATTCGCGGTGCGCCCGGTCGCCGCCAGGATCCGCTCGGCCGTGACGGTCTCCCGGCGGCCGTCCCGCCAGAACGTAAGGCTCACGCCACCCTCCGTCCTGTCCACGGCCTCGTAGGACAGGCCGCCCAGAACGGCGATGCCTTCGCCGGCCAGATAGCCGGCGAGGGCCTCCCCGATCTCCGGCTCCGCCGCGGGCAGGAGCCGGCTGCGGCAGACGAGCGTCACGGCGACCCCGACCCGCGCGAAGGTCTGCGCAAGCTCCGCGCCGATGTAGCCGCCGCCGAGGACGATCATCGAGCGCGGAAGTTCGGTGAGGGCAAGCGCCGCGGTGCTGTCGAGGGGCGAGGCGTCGGCAAGGCCGGGAATGTTCGGCATGGCCGGGCGCGTGCCCGTGGCGATGAGGATGCGATTCGCCGCGAAATGCCGGCCCCCTGCCTCGACCCCGCCGGCGACGAGGCGCGCGCGACCCTCGTGGTAGGACACGTTGTTGTAGGCCGGCAGGAGGTCCGCGTACTTCGCCTGGCGCAGGCCCTGCACCAGGGCGTCCTTCTGGGCGACCTGGGCGCGCCAGTCGGTCACCCGAGCCTGGGCCTGGATGCCCGCGAACCGGCCGCCCGCGGTGTTGGCATGGTGCACGGTCTCCGCGGCCCGGATCAGGGCCTTCGAGGGGACGCAGCCCACGTTCACGCAGCTGCCGCCCAACGTGCCGTGCCCGATGAGGGCGACCTGTGCGCCCTGCTCGGCGGCCGTGATCGCGGCCGAGAACCCGGCCGAACCGGCGCCGACGACGACGAGGTCGTAGGGGCCGCTGCCGTTGTTCCCGCGCGGGGTGCTGCAGCAATCGCTCATGATCTCAGCTTCCGTGTGTGTTCGTCCGCGCCGCGGCACTCGGATGCCGCCGGACGCGTGGAGGTGTTGAACCGATCGGGCTTGATCCCGGCTGAGCTGCCCAGGACGAGGATTGGCGGGACCGGGACACCGTCGGCCCCGGTGGCCCCGGCCGCGAGACCGCCCGATCCTGGGACGGCCACCGGGATGGGCGTCGCGCGCCAGGGCGCGGCCGGGCAGGCGCCGGCTCGAAGGAGATGGCGGTCGCCAGAATGATGTCCCGGGCCTCGTCAGCGCGCCTGAGCGGGGCTGCCGGTGATGTCGGCGGCCGCGTTCCTCACCTCCTTCACGGAGGACGGGTACCCGGCGTTGGTGGCCGCCCCGGACAGGGCCTCGGCCGTGACCTTGTCGTCGTCGAAGGTCACGGTGGCCGTGGCCGTGCCGCCACGTTCGACGACCGTGACCTGGGTCACCCCGTCGAGGCGCGACAACGTCTTCTTGACGATGGGCGCGCAGGTGACGCAGCTCACGTTCTGGACGTCGAGAATGGCCGTGCGCGGGGCGGCGAAGGCGCCACCGGCCGGCGCCAGGACCGATCCGGCGATGAGGGCGCGAAGCAAGATCTTCATAGTGATCTCCTGGGTAAGGACGGTGAGGGTCAGACGAACAGGGGGGCGGTGTAGGGGAAGGTCACGGCCGCCAGGACGAGTGCGGCGGCAATCCACAGCCCGATCCTGGCGAGACGGCCCGAGCCGGGCCGCGCGCACGCGCCGGCATCCGCGCAGGCCGCCGGCCGGCGGTAGGCCCGCCAGAACCCGAAGCCAAGGAACGCCACCGCCGCGGCGATGAAGACGGGCTGGTAGCGCGCGAGCGCGGTCAGGTTGCCGATCCAGGCCCCGCTGACGCCGAGGCTGAAGAGTGCGAGGGGCAGGATGCAGCAGGAGGAGGCTCCGAGCGCGGCGAGGATGCCGCCGACGGCAGCGATCCTCTGCCCGTCCCCTTCGGCCTCGCTGCGCGGTGCGACCGTGCTCTCGCATGGAGCCGTGCCAACCAACTTGTCCATGTGGGATCCTTTCGATGTCCGGATTGTGCAACCTGTAGCGACTACAGGTGCAAGCGCTGATTTGGGCCGTTCACGTGTTCCTCGCTCCGGCCTCGGGACGGCTCTGCGGGCTGCCCCGGTGGGATCGGGTCCAGGATGAGGGATCGGCCCGTCCGGCCCGGTCACCACGCGACGGTAGAAGCAGCTGGAGCGGCCGGTGTGACAGGACCCTGCTCGACCGGCCAGGCGAACCCTCAGCCAGATCGCGTCCTGGCCGCAGTCCACCCGGATCTCCTGGACGTGTTGGACCTGCCCGCTCGTCGCGCCCCTGTGCCAGAGGCGCTGCCGGGACCGGCTCCAGAACCACGCCTCACCGGTCTCGATGCTCCTGTGGAGCGCGGCGGCCTTCATCCAGGCCAGCATCAGGACGGCGCCGGAGCCCGCGTCGGTGGCAACGGCCGGAAGCAGCCCGGCGCCGCCGAAGCGTGGCAATAGCGCGGCGCATTCCTCGCGGGCGATGGTCTCGCCAGAGTGGAACATGCGTCGCCCTCGGTCTTGCCCGTGCCGGGTCGCCGCCGGCGGACCTGCGGCCCCGTCCACGACCCGGCGAAGACCCGAGAGTCGCTCACCGGTTGCCGCCCTCGGGCCGGTGACGCCCGATCCCGTTCGAGCGGGCGAGGGCGAACCAGACGGCGCCGTCCGGATCGACTGCGATCCCGTTCGGTGCCTTGAGGCCGCCCAGACCGATCTCGCTGAGCCGTCCGCCCGGGGACAGACGGCTGAGCCGTCCGCCACAATGCTGCGTCACCCACAGCGCGTCGCTGCTGGCCGCGATGCCGCAGGGAGACCTCGTGCCCGTACAACGGGCAGGGTGGCCGTCCTCGGAAACGGAACCAGGCGCGCACGATGCGAGCGTAAACTCGGTCACGCTGCCGTCTGTCGTGATCCGACCGATGGCATCCGCCGCAGCCTCGGTGAACCACAGGGCGCCGTCCGGACCGGAAACGATATTTTGCGGGGCGCTATCTGGGGTCGGCAGCGGGAACTCCGCAACCTGGCCGGCCGGTGTGATCCGGCCGACCGTGTTGCTGTTGAAGCCCGTGAACCAGAGATTGCCGTCGGGCCCGAGCGTGATGCCGTAAGGCGTCAGGGTCTTGGCGAGGCTGAACTCGCTCATCCTCCCCTCGGCCGTGATGCGGCCGATCCGGTTCGTGCCCGACAGCGTGAACCACAGGGCACCGTCGGGCCCCGTCGTGAGGCCGAACGGGTAGCTCTCGGGCGTCGGGACCGGATATTCCGTGATCACGCCCGCAGGCGTGATGCGCCCGATCTTGTTGCCGCGGTTCTGCGTGAACCACAGGGCGCCGTCCGGACCGGCCACGATCGCCTGTGGGCGGCTGTCTTGGGTCGGGATGGGGTATTCGGTCAGTTCGCCGTCGGGAGCGAGCCGCCCGATCCTGTTGCCCTGCTTCTCCGTGAACCAGATGGTGCCACCGGGTCCGACGGCCACGCTTTCCGGGTAGCTGTCGGGGATCGGGAGCGCGAAGAGCCCCACGTCGCCGGCGTGCGCCGGGCCGGTCAGGGCCAGGACGACCGGAAGGCTCCCGAGGCGCAGCGGCCGGAGGCGGAAGCGCGAGATTTCGTCGATCACACTCCGGGCATGCCTGCGCAAGGCCTGGGGGACGCGGGCAATCAAGGAGAATTTCAACACGGCTTTCCCTCCCACCTTGGAGGGGCTAGCATCTGTAGCGACTACAGGTTCAAGGAGATTTGCATGGGCATCGTTCCTGCGTCGCGCGGACGCGCTGCCCTGACCATCGGGGCGCTTTCTGAGGGAACCGGCGTCAACATCGAGACGATCCGGTATTACGAGAAGGTCAAGCTCCTGCCGGCACCGCCCCGGACGGCCGGGAACCAGCGGATCTACGATCGAGCTCACCGGCAGAGGTTGACCTTCATCCGCCGGGCCCGCGAGCTCGGGTTCAGCGTCGAGGACATCCGGGCGCTGCTGACGCTCGTCGACCGCCACGCGGTCACCTGCGGGGAAGTCCAGGGCGTCGCCGACCGCCAACTGATCGCGGTGCGGGCGAAGATCGCCGACCTCCGGCGGATGGAGCGCGTCCTGAAGGACATGACCGCGGCCTGTATCGGCGGCCTCGTACCCGACTGTCCGATCATGGAGACGCTGTTCCAGGACGAGGACTCGTGACGCCTGCATCCGCCGGCCGTATGCTTCGGGCACGCGGCCGGCGGCTTCCCGCCGCCTCAGGTGGCCGACGGCCTGCTCCACACGTGACCGCCAGCAGCGAGCGCGCTCAAACCGGCACCCTCCGAGGCCGGCCGATAGGTTCGCGGGCAGACGCCGCCGAGCCTGTTCGACAATCCAGACCGAACTTCGCATTCACCTCTGGCCGATACGGAACCGAAGAAACTTCCGGCCCGGCGGAAACCTGAAGCTGCTCCAGGTTTGTTGACCATCGTGCGTGCGGCCATCGGCCCATCTTCTGTCGCCGGTCGGGTCAGACGCGGGCTCGTCCGAGGCACCAAGCCGAGCCGGGGCCCGCTTGCGCCTGTCTGGCTGCCGACCTGTTCGGGGAGGTTCCATGCTGTCCGCTCGCGGCCCTTCGCGTGAGGTGGGCAATATCCCGGAACCGGCGCGAGCGCGGGAGTCGCCACCTTCCTCGCCTTCGCCGCGCTTGCCCTCGTCCGCTGTGGCTTGCCCATCCATCCATCTTCCGTCCGACGTGCCACTGGCCTCCGTGGCTCCGTACGAACCGGCGGCCGCAGGTGCCCTTGCAGCGCTCGGGCGGGTCGGCTTCGGCTGACACCTCCGACGGTGCTGCGCCACCTGCGCGCGCAATGCGGGCCGTCCCGGCAGGGCTCGCGACCGAAGAGGAGCTGCCGGTGAGCAGGACATCCCTCGCAAGTCTGGGTGAACGAGATGGCTGGAAGCTACGACTTGATCATCATCGGCAGTGGCACGGCGGCCATGGTCGCGAGCAATCGGGCCTCGGCCGCCGGCCGTAAGGTCGCAGTGACCGACTTCCGGCCCTTCGGCGGCACCTGCGCCCTGCGCGGATGCGACCCCAAGAAGATGCTGGTGACCGGCGCCCAGGTGATGGACGACATCCGCCGCATGCGCACCCGCGGGGTGGTCGCGCCCGAGGCTCGGATGTCCTGGCCGGAGCTCATGGCGTTCAAGCGCACCTTCACGGCCCCGATCCCGGAGAAGCAGGCGAGGAACTACGCCGGGAAGGGCATCGACGCCTTTCACGGCCAAGCCCGCTTCGTGGGTCGGAACGCGGTCGCGATCGCGGGCGAGGGCGTTTGCGAGGCGCGGCACATCCTGATCGCGGCCGGAGCCCGCCCAGCGCCGCTCCCCTTTCCCGGCGCCGAGCACCTCGTCACCAACGAGGAGTTCCTGGAGCTTGAGGAGCTCCCGCCTCGTATCATCCTGGTCGGGGGTGGCTACATCGCGGCCGAGTTCTCGCACATCGCGGCCCGGGCGGGCGCGAGCGTCGCGATCCTGCAGCGTGGCGAGCGCCTCCTGACCCAGTTCGACCCCGAGCTCGTCGGTTGGCTCATGGAGAGCTTCCACGAGGCGGGGATCGACGTGCGGACGCGGCGCGCCGTCGTGCGGGTCGAGAAGGCGGGGCACGGGTACACGGTCCTGACGCGGTCCGAGACCGGCGCCGAGGAGGCGATGGAGGCCGACCTCGTGGTCCACGCCGCGGGCCGAATCCCGGATCTGGAGCCGCTGCAGCTCGATGCCGCCGGCGTCGCGCGGGACGAGCGCGGGCATCTCAGGCTCAACGCGTTCCTGCAGAGCCCATCGAACCCTGCCGTCTACGCCGCAGGCGACGCCGCCCGGACGGGGCCGCCCCTCACGCCGGTATCGAGCCACGACGCCAAGGTTGCCGTGCGGAACATGATCGAGGGCAATCAGTACCGGCCTGACTATCGCGGCGTCCCGAGCGTCGCCTTCACTATCCCCCCGATCGCGAGCGTCGGGCTGAGCGAGGCAGAGGCGCGGCAGAGGAACTTGAGGTTCCGCCTGCGGAGCCAGAGGGTGTCCGGCTGGTACACGGCCCGGCGCGTCGCCGAGCCCACCTACGGCTTCAAGGTTCTGGTCGACGAGGACACCGACCGCGTGCTCGGTGCGCACTTGGTCGGCCCCCACGTCGATGAGGTCATCAACATCTTCGGCCTGGCGATCCGGCATGGTCTCACGGCCGAAGACCTGAAAACGACGATGTTCGCCTACCCAACCGGAGCATCCGACATCGGATACATGCTCTGAACGGCTGCGTTCTCGACGAGCAGGTGAAGGCAGGCGGCCTCGGAGAGCGGGGGCGTGGCTTGCACCCGGCTGCGCCGTCGCAGCCGGACGGAGTCCCGCGGCGCCGCCTTCGTGACAGGCACGTCCACGTCGCTGATCGTCGACGAGGCCGCGACACCCGCCCCTGGGGCTTCGCCTCGCCCGGCCGAGAGTCCCCGACGCTCGCGCAGGTCCGCGGCTTGGCAAACCAGCGCGTGTACGGCGCAGCGGCAGCGAGGATGGCGGAGCCGCTCCAGCGCTTCCAGGGGCTCTGCACCGGGGCCCTCCTGCACGGTACGCTCCTGCTCCGCTTGCGCAGCGGGACTCGGTGCACCCGAGCGGCCCGCCGGCGCCGGTTGGGCCGTCCGCGGTCACCTCAAACTGGGCTGGTGGGCCGTCCCGGCCTTAAGAGGTGTCGAATGCGGGGCACGGCTCCGCTCCGACGCGTTCCGCCTCAGAGACCCTGCCGCCCCGGGACGAGAACGGACCGTCGAGGCTCAATGCGGCTGCCTCGATCGACTTCCATACGTCGGGGAAGCGCGTCCCGTGCCCTGCTCGTCCGCGAAGCCAAGGCATGCCTCGGCCACGCAGGCCGATGCCGACGACGGGTCGGCCGCGCCGGCGAGGGCCTCCAGGGCGCGCATGAGGTGCTCGGCCGCGTCGCGATGTCCCTCGCGGCGCGCCTGCCGGAATGCGGAGAGGATGACGGTGTCGAGGGTATCCTCCTCGAATTCGGGTGTTGGCGTGCTCAGGGGCGTCCTCCTTCGACGGACGGCGTCTCGGGCCTGAAGAGACGCACGGCAGTTGCGGCCAGCGCCAGTTCCGCCGCCGCGAACAGCGCGAGCGTCGTCCCGAACCCGAAGCGGAGCAATCCGCCGAAGAGCAGGCTTCCCAGCCCGAACCCGGTGAACAGCAGGCAGACGTTGAGCCCCATGGCCTGCCCCGGACGTTGGCCCCCGAGCGCGGTGACGACGCCGGCGAGCAGCGGCTGGGTCATGTCGTAGCCGAGCGACAGGACCGTTACCGCCGCCGCAGCCAGGAGAAGCGGCGCGTCGAGGGTCAGAGCTGCCGCCGCGAAGGCCCCCAGGAGCAGCCCGACCGGGAGCAGGCGGCCGCGCCCTCGCCGGTCCGCGATGCGGCCGATGACAGGCCCCAGGAGGAAGCCCGGGATGCCGTAGCCGAGGAGCGCAAGGCCGACCCCGACGGGACCGAGCCCGTATCGCTGCTCGAAGTACAGGCCGAGCCAGGTGAACACGCCGGAGTGGAACATCGAGTTGAGCAGGACGAAGCTATAGGTGCGGCGTCCGCGTGGGATGAGCAGGAGGTCGCGATAGCCGCGGAACAGGTCGGGCAGCCGTGTCCCGATCGCCGTGGCGCCCGGGATGATCCCCCGTGACGGCGCAAGGACGAGCAGGAGCGCGCCCCCGGCGGCGCCGACGGTCAGGAAGAGGCCGCGCCATCCGGCGACCGGTTCGAGCAGGGCGCCGAAGGTCGACCCGAAAGCCATGCCGCCGGCCATGGCGCCGAACAGCCATCCCAAGGGGCGCCCGCGTCGTTCGTAGGGGAAGAGCCGGCCCACGAGAACGAGGCCGAGGGGGACGACCCCGCTCGCCCCCAGGCCGGTCAGGAAGCGCCACGTGGCGAGTTGCCCGACCGAGCTCGCCGTGGCTGTCAGGGCCGTCAGCGCAGCGAAGGCGGCCAGGGAACCCGCCATGACGCGCCAGACGCCGAGGCGGTCCGCCAGCAGCCCGTAGACCAGCGTCGCCGCGCCGTACGGAATCAAATAGGCCGGAACGATGAGCCCGACACGCTCGGGCAAGACGCCGAACCCCTGCGCCAACTGCGGCAGGACCGGCGCGACCATGAACGCCTGAAAGAAGATCACGAACGCCGCTGCCGCGAGCACGCGGAGGAGGCGCTCGCGGTCAGCCTCCGCGGGTTCCGCCGTTCCGGGGATCATGCCTGTACCTCGGCGCCGTCGAACCCGCCATTGGCGAGCGCCGACCGGATCTCCGCGGGTCCGACGCGGGACGGCTCGAAGCGAACGGCGACGTGCTTACGCCAGGCGCTGGCCCTCGCCTGCCGGACACCCGGAATGGCCATCAGCAGGTCACGGACCGTCTCGGCGCAGCCGTCGCATAACATGGTTGGCACGGAGAGGGTGACCTCCGTCAGAAAGGCGGTTTCGTCGCTCATGAGGTCTCCGGGGTTCAGAGCAGGTCCGCGTAGACCCGCGCGTAGTAGGCGCTGACCAGTAGGAGGGCGGCGCCGCTGAGGAGCTGCAGGGCTCGGCCCCAGACGCCGAGGCGGGCCAGGCGGGTGACCGCGCTCCCGGCCGCACCGGCGGCGAGGAAGGGCAGGCCCCGACCGAGGCCGAAGGCGAGGGCGAGGACGACGCCGCGCCCGTCCCGACCCTCCGCGGCCGCCACCGTGAGCAGCAGCAACAGCGGCGCGGCCGAGGTGCCGACGCTGAACACCACGCCGTAGGCGAAGGCGCCGAGCAGGCCGGGGTGGCGCCAGGCCGTCAGCGCTCGGGTGCGCAGGCGCGGCCACCAGAAGGCGAGCAGCGCCGCCGCGAGCGAGACGCCGGCCATGAGCAGGGCCCAGCTCCGGCCGAACGCCTCCGTCGCGAGCGCGCCGAGATGTCCCACCGCGGAGCCGAGGGCGGCGAGGCTCAGGACGATTCCGGCGAAGAAGGACCCGGCCACCTGCAGGCCGGCGCGGCGGGACCCCGCCTCCGAGGCCCCGGCGACGCTGGCCAAGCCGAGCCCGACCGGCAGGGTGCAGGGGCAGACCGCGCTGGCCAGGACCCCGGCAAGGAACGCGATCCAGAGGGCGGCCGGCCCGCCGGCGCCGGTCGCCAGGGGCCGGACGAGATGTTCGAGCGTCACGGCGCCACCACGGGAGGACCGGGGGTGTAGCCGAGGCCCGCGACGGCCGTCCGCACGCGACCGAGCAGGAGGGGTCGGCCGGCGGCGTAGGTGACGCGGAGCGTGCGGCCGACGAAATCGATCTCCGCGTCGGTCACCCCGTCCACCTTCCGGACCGCACGCTTGATCGAGGCGGCGCAGGAGAGGCAGACCATGCCTTCCACCGGGAGGGTCGCGACCTTCAGATCGGAGCCGCGGCGTGACGTGGCCGGCGTGTCCTCTTGGGCCCGAACAGGCCCCACCGGTCCCAGGAGGAGAGCTGCCAGTGCGGCCGCCCCGCTCGAAGAAATCAGGAACCTCATCGCCGACCTCCTTCGATGGCGAGCCCGTTCGTCCCGGGCAGGCTGCCGACGCTCGTGATCGCCCCCAGGAACAGTCCGGGCTGGCCCCAGAGGGAATTGAGGAAGATCGCGGTGACGCTCACCGCCATGGCGACCATGGCCCAGATCGGGTTGATGAGGCCGGTCGCGGCGATCGGGATGCCGAGGCCGTTGAAGGCGAAGGCGAGCCAGACGTTCTGGAGCATCTTGGCGTAGCTGCGCCGGCTGATGCGGCGGGCGAGCGGCAGCGCGGCCAGGCGGTTCGACAGGATGATGATGTCGGCGGCCTCGATGGCGATGTCGGTGCCCCCGCCCATGGCGATGCCGACATCGGCCTGCATCAGGGCGGGCGCGTCGTTGATGCCGTCGCCGACCATCGCGACCTTGGCCGTCGCCTGGAGGCGCCGCACGGTCTCCGCCTTGCCGTCGGGCATCACCCCCGCGTGGACCTCGTCGATGCCCGCCTCGGCGGCAATCCGGCGGGCGGCCCGCTCGTTGTCACCGGTGAGCAGGACCGTCCTCACGCCCTCAGCCCGCAAGGCCGCGACCGCCTGCGCCGCGTCGGACCGCAGGCTGTCGTCGAGCGCGAGCAGACCCAGCAGGCGATGGTCCCGGCTGACCACGATGACGGTGCGCCCGGCCCCCTCCAGGGTCAGGATGCGCGCTGAAGCGGGCGCGAGATCGATGCCGTGGCCGGCGAGGAAGGCCGGGCTGCCGACCAGGACGTTGCCCGCCTCGGTCTGGGCGACGATGCCCTTGCCCGGGACGGCCTCGAACGAGGTCACGTCCGGGGGCACGGCGCCGCGAGCGAACGCGGCCTTGACCACCGCCTGCGCGAGCGGGTGCTCGGACGAGGCCTCGGCCGCGGCGGCAACGGCGACGAGATCGGCCTCGCTCCCGGAGAACGCCTCGACCTCGCGGACCGCGGGCCGGCCCTCGGTGAGGGTCCCGGTCTTATCGAAGACGACGGTGTCAACGAGGCGATAGCCCTGGAAGGCCTCGCCGGTCCGCATCAGGATGCCGTGCTCGGCGGCTTCGCCGGACCCCCGCACGATGGAGAGCGGTGCCGAGATCCCGACGGCGCAGGGATAGCCCATGACCAGGACGCTCAAGCCCGCGAACACGGCCCGCTCGATGTCGGGTTCGCCGCCCGCCAACCACGAACCGGCGAGCCAGCCGACGAAGGCCAGCGCGGCCACCGCGAGCACGGTCGGGGTGTAGACCTGCAGGACGCGGTCGACGAGGTGGAGCAGGCCAGGCTTGAGGGCGCGGGCGTCCTCGACCTCGCGCACCACCTTCTGCAGGAAGCTGCCGGCCCCCACCGCGGTTACCCGCACCAGCAGGGTGCCGGTGCCGTTGATCGAGCCGCCGATGACGGCGTCGCCCTCCGCGCGCTCGACCGGGATCGGCTCGCCGGTGACGAGGGCCTGGTCGACGGCGGAGCGGCCGCCCGCGACCGTGCCGTCGACGGGCACGCGCTCCCCGGGGCGGATGCGGACGAGGTCGCCGACTGCGACCGCGTCCAGCGGCACATCCCGCTCCTGGCCGTCCCGGACCACGCGGGCGGTCTCCGGCTGGAGGTCGAGGAGCCGCTTCACGGCCTGGGAGCTGCGCGTCTTGACGATGAGGGACAGCCACTCGGAGAAGATGTGGTAGGTCGCGACCATGACCGAGACGGCGAAGAACGGGGCCGTCGGGTAGTCCGGCCGGTCGAGAACCAGCCCGATGACGCCGCCGAGCATGCCCGCGAAGGCGCCGATTTCCAGCAGCACGTGCTGGTTCAGGATGCCGCGGCGGAGGGCCTGGACGGCCATGTGCAGGATGTGGCGCCCAACCCCGAAGACGAGCACGACCGCGAGCGCGGCGACGAGCCAGGGAGCGGAGGCCGTTAGGTAGCCCTGGAGGTTCAGGTAGAGCAGGCCGAGTGCCAGGACTGCGAGACCGGTGGTGCTGGCGGCCGCGGCGAGGAGGCTGGTCTTCCGCAGGACGAGGAAGACCATCGCGCCGAGGCTGAGGCAGACCAGGGCGGGTAGGAAGCCGATCCAGCCGAGGGTGGGATCCGCGATGATGGGAATGGAGGCGACGCTCAGGGCGACCGCCACGACGAAGCGGCGGCTCTCGCGCACGAGATCGCGCTCCTCCTCCTCGTAGGGCCGGACCTTGCGCGGGTCGGAGATGGTGTAGCCGATGTCGCGCAGGATCCCCAGCAGCGCCGCCGGCCGCGCGACCGCCGGGTCGTACTCGACGAGGGCCTGCTCGTGGGTCAGGCTGACCGCCACCTTGTCGACGCCGGGCTGGCTGCCCAGAGCCTTCTCGATGGTTCCGGTGCAGAGCGAGCAGTGCAGGCCGCCGATCCGGGCACGGATGCGCGCCCGGTCGGGCCGGCTCGCCGGCTCCTCGCTCCACAGGGAAAAGTCGGTGTCGAGGGTTGCTGCGGCCATCGGTCCGTCTCCAGGAATGTCCAGCCGGCCGGATCAGGCCGAAGTACGGGCCACGACCTGGAAGCCGCGCTTCTCGATCAGCTCGACGAGGCGGTCCTCGCTGGTGGTCGCCGGGTCGTAGAGGGCGCGGACGCGTCCCTCGTCGAAGGAGACGTCGATGCCGCGGACGCCGGGATGAGCCTCCAACAGAGAGCCGACCGAGGCGGAGCAGGCGGCGCACCGCCAGCCTTCGACCTTCAGGGTGACCGTCCTCATGGCGTCTTCCTCTTTCTCGGCGCGCCGCATCGGCACGCCGCCGGTGCCGGCGGTGCCTCGTCGAGGGCTTCCAGGATGGTGCAGCCACCCAGCCCGCCGTGGCCCGGGCACGAGGCGACCACGGCCTCCAGGGCGGCGCGGACGCGCAGGAGTTCGGCGATCCTCGCGTCCACCTCGGCGATCTTGTGCCGGGCCCGGGCCCGCACGTCGCCGCAGTCGGCCTGCGGGTCGGCGCGCAGGGCGAGGAGCTCCTGCGCCTCCTTGAGGGAGAACCCGATCCTCTGGGCCTGCCGGATGAAGCGGATGCGGGCGATCACCTCGGGCGGGTAGGTCCGATAGCCGGCCCCCTTGGCCGGCTGCGCGATCAAGCCCTGGCGCTCGTAGAACCGGATGGTCTCGACGCCGACGCCGGCCTCCCGCGCCGCCTTCCCGATGGTCGGATCCCGCATGTGCTGCCCCGGCATCACCAACGCCCCGTGAGCCTAAGGTCCGTACCGTAGTACGGGGTCAAGGGCGTTTTACGAGGGAAGTCTTCGGGCTCTCGCTCCCGGTTATCCTCCGTGGTTTCCGGAAGGGGCGGCCCATGGGCTCGGTCTGCCGCCGGGCGGCGGCCCGAGATGCCTCAGGGATAGGCTCGCACCGCGTCATCGTGCGATGCGGACGGGGCGGGCAATGGCCTCGCGGGTCCCGCGCAATTCGCTGGAGGGCAGGTAACGCGGGTCGAGGTCGCCCACGCGCGAGAACGCCGGCCCGGCGAACTGGGCGCGCACGTCGTCCCCGCGGTTGTCCCGAGCCACCCGGAAGAAGTTGCGCGCGGTCCCGCCCTCGACGCCGAGGGCGAGGTCGAGCATGCGCACGATGCCGGAATAGATGCTCGTGGTGCGCGCGACCTCGAAGGCCGCCGCGACGTCGCCGCCCGCCTTGCCCAGCCAGAGCACGTCGATGAGTTGCACCGTCTCGGCCGAGCCGCTCGCGGTCAGGCGTTCGGGCAGGCGGTTGAGGCAGCCGCCCGACAGGCGGCCGGGGCCGTAGGGACGGCCGGCGTCGTTCGAGGCGATCCAGACGTCGAAGCCGAGGGCCAGGCCGAGGTCCCGCAGCCAGCCCTGGATCTCGGTGTGGGTGTGGTCCGCCTTGCTCGCGGCCTGCGCCCGCACCCGGTCGAGGTCCGCCCGCCGGCGGGCCAGGGCCGCGGCCCCCGTCGCGCTCGGGCAGCGGCCGGACCCGACGTCGAACAGGAAGCCGGCGACGCCCCCGTCATCGTTCGAGAGGAGCGTCCGGTGGCTGGCGTTGAGGGCGACGATCCCCCGGGCCCATGGCGAGGGACTCGTCCCACTTGCCGAGTGTCGCGTTGGCCCCGGTCAGCGCGTTGTAGCCCTTCACGATGGCCGTGTTGAACGGGCTCACCCAGGTCGGGTGCAGGAAGTAGAGCAGGTTCGCCGCCGCCGGGCCGAGGCTCGTGATCCCCGCCTGGTCGAGCGCTTGGATGGCCGCGAGCACCTGCGCCTCGGCGGTGCCGCGCAGGCAGGCGTCGAGGAAGCGCCCGAAGGCGACCTGGTTGGCGCCGTCCTCGTGGATGTCCGGGATGCGCAGCTTCGGCTTCCAGAGGAAGGCGTGGTCGGCGCCGTGGAAGACCTGGCGCTGCTCTGCGATCGCGTGGGCCCCCGTCTCCAGTCACGAGCCGCGGTAGGCGTTGCCGAAGGTGTCGGCCCGGATCTCCTCGACCACGGCCTGGAGGCGGCGTCGGATCGCGCGGAAGTTCTCGATGCGCTCCTCCCACAGGGACCAGGTCCGGTGGGAGCCGCCCGGGTCGTCGCGCCAGGCCCGGATGCGGTTCCCGATCCAGGCCGCGTCAGGCAGGGAGGGTTCGGTCGGTCCCGGTCTCGTCCATCACCTGCATCGGCGCGGCATACCCGTCCTTCGCATCCGGATGGGAGCGTACCATCCCGCCTTCGGGAACGCTGTCATCGGCAAGGCTCACGCGGGCAGTGTGGTCGGTCGCGTCGAAGGCGGCGCGCTCGGTCAGGGCGCGGCCCCCTCCCCGCTGGCCTGCCGGACTCGGCGCGGCAATTCGCGCGCGAGCGCCGTGCGCCGACAGGGCGTCATCTTACGCCATGCCCTGATCTCCGAACTGGTCCGGCCGCAGCCGACGCACCAGCCCGACCGGCCATCGAACCGGCAGACGCCGGTGCAGGGATCCTTCTCCGTCACGGCACGCCCTCCCTCGCCCGCAACGGGCTTCTCGCTCGACATACATAGGGTAGCCCCCTATATTACGAAGCGAAGGGAGCCGACCCATGTCCCACACCGTCAAGGACAAGACCAAGCTTCTGGCGCGCGTGCGCCGGATCAAGGGGCAGGCCGAGGCCGTCGAGCGCGCCCTGGAGGCGGAGATCGGCTGCACCGACGTGCTGATGCTGGTCGCCTCGATGCGGGGCGCCATCAACGGGCTGACCGCCGAGCTGATGGAGGACCACATCCGCCATCACGTCGTCGACCCCGCTCGCGAGCCCGACCCGGAGCGTGCCAAGGGCGCGGCCGAGCTCATCGAGGTCGTCCGGACCTATCTGAAGTAGGAGGGCGACCCGTCATGGTCCCGTTTCCCGAATTGCTGCAGCAGGGGACCGCGCACGCCTGGCTGTTCGTGCCGAGCGCGATCCTGCTCGGCGCCCTGCACGGCCTGGAGCCCGGCCACTCCAAGACGATGATGGCCGCCTTCATCATCGCGGTCCGCGGCACCGTCCTGCAGGCGGTCCTGCTGGGCTTGGCGGCGACGCTCTCGCACACGGCGGTCGTCTGGGTGATCGCGCTCGGCGGCCAGTACCTGGGGCAGGCGTGGGGCGGCGAGGCGTCCGAGCCGTACTTCCAGCTCGCCTCGGCCGTCCTCATCGTCGGCATCGCGCTCTGGATGGCGTGGCGCACCTGGCGCGAGCAGCACCACGACCACCACCACGACGCCGAGGGCCACGGCATCATGGCCCGCGATGGCGTCTTCCAGCTGGAGGTCATCGAGGACGGCGTGCCGCCGCGCTGGCGCCTGAGCCGGGTCAAGGGCGTGCTGCCCCCGGCCCAGCGCGTCACCCTTGAGACGGTCCGACCCGACGGTGCCCGCCAGGCATTCTCGTTCGCGAGTGGGGGCGACTTCCTGGAGAGCATGGAGGAGATCCCGGAGCCGCATGC
This sequence comes from Methylobacterium persicinum, assembly GCF_022179525.1. Classification (GTDB taxonomy): domain Bacteria; phylum Pseudomonadota; class Alphaproteobacteria; order Rhizobiales; family Beijerinckiaceae; genus Methylobacterium; species Methylobacterium persicinum. Next base: position 166,177 of record NZ_BPQX01000011.1, read on the forward strand.
CTTCAGGGCACGGCTGCACCTCGATGGGTCCGCCGGGGCGGAGATCCACGAGGTCGCGTTCGAGGAGCACGGCCACGCACACGACCACCTGAACCTGGGCGACGAGGACGACGCACACGCCCGGGCGCACGCCGAGGCCATCCGGCGACGGTTCGGGGGCCGCACCGTGACCACCGGTCAGATCGTGCTGTTCGGCCTGACGGGCGGCCTGATCCCGTGCCCGGCCGCCATCACGGTGCTGCTGCTCTGCATCCAGCTCAAGCAGTTCAGCCTCGGCTTCGCGCTCGTCGTGTGCTTCAGCATCGGGCTGGCGCTCACGATGGTGTCGGCCGGAATCCTGGCCGCGCTCAGCGTGAGGCACGTGGCGAACCGCTGGTCGGGCTTCGACGCCTTCGCCCGGCGGGCCCCCTACGCCTCCGCGGCTCTGATCGTCCTGGTCGGCCTCTACACGGGCTGGCTCGGCTGGGAGGGCATCCGGCACGGCCACCAGGAGCCTGCGACGACGATTGCCGTGTGGGCGCCGGCCTGACGGGCGCCGCGGCCCTTGACCTTCCCACCAGGGGAAGCCCCATCTGCGTAGGACGCCACCGACGGGAGGGCGTCATGGTCCGCTACAGGGTCGAGAAAATGGGCTGCGGCGGCTGCGCCCGGACCGTCATACACGTCGTGACCGATATCCGATTTTGACGAAACCGTTCGATTCGATTCACAATCGGTCGATTGCGATTCTGGCGAAACACCATGGCAAATCCCGACCGCACCTACTTGGTTTACGCAACGAACACGGACGGCCACGAGGTTTGCGCAGGCGAATACGCGGCCAAGTGCGCAGATCATGCGATCAACCTGGCCAAGGCAGCCGGGTACGGCGGCACCATGGTCGCGCAGCCCTCGCCGGGTCAGCTCGTTCGCGACCATTACCGGAAGGACAAGGGGCGCGGCTGAGACTATCGCTGGACCGGTTCGGCCCCGACCTGGCCAGGCGGCGCGACCGCGCTCATGCGACGCCTCAGCGAACTCGGTGGAAAGCCCGGCTTGCGCGGCTTTCTTCGGGTGGCGCGTCTTTTCGAGGGAAAGCCATCAATTGTGGTTTTCACCTCCTGTCCCGGAAAAGCCTGTTGACCTTCCCACTATGGGAAGCCCCATCTGAGCGGGACGCCACCGAGGGGAGAGCGTCATGGCCCGATACAGGGTCTCGGAACCGGGTTGCGGCTGCGACCAGGCCGTCACGCGCCGTCCTCGGCGTCGAGTCCGGGGCTCGGGTCAATGCCGACCTGCGGGCCAAACGCGTGACGGGTTCGGGCGCCGGCGGCCTCGCCGACCGCATCGCCCAGGCCATCACGGCCGCCGGCTACCCGGCCGAGCCGTTGCCCGCGGCACCTTGAAACGCCGCCGCGGCAACCAAACCTGCACGCCGGCATTCACGTCCCTGACGACATAGTCCCGCCACTGGAAACGGTGTAAGCAGCCCTCATGAGCCCCGACCGGCAAATCGTGCGCCTGATGGCGGCGATGATCCTCGCGATCATCGCCTACGTCGCGCCGTCCGCCGTCCAGGCCCACGAGGGCCACGCGCACCATGGCCGCCACCAAGCCGCGGCGGCATATGTCCAGGCGGCGCCCTCCATCGCTGAGACCACGGTTTCCGCTGCCCCTTCGCGCGTCGTAAAGACGTCGGCGAGGCCCCGGACCGCTGTCGATCTTCAGGCGCCGGCCGTCGAGCCGGTGGCCTCGCTGCGAGCGAATGACGCCGGCGGTAGGTGCTGTCCGGCCGGCTGCAGGGGCTCCTGCTGCGGGACCATGGTCTGTTGCGCGTCGGGCATCATGTCCGGCACGGGGGCCCTGTCACTTCCCGTGGTCCGCACTGCCAAGCTGATCCCGCACGACGTCGCTGGCCGCCCGGGCGTCGGCCCCGAGGCCCTGCCCAAGCCGCCACGAACCCTCGCGTGACGTGAGGCGCGCCTGAGGCGCGCAACGCCCGGACTGCGTCCGCCATCGCGGCGTGCATCCGGACTTCCCGACGCGAGGATACCCATTCATGTCGACCCGTCTTGCCGCCGCCCCCGGGGCGGTGGCGCTGCTTGCCGCCGTCCTGGCGGGGCCCGCGCTCGCCCACGAGGGCATGACCACGGCGCCGCGCCGCCGCCCGTCACCAAGACCATCGCGCCGCGCGGCGAGGCGCTGTCCGACGCCTTCGAGCTCGTCGCCATCCCGCGCGACGGCACCCTGACGCTGTTCCTCGACCGCTTCCGGACGAACGAGCCGGTGCCCGGCGCGACCATCGAGGTCGAGACGCCGGAGGGGGCCAAGATCGCCGCGGCCACGCCCGAGGGCGGCTACGCGCTGCCGGTGCCCTGGCTGGCGAAGCCCGGCCGGCACGAGCTCGTGGCGACCGTCACGGCCGGGGATGCGGTCGACGTGTTGACCGTGGCGGTCACCGTGCCCGATCCCGCCGCGCAGGCAGCCGCAGCGGCCGCCAAGCCGACGCCGACGCAAGCGGCCTTTGGACGCGCCTCCGAGTTCGCCCACGGCCTCCGGGAGCGCCTGACGGCCAAGGACCCGACGCTGGTGGCGGCGGTCGCCGTCGCGTTCCTGCTCGGCATGCTCGTCACCGCGGTCGTTCGCGGGCGCCGAGGCGCCCCCGCCCTGGCGCTGCTCGCCATCGGCATCACCCTCATCCTCGGCACCGCCGCCTTCGCGCACGGCGACGAGGACCACGGCGAGCCGATGCGGGGGGCCGCCCTGATCGAGGCGCGGGCCCCCGGCTCGGCTGACCTCGCCCAGCGCCTGCCCGACGGCTCCGTGTTCGTGCCCAAGCCCACGCAACGGCTCCTCGTCCTGCGAACGACCATGACCGAGCAGGGCAGCTTCCACCGCTCGGTCGAGCTGCCGGGCCGCATCATCCCGGACCCGAACGCCAGCGGCGTGGTGCAGTCCTCGGTCGGTGGCCGGCTCGCGCCACCGCCCTCCGGCCTCTTCCCACGCCTCGGCACCAAGGTGCGCAGGGGCGACGTGCTCGCGACCGTGACGCCGCCGGTCCAGGCCGTCGACGTCTCCGACATGCGCCAGCGGCAGGGCGAGCTCGACCAGCAGGTCGCCATCGTCGAGCGCCGGGTCGAGCGCTATAAAAAACTCGCCACCACCGGCGCCGTGGCCCAGACCCAGCTCGACGACGCGGTCGCGGAGCTGAACGGCCTGCACGACCGCCGCGCCGCCCTCGACAAGATCCGGCAGCAGCCCGAAACCTTGGTGGCGCCCGTCGACGGCGTGGTGGCGCAGGCCGCGGCCGTGGCCGGGCAGATGGCCGCGCCCGGCGCGATGGTGTTCCAGATCGTCGACCCGAACCGCCTCTGGGTCGAGGCCCTCAGCTTCGACGCGCTGACCGCGGCGCAGAACGCCACCGCCCGGCTCGCGGATGGCCGGACCCTCAAGCTCGCCTACCAGGGCACGGGGCTCGCCGACCGCAACCAGGCTATCCCGGTGCAGTTCGCGGTCCTCGGCGACGCCGCCGGCCTGCGCGTCGGGCAGTTCGTCACGGTGCTGGCCGGGACCGAGACCGAGCAGGCCGGCCTGGCGCTGCCGCGCTCGGCCGTGGTGCGCACCGGCAACGGGCAGGACGTCGTCTACGAGCACACCACCGCCGAGCGCTTCGAGGCGCGGCCCGTGCGGGTCGAGCCGCTCGACGGCGCCCGCCTGCTGGTGGCCGAGGGGATCGGACCCGGCAAGCGGGTGGTGACCCAGGGCGCCGAGCTCCTCGACCAGGTCCGCTGAGGAGGCCGGCCATGTTCACCGTCCTCGTCAGCCAGTCGGTCCGCAACCGCCTGCTCGTCCTCGCGCTCGCCGCGGTGCTGGTGCTGTACGGCGCCTTCACCGCCACCAAGCTGCCGGTCGACGTCTTCCCGGACCTCAACAAGCCCACCGTCACCGTCATGACCGAGGCGGAAGGGTACGCGCCTCAGGAGGTCGAGCAGCTCGTCACCTATCCCATCGAGACCCGGATGAACGGGTTGCCGGGTGTCACCCGCGTGCGCTCGGTCTCGGGGGTCGGGCTCTCGATCACCTACGTCGAGTTCGACTGGGGCACCGACATCTACCGCAATCGCCAGCAGGTTGCCGAGCGGCTGTCGCTGGTGCAGGACCAGCTGCCCCGCGGCGTGACCCCGGTCATGGGGCCGATCTCGTCCATCATGGGCCAGATCCTGCTGGTGGCGGTGACGGGCGAGACCGCGACCCCGATGCAGGTGCGCGAGGTCGCCGACTTCACCATCCGGCCCCGGCTGCTGACCATCCCGGGCGTGGCGCAGGTCATCCCCATCGGGGGCGAGGTGCGCCAGTTCCGGGTCAGCCCAAACCCGGCGGCGATGCGCGCGCTCGGGGTGACGAACGCCCAGCTGGAGACGGCGCTCGCGCAGTTCGGCACCAACGCCGGCGGCGGCTTCACCGACCAGAACGCCCGCGAGTACCTGATCCGGAACATCGGCCGGACCATGAGCCTCGACGACCTGCGCAACCTCGTGGTCGCCACGGTCGCCGACGCCCCGGTCTACCTGCGCCAACTCGCCGAGGTGTCCTTCGCCGCGAAGGTGAAGCGGGGCGATGCCGGCTACATGGCCAAGCCCGCGGTCATCGTCTCGGTCGAGAAGCAGCCCGACGTCGACACGGTGCGGCTGACCCGCAGCATCGAGACCGCCCTGAAGGAACTCAACCCGACCCTGCCCGGCGGCATCAAGGCCGACCAGGTCTTGTTCCGGCAGGCCGACTTCATCGAGACTTCGATCCGCAACGTCGAGCGCGTCCTCGTCGAGGCCGTGCTGGTGGTGGCCCTGGTGCTGTTCGCCTTCCTCTTGAACGTGCGCACCACCGCGATCTCGCTGCTGGCCATCCCGGTTTCGGTGCTGACGACCGCTCTGGTGTTCCACCTGTTCGGCCTGTCCATCAACACGATGACGCTCGGGGGGCTCGCCATCGCCATCGGCGAGCTCGTCGACGACGCGGTGGTCGACGTCGAGAACATCTACCGACGGCTCGGCGAGAATCGGAAGGCGGGCAACCCTAGGAGCACCTTCGAGGTGGTGGTCTCGGCCTCGAACGAGGTCCGCTCCGGCATCGTCTACGCGACGCTGATCATCATCCTGGTCTTCGTGCCGCTGTTCGCGCTCTCAGGCATCGAGGGCCGGCTCTTCGCGCCCCTGGGGCAGGCCTACATCATCTCCATCCTGGCGAGCCTGCTCACCTCCATCACCCTGACGCCCGTGCTGGCGTCCTGGCTGCTGCCGGGGCTCCGGAACCTGGAGGAGCACGACAGCCGCTTGCTGAAGCTGCTCAAGCGCGGCAACGCCGCCCTGCTGCGGGTGGCTTTCCGGCATAAGGGCCTGCTGGTCGGCACCGTCGCGGCCGCGGTGGCCGCCGCCGGCATCGCCGCCTGGAACTTGCCGCGCGCCTTCCTGCCGCCGTTCAACGAGGGCTCGTTCACGGTCAGCATGACCTTCAACCCGGGCATCTCGCTCGCCGAGAGCAACCGGGTCGGGCTGATCGCGGAAAAACTGCTCCTGGAGATTCCGGGCGTGAAGGCGGTCGGCCGCCGGACCGGCCGGGCCGAGCTCGACGAACACGCCGAGGGGGTGCATTCCTCCGAGATCGACGTCGCCCTGGACGATGGGCTGAAGCGTCCGAAGCAGGCGCTCGTCGCCGACATCCGCGGGCGCCTCGGTGCCCTGCTGGTGGCGGTCAACGTCGGCCAGCCGATCTCGCACCGGCTCGACCACATGCTCTCGGGCGTCCGCGCTGAGATCGCGCTCAAGGTGTTCGGCGACGACCTCGACGCCCTGCGCCGGGTGGCGAACGGCCTGAGGGACCGCCTCGCCAAGATCCCGGGGCTCGCCGACCTGCAGGTCGAGCGGCAGGTCCGCATCCCGCAGCTGGAGGTGCGCGTCGACTACACCCGGGCGGCCCTCTACGGGGTCCAGCCCGCCGCGGTCGTCGAGCAGATCAGCCGCCTCTCGAACGGGCGGGTGGTCTCGACGGTCGTCGACGGCGTGCGCCGCTTCGACGTGGTGCTGCGCCTGTCGGAGAACCGGCGGACGACGGCTGGCCTCGGTGACCTGCTGCTGGAGACGCCCTCGGGCTGGGTGCCGGCGCGCCAGGTCGCGGACATCCGCGAGACGGACGGGCCGAACCAGATCCTGCGCGAGAACGCCCGCCGCCGCATCGTGGTCCAGGCCAACACCACGGCCGAGAGCGACATGGCCACGATCGTGGCGGCGATCCGCGAGGCGGTGGCCCAGGAGCCGATGCCGCCCGGCTTCTTCACCAGCCTGGAGGGCACCTTCCAGGCGCAGGAGGAGGCGAGCCGGACCATCGCGGCGCTCTCCGGCCTGTCCTTGGCGCTGGTCTTCGCCATCCTCTACAGCCGCTACCGCTCGGCCGCGCTGGCGCTCATCATCATGGGCAACGTGCCGCTCGCCCTGATCGGCTCGGTGGCGGCCCTGTGGCTGGTCGGGCAGCCGCTCTCGGTCGCGTCGATGATCGGCTTCATCACGCTGACCGGCATCGCGGCCCGCAACGGCATCCTCAAGATCAGCCACTACCTGAACCTGTCGCTGCACGAGGGCGTGCCGTTCGGGCCCGAACTCGTCGTGCGCGGCAGTCTGGAACGGCTGACCCCGGTGCTGATGACGGCGCTCTCGGCCGGCGTGGCGCTGTTGCCGCTGCTCTACGACGCGGCGAGCCCGGGCAAGGAGATCCTGCACCCGGTCGCGGTGACGATCTTCGGCGGCCTGATCAGCGCGACGTTGCTCGACACCTTCCTGACCCCCGTCCTGTTCCTGCGCTTCGGCCGCAGGCCGCTTGAGCGGCTGCGTGCGCTGCACGCCGAGGCGCCGGCCTACCCATCCCCGGACGGCGCGCCCCCGCGGCCGGCCGAGGCCTACTGACCCCGCAACCGAGGAGTTCCCCATGATCCTTTCGAGAGTGACCCTGGCCGCCGGCCTGCTCGCCGCGACCGCCGCCTACGCCCACGAGACCACCGGCCAGCACGGCGGCCGGGTGGCGGACGCGGGCAAGTTCCACGTCGAGCTCGTCACCAAAGGCGAGACCGTCGACGTGTTCCTGTTGGACGAGGGCCAGAAGCCGGTCCCGACCTCCGGCTTCAAGGGCACGGCCATCCTCGTCGTCGGCGGCAAGCCGACCCGCGTCCCCCTGGAGCCCGCCGACGGCAACCGCCTGTCCGGCAGGGCCGCGGTCGCCCTCGGCGAAAGCCCCAAGGGGGCCGTGCAACTCACTGGTCCCGACGGCGCGACCGCCAGCGGCAAGTTCAACTGACCCCTCGCACCAGGAAGCCTCCTCGATGAAGACCCTGACCTCGACCCTCGCCGCCGGAGCCCTGGCCCTCGGCCTCTCGGGCATCGCCTTAGCGCACGAGGCCCACGACCATGCCAGCCATGGCGGTCACGACCACGCCGCCATGGCTGCCGCGGACAAAGCGGACACGCCGGCCACGAAGGCGTTCCGGGACGTCGATGCCGAGATGCACCGGAACATGGACATCCGCTACTCGAACGACGTCGACGTCGATTTCGTGCGCGGCATGATTCCCCACCACAAGGGCGCCGTCGGGATGGCCAAGGTCGCCCTCCAGCATTCCAAGGACCCCGAGATCCGGAAGCTGGCTGAGGAGATCATCAAGGCTCAGGACGTTGAGATCGCCCAGATGGAGGCCTTCCTCAGGAAGCGCGGCACCAACTGAGCGGTCGCGTCCGCGCGCAGGCGGCCCTCCCGAATACGTGATGCTTCAGAGTATTTATTTCAGAACGCATCTGTATCCCGTGAGTTCTATATTAGGGTAATGACGGTCTGACTTATCTGATACTGAGTCAGCATTCCAGTCGTGCCGCAAACCTTGCGATGGATAGACGGAGAACCTGAATGCACCAGATGTCGAGCGAGATGCAGTCCTGCATCGACGAGTGCCTACGCTGCTACCAGACCTGCCTCAGCATGGCCTCGAACCACTGCCTCCCGGCCGGCGGCAAGCACGTCGAGCCCGAACACTTCCGGCTGATGCTCGCCTGCGCCGAAATCTGCCGGACCTCGGCGCACTTCATGCTGTTGGGGACCGCACACCACAAGCATACCTGCGCCGAGTGCGCCGACGTCTGCGAGGACTGCGCCCGCAGCTGCGAGCAGGTCGGCGACATGCAGCAATGCGTCGAGCAGTGCCGCCGCTGCGCCGAGAGCTGCCGGAAGATGGCCGCCTGATGGATCCGGGGCGGCCGACCGGGCCGCTCCTCACCCCCAACGAGAGAAGGCAATCATGCTTGTTCGTACCCTGATTCTCGCCGCGGCCCTGGCGCTCCCGGGCGCCGGGATGGCTCTCGCGGCCGACCACGACCATGGCTCGATGCAGTCCGCCGTGAAGCTGCCGGAGGCCTGCAAGGCGGCCACCGCCGGCAAGGACGCCATGATGAAGGACATGCAGGGGCACATGTCCCAGGCCATGCAGGGCATGGGCGGCCAGATGACCGAGACCCAGAAGGGTCTCCAGCAGGCCATGATGTCGATGAACGGCCCGATGATGCAGGGGATGATGGCGGGCGACCCCGACGTCGCCTGGATCTGCGCGATGATCCCGCACCACCAAGGCGCCATCGACATGGCCCGCGCCGGGCTGAAGGGCGCCGACAACGCCGAGAGCAAGCGCCTCGCCGAAAAGACAATCGAGGAGCAGGAGAAGAGCATCAAGGAGCTCGTCGCCTGGCTCGACAAGAACGCCAAGACGGAAGGCAACCAGTAAGCCGCCGGCTGTCGTCGGGTCGCTTGCGGCCCGGCGGCGCCCGCTCGGCCATGCGGAAGGAGCGGTCATGAGCGACGCGCCACAGGGACACGATCCTGCCCCAGGAGGCCACGGCCATGCCGAGCACGGGCACGCACACGGCCACGACCACGGCCACCATGCCGGCGTCACGGAGAGCGAGGACGGCGCCTTCCGCGTGAAGGACCCGGTCTGCGGGATGATGGTCGACCCGCATGCGACGAAGCACCGGGCCGAGCACGACGGGCACCCCTACTACTTCTGCTCGAACGGCTGCCGGACCAAGTTCGAGGCCGACCCGGTCCGCTACGTCGACCCCGGCCGGGCCGCGAAGAAGGCCGACCCGGTGCCCGAGGGCACGATCTACACCTGCCCGATGCACCCCGAGATCCGGCAGCTCGGCCCAGGGGCGTGTCCGATCTGCGGCATGGCCTTGGAGCCGGTGCTGGTCGGCGCCGACAAGGGTCCGAGCGAGGAACTCGTCGACATGACCCGGCGGTTCTGGATCGGGCTCACGCTGACCCTGCCGGTGTTCGCGCTGGAGATGGGCGGCCACCTGACTGGCCTGCTCGACCTCCTCGGCCAGCAGAATTCGAACTGGGTCCAGTTCGTCCTCGCGACCCCGGTCGTGCTCTGGGGAGGCTGGCCGTTCTTCGTGCGCGCCTGGGCGTCGGTGCGCAGCCGCAACCTCAACATGTTCACCCTGATCGCGATGGGCACCGGGGTGGCCTGGGCCTACAGCGTCGTCGCCACCGTTGCGCCCGGACTCTTCCCGCAGGCGCTGCGCGGTCACGGCGGGGCGGTGCCGGCCTACTTCGAGGCGGCCGCGGTCATCACGGTGCTGGTGCTCCTCGGGCAGGTCCTGGAGCTCCGGGCCCGCGAGAGCACGGGCGGGGCGCTCCGCGCGCTGCTCGACCTCGCGCCGAAGACGGCCCGCCGCATCCGGCCCGACGGGACGGACGAGGAGGTGCAACTTGACGCCATCGGCGTTGGCGACCGCCTTCGCGTCCGCCCCGGCGAAAAGGTGCCGGTCGACGGTGCCGTCGTGGAGGGCCGCAGCTCCGTCGACGAGAGCCTCGTGACCGGGGAATCGATGCCCGTCACCAAGGAGGTCGGCACCTCCGTCATCGGCGGCAGCCTCAATCAGTCCGGCGCCCTCGTCATCGAGGCGACCAAGGTCGGGCGCGACACCATGCTGGCCCGCATCGTCCAGATGGTGGCCGAGGCCCAGCGCTCTCGCGCGCCTATCCAGCGTCTCGCCGACCAGGTCGCCGGCTGGTTCGTGCCGGCGGTCATCGGCGTGGCGGCGCTGGCCTTCATCGCCTGGATGGCGTTCGGGCCGGAGCCGCGCTTCACCTTCGCGCTGCTGGCGGCTGTCGCAGTGCTCATCATCGCCTGCCCCTGCGCGCTCGGCCTCGCCACGCCGATGTCGATCATGGTCGGCGTTGGCCGCGGCGCCGGGGCCGGGGTGCTCGTCAAGAACGCCGAGGCGCTGGAGCGCATGGAGAAGGTCACCACGCTGGTGGTCGACAAGACCGGCACGCTGACCGAGGGCAAGCCAGCGGTGACGCGGGTGGCGGCGGCGACCGGCTTCGACGAGGCCAGCGTGCTGCGCCTCTCGGCGAGCGTCGAGCGGGCGAGCGAGCACCCGCTCGCCCTCGCCATCGTGAAGGCGGCCGAGGAGCGCGGGATCGGCCTGGCTCCCGTGGCGGATTTCGACAGCCCGACCGGCAAGGGCGCGCTCGGCACCGTCGAGGGGCGCCGGGTGGCGCTCGGCAACGCCGCCTTCCTGCGCGAGCAGGGGGTGGAGGTGTCGACTTACGCGGCCGAGGCGGACGACCTGAGGCGAGATGGGGCGACCGCGATCTTCGCGGCCGTCGACGGGCGCGTGGCCGGCGTCATCGCGATCGCCGACCCTGTCAAGGTCACGACGCCCGAGGCGCTCGCCGCGCTCCGGGCCGAGGGCATCCGGGTCGTGATGCTGACCGGCGACAATCGGACGACCGCAGAGGCGGTGGCGCGCCGCCTCGGGATCGAGGAGGTCGAGGCGGAGGTGCTGCCCGACCAGAAGGCCGCCGTGGTCGAGCGGCACAAGGCGGCCGGCCAGGTCGTGGCGATGGCCGGCGACGGCGTCAACGACGCTCCCGCGCTCGCCGCCGCCGACGTCGGCATCGCCATGGGCACCGGCACCGACGTGGCCATCGAGAGCGCTGGGCTGACCCTGCTCAAGGGCGACCTCCTCGGCATCGTGCGGGCGCGGCGGCTGTCGAAGGCGGTGATGGGCAACATCCGCCAGAACCTGTTCTTCGCCTTCGTCTACAACGCGGCCGGCGTGCCGATGGCGGCGGGCGTCCTCTACCCGTTCCTCGGCATCCTGCTCTCGCCCGTCATCGCCGCCGCCGCCATGGCGCTGTCTTCGGTCAGCGTGATCGGCAACGCCCTGCGCCTGCGGGCGACCCGGCTCGGTTGAAGCGTCCCACCTCGGAGCCCCTTGTTCGCGCCCGTCGTCCACGACCTGATCCACCGGGTCACCGGCCTGGATCAGCCCCACGGCCCTGGGTGGATTGAGCTCGTCTCGGTCCTCGTTCTCGTCGTGGCGCCGGCCTGGACGGGAAGGCTGGCGCTCCGCCTCGGCTGGCGCTGGCTGCGCGGACGGCAGCGCCGTCGCGGCGCCGGAAGCCCGGAGCGGCGGAGCCTTGAGCGCGACGTCCCGCGGGCGACGCTGCGCTTCCAGCTGCGCCTCGTGCTGCTCTCGCTGCTGACGCTTCCGGCGGCGTGGCTTCGTCCAGGGCCGCCTCTCGCTCGACGCCCTGGTCGCGGCGCTGGCAGCCTTCAAGGAGATCGCGCCGGCCCTGCGCGAGCTGTTCGGCTTCGCGCAAGGCTGGTCCGACGCGAGAGCGCGGTTCGAGGAGATCACGAGGTCGCTGCAAGCACTTGAGTTGGCCGTGGGGCTGCGCGGCCTTGAGGTGAAGCTGGAAGCTCGCCACAGCGCGGCCGGACCCGCGTCGATCATCCACGCCATGTCGCGGCAGCTATCCGCTGTCGGGGTTCGCGGCGTCCTCCCGAAGTTCCGCAATTGAAGACCAGGCGCCGGTTCGTTCGTGCGCGCCTTCCATCGATGTTCGGCCGTTATATGGCATCCCGGACGCTCGCATTGCGTGCTCGCTCATACACTGCTCAGGCTTGAGTGAGTTGTCCGGACGATCGTTGTGTTCGGGATCTCGATGCGCGCCGCGGTGGAACATTGCATCATCGTCGGCGAGGTGAGGTGATGAGACAAGGCGCGGCTGTGCTGGCAGCGGAGGATGCGGGCCCTCACCGTCGCGCCAGGGCCGCCGTCCGGGCGATGGCCACGGTCGCCCCCCCCCCCCCCGCCGTGGCGTGCTGCGGGTTCGCGGCCAAGGGCCGTTCGAGAGACGGGAGCTGATGCCCCTTGCGTCGCCTGCGGAGCCAGCCGCACGTCCCTCAGGCGGGGTCGACCATCGGCGAGAGGGCCTCGATGATGCGGCAGTCCGCGACCGACCCGCAGCCGCACTGGCCGATGACCTCGCGCAGTTCCGCGGCGAGCCGGGCCAGGTCGGCCAGCTTGCGCTCCACGTCGGCGAGGTGGGCGCGGGCGATGATGTCGACCTCGGTGCACGAGCGCTCCCGGTCGTCGGAGAGCGCCAACAAGTCCCGGATCTGCTCCACCGTGAACCCGAGGGTGCGGCTCCGCCGGATGAAGCTCAGCCGGCGCAGGTGCTCGGGCCCGTAGAGCCGGTAGTTCCCGCTCGACCGCGCCGGCGGGGGCAGCAACCCGACCTTCTCGTACCACCGCACCGTCTCGACGCGGGTCTGCGTTGCCTCCGCGAGCCTGCCGATGGTCATGGACGCGGTTTTGCTCACGGCTTGACCCTGCAGTGACTACAGGGTGCATGTAGGCACCCGTCCCGGTCCGGTCCAGGGCTCGGACGAACGGAGCGCAGCATGAACCAGGCCGCCCCCGCGGACACCCTGTCCCCGTCCGCCCCCGGCGCGCAGGCCCTGCGCTACAGGGTCAGGGGCATGGACTGCCCGACCTGCGCCGGGAAGATCGAGACCGCCGTCTCCCGGCTGCCGGGCGTCGCGGACGTGCGCGTGAACTACGGCAGCCAAATCCTCGACCTCGCGCTCGACGAGGCCGCGACGCCGAGGACCGACTTGGAGGGGCGCATCGAGCGCCTGGGCTACGGCGTCGCGCCGCTCCCCACGGCCGCGGACCTGGCCAGGGCGCAAGCCTCGGGCGGCGCCCCGCCCGCCGAGAGCGCGGAAGAGCCCGAGCCGCCGCTCTGGCGGAGCCGGAAGGCGCTGCTGGGCATCCTCATCGGCGCCCTGTTCGCCGCCGGCTTCCTCGTCGAGCGGATCGCGCCGGGCCTGGCGGGCGAGTACGCCTACTGGCCGGGCGCGCTCGTCGGGCTCGCCTATTACGGCCGCCGGGCGGTCCTGGCGGCGTTCGCCGGCACGCCCTTCTCCATCGAGATGCTGATGTCGGTCGCGACCGCGGGGGCGCTCGCCATCCACGCCGCCGAGGAGGCCGCCATCGTCGTGCTGCTCTTCACGGTCGGCGAGATGCTGGAGGTCGTGGCGGCGGGCCGGGCGCGCGCCGGGATCAAGGCGCTCGCCGCCCTGGTGCCGAAGACCGCCCGCCTCGTCGACGGGCCCGACGGCGCCATCCGCGAGGTGCCCGCGGCGTCGCTGGCCATCGGGCAGGTCGTCGTCGTGAGGCCGGGCGACCGCGTGCCCGCCGACGGCGTGATCACCGACGGCGCGTCGAGCCTCGACGAGTCCCCCATCACCGGCGAGTCGGTCCCGAAGCCCAAGGAGGTCGGCGACCCGGTCTTCGCGGGCAGCGTCAACGCCGACGGCGCGCTGCAGGTCCGGGTCACCAAGACGGCGGCCGACAACACGGTCGCCCGCATCCTGCACCTCGTCGAGGAGGCGCAGGCCTCGAAGTCGCCCACGGCGCGCTTCATCGACCGGTTCAGCGCGGTCTACACGCCCATCGCCTTCGCGTTCGCCGCCGCGGTCGCAATCGTGCCGCCGCTGCTGCTCGGCGCCGACTGGGGCACCTGGGTCTATCGGGGCCTGGCGCTCCTCCTGATCGCCTGCCCCTGCGCGCTGGTGCTCTCGACCCCGGCCGCCATCGCGTCCGGGCTGGCCGCCGGAGCGCGGCGCGGGCTGCTCGTGAAGGGGGGCGCCGCGCTGGAGGTCATCGGGCGGGTGCGCACGGTCGCGTTCGACAAGACCGGGACGCTGACGGCGGGGCGGCCGCGGGTCACCGACATCCTGGCCCTCGCCCCGGACGCGTCGGAGCGGTCGCTTCTCGGGTTGGCCGCCGCGGTCGAGAGCGGAAGCAGCCACCCCATCGCCCGGGCCATCCTCGACCGGGCGAACACGGACGGGGTGCCGCTGCGGCCGACGCGGGACGCCCGCGCCATCCCCGGCAGGGCGGTGCAGGCCACGGTGATGGGCCAGACGGTGCTCGTCGCCTCCCCGCGCCACGCCGCCGAGAGCGCGCGGCTCGGCCCCGAGGCGGACCGCGCCGTCGCGGAGCTGGAGGCCGGCGGCAAGACGGTGGTCATCGTCGTCCGCGGCGCCGAGGCCCTGGGCGCCATCGCGGTCCGGGACGAGCCCCGCGCCGACGCGGCCGCCGGCATCGCGGCCCTGCGGAAGCTCGGCGTGCACAGCGTGATGCTGACCGGCGACAACCGCCGCACGGGCGGGGCGGTCGCGTCCGAGCTCGGCCTCGACGTGAAGGCCGAGCTCCTGCCCCAGGACAAGCTCGCCGAGATCGCGGCCCTGAAGGAGAGGGGCCCGGTCGCCATGGTCGGCGACGGCATCAACGACGCCCCGGCCTTGGCCGCCGCCAGCGTCGGCATCGCGATGGGCGGCGGCACCGACGCGGCCCTGGAGACGGCGGACGCGGCGGTGCTGAACGACCGCGTCGGCGACGTGGCCGCGCTGGTCTCGCTGTCCCGGGCGACCCTGGGCAACATCCGCCAGAACGTCGCCATCGCGCTCGGCCTGAAGGCGGTGTTCCTGGTGACGACCATCGCCGGCATCACCGGCCTCTGGCCCGCCATCCTGGCCGACACCGGCGCGACCGTCCTGGTGACGGCCAACGCGCTGCGTCTTCTGAGGGCCTGATGAGCTCTTCGTCAGGCTGGGCCGGCCGCATGGCGACCGTGGCCGTGGTCATCCTCGCCTCCACGGCCATCGACCTCGGCGCGAAGGCGGTGGCCGAGGCGTGGCTGACCGAGGGCGTGCCCCGGGGCTTCGTGCCCTTCGTCGACCTGAGCCTGTCGTTCAACCGGGGCATCAGCTTCAGCCTGTTCGCGGCGCACGATCCGTCCTCCCTCGCGCTGCTCCTCGCCCTCCAGGGTACGCTCACCTGCCTCGTCATTGCCTGGGCGCTGGCTACGACGGGCACGCTCGAACGTCTCGGGCTCGCCGCGATCGCCGGCGGGGCGGCTGGAAACTTCCTCGACCGGCTCATCGACGGCGCCGTCACCGACTTCCTCGACCTGCACACCGGCGGCATTCGCTGGTTCACCTTCAACCTGGCCGACACCTGGATTTCCGCCGGCGTCGTCCTGCTGCTCCTCGAAGGCCTTTCCGCGCGACGGAGCCATCCCGGTGCCGGGGAACCAGTCCCATGAGGGGCCCGATTCCGCCGAACCACGGCCACGACAACCTGGCATCAACCCTTCGGGCCCAGGCTCGTGCGCCCACCCCAGCGAGGCCGACATGCTGAAGACGACGACGCTCGGTCTGGCCCTCCTCCTGGCGCTGTCCGCCTGCCAGGACGGCCAGTACGCGGCCTCGACGCGCCACCTCGCGCCGATCCCGCCCGCGACCCTGGCCCTGATGTCGACCAAGGGGGTCTCGGCGGCCGACCCGATCCTGATGCGGGCCTACAAGAAGGAATCCGAGATCGAGCTCTGGAAGCGCGGCGCGGACGGCAGGTACGCCCTCCTGAAGACCTATCCGATGTGCCGCTGGTCGGGCCAGCTCGGGCCCAAGACCCGGGAGGGGGACCGGCAGGCGCCGGAGGGCTTCTACGCGGTCACGCCCGCGTCCCTGAACCCGAATTCGAGCCTCTATCTCTCGTTCGACCTCGGGTACCCGAACGAGTACGACCGCTCCCTGGGACGCACGGGCGCGCACCTGATGGTGCACGGCTCCTGCTCGTCGCGGGGCTGCTTCGCGATGACGGACGAGGCGATCTCGGAGCTCTATGCCGTGGTGCGCGAGGCCTTCGCGGGCGGGCAGCGTGCCGTCCAGTTCCAATCCTATCCGTTCCGCATGACCCCGGAGAACCTGGCCCGGCATCGGCAGGATCCGAACGTCGCGTTCTGGAGGAACCTCAAGGAGGGGTCCGACCGCTTCGAGGTGACGTGGGCCGAGCCGGTCGTCGGCGCCGCGGGCGGTCGCTACGTGTTCGATGCCGGCGGCGACGAGGCCACGGCCGGCGCGGTCGCGCGGAAGCAGGCGGACGACGAGCGGCAGGTCGCCGCCCTCGTGGCGAGCGGGACGCCGGCCGTCCGGCTGGTGTACGAGGACGGTGGCCAGCACCGGGCTTTCCGCGAGACCATGATGGCGATGGGAAACGGGCTCGGCGAGGTGAGCCGCCCCGAGGCCCTGGCCGCAGGGCCGCGCGAGGTCGCGATGCCGGCCTCGGGCCCGGTTGCCCTTGCCGGACAGCGCGAGCCGGTCCGGGGTGCGGCGGCACGCAAGCCGCCGGGGCCCGGCGGGACCGAGGCGGAGCGCCAGCGCCCCCGCAAGACCTTCGCCGCGGCGGGGGACGGGCGGGAGTGACGAGCCTGCCTTCATCCCTGCGCCGGGCCTGAGACCATGGCCATCGACGCCTCAAGCGTGGGCTTCGTGGCGGCCTTCGCGGCCGGCGCCGTGTCGTTCCTGTCGCCCTGCGTGCTGCCCCTCGTCCCGGGCTACGTGTCCTACGTCGCGGGCCAGTCGGCTGCCGGCGGGCGCGACAGCCTGCGCACGCTCGGCCTGAGCCTCTGCTTCGTGCTCGGGTTCACGACCGTCTTCGTCGCGTTCGGCGCGGGGGCGAGCGCGCTCGGCTTCGCCCTGCTCGCCCATCGCGAGGCGCTGAACCTCGCCTCGGGCCTCCTCGTGATCCTGTTCGGCCTGTTCACGGCCGGTCTGCTGCGGCCCGCCTGGCTGCAGCGCGAGCTGCGCTGGCACGGCGATCCGCCGGGGCGAGGGCCGGTCGCCGCCTATCTCCTCGGAACGGCCTTCGCCTTCGGATGGACCCCCTGCATCGGTCCCGTCCTCGGCGCCATCCTGGCGGTCACGGCCTCCTCGGCCTCGGGCAAGGGCGTCGCCCTGCTCACCGTCTACTCGCTCGGCCTCGGCGTGCCGTTCGTGGCCGCGGCCCTGTTCCTGTCCGGCTTCGTCGCGCGCCTTCGGACCCTGCGCTGGTTCGGCCGTGCCCTTCAGGTGGTCGGCGGCGGCGTCATGGTGGCGATGGGTCTGCTGATGATCACCGACCGCATGACCGCCGTGGCCGCCCTCATCCTGGAGGCCTTCCCCGCGCTCGGGCGGATCGGTTGAGCCGGGCGAGCGCGCAGGCGCCCGCGCGGCGGCAGAGGCAGCCGCCGAGGCAGGGCGTCGTTCGCGCGGAGCGGGTCAGCTTCGTGGCCGCCGGCGCGGGATCCGGACCTCGCCGTCCCCAACCCGGGGACGGAACGACGGCGGGTCAGGAACGTAGGGAGGCGCGCCTCAAGCGAGCTTCGCGCGCGGCGCGGATCGGCGCGAGGCGGTCGCGCAGGGCCTCCATCCGAGCGATCTTCTCGCCGAAGGTCAGGGCGGCGAGCTCGCGGCGCCCTTCCGCTTTCCGAGCAAGGATGTCGGACCGGTCGGGATAGGCAGCGGTCGAAGCGTTCTTCATGACACCGTCGACCCTACGGCGCACCGATCCGCGACGCCAACCACCGGGCGGAAGGCCTGCCACTTCTCGACCGGCTTGATCCGTACCGACACGGGGGCCGGGCCGTTCAGCCAAGCTGACGCGTCGCCCTTCCCGCGATCCGGCGGGCATAGAGGAGGCCGCCGGCGCCCGCGTCAGGCGTACGGGACCGCTGCCGACGGCATCCGTGCGAGGCCGCATGCCTGCCCGGCCGCCCCTCAGCGCCGCCGCCATCGTTCCCGCAATGTTCCCTTTCCGGTCCGGGTGCCCTACCCTCTTGCGACGCGGGCCGGCACCATGCGGAAACGAATCCGTGGACAACGGCCGGAATCGGACGTGACGGGCGGGAGAGCCGGAACGTAGACCATGCGTCATGCGGTTGTGGGAGGCGGCGGAGCCGGCGTCGCCGCGGGGACAGGACCGAGGATGGGCGAGCAACTCGACTGGACGGCCCTTCTGAATTCCCGGCGTCGCAAGCCGAGGCCCGGCGGGAAGGCGCACGAACCGAGGCTGGGCGAGGATCGGACCCAGCACGAACGCGATCACGACCGCATCCTGTTCTCCACCCCGGTGCGGCGCCTCCAGGACAAGACGCAGGTCTTCCCGCTGGAGCGCAACGACAGCGTCCGCACGCGGCTGACCCACAGCCACGAGGTGGCGAACATGGCGCGGAGCATGGGGACCACCCTGGCCTTCGTCCACGGCGAGGCGCTCGGCTTCCCGGCGTCGGTCGAGCCCCTGCGCAACGTGCCGGCCCTGCTGGAGGCCATCGGGCTCGCCCACGACCTCGGCAACCCGCCTTTCGGGCACCAGGGCGAGACCGCGATCCAGACCTGGATGAAGCGTCACGCGACACCCCGTTCGGAGGAGCCGGGCTCCTTCGCGATCTTCGACGCGCCGGGCCTGACCGAGCCGATGCGCCGGGACTTCCTGGCGTTCGAGGGCAACGCGCAGGCGTTCCGCTTGCTGACCCGGCTGCAGATCCTGAACGACGATTTCGGGCTCAACATGACCTACGCCTTCCTGGCGGCCCTGATGAAGTACCCCGTGCCCTCGGACGCGGTCGACAAGTCGTCCCATGCCCGGAAGAAGTTCAACTTCTTCCAGTCCGAGGCCGGCATCGCCGCGGAGGTCTGGGCGGAGACCGGGCTGCGCCAGGGCGTGCGGCATCCGCTGACCTTCGTGATGGAGGCTTGCGACGACATCGCCTACTCGGTCGTGGACGTCGAGGACGCCGCCAAGAAGAACCTGATCAACTTCAACGTGCTGACGGCGTGGCTGCGCCACGATGCCTGCGACGACGAGGTCACCCTCGGGGTCTGCGAGCGGGCGGAGCGCTACCATGCCGACTTCCGCGACGAGGGACTCTCGCCCGGGGAACTCGACGACATCTCGATGCAGATGTTCCGCGTCGACGCCATCGGGACGATGGTCCGGGCGGCCGTCGGGGCCTTCGTCGCCAACCGGGACGCCATCATGGCCGGCGCGTTCGACAGGGAGTTGATGGCGGCCTCGGACGCCGTCGTGCTGTGGACCTCGCTCAAGCGCTTCGCGAAGTTCCACGTCTACCGCCACCGCAGCGTCCTTGAGGTCGAGCTCGCCGGCCACCGCACGCTCCACGAGCTCATGGACATGTTCTGGACGGCCGTGGTCGAGCGCAAGGACCCGGACGACCTGAGGTCGGATCGCGAGGCCCTGCCGGCCTACGTCTACTCCCGGATCTCGGAGAACTACCGGCGGGTCGCCGAGGCTCCGGGCAACCGGATGCCGATGCGCTACCGGGAGTTGCAACTCATCACCGACATGATCTCGGGCATGACCGATACCTTCGCGGTATCGCTGCGCGACGACCTGGGGCGGCACCATGGCTGACCCGGGCAGGCGCGCCCGGGACGGGGCCGAGCTGGGCCGGCGGATGCGGGCCTTCCTCGCGGACGAGGCCCGTGGCGGCGACGAGATCGCGGACCTGATCGGCCACCTGGGCCAGGCCGGCGAGGTCGCCATCTTCGGGGGCATGCCCCGCGACATCGCCTGGGGCGGGGCCGACGCGTTCGGGTCGGACGTGGACCTCGTCGTGGACACCGCGCCGGGGCGCCTGGCGGAGCTGCTGCGCGACGGCCGCGCCGTGCGCAACCGTTTCGGCGGGTACCGGATCGCCGGCCGCCGGCACTCCTACGACGTCTGGGCCCTCCCCTCCACCTGGGCGGTGCGCACCGGCCACGTCCGCGCGACGCGCCTGGCCGACCTCGTCCACACGACCTTCTTCGACCGGGACGCCGTGCTGTACCTGTGCGGCTGCCACCGGGTTCACCACGGCCCGCGGTTCGCGGCCTGGCTGGGTCACGGCACGGTCGACATCAACCTGGAGGAAGACCCGAACCCGCGCGGCACGGCGCTCCGGGCGCTGCGCATCCTCCTCGAACCCGGGCAGGCCGTCGGCCCGAGGCTGGCCGACTACCTGCGCCGGATGGCGACGGCGCCCGGCCACCATCTCGACGCGGATACCGTGTCGCGGCTCGCCGCGGCGGCGAACCTTGCCGGCGCGCCGTCCCGGCCTGTCGGACCCGTGGCGCAGCGCCGGTGCAGCCCTGCCGAGGGCCGGGCTCGGGCACGGGATTGGCGCGCCGACCCTGCTGGGCGCAGGGGTGGCCGTGGCGAGCGGTGAGGCGCGGTCCATGGCAGGGCGCGAACCGGGGGCCGGCCGAGCCCGGGAAGGCCTTCTGTTGCTCGGATCGGCCGTGGCGCTGGCGGCCGCCGCGATGCAGTTCGTCCAGGTGGGCTGGCCGGCCCTCGTCACGGGCGCGACGGTCCTCCTGGTCGGCTGGATGAGCCTCGGACGCCGTTCGGGCGACCGCGCGACGGGCGCGGGCGCGACCACGGAAGCCGCGAGCGCGCCGGTCGACCCCGCGCCGTCCACGATCCATGCTCCGCCTGACCCGCCTGACCTCGCCATCCCCGCGACCCCCCTGCCCGCCCCGCCCGAGGGACCGCGAGACACGTTCGGTCGACGGCCCCCCGAGGCGGTTGCCTCCGAGGCGCACGTCGAGCCTGCCTTCACGGTCACGCCCCTACCCGACGATCCCGCGCCCGTGCCGCAACCCTCGCCGGAGGGGCGCGGCAAGCGGGGCCGGTCGGCGCGCTGGGTCCCTCCCGGCGAACCGGTCGAGATCCAGGGCCTGACGGTGACGGGAGGGCTGATCTACGTCGGCGAGAAGCTCGGGTCGGATCCGTGGCGCAGGGAGAACTGCCTGATCGATCCCGCGCTTCCCGTGGCGAAGGCGGGGCGGGGCTCGGCGACCGGCCTGACCTACTGGTGCCGGTACGACGGGCTGAACCCGGCGGGCCGCCGCGCCTACCTGGACTGGCTGGCCGGGGGGCGCTCCGACCCCGCGGCCAGCATCGCGCTCGTCTTCCTGTACTTCTACGGTCTGGAATACCGGCTGTTCAAGGAAGGGGTCGCGGCCGACGCGCCCGTGCTGGTCGCGGAGGTCGAGCGCCTGCGCGCGATCTACGGGGCGAACAGCTCGTTCCAGGCCTATGCGCGGAGCTTCGTCGAGGCCGCCCGGCTGTTGGTGCCCGCGGCGGAGGAGCGGCGTCCCGAGCTGAACCTCGACCCGAATTTCTACAGCTACGAACTGCCGCTCGCCGTCAGGGTCCATCTCGGCCGGAAGCTGGCCGACGGCCAGCCCCTCGACGCGGACGACGCCCTCCTCTGGCTGGCGGGCCTGCCCGACCGCGGCTTCCGCACGCCGGTGACGCGATGCCCGGACGAGTTCGCGGCGCTCTGGCGCCTCCGGTTCCCGGCCAAATACCCGAAGGGACTCAAGGTCGGCGCGCCGAAGGCGCGGATCAAGGCGTCCTATCGAGCCGCCAGTTCGACGTTCCAGGTGGACCTCAAGGCGCCGGGGTCCCTGCCCGATATCGCTGCCGTCTCCGCCCCCGTGAGGAAGCTCCGCGAGCTCGTCGAGGCCTGCACCGACGAGCTCGATGCGTTCAGCCGCTTCGTCGGCAGGCGCCCGGACGCCCGCGGGAGCGTGCAGGCGGCCCTGCTCCTGCCGCCGGACCTGGCCTGCGCAGGCGACGCGTGGACGGCCGTCGGCGAGCGCTGCGAGGCCCTGTTCGCCGCCGGAGCGGCCATGCCGGCCACGTCCCTGCGCCGGCTGCTTGAGGTGATGGAGATCCCGCTGCCGGAGGAAGGCCGCGTGCCGCAGGCCGGCGTGACGCAGCTCTGCCAAGCGCTCGACCGGGTCGGCATCGGCATCGAACCGGACCGCCGCTACGGGCCGGAACCTCGCGCCGGCGCCTCGGCCTCGGACGCCGATGCGGCGGTCGTCCTGTTCAAGGGGGCCGCCGGGGCACCGGTCGACGCGACACGCCCCGAGTACCTGGCGCTGCGCGGCGTCATCGAGGCCGCATGCCTCGCCGCGGCGTCGGACGGCGCGGTGTCCCAGGGCGCCGCCGACGGGATGCTCGCCGCGATCCGGGGCACCGATACCCTCAGCCTTGCCGAGAAATCCCGCCTGACCGCCTACGCCCTGTCGATCCACCGCAACCCGCCGAAGCCGCAGGGGATCCTGAGGCGGTTGGCGGGCCGCCCCCTGTCCGAGCGCCAGGCCTGCGCGCGGGCGGCGCTCGCGGCCGTCATGGCCGGCGGTCAAGCCAAACCCGCGGAGGTGCGGTTCCTCGAACGGTTGCACGCGTTCCTCGCGCTGCCGGCCGACGGGATCTACGCCGCCCTGCATCGCGGGCCGCTCGGGTCGGCCGCGTCGGCGGAGCCGCGGGGCGCCGACGGGAGCCAACCGCGCGGGGACGTCGGCGACCGCGCTTCCGGGCGCGTCGTCATCGACGCATCGCGGCTGGAGCGCGTTCGCCGCGAGACGCAGGCGGTCGCAAGCCTGCTCTCGGACATCTTCGTCGAGGACTCGGCGCCCGGGTCAGGTGCGGGCACGGTTTCGCCGCCGGGTGGCGTCGCCCCGGAAGCGCCCGCGCCGGCACCGGCGGACACGGGCCCGGCCGGGCTCGATCCGGCCCATGCCGGCCTGCTCGCCGCGGTCGCCGCATCCCCGGACCCGATGCCGCGCGAGGCGTTCGACCGGGCGGCCCGCGCGAACGGCCTGTTTCCCGACGGGGCGCTTGAGACCATCAACGAATGGGGCTTCGAGCGCTTCGACGAGGCCTTGATCGAGCACGACGACCCGGTCACCATCGCGGCCCACCTTCGCCTCCACCTGCTCCCCAGCACCACCGCCTAGCCCCATGCAGCCAGCCCCGACCATCCGCCCGCGGGACCGTGACGCGATCCTGCAGGCCCTCTCGGCCGGCGTCGTGCCGCGCACGGGCCTGCGCCACGTCCAGGTCGGGCGCGCCGCCGAGATCGCCGCCCTGGTGCGCGACATCGACCGCGTCGCCGACGAGGGGTCCTCGATCCGGTTCGTGATCGGCGAGTACGGGGCCGGGAAGACCTTCTTCCTCAACCTGGTCCGGCTCGTCGCCCTCGAACGCAAGCTCGTCACCGTGCACGCGGACCTCGCGCCGGACCGCCGCTTGCACGCCAGCGCGGGGCAGGCGCGGGCCCTCTACGCCGAGGCCCTGCGCAACATGGCGACCCGCACCAAGCCGGACGGGGGCGCCCTGGGCAGCGTCGTCGAGCGCTTCGTCACGGACGCGGTCAAGGAGGCGCAACAGGCCGGCCTGCCCGTCGAGCGGGTCATCGACCGCAGGCTCGCGCCGCTCCAGGACGAGGTCGGGGGCTACGACTACGCGGTCGTCCTGAAGGCGTACTGGCGCGGGAGCGAGGACGGGAACGAGGCGCTGAAGGCGGCGGCCCTGCGCTGGCTCCGCGGCGAGTTCTCGACGCGGACCGAGGCCCGGCAGGCGCTGGGCGTGCGGACCATCGTCGACGACGACAACGTCTACGACGCGCTCAAGCTGCTCGCCGCCTTCGTCCGGCTCGCGGGCTACGGCGGCCTGTTCGTCGTCTTCGACGAGCTGGTCAACCTGTACAAGCTCCAGAGCGCGCAGGCGCGCAACCAGAACTTCGAGCAGGTCCTGCGCATCCTCAACGATGTGCTGCAGGGGAACGTGCGCGGGCTCGGCCTGGCCCTGGGCGGCACGCCGGAATTCCTGCTCGACACCCGCCGCGGGCTGTACAGCTACCAGGCGCTCCAGAGCCGGCTGGCGGAGAATGCCTTCGCGAAGGGCGGCCTGGTCGACCTGTCGGGCCCGGTGATCCGGCTGCAGAACCTGACCCCGGAGGACATGCTGATCCTGCTGTCGAACATCCGGGCGGTGTTCGCCGGCGGCGACCCCGCCAGGCACCTCGTGCCGGACGAGGCGCTCGGCGCCTTCATGGGTCACTGCAACGACCGGATCGGCGAGGCCTACTTCCGGACGCCGCGCAACACGATCCGCGCCTTCGTTCAATTGCTTGCCGTCATCGAGCAGAACCCCGGCACGGGCTGGAAGGAGCTGCTCGGGCACGTCGAGGTCCGCAGCGACGACCAGGCAGATGACGCCGGGGCGGACGCCGACGTCCCCTCCAGCCCGGCGCCCGGCGATGAGCTCGTCAGCTTCCGCCTCTGAGCGGCGCCTCCGCGACGGGGCCTTCGACCGCCTCGCCCCGGAGGTCCGCTCCTGGATCCGGGAGCAGGGTTGGACGGGGCTGCGGGACATCCAGGCGCGCGCGATCGACGCCGTCCTCGACGGCGGTGACGACGTGTTGGTCGCCGCGGCGACGGCGGCCGGCAAGACCGAGGCGGCCTTCCTGCCCATCCTGACCCGGATCGCCGGCCGGGCCGAACCCGGCCTGGCGGTGCTCTACGTGAGCCCCCTGAAGGCGCTCATCAACGACCAGTTCCAGCGGCTCGACCAGCTCTGCGAGCGGATGGAGATCCCGCTTGTCCGCTGGCACGGGGATGCGCCGCAATCGGCCAAGGCGCGGATGCTGGCCAAGCCGGCCGGCATCGCCCTGATCACCCCGGAATCCGTCGAGGCCCTGCTGATCCGGCGTCCCGCCGATGCCAGTCGATTGCTGGCGGCGTTGGATTTCGTGGTCGTCGACGAAGTGCATGCCCTCCTGTCGGGCCCACGGGGGCTCCACCTGGCGTCGCTGCTGAGACGTGTCGAGGCCCTCGGCGCGCCGGGCAGGACGCGACGGGTCGGCCTGTCGGCCACCATCGGCGACGCCGAGGCTGCGGCGGCCTGGCTTCGCCCGACCGCGCCGGAGCGCGTCCGCCTGCTCCAGGACGGCGGGGCCGGCCTGGACCTCCAGCTTCGGATCCTCGGCTACCTGGAGCCGCTCGACGCCGACGGCACCGACGGGGCCGAGGCGGAGGGCGCGGCCGGCGCAGGGCCGGTGCCGGCACTCGACGCGATCACGGACCACCTGTTCGCCTCGCTGAGGGGCAGCAACAACCTGGTCTTCGGCGGCTCCAGGCGGCTGGTGGAGGCCCTCTCCGACAGGCTGCGGCGCCGGGCCGAACGGGGCGAGGTCCCCAACGAGTTCTTCCCGCACCACGGCAACCTCTCCAAGGAGTTGCGCGAGGAGCTCGAAAGCCGCCTCAAGGACGCGTCCCTGCCGACCACCGCGGTCTGCACCTCCACCCTGGAACTGGGCATCGACATCGGCTCGGTGCGGTCCGTCGCCCAGGTCGGCGCGCCCCGCTCGCTGGCGTCGCTGCGGCAGCGCCTGGGCCGGACGGGGCGGCGGCCGGGCGTGCCCGCCATCCTCCGGATCTACGTCCGCGAGCAGGAGCTCGACACGCGCTCCTCGGTCCTCGACGAGCTTCGCCAGGACGCGGTGCGCGCGGTCGCGGCCATCCGCCTGCTCGCCGCCCGCTTCGTGGAGCCGCCGCTGGCCAGCGACGCCGCGCTCGCGACCGCCCTGCTGCACCAGGTCCTGTCCGTGATCGCGCAGCGCGGCGGCGCCCGGGCCGACGCGCTCCATCGGCTTCTCTGCGGTCCCGGGGTGTTCGCCTCGGTGACGCCGGGCGACTTCGCGGAGCTGCTGCGCGGCGCGGCCCGGACGGGGGTGGGCCTCATCGAGCAGGCGCCGGACGGCACGCTGCTCCTGGGCGAGCGCGGCGAGCGCCTCGTCCACGCGCGCGAGTTCTACGCCCTGTTCGACAGCGGGGCGGAGTGGCGCCTGGTCGCCGGGACCCGGGCGCTCGGCACGATCCCGCTCACCAACGCGGTCGCCCAGGGCACCCTGGTCGTCTTCGCCGGGCGCCGCTGGCTGGTCGAGGAGGTGGACGAGCGGGCCCACGTCCTGCAGGTCTCCGCGCACCGGGGCGGGGTGATCCCGAAGTTCGAGCGGCTGTTCGCCGAGCCCACGCACGACCGCCTCCTCGCGGAGATGCGCGGCGTCTTCGAGGCCGACGACGTGCCGGCCTACC
This sequence comes from Methylobacterium persicinum, assembly GCF_022179525.1. Lineage (GTDB taxonomy): Bacteria > Pseudomonadota > Alphaproteobacteria > Rhizobiales > Beijerinckiaceae > Methylobacterium > Methylobacterium persicinum. Next base: position 192,329 of record NZ_BPQX01000011.1, read on the forward strand.
TCGACGCGCGGGCCCGCACCTTCCTCGCGGAGGGGCGGTCGGCCTACCGCCGCCTCGGTCTGGGACGCTCCCGGATGGTGCACACCGGGCGCGACCTTCACCTCTTCGCGTGGCGCGGCAGCGCGACGTGCGACGTCCTGGCGGTCATCCTGTCGATGCTCGGGTTGCCGGCGGAGCCGCACGACCTTGGCGTCACGCTCCCCGGGGTGAGCCCGGACGACGCCCGAGCGGTCCTGCGCAGGGTTGCGAGCATGGTGCCGGGCGATTTCGCGGCCGTCGCGGAGTTCGTCGGGACCATCCAGACCGCGAAGTACGACGAGCATGTTCCGGAGACGCTGCTGCGGCGCTTCTGGGCCCGGCGAAACGAGGGCGTCCTGGCGCGGATGCCGGGCTTGGCCGCCGAGATGCTCGACGGCGTGCCCGAAGCCTGACGCCCGGTGACGGGCGCGGCCGAGCGGGCCCAGGGGAAGCTGGCGACCCCGAGCGGGCCGCGCTGGGCACGGGCGCGCCGGGAAGAGCGCGCAAGCTCGCGCCCGGGCGCGGAGCCAAAGCCTCGGCCATCGTCAGGTTCGAGCAGGTTGTGCACGGCTGGGCCGGGGCGACTCGTACGAGCTTGACCGTTTCTTCAGCCTCGCCGGAGATGGGTGACGGTCGACGGTCGGGGAAATGATTCGCATGATGGCGCGCCGGACGGTGGTGATCCAAGGCCGCCTCGCCATGTCGGACGGCCGGCTGGCCGCCGCGCGCCGGTCCGACCATGGCGTCCAGCTCATGCCCGTGGAGCGCATGGTGGCGCGCCTCGCCGGGGGCTTCGCGCGACCGGTCGACGACGAGACGCTCAAGAGCCTTCTGCCGGCCGCCCTCGCCGAAACGGACCTCGGCGAGCTCGATCCCATCAAGACGCTGCCGGGCATGGTCGACGCCGCCGCCGAGACCGTGCGGAAGGCGTGGCTGGCCGCCTTCGACCTGGCGCGGTCGGCCGACCCGGCCGACCGGACCGCCTCGGTCCGGCGCCTGGAGGAGGCCGTCCTCGCCCGCCTGCCGGCCGGGATGATGCGGCCCGTCGACCTCGCCGAGGCCGCGCGGGCGCGTCTCGCCCACGCGCCGCGGGTGCTCGGGCCCGTCGAGATCGTCGGGCTCCCGGACGTGCCGCCGTGCTGGCGCGGCCTCGTCGCATCCCTGGTCGCGCACGTTCCCGTGACCTGGGTGGCGGGGCCGCGCTCCGTCCCGGATTGGGTGGAGGCGGCCGGCATCCGCGTCGTCACGTGCGCGCCGGAACGGCCGGCGGTCGCGGTCTGCAGCGCGGCGACCCCGAGGCACGAGGTCCTGGAGGCGCTGCGCTGGGCCCGCGAGCTGATGGCGTCCGGGCAGGCCGCGCCCGCGGACATCGCGGTCGCGGCCTGCCGCACCGAGGAGTACGACGACGTCGTGCTCGCGCTCCGGGCGGAGGCGAACCTCGACGTGCGCTTCGTCCACGGGGTGCCCGCCGCCAGCGTCCGCGAGGGGCAGGCCGCGGCCGCCCTCGCCGACGTCCTGGTCAGGGGGATCTCGCAGGACGGCGTCCGCCGCTTGGCGGCCCTCCTGCGCGACGGCCCCGGTCCCTTCGCCGCGTTGCCCGAGCGATGGACCCGCGTCCTTCCGCGCGAGGCGCCGCTGACCGACCCGACGGCCTGGGAACGGCTGCTGAACAGCCTCCGGGCAGAGGATTTCCCGGACGGGCAGGACCACGTCCCGGCGCTGCGGGACGTCGTGGGCGTGCTCGTGCAGGGCGTGTCGGTCGCGGCGGAGGCGGGAGAGCGCTTCCTGCACGGCCTGGCGCTCCGGATCTGGCGCAAGGCCTTGATCGAGGGGGCGCCGGCCGTCGTCGACCTGACGCTGGGACGCCTGCGCATCGACGACGGGGCGGACGCCTGCGCCTCGGTCGTCTGGGCCCCCGCCTCGGCGCTGGCCGCCGCCCCGCGGCGCTTCGTGCGCCTGCTCGGGCTGAGCTCGCGCGGCTGGCCGCAGGTCAGCGCGGAAGATCGGCTGCTGTCGGACCATCTCGTGCCGTCCCGTCTTCTCGACCCCTTCCCCAGGCCGCTGGCCGACAGGAGCGACTTCCGCGCGATTCTGGCCACCAGCGCCGGGGCCGTCGTGCTGTCCCGGCCGCGGCGCGGCCCCGACGGGCGCCTGCTCGGGAGGAGCCCGCTGCTGCGCGAGTTCGGCGCGGCCGAGACCTACCTGGGGCGCAACCGCGTCCCGGCCCACGCCGTGGGCGAGGTCGACCGACTCATGGCCCGGCCGGCGGAGTTCCGCGCGACGGCCCCGGCCATCTGCGCGGCGGGCTGCTGGCGGGCCTGGGGCCGGGCGGAGCTGACCGCGCACGACGGGCGCGTCCGGCCGGACCACCCGGTCGTGCTCGCGATCCTGGATCGCACCCATTCCGCCCGGTCGCTGCGCAAGCTCCTGCGCGACCCGCTGGGCTTCGTCTGGACCTACGGGCTCGGCCTGGAGACGGCCGACGCGGCCGCGGAGCCGCTCACGCTCGGTCATCAGGCCTTCGGCAACCTCCTGCACGAGGTGCTCGAACGCGCGGTGGTCGCCCTGGAGGCGGATGGCGGCTTCGCCCCGTCGACGGACGCGGGCAAGCGCCGGGCGCTGGCCGCGGTCCTCGCCACCGTCGCCGAGGTCTGGGAGCGCGAGCGCCCGATCCCGCCGCGGCTGATCTGGCGGCGGACCCTGGACGAGACGGCCGCGCTCGCCCTGGCCGCGCTCACCCACCCCGACCAGCCTCTCCTCGGGCAGGGAAGCTGGGTCGAGGTCCCGTTCGGCGGGCAGCCGCCGAAGCGCGACCACCACCCCCTCCCCTGGGACAGCGACGCCACGGTCACGATACCCGGCACCGGTTTCCGGATCTCCGGCTACATCGACCGGCTCGACCTGTCGCACGACCGCGGCAGCGCGCGGGTGCGCGACTACAAGACCGGCAAGCCCCGCGAGGCGGGGACGGTCCTCGACGGCGGCCGCGAACTGCAGCGGTGCCTGTACGGCTACGCCACCCGCGTGCTCCTCGGCGCGGACGTGTCGATCGATGCCTCGCTGCACTTCCCGCGGGAATCCCTGTGCCTCCGGCTCGAACGGCCGGACGAGGCCCTCGACGAGCTGGCCACGTATCTCGTCGCGGCCGGCGCGAGCCTGCGGGCCGGCAACGCCTTCGCCGGCCCCGATGCCCGGGATGCCTGGAACGACCTGGCCTTCGCGCTGCCGGCGAACGCCGACAAGACCTACTGCCCGCGCAAGCACGACCTGGTGACGACGGCGCTCGGCGAGGCCGCCCGCGTCTGGGAGGCCGCCTGATGACCGCCCACGACCGGGGCCTCGCCGACGCGGCCCAGCGCGCGCTCGCCATGACCGCCCACGACAGGTCGCTGCTCGTGGAGGCCGGGGCCGGATCCGGGAAGACGGCGCTGATGGCCGGCCGCATCGCCATGATGCTGGCCGCGGGCGTCGCCCCCGGATCCATCGCGGCGGTCACCTTCACGGAACTCGCCGCCAGCGAGCTGCTGGAGCGCGTCGGCGAGGTCGTCGGCCGGCTGGTCGAGGGGCAGGTCCCGGAGGAGCTGCGGGTCGTCCTCCCGAACGGGTTGTCTCCGGATCAGCGAGCCCGGCTGGTCGAGGCCGGCGAGCATCTCGACGCGCTGGCCTGCACCACCATCCACGGGTTCTGCCAGCGCCTGGTCAAGCCCTACCCGGTCGAGGCCGACATCGACCCGGGCGCCCGGGTCGCCGACGAGGCGGAGGCGGACGGCATCTTCCAGGATCTGCGCGACGGCTGGCTCCGCGAGTGCCTCTCCGGCGGCGGCGGCCTCGTCGCGGAGATGGTTCTGGCCGACCCCGACGCGGCGCTGGCGGCCATCGACCGCGTGGCCGGCTGCCTGCGCGAGGGGCGCGCGGTGGGCACCGCGCCGGCGGAACCCCTCCCCGACCTGGTGCGGGCCTTCGGCGCCAGCGTGCAGGCCTTCGCGGACTTCCAGCGGAGCTGCGGGGTTTCCGAGGGCGAGACCGCCGCGAACGTGCGGGCGTTCCAGGCGATGGCCGCGCGGCTGCCGGACACCGGCGTCGCCGACGCCGACCTCGTCGCCATCCTGACGGCGGCGGCGGAGGCGAGCCTGTGCAAGGCGGACGGCGACTTCGCGAAGTACCGCGGGGGCAAAGGCAAGTGGGCCGGCGCCGCCAAGCTGGTCGGCCTTCCGAAGACGGAGGCCGACCGGCTCCAGGCGTCGGCCGAGCGCCTGCACGTCGCGTGCTGCGAGGCTTGGCGCCGGCTGAAGGCCAACGCCGCGAGCGAACTCCTGGCCAGGCTCGTCGGAACGGTGCGGACCGTTCTCGACCGGTACCAGGCCCGAAAGCGCGACGGCGCCCTGCTCGATTTCGACGACCTGATCGCCGCGGCCGCCACGCTGCTCCGCGCGCACGAGACCGTGCGGCAGGCGCTGGGGCGCCGCTACCGCCACGTCCTGGTCGACGAGTTCCAGGACACGGACCCGATTCAGACGGAGATCCTCTGGCGGCTGTGCGGCGAGCTGCCCGACGGCGCGGCCGACGCGTGGACGGAACGCGTGCTGCGGCCGGGCGCGCTGTTCCTGGTCGGCGATCCGAAGCAGGCGATCTACCGCTTCCGCGGGGCGGACGTGTCGACCTACGTCCGGGCGCGCGACCGCATCCTCGCGCGCTCGCCCGACGACGTCCTCGCGATCTCGACGAACTTCCGGTCCTGCCGCTCGATCCTCGCCTACGTGGACGAACGCTTCGGCGACATCCTGAACGGGGTCGGGCAACCCGGGTTCGCGGCGCTCGACGCCTTCCATCCCGACCACGACCGCGGACCCTGCATCGCGGCGCTCGACGTGCCGGCCGGTGCCGACGGGGCGAAGCGGACCGCGGAGGCGCTGCGCGACGCCGAGGCGGAAGCGGTCGCGGACCTTTGCGCGCGCCTGATCGGGCACCAGCTCGTGACCTGCAAGCGCGCGGGCACCCGCACGCTCCGGGCCGGCGACATCGCGCTGCTGGCACCGAGCGGGAGCGACCTCTGGCGGTACGAGGAGGCGCTTGAGGCCAGGGGCATCCCCGTCTCGACCCAGGCCGGCAAGGGCTTCTTCCGGCGGCAGGAGGTGCATGACCTGATCGCGCTGACGCGGGTGCTCGCCGACCCGCGCGACACGCTCGCGCTCGGGGCCCTGCTGCGGGGGCCGGCCGTCGGCCTGACCGACGAGGAGTTGCTCGACCTCGTCGACGGACTGCCGCGCGACCCGGAGCGCCCGGAGAGCGTCCCCAGGCTGCGCCTGCACGTCGATGTCGCGCAGGTGAACCATCCGGTGGCCCGGCCGGTGCTGGAACGGTTGCAGGCCCTGGCGAAGCGGGCGCTCGGCACGACACCGCACGACATCCTCAGCCAAGCCGTCGACGCGCTCATGCTGCGCCCGGTGGTGCAGCAGCGTCACGACGGCCACGCCGAGAGGGCGCTGGCCAACATCGACCTGTTCCTGGAAATGTCGCGCCCGTTCGCCGTGCGCGGCCTGCGGGCCTTCGCGGGGGCGATGAGGGCGGCCTGGGAGGGCCGGACGCGCACGGTCGAGGGCCGGCCGGACGCGCAGGAGGCCGCGGTCTCCTTGCTCACCATGCACGCGTCCAAGGGGCTCGAATGGCCCGTCGTGATCCCGATCAACACCACCACCCGGACCAAGGCCGTCTCCGGAGCCCTGGTCGACCGCGCCTCGAACTGTCTCTACTGCCCGGTCTTCGGGGTGCGCCCGGCCGGTTACGACGAGGCGCTGGAGGCCGAGAAGCGCGAGGTCGGGAACGAGCGGGTCCGCCTCTGGTACGTGGCGGCGACGCGGGCCCGCGAGACGCTGGTGCTCACGCGGTTCGCCGAGCCGGGCGCCAGCACGTCCTGGTCGGCGGTGGTCGACCTCGGGCTGGCGGATTTGCCGTCCATCGACGTGGAGCGGCTGCCGGTCGGGACGCCGGCCGTCGCGCCGGAATTCGCGAACGGTCAGACACGGGAAATCTTCGCCGCCGAGGCCGCCGCCGTCGCCCGGCAGCGCCGCTTGCGCTGGATCGTCCCCAGCCGCGGCGATGCGGCGGGTCCCGAGACGTCCGGCGCCCCCGGCCTGGTCGAGGGCGGTACCGACGGCGGGCGCGGACCCGGGGGACGGCCGACAGGCAGCCGGGAGCGCGGCATCCTCATCCACAAGCTGCTGGAGGAGATCCTCACGGGCGAGGCGAGCGAAGGCGACGATCTCGGACGGCGCGCCGGGCTCCTCGCCCGGCAGCTCGGTCTCGGAACCGGCGACGCTGCCGGGGCCGAGGTCGACCTGGCCGAGGTCGCGGCCAGCGTGACCCGGGCGCTCGGCCTTCCCGAGATCGCCGGGATCCGCGAGCGCCTCCAGGCCGAGTTGCCCGTGTTCGGGTTCGAGAGCCTCGCCGACGAGGACCAGGCGACGGCGGGCGTGGTGGACGCGATTGCCTGCGACGCGGTCGGCAAGCCGGACATCGTGGTGGACTGGAAAAGCGACGTGGATCCTGCGGAGGCGGTCCTCGCCGACTACCGGCGTCAGGTGGCCCGATACCTTCTCACGACGGGCGCGCGCCTCGGCCTGATCGTCTTCGTGACGAGCGGCCGGGTCGTCCCGGTGACCCGCGCCGCGATGGCCGACGTCGGGGCTGGATGAGCGACGAGGAAGAGCGGCCGGGCTTCCGCAGGCCGCTGCGCGGGCATCACCCGGCCTGTTCGGAAGGCCGCCATGTTCCCGGAACGGAGGGTCCGGTGCCGATGCCTGGGGAGAAGCCTTGCCTCGACGTGGGAGCCTGCGCCTTCGCGAACGGCGGAGGAAGGCACTCATCACTTGCCAGGTCAACGCGGCTCGGCCTGCTCCGGCTCGTGAATGAGCAAGGACGCAGAGTGTGAGCAAGTTCAAGCGGTTGACAGCGGATCCCCGGGTCTGCGTGAAGAGCGCAGGAAACAGTCCGTTCCCGGGGATCGGCAGGCTCGGTCGCTGGCCGGCGCCGACGGGCGTGGGCGGGCGCGTGTGCTCTGCCCGTCCCGGTGCGGCCGACGCCGCCGTCCCGTGCTGGCCGCGGCGCGGACCATGAACCCGTTGCGCGAGAGCGACCTGCCGGGCGGTCTCCCCCGAGCGCGTGCCGAGCCCGCCGCTGCCGACTGAATTCCGGTGGCGCCGCCTTGAGACGTCCATCAGAGAGCTTCCCGGACGGCTTCGAGCGCGCGCTCCCGCCCGCAGGCGCGGTTGTCCTGCGTCCCACGGTGGACTCACCGGCTTCGACGGATGATGCTCCCGCGGGAAACATGCGATGCCGGGCGAAGATGTCGAGCGCGTTACGCGCCGGCCACGTCTGCCTGCCCGGCATCGCCAGGGTTGGGAATTCCTGTCAGAGCCACCATGTTAGTGCCAGCTAAAACAGGGTTGTCTAATACAGGGCGGCCGACGTCGATGGATGCGGTGACAACGACCGACCTGCTGCGCCTTCAGGACAAGGCGGCCGATGCCGCGCGCCTGCTGCGCCTTCTCGCGAACGAGAAGCGTCTCCTCATCCTATGCCTGCTGGTCGCCCGGGGCGAGATGGACGTGACGAGCCTGGCCGAGGCGGTGGACCTCAGCCAATCGGCCCTCTCGCAGCATCTCGCCAAGCTGCGCGAGGACGGGCTGGTCGCCTTCCGGCGCGAGAGCCAGACGCTCCACTATCGCCTGGAGGATCCCCGCGCCGCGCGCCTGCTCGCGATGCTCAAGGACATCTTCTGCCCGGAGGCGGGCTGATCGGGTAACCAGGGCTCCGCCAGGCGCGCGCTCCGCCGCGTCGGCGGCTTGGCCGTCCACCCAGCGCCGCCGTGACGGCCTGGTCGACCCGGCTGCCACGGTCGTCGGCTCCGGGGCCAACCGGATCGGAACCCCCGGCGTGCCCGCAGGGCGTCGCGCTCGACATCGATCGCCCGGGCGGCCCGAAGGTCGAGGCGCCTCAGGACAGGCAACGGCGGGCCCCAGTCCTGGACGGCGTGAGGCGGCAGAAAGGCGGCCACGGCCGCCGGGAGCCGTGACCGGCGCCGGTCCGTGACCGCTCCCGAGAGCCATCCCGGCCAGCGTCGCCGCGTTGGCCGCCGACGTGGGCCCGCGATCCCATTCCCGTCCAGTTCGCGCGACCGCCGGCCGCTCGCCTCGGGATGCCCCCGTGCCAGCGGAGGCTCTCGTGAAGCGCCGCCTCGATCCGGCGGTTCACGCCAGGGGCGGTGTGGAGCGCGGCCCGTTCCGCCGTCTCCCCGCCATCCCTTGACATTTAATTAGATATTTCTAATTTAGACATCACTAATCTGGTGGCGCCGTCGCTGGACGCTGCCGCTCACGACGGCCACGCCCCCGGCGCCTGAGGGATCGCTCCAAGCCTGCGCGAGACGCCCGGCACCGCGGTCCAGGAGTGAGTGCCATGGATACCTTCACCCCGCTTTCCGCCGTTTTCGGCGGTCTCATGATCGGCGCCTCCGCAGCGCTCTTCCTGATACTCAACGGCCGCATCGCGGGCGTCAGCGGCATTCTGGGCGGCCTGCTGCCGCCGAGCAGCGGCGGGATCGGCTGGCGCGCCGCCTTCCTCGCCGGCCTGCTTCTCGCGCCCCTCGTCCACGCCGGCCTCGGCGGCGGCAGGCCGCCCGTGGCGGTCGAGGCCTCGCTCCCGCTCCTCGGGCTTGCGGGATTGCTGGTCGGTTTCGGCGCGCGGCTCGGAGCCGGCTGCACCAGCGGCCACGGCGTCTGCGGCGTCGGCCGCGGCTCGCCCCGCTCCCTCGTGGCGACCGGCACATTCATGGCCGCCGCCGCCGTGACGGTCTTCGTCACGCGTCACCTGATCGGAGCCTGACCATGTCCAGGATCGTGTCCGCGTTCGCGGCCGGCCTGCTGTTCGGGCTTGGCCTCATCGTCTCCGGCATGGCCAACCCGGCCAAGGTCCTCGCCTTCCTCGACGTGACCGGCCGCTGGGACCCGAGCCTCGCCTTCGTCATGGCGGGTGCCGTCACGGTCTCGGCCGCCGGTTACCGCATCGCGACGCGCCGGGGCCGGCCAGTGCTCGCGCCCAAGCTGGAGATCCCGACGCGGCGCGACCTCGATCCGCGCTTGCTGACGGGCGCCGCGGTCTTCGGCATCGGCTGGGGCTTGGCCGGCCTCTGCCCCGGGCCGGCGCTGACCCTCCTCTCGGTCGTGCCGACCCGGGCCGCGGTCTTCGTCGCCGCCATGGTCGTCGGCATGCTGCTGTTCCAGGCCCTGCCATCCGCCGTCTCCCGGCAAGCGGCGTCCACCTCTGCCGCGCCGGCGGATGCGTGATGGCGAGCTTCGTCACCTTCGGCCTGGCGGCGGGCTCGGGTGGGCTCGTCGGCGTGGTCCTCGGCCTCGTCGGCGGAGGCGGCTCGATCCTGGCAGTGCCCCTCCTGACCTACGCGGTCGGCGTGAACTCGCCCCATGTCGCCATCGGCACCAGCGCCCTGGCGGTCTCGGTCAGCGCGGCCGGCAACCTCGTCCCGCAGTGGCGGGCCGGGAACGTGAAGTGGCGGTGCGCAGGGGCGTTCTCGCTCGCCGGCGTCCTCGGCGCCCTGGCCGGCTCGGCCGCGGCCAGGGCGGTCGACGGGCAGAGCCTGCTCGCCCTGTTCGGGTTCGTGATGCTGGCGGTCGGCGGCCTGATGCTGCGCCGGCGGCGCGGCGAGGGCGATCCGGACGTGCGCCTGACCAAACGGAGCGCCCCGGTGCTCCTGCCCTGGCTGCTCGGCATCGGGTTCGCGGTGGGCCTGTTCTCCGGCTTCTTCGGAATCGGCGGAGGCTTCCTGATCGTGCCGGGCCTGATGCTGGCGACGTCCATGCCGCTGCCCATGGCCATCGGCACCTCGCTGGTGGCGGTCAGCGCCTTCGGGGCGGCCACCGCCGCGAGCTACGCGGTCTCCGGCCTGATCGATTGGACGCTGGCCGGGCTGTTCATCCTGGGCGGCGCGCTCGGCGGCCTCGTCGGCTCCCGCCTCGGCCAGCGTCTCGCCGGGCACAAGCGAGCCCTGACCATCACCTTCGCCGGCCTGATGATCCTGGTCGGCCTCTACGTCGTCGCGCGCGGCCTGCCAGCCTTGCTCGGTCGGGCGTGACGTCCGGAGCCCCGAAGCCGTTCATCCCGAACCGGAGGAATGCATGTCAGACCTGACCGCAACGTCCCTGCACGGACGCCCGCTCGTGACGGGCTTCTACGAGCAGCGCACGGGCAGCGTGCAGTACGTCGTCGCCGATGCGGAGACGAAACACTGCGCCATCGTCGACCCGGTGCACGACTTCGATCCGAAGTCGGGGGCGACCGCCACCCGCTCGGCCGATGCCCTGCTCGCCCATATTGCGCGCGCGGGCTACAGGCTGCAGTGGATCCTCGACACGCACCCGCACGCCGACCACTTCTCGGCGGCCGGCTACCTGCACGACAGGACGGGCGCGCCGACCGCCATCGGCGAGAAGGTCGTCGAGGTGCAGAAGCTCTGGAAGGGGCTCTACAACCTGCCCGAGACTTTCCCGGCGGACGGCTCGCAGTGGGATCGCCTCTTCGCCGACGGCGAGCGCTTCCGGATCGGCAACCTGGACGTCGAGGTGCTGTTCACGCCGGGCCACACCCTGGCCTCCGTCGCCTACCGGGTCGGCGACGCCGCCTTCATCCACGACACCTTGTTCATGCCCGACAGCGGCTCGGCGCGGGCGGACTTCCCGGGCGGCAGCGCGCGCACGCTCTGGCGCAGCATCCAGCGTATCATGGCGCTGCCGGACGCGACGCGGCTGTTCACCGGCCACGACTACCGCCCCGATGGGCGCGAGGCGGCCTGGGAGAGCACGGTCGCCCGGCAGCGGGCCGACAACAAGCACCTGACGGAGACGGGGAGCGAGGGGGCGTTCGTGCGGATGCGCGAGGCGCGCGACCGCGAGCTGCCGATGCCGAAGCTCATCCTGCATTCGCTGCAGGTGAACATCCGCGGCGGGCGCCTGCCCGAACCCGAGGCGAACGGCAGGCGCTACCTGAAGATCCCGCTGGACGCCCTCGACGGCGCGGCTGGGGGCGAGTGACGGAGGTGACCATGACCACGAAGAGCGCGAAGGACCTGGTGGCCGCGGCCAACCGCACGGTGGAGACCCTGTCGGCCGAGGAGGCGCTGAAGAGGCTCAGCCAGCCCGACACGGTGCTCGTCGACGTGCGCGAGGGCGAGGAGGTGGCCAAGAGCGGCAAGATCGCCGGCGCGGTCCACGTGCCGCGCGGCTTCCTGGAGTTCCAGGCCGATCCGGCGAGCCCGACCCACAAGGTCGAGCTCGGGCGTGGCAAAAGGCTGGTCCTCTACTGCGGGTCGGGCAATCGCTCGGCCCTGGCCGCCAAGGCGCTCCAGGAGATGGGGCTCGGCCCCGTCGCACACGTCGCCGGGGGCTTCCCCGCGCTGGAGAAGGCTGGCGGACCCGTCGAGCGGACGTGAGCGCGGGCGGCAGGGCCGCGTCTTCCTGACCAAGTGGCCCAGGGGCAGCACCGTGCGCCGTGACGGCCCCGGGCGCGTGGGCGCCGTTCGTTGCCGCTGCCGTCCCGGTACCGACGGACGGCGGATGCCCGGGAGCCGGGTTCGAAATCCGCGTCCGGCCGCCAATCCCTCACCTGTGACCAGGAGAGGCCGGGGAGCGCCCTAGGCCGACCTGTCGCGAGCGGCCGCGGCACCCGTGCCTGATCGTGCCGGCCGGTGGGGCTGACAGCACCCGGCATCCGACGAGACATCGGGCTAGGCTGGCCCCGCGCCCCGACGGCGGAGCTGCCCCGGCGAGGGGCTCGCGATCAGCGTGTCCTGGCATCGCGACGCAACCGCGCCGTCCTCAGCGCAGGTCGATCAGGTCCACACGATCTCCGCCTGGAGCCCGCTCCGGTCGGTCCGGTTGCGAAGCCGGAGCCTCGCCCCGCTTCGCCGTGAGGCGGCCTCCGCGATGGTCAGTCCCAGGCCGCTGCCCGCGTCGCTCCTGTGGCGGCCGCGGTAGAACCGCGTCGTGACCAAGGCGATCTCCTCCTCCGGGATTCCGGGTCCCTCGTCCCGGGCGTAGAAGCCCGCGCCGTCCTGCCGGCGTCCCCACTCGACCGTTCCGGTCCGCATGTGCTGCACGGCGTTCTCGTGCAGGTTGCGGACGGCGAGCCGCAGGCTTTCCGGGTCGCCTCGCATGGTGAAGCCGCGCAGCGCGGGGTCGATGACGGTCACGATGCCGTCCGGTGCCCGCATGCTCTCGACGGTCTCGGTCACCAAGGCGCCGACGTCGATCTCGGTCACGGTGGGACCGTCCGCCTCGGCGTCGAGCCGGGCGGCATCGAGAAGCTGGCGCACGAGCCGCGTGGTGCGGTCCACCGCCGCGAGGATCTGACCCAGCGCGGCCTTGGCCACGTCCGGGTCCCGGGCAGCCATCGCGACCTGGGCCTGCGTCTTCAGTCCCGCCAGCGGCGTGCGCAGCTCGTGGGCGGCGAAGGCCGTCACCTCCCGCTCGTGGCGTCGGGCCGCCTCGACCTTGAGGAACAGCGCGTTCAACGCGTCGGTCAGCGGGCGCACCTCCGCCGGCGCGCGCCCGGCGTCGATCGCGCTCATGTCGTCCGCGTCGCGCCGCGCCAGATCCCGGGCCATCAGACGCAGCGGGCGCAGGCCCCGCCCGAGGCTCGCCCAGAGCAGCATGCCGAGCAGCGGGACGACGAGGAGCGCAGGGGTGACGAGGCCCATGATCAGGTCGGCGACGAGGCGCTCGCGCAAGCCGAGGCGGTCGCCGACCATCACGCGCACGCCCTTCTCGGCGTCCTCCACGGTGAAGACCCGCCAGGTCTCGCCGTCGACCTCGCGCTCGGAGAAGCCGGCGGGCGCGTCCGTGAGGCGGCGCTCGGGCGCGCCGCTCGACCGCGCCACCATGCGGCCGTCGAGGGACCAGATCTGGCAGGAGAGTTGCCGCTCGTAGCCTCCGGGCGGCGCGAAGGCGACCGGCGCGCCCGCCGCCCCGACGTTGCCGACCCTGCCGACGAGGGAGCCGACCATGCGCGCCGCCTCCTGCAGCCGGGTGTCGAGGACCTGCTCCACCTCGCGCTTCGAGCCCAGGTAGATCCAGGCCACCGCGCTGAGCCAGATCAGGCCGGTCGCGAGGAGCAGGATGGCAAAGAGCCTGGCGCGCAAGGAGCTCATGCAGGCGCCCTCATCCGGTAGCCGAGGCCGCGCACCGTCTCGATGGCGTGTTTCCCGATCTTGGCCCGCAGGTTGTGGACGTGCACCTCGACCGCGTTGCTCTCGATCTCTTCCTGCCAGCCGTAGAGGCGGTCCTCCAACTCCGCCTTCGAGCGCAGCACGCTGGGACGCTCCATCAAGGCGGCCAACACCATGAACTCGCGCCGGGACACGGGGATCTGCGCCCCGTCGACCGTGACGGTCAGGCTGCCGAGGTCGAGCCGGATGCCGCCGTGCTCAAGGCTGGCGGTCGCCCGTCCCGCGGCCCGCCTGACCACGGCGCGGATGCGGGCGGAGAGCTCGTCGAGGTCGAAGGGCTTGCCAAGGTAGTCGTCGGCCCCGCCATCGAGCCCCGCGATCCGGTCCGCGACCGCGTCCCGGGCCGTCAGCAGGACCACCGGCGTGCGGTCGCCCCTGCGGCGGAGGCCGCGCAGCACGTCGAGCCCCGAGCCGTCCGGCAGCATCAGGTCGAGCACCACCGCGGCAAACGGGCTCGTGCCGAGGGCGGCGTCCGCATCGGCGCAGGTCGCGACGCAGTCGACGGTCGCCCCGCATAAGGACAGCCCGACACGGAGGCCGTCCGAGAGGATGGGATCGTCCTCGACGACGAGGATGCGCATGCGTTTCTCCTGGCTGCCCGGCATCCTCCGGGCCTGGCTTAAGCCTGGCTTAAGCTGCGTTTTCGACCTGCGCCGGGCCGATCCGAACCCGGGCCCCGCAGCCGACCATGCCGAACCTCCTCGCCCACCTCATCCTCGCTGCCCTTGTCTGGACGGGCGCGGCACTCGGGTCGCCGGGGCGCGGCCAGGACGCCGCCACCGGGCGGGTGCCGTTCACCCTCGCCGCGACCCGCCAGCCCGACCTCTCCCTCCGCCTGCGTTGGACCATCCCCGCCGGCACCTACCTCTACCGCGACCGAATCGCGGCCTCCGCGCCGACCGGGCAATCGCTGCCCGTCACCACCGAGCGTGGGGAAACCAAGGACGACCCGAACTTCGGGCCGACCGAGGTCTATCACGGCGCGGCCGAGGCCACGGTGCCGGGCGCGGCCCTGGCCAGCCTGCGCTCGGTGCGCGTCACCTACCAGGGCTGCGCCGAGAAGGGCATCTGCTACCCGCCGGTGACGCAAACGCTCGATCTCGCGGCACCGGCCGGGCCGGAGGGCGCCCGGTCCGGCGGCGGGACCGGGTCGACCCCGTCCGTTCGCGACGTCGCGGGCGGCCCGGCGGAAGCCGCGCGCTCGGACGACCTACCGTCCGGGCCGGCCTCGCTGCTCACCGGCAACCTCGCCGGCGTCCTGATGGGCATGTTCGGGCTCGGCGTCCTCCTCGCCTTCACGCCGTGCGTCCTGCCGATGGTGCCGATCCTGTCCGGCCTGCTGGTCCGCTCGGGCCGGGGCCTCACGCCGGAACGCGGCTTCGTGCTTTCCGGCAGCTACGTCCTCGCGATGGCCGGGGCCTATGCGAGCCTCGGCCTTGCCGCGGCCTGGCTCGGACGCAACCTGCAGGTCGCGCTGCAGACGCCCCTCGCCCTCGGCCTGATGGCCTCGGCCCTCGTCGGGCTCGCCCTCTCCATGTTCGGCCTGTTCGACATCCAGGCGCCACGGTGGTGGCGCGACCGGGCAGCCGGCTCGGCCGCGACCGGAGGCGGCTCGGTCCTCGCCGCCGCGCTGCTCGGCTTCAGCTCGGCGCTGATCGTCGGACCTTGCGTGACGCCGCCGCTCGCCGCCGCGCTGCTTTACGTCGCCCAGACCGGGGATGTGCTGCGCGGTGCCCTGGCCCTGTTCGCCCTCGGCCTCGGCATGGGGGCGCCCCTCGTCGCGTTCGGCACCTTCGGGGCCGGGGTCCTGCCGCGGTCGGGCCCGTGGCTCGTGCGGGCCAAGCAAGCCTTCGGCTTCGTCTTCCTGGCGCTGGCGGTCTCGCTCGTCGCCCGCCTGCTCCCGGGCGGCATGGCGCTGCTGCTCTGGGGCGTGCTCGCCCTCGGCCTCGGGTGGTCCGTCGCGGCCCTCGCGGGAGCGGACGGGCGGGCCCGCCTCGGCAAGGCGTCGGGCCTCGCGGTCGCCGCCTACGGCTGCGCGCTCCTCGTCGGCGCCGCGACCGGGGCGAGCGATCCGCTCCGGCCCCTGTCCGGCCTCGTCCCCGGGGGCGCGGCGGCCCCCCCGGTCCAACGGACGGCGACGACCCCGGGCGGTCTCGACGCGGCACTGCGGGAAGCGCGCGAGCGGGGTGCGCCGGTCCTGGTCGAGTTCGCCGCGGATTGGTGCTCCGTCTGCAAGACCAACGAGCGGGCCGTGCTGGCGGACCCGGAGATTCGGGAGCGGTTGAAGGCCGTCTCCGTCATCAGGGCCGACGTGACCCACGACGACGCCGGCACGCGCGCCCTGATGCAGCGCTACGACGTCGTCGGCCCCCCGACCCTGATCCTCATTCGCGCCGACGGCAGCGAGGTCCGCGACGCCCGTACCGAGGGCGCGCTCGCGCTCGGCGAGCTCAAGCGCCGCCTCGCCCGCATCGGCGCCTGAGCGAGCCTTTCCCACCAGCCACGAGGAGACCCATCATGAAGCGCAGGACCCTGCTCGCCCTGCTGTCGGCCGCCGCCCTGGCGCCGGCCCTGCGGTCGCTGGCGCCGGCCGCCGAGGACGCGTTCGCGCAAGGCGTCGATCCGAACGCCATCCTGAACGACCCCGAGGCGCCGGTCTCGGGCAACCCGAAGGGCGACCTGACCCTCGTCGCCTTCCTCGACTACAACTGCCCCTTCTGCAAGAAGTCGCACCCGGACCTGGAGCGGCTGGTGAAGTCGGATGGGCGCATCCGCCTCGTCCACAAGGATTGGCCGATCCTCGGCGACGCCTCCGTCTACGGCGCGCAGCTCGCGCTCGCGGCGAAGTACCAGGGCCGCTACGACGAGGTGCACCGGGCGCTCATGGCCATCCCGGGCCGCAAGATCCCGAAGGAGCGGATGCTGGAGGCCGTGTCGGCCTCGGGCGTCGACATGGCCCGGTTGGAGGCCGACCGGGGCGCCCACGCGAGCGAGATCGCCGCGCTGCTCCAGCGCAACCTCGACCAGGCCGATGCCCTCGGCCTGCAAGGCACGCCGGTTTACCTCATCGGCCCGCTGAAGGTGGCGGCCGCGCTCGACTACGACGGCTTCAGGCAGGCTGTCGCCCAGGCCCGCGCCAAGGGCCGCTCGTGATGCGGCTGGCCTCACGTTTCCCGGCGCTGGTCGCGCTCGCCGCGGCACTGGGCGCCTGCACGGCCTCGATGGGGGCGCCGGCCCCGAGTGCGCAGGTCCGGCCGGCCGTCGGCCCCGAGGCCCAGCGCCGGTACGCGGCCGTCACGGACGAGCCGTTCCCGGTCGAGGCGGTCGACCCGCGCGACCTCAAGGCGCGCAACGTCCGACAGGTGGTCGACTACCCGACGAAGGAGCCGCCCGGCACCCTCGTGGTCGACCCCTACAGGCGGTTCCTGCACCTCGTCCTGGAAGGCGGCAAGGCGATGCGCTACGGGGTCGGCGTCGGCAGGGCCGGCCTGGAATTCACCGGCGCGGCCACGGTGGCCCGCAAGGCCTCGTGGCCGCGCTGGACGCCGACACCGGACATGATCCGGCGCGACCCGAAGCGCTACGAACCCTGGGCCGGCGGCATGGCGGGCGGCGACAGGAACCCGCTCGGCGCACGCGCCCTCTACCTGTTCAAGGACGGCAAGGACACGCTCTACCGCATCCACGGCACCACGGAGCCCTGGAGCATCGGCGAGGCGGTCTCTTCCGGCTGCATCCGCATGCTGAACCAGGACGTGATCGACCTGCACCGGCGCGTGCCGACCGGCACGCGCGTCGTGGTCCTGGGGCCCGGGGGCGCCGCGCACGCCGCGCGCCGCGGCCCCGCGGAGGTCACCGGGAGCATATCCGGAGGGCCCGGGCGGGCGCAGCCACCGGAAGACGGCCTCGACCACGCCACCCTCGGTAGCTTGTCCGCCCGTGCGGCGGAGGCCCGAGGGACGGATCGGGAGGAAGACGATCCGCCGGGGGAAGACGCCGCGGACGCCGTGCCGGAGCGATGACGGGGGCGGGACATTCGCGGATCACGGCGGGACGGTACCGCTGGGCGGGGCGTTCTGGCCGAGAAGGACCCCGTCGACGGTCCGGCCATAGAAGTCGAGCGGATCGTCGTGGTGTGCCGTCCGCGTCTCGGCGACGGAGCCTTCGAAGCGGGGATCCTGCGGCCGCTCGCGGCTGTCGAGGAAGGCCGCGACGGACCAGGCCTCCTCGTCCGAGAGGGTGTTGCCTTGGCCGAGTTGCATGTTCGCCTTGATGAACCCGGCGGCATTGGCGACCGAACTCATGCCGGCCCCCCAGTCGTAGGATCGTGCTCCCCAGAGCGGTGGGAACACGGTGTATCCGTCCGCCGTGGCCTGTCCCTCGCCGGCTGCGCCGTGGCAGAGGGCGCATTTGGCCGCATAGACGTCCCTGCCGCGCCCGATGTCGAGCACGGCGGGCTGCGCCAGCTTGGGGTACACCCGACCGGGCGGGCTCAGCCCGGTCCGCGCGCCCCGTGCCAGGAAGAAGGCGTAGCTCTCCAGCGCGACCAGAACCGGATCGCCGAGCGGCGGGGCCTTGCCGTTCATGCTGTAGCGGAAGCAGCCCTGCAGCCGCTCCGCGAAGGTGTTCACGGGCCGGTTCTTGGAGCGATAGGCCGGATAGTTCTCGTAAGCGGCCCAGAGCGGCGCTGCTCCCGGCCGGCAAGCCGCCGCCGGATGGCAGGCACCGGGTGGTGAGCACGCGGCTCCCGCCGTGCCCGACCCCGTAGATCGGCATCTCGCGGCCGGTGTCCGACGTCCGGAACACGCGGGTCCGCCCGTGAAGGCACATCAGGGAGTTCGTGCAGGCGCCGTCGCCAGTCATGACCGGCCGCGGCCTCCAGGAGGGGGAAGTGCACCGTCCCCCGCGCGCCTAGAGGTGCGCGGCATCCAGGCTTCGGCGGACCGGGAACCGCTCGATCCGGTGGGCGTTCGAGCTGCGCGCTTCCGTAGCGGGCGTGAGCTGCCGAAGCGCCCGGTCTCCCTTGCGGTTTCCACCCGAGCTTCGTCCTGCCCGGTGACCTCAGTCACAGACGGCGCGAGCGGACCGGCATAAGATCGCGCCGACATGACGAGAACTCGCCGCGACGTGCCCGGCCGCCCCAGGGTCGGTTCGGCGGGCGCAGTCGGGAGAGACACATGCGACCCCTCGCCCCGCTCCTGCTCGTTTCCGCGTTGATGGCCGGCCCTGTCCACGCCGAGCAGGACCTGCTGCTCGGGGCGGACATGAACACGCCTGCGATGACCCAGGCGGAGATGAGCCGCGCGGACATCGAGGCCATGATCGCCAGGGCCGACGGTAAGCCCCTCGATCTCTCCGACAAGGCCTTGTCCGGCCTCGATCTCTCCGGCCTGAACCTGAGGGGTGTGAACCTGCGCACCGCACGCCTCAACAAGGCGAACCTGCGCGGGGCCGACCTCAGCGAGGCGAACCTTGAACAGGCTTGGTTCATCAAGGCCGACCTGAGCGGGGTCAAGCTCGTCGGTCCGAAAATGTTCGGCATCACCGCCCGCGAGGCTAATCTCAGCGGGGCCGACCTCAGCCGATCCATGCCGATCGGCGACTTCAAGGGTGCGAACATGAGCGGAGCGACGCTCGTCGACCTGAGGGGTGGCGCCGACATCAAGAACCAGTCCATGGGCCTGATGCGGGCCGTGTTCGTCTCGGTGAACCTCTCCGGCGCGAACCTGAAGGGAGCAAACCTCGGCCGGTCGAGGCTGGAATACGCCAACCTGACGGACGCCGACCTCACCGACGCGGTGCTGATGGGCTCCGACCTCTCCGGCGCGAACCTGACCGGCGCCACCGTCGCGGGCGCCGACTTCAGGAACGTCGATGTTAGCGGCGCCCGCCTCGTCGCCCTCAAGGGCCAGGACAGCGCCAAGGACTGGGCGGCCCGGATCAACGTCGACCGCGCCATCACCCGGGCGCGGAACTGAACCCCGGCTTCTTCAGCGCCAAGGAGCGCCCCGCATGTCGACCCGCCGTTCCCTGCTCGGCCTCCTCGCCGCGGTCCCGCTGCTGACCGGCACGGCGGCCTTCGCCGCCGACCCGGTCACCTACACGCCGGCGGCCTTCGAGGCGGCCCAGAAGGCCGGCAAGCCGATCCTCGTCCACATCACCGCCCCGTGGTGCACCACCTGCGCAGCCCAGAAGCCGATCCTGGCGAAGCTTGAGGCCGAGCCCCGTTTCAAGGACCTGCAGGTCTTCGAGGTCGACTTCGACAGCCGCAAGGACGTGGTGAAGCGGTTCGGCGCCACGATGCAGAGCACGCTGATCGCCTACAAGGGCGACAAGGAAGCCGGACGCTCGTCGGGAGAGACGAAGCCGGGGGCGATCACGGCCCTCCTCGACAAGGCGCTCTGAGCGGCCATGGCGGCCGGTCGGACGCCGCGTGGGGCCCGGACGCGTGCCGCGTCCTCCCAGAGTTCGCCCTGGCCGGACCCGTTCACGGCCCGGTGCCCTGCCCGGGCTTCAGCAGGTCCCGTAGACCCGCGATCCGTCCGGGGTGACGGGGCCGACCAGGTCGGCGGCAGGTCGGAGGTAGAGCGGCTGCACCGTGCCCGGATCGATCCGGTCCGGCATCGGGGCGACGAAGTCGACCATCATCGCCTCCGAGCCGCCATAGGCCATGTCGGCATCCTGCTTGGCCTTGTCGATCCAGCCGGGCGTGGGCCGGCCGTGACCTGAACGTCGGTGCCGCGGGCCTTGCCGAAGGTCTCCGCCGCCTCCTCGATGGCCGGCAGCGGGCCGCCGGGCCGGTACCAGGACCCTGTCCGGGACGGGCCACGCCGGCGAGGGCGGGCGTCAGGCCGCGACGAGAACCTGGGCGATGCGGGGCATGGCTAGTTCCGATCCGGGATGCCGTCGGCGCGGTAGGGCTCGAAGCCGTAGCGCGCGAAGATCGCGCGGGCTTCCGCGCCGCGCAGGAAGTCCAGCCAGGCACGCGCTTCCGCGGGATGGGCCGCATCCTTCACTTCGGCACCGGCGTAGGCGCCGGTCTCGTTCTGCTCGGCGGGGATGTCGACGCGCTCCGTCGGCAAGTTCGCCTCGGCCTGGAACACGGCTTCCGAACGCCAGGTGACGCCGGCGTCCGCGCGACCCTGCATCAGCCACACCGGCGTCTGCCGGTGGTGCATCCGCGTGAGGGTTGTCGTGCCCTCGGCCACCTTGGTCCCGTAGACGGTCCTGACGAGCTCCTCGCCGCCCGCCTTCCGGAGGGCGGACTTGATCTGCCGCGCGACGCCCTCGAATTCGGGGTTCGGCATCGCGAGGCGCAGCCCGGGCCGCGCGAGATCCGCGAGCCCGGTGACCTTCGCCGGGTTGCCCTTCGGAACCATGATCGCCAGCTGGTTGGTCACGTAGGGGACCGCGGGCCCGACCAGGTCCCCCTCGCGGACGAGCCGCTCGACCGCCCCGAGCCCGGCGAGGTAGGCGTCGGGCTTGGCGGTCCAGGTCATGTTGCCCACCGTGATGCGCCCGCCGGCCCGCATCTGCCTGACGAGCAGGCCCGGCGGAATGGTCTCGTAGTAGATCCGGCCGGCGAGGTCCGGGTGCCGCGCCTCGAAGGCCGCGACCAGCGGCGCCATCGCGAAGAAGTAGTTGCCGCCGACGTAGAGGATCAGGCGGGCATTCGTCAGGTCGCCGTGGAAGTCCGCGAGGTTGTCCGCCTCGTGGACCGTGAACTCCAGGCCCTTGTCGCGTGCCGGGGCGTTGGCGCCCCCCTGCCAGGGCGGGAACGTGCGTGCGTCGGCGGGAGCCCGATCGGCGTCGCGCCGCGGGTCCGCGGAAGCCGGCGGGGCGGCGAGCAGGGCGAGGCAGGACAGGACGACGGGAAGCGGGAAACGGGGCATCCGGCGCACCTATGGGTGGATGTAGGCGAAGCCTAGGCCCTGGAGTCGTGCGAGCTCGGCGACCCCGCTCGGCACGATGTCGTCCTCCTTGACGCCGTAGAGGCCATGCCAGTCGATCTTGCGCTCCGTCAGGGTGTTGTTGCAGATCAGGAACCGGATCCCCATGCCCTTGAGGGCGTCGATGCGGCCGGCCAGGTCCCGGTCGTCCTTCGCCAACTGGAACAGGACGAGGCCGTCACCGTGGTCGACGACGCGGATCTCGACCTTGTCCTGGCCGAGCGCCTCGACGTGGTTGCGGATGTTGCCGAGCAGGCGCTTGAAATAGGCCCCGTTGTCCGGCGGCGCGCCGTCGTTGTGGTAGACCACCTTCTGCGGCGCGTAGTAGCCGGTCGGCGCCTCGCCGGCCGCGAAGGCGCTCCCCAGGCTCGGTCCCAGCATGAGCAGGACGGTCGCGACGAGGCGGGACAGGATTGCCATGTTGGTCTCCGGGTTCGGATCTCGGGCTTGGCGGGATGGTCAGTCAGACGCGCAGGTAGCTCCAGCCGGCCTCCTGCAGCGCGACGAGGCGGACGGCGCCGGCGCGGACCACGCCGACGTCCGGCAGCAATTCCAGCGTGCGTCCCTCGGCCTTCTCCATCGCCGTGATGGTGTTGCCGCAGGCGGACATCACGATGCCCGGAACGCTCTCCATGACGGACCGGACCCGGGCCTTCGCCGGGGAGGTGTCGGCCCGGACCATGTGAAGTCCCGGGCCGTAGGTGACGATCTCCACCTCGAACTCCTCCGCAGCCTCACCGTACTCGCGCGCGAGGTTCACGGCGTTGTTGAGGGCAAGATCGAAGACCCCGGGATCGTTCGTGCTGACCTGCATCGCGATCCGATGCGTCTTCGCGGCGGTCTCGGCAGCCGTCGCGACCCGGGTGGCCACGAGGCCGGCCACCAGCGCCGCGATGCCCGATACGCCCCTGCGCGACAGCAACATGTTCACCTCTCCCGGTCCCGAGTTCACCTCGGCCGCGACTCGACCGCCTGAGGGCCGCACCTTAAGGAGACCTTAAGGAACCAGGCCGCTGCCGCCCGGCTCATGCGGGCACGAACCGGTAGGCGCCCCGGGACCGCTCGACGCGACCGATGCCGGACCCCGGCAGATGGAAACCGACGAGCGTGAGGCGCTCGTTGGCCAACCGGTCGAGCAGGGCGCGGCGGGTGCGGATCGCGAGGTCGCGGTCGAGGTCGCTCCCGAAGGCCCAGGCAGGGCGGCGGAAGGAGACCACGGCATGGCTCAGCGCATCCCCGCCGATCAGGACCTGCTCCCGGCCGGCCTCGACGAGGACGGAAGCATGGCCGGGCGTATGACCCGGCGTCGCCACGTAGGTGAGGCCGGGCGCGATGGTCTCGCCGGGCGTGCGGCGCTCCATCTTGGCTTCGAGGCGTCTCAGGGTGCGGCGCGAGCCGGCGGCCAGCCCCTTGAGCCAGTCCGGCACGAGGGTCTCGACGTCGTCGCGAGTCCAGAAGTCCCATTCCGCGGCCGGCACGACGTAGCGGGCGTTGGGGAAGCGCTCGCTGTCATCGAAGTCGTCGACCGCGCCCCAGAGGTGATCGGGGTGGGCGTGCGTGAACACGACCCGGGTGATCGTCTCGCGCGGGACGCCCCTGCCCTCCAGGCTCTCCCCGAGCTTCCCGGCCGTCGGCTGGACGGAATTCCCCGAGCCCGCGTCGATCAGGATGACCTCGCCGCCGACGCGCACGAGGCTCGCGTTGGTCGGGATCGGGCTCGCTTCCGCCGGCTGTCCCTCGGCCCTGAACACGTCGTCCACCTCCGCGCGCGGCGCCTCGGGGAGCATGAAGGCGAGGGAGGACGACAGCGTCCCGTCGCTGGCCGTCTCCACGGTGGCCTCACCGACCCTGAGCGGCGCCATGGGGATGGCCGACGCCCGCCCGCCCGGCCAGGCGGAGGCCAGCAGCGCCGCCATGCCGGCGACGACCGCTCGCCTGTCGCAGGCCCGGGCGGGCGATCCGCGCCGCGCCGTCTCGTGGAGGTCGCTCATCGTCAGGCTTCCCGTGTCCTCGCAGGCTACTGGACCGGCGGCGATTCCTTCGCCTTCTCGGACGCCTTGTCGGGCGTCACGTCGAGGATGCGGGCGCGACCCGTGATGGTCGCCTCCTTCGGCAGGCAGTCCGTCATGCAGGGCTTGGCCGTCCAGAACTCCTTCTCCGCGGTCTCGCGGTCGTCCATGAAGAAGTTCTTCTCGTTCGGCAGGCGGATGGTGGCGAGGTTCTTCTCGTTCACCTCGAAGTCCTGATCCTTCAGGATGTCGTTGAGGTAGAGCAGGTACGCGGTCAGCGAGTAGGTCTCGTCGGGCGTCAGGGTCTGCGCCGCGCCGAACGGCATCGCCCGGTGCACGAAGTCGAACACCGTCGAGACGTAGGGCCAGTAGGAGCCGACGGTCTTGACCGGGCTGTCCGACTTGAGCGTGCCGGCCCCGCCCGCAAGCTCGGGCCAGCGGCCGGCCCCCTCGCCGAACTCGCCGTGGCAGCTGGCGCAGCGCTCCTGGAAGATCGTCTCGCCGAGCGCTGCCGTGCCCTTGCCCACCGGCAGGCCCTGGCCGTCGGGGCGCACGTCGATGTCCCACCCCTTGATCTCCTCAGGGCTGGCCGCGCGTCCGATGTTGAGGCGCTCGGCAGCCGCGGGCGAGGCGAAGGCCAGGAGGACGGCCGTGACAGCGGCCCCGATGCCGTTAGGCGACCTCGACATTCTCGATCTCCCCGCTGGGCAGCACGTGCCAGGTCTGGATGCCGTTGTTGTGGTAGATCGAGTTCAGCCCGCGGTGCCGGCGCAGCGCGGCCTTGGTCGGCTGGACGTAGCCGGTCTCGTCGACCGCGCGCGACTGCAGCAGCAGCGGGTCGCCGGTCCAGTCGAACTCGTAGTAGAAGCGGGTCAGCGCCTTATCGAGCACCGGTCCGTCGAGGCGGGCGGCGCGCCAGTTGCGGCCCCCGTCAAGGGAGACGTCGACTTGGCTGATCTTGCCGCGGCCGGACCAGGCGAGCCCGGACAGCACCGTGAAGCCCTTGTGGTGCATCGGCGCCTGCGGGCTCGGGCTGGTGATCACCGACTTCGCGTCCATGGCCCAGGTGAAGCGCCGTGCCCGGCCGTCGGGCAGCAAGGCGGTATACTTCGAGGTCTCCTCGCGGGTCTGCCAGGGCTCGTCGCCGACCTTGATCCGGCGCAGCCACTTCACCCACATGTTGCCCTGCCAGCCCGGCAGGACGAGGCGCAGGGGATAGCCATGCTCGGGATAGAGCGCCTCGCCGTTCATGGCGTAGGCGACCATCGCATCGTCGAGCGCCTTCTCGATCGGCACGGAGCGCGTCATCGCGGCGGCGTCGGCCCCCTCCGGTAGCAGCCACTTGGCGTTCGTCTTGAGGCCCGCCTCCTCCAAGAGGAGCTTGAGCGGGACGCCCGTGTACATCACGCAGTGGACCATGCCGTGCGTGAACTGGCAGCCGTTGAGCTGCGCGCCCTTCCACTCCATGCCGGAATTCGCGGCGCATTCGAGGAAGGCGATCCGGTTGACGCGGGGGAAGCGCCTGACGTCCTCCAGGGTCAGCATCAGCGGCTTCTCGACGAGGCCGTGGATCATCAGCCGGTGCTCGGCCGGGTCGATCTCGGCAATGCCGCCGTGGTGGCGCTCGAAGCCGAGCCCGTTCGGGGTGATGATGCCTTCGAGCTGGTGCAGCGGCGTGAAGCTGACCGAGCTCTGGCGCGAGGCGGTGAGCCACTCGACGTCGCGCCGGATGACGTCCGCCTCGAATTTCGACGGCCGGCCGTAGGGGCGGCTGACGACCCCGTCACCGAGTCCTTGAGACCATTCCGGGACATTCGGCGGCAGGTTCTTGCTCTCGACGGCCGCGGCCTTGCCGGCGAAGGCACCCGTGCCGACGGCGCCGCCGAGCGCGAGGCTTGTCCGCAGGAAGGCCCTGCGCGAGGGCGGGCTCGGCGGCTCCGGGATTTGCTTCGGGTCAGACATCGGCCTCTCCGAACTGTTTCATATATTCAGATACGTGAATGCTTGTGGCACGATCAAGCGCCGCGAACGGTGACCTGCGCCGGGGTCGGGTTCACGGTCCCCTTGCGCCGGACATGGGCGGCCACGACGTCCCAGATCGGCGGGCCCTCGGTGCCCTCGTTGACGCTGGCCCAGCCGGCCACGGTGTAGGAGGTCCCGGCCTCGATGGGCTTGCCGGTGCGCAGCAGGGTCAGGTCGGAGACGCGGCTGCCGGCCGGACGGGCGACGTCGATGGCGTAAGCGACGCCGCCGACCCGCACCATGTCGCCGCCCTGCTGGTAGTAGGGGTCGGCGTTGAAGAGGTTGTCGGCCACGTCTTCCAAGACCTCCTTCAACCGGCCTCCCGTCATGGTCATGCGGTAGGCGGCCGGATAGGTGATGGCGGTGGCGTTGTAGACGTCCTCGCGGGTGATCGATTGACCCGGCAGCAGCGTCGTGCCCCAGCGGAAACCGGGCGAGAGCGCGATCTCGGCCTCGCGCTCGGCGAGCAGCGCGTCGCAGATCATGTCGTCGAGCGTGCCGTTGAAGTTGCCGCGCCGGTAGAGCAGGCCTTCCGCGCGGCCGAGTTCCTCCTTGAGCATCGCCTCGTGGGGGCTGCGGATCGCCTGGATCTTCGCCGCCATCTCCTTCTGCGACGCGATCACGTCGGAGAAGATCGGGATGAGCTTCGAGCGGTAGCCCTTCACCGCGCCGTCGCGCACGTCGAGATCGACGCGCGTGAGGAACTTGCCGTGGCTGCCCGACGCGATGAGCAGGGTCTGCCCGACCTTGACCGCCTGCGGCAGGGCGTCGTGGGTGTGGCCGGTGAGGATCACGTCGATCCCCTTCACGCGCGAGGCGAGCTTGCGGTCGACGTCGAAGCCGTTGTGCGAGAGCAGCACCACGAGCGCGGCCCCGTCCTTGCGGGCCTTGTCGACGCTGGCCTGCACGTCCTCCTCGCGGATGCCGAACAACCAGTTCGGGATCAGCCAGCGCGGGTTGGCGATGGGCGTGTAGGGGAAGGCCTGCCCGATCACCGCGACCTTCGCGCCGCCGCGCTCGAACATCTTCGTGGACTCGAAGGCCGGCTCGTTCCACTCGGCGTCGCGCACGTTCTGGCCGAGGAAGGGGCAGCCGAGCCCGTCGACGATCTCCTTGACCCGGTCGGTGCCGAGGGTGAACTCCCAGTGCCCGGTCATGGCGTCGGGCTTCAGGAGCGCCATGCAGTCGACCATGTCCTGGCCCTTGCTCAGCATCGACGTGTAGCTGTTCTGCCAGGTGTCGCCGCCGTCGAGGAACAGGACCTTGTCGCCGCGCTCGGCGCGGATCGCGTCGAGCACCGTGGCGATGCGGTCGAGCCCGCCCATGCGGCCGTAGCCGCGGGCGAGCGCGACGTAGTCCTCGGGCGTCAGGGCGTAGGCGAGCGGGGAGCCGCCGGGGATGCCGAACAGGTCGAGGTAGGCGCGGCCGGTGACGTGGGGGACCTGCCCCCGCGCCTCGCCGACGCCGAGGTTGGTCGAAGGCTCGCGGAACAGGACAGGCACCAACTGGGCGTGGATGTCGGTCAGATGGACCAGGGTGACGTTGCCCATCGGCTCGAAGGCGAGGAGATCGTCCTGGACGAGGCTCTGCTGGGCGAAGGCCCGGGTCCAGCCCGTCGGCACGAGCGCGGCGGTGGCGGCGGCGATCTGCAGGAAGTCGCGGCGTGAGGTCATCGTGGGTTCCGACGCTCAGTTGCGGACGGCCGGCGTCTCGACCGGCAGGCCGAGGCCGCGCCAGGCGACGTAGGTCTCCAGCGCGAGGAACTCGTCGAAGAGCGGCTTGTAGGGGGTGGCCCGGACGTCCTGCATGCAGCCCTCCATGCGCTCATGGAGCGGCACGAGGCGCTGGTCGCGCAGGCGGTAGACGGGGAAGCCGTTGCTCTGTCCCTGGCTGAGGAAGTCCGCGCGCAGGTATTTGCCGTGGTTCTTCTCGTGGCAGCTGGCGCAGGCAAGGTCGAGCTGGCCGTTGCGCTGGTAGTAGAGGGCCTTGCCGCGGTCGAACCACGGCGTCATCGGCCCGTCGACCTTCACCGCGACCGGCATGCCGCGGGACTGGTTGCGGATGTAGGTGGTCATCGCGGTGAGTTCCGGCGAGCCGAAGGCCCAGGGCTCGGCTTTGAGCGCGCCGCTGCGGCAGATGTTGATCCGCTGCTCCAGGTTGACCGGCTTGCCGAGCTTCCCGTTCCACTTCGGGTAGGCGGCCGCCACGCCCTTCATCGCGGTCGCCGCCTCGTTGTGGCAGCTCGCGCAGGACCTGCCCGCCGCGCCGTCGACCTTCGACCAGAGGTCCTCGCCCTGCTCGACGGCGAGGAAGCCCGGGTTGTTGAAGTCGTCGGCCTGCATCGCCTGCGTCTCCTTGGAGCGGAAATACAGGCCCGAGACGACCTCCCCGAACGGGGAATCGGGGCTTTGCGGCTTGATGCCGTGCTCCTGCCAGGCCGGGCGCTCGGACGTGTCCTGCGCGCGCGGCGAGGACGTGTCCTGCGCGTGCGGCGAGACGGCCAGGGCGAGGATGGCGACGGCGGCGAAGGCCAGAGGAGAGGGAACGGACGGCATGGAAGCTCCGGCTCGGCGTGGGGAGGCGCCCCGGGGCGGGACGCCCCGGGAGAGCGTCACGAGACCTTGATCTGCTCCGTGGCCTGGATCTTCGAGCCGTCGTCGTCGATCCAGGTGAAGGTCAGCGTGCCCGATTCCTCGGGCTTGAGCTTGAACTGGAAGTACGGGTTGGCCGACACGGCGCTTTCCAGGTCGGCGCTGAAGATCGTCTTGCCGTTCAGGTCGCAGATGAACGTGTTCAGGATCTTGCGCGGGATGGTCTTGCCGTCCTTGTCCTTGCGCTGTCCCGACTCCATCGTGTGCGAGACCAGTGTCTTCACCTCGATGACACCGCCCTGGGCGACGTCTTTCTTGTCCAATTTGATCCGCGGCTTCACGTCGGCCATGTCGTCCTCCGGGTCTCGTGCTGATGGGTTCGCCGAGGCGCTAGCCGCCGCAGCCGCCGATGGTGACCTTCACCTGCTTCACGTCGCTGAAGACGGAGCCGTCGTTCATGCGGGCGACCGCGATGACGTTCTGGGTCTCGGCGAGGCGGATGCGCGTGTTGGCCTCGGGGACGCTCGACGGCGTGAAATGGAAGCGGATGACGCCGGGGTTCGGGTTGCCGTCGGCGACGATCATCACCTCCTCGACGAAGCTCTCCTTCGTCATCGGCGCGTCGACGCCGACCGTCATCGGTACGGTGTTGCCGTTCTCGGCGATCTCGGGGAGTTCGAGCTTGACCTTGCCCTTGACCGGCTCCTTGCCGCCGGTGAACGCCTTGATGGCCTCGTCCGTGCTGTTCTTCGCCGCCAGCGCCGGAGCGGCGCGCAGGGACAGCGTCGTCGCCAGGACGGCGCCGGTGCCGAGGGCCAGGGCCTGGCGGCGGTTCAGGGGAGATATCATCGGAAGCGGCTCCTTCTCGGCTCGCTAAGTCACTTCAGGGTGGTGAGGTAGGCGACCACGTCCTCGACCTGCTGGGCGGTCAGGATCGGCTTGCCCTGGAACTCGGGGCGGACGCGGCTCAGGCCGTCGACCCGGTAGAAGGCCGGCATCACCGTCGCCTCGGTGAAGACGTGCTTCGGGTTGACCACGATCATGCGCAGGTGCGCCGCGTCCCAGCGCCCGGCGACGCCGTCGAGGGAGGGGCCGACCTCGCCGTGGAAGTCCTCGCTCTTGACCGACGAGATCTGATGGCAGCCGAGGCAGTTGCCCTGGCGCCGGTTGACCACGACCTTGGCGCCGGCGGCGGGATCACCCGGCTTGTCGGTCAGCGGATCCGGGATGGCGTCCGTGCCGTCGGCCGCGACAATCTTGAAGGGGGCGAGCCCGCCCGAGGCGGTCTCGGCTCCGGCGGCGGTCGCGAGGGCGCAGAGCCCCGCGAGCGCATAGGCGGTGATCGGCCTGCGCATCTGGCGTTTCCTCGGTGGGCCGTCCCTGCGGCTCTCGCGACCGTTTCCCGGCCGGCCGCATCGCCGGAGGGCCTCGACCCATCGACATATGCGAATTTATGCAAGTTTGACGCAGATCGCGTTTGAGTCAAGCCGAAATGTTTTTTGAATGCCGGCCGTCGGCCGCGCGCCCTACCCCTTCTGTCCCGGACCCGAGGAGCGCAGGTACTCGCGCAGGCTCGTCCGCTCGTAGCCGCGCTCGGCCACGAAGGCGAAGGTCCGGCGGAAGTCCTCGGGCGCGACAGAGCCTTGGATGCGCAGGACCTCGCGCTCCCGGGGCCGCCTCCCGGCGATGCCCGTCACCTCCTCGGGGAAGAACTGGAGGGTCGGCGTGAAGCGGACCCCGTACTTCTCCGCGAACCGCTTCTCCGACAGGCGCTCGCCGTCGAAGTCGGTCACCTCCCGCGCGCCGATGATGTTGAGCTGCAGGATCTCGAACCGGTCGCGGACGAAGCCGCTCGTGCCCGGGTCCGCGAAATGCACGAGGTGCATCTCCTTGCAATAGGGGCATCCCCTCAGCTCCCAGAGCACGGCGAGGCGCTTGCCATGCGCGCGCGCCGCCTTGAGGTCGTCGGGCAGGTCGAGGAAGCTTTCGAGGAACCAGGGCTCGCGGTAGAGGCCGTCGTCGTCCTGGACCGGCTCGGCCGCGGCATGCCGCGGCAACCCGAGCGCCAGTGCGCCCGCGAGGAACTGGCGCCGGGTGGACATCGCGTCTCCTCCAGACATTCTTCTTCATGCATGTGTACGGCGCCCCGCCGGCGCCTGGCAATCCGGGAACCGCGTTGCATGCACGAGCGACGCCTGCCATCCGTCCTGCGCCCGGCTGTTCCATGCACCGCCGGGCTCGCCGCGCGCGCTCCCACGGCGCGCCGGCGCGACGCCCGGTCCCGACGTCGGGGCCATCCTGGAGCCTCCAGGGTGGGCGGCGCACGCTGCTGGCCTACCTGGCGCACGACCATGCGGACCTGACCGCCCGCGACCGCCGGCGCTCGACGCTCCGGACGGAGGGCGCCAGGCTCGTCGCGGCGGCGCGAGGACGCTCCGACCTGGCACCCGTCCTCGACGCGCTCGACGGGTCCCTGGACGCGGCGGCCAAGGCGGTCGAGCGCGAGGATGACGCGCGGGCCCGCGAGATCGTCGAGGCGGCGACCCGCGCCCCTGGACGCCGGGCGGCGCGCGGGCGCCCTGCGCCGCTTCTCCGACTGCATCGCGGACCTGTCCGGACGCTACGGCGACTTGGATCGGGACCGCCGCGAGCGACGTGGCCGCGCCCGGGGGCCGCTGCGACGCGGAGGCCGGCGAGGCCGTCCGGTCCGACCCGGAGTTCCGGCGATCGGCGGACGGGATGACGGCCAGCCTCGGCAAGGTCCCGGCCGCCCGCGACGCCCGCGACCCGGCGCTGCCGCACCGCCTGCTGATCGAGCTGCGCGCCTTCGAGCGGCTCCTCGTGTTCCGGTACGGGTGAGTTTCGGGGCGGGACGCCGGAACGTGCCTCCGCCGGCGGTGGATTTCTCAGCCGATCCGTCCGAGGACGGGTACCGCGTCCGTCAGCCAAGCCCCCACGAGCGGCATCCACCCGCCGAAGATGACGAGCCCGGTCGCGACGAGGGCGAGCCCCATCGTCGCCTCGACGGTGCGCAGGTGGCGCCGGAACCGGCCGGCCAGCCTCAGGAAGGGACCGGTGAAGAAGGCGGCGGCGACGAAGGGCAAGCCGATCCCGGCGGCGTAGGCGGCCAGCAGCCACGCCCCGCGCGCGACCTCGTCCTCCCCTCCGGCGAGCAGCAGGATCGAGGCCAGGACGGGTCCGACGCAGGGCGTCCATCCGAAGGCGAAGGCGAGCCCGACCAGGAAGGCCCCGGCGACGCCTTGCGGGCGGGCCTCGACCTGGACGCGCACGTCGCGCAGGAGCGGCATCCAGCGGAAGACGCCGATCAGGTGGAGTCCGAGCGCCGCGATCACGATGCCGGCGACGCGGGACAGCACGCCGACGTGGTCCGCCAGGAGCTGACCGGCGGCGGACGCGCTCGCGCCGAGCGCCACGAAAACCGTGGAAAACCCGAGCACGAAGGCCAGGGCGCGCAGGACGGCGCGCCGCGCGAGCGAGCGGTCCGGGCGTTCGACGAGTTCCTGCAGCGAGACGCCCGCCAGGAAGCAGAGATAGGGCGGCACCAGCGGCAGGATGCAGGGCGAGAGGAACGAGAGCAGCCCGGCGCCGAAGGCGGTCAGGATCCCGACGTCGGCGGTCACGGCGCTTACCCCCTCGAACATATTCGCCTTTCCCTATATTATGTGCCGGGGTGTCGCACTTGGGAAGCCCGATGCACGGAACGCGGCGGTCCTTGATGGCGTGGGCGGGAGGGCTTGCCCTCCTGCCCGCGACGGCCGAGGCCGCCGAACTCCTCATGTTCGAGCGGCGTGGCTGCCCTTGGTGCCGGGAATGGGAGCGGGTGATCGGCCCGATCTACCCGAAGTCCGACGTCGGCCGGCGGGCGCCGCTGCGTCGTGTCGACCTCGACGCGGGCCTGCCGCCGGGACTCACGCTCAGGCGCCCGATCCGCTACACACCCACGTTCGTCCTCGTCGAGGGCGGGCGCGAGCTGGACCGGATCGAGGGCTATCCGGGCGAGGATTTCTTCTGGGGGCGGGCCGAGCGGCTGCTCGGTCGGTTGCCGGCCTTGCCCTGAAGCGGACGGGACGGCACGCCACCTGCAAGCGAACGGCCTGGAAGAGGATTGAACGATGCCGCTGCGGCAGGGGGAGACGGCGACGAGCGGAACGGCACCCGGATCCATCGACCTGGATCTGCTGCTCGCCAACGCCCGCGACGCGAGCGAGCTCCTGAAGGCCCTCGCCCACGAGGCGCGCCTCGTCATCCTCTGCCTCCTGGTCGAGGGCGAGCGTTCCGTCTCCGAGCTTGAGCAACTGCTGAACCTGCGCCAGCCCGCCGTCTCGCAGCAGCTCGCACGCCTGCGTGCCGACGACCTCGTGGAGGCGCGCCGGGACGGCAAGAACATCTACTATGCCCTGGCCCGCCCCGAGGTCCGCGAGATCATCGCGGCCCTGCACCGCGCCTTCTGCGAGGGGCGGACGGGCTGACGGTCGCCCCGGTCCGCGCAACGGGCGCCTTCGGCTCGCGCGGCACCCTGCGGGGACGCGCCACCGACCGGCGAGGCGGCCTTGCCGCTTTCCTGTCGCCGCGGAAGCCGGCTGCGGTTGGGGAGGGCGCGGTCGTCGCGCCCTGGATGGCGCGATCGGGCGATCTCCCGTGGCATCCCAGGCCTGGCCGGCCGCAAGGCGCGCGACGCTTCACGGGCGGCGAGCGATCTTTCGAGCCGAGGCGGGACGTCCCATCGCTGCGCGCTCCGTCAAGGCTCGGACAGCAGGTGCCGGCAGAACGTCCGGCCGTTGCGGCGACCGCCGCGGCAACGAGCATCCCGGCCACCCGCGGTCGGCTCTCGCGCGCTCGGACGACGGCCTCACAGTTCAAGCTTGTCCCGTACCGCCTGAATGCCGGCTTTGGCGCACTTCTCGTCCTCCGGGCCCCCGGGCGCCCCGGACACGCCGACGGCCCCGACGGTCGTGCCAGCGCTCTCGATGACCACGCCGCCGCCGAGCACCACCACGTTCGGCAACTGGCGGATCCCGGCTTGCGGCTGCCCCGGCTGGCTCAAGGCAACAAGCTCCGAGGTGTTCGTGCGGAAGCTGATCGACGTCCAGGCCTTGGCGCTCGCCGTCGTCAGGGTGTGTGGTCCCGCGAAGCGATCCCGCAACACGACCTGCGGCGAGCCGAACCGATCCGTCACCGAAACGGCGACCTGGTATCCCGCGGCTCGGCACGCCTCCAGCGACGCGCGGGCCAGTTCGAGCGCGATCTCGGGGGAGAGGCTGCGGTAACTGACCAGTGCTTCCTGAGCCGAGGCGGCACTGGCCGACAGCGTGGCCATGATAAGACAACCGTTCCGAAATGCCTGACCCATGGTCTGCTCCCTCCCGGACGGGCGCTGCGAGCGTCGAGCCTTGCGTCGCGAAGACGGCGACGAACGCTCGGCACGTTCCCTGCCCCGCCGCCCGCGCTACGACCCAAGTCATAACACGCCGCCGAGGTCCCGGCACCGAGGCGCTCAGGCGTGACGGTCCACGAGGTAGTAGAGGCCCGCCCGCGCCCCAACGAGGATGGAGGCCAGGGCAAGCAGCGAACCGACCGAGAGCGTCGAGAGGCCGCTCAGCCCCTGGCCGATGGTGCAGCCGAGGGCGGTCACGCCCCCGGTGCCCATCAGGAACGCCCCGAGGACATGGCGCTTGACCTCGCGCGCGTCGTCGGGCGCCTCCCAATGGAATTCGCCGCCGCCGCGGGCGGCGGCGAAGGCGCCGAGGACCACCCCGAGGACCGAGCCCACGCCGAAGTCGACCTTCATCCCGCTGGCGAGCATCGCGTAGAGCAGCGTGTCGCCGACGGGACGGGCGAAGCTGAAGGAGCCGACCGCCCGCGCCTCGAACTCGTCGTGGCCCGCGACCCCGTTCGTCCACCAGCCGGCGGCGATGAGGCATCCGATGGCGACGGCGCCGTAGAGCAGCCGGCGGCTCTTCCGGAGGCCGGGCCCGACGAGGGCGGCGAAGCCGAGGCCGGCGGCGACGGCGATGCCGAGGGCGGCGGTTCCGCCGCGGTCGAGGCCGAGCAAGGCCCCCAGCCGTTGCGCGCCCGCCGCGCCGAGCTCCACGCTCAACGGCCCGGCCAGTGCCACCCGGGCGAGCCCGGTCAAGCCGCTGACGGCCATGTAGGCGGAAAGGCCCAGCACCAGCAGGACGAGGAGCGCCCGCAGGTCCCCGCCGCCGAGGCGCAGGAGGGCCCCGAACCCGCAGGTCCCGACGAGGGCCATCCCGAACCCGAACATCGTGCCGCCGACGACCAGCGCGCCCCATTCCAGGCGGGGACCCGCATAGATGGACCGTGCGAGGTCGAGGCCCGCGTAGGCCTCCAGCAGGTGGGTTCCGAGGATCGCGAGCCCGGCGGCGAGCATCCAGGCACGCGCCCGGCGCGTATCCCGCGCGTAGACGGCGTCCTCGACGGCGCCGAGCGTGCAGAACCGTCCCCGGCGGGCGACCAGGCCCAACAGCGCTCCCAGGAGGAAGCCGAGCGCCGCCCGGGTGAGATGTGCAGGCAGGGTTTCCAACATCAGCCAAGGCTCGTGACCGAAGTTGCGAAAGCTGGCGCCGGGACGGCGAGCACGGTCCGCTCCTATGCCCCAGGGATGAGTTTCCTGGAAGCCCCGGGAGCTTTGCGGGCGATCCTGCCGTGGCATTCGAGCGGATGGGGTGGCGCGCGAGCAGGCGTCGCAACGTACGCGTCACGATGCCGAGGGCGCCCCTGGCCCGCAGCCCCTCCGGGTCCTCCCTCCTCATCCGGAGGTCATCGTTCCCGCCGTGCTGGTGCACGAGGCCGGGGACGAGCTCGAACCTCAGGAACGGGTCGCCCCGCGCGAGGAGGCCCCCGCTCGGTCGGCACGCTCCGCCACATCCCGATGTGCCCGCGCACGTTCGAGTCCGTCTCGAACGACTTGACCTTCTTCATCGTCCTCAGGCGCCCGTAGCCGAACTGGTGCTCCTCGAACCCGCCCCGGGGAAGGGGCAGGTCGGCTCGATGGCGAGGGACCAGTCGTCGCCGAACCGGAGGAAACGCGGGTCGAAGGCTTGGTGCCGGTAGTAGGCCGCGCCCTTGCGGTCCCTGCCCTTGCCGTGGGCCGAGACGACCTTCCGTTGGGTCTGGTCCTGGTCGGAGCGCTACCGGATGCTCCGCTCGATGCCCGGGTGCCGATCGGCCTTGAACAACAGGTGGCGGCGCTCCCTGCGGAACGAGAGCCGCCCGCCCATACGCTCGGATGGGCACCGGCCCAGGCGCTTGACGAAGCGCCGCTCGGTGACCTCCCCGTCGGACCCGTGTCACTCGCCGGCGTCCAGGCGGTCGATGGCGCCCGTCTCGCAGGCGTCCTCGGACAGGGGTCGTCGAGGTCCTGGAAGCTGACCGCGAACCCGTCGTCCCCGATCCGGTCCCGGGCCGGGTACGCCCGATGCCGGAGCAAGGCCTCGCGGACGTCGCCGCGGGACAGGTCCGTCGGCGCGACGAAGAGGTGCTCGGGGTGGACCACCCGGAGCAGATTCCGGTCCAGCGTCTCCTCGACCCGCGACGACGGGACGATCCGGCCCGGCTTGGCGAAGGTCGCGACCAGATCGGCGAGGCGCCCGGCGGTGTCGCCGGCGAGCAGGTCCGCCGCCGGGTCGAAGACCACCTGGCGGCTGCGTCGTCGCTCCGGGTCGGCGAAGTGGGCCCGGACCGACCACCGCCGGAGGCGGTCGCTGGCGAGGCGGACCACCACGAGGATCACCGGGGCATCGGAGTTGAGCCCGTAGTCTCGGTCCCGCTCCTCCGGCCGGAAGCGGAAGTCCTCGCCGGTGTCCTCGGCCAGCCGCTGGACGGTCCTGATCTGAGCGGCCACGAACCGGGCCCGGACCTCGCCGGTCTCCACGTCGCGCATCTCGATGAAGCCGTCGACCCCGGCGTCCGGGCCCCCGGTCTCGTGACGGCCCAACCGGCCCCCGGCATGCGGCCCGTGACGAGCGCGGCCTCCTGCTGGCCCGCCATCCGCTGCGGCGAGATCGTCTTCATC
This sequence comes from Methylobacterium persicinum, assembly GCF_022179525.1. GTDB lineage: Bacteria > Pseudomonadota > Alphaproteobacteria > Rhizobiales > Beijerinckiaceae > Methylobacterium > Methylobacterium persicinum. Next base: position 228,265 of record NZ_BPQX01000011.1, read on the forward strand.
GAGCCTGCCGCCCCGCCAAGGTGGAAGGCCGGCGTTGCCGGCCGACCCCGCTGCATTGCTGAAGCTTGGCCGGGCAGCCGGCCAGCGAGCCACGTGCCTCAGCCCGCCGCCTCGGCCCCGACGGCCTGGCCAGCCTCGTCGGCACCGTAGCGGCCCTTGAAGCGGCCGTGGTTCGCCAGGGCCCCCGGGCGATAGGGCCCCGACCCGGCGCACTGCACGACGGACGGCAGGGCAAAGCGCTCATCGACCGTGGGGTGGACGACGGCGTCGTGCGGTACCTCGCGGTCCTGCTCCTCCCAGTTCTTGCCCCGGGCCCGGCGGCGGAGCCAAGCCGGGATGAAGGCGGCCGAGGTCCGCTCCTCGATGGTGTCGCGCATGCCGGCGATCTCGCAATGCTGGACGCCGTCGCTGCGCGGGAAGAGGCGCAGCCTCGGGTTCCCCATCGCGTCGCCGGGCGCCCGCAGGCCGTCCACCTTGAGGCCCTCCGGGAGGCGCGTCGCCTCCTCGATCATCCACCGCAGCGTGATGTCGGACAGGCGGGACTCGGGCTCGATGTAGCTGCCGCCGATGTCCGAGTGGTTCCCGGCGAACCAGACCTGGACCAGTTGCTCGGGCAGGCCGGGGTCGCGCGGCGGTGCGTCGACCACCGTCCCCCACGGCACGCGCGCGAAGTCCTTGCGGCGCTCGTCGATGGCGATGGCGGCGCGGGCGTAGCCGACATGCGCGCTCAGGAACCTGTCGAAGTTCGCGCCCTTCCACTCCGCCAGGTGCGTGCTGACGTCGCCCTTGTTCGGGAAGTCGCGGATCGTCTTGGTCATGGAGGCGCGCCACGCCTGCAGGATCCTCCAGGCGGCCCAGCCGAGGAGGCCGACTTCAAGCAGGACGAGGGCGAGCGCCGTCCACCAGAATGGCCATCCCGCGACGAGATGCAGGAGGCCGGCGAGCGTCGCCGCGACGAGGACGCTCGCGAAGGCGAGCGGGATCGCGACGACGGCGCTGACGGCCGCCTTGATGGCGGAGCGCTTGGCCCCCGCGACCCCGAGGGCGGCGACGGTGTCGAAGGTCCCGATGAAGTAGGGCGCCACGTTCGAGCGCCGGTCGCTGTCGACGTGGTTCGACCCGTGCCTGGCCCGGAAGCGGCGGGCGAGTTCCTCGCGCTCAGCGGCGTAGCTCTCGCGCGGGTGACCGGCGCCATGCTCCAGCACGGCGTCGACCGCCTCCCTGGCGATGTCGCGCGTGGCCTTGCGGAACAGGGGCAGAGGGGCGCCGTCGGGCATGCGGGTCGGGACGCCGCAGAGCGTCAGCAGGTTGGCGACACACCGCACGGTGTAGGCGCCCCGGCTGAAGCCGATCAGGAAGATGCGGTCGCCCGGCGCGTAGTGGTTGATGATGAAAGCGTAGCAGTCCGCCACGTTGGCCGTGATGCCGCGTCCGGTCATGGAGGCCAGCAGCTTCTGGACGAACCGGACGGGCGCCGTCATCGCGGTCGCACCGATGTCGGTGCCGAGGCCGGGGTCGTAGAAGGTAACCTGCTCGCGCGGATCGACGGCGCTGTCCGGCCCGACGCGGCAGGCCCTGTAGAGCTTGTAGACGTTGCTCAGCCGCTGCTCCGGCCGTGCGCCGCCGTCCTGACCGGTACCGTCCGAGAAGACCACGACGTTCTTGGGCATGGGCCCCTCCCGCACCCGGAGAGGTCCAGGCCGGTGCTTCCGGTCCGAGGACGGGGGGCCGTCCGGTCGCGCCGCCTGGCCGTCTCCGTCGCGCCCAGGCTCGCCCCCGGGACTCGCAACGGTCAAGTTCGGCCTTCGTTCCCTCCGCTGCCGAAGACGGCCCAGGCGAGGCGGCCACCCTCGGCAAGGGCTGGCCACCGATCCTGCACCCCGGGATGAGCCGCCTCACGGACCGTCACCGCAGCCGACGGCCTGGCGCCTCGTGGCGGTCAAACCGGGCCCGCGGGGAAACGAACCGGCAACCGTTTGCGCCCATGGTCGTTTTCACCCAGCGGTGTACGATTGGTCTGGCCCGGCGGCGATTCGGTTTCGGTCGAGTTGCCACGGACCGAGTCTTGTTGCATATCCCGCGGCCGTCGCCTCCGCGGCGAGCCAGCGCGCCGCGCGAGCAGGGATCCGACGATGCCTTTGACCCCGACGCAGTTCCTCGATGCCGTCGCCCGTGATCGCGCCGCCCTGGCCGTGGGCCAGGCCCCGCGCGGCGTCTTCACCTGCGCCGATTGCGGCGTCCCGCTGCAGGAGACGGTGACCGGCAACCGACCGTGCGGCGAGGGCATCCACCTGTGCAGCGACTGCTACTTCGACGAGTTCGGCCGTGAACTCGACGTCCATCCCATCAGCGCCTTCCGGGTGGTCCGCGGGGCCTGAAGCTTGCACACCTATTTTTTGGGCGACGCCGAGGTCGGCTCCTACGCGGCTGACCTTGCGGCGCGCCTCGTGGACCTCGGCGACCAAGCCCCGCGGACCTGGGTCTCGCTCGGCATCTCCGGCGACAAGATGACGGCGGAGATCGTCAAGCGGGTGCTCGGCACCGCCGCCGAACCCGAGGCCATTCATAGCGTGGCCTTCGACCGCACGAAGCGGGAGGCCATCAGCCGGGACGATGGCGACCTTCCGACCGACCTGGGCGAGCGGTCGGTGCTGGTCATCGACGCCGCCGTCCATTCGGGCGCCAGCATGCGGCACCTCGTCGATGTGCTGAACGCCCGGGGCTGCCGTAGCCTGCTGAGCTACTCGCTCGTCGTGAAGATCACGTCCGAGTTCGTGCCCTGCTACTTCGGGCTGATGATCGGGGAGCACGACCGGGCCTTCTTTCAGCTCGACCGCATCCCGAACAACCGGCTCCTGCGGAAGGCCCCGTTCGGCGCCGTCCGCATGCTGCGCGAGGACGACATTCGCCGTGAGCCCGACTGCCTCACCTGCGGGGTGAAGTCCATCGACCGTATGACCTACGGCGACCTGTGGTACGACACCAGGACCAAGGGATCGCACGTCTACCTGTACGAGATCGGCGGCGAGATCGCGGGCTACATCCACTTCAAGCGCACGCCCGAGAACCGCCTGTTCATCGACCTCATCGCCAACGGCACCGCCTTCCAGGGCCAGGGCATCGGCGGTGTCCTCATGCGTTGGGCCGAGACCTACGCCCGCGCCGCGCGGATGTCGGCCATCGACCTATGGGCCATCGAGGCGCGGATGGGCTTCTACCGGCACCACGGCTACGAGGCCCAGGACGGGCGGATGGACCTGGGCGGCGAGGGGGAGGTCTACCACCTCATGCGCCGCCGGCTCCTTTACAACCTGAAGCCCGAGGACCTGCACGTCGAGGCAGCCTGAGCACGGCAGAGCCGGGAGCCGCGCCCGACCTGGGCCGCCTCGAAGCACGCAATCGCCCTGGGGGCAGCCCGCCTGCGCCCGCCGCTTGACACCGGCGGCCGCCTGGCAGGAGGACGTCACGGGCGGCCACGTCGGATGTGTCGATGAGTACGGAACGCGAGGACGAATACCACGTCTACGTCAGGCATGACGATGTGACGTATTTCCTGGCCGAGGATGGAACATTCGTGCCGGACCTCGACAGGGGCCGCGTGTTTTATGAGCTCGAAGAGGTCTTCGACATCATCAACAGGATGACGGAGGGGCGCGACCTTCCCTTCGAGAGCGAGCCCGGGATGGTGCGAAACGCCCGCCGATGGTTGACGCCCGGAGACTGACCGCCAGCGTGTGGTTGGTCGACGCGCGTCCTACACGCAGGCGGTCGGTCAGAAAGAAGGGAGGGACGCAACGTCCACGCGCCAACAAGCACCGGACCTGCGGGCGTACCCGATTTCCTCCCGTCTTGGCACACGTGGGTCCGCAGCGGTGCTCCCGCGCCAGTTGACAGCGGGACTCATCTCTGAATCAATGACCTCGTGGCCGCTTGGTTCAGGCCAAGAAGCCGCGAGGGTCGAACTTCTCAGTAAATCCGGTCAAGTTGCCCTTCCCTAGGGTCAAACTTTACTGAGAAATTACAGAGGAGGTAATTACACGTCGAGGTTCGACACGCTGAGCGCGTTCTCCTGGATGAACTCCCGCCGGGGTTCCACCACGTCGCCCATCAGCTTCACGAAGAGGTCGCCGGCGTCGGTCGCGTCCTTCACCTTGACCTGCAGCAGCGAGCGGACGTCGCGGTCGAGGGTGGTCTCCCAGAGCTGCTGGGCCGTCATCTCGCCGAGACCCTTGTAGCGCTGCAGTTGCAGCCCCTTGCGGCCGAAGGCCATCACCGCCTCGAACAACCCGACAGGGCCGTGCAGCACCGTCTCGTCGGTCTTGCGCACCAGGGTCACCGGCTCGCCGTAGATCTCCCGGAAGGCGTCGGCCCTTTCGGCAAGGCGGCGGGCCTCCTGAGACGTAACGAGGCCGGCGTCCAGCGTCGCGATCTGACGAACGCCGCGCAGGGTCCGGCTGAGGCGATAGCCGCCCTCGAACACTTCCCCCTGCCAGCCGCGCTCGATCTCGTCGGCGATGGTGTCGAGGCGCCTCGCGGTCATGTCCGCCAGCACCTCGGCCTCGCCCGGCCGGTTCTCGACATCGGGATCGAAAGCGCCGGCCAGCACGGCCTGCTCCACCACCGACCGGTCGTAGCGGGTGTGCAGGCCCTGGAGGACGCTGCGGAAGCCCCGGGCCTCGTCCACCAGCGTGCGCAGCTGCGGCCCGGAGAACTCCGCCCCCGTCGAGAGCCGGAGGATCGCGCCCTCGACACCCTGCTCGATCAGGTAATCTTCCAGGGCCCGCTCGTCCTTGAGGTAGATCGCCCTGCGCCCGCGCTCGGCCTTATAGAGCGGCGGCTGCGCGATATAGAGATGCCCGCGGTCGATCAGCTCCGGCATCTGCCGGAAGAAGAACGTGAGCAGAAGGGTGCGGATGTGGGAGCCGTCCACGTCGGCATCGGTCATGATGATGATGCGGTGGTAGCGGAGCTTGTCCGGGTTGAAGCCCTCCCGGTCCGTCGAGGAGCGGCCGATCCCGGCGCCCAGCGCCGTGATGAGCGTGCCGATCTCGGCCGAGGACAGCATCCGGTCGGCCCGGACGCGCTCGACGTTCAGGATCTTGCCCCGGAGCGGTAGCACCGCCTGGAAGGCCCGGTCCCGGCCCTGCTTGGCCGAGCCACCGGCCGAGTCGCCCTCGACCAGCAGGATCTCGCACTTCGACGGGTCGCGCTCCTGGCAGTCGGCCAGCTTGCCGGGCAGCGAGGCGATGTCCAAGGCGCCCTTGCGGGTGACCGTCTCGCGGGCCTTGCGTGCCGCCTCGCGGGCCGAGGCCGCGAGGACCACCTTCCCCATCACGGCGCGGGCCTGCTGCGGGTTCTCCTCGAGCCAAGTCGAGAGCCCCTCGTTCAGCACGTTCTCGACGGCCGGGCGGACCTCCGAGGAGACCAGCTTGTCTTTGGTCTGCGAGGAAAATTTCGGGTCCGGCACCTGCACCGAGATGACCGCCGTCAGGCCCTCGCGGCAATCTTCGCCGGTCAGCGTCACCTTCTCGCGCTTCGAGACGCCGGAGCTGTCGGCATACCCGGTGATCTGCCGGGTCAGGGCGGCGCGGAAGCCGGCCATGTGGGTGCCGCCATCGCGCTGGGGGATGTTGTTGGTGAAGGGCAGCACCGTCTCGTTGAACGAGTCGTTCCACCAGAACGCCACCTCGACGCGGATCCCTTCGCGCTCGGCGCGGACGGTCACCGGATTGGTCATGCCCTCGATCGGCTTCTTCGACCGGTCGAGATAGCGCACGAAGGCCTCGATGCCGCCGTCGTAATACAGCTCTTCCCGCTTCTTCTCCGCATGGCGGGCATCGGTCAGCACGATCCGCACGCCGGAATTCAGGAAGGCGAGCTCGCGCAGGCGCTTTTCAAGAGTCGCGTAGTCGAACTCGATCATCGTGAAGGTGTCGGTGGAGGGCAGGAAGGTCACTTCCGTACCGCGCCGGCCCTGGCCGGGCCCGACCACCTTCAGGGGCGCCACGGCGTCGCCGTGGCGGAACTCCATCGCGTGCTCCTGATCGTTACGCCAGATCCGCAGGCGCAACCACTGCGAGAGGGCGTTCACCACCGAGACGCCGACGCCGTGGAGGCCGCCGGAGACCTTGTAGGAATTCTGGTCGAACTTTCCGCCCGCATGCAGCTGGGTCATGATGACCTCGGCCGCGGAGACGCCCTCCTCCTTGTGGATGTCCACCGGGATGCCGCGGCCGTTGTCGGTGACGGTGCAGGATCCGTCCGCGTTCAGCGTCACCGTCACGAGGTCGGCATGGCCGCCCAGCGCCTCGTCGATGGCGTTGTCGACCACCTCGTACACCATGTGGTGGAGGCCGGAGCCGTCATCGGTATCGCCAATGTACATTCCGGGGCGTTTGCGGACGGCATCGAGCCCCTTGAGCACGCGGATCGATTCAGCGCCGTACTCGGCGGGCTGGGTCTCGGGTGTATCGGCCATGAACTTCCTCGGGCAGGCGGCGGACATCTCGCGCGGTGCGTGTACGCGGCGAGGGCGCCAGCCTGCTCATGCTTCCTGTTCGCCCAATATAGGGGTTTTGTGCTTCCGATGCACGCACTTATGGCTCAGCCGCGACGGCCCGTGCACGGCCTTTCGGTAGACTGTGGACGGGTCCGTGCGGGGGCGGTTCTCCCCCCTGGAATCACCACCGTCTTTGCAAGCGAAGCTTTCCAGGGCGGCGCCGCATCCTGAGATGACCCGCTGCCCTGGGTGGCTTCGCTGCGCTCGCGATGACGGAGCGGGGCATGAGGGGCAGCGTCAGCCCTTCTCGGCAATCCCGCCCGCGCTAGCCGCATCCAGCCGGGATATGGCGTCCTGCGGCAGGGTCAGGCGGGCGGCGCCGAGCAGCTCGTCCAGCTGGGCCACGGAGGTCGCGCTGGCGATGGGGGCGGTGATGCCCGGTCTGGCGATGATCCAGGCCAGGGCCACCTGCGCCGGGCTCGCCCCGTGGTCGCGACCCACGGCATCGAGCACGTCGAGGAGGGCGAAGCCGCGGGGGTTGAGGTAGCGCGCGACCCGGTTCTCCCGGGCCCGCCCGCTGGCCGATCCGGCCTCCCGGTACTTGCCGGTGAGGAAGCCGGCCGCGAGGGAGAAGTAGCCGATCACGCCGACCTCTTCCGCGCGGCAGAGGGGCTCCAGCTCGGCCTCGTAGTCCCTGGCCGCGAGGCTGTATTCGGGCTGGAGGCAGTCGTAGCGGGGCAGGCCTTTGGCCTGAGAGACCGCCAGGGCTTCGGACAGCCGCCCCGCCTCGTAGTTCGACGCGCCGATGGCCCGCACCTTTCCGGCCCGGACCAGCCTGTCATACGCCGTCAGGGTTTCCTCGAACGGCACGTCGGCGTCGTCGAGATGGGACTGGTAGAGGTCGATCCGGTCGGTCTGCAGCCGGCGCAGGGAGGCCTCGCAGGCGCGCTCGATATGGGCGGCGGAAAGGCCTTTGCCGGCCTCGCCCATATCCATGCCGACCTTGGTGGCGAGCACGATCCTGTCGCGGGCGCCCGGCCGGGCGGCGAGCCAGCGGCCGATCACCGCCTCGGATTCGCCCCCCGAATGGCCCGACGCCCAGCGGCTGTAGACGTCGGCCGTGTCGATGAAGTCGAAACCCTGCTCCACGAACCTGTCGAGGATCGCGAAGGACGTGTCTTCGTCCGCGGTCCAGCCGAAGACGTTGCCGCCGAGGCAGAAGGGGGCGACCGTGAGACCGGAACGGCCGATGCGACGCTTGTCCATGACCTAGTCCTGCAGGAACGGGTTGGAGACGCGCTCTTCGCCGAGCGTGCCGGTGGGGCCGTGGCCGGGGATGAAGGCGATGTCGTCCCCCAGGGGCAGCACCTTTTCCTTGATGGCGCGGATCAGCTGCTCGTGATTGCCGCCCGGCAGGTCGGTGCGGCCGACGGAGCCCTTGAACACCACGTCGCCCACCAGGGCGAAGCGCGCATCGCGGCTGACGAACACCACGCTGCCCGGCGAATGGCCGGGACAATGGAGGATGTCGAAGGTCAGGTCTCCCACCTGCACCACGTCGCCCCCGTCGAGCCATCGGTCGGGCGTCACCGTCCGGGCCGGGTCCAGCCCGTATTGCGCGGCGGTGGCCGGCAGGGAATCGAGGAGGAACTTGTCGGCCATGTGCGGCCCCTCGACCGGCACGCCCAGCCTTTCGCGGAGTTCGTCGGCCCCGGCGGCGTGGTCCACATGCCCGTGGGTGAGGAGGATCTTCTCGACCTTTACGCCCTGTTCCGCGATGGCGGCCTCAATCCGGTCGAGGTCGCCGCCGGGATCGACTACGGCGCCCACCTTGGTGGCGTCGTCCCAGATCAGCGTGCAGTTCTGCTGGAAGGGCGTGACCGGGATGATCCCGGCGCGGGGCGTTCCTGGCATGGAGGCGGGCTCGCGGGTGCTCTGAAAAGGTCCACCCTTCTAACGCGCGAGGTCGTCCGCCGCACCCCGTCGGCTGCGCAGGGGCCGAACTTCCCTGCCCTCTGGCGGTTGTGCCTGCGCTCGTTTCCCGGGCGGCAATCCAGAGGTCGACCGTTGGGCCGTAAACGCAAAGTCCTCGCGCTCGCCGGCGCGGTCGTCGTGGCGGGCGCTGGGGCCACGGCCCTGTTCGGCCGGTTCAGCTACGCCCCGATGCCCGACGTGGCCGACCTCGCCAACCCGACCCGCTCGCCCCTTACCACGGCGTTCGACGTGCTCGGACGCCGGGTCTCCCCCGCCGAGGCAGAGGCGCTCCGCAGGACCGAGGATGGCAACCGCACCCTCTCGCCGGAGAACGGCGCGGTCGCCATCGACGCGTCCGTCGTCGCGCGGGGGCGCGAGGCCTTCTACCGAGAGACCTTCGGCAACGAGGTGTTCCTCACCGATGTCATGGGCATGCTGGATGGGGCGATCACCCCGTTCGAGGTGGTCCGCGCCGTGGCGGCCCTGAAGGGCGAGGCCACGACGAATCTCAAGGTGCCGCTGGCCCGCGACATCCGCATCGGCGAGCGCACCTACCGGAAGGGCGAGCGCGTCGCGACCGGCCTCGACGTGCCCAAGGGCGGGGCGTTCATCATCGGGATCAAGAGCTTCTACGACCGCGGCCACCTGCGCATGGGCATCACCTGCGCCCTCTGCCACGCAGCCGTCGACCCGGCGAGCGGCAAGGTGATCGAGGGCGCCCCCAACGCCGACCTGAACGCCGGCCTGTTGATGGCGCTCGCGAAGAACTCCGCCGCCTACTTCATGCACGCCAGCGTCCCGGAAGCGGATGCGGCATCCCCTGGCGCGGGAAACCGCCCTGCCCTGCCCGACCCCGCCGCCGTCGAGGCGGCGACCAAGGTCCAAGTGGCGAGCTGGCCCGCGGGCAGCTTCGATTCCTCCGCCGACCGGGTGACCAACCCGACCTCGATCCCGTCGAGCTTCTCGGCCTACGGCGAGCCCTATAGCTGGAGCGGCCGGGAGGCGATCGGCCCGTTCTCGGGTCTGTCGTCCCTGAACAATAACGTCCACGCGGCGAATTCCGACACGACCCAGCTCGCCGCCGCCGCGCCATGGCTCTTCAACCTCGATCCCGAGACCTATCTCGGTATCGTCCTCCGCCGCGCCCCCAACGGCCCCCTGCGCTACGACCCCTCAGGCACGCTTCGCCCGTCGGAGGTCTTGCGCGCTGCCGACCCGACGCCGGCCTCCCCGGGCCTCAATGACTACGCGGTGCTGCCGACCTATCCGGCCACGAACTACATGACTGACAATGGTCTGTTCGCCTCGGCCCCGGGCGAGCCGGCGAACCACGCCAACAACGCCATGTCGGCCTTCCAGAACCTGCTGCGGCCGCCGCAGGTGAGCGCGGACGTCGGCACCCTCCGCGCCGGCCGGGCCATCTTCGAACGGGCGGGCTGCAACACCTGCCATTCCGGCCCCGCCCTCACCAACCACCGGGTCATCCCGGCGGAGGAGATCGGCACCGAACCGAGCCGCGCCCAAGCCGGTGCCAAGATGGAGGCCCGCCTCTCACCCCCGGCGATGTTCGCCACCGACACGCCCTTCCCGCTGCCGCCGGATCCGAAGCTCGTCCCGATCCCGATCGCCGACGACAAGCGTCCCCAGGTCCTGCTCGCCTGGGGTCAGGGCGGGACGAAGGGAGGCTACAAGGTCCCGAACCTCGTCGGTCTCGCCTGGACGGCCCCCTACCTCCACGATTCAGGGGTGAGCGTCGGCCCCGATGCCGGCAAGGATCTCGGCGTCCCCGGAACCCTCGATGCAGGCATTGCGGCCGATCCTGGCAACAGCCTCCGCGCCCTGGTGGACCGCCAGGTCCGGGACAGGGTCGTGGCGGCGAATGCGGCGTCGGAGAAGGCCCGCACCGCCCGCGTTACCGGCAAGGGCCACAATTACTGGGTGGACGATCAGGCGGGATACTCAGCCGACGACCAGAAGGCGCTCGTCGCGTACCTCCTGTCCATCGACCGCCTCGTCGAGGAGGTGCCGACCCCCTGATACGGCCAAGCCATGCATTTAATGCAATGCCGGCTAGACACGCAGCGCCTTGCTTGCTGCAGCGCGTCAACGTACTTGTTGCATCGCAGGAACGCGATGGCGTCGCGGTCCTGCTGCCCTTCTTGGGCGTTTCCTCCCTAGACTTCGGGCCGCTCCTTCATGGGGGCGGCCTTTTTTCTGTCTGGGACGCGGAACCTAAACGGCGCGTCCCTTCGCCACAAGTCCCTTTCCGCTGTGGTGCATTACGCGCCTCCCGGTCGTTTCCGGCTTGGAGAGCGGGCGAGCGCTCACACAGTGGTGGACCCCGTTCTGACACGAGGCGCCGCCCTTAATCGCCGCGTATCGCTCGCGGCGTCGGCACGCGGATCCCCGACCGGACAATCATAAAACAGCCGCGTTGTGCACGCCCTGTTCAGCCGCGACGCCCCACCGTCCCGCTAGAGCCCGCGTCCGCCGCCCCGGCCTGTATGAACATCATCCTTATCAAGCTGTTCGCGACCGCGCTGACATTGAGCCAGGTGACGACCCGGCCCGACTCGCTGCGCACGCAGTTCGATCCGGCCAAGGATGGACCGGAGGTCGTGCAGATCCTTCGGGACGGCTGCGCCCACATGCGCAAGGCCTTCGACATCGAGGACATCAATCTCGACGACTTGATCAGCACGGCGATGGAGGATCCGTCGAGCGTCGCCGGTCCCTCCGCGCCGAAGATCCTGCATGGGCTCGACATCAACGAGCTGAACACAAGCTACAAGCACTTCTGCAAGGGCGAAGACCCCCCGAACTCCCCCTTCGACGCCAAGGCCGTCATCGAGTTCTACGACAACGCGACGAAGGATCTGCCCGCCGCCGAGACCCTGCGCGACAAGACCCTGCCGGGGATGAGCCGCATCCTCGACTCCGCGGGAAAACCTTTCGCCGAGACCTTCGAGACGAATGCAAGGCGTCTCGTTGTGCCCATCACCGCCGTGCCGACGCTGGTCCAGAAGGCGTTCATCGCCGCGGAGGACAAGCGGTTCGAGAGCCATCATGGCATCGACGAGCGCGGGGTGATCCGCGCCTTCATCGCCAACCTCGCCTCGCCGGGGCGTCCCGCGGGGGGCTCGACCATCACCCAGCAAGTGGTGAAGAACCTCTCGGTCGGCGATGACGTCACCTACGAGCGCAAGATCCGCGAGATGATCGTGGCGGCGCGGCTGGAGAAGATCCTCACCAAGCCGCAGATCCTCGGCCTCTACCTCAACGGAATTTATCTCGGCCGCGGGGCCTACGGCATCGAGATGGCGGCGCAGAGCTATTTCGGGATGCCGGTGGGCCAGCTCACCTTGCCCGAAGCTGCCCTCCTGGCCGGCATGCCGAAGGGCCCGAACTTCTATAGCCCCGACAAATATCCCGAGCGCGCCCGGGAGCGGCGGGGCTACGTCCTCGCCCGGCTCAAGGAAGAGGGCGTGATCACCGAGGCCGAGATGGCCAAGGCCAACGCCGCCGACCTCGGCCTGAAATCCGTGGAGACGGCCCGGCGGGATTCGGGCTTCTACCTCGTGGATCACCTCTCCCGCGAAGCCCGCACCGTTGCGGGCCTCGATTCCTTGACCTCCGCATCCTTCACTGTGCGGGCGACGGTGAACGCGCCCCTCCAGAGGGCCGTGGAGACCGCCCTGCAGGACGGCCTCGCCAACTACGAGCGTTCGACCGGGCGGCAGACCTTCACCGGGCCGGAGATGAACCTCGCCGACAGCGTCCGCCGGATCGAGACGGCCGCCGCCGCCCCCGAAGCGTCGACCCAGGCGGCCCCTGCCGTCACCGGGGCGAAGCCGGACGAGGCCAAACCCGTCGCCGCGCAACCCTCCGCCCGCGGGAAAAAGCCATCCGCCACCCTCGTGGCCGGGAAGCCCGCGTGGCAGCGGGCCCTGGAGAGCGCCCGCCCGACCCTGTACGACGTGCACTGGCCCCTGGCCGTGGTCCTCGACGCCGGCCGGGGTGCGGTGAAGGTCGGCCTGGAGGATGGCCGTATCGCCAGCCTCGATCCCGGCATCGCCCGGGGGCGGCTGCAACCCTACGACGTGGTCCGGGTGAAACTCTCCGAAGGCCGCGGGGCACCCCGAGCCCAGATCAGGGTGAAGCCCACCGTCCAGGGCGCCGCCCTGGTGCTGGAGAACAGGACCGGCCGCATCCTAGCCATGACCGGCGGCTTCTCCTATCCGGTGAGCCAGCTCAACCGGGTGACCCAGACGGTCCGCCAGCCGGGCTCGACCCTGAAGCCCCTGACCTACCTCGCCGCTCTGAATGCGGGGCTTCAGCCGAACACCCTGGTGCTCGACTCCGCCGTGACCCTCCCGCCCATCGGCGGAACCGGGGAATCCTGGTCGCCCAAGAACTACGAGGGCGGCGGATCCGGGCCGACCACCCTGCGCCGGGGGCTCGAATTCTCGAAGAACCTCGTCACCGCTCGGCTGCTCCAGGGCGGCATCGCCCCGAAGGCTCCGGCGAGCCTGAAGCGCGTCTGCGACATCGCCCTGGAAGCGCAGATCTACGCGGAATGCGAGCCGTATTACCCCTTCGTGCTCGGCGCCCAGCCGGTGCGGATGCTGGACCTCGCCGGTTTCTACGCCGCCGTCGCCAACGAGGGCGTGCGGCCCACGCCCTATGCCCTCGAATCCGTCGAGCGGGACGGAAAGCCCGTCTTCACGCACAAGGAGCGCGAGCCCGTGCGGATCGGCTCCGCGGACCGCGTGGCCTTCTATCAGCTCAAGACGATGCTGCAGGGCGTCACCCAGCACGGCACGGCGGCCGCCCTCGCCAAGGTCTCGAACAGCGTCGCGGGGAAGACCGGCACCTCCGAGAACGAGAACGACGCGTGGTTCGCGGGCTTCTCGAACGAGATCACCGTGGTCGTCTGGGTCGGCTACGACAATGCCGACGGGACCCGGCGGACCCTCGGCCGCGGCCAGACCGGCGGCCATGTCTCGGTGCCGATCGCGGGGGCGATCTTCCAGGCGGCCTGGGCGAACGGCGTGCCCCGCACGCTCCTGCGCGGCCCCTCCCCCGAGACGCGGCCCCTCATCGCCGACATCGCCATCGATCCCCGCAGCGGCACGCCGGGCGCGGGCAGCTTCATCGAGCATTTCCGTACGGGCGGAAACGGGGACATGGCCGACACCCGCTACAAGCTGGTCCCCCGCGAGACCCTCTACGCCATGCGGCCCGACAGCGGCGACGGCGACCTCACCGGGTCCGAAGACGGAGCCGACGCCAACGGCGATTTCTACGGCAACATGACCGGCGAGCGCCCGCGCCCGGACCTTCTCGATCCGTTCGGCGAGCGCCCCACCCAGCCACGCAGCCGCCGCGCTGGTGCCGATCCGTACGGAAATCCCTACGGGTCCGGCGGCGCCGAAGACTCCTATCGCCCCTGGCCAGGCCAGACCAACCGCTCGCCCTTTGGTGAGGACGAGGCTGTCCGCCGCCCCCGGCGCCGGGATCCCGACTACCTGTTCGGCGACGATCCGGGCTACTGACGCCCCCTCCCTATCCGAGACACCGATGCCGCGCCCGCAGAGCCCTGCCGCCCTCGTCCTCGCCCTGTGCCTTGGGGCGTCGTGCACCCCCGCCGTGGCGCAGACGCCTGCCGCGAACACCGCGCCTGCCTCCGCCGCGCGGATCCGGGAGGTCCCGTCCGTCACCTCCGTGGAGCCGTCCTCCCTCAAGCCGGGCGAGATCGTGTTCACGGATCACCGGGACAAGTCCGGCCCCCCGGAGAACGGCCTGATCCCCTATCTCGACTGGCTGAAGGCCCGTCCCGCGGAGGCGCAGGCGCTCTCGCCCTATCCCGGCTACAAGGAGCCGGACTACACGGTGACGCTGAACGGGGTCACGAAACCCCGCCACGAAACCCTGAAGGTGTACGTCGCCGAAGGCCGGTTCGTGGTGCCGCGCCCGGCCGAGAGCATCGACCTCAACGGGCTGGCCAGCCTCGCCTTCGTGCAGGCGATGGACCCGGCCATCAAGCATCGCACCCTCGAGCCGGCCGACGCCACCCCGACAAAGGACCCCGCCGCGGCCTTCGCCAAGCGCCCGGACCGGCCGTGGTGCGACGGCGCGGCGGCCTGCATCGAGTCGCGCTACGATCTGGAAGGGAAGCTGCCCCTCGGCGTCCGCCTCGCCAACAAGCTTGAAGAGGGCTCGGCCAAGAAGATCGCCGAATACGTCTCGTTTCAGAGCGAGTTGCGCCGGCTCGACCCCCAGCAGGCGGCCGGGCTGACGAGCCTGACGAAGATCGATACCGCCCCGGTCGGCGGGCTGGAACAGACGATTTTCTGGGTCAACCAGATCCTGCGCTTCGGCAAGTTCCTGGCCGTGTTCCAGCCGATGCCCAACGATCCGCAGAAGACGGTGGTGACCGCCTACGTCGCCCTGGCGATCAAGGGCGACGTGCTCGACCGCAAAGCCGAATACGCCCGGGTTCCGGTGCTGAAGAACCTGCTGCCGGCGCAGGTGCTGATGGGCAACTCGACCTTCAACACCGGCAATTCGATCAGCGCCGGTCTCCCGGTCTACGCCCGCAACCGCATCGCCGCCTTCGCCGACGCCGTGGCCAAGCGCTGAGGCGCAGCCCTCGCGTCTTCGAGGGCGGACGCGATTACATCCCGCGGTTGGCGATCGTCGGCAGCGACGGGGCGGTGTAGGCGCGGTTCACGTCGCGCCGGGTCTGGGTGCCGTTGGTGTCGCTCGACGCCCGGTAGTTGTCGAGGCTGAACGACTCCGCGAGGCCGCTGCGGCCGCCCTCCGTGCTGGAACAGGCGCCAACGCCGAGAATCGCCGCGGCGGCGAGGGTGATCTGAAGTAGGCGCATCGCGAATCCCGACAGAGCAGGCGGGCGACCCGTCAGTCGACAGCGGCTGACGGTCAACCCGCGAACCCGGCAAGGTCAGGGCGGGACGCGTCCCGTCAAGCCTTCTTCCCGGCGGATGAAACGGTTCCGGCACCTCCGAGGCTCTTCGGCCACGGAAAACAAACCACATCGCGGCTTTCAAGCCGCGTAGGCGCGTCATTGTGTTGAAGGCGCACCCGTCCCCCCTGGCGAACCGGACCCGTTTTGGGCGAGAAGGGGTGGCGATGAGCAATGTCCTGCCCTTCCGCCCACGTCCGGCCGTCACCTCCCTCGCCCGTTGCGAGGTCGTGGCCGTCGCCGGAGACCTCCTCACTCTGCTGGAGCAGCTTGAGGATGTGAGCGCCCGCGCCTCCGCCACGGGCCGTCCGCCGATCGAGGTCGAGCGGACTGTCCAGCACCTGCTGGACGCGATCTCTGCCGTCGAGCGCGCCCTCGACTGCATCGGAGAGGGCGAGCAGGTCGCCCCAGCCTGACCGGAACCTCCTATTCCCGCATAGGTTGTAGCGGCATAGCGGCACAACCGGAGCGGGGCGGATGCCATCACGGACGGCAAGGGCGGCGTGTATCGCCGCGATCGCGATCGTCGCCTGCGGCACGGTACAGGTGGTTCAGGCCCATGCCGCGGAAGGCGGCTTCCTCGAGATGCTGTTTGGCGTCCATCCGGCGCCAGCCCCCCAGGCGCAACTCCCCGTCCCCACGTCGGCGTTCGCCGGCCAGCCGCGACATGTGGGATATGGGCGCCACAAGCTGAAGACGCGCTACGCCGCCCTTCCGGTGCGCATCCATGTCAGCGAGCGGCAGACACCCCTCGACATGAGCGCCGGGCCGGCCGCAGCCCTTCTGCGCGACGAGACCCTCCGCCCCGGAGACATCGTGATCTTTAAGACCGGAGCGCAAGTCTTCGCGGGCAAGAACGGGCGTCCTCATACGATGGACGATTTCGAGCCGGTCCGGCAATCGGCGATGGTGGATCCAAAGACCCGCAAGCTGCTCGCCGGCATGACCCAGCCGTCTGGGGCGCTGCCCGCGAACGAGGCCCGCCGGATGGTCGCGCGGATGCGCAAGACCGCCCCCGCCCCGGTCGAGGTGGCCAAGTCCGCCGAGATCCGGGTGATCAGCCCGTGGCGGACCACGCCCTGATCAGAAGAAGCGCTCCTTGACGACGATCGTGTCGCCGGGGCGAACGGCATAGGTCATCGGCACGATGCCGGAGACGAGGCCCGACGGGGTGGTCCGCGTCAGCACCGCGTAGTCGCGGGCGGCACGCGGACCGAAGCCCGCCGCGATGGCCACCGCGGTCTCGACGGTCATGCCGTTGACGTAGGGGTACTGGCCCGACGTCGTGACTTCGCCGAGGATGTAGAAGGGCCGGTAGGCGTCCATTTCGACGGTGACGTGCGGCTCGCGGACGAACCCCGACGAGAGTTTGCCCTCGATCGCCCGGGCCGCCTGCCCCGTCGTCTGGCCGCCGACCGGAACCGCCCCGATGAGCGGCATCGCGATCTTTCCTGCCCCATCGACGGTGTAGATGTTCGACAGGTTGTCCTGTCCGAATACGATCACCCGGAGTCGGTCCCCCGCCGCCAGGGTGTAGCGGGCACTGATCGAGCCGGTACCCGTGGCATCAAGTTCGCGGGTCCGGAAATCCGGGCGGAGACAGCCGCCGAGAGCCAGACTGGTGCTGAGTGCGAAGATGAGTGCGCGCCGGTTCATCACCATCGCCGTCCTGTGAAAACGATAGGGTCGGCAATACGTGGGTAAGGTTAACGAACTCTATGCGACGCAAACTTGCCGCTGGAGAGAATTCGCGGGGGGCTTAACCCTCGATCAACCTTAACGCTTTCAAATGCGGCAAGCGGTTTCGCCATGGATCGCAACACTTCCGCTTTGAAGAGCTTCCCATGTCCCGGATCAGAATGCGCTCAACCCCCTCCGCATTCCGGGCGGCGCGGCGCCCCGAGGGCGTGACGGTCGCGCAGGTCCCGCAGATACTGCGCAGGTCCCTTGCCTGGATCGTCGTACCGACTGCCCTCGTCGCCGTCGGCGCGGGCGTTTTCGTGAACGTCGTGCCGCCGCGCTACACGGGCGAGGCGAAGGTGATCCTGGAGAGCCGCGAGACCGCTTTCACGCGCACGGCGCAGGAGCGGCCGGACCCCAGCGCCCTCATCGACGATCAGGCCGTGGCGAGCCAGGTCCAGGTGATGATGTCGCGGGACATCGCCCGGGAGGCGATCAAGCGGCTCAAGCTCGTGGGCAACCCCGAATTCGATGCGACGGCCGACGGGATCGGGCCGGTGCAGCAGACGCTGATGCTGCTCGGCATCGGGCCCAATCCCCTCGACCGCCCGGCGGAGGACCGGGTCATCGAGGCCTATTTCGATCATCTCCTCGTCTATCCCGCCGGCAAGTCGCGCATCATCACCGTCGAGTTCCGCTCGCGGGACGCCGCCCTCGCGGCGGAGGCTGCCAACACCATCGCGCAACTCTACATTGCTTCCCTGGAAGCCGACAAAGTCGACACGGCCCGCTCCGCCTCCACTTGGCTCGGGGGCAACATCACGGCGTTGCGCCGCCGGGTGGCGGAAGCCGAGGCGAAGGTGGAGGCTTATCGGGCCAAGCATGGCCTCGTGGCTACCGCCGGGGTGGCCGGCCAGCCGCTCACCGCGCAGCAGCTCGGCGAATTGTCGAGCCAGCTGTCGCAGGCCCGGGTCCTGCGCGCGGACATCGCCGGCCGGGTCGCCGCGATCAAGGACCTGCTGAAGGACGGTCGCGCCTACGAGATCACCGACGTCGCCAACAACGAGATGCTGCGCCGGACCATCGAGAACCGGATCACGGTGCGGGCACAGCTCGCCCTCGAATCCCGCACGCTCCTGCCCGCGCACCCGCGGATCAAGGAACTGAAGGCCCAGCTCGAGGATCTCGACGCGCAGATCAAGAACGCCGCCGACCGGGCGGTGCGCATCCTGGAGAACGATGCCAAGATCGCCGACGCCCGGGTCGCCAGCCTGCAAGCCGCCGTGGACGGCCAGCAGGACGTGGTGGTGAAGGGCAATGCCAACGAGATCGAGCTTCGTGCCCTGGAGCGCGAGGCCAAGGTGCAACGCGAGCAGCTCGAATCCTATCTCGGCCGCTTCCGCGAGGCCTCGGCCCGCGACGCGGAGAGCGCCACCCCGGCCGATGCGCGGATCGTGTCGCGGGCGGTCACGCCGAGTGTCCCGTCCTTCCCGAAGAAGCTCCCGATCGTCGGCTTCGCAACCCTGGTCGCCCTGCTCCTCGCCATCGGCGGCGTTCTCGCCCGTGCCCTCCTGGCGGAGCCCGGCCGGGCCGCCCTCGCCCCGGAGAAGAGGCGCACCGGAGAGGACAAGACCGTGGAGGCCGTCTCGCCCGCCGACTCCGCCAACCCGTTCCTGCTCCCCGAGGCGATGCCCGCGTCGAAGTGGGTGGCGCCGGCAGAAAGCGTGGCCGAGGCTCCGGTCGAGGCGGCTCCCATCGCCGACGAGGCTGAGACCATCTCCGTCAGCGACGGCGCCCCGGAAACGGCCACCGCCGAACCCGTCACCGCCCTTGCCAACGGTTTCGACCTCGCGCCGCTCCTCGCGCGCCTGTCGCAGCGTCCCGTCATCTCCGGGGCGCCGGACGGTCGGCTCGTCGTCCTGATGGAGACCGAGGGGTCCGGGATGGACGGTCTTGCGGATGCCCTGGCGCACGCCTTCGGACGGTCGGGCAGCGTCCTCGTCGTGGATGTCGGCGGCCCCGCCTCGGCCGCGGGCGAACCCGGCTTCACCGACGTCGTCGGAGGGGATGCGGATGTCGTCGCGGCGATCCGGGCGGACGGTCCCGGCGGGGCGCATCATGTCGCCGCCGGCCTCGCCCCGTCCGAGATCCTCTTCGACGAACCCGAGGGTATGGCCTTCACTTTGGAGGCCATGGCTGAAGCCTACGCGTGGGTGATCTGCCGCCTGCGCCCGCAGGCCGATGCCGCCGAGATGCTCGGCCTCGTAGCGACCCTGGCGGACAGCGTCGTGATCGCCTCCAACGCCGACCCATCCGACGACACGCTGGCCGACCACTATGCCACCGCCACGGAGGCCGGCGCCGGGCAGGTCCTGATCGCCCAGGACAACCCGAAGGTCATGCCGTTCCGCGACGAGGAGATCGGCGGCGGCTTCATCGAGTTCCAGCTCAAGGCGGCCTGATCGGTCGACGAGGACGAAGAACCGGCGGCGGTCACGCCCGCCGACGGAGGATCGAACGGATCCGCGAGGCGGCGGCGAAGAGGCGGGGATCGCCCTTCACCTGTCGCTTCAGCCGTATCAGCCCGGTGCGCACCAGGGCAAAGGCGTGGCCGCGGATTGTCACGGGCCACACGGTCTCCACCAGGGTGATCGTCTCGTCGCAGATGCTCGCCTTGTAGCGCGCCTCGCCGATGCCGAGATCGAAGGCGAGCCGTCCCCGCCCAGTTTGCTCCTTCACGAGGTGATGGAGCAGAAGGTCTCCGGGGCTGAACCGGGCGATCTCCGGGTCGGCCTCGAACGAGGTCATCATCCCGCTGTAGCGCGTGGCGTTCACCGCGCCGCCGAAAACCGCAAGGATCCGGCCCGTCTCGACCACCTGCAGGACGTGGATCTCCACCGCCGGATCGGCCCCGGAGGCCGCCCGTTCAAGGAACCGGCGAACCGCCTCCGGCGCGTAGGGATCGCGGATGCCCATGCCGGCGAACCGCGCGGCCTTCTGCAGGTAGAAGGCGGACAGGAAGGCACGGGCCTCCTCGCCGTCCCCGGCCCTGCGATACGCGATCGGGCCGAGGGCGTCCGTCAGCCGCTTCTCCTTGGAGCGCAGCTTCTTGCGGGCATCCGCACTGAAGACGCGCTTGATGGTCGATTCCGGGTCGGGCCCGAGGACGAGACCATAGGCGTTGCTGGCCGCCGCCTCGCCCCCAAGGGCGAGGGGGTTCGGCGTGCCCTCCCAGATCTCCGGCTGGTGCGCAAAGGAGAAGGCGTCGATTCCGGCGCTGGCGGCCGCCGACAGCAGGGCTGCACGGACCTCCGCAGACGGCACCGCGGCGGCATCCCGGGAGAAGACGGGCAGGTGGAAGTTGGCGTGCGTGTCCCCCACCGTGCAGGCCAGGGTGAGGCCCCGTCGCCGCCGGACCACCAGAGGCAGGAGCAGGCGCATCCGCCCGGCCTGATCGCAGAGGATCGCGACGCGGGCGTCGTCCGCTTCGCCGGTCTCACGCAGATAGGCGGCGATCCAGTCGATGCGCTGATAGGGCGTGAACAAAGAATCCGCGGACGCCTCCGCGGAGCGCCAGAGGCCCTCCGCCGCGTCGAGGCCCGGCAGGATGGTGGCGGTCAGCGTCGGCCGCAGGCCGGACGTGATCCTCATGGGCCCCTTTCCGGCACTCCGTTCAACCGGGCCGTGTACGATCGCCGCCATCGCTCCCTCCGCCCAGGGTCCCTCCACCGGGGCTCTCCGATCTGAGGCAGGGGGCCTGAAGCGCGAGTTTACCAAGGGCCGCCCCTCCCCCGTTACCCGGTTGCAATCGCGCGGTTTGGGTAATGCAAAGTTGCGGGATTTTTTACGTGCCCGTTCGACAGTCGGCTCAGGCCGGGATGTCCCGGCGGCCGGACGTCCCCCCAATGCTGTCCCCGCGCTCCAAGCACCGGATGTTCGAGGCGGGATTTCGCGCGGTGCGCGCTACGGGCGCCGACCGCTGGCTGGCTCCGGCGGCCCAGGGCCTCGGGGTGATCCTCACGTTTCACCGGGTCGACCCCTCGCCCCCGGACGCCTTCGCGCCGAACCGGCTTCTGTCGATCACCCCCGACTTCCTGGACGCGACGTTGACCGAACTCGATGCCCGCGGCTTCGACGTGATCGGCCTCGACGAGGTGCCGGATCGGCTGAGCCGCCGGGATTACGGGCCGCCCTTCGCGGTGCTCACCTTCGACGACGGCTACCGCGACAACCTCCTGCACGCGCGCCCGGTGCTGGCGCGGCACAGGGTGCCCTGGACCCTCTTCGTCACGAGCGACTTCGCCGACGGTCGCGGCCGCCTGTGGTGGGTGGAGCTGGAGCGGGCCATTGCCCGACTCGACCGGGTTCGGGTCGTGGTCGGCAAGCGGAGCGTCGACCTTCCGGCCCGCAGCCCTCAGGAAAAGGCCCTGGCCTTCGACGCCCTCTACCGCGACCTGCGGGCCGGCAGCGAGGAGCGCCTGCTCGACGGGATCGCCGGGCATTGCCGGGAGGCCGGCCTCAACCCCGGCCTCGTCGCGGGCGATCTGTGCCTCGGCTGGGACGAATTACGCGACCTTGCCGCGGATCCGGCCGTGACCATCGGCGCCCATACGGTGAGCCATCCCATGCTGGCCAAGCATCCCCTGGCGAGCGCCGCCCGGGAAATCGCAGATGGGCGGGCGAGGATCGAGGCGGAGCTGGGGCGCACGGTGCGCCACCTCTCTTATCCGGTGGGCGATCCGGGCTCGGCGGGCCCGCGGGAATTCGCCCTGGCCCAGGCCCAGGGGTTCGCGACGGCGGTGACGACCCGGCCGGGCCATCTCTTTGCGGGTCATGCTGGGCATCTTCATGCCCTGCCGCGGGTCTCGGTGAACGGCTGCCATCAATCGGAGGCCGCACTCGCCGGGCTCCTGTCAGGGGTGCCGTTCCTGGCCTGGAACCGGGGCCGGCGGCTCAACGTGGCGTGAGACGGTTCAGCGGCGGCGGTGGCGGCGGACCTCGCCGCCCGCGGTGAACATGGCGAATTGGCGCCCGTGCCGTCGGTAGCGTCGTCCGCGGCGGGGGGTGGCTTCGGCCTCGGGCTGAATGTCGGCTGGGGCGGCCTCCGGCAAGGCAGGCGCCGCCGCGGCGTCGACCGATGCGTAGCCCGCCGCGACGTTCTTGGCCGCGGGGCCGAACATCGCCAAGCACTGGTTGTAGGCGAGGTCGTTCTTCAGGCGCTCGCACTCGCCGATGCTGCGGGGGGTGCCCTGCGCCAGGGCAGCGAAGGGCACGAGGCAGAGGATCGACGCAACGAGACGCGTGTGGGACATGCAGCCGGGACTCGCGGGACAGGGGGCGACCGCCACGTGCGAATCGCTCAAGCTCTGTCTCTTCCGTGAGTACGGCGAAAACGAGGGGGCGGGCCCCGTACTCGGCCCGGTGTCAGTCCGGCCGCTCCATCCAGCGGATGAGCGGCATCAGGGGTAGGATCCAGCCGATGCCGAGGATGGAGTAGAGGATGGCCTGGACCGCCGCGGGCGTCTCGGCGATGCGGCTGTCGGCCAGCGCCATGGCGATGGGCGCGTAGAGGCAGACGAAGGCGAGGATGCCCACCGTCCCGATCAGCACGCGGATGCGTCGCGGCATCGCTCCCCTCCCGACCTGTTTGCCGCATGGGGCTAACGCCCTGACGACACTGAGGCAACCGGCGCGTTGCCGCCCCCGTCCGGGGCGATGCGGCGCCGCGCGCGTTGCCCGCGCCGGGCCGATCCCTTAACGCCGGGCTATCGGGCGGCGCGGAGGATCACGATGAGCGCAATTCCGGATCGGGCCGGGGGTAAGAGCAGCGGGGCCGTGCGCCTGTGGCTCGCCGTGGTCGCGGCCCTGGTGATCGCCATGGTCGCCGTGGGCGGGGCGACCCGCCTCACCGGCTCGGGCCTGTCGATCACGGAATGGCGCCCGGTCACCGGAATCGTCCCGCCCCTGTCGGAGGCCGATTGGGCGAGCGAGTTCGCCAAGTACCGGGATACGCCCCAATACGCGATCCTCAACCAGGGGATGGGGCTCTCGGCGTTCAAGGTCCTGTACGGCTGGGAGTGGGGGCACCGCCTGCTCGGCCGCCTGCTGGGCCTCGTCTTCTTCCTGCCGCTGATCGTGTTCTGGTGGCGGGGCATGATCCGCCGCCGGCTCGGTTGGGGACTGCTGGCCCTCGGCGTCCTCGGGGGCCTCCAGGGTGCCATCGGCTGGATCATGGTCGCCTCGGGACTCGAGCCGGGCATGACGGCCGTCGCCCCCCTGAAGCTCGCCCTTCACCTCACCACCGCGAGCCTGATCCTCGCCGTGGTGGTCTGGCTTGCCGCGGGCGAGCGTCCCGAGGCCCTCGCCCCCGCTCCGGGCCGGCTGCGGACGACCGCCCTGCTGCTACCACCCATGGTGCTGGCGCAGATCTTCCTCGGCGGCCTCGTGGCGGGCTCCCATGCGGGGCTCGTCTACAACACCTGGCCCGACATGGACGGCGTCCTCATCCCCCCGGCCGACAGCCTATTCGCGGTTCGGCCGTGGATCGAGAACTTCGTCGATAACCATCTCCTCGTGCAATTCGACCACCGGTTGGTCGCCTACATCCTCCTGGCCGTCGCCTTGCTCCACGCCGTCGATGCGGCGGTGTCGGCCTGGGGAACCCTGGCGGCGCGGCGGGCGATGATGGTCGCCGCCTTCGTCCTCGCCCAGGCCGGCCTCGGCATCGCGACGTTGCTCCTGGCGGTCCCCCTGTGGGCGGCCCTCGCGCACCAGGTCATGGCCATGGGCGTCCTCTCCGCGGCGACGATCCATGCCCGCCTGAGCCAGGGCGTCCGGACCGGAACCGCCCCGCAGGCCGCGTCGGGACGGGCCTATCCTGGCCTCGCGGCCCAGAGAGCCTGAGGTTTTGTGCCCTGCGACATCATTGCCGCGGGGCAGAAACATTCAGCTTATCAACCGAAAACGGGGGATGAGCCTCTGTTGCGCAGTCTAACTGTGGAACGCTCACATCGTCTCAGGCTTAAGCTTCGGCGCGTAGTGCAGGAGGCTCCGCGATGTCTCTCGCCGAAGATGGTCGTCCGCTGACACTGACGTGGAATTACACGCCCCGCGAGATCCTGGCCGACGGGATCATCCACGGCCTCGGGGTTGCGCTGGGTATCCTGGGTGCGGGCACGCTGATGCTCACGGCCCTGAGCGCCCACCTCGCCCTCGGGGAGCAGGCCGCGCTCTTCGTCTACGCTACGGCCCTGGTCCTGATGCTGGCCGTCTCGGCGACGTACAACCTCTACCCTGTGGGACCGCGCAAGTGGCTGCTGCGCCGGGCGGACCATGCCCTCATCTACCTGATGATTGCGGGAACCTACACGCCCCTCGTGGCGCTTGTCGGCTCCGGCCCCGTCGCCTACGGCCTGCTGGCGGTGATCTGGATCGTCGCCCTTGTCGGCATCGCGGTGAAGCTGCTGATGCCGGGCCGCTTCGACCGGCTGTCCATCGGGCTCTACCTCATCCTCGGATGGAGCGGTCTCTTCGCCTACGAATCGGTGATCGCCGCCTTGCAGCCCACTGCGCTGTGCCTGCTGGCGATCGGCGGAGCGCTCTACTCCATCGGCGTGGTGTTCCACGTCTGGCGCACGCTGCCCTTCCAGAACGCCATCTGGCACGCCTTCGTGCTCCTCGCGACCGCTTGCCACTACGGCACGATCTGGTCGAGCCTGCGCACCGTCGTCATCGGTTGATGCGGCTCCGTTCAGGGCAGTTTAACTGTCCTGAACAAATCGGGCGGCAGAACAGGACGCCTTAATAGCCTGAACATCCGCACGAGAGCAGTTTCCGCGGCATCCAGCCGAGGAGACTGTCGTGGCGGCCGTGACTACGAGCGATCCTTCATCGTCCGTGCGAATCCTGCACGTGTTCCGCGCGCCCGTGGGCGGATTGTTCCGCCACGTCTCGGACCTCGCGCGGCTCCAGGCTGCCGCCGGGCACGAGGTCGGCATCGTGTGCGATTCCACCACGGGGGGAGCCCAGGCCGAGCGGGCCCTGGCCGCCCTCGCACCTCATTTAGCCCTCGGTGTGCGGCGCCTCCCGATGCGGCGCAACCCGCACCTGTCCGACCGGACGGCGCTGCTGGCCGTCCGCGACCGTGCCGCGGAGGTCGGGGCGGACGTGCTCCACGGCCACGGAGCAAAGGGCGGCGTCTATGCGCGGATCGCGCCATCCCGGAGCCCGGTGATCCGGGCGTACACGCCCCACGGCGGCAGCTACAACTACCGGCCGGGGAGCGCCCTTCACCGGCTCTACATGGCCGCCGAGGGGCTGCTTGCCCGTCGCACCGATGTGTTCCTGTTCGAGAGCCACTACGTCGCCGGCTGCCACCGGACCTTTGTCGGAGGCCCCGAACGGATCACCCGCATCGTCCACAACGGCATCGGCGAGGCCGAGTTCGCCCCACTCACCCCCGCCGCGGACCGGTTCGACCTGCTCTATGTCGGCGAGCTGAGGGAGGCGAAAGGGCTCCCGTTCCTCCTCGACGCCTTCGCGCGGATGCGGGCACAGGGACGCGCCTTGCGTCTCCTGATGGTGGGGTCGGGGCCAGACGAGGCGAGCCTTCGCGCCGCCACGGTGGAGATGGGCATCGCCGACGCCGTCGCCTTCGAGCCGGCGCAGCCGATCCGGACGGTGCTCGCCCGGGGCAAGATCCTGGTCGTGCCGTCGCTCGCGGAGTCCCTGCCCTACGTCGTTCTTGAGGCCGCCGCCGCGGCGCAGCCCCTCGTTGCCACCGATGTCGGGGGGATGCCGGAGATCTTCGGATCCGCCGCCGACAGGCTGGTCCCCGCCAGGGATGCCGGCGCCCTAGCCGAGGCTATCGCCGCTGTCCTCGACGAACCCTCCGAGCAACGCGAGCCCCGCTTCCGGGCGCTCAGCGACTCCGTCCGCCTGAGGTTCTCCCTCGACCGGATGGGGGCCGACGTGCTGTCGGGTTACGCCGCCGCCCTGCGCGCCCGGTCCCGCAACGCCGCCCCGGTCGGCGCTCCGGAGACGGCCTGACCTCGCGGGGTCGTCATCGGCCAGTCCGATGGCAACCACCCGTTTTAAGCTTTCCGACAAACAACCGTGCGAGCTTCGGGCGACACGCTCGCTCGATGAGGCTGGAAGACCGGACCGATGAGTGCTTTC
Organism: Methylobacterium persicinum; assembly: GCF_022179525.1. Classification (GTDB taxonomy): domain Bacteria; phylum Pseudomonadota; class Alphaproteobacteria; order Rhizobiales; family Beijerinckiaceae; genus Methylobacterium; species Methylobacterium persicinum. The sequence continues at coordinate 254,580 of NZ_BPQX01000011.1, forward strand.
GACGTCCGCGACATCATGAAGGCGGCGGGCCCTGGGTCGGGCTACAAGGCACATGACCTGCCGTTCCAGGAGTGGACGACCTCAGTGGCCCGCCCGGGGCCGCTCTCGCCCCTGGTCCTGTGCGGACTCGTGCGCATGCTCGAAGGCGCTACGCTCCTCGCCTTCGGCATCCTGCTCTATCTCGGCATGCTGCACGGCCGCGTCGCCTCGGCGGCGACCTACGCCGCCGCCATCGTCCTCGTGCCCGCCGCCTGCATCGGCATCGCCCAGGCAGCCGGCGCCTACCGGCTCCAGGCGATGCGCACCTTCGTGCGCGCGGCGATCCGCATCACCGCCGCCTGGACCACCACCTTCCTCGTCCTGGCCGCCCTGCTCGTCTTCACCAAGCTCGCGGACCAGACCTCCCGCCTGTGGCTCGCCACCTATTATGCCGGGGGCCTTGCCCTCCTCCTCGCGGGCCGGGTCGCCCTGTCCCGCTACGTGGACGCCCAGACCCGAGCCGGCCGCTTCGACCGCCGCACCGCCATCGTCGGCGGGGGCGAAGCCGGCGAGGCGCTCATCGCCGCCCTGTCGGCGCAGGGGGATTCGGGGATCAGCGTCGTCGGCGTGTTCGACGACCGCAACGACGATCGCTCCACCGAGTCCGTTGCGGGGGTGCCGAAGCTCGGCAACGTGGACGACCTCGTGGCCTACGCCCGGGGCCACCGCCTCGACCTGATTGTGTTCACGATTCCGATCTCGGCCGAGGGACGCATCCTCCAGATGCTCGCCAAGCTCTGGGTTCTGCCCATCGACATCCGCCTTTCGGCCCATGCGGCCAAGCTGCGGCTGCGCCCCCGGAGCTATTCGTATCTCGGCTCGGTGCCGGTGCTCGACGTGTTCGACAAGCCGATCGCCGACTGGGACGTGGTGGTGAAGGCCGCCTTCGACCGCTGCGTGGCGCTCCTCGCCCTGGTCGCGCTCTCACCGGTCATGCTCGCGGTGGCGCTCGCCGTCCGCGTTACCTCGAAGGGGCCGGTCCTGTTCCGGCAGAAGCGCCACGGCTTCAACAACGAGCTGATCGAGATCTTCAAGTTCCGCTCGATGTACGTCGATCAGTGCGACGCCACCGCCGACCGGATGGTGACGAAGGGTGACAGCCGGGTCACACCGGTCGGACGCTTCATCCGCAAGACCTCGCTGGACGAGCTGCCGCAACTGTTCAACGTGCTGAAGGGCGACCTCTCCCTGGTCGGGCCGCGGCCCCACGCCCTCCAGGCCAAGGCCGCCGATACGCTCTACGACCAGGTCGTGGACGGCTACTTCGCCCGGCACCGGGTGAAGCCGGGCATCACCGGCTGGGCGCAGATCAACGGGTGGCGCGGCGAAACCGATACGTCGGAGAAGCTCCAACGCCGCATCGAGCATGACCTGTACTACATCGAGAACTGGTCGGTGCTGCTCGATCTCCAGATCCTGCTGACGACGCCCTTCGCGCTGTTCAAGACCGAGAACGCCTACTGAGGCGCCGACGCCGCCAAGCCCGGCTTGCCGAGCACCCGCGGCGCCGGGCTCACGACGCTCACGGCATTGTTCCGGATCTCGTAGACGGCCAGCGCCCGGTCGCTGGTTCCATCGGGGCTGAACCGGAACGTCCCATCGACGCCGGCGAAACCCGAGGCGTTGGTGAGGGTCGGCTCGGCGAAGCGCTGCGATCCGAACTGGCGGGCGAGGGTGGCGGAGAGCATCACGGCATCGTAGGCCAGGGAGGCGACCCGGGGCGGGATGGTGCCGAACCGTGCCTGATAGCGGGCGCTGAAGCCGGAGAACCCGCCCCGGTCGGGGGCGGCGAAGCGACCGCCCTGGAGGGCCGGAAGGGCGAAGAGGGCGGGCTCGTTCCAGGGGGCCGTCCCGATCGGCCGGACCCGCGCCGGCGAGAACCCCGCCCCGGCGAGGGCTGCGGCCACCGCCGGGAGCCCGTCCGCGGTCTCGGGGATGAACAGGGCGTCGGCGGTCGCGCCCGGTCCGCCGACCACCCCGGCCAGGCGCTTCACCGCCGGTCCCGGTGCCCCGGCGGGATAGCGCTCGATCGCGGCGATCCGGGCGCCACGGTTGGTCACCGCCTCCCGGAACTGCGCCTCGACGGCGTTGCCGTAGGCGGTCTCGGGGATCAGCGCCGCGAAGGAGCGGCGGCCCGAGGCGACCTCCTCCTCGACGATCCGCGACACCTCCGGCTGGGGCAGGAAGCTCAGCAGGTACACCCCGCGGGTGGCGACGCCGACATCCGTCGAGAAGGCGATCATCGGCTTGCCCGCCGTCTTCGCCGAGGCCGAGGCGGAGCGCACGCTGCCTGCGAAGAGCGGCCCGAGCACGATGTCCGCCCCTCCCTTCAGGGTGCGCTCCGTGGCTTCCACGGCACCGGTCGGGGTGCCCTGGTCGTCCTCGACGAGGATGGTGATGTCCGGCTGCTGGCCTTCCTCGTAGGCGAGGCGTGCGGCGTTGCGCATGGCGGTGCCGACGGGCGACCCCTGCCCCGTCAGGGGCACCACCAGGGCGACCTTCACGGCGCCCGTGCCGATGCGTTCCCCGGCCGCGGAGGGTGCGGGCGCCGGCTCGGCGGGCACCGCCGCGACGGGGGGCGCCGGACGGTTCCTCGCGACCCGATCGCCGCCGACGCAACCGGAGAGCGCGGTCGTGCAGATCAGCACCGCCGGAACCATATTGCCCCGTGAGCGCGGCACCTGCGCCATCGGAGGTTCTCCTACAGGACTTCCGAGGGAAGCCTGTCGGTCCGGCGGCGGCTTGTAAATGGCGGCGCCCGCTCTTCCCCCGTTGTCCACGTCCCTGGCGGCGACGCGGCGCCCCGCCTGTGGCAATCTCGCCAGCGATGAACCGTCGAATCGATCCCGCGCGCCCGGCCTCCGCCCGCAGCGCCACCTTCACCGCCTTCGGCCTCGCCAGCGAGGCAGAGCCCCTCGCCCCCGGCCTCCACATCGTCGCGACACCGATCGGCAACCTGCGCGACGTGACGATCCGAGCGCTCGCCACCCTCGCCGCGGCCGACGCGGTGCTGGCGGAGGATACCCGCGTCACGCGTACCCTGCTCGCCCATTACGGGATCACGACCCCCCTCCTCGCCTATCACGAGCATTCCAACGATGCCGTGCGGGAGCGGATGGTCGCCCGGCTGAAGGCGGGCGAGGCGCTGGCCCTCGTGTCCGATGCCGGCACGCCGCTCGTCTCGGACCCCGGCTACAAGCTCGTCCAGGCCGCGATCGAGGCGGGGATCGGGATCGTCCCCGTGCCCGGCCCCTCGGCGGTGACCACCGCCCTCGTCGCGGCGGGACTGCCCACCGACCGGTTCTTCTTCGAGGGCTTCCTGCCCCAGAAGGCCGGCGCCCGCCGCAACCGGCTGGAAGCCCTCGGACAGGTGCCCGGCACCCTCGTCCTGTTCGAATCCCCGCACCGGCTGGTCGAGATGCTCGCCGACGCCGCCGCGATCCTCGGGCCTGACCGGGCGGCCGCGGTCACCCGCGAGTTGACCAAGCTGTACGAGACCGTGCGCCGCGACAGCCTCGGCAGCCTCGCCGCGCGCTTCGCCGGGGAAGGGCCGCCCAAGGGCGAGATCGTGGTCGTGATCGGCCCGGCGGTGGAACAGGCCGCCGGGCCGGAAGACGATGCGGCCCTCGATGCCGCGATCCGCACCGCACTGGCCCGCCATTCCATCAAGGACGCCGCGAGCCTCGTGGCCGACGAGACCGGCCAGCCGCGTCGGCAGGTCTATGCCCGCGCCCTGGTCCTCGCCCGGGAGGGCGACGCCGGGGACGAGCCGTGAGTGCGTCCCTCCCCAGGGAGCGGCGGCAGGCGGCCTACCGCCTAGGCCACCGGGCGGAGTGGTTCGCCCTCGGGGTGCTCATGCTGCGCGGCTACCGCCCGGTGGCCCGGCGGGTATCCCTGGCCGGGGGCGAGATCGACCTGATCGTCCGCCGGGGGCGTACCCTCGTCTTCGTCGAGGTGAAGGCTAGAGCGCGCCTCGACGAGGCCCGGACCGCCATCGGGGCCATCAAGCGCCAGCGCTTCTCCCGGGCCGTCCGGGCCTGGGTCTCCCGGCATCCCTGGTCCGGTGAGCTGACGCTGAGGGCGGATGCCGTTTTCGTGGGAGGCCGCGGCTGGCCCGAGCACTGCCCGGCGGCGTTCGAGATCGAGGGGCTGTAGGGTTCCGGCGCCGCCGTCAAATCCCAAAAGAGATCAGCCTTCGACCTTGCGGATCGCGCCCAGCAGGGTGCGCTTCAGATCGGCTTGGCTGAAGGGCTTCTGGACGACAGGCCTGTCCCGGAAGGGCTCGCGGATGCCCGCGCCGCCGTAGCCCGTGGAGAAGACCAGGGGCCGGTCCCGTGCGACGATGGCTTCGGCCACCGGATAGATCGGCTCGCCGGCGACGTTCACGTCGAGGATGGCGACGTCGAACGCCTCCTGGGCAGCCATCTCCAGGGCCGTCGACAGACGAGCCGCCGGCCCGACGACCGTACAGCCGAAATCGAGCAGCATGTCTTCCAGGAGCATCGAGATGGCGGCCTCATCCTCGACGACGAGGACTCGGACTCCGTTGAGCAGTTCGTCGTTGAGGTCAGCACTCACGCCGGGCCGTCTTCCCTTGCCTGCCCCCGACGGGGTCGTTTCCACGCCAAAAGTCGGTCTGTCGGAGCGCGAGCCGTCGCCGCCATCGCCCCGCCGTCGATCCACAACCGGCGAAGCCTGAAGGCTGGGTCGCCCGTTCAAGCCGACGTGTCAAGCGACAGCACACCATGCCGACACGCTCGACCCATCCCTATGTTAAGCTCAGATACATTTTCGACGACCTGAGGCCGAGATGCAACCTTGACCGGCCGCCCCCGCTGGCGGGACGACCGGCCGGGACGCCGACAGGCACGGCCGGGGCGGACCGCGTCAGTCGTCCGTGAAATCGACCTTCGCGCCGCGGGCGACGTGCTTGGCCAAGTCTCGGGCATTCCAATTGGTGAGACGGATGCATCCATGCGACTCCGTCTTGCTCACCCGCTCCGGTTCGGGAGTCCCGTGGATGCCGTAGCTCGGTATGGCCAAGTCGATCCAGACGATGCCGACGGGGTTGTTCGGCCCCGGACGGATCGAAAACTTCTGCTTCGTCTTTACGCCCTTGAAACCGTATTTGGGATTGTACGTATAGACCGGGTCGAAGGCGACGCCCTTCACGGTGGTCTCGCCGCTGGGCGCGGGCTTCTCCTCGCTGCCGATCGAGGCCGGATAATAGGCGAGCAACGCCCCGTCCGCGCCAAAAGCACGCACATCGCGGTTCGTCTTGTCGACGCTGATCCGCTCGACCTTCGGATCCTGAGGCAGATCCTTCCCCTTGGGCTTGTCGGTGCCCATGGGCTCGACCCCCGCCACGGCGATCGTGGTGCCTTCCTTGTCGAGGGCCTTCCCCGGGTTGAGGGCGGCCAGCAGATCGCGGCTCATGTGGAACCGCTCGGCCAGCATCTCCCGCGGGCTCGTGTAGCCGAGGGCGTCGAGGTCAGCCTGTTGCTCCATCTTCGGGGGGATGCGGCTGACATAGGGCCCGTCCGCGTCCTCCTTGGTGATCGTATAAGTCTTGAGAGCCGGTGCCTGATCGCCCGATTGCAGGGCGTCCCACACCTCCTTGGTCAGGTGGTCCGTCGCCGGGAGCTTCTTCGCCGCCGCGAAGGCCTTGATGGCCCGGTGGTAGTTGTCGCCCTCGCGACCGTCGATCGCCCCTGGCGAGAAATGCGCGCGATCGAGGAGAACCTGGGCCTTCACCGTGAGGGGCTGAGCGGCCTCCTCCTTGGCCGACGCCTTCTTCGCGTCGTCCTTCTTCGCGGCGTCCTCCTTGGCGTCGCCCTTTTTGGCGTCGTCCTTCTTGGTATCGTCTTTCTTGGCCGACGCCTTCTTATCGGTGTCCGTCTTGCCCTCGTCCTGCTTGGGCCGATCCTGGTCGGCCTCGGACGTGGGCGGCTGGAACGTCGCCGCGTTTACCGCCTCCTCCGTCAGGGGCTTGGCGGGGGCATCGTCGTTGCCTGCCGCCAGACCCGCCCTTGGACCGGCCAGCACCGCCAGAGCTACGGAGACCTTCAGCCACGCACGCATCATCGCCCTGTCGCTCCCGGAGCGGAGGGCTCCGTGCCCGAAATCATCGGGACGGCGAAGCTGTTCCGGGCCGTTCTGTCGCACCTATTCGCAGAGACGATGGCCGGCCGGTCGCTCCCTTTCGTCGAGATGGAAATGGTTGGCGTGGGCGGCGTTCGAGCCCGGCCCGAGGACCGTGCGGAAGAAGGCGCACGCTTTGGTGCGGGTCGCCTTCAGGAAGGACGCCTCGGCCGGATCGTCGGTCGCGTCCTTCACCGCCACCGCGGCCCGCCCGGTGACGGCGAAGCTCATGATATCGACAGCGTCGGCGAAGGCGTGTTCGCTGAGCTTGGCATCGACATCGTGGTTCTGGCCGCGGCAGACATAGGATCCGCCGATGTCCAGGGCGGTGAGCGGTTTGGCAAAAGCCCGCTGTGCCTCCACCTGGACCTCCGTCGCCCACCGGGCCAAGCCTTCGGCCGCGCGGCAGGTGAGGGTTGCGGCCGGACGCAGCACGACCCCGTCGGCGAGCGCCGTCACCTTCAGCGGAAGGGGCGCCGTACATTGGCCCTCGGCAATGGGTGCGAGCGGTTCGAAGGCGACCCCGAGGCGTGTCAACCGGACGCGGCAGGCCTCGTCGTCGGGCGGGGCCACCTTGAGGGACAGGACGGCTTCCCCGGAAAGATCGGAGGGACGCTCCGGCGGTACGGGAGGCGGGACCGGTATCGCGCCCTCGGCCCCCTTGCCCTCGGCCCCCTTGCCCTCGCCCGGCTTAATCTCACCCGACTTGCCCTCGACTGATTTGCCCCCCTCTACTTTGGCGGCGGGGGCGGGAGTCAGTTCGGGCGGACGTTGGGGCGGGACCGGGACCTCTTCGGCCGGGCGCGGAGGCTTCAGCTCCGCCGGGCGTTCAGGTGGCTGGGGCGCCGCCCCCGGGGGAATCGGCTGTGCCCGGACGGCCGACGCGGCCGCGATCGTGAACAGGGCGGCGCAGATCGCGGCCGGCCTGGAAAGACGCCTCTTCATCGGACCTCTGCGACCACCCTCACGGGGCCTTAACGGCCGAGCCGGCTTTCGGATCGCCCGCCCCGGTTGCCGCAAGCGTCGGATCGGACCAAAACAGGGGCAGGGGCACGGCGCCCCATCGGGAATGCGAATGCCGGATACCCTCGCCGCCGGGCTCGAGAGCCTTCCGCAGGACAACCCCTTCGCGCAGGCGCGCTGGGGCACACCCTACGAGTTGCCCCCCTTCGAGCAGATCCGGCCCGAGCATTACCTGCCCGCCTTCGAGGCCGCCCTCGCCAAGCACGAGGGGGAGATCGCCGCCATCGCCGGCGACACGGCCCCACCGTCCTTCGCCAACACCGTGGCGGCCATGGAGCGTGCGGGCCTCGCCCTCGATCGGGTCGCGGGCGTCTTCTACAATCTCACAGGCAGCCACACGAACCCGGAGCTCCAGGCGATCGAGCGGGCCGTGGGCCCGAAGCTCGCCCGGCATGGCAGCTCGATCTATCTCAATCCCCTGCTCTGGGCGCGGATCTCGGCCGTCGATGCCGAGGCCGAGGGCCTGGGCGCGGAAGAGCGGCGGGTGCTCGAGCGATATCGCATCCGCTTCCGGCGGGCCGGCGCCGAACTCGCCCCGGATGCCAAGGAGCGCATGGCGGCCATCGCGGAGCGCCTGTCGGAACTCGCGACCCGGTTCAGCCAGAACCTGCTGGCGGACGAGAGCGGCTTCACCCTGCCCCTGGAGGGTGAGGACGACCTCGCGGGACTGCCGCCCTTCCTCCGCGCGGCCGCGGCGAGCGCCGCCCGGGAGCGGGGTCTCGAAGGCCACGTCATCACCCTCTCCCGCTCGCTGATCGAGCCGTTCCTGGTCTTCTCGACCCGGCGCGACCTGCGCGAGCGGGCCTACGAGGCCTGGATCCACCGGGGCGAATCCGGCGGGCCCACGGACAACCGCGCCGTGATGGCCGAGATCGTGAAGCTCCGGGCCGAGCGGGCCAGGCTCCTGGGCTTCGAGAGCTTCGCTCATTTCAAGCTCGCCGACACGATGGCGGCGAGCCCGGACGCCGCGATGGAATTGCTGCGCGATGTCTGGACGCCCGCCCGCGCCCGGGCCATCGAGGAGCGAGACCGGCTCCAGGCCCTCGTCCAGCAGGAGGGGCACAACTTCGACCTGCGGGCCCATGATTGGCGCCACTATGCCGAGAAGCTGCGCCGGGCCGAGCACGATCTCGACGAGGGTGAGATCAAGGCCTACCTGCCTTTGGAGCGGATGATCGCGGCGGCGTTCGACACCGCCACCCGCCTGTTCGGCCTGACCTTCGAGGAATTGCACGACGTCCCGCGCTACCACCCGGACGTCCGCGTCTGGCGCGTCGGCGACACGGAGGGCCGGGAGGTCGGCCTGTTCCTGGGCGACTACTTCGCCCGCCCGTCCAAGCGCTCGGGCGCCTGGATGAGCGCGTTCCGCTCGCAGGAGAAGCTGACCGGCGTCGTCACGCCGATCATCGTCAACGTCATGAACTTCGCCAAGGCGCCGGAGGGCCAGCCGACGTTGCTCTCCTTCGACGACGCCCGCACCCTGTTCCACGAATTCGGCCACGGCCTGCACGGGCTCCTTTCGGACGTGACCTACCCGCTGCTCGCGGGCACCTCGGTGTCGGGGGATTTCGTCGAGTTGCCCTCGCAGCTCTACGAGCACTGGCTCGAACAGCCCGAGATCCTGCGCGCCCATGCCCGGCACCACGAGACCGGCGCCCCGATGCCGGAGGATCTCCTCGCAAAGCTCCTGGCAGCGCGGGCCTTCAACCAGGGTTTCGCGACGGTGGAGTACACGGCCTCGGCGCTGGTCGACATGACGCTTCACCTGTCGGCCGACGGCGAAGCCGGGCTCGACGTGCCGGCCTTCGAGGCCGACGCCCTCCGGCGGATCGCGATCCCCGCGGAGATCGGCATGCGCCACCGCTCCCCCCACTTCGCCCATATCTTCGGCGGCGAGGGCTATGCGGCGGGCTACTACAGCTACCTGTGGTCGGAAGTCCTCGACGCCGACGCCTTCGACGCCTTCCGCGAGGCCGGCGACATCTTCGACCCGGAGACCGCCCGGCGCCTTCGGACCTTCGTCTACGGCGCCGGCAACCTCCGCGACCCCCGGGAGGCCTACACCGCCTTCCGCGGCCGGATGCCGAGCATCGCGCCGCTGCTGAAGAAGCGCGGGCTGGCGGCCTGAGCCACGTCAATCCGGGCCCGATCCACTGGTAAGGATTTCGTAAAGAAACGTCCTTAACGACTGCTTACAGCACAGCCTGCGAGCGGGAGGGCCGGACGATGACTGAAGCCAAGCCGACGGCACCGACGGACGAGACACCGAAGATTGACGCCACGAAAAAGGACGCGCCGGAGGCGGCCAAGGTCGAGGCCGCCCCGGTCAAGCCGGCGGTCCTCGCCGCGCCCCGGCGGTTCGCCCAGACGCTGATGCGCGCGGAATCCCGCCTCGTCGCTGTGGCGGGGAGCGCCCTGGCGCTTGGGGCCATGCTCGGCTTCGGCGCGGCCTCCCGCGACCACGGCTCGGCCAATGCCGTCGCCTCTCTGGCGTCGGCGGTGGAGAGCCAGCGCAACGACGGCGCGAAGATCGCCGCCACCCTCGCCCGGCTCGACCAGACGGTGGGTGATCTGCGGACCGCCTCGGAGGCTGCCCGGAAGGACAGCGCCAAGGGCAACACTCTGAACGAGCGTATCGCCCAGCTCGACCGCAGCCTGACGGCGAAGCTCGCCAGCCTTGCCGAGAAGCTCGACCAAGCTGAGCGCGAACACGCGGCTCGGATGGCGGCCATGACAGCGGCCGCGACGGCGCCCCAACCGGCCCGTCTGGCCCCGGCGAAGGCCGAGCCGACGCAGACCGGCAGCCTCCCGGAGCCACGGGACGCCAAAACCGTCGAGGCGAAGCCGGTCGAGGTCAAGCAGGCCGAGGTTCGCCAGCCCGAGCCCGTGAAAGCTGCTGCGCCGGCCAAGCCGGGCGTGCTGGAGCAGTACGCCCTCAGGGACATCTTTGAAGGCGCCGCCATTATCGAGAACCGCAGCCGCCGCCTGTTCCAGGTGATGCCGGGCGACATGCTGCCGGGAGCGGGGCGGGTCGAGGCGATCGAGCGCCAGGGCCGGCAATGGGTCGTCGTCACCCGGCAGGGCGTCGTGACGCCTCAGGCCTGGTGAGCCCCGCCGTCCGTTCAGGTGGAGGGAACGGTCACCGGCGTGAGATCGTCGCCGGTCATCGGGAAGCGCGGCTCGATCGCGAAGGGATCGGCCATCATGGAATTCCGCTCGGCCCTGCGGCGGCCGAGGCGGAGCGCCCGGGTGCGCGCACCCCGGGTCGGATGAAGAAGCGCGCCAAGCAGTGCCTGACCTTCGAACTCTCTGTCCAGATTCTTGGCGTCGAAGACGGGCATGGTCGGCCTGCGGGAAGCTGCGGCAGGCCTCTCACCTTGGAGCCTGACCGCGCACCTGAACAACGGGGATTGTGTGAATCGGTTCCGCCAAGCTTTCTGTCGGAAACGATTTTTTTAATCCTCGCCTCAGCCACCGCCTATTGCAGTGCGATATCGCACAATTCCCGCGGCACGCCCTGATGCGCGCCGCGAAAACTGTATCGGCCATCAGACGAACTGATTCAAACCAGGTATCGAACCGACGATCGGCCCCATGACATCTTCACCAGCTTTCTCGCGGCCGACGGCGAACAGTTCCTGACCCAGGGGCTGCATCTGGCCCATCGGCACCCCGGCCGCCATCAGCTTCTGGCCCAGCGCCATGACGCCGCCGCCACCGAGCATGCCGCCGAGCATGCCCATCAGGCCACCGCCGCCACCGGCCTCACCCGCATTCGCGTCGGCGACCAGGGTGTCGGAACCGGGCAGCGCCGCCATCAGCTGACTCACCTGAGGCTCCGGCCCCTCCTTCTGCAGGAAGGCGAGGATGTGGCCGACGGCGGTCTGGGCAGTCGCGGCATCGAGCCCCGTGCGGGCACAGACGCGGGCGAGCAATTCTTCCATGGGGCGATGTCTCGATTGGAGGAGGTCCAAACTGTCCATCCCCCGTGCCACCTTGGAAATCAAGCGCGCGGGGCATTGCAACCTCGGCGAGCAGCCGTCTGCGGCCTTCCACCCGGATCCGCCGCGACACCCGCCTCCCTCGCCAAGGCGCGCCATCTCCGGTAGACCGGACTATCGTTTCGAACCGTTCCAGCGAGGGACGGCGGGGAGGTTTTCGCACGATGCGGGTCGGACTGTTCGTGCCGTGTTACGTCGACGCCTTCGAACCTGAGGTCGGCATCGCCACCCTCGAGTTGCTCGAGCGTCTCGGCTGCACCGTCGAGTATCCGTTCGACCAGACGTGCTGCGGCCAGCCGATGGCCAATACCGGCTGCCATGCCGAGGCGGCGGCCACCGAGGCCCTGTTCGTCGAGAATTTTTCCGGGTTCGACTACGTCGTCGCGCCCTCGGGCTCCTGCGTCCACCATGTCCGGACGCACCTCACCGCCATCCCGCAGACGGACGAGGTGAAGAAGGTCCGGGCGAACACCTTCGAACTCGTGGAATTCCTGCACGACGTCCTGAAGGTCGAAGAGCTGCCCTGGGCCGAATTCCCCCATAAGGTCGCCTATCACGGCAACTGCAATGCCCTGCGGGGCATCGGCCATGCCAGGCCTTCGGAGATCGTCAAGCCGTTCTTCTCGAAGCCGCTTGATCTCCTGCGCCTCGTGAAGGGCGTCGAGATCGTGGACATCGCGAGGCCGGACGAGTGCTGCGGCTTCGGCGGCACCTTCTCGGTCTTCGAGCCGGCGGTCTCCGCCAAGATGGGCTACGACAAGGTGGCCGATCAGAACCGGGCCGGCGCCGCATACGTCGTCTCGGCCGATTCGTCCTGCATGATGCACCAGAAGGGCTGTGCCGAACGCCTCGGCCTGCCGCTCCGGTACATTCATATTGCCCAGGTGCTGAACGGGGCCACCGCATGAGCGCCGACAATCTCGATCCGAACATCCGTGACGGCGTGATCCACCCGGAGGTCCGGCCGCCGGACGACGAGAGCGAGCGCGATCAGGACGGGCGCCGTCTTCGCCATGCGGAAGGGGCCTCCAAGCCCGTGCGCGCCCCCGCCGTCCGCGAACCGCAGCCCCGGGGCGCGAAGATTCGCGGCAACCGGCCGGTGGACCAGGCCGAGGCGGCGGAACGCTTCCTCGCGGCGCCACTGCATCAGGCGGCCCATGACGAACGCCTGTGGGACCTGCGCAAGAAGCGCGACGTCGCGGCCCACGGCATCCCCGAATGGGAGGAGCTTCGCGACCTCGCCTCGGAGATCAAGACCCACACCCTGAGCCACCTCGACCGCTACCTCGAGCAGTTCGAGGCGGCGGCCAAGGCGAACGGCGTCCACGTCCACTGGGCGGCGGACGGGGCAGAGCACAACCGCATCGTCCTCGACATCCTGCGCCGCCACGAGGCGAAGACGCTGGTGAAGTCCAAGTCGATGCTCACCGAGGAATGCGGCTTCCGCCACTTCATGGGGGCGGAAGGCATCGAGATCATCGAAACCGATCTTGGCGAGCGCATCCAGCAGCTCGACAACGAGGAGCCGAGCCATGTCGTGGCCCCGGCCGTCCACAAGACACGCCTCGACGTGGCGGCAGTCTTCGCCAAGACCCTGGGCACCGATCCCGACAACGACGACGCCCATTACCTCGCCGAGCGGCAGCGCGAGACGACGCGGCCCTACATCCTGAACGCGGATGCCGGCATGACCGGCTGCAACTTCGCCATCGCGGAAACCGGCAGCGTCGTCACCTGCACCAACGAGGGCAATGCCGACCTGTCGGGCAACGTCCCGCCCCTGCAGATCCATTCGATCGGCATCGAGAAGATCATCCCGAAGGTCGAGCATCTGGGCGTCTTCATCCGGCTGCTCTCCCGCTCGGCCCTGGGCTCGCCCATCACCCAGTACACCTCGCACTTCCGGGGCCCCCGGAAGGGCACCGAGATGCACTACGTGCTGGTGGATAACGGCCGCTCGGCCCGGCTCGGGATGGAGGAGTTCTGGACCTCCCTCAAATGCATCCGCTGCGGTGCCTGCATGAACACCTGCCCGGTCTACCGGCGGTCGGGCGGCCTCTCCTACGGGGCGACCTATGCCGGGCCGATCGGCCTGATCATCGATCCGACCTTCAACAAGCGGAAGTATTCGACGCTGCCGTTCTCCTCGACGATGAACGGCTCCTGCACCAACGTCTGCCCGGTGAAGATCAACATCCACGAGCAGATCTTCGCGTGGCGCAAGGTGCTGGTCGAGGAGCATCAGATCCCCGTGCTCAAGCAGGGGATGATGAAGGCCGCGGGCGCGATGCTGTCACGGCCTGCCGCCTACCGGGCCGCCATCGGCGCGGCCGACTCGGCCCTGAAGGTGCTGCCGCGCTTCGCGGTGTACAATTCCCTCAATACCTGGGGCCGCAAGCGCGAGATGCCCGACGCGCCCCGCCAGAGCTTCCATGCCTGGTACAAGGAGAACCGCATGAAGGGCGGCAAGGCGTGAGCGCCCGCGACTCCATCCTCGCCTCGATCCGGGCCAACCGCCCGGCCGGGGATTATCCGCTGCCGGACGTGCCGCTCTTCCCGCCCCTCGTCGGCGACGATCTGGTGGCCGAGTTCGGCGAGCGGCTGAAGCGCATGGGCGGCCTCGTCTGCGAGGCCGGGGCGGACGATCCCCTCGCCGGGGTGCGCGAGCGCCTCGCGGGGGCGAAGGTGCTCGCCTCGGCGGCGCCGGAGGTGACCGGCAACCGCAACCTCGCGGCCGTCGCCCGCGCGCAGGACGTGGACGACGTGGACGTGGCCGTGGTCCGGGCGGTGTTCGGCATCGCGGAAACGGGTTCCGTGCTGTTCACGCAGGACGAACTCGTCGTGAACTCGGTGGCCTACCTCGCGCAGCACCTCGTGGTGCTCCTCGACCCCGCCGACATCCTGCCCAACGTGCAGGCAGCCTACCGCCGGCCGGAGTTCGGGCGGGCAGCCTATGCCGTGCTGCATACGGGCCCGTCGGCCACCGCCGACATCGAGGGTGTGCTGATCCACGGGGCTCAGGGCGTCCGCTCCCTGACGGTGGTGCTTCTGCCGCGGGCAAAAGCCTGACGGGGCGACGCTATTTCGGGCAGCACGAAGCGGAACCGTAACGGGGCAGGCCGCTTTGCCGTGGTGGGAAGACCACGACAGCAGAGAGTCCGCGATGCGCTATACGCTGGGTTGCAGCCTGTCCTACAACATCCTGGCGGACACGACGTTCATCTTTAATCTTGAAGTCGCGAAGCTGAAGAGCGTCGAGATCATCAGCGAGAGCCTGGTCCTGGCGCCCGATCTCAAACGTGAGATCTACATCCACCCCGACACGCAGAACCGCTACCTGGGGGTGAACGTACCCACCGGGCCGTTCTCCCTGGAATACCAAGCGGAGGTCGATCTCACCGTCCACCGGTGCGACCCGGCGACGATCCAAGAGACGCCGGTCGCCAAGCTGCCGATCGACATTCTGCCCTATCTCCTGCCGAGCCGTTTCGTGTCCTCCGACCGCCTGACGCCCTTCGCCCAGGCGGAGTTCGGGGCCCTGCCGAAGGGCCACCAGCGGGTCAACGCGATCTGCAACTGGATCCACGATCACCTCGCCTACCAGCCCGGCGCCAGCGACGAGCAGACCACCGCTGACGAGAGCCTGCTGAAGCGGGCGGGCGTCTGCCGGGACTTCGCCCATCTCGGCACGGCCTTCTGCCGGGCGCTGGGCATCCCGGCGCGGTTCGTGAGCTGCTACGCCCACGGCCTCGTGCCGAGCGACTTCCACGCGGTGTTCGAGGCCTATCTCGATGGGCGCTGGTGGCTGTTCGACGCGACGAGGCAGGCCGACCCGGACGGCCTCGTGCGCATCGGCGTTGGCCGGGACGCGGCCGAGATCGCCTTCTCGACGCCCTACGGCAACATGCAGCCCGTCAACCAGCAGATCCGCATCCAGCGCTCTGACGGCCAAGGCAGCCCGATGCCGCGCACCGTCGATGCCATCTCGACGGAAGTGCCCGCCCCCCACGCCGGGGCCGCGTAGGCACCTTCAACCCATCGCCGTCATTGCAAGCGAAGCGAAGCAATCCAGGGCAGAGGGACTCCTCAGAAGGTGGCGGCTTCTTGGATTCCGTCCCTGCATTCGCAATGACGGCGGGAGACCACAGGCGCCAGTCACCCGCGACCCTCGTGCTTTCCCAGCCCCGAAAGCGTGGCTGTGGCGGGGTCGCAACACCGCAAAAGCATCCCGGCACTGCCCCCGATCCTGCGCGTGGGCGCCGCGATCCCGCCATAGTCCAAGCCCACTTCGGCACCCGCGGTAAACGGCAGTCTTGCCAAAGATTTACCGAGTACAAAAGTCAGCCTCCGAAGAGAGCGGACAGGGATCGGCGCATCGCCGTGAGCGATGGGCCGCGCCGCGCTGTCCCCTCCGAGAGGGCGAAGCGAAGCTGCGGTGTTGGTCATGGACGCGCGTTTGAACGACAAGTCGAAGCTGCCGAGCCGCCACGTGACCGAGGGGCCGGACCGCGCCCCCCACCGCTCGTACCTCTACGCCATGGGCCTGACCCGTGAGCAGATTCACCAGCCGCTGGTCGGCGTCGCCTCGTGCTGGAACGAGGCCGCGCCCTGCAACATCTCGCTGATGCGCCAAGCGCAGGCGGTGAAAAAGGGCGTCGCCGCCGCCAGCGGCACGCCGCGCGAATTCTGCACCATCACCGTCACCGACGGCATCGCCATGGGCCACGGCGGCATGCGCGCCTCCCTGCCCTCCCGCGAGGTCATTGCCGACTCGGTCGAGCTGACCATGCGCGGCCATGCCTACGACGCCCTCGTCGGGCTCGCCGGCTGCGACAAGTCCCTGCCGGGCATGATGATGGCGATGGTGCGCCTCAACGTGCCGTCGATCTTCATCTACGGCGGTTCGATCCTGCCCGGCTCGTTCCGGGGCAAGCCTGTGACCGTGCAGGACCTGTTCGAGGCCGTGGGCAAGGTCGCCGTGGGCGACATGAGCCTGGAGGACCTCGACGAGTTGGAGCAGGTCGCCTGTCCGTCGGCCGGGGCCTGCGGCGCGCAGTTCACCGCCAACACGATGGCGACGGTATCCGAGGCCATCGGCCTTGCCCTGCCCTACTCGGCCGGCGCCCCGGCGCCCTACGAGATCCGCGACAAGTTCTGCGCCACCGCGGGCGAGAAGGTGATGGAGCTGCTCGCCAAGCAGATCCGCCCCCGGGACATCGTGACCCGCAAGGCCCTGGAGAACGCCGCCGCCACGGTGGCGGCCTCTGGCGGCTCGACCAACGCCGCGCTTCACCTGCCGGCCATCGCCCATGAATGCGGCATCGAGTTCACGCTGTTCGACGTCGCCGAGATCTTCCGGCGCACGCCGTATATCGCCGACCTCAAGCCCGGCGGGCGCTACGTTGCCAAGGACATGTTCGAGGTCGGCGGCATCCCGCTGCTGATGAAGACCCTCTTGGACCACGGCTTCCTGCACGGCGACTGCCTGACCGTCACCGGCCGGACCATCGCCGAGAACCTGGAGAAGGTCGGTTGGAACCCCGACCAGGACGTGGTGCGCCCGGCCAACCAGCCGATCACCCCGACCGGCGGCGTCGTCGGCCTGAAGGGCAACCTCGCCCCCGAGGGCGCGATCGTGAAGGTCGCCGGAATGCCGCAGGAGGCGCAGGTCTTCACCGGCCCGGCCCGGGTGTTCGACGGCGAGGAGGCCTGCTTCGCGGCCGTGCAGTCCCGCTCCTACAAGGAAGGCGACGTGCTGGTCATCCGCTACGAGGGGCCGCGCGGCGGCCCCGGCATGCGCGAGATGCTCTCCACCACCGCTGCCCTCTACGGCCAGGGCATGGGCTCGAAGGTCGCCCTCATCACCGACGGGCGGTTCTCCGGCGCCACCCGCGGCTTCTGCGTCGGCCATGTCGGGCCCGAGGCTGCCGTCGGCGGCCCCATCGGCCTGCTCAAGGACGGCGACATGATCACCCTCAACGCCATCGACGGCACGTTGTCGGTGGCCCTGAGCGACGAGGAACTGGCCGAGCGCCGCAAGGCGTGGGCGCCGCGGACGAACGCCGCGACCTCCGGCTATCTCTGGAAATACGCGCAGCAGGTCGGCCCCGCTCTGCACGGCGCCGTCACCCATCCGGGTGGGGCGCAGGAGACGGAGAGCTATGCTGACGTCTAGGGCAGCCCTCAGCCGGTGCGGACCGGCCGGGGCTCCCCCGCGCCGGCTTCGCACGATCGTCCTCGCGGCCCTGGCCGGCGCCCTGCTCCTGCAGGCCCAGCCCTCGACGGCTCTGGACGCCTTCGTGCGGACACCGGTGCCGGCGGCGGCCGAGAAGGGCTACCGCTCGGCACGGGAAGCCCTGCGGGCCGGGGTGCGCGAGTACAATGCGGGCGACAAGGAAGGCGCCGCCCGCGCCCTCGAATATGCCGCCGGCCAGGGCCACGCCCTGGCTTTGTGGAAGCTCGGCCGCATGTATGCCGAGGGCGACGGCGTGCCCCACGACGACCTGAAGGCGTTCGAGTTCTTCTCACGGATCGCCGACGCCAGCACGGACGAGGGCGACCCGCAGAACGCGGCTGTGACGGGAAGCGCGTTCACCGCGCTCGGCTCGTACTTCCTCGACGGGATCAAGGGCACCTATGTCCGCCCGAACCCCGAGCGCGCCTACGACATGTTCAACTATGCGGCGTCGTATTACGGCGATCCGAACGCGCAGTACAACCTCGCCCGGCTCTATCTCGACGGCAACGGCGTCGAGGCGGATCCCCGGCAGGCGGCCCGGTGGTTCAACCTCGCGGCTGAAAAGGGGCATCACCCGGCCCAGGCGCTGCTCGGCGACATGCTGGTCAACGGCGCCGGCGGCGTGCCGCAGCAGCGCGTCAGGGGCCTCGTCTGGCTCACCCTGGCCCGGGACGGGGCCCAGGGGCGCAAGGACGACTGGATTGTGGCCCTCTACGACAAGAACTGGGCCGCCGCGAGCCAGGACGACCGGAACGACGCGCAGACGCAGCTCCAGACCGTGGGGTCGATCAAGCGGCGGTGAGGGTTGGCCGGCGGACGCGGTGAGAAACGCCGACCCGGCGATCCCACCCCCACGCCGAATGAGGCCGGGGGTGAGATCCATCGTGAAACCCTCCCCCGCAGTGGGGGGAGGGAGACCGGGTGGTCAGTTCTTGGCCGCCGCGATCGCCGACACGAAGGACGGCCGCTCCAGGATCTTTGCGACGTAAGCCGCGAGCTTCGGCCAGCGGGAGGCGTCCACCTCGAACTTGATGAGCCGCAGGTTGTGAAAGCTGGTCGCGACCGAAATGTCCGCGATGCTGAACGCGTTGCCGACCAGATAATCCCCCGTGATCTGACCCTCGAGGTAATCGAAGAGCGGCGGGAAATCCTTGTCGATGGACGCCTGCGCCTTCGCCTCGTCGCCCGCGGTGTTCATCAGGCGCGGCTTCAGGAAGCGCTCCACGAACGGGACGATGAGGGTGGGGAACAGTTCGACGTCGCCGTACTCGTCGAACCAAACGGCGCGGCCGAGATCTTTCGCCCCGGTGGGGATCAGGGCGGGCTGTGGGTGCTTGGCTTCGATGTAGTGCACGATGGCGCTGGAATCGGCCAGGAGGAAGCCATCGTCGTCGAGAGCCGGGATCTTGCCCCGGGGGCTCGCGGCCTGGAATCCGGGATCCTCCGCGTGGAAGGGCACCGGCTTGTGCTCGAACGTGACGCCCTTCTCGAATAGGGCGACGAGGACCTTCCTCACGTAGGGCGAGACGCTGGTACCGTAGACGATCATCGTATCCTCTGGCTGTCTGTCAGGGGGCGGCAAGCTCGACGGTCACGGGGACGTGGTCGGAGGGCTTGTCCAGCCCGCGGAGATGCTTCTGCACCGAGGCGGAGATAAGTCGGTCGGCGGCCTGCGGCGAGAGCAGCAGATGATCGATGCGGATTCCCTGGTTCCGCGACCAGCATCCGGCCTGATAATCCCAGAACGTGTAGAGCCCGTCCCGGGGGTCGCAGGCGCGCAGGCCGTCCGTGTAGCCCTCCGCCAGGAGAGCGCGGAAGGCGGCGCGGGAGGGTTGCAGGAACAGGGCGTCGCTGCGCCACGCCTCCGGATCCGCTGCATCGGCGGGCTCGGGGATGACGTTATAATCGCCCGCGAGCACCACCGGGATCTCAGCCTGCGCCAGGGCGCGGGCGTGGAGGCGCAGCCGTTCGAGGAAGGCGAGCTTGTACGGGTATTTCGGGCTGTCGACGGGGTTGCCGTTCGGCAGATAGATCGAGGCGACGCGCACCGGCGAGGCACCCTCCCCCGTGACGAGGGCCTCGATGTAGCGGGCCTGCACATCCTCCTCGTCGCCCGGCAGGCCGCGGCGGATCTCGGACATGGCGAGCGGTGCCCGCACCAGAAGGGCGACGCCGTTATAGGCCTTCTGCCCGAGGGTCTCGACGGCGTAGCCCGCCGCTTCGACCTCCGCCCGGGGAAAGGCTTCGTCCTGGCATTTCAGCTCCTGCAGGCAGACAACGTCCGGCTTCGCCTCGTCGAGGAAGCCGAGCAGGTGCGGAAGCCGCTGCTTGATCGAGTTGACGTTCCAAGTGGTGATGCGCATCGGCCCTATCCGGCAGGCGCGCCCGTCATCGGGCCTTCGTGCGCCACTGACAAGCCGTTTCCGATGCCGGCATGGGACGGAGGAGATGGGAGTGGACTGGGACGCACCGATCCGGGCCTATTGCGAACGGGCGAACGGCGCGTTCTGGGCCGAGCCGTTCGGCGCCGTCTCCAATGCCGCCTTCCTCGTCGCCGCGGCGGTCTCGGGCTGGCGGGCCATGACGGCGCGGGATGGGGTCTGCCTCGCCTTCGCCGGCCTGATCGCGGTGATCGGGATCGGCTCCTTCCTGTTCCACACCATCGCCGTGCAATGGGCGATGCTCGCCGACGTCATCCCGATCGCGCTGTTCGTCGTCGCCTATTTCGCCCTCGCCCTGCACCGGTTGCTGGGGCTTCGTCCTGCGGCGAGCATCCCCCTCACCCTGGCCTTCGCCCTGGCGGACGTGGCCCTCACGCCGGCCCTCGAATCCGCGACCGGGTGGCCGCTGGCCCGGATGACCAACGGCTCCCTGGACTATCTCCCGGCCTTCGTCGCCCTGCTGGGCGTGGCAGCCGTCCTCGCCGGTCGCCGGACGGGCCCGGACAGGAAGACTGCGAGACACCTCGCCCTCGTCGCCCTGCTGTTCCTTATGTCCCTCGCGTTCCGCACCCTCGACCGGGCCGCCTGCGCGGTCATTCCCATCGGGACGCATTGGCTGTGGCATGTGCTGAATGCGGTGGTGCTCGGCGCGCTCGTGCTGATCGCCCTGCGCCGCGAAACGGCGCCCGTTCCGCCGTGACCGAGCCGGAACCCCTGGCAAATCCGCGCGAAAGCTTGCAGATTCGCGCGCCACGGGCGATGAGCCCCCCATCGCGGGAGGCGCGGCACGGGAGCCGCCGCCCGCGGCTACGGAAGGTCCCATGTCGCAGTCTCTTCGCATCGGCGTCGCCGGTCTCGGCACCGTCGGCGCAGCCGTCGTCCGCATGATCGCCCGCCGCCGGGAAGCCCTCCGCGCCTCCGGCCTGGATATCACGGTCACCGCCGTCGCCGCCCGGGACCGGACCCGCGACCGCGGCCTCGATCTCGCCGGCGTCGAATGGTTCGACGATCCCGTCGCCCTAGCGCGCTCGGGCGCGGTGGATGCCGTCGTCGAACTCATGGGGGGCGCCGAGGGCGCGGCACGGGAGACCGTCGCGGCCGCGCTGGCCGCCGGCAAGCCCGTCGTCACCGCCAACAAGGCGCTCCTGGCCAAGCACGGCGCTGCCCTCGCCGGGGCGGCCGAGACGGCGGGCGTCGCCCTAGCCTACGAGGCGGCGGTGGCCGGCGGCATTCCGGTGATCAAGTCCCTCCGCGAGGGGCTCGCCGGCAACGCAGTGTCCCGGGTCTATGGAATCCTGAACGGCACCTGCAACTACATCCTCAGCCGGATGGAGCGCGAAGGCCTGACCTTCGAGGCCTGCCTCAAGGACGCGCAGGCCCTGGGCTACGCCGAGGCCGACCCGACCTTCGACGTCGAGGGCTTCGACACCGCCCACAAGCTCGCCATCCTCACGAGCCTCGCCTTCGGGACGCAGGTGGATGCGGACGGCGTCTCGGTCGAGGGCATCTCCCGGGTCCAACCCCTGGACCTGCGCATGGCCGACGAGCTCGGCTACCGGATCAAGCTCTTGGGTGTTGCGCAATCGACGCCCGCGGGGATCGAGCAGCGCGTCCACCCGACGATGGTCCCGAAATCCTCGGCCATCGCGCAGGTGATGGGCGTGACCAACGCCGTGACCATCGATGCCGACGCCGTCGGCGAACTGACCCTGATCGGCCCCGGCGCCGGGGGCGAGGCCACCGCCTCGGCCGTCTTCGCCGACATCGCCGATGTGGCCCGCGGCACCGTGCGGCCGACCTTCGGGGTGGCGGCCGCCGGCATGGCCGCGCCCGCCCGCGCCGAGATGCAGCGCCATGAGGGCGGCTATTACATCCGCCTGACCGTTCACGACAGGCCCGGCGTCGCCGCGGGCGTCGCCCAGCGCATGGCCGAGCGCGAGATCTCGCTGGAGAGCATCCTGCAGCGGCGGGTCGAGGGGGCGGACAGCGACCCGCACGGCCGTTCGGGCCGGCCGGTGCCCCTGGTGCTCATCACCTACGCTGCCACGGAGGGGGCCATCCGCGAAGCCCTCGACGCGATCGCCGGGGACGGGCTGCTCGCGGAATCGCCGCAGTTGATCCGTATCGAGCGCGAGTAGAACGGCAAAGACGCCCGACATCGAATATTCAGGTTCGCGATCGCTTAACTAGGTCGACACGCGGTTCGGGCGGCTGCGCAAGGACTGGACGCACCGGGATCCGGCCGAAGACCGGGCCCGTCGAGGGACAGGAAACGATGATCGAGACCGGAACCCCGCAGCCGCAGCCCGTGCCGCGGACCCTCGCCCTCGAACTCGCAAGGGTGACGGAGCGCGCCGCGATCGCCGCGGCACGCCTGCGCGGCAAGGGCGATGAGAAGGCGGCCGACCAAGCGGCGGTCGATGCGATGCGGGCCGAACTCGGCGGCCTGCCGATCCGGGGCACCGTCGTCATCGGGGAAGGCGAGCGCGATCAGGCGCCGATGCTCTTCATCGGCGAGCGTCTCGGTTCGGGCGAGGGACCGGAGGTCGATATCGCCGTCGATCCCCTGGAGGGCACGACCCTCTGCGCCAAGGACATGCCCGGCGCCATCGCCGTCATGGCCCTCGCCCAGCGCGGCGCCCTGCTGGCCGCGCCCGATGTCTACATGCAGAAGATCGCCATCGGCCCCGGCTATCCGGCCGGCCTCGTCGATCTCGACGCGAGCCCGGCCGAGAACATCCGTGCCCTGGCCCGTGCCCGGAACTGTCCGCCGGACCAGATCACGGCGCTGATCCTCGACCGCCCCCGACATGCGAGCCTGATCGCGGAGGTCCGCGAAGCCGGCGCATCGGTACGGCTGATCACCGATGGGGATGTGGCCGGGATCATCTTCACCGCGAGCCCGGAGGAGACGGGCGTCGACATCTATCTCGGGACCGGCGCCGCCCCCGAAGGCGTGCTCGCCGCCGCCGCCCTGCGCTGCATCGGCGGACAGATGCAGGCCCGCCTCGTCCTCGACACGCCCGAGCGTCGCCGCCGGGCACAGGACATGGGCATCCGGGACTTCAACCGGAAATACGAGCTGAACGACCTCGCCGGGGGCGATGTCATCGTCGCCGCGACCGGCGTCACCGACGGGTCGCTCCTCCGGGGCGTCCGTTTCCGCCAGGACAGGATCCAGACGGAGACGGTGGTCTACCGTTCCGAGGCAGGGACGATCAGGCGGATCCTCGGCGAGCATCGGCGCGAGGTCGGCCGCGGCTGAGGGTTTTTAGCCTCGTCGCGCCCGCGGAAAAGACGTTACAGCGGTTTCGGCAATCCTTGGATCGCGTGCTTTCCGTCATTGCGAGCGAAGCAAAGCAATCCAGGGCAGCGGGACATCCCAGAACTGAGCGGATCCCTGGGTGGCTTCGCTGTCGCTCGCAAAGACGTTGCAGATCAGCCTGAAACCGCACTCGCGCGTAATCTATCATCCCTGGATCACGAAGCCTCGTCGTTCTTGCGAGCGGAGCGACGCGATCCAGGTGTCCGAGGCAATGCCCTACGGCAGGGCGCCCGCCTTCTCCTTGGCCTTCATGATGGTCTGACGGCATGCATCGGCATTGCCCGCCTTGTCCTCGTCCCGCGCCTGGGCGACGAGCTTCTTCGCCTCATCGACGCCCGAAGCAGTGGGCTTCACGTCCTTGTCGCCCGGGGTAAGCTTCGGCGGGGTCGCGAGCGCCTTGGGGGAATTGGAGGAGGTGGTGCCGCCCGGGGGCGTGGTGCCCGTGACTTCCGCCGCACCGGAGCTGTTCAGGCGCCGCTCCAACGTGCTCACCTCGTCGGCGCAGGGTGTGGCCAGGGCCGGTCCGGCGGTGGCGGTCGCCACGGCGGCGAAGGCGAGGACGAGGCGAAGCGACATGGACGTACTCCCGTTGGCGGCTCGGCAAGGGACAAAAGGGGCCGGCGCACCTGCGGGAGGCTGACGCGGGACACCCCGGAGCGTTCCTGAGACAGGACGACGCGCCGGGATTCCCCGCCCGTTCTGAGGGACCGCCCATCGTCCGATGCTCGGTCCCGTCACGATGATCGCCCGATCAGTATTTGCGGATGATCGGCTCGGGCGACATCGGCACCGGATCGGCGCCGAAGGCGTATTTGAAGCCCGCATAGACGGAGAGGGGCTGGGCCAGCGTCGTCGTGCGCGGATCGTTGATCGAGAGGTTCCCCGCGACCGGACCCGGCTCGGCGAAGGTGCCGAATGTGGCGTAGCGGTTGTTGGTCAGGTTGGTGATGAGTCCGAAGATCTCCAGGTTCTTCGTGACCTGATACTTCGTCTGGAAGTTCAGCACATAATAGGGTGGGAGCTTCCGGTTAAGGTTCGATTCGTCGCCGCGGTAGAAGGACGAGGAGAAGGCCTGAAGGTAGAGGCCGACCTGCCATTCCGGGGTAATGTAGTAATCGAACCCGGCCTTGATCTGGTGCGTCGGCACCAGCGGCACGACGTTGCCCTTGCGCACCTGGATCGCCCCGTCATCGGCGAGGGGGTTGTTGGGCGAGGACAGGGTGCCGTTGAACTGGAAGGTGGCATCGACCAGGGCGTAGTTCGCGTAGACCCGCAGGTAATCGGCCGTGTACTCGCCGCCGACCTCGATGCCCTGCCGCTGGGTCGAGGGCACGTTCACGAAATAGGCGCGGGCGGTGTTGCCGGGGGTGGCGAGGGAGAGGATGTCGTTGGTGAGATCGGTGCGGAAGGCGCCGATCTTGTAGGTGATGATGCCACCGTCATACCTGTTCGGCAGCTGACCGCGGAAGCCGACCTCGTAGGTCTGGCCGGTCACCTGTTTCAGCGGCGGATCGGCCACCAGGGAGTTCGGCAGCAGGCAAGGCTGGTTCGGGTTCGCGCAGGCGAGTTCGAGCGGCGTCGGGGCGCGGTTCGATTCCGAATAGCTGCCGTAGAGGTTCAGGGCGTCGAAGAACCGGTAGGTCAAGCCCGCAACGGGATTGATCTTGTTGTAGTAATGCGTGCCCGTCACGTCCGGCGAGAAGCCGGTGAGATCGAAGCTCTGGATCCGGGCGAAGTTCAACCGCGCCCCGGCCGTCACCGACAGGCGGTCGGTCAGGTCCAGGGTGTCCTGGGTGTAGAGGCCGAGATACAGGTTCGAGCCGTTGACAGAACTCGGCGCGATGCCCAGCGCCCCGGCCGTGCGGATATACGGCGTGCCGAGCCCCGGGATCGTCCCGTAATACGGGTTGTTCGGATCGGTGGTGATCGACAGGTTCGGGTTGATGACGCCCAGGGTGCTCGACGACTTGAACGAATAGTCCGCCGCGTCGATGCTGCCGCCGACGATGAAGGCGTTGTTGAAGCCGAAGATGCGGTCGCGGTTGGCGGCCTGCAGCGAGCCGCCGTAGCCGGTGGCCTCGGTCCGCGTGGTGTCGAGGGTGCCGTAGGGCACGTTGGCCGTGTACGGAATACGCTGATTCTGCTGGCCGAGGATCAGGAACTGGTTGCGGAAGGCAAGGTTCGTCTGCCCCGCGGCCGGGCTGAACCCGTCATCTTGGTAGCAGAGGAAGCCGCGGAAGCTGCTCTGCCGGCTGCATTGCTCGAAGTTCCCGTCGTTGCCATCGACGTAGGTTTGGCTGAAGCGGCGGAAATAGGCGTTGCCCGCGAGGTCCCAGGTCGGGGAAATATCGACGCGGCCGGTCAGCTGAAGGGTTCCGACTTCGGTCGTGGTGGTCTGCGGATAGGTGAAGATCGCCCGCGGATCCTGGTGGGTGAAGTCCACCGGGGTGGCGGCGGCGGCGCCGAAGAAGCTCCGGGCCGCGAGGCCGATGAGGTGGAACTCCGAATCCTGCGAGCGGTAGCCGAGATCTCCGTAGATCCGGCCGATCGTGCTCGGGCTCTCGTAGCGCCAGCCGCGGTCGTTCAGGCCGTCACCGGTGAAGTAGAAGCTCCAGGGGCCGGACACCTTGCCGTATTCGAGGTAACCCGCCGTCCGCGCGTCGGACCCGCCCCAGGCGCTGATCTCGGTGCCCTGCCACGTGAAGCCGTTCTTCATCTGGATGTTCACCGCGCCGCCGAGCGCGTTGAGGCCGAAGACCGGGTTTCCCGTCACCACGTCGATCCGCTGGATCGCCTGGGGTGGGATCAGGTCGAAGTTGACGATGTCGCCGAAGGCTTCGTTGATGCGCACGCCGTTCTGGTAGACGGCCAGTCCCTGGGGCGTACCCTGCACCGGCGAGGCGGTGAAGCCGCGATAGGTCACGTCCGGCCGGTTGGAGTTGCCCTGCGAGTCGGAGATGTTGATGCCCGGCGTCCGGCGGCCGAGGGTGGCGATGACGTTGTCGCTGCCGAGGTCGGCCTGGATATCCTGCGGCGTCACCGTCTCGACGGTGCTCGGGATCTTGTAGAGGGGCTGCTCGCTGCCCCTCAGCCGCGGGCCGGGGACCGGGACCCCGGCGGCGGCGGCTTGATCGAAGTTCTGGACGGCGCTCGAATTCCCGCCGCCGGCGCCGACCGGCGAGGTCGCCACGACGCTGATCTCCCCGAGGGTCACGGCCTGCTGCGCGCTCGCCGTGTTCATCGCCACCGCGCCCGCAAGGACCGACGCCGATGCCGTCAAGCATCCTCTGAGCGCCCGCAACGACATTCCCAGCCCCCTCGACAACCGACTTTACGAACCCGTTTGACGGGCTTGACGTCAGTGATGTCGAGACGGCCGGGGGACCGCAATCGTCCAGCGGCATTGTCCCAGGATGTTTCCGCCTCCGGGCCAACTATCGCGCGACGAGTGGCCCCTTCGCCACAGTTTTATCGCGATAAAACAATCACTTAAGGCACATCCGGCAAAGGCGCCCGGGACGATTAGGCAAGACCTAGAGGTGGGCCTGAATCCGCTTGGCGATCTCGCCGAGCCGCTGCTCGAGGAGTTGGGGCACCTCGCAGACATAAGTCAGCGACTGGCTGCGCTCCTGGAAGATCCGGCGGTCCCAGGCGAACTTCGATTCGAGATCCGTCTGGTCCTTGGGCAATTCAGTCGCATCGCCCTGGCTCGGTGCGTCCTTCACCTGGCTGATCTTGTCCGCCTCGTCACGGATCCGCTCGGCCATCCGGCGCTGGCCCTGGGCATAGCGGGCGATGCCGCCCATGACCTTGTCGCGCTCGCCGTTGATGACCTCGAACACCCCGGCATAGACCCGGGTCAGCGCCTTGTCCTTGGCATCCTTGTCGGCTCCGAGCTTCCCCACGTAGGCATCCAGCAGCGGGTCCACCTGGGACAGGTCGGTCCGGCGGGATGCGATCTTCTGGGCAAGCGCGGCGGCATCGGAGTCGTCGCCCCAATCCCCGGCAGAGGCGATGTCCGGCCCGGTCCAGAACTGGCCGGGGCTCAGGGTCTCGACCTTGCGCTGGACGCAGGGCCAGGTCGGGTCGGTCTTGGGCTGCGCCGCGGCGGCGGTGGCCGAGAGCAGCAGGGCGAGGGCAGCGTGTCTGATCATGGCGTTTCTCCGGCCGGACCGCCACGCCGGGCCATGAGACCACGGCCCGGATCGTAGGCGATGACGGCCATCGCGAAAAAGGCGAGCGTCGTCCCCACGACGACAAGGCAGGACACCGGCTCGATCTGCTCGTAGAGCGCGAAGCGCACGAGCTGCACGGCATGGGTGAAGGGGTTCAATTCGCAGATCCAGTAGAGCGTCTCGGACGATTCCCGGATCCGCCAGAGCGGGTAAAGGGCAGACGAGGCGAAGAACATCGGGAAGATCACGAAGTTCATCACGCTCGCGAAGTTCTCCAGTTGCCGCACCAGCGACGACAGGAACAGGCCGATGGCCCCGAGCATCAGCCCCGAGGCCAGGAAGGCCGGCAGGGCCGTCAGGTAGCCGAGCGTCGGGATGTCGGTTTCCCAGAAATACGCCACGGCGAGGAAGGCATAGGCCTGGACGATCGATACGGAGACGCCCGCGATCAGCTTGGCGAGCAGCAGCATCCAGCGGGGATAGGGCGAGGTGAGCAGCACCTTCATCGAGCCTACTTCCCGGTCGTAGACCATCGAGAGGGACGATTGCATGCCGTTGAACAGCTGGATCATCACCGCCAGCCCCGGCACCACGTAGACCTCGTAGAGCACGTAGGTCTGGTAGGGCGGCTCGATGGAGACCCCCAGCGTGTTGCGGAAGCCGGCCGCGAAGATGAACAGCCACACCAGAGGCCGGACCAGCGCCGAGAAGAACCGCTCCTTCTGATTGAAGAAGCGCAACAACTCCCGGCGAACGATGCCGCCGAGGCAGATCAGGTAGCCGACGGCATCGAGGCGGCCAAGCTGCCCCCTGGAAGTGCGGGCCTTCGCGTCGAGACCGACGACATTCGGCGAGGCAACCATGGCTGCGTTCTCCTCGCTCACGCCGCCACCTTCCCGCGCCCGGCGACGAGGCGGCGGAACGCCTCCTCCAGGCTCTCGCCGCCCTGGGCGATGGAACCGGCCGTCCCGTGGGCCACGATCCGACCGAGGTGGAGGACCACGGCGTCGTCCTCGGGGCGGATCTCCTCGAAAATGTGCGTCGCCCAGAGGACCGACAGCCCCTCTTCACGGACCAGGGCCCGGACGATGGCGACGATCCCGGCCCGGGATTCGAGGTCGAGGCCCACCGTCGGCTCGTCGAGGAGCAACAGGTCCGGGCGGTGGACCAGGGAGCGGGCGATCTCGATGCGCCGGGACTGGCCGCCCGACAGGGTGCGGACCTTGTCGCCCCGCCGGTCGGCGAGGCCGACCCGGTCGAGCAACTCGCCGATGCGCGCTTTCCCGGCCTTACGGGGAATGCCATGGAGGCTGGCGTGGTAGAGCAGGTTTTGCTCGACGGTCAGATCGGTGTCGAGGGTCCGCGCCTGGAACACGACGCCGAGTCGGGCCAGCGCCCGGGACGGCTCCCGGTCGAGGCCGTGGCCGAAGATCGCCACCCGGCCACTCTGGTTGTTGTAGAGGCGGGTGATCACCGAGAATAGCGTGGTCTTCCCCGCCCCGTTGGGGCCGAGCAACGCCGTGAATGTGCCGCGCTCGACCTTCATCGACACGTCGTCGAGGGCCGCCCGCGTGCCGAAGCGGTGGCCGACATTCGCCACGAGGAGGGCGGGCGCCTCCGCCGTCATCGGCCGAGCACCTTCCGGGCGTCGGATACGGCCTCGAGGCATTCATCGAACTCGCCCTCGCGCTGCTCGCGCTCGGCGTTCTTGAGGGCCTTCTTGAGCTTCGGCACGGCGGCCTCGGCGGGCTGGTTGGCCAGCGCGTTGCGGATCATCGTGATGCCTTCCGCGCACGACGACGCGTCGTCCGCCGCCAGGGCGGGGGTGGAGACCAGCAGGCCGAAGGCCACGAGCACGATCCCTCTCATCACTTCACCGTCAGCGTGCCGGTCATGCCCTTCGCCTCCAGACCGCGGGCTTCCCATTTGTAGGCCCCCGGCTTGATGGCGACGAACTCGATGGCGATCTCGCCGGGCTCGTCGAACTCGAGGTGATCGGGCGGCCCGCCGCCGTGGATCTCCTTGTGCTCGATGACGATCTGGTTGAGCCAGATGTAACGGAAGAACTCCGGCGCGTAGAACTTGTATTCCTGACCGCCCTTGGCGACGATCCGCAGGCGGTACGCCTTGCCGGACTCAAGTTCGATGTCCTTGTTCTCGACGACGAAGTCGTTGCCCTGGTCGTTGCCGAGGACAAGGTCGGGCAGGTTCTCCCGCTTCTTGGTGAGGTCGAGGGCCGAAGCCGGGCCCGCCGTCATCACCAGTGCGGCCGTCATTGCGAGCGGGCGCAGGAACTGTCCGAGAAAAGGCATTCGCACTCCGTCTGTCGCGGGCGGCAAGAGTCCCAGAAAATTAGTTTGGCGAGATCGCCACCCCCCAGGGCAGGAGACCAACGGAGATGCTTTTCACCACCTTCTCGGCCTCGACATCGATCACCGAGACGTCGTTCGAGGTGCCGTTGGTGGTGAACAACTGCTTCTGGTCGGGCGTGAAGGCGAGCTGCCAGACCCGCTGGCCCACGGGCAGATACTTCTGCACTTCGTAGGTCTTGGCATCGATCACCGCGACCCGGTTCGCCGGCCCGAGGGCGACGAAGGCCTTGGTCCCGTCCTTGGTGATGCGGATGCCCACGGGCTGGATCGCCTCGTCGTTCACGCTCGGGATCTTGAAGGTGATCTTCTTCACCACCCGGCGCGTGGCGACGTCGATGACGCTCACCGTGCCGCCGACCTCGGCCGAGACCCAGAGGAACTTGCCGTCGGCGGTGAACTCCGCGAAGCGCGGGCGGGCATCGACCAGCACGTTATCGATCACCTGGAAGGTCTTGGTGTCGATGAAGTGGGCCATGTTGGTGGTTTCGGAGGTGTTGACCAGGATCGAACCGTCCGGCGACAGGCCCATCCCCTCCGGCTCGACGCCGACCGGCACCTCCGCGAGAACCTTGTTCTTCTCGATGTCGATGATCGTGACTTGGCTGTCGTCCTCGTTGGCGACGTAGAGGGGGTTGCCGCTGGCGTTGAGGATGAACTGCTCCGGATCGGGCCCGGAGCGGAGCGAGCGCACGACCTTGCCCGTGGCGGTGTCGAGCACGTCGATGCGGTCGTCGTCGCTGGCGCAGACGAACAGTTCCTTGCCGTCCTTGGAGAGGGTCACGCCGCGGGGCCGGCGTCCGACCTTCCACGTCGCCGTCACGGCCATCGTGGTGGTATCGATGACGCTGACCGAATTGCCCTTCTCATTGCTGACGTAGGCCGTGAATGCGGAAGCCGGCACGCCCGTCGCGAGCCATAGCCCGAGGACGACGCCTCCCCACCCTGCCCCATGCTGGCGGCCCATCCGCTCTCCTCCCTCGGGCGCCCTCCCGGGGCGCTTCTCGAACCGGATTGTAGTGTCTCCGCCGCCGGATGCGAGGCCGGACGGCGCCGCAGGCCGAAGAATCACGGGAACTTGCAGGTGGTCTCCGGCAGGTCGACCCCCAGCGTGTCGAGGGGCGTGCGCTGGTGCAGGAAGCCCTGCTCCGGCGCCACGGACACCATCGACTTCGGCTGTACCACGATGATCGGCTGGCGCATCTGGTGATCCCACGGGCGGAAGCTGAGGGATGTGCCCTTGTAGGCCGGAAGGCCGAAGGACGGGTCCGTCAGGAACGGCATGATGGTGCCGGGATCGTTGACTTTCTTCGCCGTCACCGCATCACCCACCGTGCGCACCGCGACCCAGGCTTGGTAGTCGAGGGGCCGCATCAGCCGGCCGGCCATGCGCTTGAACCGGTTCTGGGCCTGGGCGGCGCCCCAGGTCTCGAGGACGGGCGACCACGTGGTCGGGGTGAGGCCCTGGGTGCCGCCCACCGGGCGGGGATCGACGGTGCGATAGGGGACATAGTCGCCCCAGTCGCCTTCCTCGTCGGCGACCACCGCCATGTCGTAGTCGAGCCCCCGCGTGAAGACTAACGCCTCCGCCCGTGTAGGCGTGTCGCCCCGGGCCTTGGCAAGGGGCCCGAAGGTCCAGGGCTTGTCGGCGGTGACCTTCAGGGCGAACTTGTGCGCCGAGTTGCGCAAGGCGTCGGCATAGGCCTTGTCGGCGTCCGTCGGGCCGACGATCAGGAACACCTTCCGCCAGCGCATCACCGTCAGGTACTGCGCCAGGGCGTCGGTGAACATCGACCGCGAGGGGATGACGTGGAACACGTTGGCCCGGCAATCCGCCCCGCGGAGCCGGTCGTCCGGCGCCCCGGCGTTGAACACCACGGCGCCGGAATCCTTCACAGCCTCGGCGACCTTCAGGACCTGATCGGCCGGCAGGGTGAGGACGATGTAGCGGATACCCGCCGCCGCCAACTCCTTGGCCGCGGCCACGGGGTCCGCGTCCGGCGACGCCAGCGGCTTCTCGTCGAGGACGAAGCTCTGCTTCATGAAGCGGCCGGTGGTGTTGTCGTCGGCAATGCCGAGCCGGGCGCCGGCGATCCCTTCGTCCTCGGGGACGGCTTCGGCATCGTAGGAGGCGGGCGCCTCCTGCGGCCGGTAGATCACCCCAATATGCGTCTCCAGCGGCGCGGGGGCCGGCTGCTGCGCCAGGGCCGGCCCGGCGGATCCCACAAGCAGCGCGAGGGCTGCGAGTACCGGACCGCGTCCAAGGTGAGATGCAGGATCTTGCATGCGCGCGGCCTGTATCAGCATCGGAGGGGTCCGCTCAAGCCGTCCGGCGAAGAAGCCGGCGCGGAAAAACCCTCCGCGGTAGCGGGAGTTGGGGCATCTCCCCCGGCTCGTCCATTGCCAAATCGTCCCAGCGAACGAATTGACCGCACACGATCATGAGACGGCCCACGATGGCCGGACGCCGGAGGAGACGCAGCATGGGACCGACCACACGCTTTCGCGCCCTGGCCGCACTCGTCCTGGTGGCCGCCCTGCCCGGCGCCGCCGCGGCGGCCACCGAGAAAGCTGCGGTCTTCCCCATCGAACTGCACGACCCCGGAGCGGCCTATGGCAGCCGCACCCGCCCGCTGGATGCGAAGAAGCTCACCCTCGTCACGGACGAGTTGCGGACTTCGCTCAAGGACCAAGCCGGCCTCGACGTGCTCGACACGGCGCCCGTGGCCAAGGAGGTCGAGCAGCAGGGTCCCCTCTACAAGTGCAACGGCTGCGCGACGGACATCGCCAAGGGCCTCGGCGCCGACCTCGTGGTGACGGGCTATGCCGAGCGCGGGGCCAACCAGATCTTCAACCTCAATGTCACGATCGCCGAGGCGGCGACGGGAAAGTTGATCCGCGGCGGGCAGGTGACGATCCGCGCCGATGACGACAACACCTGGGCGCATGCCATGCGCTGGCTGGTGAAGAACCGACTCCTGGCCGATCCCCTCCCCGCCAAACCGTAACCGGCCCCTCCCCTGCTCCCATCGTGATGACGAGGGGGGAGGACGGCCGACGACAAAACGTGTTTCCCTCGGGCCCGCTCTGGGCTAGCCCAGGCGTGTCGTTCCGGAATGCGTCCCATCGTGTCACCCGTTTCCTCTCCTCGCCTCCTCGTGAGCGTGCGCGACCCGGCCGAGGCCGAGGCGGCGCTGCTCGCCGGTGCCGACCTGATTGACGCCAAGGATCCCGCACGGGGGGCGCTCGGCGCCCTCGCCCCGGAGGTGGTCGCCGCGATCATGGCCCGCCTGCCGGGCCAGGGCGTCGAGACGAGTGCCGTGGCCGATTCCCCCGAAAGCCTCGCGGCCCTAGCCCGCAGCGGGGCGCGCTGGGTGAAGCACGGGGTGATCCGCGCCGAGTGGGGCGATGCGGAACGCCTCGCCCGGATCGCGAAGGCCGTGCCCGGCCGGGTGATCGCCGTGCTGTTCGCCGAGGACGAGCCGGGCGCCCATTGCGTGCCGGCCCTGCACGCGGCAGGCTTCGCGGGGGCGATGATCGACACCGCGGGCAAGCAGGGCGTTCGCCTGCCGGATCTCCTGGGGCCGGATGCGCTCGCGGCCTTCGCCGCGTCCTGCCGCGCCCGCTCCATGCTCTGCGGCCTCGCCGGCTCCCTCAGGATCGGCGACATCGCCACGCTCTCGGCCGCGGGGCCGGACTATCTCGGCTTCCGGGGTGGCCTCTGCCGGGGCTTCGACCGCACGAACGGGATCGACCCCCTCCGCGTCGCCGAGGCGGTGCGGGCGCTCCGCCCCCATGCGCAGGACGCGGCGTGAGGGCTGTCGTCAAGATCGGAGGCAGCCTCCTTGCAGACCCGCCGCGACTGAGCGCCGTGCTGGCAGAGCTCGCGGACGGGGGGCAAGGACCCTGCGTGGTCGTGCCCGGCGGCGGGCCGGATGCCGACGCCGTGCGGGCCGCTCAGCGGGAGGAAGGTTTTTCCGATGCGCAGGCCCATCGCCGCGCCCTCGGCGCGATGGGCGCGACGGCGGCCCGGTTCCGGGCCATCGAGCCCTGCCTCGTGACATCCCTCGCCCCCTGGGACGACACGTCGCCGGAGATGGTCCTCGTCTGGGATCCGGCCCTGCTCTGCGATGGCCACCCCGATATCCCCGAGACCTGGGATGTCACGTCCGATAGCCTCGCCCTCTGGCTCGCGTCGCGGATCGGCGCACCGGCCTGCACTTTGGTCAAATCCGCCGACGCCCCACGCGGCTGCGACGCGCATACCCTGTCGCGCATCGGCCTCGTGGATGCCGCCTTCCCAGACTTCGCGCGTTGCTTCAGCGGAGCCATCACGATTTGGGGGCCGGGCGGCCCCGTCCCGATCCGGCGCAGGGAGGCGGCATGAGCACGCCCGATCATCCCACGACCGGGCCCGTCGCCGGCGACCATCTCGTCTTCGTCACCGGCCGCCTCGCCCGGCCGCGGCTGGAGAAGATCGCCGCGAGCCTCCCCGATCGTTTCCGCTGGAGCATTGCGGATGCCGGCGTGAAGGTCGCCGCGCTGATGACCGAAGAGATCATCAAGCGCCGGATCGAGCTTCCCGAGGGCGCGACCCGGATCATCCTGCCGGGCCGCTGCCGGGCAAACCCGGACGCCCTCGCCGCCCATTTCGGCCTGCCCGTCGAGCGGGGCCCCGACGAGATCGTCGACCTGCCGGCCTGGCTCGGCCTGTCCGGACGCACCCTCGACCTGTCGGGCTACGACGTGCGGATCTTCTCCGAGATCGTCGATGCCTCGAAGATGACGCCGGAGCAGATCCTGGCCAAGGGGCTCAGCCTCGCCGCCAAGGGCGCCGACGTGATCGACCTCGGGGGCCTGCCGGACACCCCCTTCCCCCATCTCGAGGCGTCGGTGAGGGCGCTGAAGGGCGCGGGGCTGAAGGTCAGCGTCGATTCCTTTTCCCGCGACGAACTTTCCCGGGGCGCGAAGGCGGGGGCCGACTTCCTCCTCAGCCTCAACGAGGACACCCTCGACCTCGCCTTCGAGACCGGCGCAGTGCCGGTCCTCGTGCCGACGAGGCCCGACGACCTGCCCTCCCTCGACCGGGCGATCACCCGGATGCGGGAGGCCGGGCGGCCATTCCTGGCGGATCCGATCCTGGAGCCGATCCACCACGGCCTCGTGGATTCCATCGCCCGCTACCGGGAGACCCGCGCCCGCTGGCCCGACATCGAGATGATGATGGGCACCGGCAACCTCACTGAACTCACGGAGGCCGACAGCCTCGGCGTCACCGCCCTGCTGATGGGGATGTGTTCGGAGCTGGCAATCCGCAACGTGCTCATCGTCCAGGTCTCGAACCACACCCGCCGCACGGTGGAGGAGCACGATGCCGCCCGGCGGGTGATGTACGCCGCGAAGGGCGATGCGGCCCTGCCCAAGGGCTACGGGCGGGCGCTGCTGTCCCTCCACGACAAGCGCCCCTTCGTGCAGACCCCGGAAGAGCTCGCCCTGGCCGCCGCCGAGGTCCGCGACCCGAACTACCGGATCGCCGTGGCCGAGGACGGGATCCACGTCTACAACCGCGACATCCACAGGGTCGGCACCGACGCGATGGCCTTCTTTCCGGATCTCGACGTTCAGAGCGACGGGGCCCATGCCTTCTACCTCGGCGCGGAACTCGCCAAGGCAGAGACGGCGTGGCGGCTCGGCAAGCGTTACGTGCAGGACGAGCCCCTCGACTGGGGGTCGGCCGCCGACGCGCCGGACGAGGACACCACCGCCTTCAAGAAGGCCGGCCATACCAAGCATTCCGGTCCCGGCGCGCCGCCACCGGGCACCCGCGACGCCCGCGCGCCCGAGCGGGACGCGGTTGCACCGGAGACGATCTCCGCCACGCAGGCCGACCCCGAGCCGCCGCGCTCGCAGCCGCGGCTCGTCTGCGGCCGCGTCGTCCCCGCCGACGAGGCGTGAGGCGATGCCGCTGATCCTCGAGACGATCGTCACCACGGTCTCGCCCGGAGGCGCGCTCCACCTCGTGCCCTTCGGCCTGATCCGGGAGGACGGTGTCGCGGAAGCGGAGGCCTATGTCCTGGCCCCCTTCCGGCCCTCGCCCACCATCGAGAACCTGACCGCAAGCCCGTTCTTCGCGGCCTCCAGCCCCCGGGACATCCGGGTGATCGCCGGGGCCGTCACCGGGCGCCGGGACTGGCCGACCGAGCCCTGCGCGGCGATCCCGGGACGCCGGCTGGCGGACAGCTTCGGCCATGCCGAGTTCGAGGTGGTGGCGGTGGAGGACGATCCTAAGCGCCCCCGATACCGGACCCACATCCGCCATCTGGCTGCGCATGCGCCCTTCATCGGCTACAACCGGGCCCAGGCCGCCGTCGTGGAAGCGGCGGTGCTGTCGACCCGGCTGCACATGCTGGATCCGGAGAAGATCCTGAGCGAAATGACCTATCTCGCCATCGCGATCGGCAAGACGGCCGGTCCGCGGGAGCGCGAGGCCTGGGACTGGATCGAGGACAAGGTCGCCGCGGCCCTGGGGCCGGACGCCCGCATCCTCGGCCGGGTGAACCGCGCGTAGCGGGAGGAGAGAGCGGATATGAGAAAAATCACCCTGGCGACGGCGGCCGTCGCCGCGCTTGTGGCGGTCACCGCGCAGGCGCACGGGCCGACGCGGCGCAAGGTCTCCGAGTCGATCGAGATCAACGCCCCCGCCGACAAGGTCTGGGCCGTGGTCGGCGACTGGAAAGATGCCAGCTGGCTGGAGAACGTCACCAAGACGGAGACCCAGGGCGACGATCCGTCGAAGTCCAAGCGTGTCCTGACGCTGAAGAACGGCGACACGATCAACGAGACCGGCGGCAAATATAAGCCGGACGACAAGCTGTTCATGTTCTACATCGACAAGGTCGATGTGAAGGACCTTCCTGCCAACGACTATTCCGGCACCATCACCGTTGAGCCGGCGGGCGACGGCAAGTCGAAGGTGGAATGGAAGTCGGCCTTCTACCGCGGCTACATGAACAACGATCCGCCGCCGGACCTGAACGACGAGGCGTCCGAGAAGGGCGTGAGCAATTGGGTGAAGGCCAGCTTGCAGAACCTGAAGAGCAAGGTCGAGAAGGGCTCTTGAGCCGTCCTCGCTTGAGCCCGGCGCCCGCCGCCGGGCTTCTGGCCTTGATCGCGTCCCTCGTGCCGGCCTCCGCAGGGCCGGCGCGGGAGGCCATCGTGACGGTGCAATTGGCGAATGCCGTCGAGGTGATCGACCTCGCCGCCGACAGGGTCGTGCGCCGCATCCCCGTGGACGGGGCGCCGGCGGGAATCGCCCTGTCGCCGGACCGGAGCCGGGCCTACGTGACCCGGCCCGAGGGCCACGGCCTCGCCGTCCTCGACCTCGATGCCGGCACGGTGCTGACGGAGATCCCCCTTCCCGGCGGCCCCCTCGGTGTGGCGGCGGACCCCCGTGGCGGCAAAGTCTACGTTGCGGACTGGTACGGCAGCCGCATCTTCGTCCTCACCGAACGGGACGGCGCCCTCACCGCCGACGGCGAGATCGCCGTCGGCCGCTCGCCCTCCGGCATCGCCGTCAGCCCGGACGGGAAGACCCTCTACGTCGCCAACCGCGAGGCCGACACGGTCTCCGTGGTGGATGCGAGCACTCGGCGGGAAACGGCGGTCATCCCCGTGGGGCACCACCCCTTCGGCATCACCCTCGATGCCGCGGCCGGCCGGGCCTACACCGCCA
Source organism: Methylobacterium persicinum (assembly GCF_022179525.1). Lineage (GTDB taxonomy): Bacteria > Pseudomonadota > Alphaproteobacteria > Rhizobiales > Beijerinckiaceae > Methylobacterium > Methylobacterium persicinum. Next base: position 292,064 of record NZ_BPQX01000011.1, read on the forward strand.
ATGTCACGGGCGACGACGTGTCGGTGATCGATGTGGCGGCGGGGAAGGAGGTCGGCCGGGTCCCCACCGGAAAGCGGCCGTATGTCGTGGCTCTCCTGAACGGGCGCGGCTTCGTCACCAACCAGTATGCGGACAGCGTCACCGCCTTCGATCTCGCGACGCTCAAGCCCCTGGCCGAGATCGATGTCGGCGACCATCCGGAGGGAATCGCCGCCGATCCGGCGACGAACCGGCTCTACGTGGCCGACTGGGGCGACAACCGGCTCACGGTGATCGACGCGGGAAGCCTCAAGACCGTGGAAAAGGTTGCCACCGGCAACGGCCCCCGAGCCTTCGGCGATTTCCTGCGCTGAACGCTCGAAAGAGGGTCGGGCATCCAAGGCGGCTTCCCTTCTCCCCGTCTTGCGAGGAGAGGGCCGCGACGACCCCGTCGTCGGCGCGGCGAGGCGGCAGCCGGGGGTGAGGGCGGGGATGCCGGAGGAGTCTCGTCCGTCCGGCCCCCTCACCGCCGCTCCGGCTTCGCCTTCGCTCCCCACGGACACGACAAGGCGTCCGTGGGCCTCTCCCCGCAGGCGGGGAGAGGGGAACCCTACCCCTCGGCGTGGCGCTGCGGCGCCCGGCGATAGGCGGCCCGGGCGGCGACGAGGGCGCTCCCGTATTGGAGGACGCTGTTCTCGCAGAGGATCTGCGGGCCGAGATGCGCCTCCAGCAGCCACCGCGTCGCGGCGTTGAGCAACATCAGCGTGAGGCAGAAAGCGGCGGCGGCGAGGAGCGTGGCGACGAATTCCGGCATGGCGCGTCCCCTTCGGTGCGCGTTCACGCACGGTCGGCGCAGGCCGCCGTGCCGGCAAAGCTTAGCAAAGCCTGGGCCAGTAGCCAGGGGGGGGGGGTCAGTGCCGGCCCACCTCGGCACCGTTCGCCACGGCCGGAGCCTTTGTCGGCTTGGGAACCTCCACCGCGAGGCGCTTCACCGGCCAGCCGTCGCTCCACCGCTCCATATCCGCAAGACGCGGGTTGCCCTTCAACGACACGGCGTCCGCCCCCGAGAAGGCCGCGGCCGCGGCGAGGTCGAAAGTCTTCCAGAAACCGAGATAGTCGAGGGCGTCGGCCCGGGCGATGTTGATCTGCGAGACCAGCGTCTGCTGTTCGCCGGTGAGGGCCATCTCGGCCGACCAGCGGAACGGCGGGGGCTTGGGCGCATCCTTGGGTTCGGGCGGCATCTTGATCGCCCCCGCGTCGAAGGCGGTATCGAGGCCGGCGGGCGCGGCAAGGGTGGCGGTCAGGGCGGGGAAGCCGTGGTCGTCGGACAGGGCGCGGACGAAGAGCTTGCGCTCGGAGGGGACGGCGCTCGCCTCGCGCAGGAGCCGGCGCGAGGCGAGGTCGGCCGCGCGGGCATCCTTGTCGCCGACCATCGCGACGATCAGAGTCTCCGGGGCGATCCTGTCCAGGCCGTCCAGGGGGATGCCGCGGGACTTCGGCCCGCTGGCGATGCCGCCGGGCGTCGCCGCGAAGATCAGCTTCGGAACGGGCGAACCTTCCTTCGCGGCCGATGCGGCGAGGTCCATTGCCAGGGGCGCCCCGGCGAGGTGGCCGATCATCGCGACGCGCCCGGTATCGGGCTTCGCCTCCTGGTCCCCGGCGATCTCCGTGAAGGCGGCCTTGACCAGCGCCTCGGCCACAGCAGGCGCGTCGGAGGGTTTGGTCCGGTTCACTTCCTGGAAGCGGGGGAACAGCACGAGCCAGCCCTGCCGGGCGAGATGGTCGATCCAGGCGCCGTAGCTCTGCGGGTTCACCGCCCCCCACCCGTGAAGGAAGACCGCCACGGGCCGGCCGGCCTCAGGCGCGGATCCGGCGGCATAGAAGGCGTAGGTCGGCGCGCTCGGGCGGCCCAAAGCCCGCTTCACGATCGTCACCTTGCGATCCCCGACGCCGCCAGGCCCTTCGCTGGGCTGGGCAGGAGGGCTGGCCGCCTGGGCAGCGCACGAAGCAGCCACGAAGGCCGCAGCGAGCGTCGCACGGAGGACTTTCAAACGCATGGCGGCCTCGATCGGAAGATATCCCCAGGCCGGGTCGTACCGGTGGTTGTCCCCATAACAGATTCGCGGTGTTTGGCGATGGAGCCGGGGCGACCGGTCTCAGGAGGCCGCGGAGTCCGGCTGGGCACCGTCGAGCCTGTCCAGGAGCGCGAGCAGCCTTTCTGGCATCGCGTTCCCCTCCGTGTCGATGTTGTCGCGCAGCACATCGCCGATCACCGCCGCGACCAGCCCGTCCCGGGATCGATCCCTGAAGCATCCGAGGGAGTCAGCATGGTTTTCGGCGACGACGTTCATGGCATTCGATCGGAGACTGGATTGGCCGCTCGCGGCACGATGCGTTGAGGGAAAGTCACGAACGCGGGATCGGTCCGAAAGTTGCACGATCATCTCCCGCATTGGACCATGTCCGGCGCGCTGCCGGGCCGTTCACACCTGCTGCTGGAACTTGCCGGGAGGGCCGATGATCTCAGGGCCACCGGCATTCGGCGGACGTCCCGCCGCCTCCTGCACCCAGGCCAGGATGTCTTCGGCGCGCCAGGGTTTCGGGATGAACGTCGCCGACACGCGCAGGTCACTCGGCTGGTCGCCGGCATCACCGGAGGTCAGCAACACCCGCACCCTCGGCCATGTGACACCGATGATCCGAGCGAGCTCGAACCCCCCGATGGGACCCGGCGTCCGCACGTCCGAAAAGACGACGCTCACCTCATCCGCCCGGTCGTTGAGGATGGACAGGGCCCGGTCGGCGGTTTCTGCCTCGATGACCGTAAAGCCGGTATCCTCCAGCAAAGTGGCCGCGAGAAAGCGCTCGTCGGGCTGATCCTCCACGACGAGAATGACGGGCTTTCGTCCAGGCTGTCGCGCGTCGCTCATCGAGCCGCTTATCCACTAGGTCTGAACGGCGGACGCGGCGATCGGTTCATCGAAAGGTTCGTCGCACCCACCGGACCCGCGCAGGCACAGATCCTCCCTGCTTCATCGCACACTCGACTGCATAGGGCCGTGTCATTCCGAACACAGCAGACGTGGAACGCCTGGACGACTTTGTGGCAGCCAAGTGCAGAACTGCAATCAGCGGGGGATGGCCGCTTATAGCAGTGATCCCCCGTTAGACGCCGTGCGCCTTGAGGAAGGCCAGCGCCCGCCGCCAGCCGTCCTCGGCCGCGTCTTTCCGGTAGCTCGGGCGGTAGTCGGCGTGGAACCCGTGGGGGGCCTCGGGATAAACCACGAGTTCGACGCTCTTGCCCGCGGCCTTGGCCGCATCCCGGGCCTCCTCCACCGACGCCACCGGGATCCCCGTATCCGCCCCGCCATAGAGGGCAAGGAGCGGTGCGTGGATCTCGCCCGCCACGTCGCCGGCAGTCCGCGGCTGGATCGCCGTCCGCTCGCCACCGACAGGACCGTACCAGGCCACAGCCGCCTTCAGATCGGTCCGGTGCGCGTCATAGAGCCAGACCGCCCGGCCGCCCCGGCACCATCCCATCACGGCGAGGCGTCCGGCATCGCCCTTCGCGGCGGTGGTCGCCCAGGCGACGGTCGCGTCGAGGTCGCCGATCCACTGCGCGTCGGGCGTCTTGGAGATCACCTCGGAGATGATCTGCTTCACGTCTGTCATCTTGGAGAGGTCGCCTTGGCGGGCGTAGAGTTCCGGCGCCACGGCGCAGTAGCCAGCCTTGGCGAGGCGGCGGCAGATGTCCTTGATGTACTCGTGGACCCCGAAGATCTCTTCGACGACGAGGACCACCGGGAACGGGCCCTCGCCCTTCGGCACGGCCCTGTAGGCGGGCATCGGCCCGTCGCCCGCCGGGATCGCCACCTCCCCGGCCTCGATCCCCTCGGCATCGGTGTGGATCACCTGCGCCTCGACGCGGGTCGTGGCCAGCGTCAGGCCGCTCATCAGGCTCGTCATCACGAAGCCCCGCCGCGACAGGTGCGACGGAATGAGACCGTCGAGACCGGCATTGTCATCATCCCGCATATCAACCCTCGGTTGTCCTCGTGACGAAGGGCTAGCCGGCCCGGGCGGGTGCGGTCAAACCGGCGGAGCGGTTCGGGCTGCTTCTCCCGATCGTTCCAGCGCGGCAGCCTGTCGCGCCCGCATCCGCGCCTGGAGCTGGCTGCGGCGGGCGGCGATGGCGGTGCCGTTGATCTCGCCGCCGAACAGGAACATCGCGGCGAGCCAGTAGAGGAACACGAGGAACACCATCGCCGTGGCGAGGCCGCCATAGGTCGAGGCGTAGGCGTTGGAGAAGCGCTCGAGGTAGAATCCGAAGCCGAGGCCGGCGAGGAACCACAGGACCAGGGTCACGGCGATGCCCGGGAGGACCGAGGCGATGGACCGGCGCCCGGCCGCCACGAACTTGTGGGCGATGACCAGCACGAAGGCCAGCAGGAGGGCGGTGACGGCGATCCGCCCGATGGCGACCGTCAACCCGAGGGGTTCGAGCCCCGGCGCCACGAGGATCAGCCGGCTCCAGATCAGCGGTCCGAGGACCACCAGAAGGGCGAAGGCCAGAATCGCGAAGGCGCCGCAGACGACGTAGCCGATGGATTCGAGGCGGGTCAGCCACCAGGGCCGGCTCTCCCGCAGCCCATAGGCGCGGTTGAGCCCAACCCGGAGACTCTCGACGCCCGACGAGGAAAAGTAGAGGGCGAACAGGGCGCCCAGGGTCAGCACGCCCCCGCGCTGGGTGGTGAGCACCCGGTGGACCTCCGAGACGATGGGCGAGGCGATTTCCCGGGGCCATGCCTCGAAGATCAGCGTGCCGGCCTCGTCCGCGAGGGACGCGGTGCCGAACAGGCCAGCGAGCGCCGCCAGGAGAATCAAAAACGGGAACAGGGACGTCAGGATCGAGAGGGCGATGTGGCTGGCGATCGCCCAGCCGTCATGGGAGACGAACCGCTGCGCGGCGAGCCCTGCGATGCCGAGACCTTTGCGAACTGTGTTCACGGGTTCGGAACGCCCTCTCCGCATCACCGCGCCGTCGATGGCGGGGCGAGGCAGCCCCCGTCAACGCCGCATGCCCCGACTCGAGCCTTTGGCCACAGGGTGACGCCTTCGTGCAACGCCGCGATGCGCAGGTCGAATGGATGCGGCGGTTGCCAGAACGGAACGGCCATGTTTGGCGGTGGTGGGCCTGCCGCCCTCCGTCCAGCGAGCGCCTGTGAGTCCGTCGCGTCCCCCCACCGAGCCCTCGCTCGCCGCTGGCCTCGTGCCGCGCCTGTTCGTCCTGATCTGGTCGACGGGCTTCATCTCGGCCCGGGCGGCCGTACCGCATGCGGACCCGCTGCTCTTCACCGCCCTCCGGTTCAGCTGCGTTGCGCTGATCCTAGGGATCATCGCCGTGGCGGCAGGGGCGCGCTTCCCGGCGGGATGGAGCGGCTGGCGGGGGCCCCTCGTCGCCGGGTTCCTGATGCAGGGGGTCTACCTCTCGGGCACCTTCATCGCCATCGGGCTCGGTCTGCCTGCGGGAATTGCCGCCCTGGTGGGGAGCCTCCAGCCGCTGCTCACCGCCTCCCTGGCCGGACCGCTCCTCGGCGAGCGGGTCAGCCGGCGGCGGGCGGTGGGAATCGGACTCGGGTTCCTCGGCGCCGGACTGGTGCTCGCCCCGAAGCTCGGGGCGACCGATCCTTCCGGGATCCCGGCCGGGGCACTCGCCATCTCGTTCGGCTCCGTTGTCGCCCTGACCCTCGGCACCCTCTGGCAGAAGCGCACGGGCGGCGGTGGGGACCTCCTGGCGAACGCCGTCCTCCAGTTCCTCGGCGGCACCGCCTGTGCCGCCCCCGTGGCCCTCCTGCTCGGCCACGGCAGGTTCGACCCCGTGGCACCCCTGTGGCTGAGCCTCGCCTGGGCGATCCTCGTCAATTCCGTGACGGGGGTGCTGCTGTTCCTTTACCTGATCCGCCGGGGTGCCGTGGCCGGCGTCGCCTCCCTGTTCTTCCTCGTGCCCCCCGTCTCGGCCGCGCTCGGCTACGTCCTGTTCGGCGAGACGCTGACCGGGATGCAGGTGGGAGGCATGGCGGTGGCGGCCCTCGGCGTGGCGGTGGCGAACCGCGGCTGAAGGACCGGAACGTCGCGCCCGGCAACCGGAACGGCCCGAGCGACTTGTCCGCCCGGGGCGCAGGGGCGCCCGGCAGGAGTGACGCCAGCCATGCCCGGAACCGAGATCCGCCTCGCCCTCGACGCGATACCGATGGGAGGCATGGCCGAGGGTTCGGCCGGGGAGGACAAGGTGCTGTTCGTTCGCGACGCCTCAGGCGTGCGAGCGTTCCAGGCCAAGTGTCCGCACCTGGGAGCCCCCCTCGCAAAGGGCGAGATCTGCGGCGAACGGCTCTACTGTCCCTGGCACAAGGCCGCCTTCGCCCTCACCGACGGAAGCCTGGAAGAACCCCCGGCCCTCGACGGGCTGACCCGCTACCCTGTCCGCGTCGAGGGAGCGGAGGCGATCGCCACCCTCTCGCCGGAGCCGGAGACGCGCAAGACCGCCACAACCGCCATCCGCAGCGTCCTCATCGTCGGGGCTGGGGCGGCGGCGGTGGCCTGCGTGAAGACCCTGCGCCGGGAGGGTTACGCCGGCACGATCACTCTGGTCGGCCGGGAATCGCACCCGCCCTACGACCGGACGAAGCTGTCGAAGCAGTTCCTGGCCAAGCCGACGCCCCCCGAGAAGACGCTCATCGAGCCCGATTTCGCACAGGCCAACGGCGTCGAGCGGATGACCGCCGAGGTCGAGCGGGTCGATCCGGCGACCCGGACTGTGACCCTGGCCGGCGGGCGGACCCTGAACGCCGACGCGATCCTCGTGGCCACGGGCAGCCGGGCCGTCATGCCCGACTTTCCCGGCAAGGAGCGCGAGGGCGTATTCACCCTGCGGAGCCTCGACGACGCCGTCCGGGTCAGCGAGGCCGCGGGCGAGGCCAAGCGCGTGGTGGTGATCGGCGCCGGCTTCATCGGCATGGAGGCCGCGGCCTTCCTGACGAAGCGTGGCCTCACCGTGACGGTGCTGGCACGGGAAGAGGTGCCCTTCGCCAAGCGCTTCGGCGAGGAGGTGGGCGCCGCCCTCAAGCGGTATCATGCCGGCAACGGCGTGGCGTTCGAGACCGGCTCCGTCGCCCAGATTGCCGGCAACGGAAAGGTCGAGGCGGTCGAGACCGAGGACGGCCGCAGCCTTCCCGCCGACCTCGTCCTCGTGGGGGCGGGCGCGAAGCCGGAGACCGGGATCGTCGCGGGTATCGAGGCCGACGACAGCGGCGGCCTCCCCGTGGGGGCCGACCTCAAGATCGCCGACTCCGTGTGGATCGCCGGCGACATCGCCGCCTTCCCGGAGGCGACGAGCGGTCTGAAGGCCCGGATCGAGCACTGGCGCCTTGCCGAGCAGCACGGCACGCATGTCGCCCACGCCATCCTCGGCGAGACCGGCGCCTTCTCCGGAGCGCCGTTCTTCTGGAGCAACCAGGGCGACAAGCGCCTCGACTATGGCGGCTACGCCCCCGAGTTCGATCGGATCGTCATGCAGGGTGATCCCGCGGCCCTCGATTTCATTGCCTTCTATGTGAAGGACGGCAAGGCGACGGCCGCCTGCAGCATCGGCCGCAACACAGCTTTTACCGCCTTCCTGCACCTCCTCGGCGAGAACCGCCTCCCCTCCGCCGCGGACATCGAGGCCGGGGCCGACCTGCCCGGCTTGGCCAAACAGGTGTGAGCGGGCTTACCCCTCCTTACCTGCGGGGATCGGGGAGGCTCGCCTGCGTCAGCAAGGCACGGAACGTTGGACCGTACTCGCCGCTTCATCCCAGTCGCCCTGTATCGGGCGCAGTGGGGGAACGGGCATGAATACGGTTCTCGTCGTCGCTCTGATTTGTGCCGCCTCGGTGCAGGGGCAGGATTGCTCCCGCGACACCGCCCTCGACGTCATCACGGGGCCGGCGCATTCCCTGCAGGAATGTCTGGTCCAGGGCCCGGTCCTTGCCGCCAGCTCCGGATTCCACGGCGAGGATGGCGCCTACGTGAAGACCCGGTGCGAAGTGAAGCACTGAGACCGTCTTGAACTTTGGTTCAAGCGTCCGGCAATCGAATCTATTTCGGTGTGGGCCGCGGAACGGTTAGAAGGGTCGCCATAACAGACGCCAGAAGCGAGAGTATGCCATGTCCGCATCCCCCGCCATCCAGACGGAAGATTTCGATCTCGTCGCCACGACCAAGGCCGCGGGCCAGACCGCCAAGCGACTGAGCGACGAGGCCGTGCGCCGCGTCCGCGCCCGCATCATCGGCGCCGACGGACGGATCGACGCCGGAAAGCTCGAAGCACACCAGCATGCCGCCCACGGCCTCGCGTGGCTCTCGACCTACGCCGAGGCCGTGAGCGAACTCGGCGACTATGCCGAGCGCCTGACGGCCGAGGGCAAGTTCGGCGAGACCGAGGAACTGCTGGTCCGCATCGGCGCCGGCGAATATCTCGACCAGATCTTCTCCGGCATCCCCATGAGCCAGGGCGAGATCGTGCGCCCCATCGGCTCCCTGGGCCTGTCCGCCAAGGAGGTGGCCGAGTACCGCACGGAAGCGGTCGAGACCCTCATCGCCGAGGGCAACACGCCCGAGAACAGGGCCGCCCTGGTGGCCCGGATGCGGGACGGCGGCGGCGCCGCGACGGTGGGCAATTCCGGCCTCGACGAGGACATGGAGGCGATCCGCTCCGAGATGCGACGGTTCGGCAAGGCCGAGGTCGCCGACCACGCCCACGAGTGGCACCTGCAGAACGCCTACATCCCGATGTCGGTCATCGAGAAGATGGCGGAACTCGGCGTGTTCGGCCTGACCATCCCCGAGGAATACGGCGGCATGGGCATGCCCAAGGCGGCCATGTGCGTGGTCTCGGAAGAATTGTCCCGGGCCTATATCGGCGTCGGCTCGCTGGGCACCCGCTCGGAGATCGCCGCCGAACTGATCCTGTGCGGCGGTACCGAGGAGCAGAAGCAGCGCTTCCTGCCCAAGATCGCCAGCGGCGACATCCTGCCCACCGCCGTCTTCACCGAGCCGAATACCGGTTCGGACCTCGCCTCCCTGCGCACCCGCGCGGTGAAGGAGGGGGATACGTGGAAGATCACCGGCAACAAGACCTGGATCACCCACCCCGTCCGCGCCGATATCATGACGGTGCTGGTGCGCACGATCCCGGAGGAGAAGGGTCACAAAGGCCTGTCCCTCCTGATCGCCGAGAAGCCCCGGGGCACGGACGAGGATCCGTTCCCGGTGGCGGGCCTGTCCGGCGGCGAGATCGAGGTGCTCGGCTACCGGGGCATGAAGGAGTACGAGCTCGCCTTCGAGGACTTCGCCGTCCCGGCGGCGAACCTCCTCGGCGAGGTCGAGGGCAAGGGCTTCGCCCAGCTGATGCAGACCTTCGAGTCCGCCCGGATCCAGACGGCGGCCCGCGCCATCGGCGTGGCCCAGGCGGCGTTGGATGCCGGCCTGCGCTATGCCGAGGAACGGATGCAGTTCGGCAAGGCGCTGGTGAACTTCCCGCGCGTGGCCGACAAGCTCGCGATGATGGCGGTGGAGATCAACATCGCCCGCCAGCTCACCTACTTCTCCGCCCGGCGGAAGGACGAGGGCCGGCGTTGCGACCTTGAAGCGGGCATGGCCAAGCTGCTCGGCGCCCGTGTCGCCTGGGCAGCGGCGGACAACGCCCTGCAGATCCACGGCGGCAACGGCTTCGCCCTGGAATACCCGGTGAGCCGCCTGCTCTGCGACGCCCGCATCCTCTCGATCTTCGAGGGTGCCGCCGAGATCCAGGCCCAGGTCATCGCCCGCCGTCTGCTCGACGCGGCGTAGGGTTTTCGGCCCGGGCGGCGCTGTGCCGCCCGGTCTTACCGCCCACCGTCATTGCGAGCGAAGCGAAGCAATCCAGTGTGGCGGGACGCCTCTAAACTGAGCGCTTCCCTGCATTGCTTCGCTTCGCTCACAATGACGGGTTTGGCTGGTAGAGTCGCCTTCCGCCATCGCGAATGCGAAGACGGAAAGACGAAAAACTCTACTTCGTGATCTTCACCGAGACCGGGTCGCTCGACGGGAACGTCTCCTCGAGGGCCTCGTCGAGGCGCTCGCCCATCTTCTCCTGCTTGTTCTCCGGGTGATGCTTGTCGCCGGGCTTGGCGCTGCCCTGCTGAAAGCCGGCCTGATCGTGGTTCTTTTCGGTCTCGTCGGCCATGGGTCGATCCCTTGTGTGACGGGAGCACCGGGTGCGGTGCGGGTGCCCATCAACGCGAGGCGCGCCCGGTGTTTCCGAACACCGCACCGATTCGGGCCTCCTTCGTCACGGGATCACACCGCCATCGGCGCTGGCGACCTCTGGCCCGCTGCTGCCCGGCGGCGGGCCGCGGCGGGGCGCATCACCGTGTCGTACACGGCGCCCAGCCGGTCGAGATGGGTGTCGAGGGTGAGCGGGGCCGTCCAGTAACGGTCGTGGGCGGCCCGGCCCATCCGAGCGGCCAGGGCGTCGTCGGTGAGGCGGCGCAGATGAGCGGCCAGGGCCTCCGGGTCGCCGGAGCGGAACCAATAGCCCGTCTCGCCGTCCACTACCGCCTCCCGCCCGGCACAGGCATCGCTGACGATGACCGGCGTGCCGCAGGCAAGCGCCTCGAGCACGGTGAGCGGCTGTCCCTCGTACCAGATGCTCGGGAAGACCAGCGCCCGAGCTCCGCGCATCAGGTCGGCGACCGCGGCCGGATCGCGCCAGCCGAGCATGACTGCTTCGGGATAACGCGCCGCAAGCTCATCGCGGTCGGGGCCGTCGCCCACGAACACCGCCTTCACCCCCGCCCGCCGGGCGGCCTCGGCGAAGATCGGCGCGCCCTTCTCCGTGGAGATCCGCCCGACGAACAGGAAGTCGCCCGGCGCCCCCTCTTGGAGCGGCGCCTGGGCGAGGGAGACCGGGTTGTCCACCCGGTGCATCACCGTGCCGGGCGGCAGGAGGGGCCGCACCACGCTCTCCTGGAGGGTGCTGATGGTGATGACGTGCTCGAACAGCTGTGGCAGCCGCGCGACATGGGACAGTCCGACATGGCGGATCATCCGGGCGACCTTGCGCGGGTAGCTTCGGGCATCGCAGTTCGTGCCGATGCAGGAGGCCGACATCGGCGTCCGGTGGCAGATCGCCCCAGCTCGGTAATCGTAGAAACCCCCGGTGGGGCAGACGAGGAAGAACTCGTGCATCGTATAGAGGCACGGATGCCCCGCGGCCCGCAAAGCCCGGCCGATCGAGGGCGAAAGGGCCTTGGCGAAGGCGTGGACATGGACCAGCGTCGCGCCGACCTCGTAGCGGGCGAGCTCCCGGGCCAGGGCGTCGGCAGCGTGCCCGTTCCAGATCGCCTGCGCCGCGAAGGCCAGGGGGTTGCGCGTCGTGGTGACGTCGTCCTGCCCGAGGCAGACCACCCGGATCCCCGCCGGCTCCAGCCGGGCATCGACCGGACCGCAGGCGGCGAACAGAGTCACGTCGTAGCCGCGCGACGCCAACCCGAGGGCCGATTCGATCGCGACCTTGGCCTGCCCGCCATTGATGGCGGCGTGGTCGGCGACAAGGACGATCTGCACGAACGAACCCCCGGCGCGGTGATGCGCCCTCCGGCTTACTCCATCATCAGTTGATCCGGCGTAAACCTGCAATCAATAGTATCAAAGCCCGAGACGGGGGCGCTGCATGCACGTCGTGATCCTTGCCGAATTCGCGACCGCTAGCGGCGGGGCAGAGAAAGTCGCCCTGGAATCGGCCCGGGGCCTCGCGGAGGCCGGGGTGCAGGTCACCTATATCCAGGCCATTGCGGGGAAAGCCGATCCCTTCCTCAACCATGCGGGGATCACGCGGATTGAACTGGCGCTACCGGATATCTGGTCCCTCGGCCCCGTGCGGGGGGCCGTCGCAGGGCTATGGCACCGGACGGCGGCGCGGCGCCTCGCCGCCGCCCTCGTCGGGCTGCCCGCCGGCATCACCTGCCTGCACCTGCACCAGTGGACCCGGACCTTCTCGCCCGCGATCATGCCGGTTCTGTTCGGCCACGGCGCCCCCGTGGTGGCGACCCTGCACGACTACTTCCTGGCCTGCCCGAACGGCGTCTACTACCGCTTCGACCGGGGCGAGCCCTGCGGCCTGCGGCCGATGTCGGGGGCGTGTCTCGCGGCGCCCTGCGACCCGCGAAGCCCTCTGCACAAAGTGGTCCGGGTTGCCCGCACCGGGCTCCTCGGCCGCGCCCTGGCGGGCAGGCCCCTGCATGTCGTCCATGTGTGCGATGCCAGCCTCGGGCGGATCGGCGGGATGCTCGGACATCTTCCGCTCACCCATCACCGCATCGACAACCCGGTCCGGCCCATCGTGGGAGAGACGGCCGATCCGGCCCGCGGAGACGCCATCGCCTATGTTGGGCGCCTCACCCGGGAGAAGGGGGCGGACCTCGTCGCTGCGGCAGCCCGGAAGGCTGGCCTCAAGGCTCTTTTCGTCGGCGCTGGCCCCCTTGAGGACGAATTGCGCGCCATGCCCGGCGTCGAGGTGATGGGCTGGCGGACGCCGGAGGAGGTGTGGGCGATTCTCCGCCATAGGGCGAGGGCCCTGGCGGCCCCGTCCCGCTGGTTTGAGACCGGCCCGTTGACGGTCTATGAGGCCCTCGCCGCCGGCCTTCCGGTGGTGGCGTCGGACCGTTCGGGCGCCGCGGAGAAGGTCCGCCACGGGGAGACCGGCTTCGTCGTCCCGCCCGACGCAGAAGCCCTGGTGCCAGCCTTCACAGCCCTCCGGGACGATGGGAGGGCGGCCGCGATGGGACGCGCCGCTCGGCAACGATGGGCCGAGGCACCCCTTGACCTGTCCGCCCATGCCCGGTGCCTTGTGGCGCTCTATGGCAGCATCGGCGCCGGACATTCTGCTGCATCGCACCATACAGAGCCGTTGCCACCTCGTTCAGCCCAGCCTGCCTGAACCCGGCAACCGGCCATGAGCACGCAAACTGGTGTTTTGTTGCCGGCCAAGCTTGCATTGGCTTCTCTTGTCTGCGTAATCGCGTCTTGCGTATCGCCCGTCAGAGCAACGAGCTCTATGCTGTCAAATGCGATGGCAGTCTCCGGCAGACGGACAGCGCCGTCTTCTACCCGTGGCGCTTGCAATGGCTGGCGGGAGGTGCGCTGGGACGCGCGGAACTGCAGAACAATTCCGTATCCGCGACCAATTGACTTTTATTGCAGCGCAACATAAACCCGCTGCGTCGAGGGCGGAGCTTGAAGGCGGACGCCCGATGTCGATCTGGTCGGAGACCCCTATGCAGACCCCGAATTTCGAGATCCCGAACGAGATGCGCGACTTCGCCGAGAAGAGCGTGGATCAGGCGCGCACCGCCGTCGGCAGCATGATGGCGAACGCCATCAAGGCCAGCGAGCAGATGCAGACCGCCAGCCACACCTTCCAGTCGACGCTCACCGCTGCCGTCTCGAAGGGCTTCGATCACGCGCAGACCAACGCCAGCGCGGCGTTCGACTACGCCCAGAAGCTCGTCCGTACCCGGGACCTCCGTGAGGCGCTCGAGGTCCAGTCCGAGTTCGTCCGCAGCCAGTTCGCGACGCTCCAGTCGCAGGCCAAGGAATTCGGCGCCCTGGCGCAGAACGCCGCCCGCTGACCGAACCGGCCCGCTCCGGCGGGCCTCTCTGGTGCGCTCCCGGTGCCGGGGGCGCACCGCCGCCCGGCCCTGATCCGCTCGACCCGGCCGGCAAGCCGGCCCCAGCCTGCCGGCGCTCCGTGGGGCGACCTCGCCCTTCGCGAGAATCACGAGCGATGGGATTTCCCTGCGATGTCCAAGCCGCGTCGACCGAGGAACGCGAAGTCCGCCCACAAGCCCCCCGTGGCGCCACCGGGCGCGGACGCGACCACGACCGCCACCGGCCCCGGCGATCATCCGGCTTTCAATTCGCTCTCTGCCCACGAGGCGCCCGTTCAAACAGCGGACGCGCTGGATCCCACCGCTATCCCTCCCATCGCGGCCCTGGCGATGCCCGATGCGGCGCCCGCCATCGCGATGGAAATCGTGATGACCGATGGGCCGCTCCCTGAGGCCCTTCCCGAATCCGTCGGCGACCATCCGGCGCCCGCGCCGAGCCGGCCGGACATCGCCGCCCCGCCTCATAGTGTCGGACATTTCGGCACGACGGTGATGAACTACGTCATCGGCGAGGGCGAGGCGTTCGCCGCGCACATGCGCGCCCTGGCCGGCGCGCGCTCGATGGCCGACTTCGTCCGCCTGCAGATCGGCGAGTTTCAGCGCGCCGCCGACGCCACCCTCACCTGCTGGGGTATCCTGGCCCTGTCCGCGAGCCGCGCCGCCAGCCCCCGCTGAGCCGTGGCCGGCCTGTCGCGTCACCGCAACATCGGCGGCGGGTTCGACCCCGCGGCGAAAAGCTTCGGTTAACCATCGTGCTTCTATTGCCTATGCAGGCGCATGGGAGACGACATGGTCCGATGCCTGTCCGCGCACACCTGATCAGATCCGCCGCAATCGGCCTCGCCGCGTGTCTGGCGTTCGCCCTGCCCCTGCGTGCCCAGGACGGCGCACGCCCGTCGGCGGTCGCCATCGCGGCCGACCTGTCGAGCCAGGGATCCCAGAGCAAGCTGACCCTCACCCTGTCGAAGCCGGTGGAGGCCCGCGCCTTCGTCATGGAACGGCCCGACCGGGTAGTGATCGACCTGCCCGAGGTGAACTTCCAGCTCGATTCGGAGACCGGACGCCGCCGGGACGGCGTGGTGCAGTCCTTCCGCTACGGGCTGTTCGCGCCGGGCCGCTCCCGCATCGTGATCGATCTCGCCTCGCCCGCCACCATCGGCCGGATCGACACCGTGACCCGGCCCCGCGACGGCGCGGTGCTGATGACGATCCCCCTCACGAAGGTCGACCGGGAGACGTTCCGCAAGGCCGCCGCCTCCGCCGATCCGAACCCCGCCCCCGCCCACGCCGCCGTGGCGACCCAGGGTGATCCGCGTCCGCTCATCGTCATCGATGCCGGGCATGGCGGCACGGACCCCGGGGCCATCGCCTCGACCGGCGTGTTCGAGAAGGACATCGTCTTCGGCTTCGCGCAGGATCTCGCGGGGAAACTGAACGCCGCAGGCCGCTACCGGGTGCTGATGACCCGGGACCGGGACGTGTTCGTCCCCCTGGGCGAGCGCGTGCACATCGCCCGGGAGGCGAAGGCCGACCTCTTCATCTCGATCCACGCCGACTCGATCTCATCGGCCCCCCAGGTGCGCGGCGCCACGATCTATACCGGGTCCGAGAAGGCCACCGACAGCGAATCAGCCAAGCTCGCCGAGCGCGAGAACCGGGCCGACGCCGCCGCCGGAGCCGAGGCCGTCGAGGCGGCTCCGGACATCGCCGACATCCTGCAGGAGCTGACCCTGCGGGAGACCCGCGGCTTCTCGTCGGGCTTCGCGCGGCACCTCATGGGGCAACTCGCCCCGGTGATGGAGATGAGCACGAAGCCCCACCGGGAAGCGCGTTTCGTGGTCCTGCGCTCGCCCGATGTGCCGAGCGTGCTCGTCGAACTCGGCTATCTGTCGAGCAAGCGTGACTTGGAGAAGCTTCAGGATCCGGAATGGCGCGCCGGCGTGACCGGCTCGATGGCAAAAGCCGTCGATCAGTTCTTTGCAACTCGCACGAGTATCTCGAAGCCGGGCGCGGGGATGCGCCGGTCGGCGGCCATCGCCCCAGTTTCACCATAGATCCGGTGTGGATACGGGGCCTTCGGATGCCCGGCCCACGAGGTTGCAAAGCGGCTCCTCGTGTTGCTCCCCAGGGCAGCGTCCGGGAGACGAATGCGCTGAGATCGGGCGCGGTTCCGGGCTAGCGACGAGCGGAAAACCGGATGCGTCTGATCCTTCGTTTCTTCGGGATTCTGTTCAGCGCCGGCGCGGTGCTGTTCTGCGTCGGCGCCGTTTTCGCTGGCTACTTCTACTGGAAGTACAGCCAGGACCTGCCGGATCACGCCCAGCTTGCCAACTACGAACCTCCGGTGATGACCCGTGTCCACGCTGCGGACGGGTCCCTGCTGGCCGAATATGCCCGCGAGCGTCGGCTCTACCTGCCGATCCAGGCGATGCCGAAGATCGTCGTCGCGGCGTTCCTCTCGGCCGAAGACAAGAACTTCTACAAGCACGGCGGCATCGACCCCGAGGGGATCGTGCGCGCCTTCCTGACGAACGCCAAGTCGGGCAAGCGGCAGGGTGCCTCGACCATCACCCAGCAGGTGGCCAAGAACTTCCTGCTCTCCTCGGAGCAGACCTACGACCGCAAGATCAAGGAGGCGCTGCTCGCGCTTCGCATCGAGGCTGCCTACTCCAAGGACAAGATCCTCGAGCTCTACCTCAACGAGATCTTCCTCGGCACCATCGTCCCGGGCAGGAACCTGCACGGCGTGGCGGCAGCGGCGCTCGATTATTTCGGCAAGTCCGTCCACGAACTGACAATCAATGAGGCGGCCTACCTTGCCGCCCTGCCCAAGGGGCCGAACAACTATCACCCCTATCGCAAGACCCAGGCGGCGCTGGACCGGCGAAACGAGATCATCCGCCTGATGCGGGAGAACGGCTACATCACCCGCGAGGAGGAGGAGAACGCCAAGAAGCAGCCGCTCGGCGTGAACCCCCGCGTCGCCTTCCCGAACGGCAGCATCGCCAATTACTTCACCGAGGAGGTCCGCCGCGAGATCTCCGAGCGCTACGGCGAGAAGAAGCTCTACGAGGGCGGCCTCTCCGTGCGCACCACCCTCGATCCGAAGATGCAGGCCTGGGCACGCAAAGCCCTGGTCGATGGCCTCGTCCGCTACGATCAGGCCCATGGCTGGCACGGGCCCGTCACCCATGTCGACCTCGCCGGGCGCGACTGGGGTCAGGCCTCCTCCGAGGTGCCGGCGCTGGGCGACGTGGCCCCCTGGCGGCTCGCCGTGGTGCTCGGCTCGGGCGCGGGCGGCATCCAGGTCGGCCTCCAGCCCCGACGCGAGGCCTCGGGACAGATCTCCAAGGACCGCGATACCGGCGTGATCACCCCCGATGGCATGCGCTGGGCGGGGCGGCCGAACCTGCGGCCGGGTGACATGGTCTATGTCGAGGCGCTCGAGGGCGGACGCGGCCAGTTCCGCCTGCGCCAGCGGCCGGAAGTGTCCGGCGCCATCGTCGCCATGGACCCGAATACCGGCCGCGTTCATGCGATGGTCGGCGGGTTCTCCTACGACGAATCCGAGTTCAACCGCGCCACCCAGGCGATGCGCCAACCCGGCTCGTCGTTCAAGCCGATCGTCTACTCGGCGGCTTTGGACAACGGCTACACGCCCTCGTCCATCGTCCTCGACACCCCGATCACCATCGAGGCCGGGCCCGGCCAGGAGGCGTGGACGCCCTCGAACTACGACGGCAAGTCCGGCGGCCCGCACACCCTCCGCTACGGGATCGAGCACTCGAAGAACCTGATGACCGTTCGGCTCGCCAAGGATGTCGGCATGCCGCTCATCGCCGAGTATGCCCGGCGCTTCGGGGTCTACGACGACCTGTTGCCCGTGTTGCCCATGTCGCTGGGCGCCGGCGAGACCACGGTGATGCGCATGGTCACCGCCTATTCCATGCTCGCCAACGGCGGCCGGCGGATCCGTCCGACCCTGATCGACCGCATCCAGGACCGCATCGGCGTGACGATCTACCGGCACGACAACCGCAAGTGCATCGGCTGCGATGCGGAGAAGTGGTCCGGCCAGGACGAGCCGAAGCTGGTGGACGATTCCGAGCAGGTCCTCGACCCGCTCACCGCCTACCAGATGGTCTCGATCATGGAGGGCGTCGTCCAGCGCGGCACCGCCACGATCCTGAAACAGTTGAACAAGCCCCTGGCGGGCAAGACCGGCACCACCAACGATGCGAAGGATGCGTGGTTCGTGGGCTTCTCGCCGGACCTCGCGGTGGGGATCTATGTCGGCTTCGACAAGCCGCGCTCCCTCGGCGACCGGGCGACGGGTGGCGGCCTCGCGGCGCCCATCGCCCTCGATTTCCTGAAGCAGGCCCTGAAGGACAAGCCGCCGACGCCGTTCCGGGTGCCGCCGGGGATCAAGCTGATCCGGGTCAACCTCGCCTCCGGCACTCGCGCCGGATCGGGCGAAGGCGCGGGCACCATCCTCGAGGCCTTCAAGCCAGGCACCGCGCCGCCGGACTCGTACGTGCCGCCGGCCGGGAGCCCCCCGCCCGCCACCGCAGCGGCCCCTGCCGACGTGGACGCAGCCCAGGCCGGCGGGGTGTATTGAGGCGCTCACCCCGTCGGAGCGCTTGGAGCAACGCTGCTCTGTAAAGCGGGACATCAGCGAACGTCGTGCCGCTGAATTGCTTCGCTCCGCTCGCAATGACGGGGGACGTCCGCGAAGACGGTCGAGGGCAGGCGCTTCTTTCCGGTCCCCCCGGACAAAGCGCCTGCCCGGCGCCTCAGAAGAACGCCTGCAGCCCCGTCTGCGCCCGTCCGAGGATGAGGGCGTGGACGTCGTGGGTGCCCTCGTAGGTGTTGACCGTCTCGAGGTTCTGGGCGTGGCGCATCACGTGGTACTCGCCCATGATGCCGTTGCCGCCGTGCATGTCCCGGGCGACGCGGGCGATGTCGAGGGCCTTGCCGCAATTGTTGCGCTTGATCAGGCTGATCATCTCCGGCGCCATCTTGCCTTCGTCCATCAGCCGGCCGACCCGGAGCGACGCTTGAAGGCCCAAGGCGATCTCGGTCTGCATGTCGGCGAGTTTTTTCTGGACGAGCTGCGTCTGCGCCAGGGGGCGGCCGAACTGCCTGCGCTCCAGGGTGTAGTCGCGGGCCCGGCGCCAACAATCCTCGGCGGCGCCCATGACGCCCCAGGAGATGCCGTAGCGCGCCCGGTTCAGGCAGCCGAAAGGCCCCTTGAGTCCGGAGACGTTGGGCAGCAGGGCATCCTCGCCGACCTCCACGTCCTCCATAACGATCTCACCAGTGGTCGAGGCCCGGAGCGACAGCTTGCCCTTGATCGTCGGCGCGGAGAGGCCCTTCATGCCCTTCTCCAGCACGAAGCCGCGGATCGCCCCTTCGTGCTCCTCCGATTTCGCCCACACCACGAACACGTCGGCGAAGGGCGCGTTCGAGATCCACATCTTGGCGCCCGACAGGCGGTAGCCCCCGCTGGTGCGCACCGCCTTGGTCTTCATGCCTGCCGGATCCGAGCCGGCATCCGGCTCCGTGAGGCCGAAGCAGCCGATCCATTCGCCCGAGGCGAGCTTGGGCAGGAACTTGCGGCGCTGTTCCTCCGAACCGTAGGTGTAGATGGGGTACATCACCAGGGATGACTGGACGCTCATCATCGAGCGGTAGCCGGAATCGACCGCCTCGACCGCCCGCGCCACGAGACCGTAGGCGACGTAAGAGGCGCCGGCGCAGCCGTAATCCTCGGGGAGCGTCACACCCAGTAGGCCCCGCTCGCCCATCTCCCGGAACAGGCCGGGATCGGTCTTTTCGTGGGCGTAGGCATCGACGATGCCCGGCAGCAGGCGCTCCCGGGCGAAATCCTGCGCCGCGTCGCGGATGGCGCGCTCGTCCTCGGTGAGCTGTTCGTCGAGGAGGAACGGATCGTCCCACACGAAGCGGGCCGAGGGCGGGGCGGACGGGGAGGCGCTGCCCGGCGGGCGCATCGGGGCGTTCATGGGATCCTCGCTACCGGCGCGGGTCTCGTGGCCCGCTCTCATGGGCGAGAACCTAACCGCACGGTGGCATCCGGCCAATGCGGAGAGTGACGGGACGCGGGCACCGTCAGCCGTTCCATCACCCCGGACCTGTCGATCCGGGGCATGAACCGTGGTCGCAGCTTAGCGACGTCAGTCGTTCTTGAGGACCTTGATCGGGTCCGTGCGCTGGCTCGCGCTCGGCTCCTTGGTGAGGCTCTGCGCGTTCTCACGCTCCACCCGGCTGGCCTTCGGGGTTGCGTTGCCGCCCACAGCCGTGCCGCCGTTTTCGTTTCCGCTCGGCACCGCGCCGGACGCAAGTTCGAGGCAGGTGACCATCTCCACGTAGGACGGATACCCACCGGCCTTGAACTGCGCCTCGCACTGATGCTTGGCCGATTCGGGGTACTGGCTCCAATTCTTCTCGGCCTGACGCTTGGCATCCTTCTCCGAATGGAGGCAGCCGTCGTAGCTCGCCTGATCGCTGACGCTGGAATCGGCGACCTGGGCCGACCGGCAGGTCTTCTCGACATCGAGGTTAGGCACCGTATCGGCGAGCGCCTGCCCGGCGACGAGCCCGAACAGGATGGCGGCGGTGCCGGTGAGAAGCGGTCTCATGGGATGGGTCTCGCTGGTGAGAGGATCGCTCCCCTCGCGGGGATTTGGGCGACAACGCGCCAGCCTCCCTTTCGGCACCAGCGAAACCGGGTCGCGGCTCAGTCCCCGTGCGCGCCCCGCAGGGCGGCGTCGAGATCCCGGTAGAGATCGACCGGGTCTTCGATCCCGGTGGAGAGCCGCAGGAGGTCCGGCGGGCAGGGACTGTCCGGCCCCTCGACGGAGGCGCGGTGCTCGATCAGGCTTTCGACCCCACCCAGGGACGTCGCCCGTTTCCATAACCTGACCCGGGCGGCGGTACCGATCGCCGCCGCCTCGCCCCCGGCCACGCGGATGGACAGCATGAAGCCGAATCCGTCGCGCATCTGGCGGGCGGCGACGGCGTACCCGGGATCATCGTCGAGGCCGGGATAAAGGATGCGGGCCACATGCGGATGCCCGCGCAGGGCCAGGGCGAGCCGCATGGCCCCAGCCGACTGGGCCGCTGCCCGGAGATGGAAGGTGCGCAGGGAGCGCATCAAGAGATAGGCCTCGAATGGCCCAAGGATGCCGCCGCTCCCGGCCCGGATGCCAGCGATCCGCTCCCAGAAGCCGTCGGCCTTCGCCGCGGCGAGGACGCCGGCCACCACGTCGGAATGGCCGTTGAGGATCTTCGTGGCCGAATGCATCACGATGTCGGCGCCGAGGTCCAGGGGCCGGGTGTGGAAGGGCGAAGCGGCGGTGGAGTCGACCGCGAGCCGCGCGCCGGCCGACCGGGCGATCTCTGCCGCGGCGGCGATGTCGGTCACCGTCCAGAGGGGGTTGCCGGGCGTCTCGATCCAGACGAGCTTCGTCTGACCGGGGCGGATCGCCGCCCTCAGGGCATCGAGGTCGTCGGTGGCGACGAAGTCCACCGTGATGCCACGGCGGGGCATCTCCGTGCGCAGCCAGCGCTTGAGCGCCCAATACATCACCGTGCCGGCGACCACGTGGTCGCCCGGCTCCAGGGCGCCGAACACCGCCGTCGCCGCCGCCATCCCGGAGCCGAAGAGCATCGCGCCGGCCTGCGCACCCTCCAGCATGGCGATCACCGCCTCAGCCTCGCGAACGGTGGCGTTGTCGGGACGGGCATAGGAATAGCCGGAACTGTAGCCGTTATCCGGGTCGCGGATGAAGGTGGTGGCCACGTGCAACGGCATCACGACGGCGCGGGTCACCGGGTCGATCCGCCCCATCGCCTGCGCGGCGAGGCTGCGGCACGAGAAATCCACCGGAGAAATGTCGTCCTGCATGCCGTCTCGCCCATCCGGTGCGTTAGTCCGTGACATCCGCCAGCCCCTCGCCCGCTCTGCCCCTGCGCTGGCATGACGGCGATGCGGCCGCAACCCATGAGAGCCGACGAGCCGTCATGCCCGCCGCCACCCACGTCCCCGAAGGCCCGGCCATGGGGCCCTGGCTGCGCCTCGCCTGCGCTGTGCTCCCCGTCGCGGCGACGGCCGTCATCGGATCCGTGTCGACGCAGGCCGAGATCTTCGGCTGGTATGCCGGCCTCGCCAAGCCGTGGTTCAACCCGCCGGACTGGGTGTTCCCGGTGGCTTGGACCATCCTCTACACGATGATCGCCATCGCCCTGTGGCGGCTCCTCGGCGCCCGGCCCCTGACGGGGCCGAGCCGCGGGGGGTGGCGGCTGGCCGTCGCCGCCTTCGCCGTGCAGATCGCCCTCAACGCCGCCTGGACGCCGGTCTTCTTCAGCGCCCACGCCGTCGGCCTGGGGCTGATCGTCGTCGCAGCCCTCCTCGTGATGGTGCTGTGGACGATCCGTCTCACATGGCGGTTCGACCGGGCGGCGGCGTGGCTGCTGATCCCCTATGCCGCCTGGGTCGCCTTCGCGACGATCCTGAACGCGGCGATCCTGCGCCTCAACTGAGGGCGTAGGGGCTCACCCCCCGGCATGCTCGTGCGACTCCTCGCCGGCCGGCTTGCCGTCGTCCCGGGCGCGGTGGAGCAGGAAGATCGCAAAGACCATCACGATGATCAGGCCCGCTAATACGCCGAGTTCGATCATTGCCGCCTGGAAGAGGGCGTACTTCTCGGGCGGGAAATCCTTGGCGTGGGTGAGTTCCGACGATTGCAGGGTGATGACCAACACCCGCCGGATCGAGGCGATCAGCCCGACGATCAGGAACGGCTCGACGGTGAGCTTGCCCGACCGCATCGAGACCCGCACCGTGTGCAGGATCTCGATGATCATCAGCAGGAACAGCAGGCGGTCCACGACCTCGAGGATCTGGTCCGCCCCGCCCAGGGAGCGCAGGGCGCTCCAGGTCAGCACCACCGCCTCCGTCAGCGCGGCCAGGGCCGTCAGGGCGAGCAGAAGGCCGAGCGCCGCGTAGATCGCGTGCTCGGTGTGCAGGAAGATGAAGCTCGCCGCCCGCGTCAGGCGGCCTTGATCTTCGTCATGTTCGGCCATCTCACCCCCCGGTTCTCAGCCTGTTTAGAGCGTGGCGCGGCGAAGGGAATACCGGTGCTCAAGTACGGCTGACACGGCCTCGGTTCGACCACTCCGGCACGACCGTCTCGTCGTCATTGCGAGGCGAAGCCGAAGCAATCCAGAGCACGCCCCTTCCGGACGTTGCGGCGCCGACTGGATTGCGCCGCGTCCCTCGCGATGACGAGAGGATTTCCCTCCGCCGCTCAGTGTAGGAACGACAGGGCGTGCGGCGCGAGATAGCCGAAGCCGAGCAGGACCGCGCCCGCGAGGCCGAGCGCACCACCCGCGAAGACCAGCGCCGTGATGCCGGTGATGACCTCGGCGGAGGCCAGCACGATTCCGATCTGGAAGGCGGCCGAGCCCAGCTCGTAGTGGTGATAGCGCAGCAGGGAGAGGTCGCGGCGCTCCTCCGCCGCCTTCGCCTTGGCCGAGAGTTCCTTGCGGCCCTCGCCGGTGGAGGGCTCGGAATCGTAGCGGGCGATAGTCTTGGCCCAGTCGGCGCGCCTGGCCTGGATCGCCTCCTGGCTGGTGCCGGGCGGCAGGAGGGCCACCGCCTCGTCGGCAGTCCGGATCACCGTCATGCGGATGGTCCTGGCCTGGAAGAAGGCCCACAGGTTCGACGCCTCGACGTTCGCGCCGAGCGCCTCGGTCTGCGAGGCCTTCCCCAGCGTCTCGCTGAAGGCCAGGAACAGGGCCAGCACCGAGATCAGCAGCGCCACGCGCTTGTTCGAACCTTCCACCGCCCCGTGTCCGCCCGACATCGCCAATCGCCCCGCTGATGAGTCCCCGGCGGGGGAGACACCCTATCGGGGCGCGAAGCGCAAGGGTGCAGCGCAAGGGTGCAGCGGTCGGCCGGGACTATTCCGCCGCCACCCGCGGCGGCTGGTGGCCATCGTTGGACGCCTGGGGATGGCCGAAATCCGGCGCGTCGAGGGGGTCGTCGCGCTCGCCCACGAACCGGCCGAAGAGGCGGCCGGTCAAGCGCGAGAGGTCGTCCATCAGCACGAAGATCGCCGGCACGAACACCAGGGACAGACCGGTGGAGACGATCAGGCCGCCGATCACTGCGATGGCCATCGGCGAGCGGAACTCGCCGCCGATGCCGAGCGCCATCGCCGACGGCACCATGCCCGCAGCCATGGCGATGGTCGTCATCACGATGGGCCGGGCCCGCTTGCGGCCGGCATCGACGATGGCGGTCGTGCGGTCGACGCCATCGCGGATCTGCTCGACGGCGAAATCCACGAGCATGATGGCGTTCTTCGTCACCACGCCCATCAGCATCAGGATGCCGATCACCACCGGCATGGAGATCGGCTTCTGGACGATCAGCAGCGCCAGGATCGCGCCGCCGATGGAGAGCGGCAGGGAGAACAGGATGGTCAGCGGCTGCAGGAAGTTGCCGAACAGCAGGATCAGCACGCCGAAGACCATCATCAGCCCGGCGCCCATGGCCAGGGCGAAGCCTTCGAACACCTCGCCCATCACCTCGGCATCGCCGGTCTGCTTGATGGTGACGCCCTGCGGCAGGTCCTTCGCCGCGGGCAGCTTCAGGACCTGCGAGATCAGCTCGCCCAAGGCATCCGAACCCTGCATGTCGCCCTCGATGGCGACGCGCACCGCCCGATCGTAGCGGTCGATGGCGGTGGGCCCCTGGCCGAGGGTGATGTCGGCCACGGTGGCCAGCGGCACCGCCTGTCCGCCCTTCACCGGCACCTTCATGGCGCCGAGTTCGGCGAGGTGGCCGCGGAGGGTCTCGGGCAACTCGACGCGGATCGGGATCTGCCGATCGACGGCGTTGAACTTGGCGAGGTTGAGCCCGATGTCGCCGATGGTGCCGACCCGCACCGTCTCGGCGATGGTGTCGGTGGAGACGCCGAGATCGGCCGCCACGGCCGGCTTCGGGCGGATGCGGATCTCGGTGCGGTCGAGGGGCGCCGTCGACATGACGTTGACGAGGTGGGGCACGCCCGCCGCCTCGCGCTGGAGCCGGGCGGCGACGTCGGCCACCACCGCCTTGTCCGGACCGGCGACGATGAGCGCGAGATCCCGCTGGCCGCCCTCCCGGAGAGCCCAGAACCGGATGTCGGGTTCCTGGCGGAGGATCGCCGCCACCTCGGCATCCACCTGCTTCTGGGTGCGATGGCGGGTGTTCTTCGGCGTCAGGTTGATGGTGAGGCTCGCGAGCCGCACCTCCTTCTTGCCGGGCAATTGCCGGCCGCCGTCCACGAAGACGCTCTTCACCTCCGGCAGCTTGCGGATCTCGTCCACCAGCTTGTCGCTGACGCGCACCGTGTCGGGCAGCCGCGCCCCCGGCGGCAGCTCCACCACGAACAGGGTGCGGGCCTGATCCTCCGCCGGCAGGAAGCCCGCCGGGAGAAGGCCCGTCGACATGATCGAGCCGACGAAGCAGGCGAGGCCGAGGACCAGCGTGATGTACTTGTGCCGGACAGACCAGCGGACAAGGCGGGTATAGCCCCGCATCACCGGGCCTTCATGGCTGTGGTCGGGCCCGTGGTCGCGCAGGAAATAGGCGGCCAGCAGCGGCGTGATCAGGCGGGCCACCAGCAGCGACATGAACACCGCCGCCGCGATGGTGAGGCCGAACTGCTTGAAGTACTGCCCGGCGATACCGCCCATGAACGAGACTGGGGAGAAGATGGCGATGATCGTCGCCGTGATCGCGATGACGGCCAGCCCGATCTCGTCGGCGGCCTCCAGCGAGGCGCGGTAGGGCGATTTCCCCATCCGCATGTGCCGGACGATGTTCTCGATCTCGACGATGGCGTCGTCCACGAGGATGCCTGTCACCAGGGTGATCGCGAGCAGGCTCACGGCGTTCAGGGAGAAGCCCATCGCGGACATCGCCCAGAAGGTGGGGATCACCGACAGGGGAAGGGCCACCGCCGCGATCACCGTCGCCCGCCAGTCGCGCAGGAACAGGAACACGACGATGACGGCGAGCGCCGCCCCCTCGATCAGCCCCATCATCGCCGAGTGGTAGTTGCCGATGGTGTTGGTGACGCTGGTATCGATCAGGTCGAAGCGCACATCCGGGTTGGCTTCGTGCAGGGCTTCGATCTTCTTCGCCACACCCACGGAGACGTCTGCGTCGCTCGCCCCGGTCGCCCGGGAGATGGCGAAGGCCACCACCGGCTCGCCGTTGAAGCGGGCGAAGGTGCGCGGCTCCTCGGCCGTGTCGCTCAGCGTCGCCAGCTCGTCCAGGCGGACCTTGCGGTTGCCGGGGACGACGATGGAGGTGGCGGCCAGGGTCTGCAGGCTCGCCGAGGCCGCGAGGGTGCGGATCGATTGCTCCTGCCCGCCGATCTCGGCCCGGCCGCCCGCCATGTCGGCGGAGGTGAGACGCAACTGCCGGTTCACATCCGCTGCGGTGATGCCGAGGGAGAGGAGCCTGTCGGGCTTCAGGGTGACACGGATCTCGCGGGCCACGCCGCCGAGACGCTCCACGCCGCCGACACCCTTCACCCCCTGCAGGCCCCGGGCGACCACGTCGTCCACGAACCATGAAAGGTCTTCGAGCGTCATCGCCGGCGCGGAAGCGCCGTAGATCATGATCGGCAGGCCCGCGATCTCGACGCGGGAGATGATGGGCTCATCGATGGTCCGCGGCAGGTTCTGGCGGATCTTGGCGATGGCGTCCTTCACGTCGTTGACGGCCCGATCCTGGTTGATCTCCAGGCGGAACTCGATCGTCGTCGTGGAAATACCCTCGGTGATGGTCGAGAGGACGTGCTTCACGCCCTTCACGCCCGCCACCGAATCCTCGACCCATTTCGTCACCTGGGTCTGCAATTCGGAGGGCGCCGCCCCCGACTGGGTGATCGTCACCGAGACGATCGGGATGTCGATGTTGGGGAATCGCGTGATCGGCAGGGAGCGGAAGCTCACCAGCCCCAGCACCATGAGCACGAGGAACAGGACGACCGACGGCAGCGGCTTGCGGATCGCCCAGGCGGAAACGTTCAGGCGCATGGTCGGTCCTCAGCGCGCCTCGGCGATGGGCCCGGACGGTGGGGTATCCACCGCGCGGACCCGGTCGCCATCCCGCAGGAAGCTGCCGGCGCGGGCCACGACCCGTTCCCCGGCCGCGACACCCTCACGGATCTCGGTCACCCCGTCGGCGGAGAGGCCCGTGGTCACCGTCCGCGCCTCGACCCGCCCGTCCTTCACCACCAGCAGGCTCGCCTGCCCGTCCGCGGCGTAGATCAGGCTCGCCACGGGAACTGATACGCCTTCCCGCCGGGCGATCTCGACGGTGCCGCGGGCGAAAGCGCCAATCCTGAGGGCGGGATCGGGGGCGAGCCGGATGCGGACCTTGCCGAGGCGCGTCATGCGGTCGACCTCCGGGTAGACCCGGCGGACGGAGCCGGCGACCTCGCGGCCCTGGTCCAGGCTGAGCCGGGCCGGATCGCCCACCTTCATCCGGGCGAGCCAGTTCTCCGGCACCTCGCCCTCGAGTTCGATCTCGCCCCGGGCGATCAGCCGAAACAGGGGCTCGCCCACCGCCGTCGCCGTGGCGCCGACCCGGGCGGTGCGGCGGCTGACGATCCCGGCTTCCGGCGCGCGGATGTCGGTGCGGGCCCGGCGCAGGGCGATCTCCGCCCCGGCCGCCTTCGCGGTGGCGAGGTCGGCCTCCGCGGCCTTGAGCCCGCCGCGGGCCGCGGCGAGGCGGCCGACCGCTCCCTGCGCGGCCGAGGCCCGTTGCTCGAGCACCGCTGCGGTGGCGTTGCCGGTCTTCATCAGAGACTGGGCGCGTTCCAGGGAGAGGCGCGCCTCCACCTCCGCGGCCTCGGCCTGGACGATCTGGCTCTGCGCCTGGACGATGGCCGCTTCCGCCCGGGCGACGGCCGCAGCGTTCGAGGCTTCCTGCGTGGCGATCATCTCGCTCGACAGGCGGGCCAGCACCTGTCCCTGAGCGACCCGGTCGCCCTCCTCCACCAGCAATTCGGTGATCCGGAGGCCCTCGACCTCCGGGGCGACCAGGATCTCGTCACGGGGCACGAGGGTGCCCGTGACGACCGCGGTCTCCACGATCTCCTGCTTTCGCGCGGCGACCACGGTCACGGCGGGGGCCAGGGCCGCCGCATCGGGCACGGTGGCGGGCTCAACCGCCTGAGCCGGGACGGAGATCAGCGCGAAAGCGAGGGCGCAGGCGATACGCGACAAGGGGATCGTCAAGGCTGAAGGCTCGCTGTCGCCGGGCTGTGATCGAGGCAGTCTACATCATTTCCGCGCCCGGCGTTTTGATGGCAGGATTTTGCTTCCGAAGAGATACGGCAAAGCTGAAACCAAATTCGGCAAACCACGTTGAGGATTTATAGACCGTCCATTGGAGGGGCTGCCCCATGAGCATCTTTCAGATCAGGCAGAAGAATAACGGCCCGGTTCTCTGGACCGGCTCGGCTCCCGATGAGCAGTCAGCCCTCGACGCGATGGCACGCGAAGCTGGTTATCGCGACTTCGCTGCCCTCTCGGACATTCTGAGCGCCGATGGCGTGCAGGCCGACCGCCTCGAACAGCTTTCGTAAGAACTCGATCTTTATTGCGTGGCGAGCCCATCGAGGAACGCGGCGCAGCGACCGAGTGCCACGGGCTCGTAGAGACCTGCAATAATTGTCGCGTTTAGGGCCAGACCTTCGGCAACGAGGGCTGGCCATTCGTGTTCCGCTGGCCACGTCGGCCTGACGATTGCGGCTCCGAGCCGTCCCAAAGCCTTCGCCTTTTCCGTCTGCTCTCCATAAGCCCGCAGTTCCGGGAGGCACACGAATCGCTTCCCGTGGGCGGCCGCGAGGGCGACGAGGCCGTCGCCGGCGCCTCCGACGAGGAGCGCCGCCTCGGCCAGATGGGCACCGACATCCGAAACCCAGCCGTGAATGCGGAGATTCGGCGGGAGGTCCGATTGGCCCGAGACCGGCCCCAGGACATGCCATTGCCGGTCGGGCACTTGCCGCGCCGCCGCAGCGATGGCGGCGAGGTCACCGCCCTCCCCCCCGCGACCGAAGACGACGACGATGTTCCGCCCTTCCGTGCTTCCCCCGTTCGGCGCCAAGCCGAGGAAGCCGGCATAAAACGTCTTCGCCCTCACCCAGTCGGGGACGCCCGGCGCTTCCAGGGCAGCGGGAAACGGCGCGAGAAGACGGGACGCGCTCCGAAACGCTTCGAGATGCGGCCGGTCGGTCCGCTCACCAGCGAGGCGGACCACCACCGTCGGGACCGATAATAAGCGTGCGAACAGTGCGACCTCGACGGAGACGTCCACCACCAGGAGAGCCGGGTCGGTCCTGTCCACCCACTCTGCGATTTGCGCCATCCGGCGGCGCAGGCCGGGATGGCGCAGGGGCGCATAGTGCATCGCGTCCGGCCGCTCGGCCTCGCCGTCGAAGCCGGCGAAGGCGGCGCCCTCATCGAGGGGCCGATCATCGGGAAGGTCGAGGACGTTCGGACCCGCCTCGCCGAGTCCCGCCAGGGTGCCCATGATCGTACAGGGGCACGACAGCTGCGCGGCGACGGCCCGGGCGCGCTGCAGGTGACCCGCCCCCTGATGGTGGACGTACCAGCCGATGCCGCGAGTCACGCCGCGTCCTTCACATCGCCGCGGCGCCCAATCCGCTCCGCCAGGGAAGTGAGGTCGGCAAGTGCCCGGTCGATGTCGCAGACCGGAGCCGGAGAAGACCGGGTCCCGATGAGCCGTTCCGCCCGTTCCACAAAGGCGATGGCATTGGGGCACCCTGCGGCAAGCACCGCCGCGAGATCGCCGGCGTCGAGGCCAAGGGCGGCGCAAGCATCGGTCCGCTCCGCGTCGGGCAGGCCGTAGGCCCGGCGCAGGGCCGCCCGGCGCCGCACCAGCGTCTCCCAAAAAGTGGCCTCCGGAAGCAGATAGCCCTCCCCCGCCACGGCGCGGGCACGCCGCTCCATCTCCGTCGCCATGCCCCCTGCCACCCGGCCCTCCCGCCGGGCCGAGACGTGGACGTGGACGTCCGGGCAGTGACGCAGGCGCGCCCCGGAGTCGCGCATGAGACCCACTAGGGCATTGTCCTCGCCGCAGGGGAGCGGCGGCAGGCCGCCGACGGCACGGTAAAGGGAGACGGGAAAGGCGAGACTCGCCCCCGTATGGTCCCCGTGGCGGGGGGCGGGATCGTGGGGTGCCGGGTCGAGGAGTTCTTCGAGGCGGCGTACCCCCGCCCAGTAACGCTCAACCCGCCCGTTCAAGTCGGTCACCCCCGGGGCGAGGGCCTCGTCGCCGTCGATGACGAGGCGTCCGCCCACGACGTCGGCCTGCTCCAGCGCGCGGAGGTTGGCGGAGATCCAGTTGTCCGGCAGCCGCGCATCCGCGTCGGTGGTCAGGAGGATGCCGTCCTCCCCGCCGATCTCGTCCAGCCAGTCCGCGCCCGCGTCCAGCGCCATGCGCCGGGCGGTCCCCACATGGGCGTCGGGCGGGGCGAGGCTCGCCTCGATCAGCCTCACATCCAGGCGGTCGAAGCGCCTGGCGCGGACGGCATCGGCCGTCCCGTCGGTGCAGTTGTTGGCCAGCACGACGACCCGCACCGGTCCCTCCGCATCCTGGCCCGCGAGGGTAGCGAGGAGGAACGGCAGACGCTCGGCCTCGTTCCGGGCTGGCACGCAGACGACGCAGGGGCGCATCCTCGGCCCCCCGTCAGCCGCGGCCGCCCGCGACCCGGCGCAGGCTCGGCAACGCGCGCTCGGAGGCGCGGGCGATCACCTCTTCGTAAATAGCGAAGTACCGCTCGAACATCTCCTCGGCGTCGTAGAGGGCCTCGGCCCTGTCGCGGCAGGCCCGGCGGGAGAGGCCGGCCGCGCTGCGGATCGCCCCGGCGAGGCTTTGGACGTCGTCGGGATCGGCGAGGCGCCCGCACGTCCCGTCGAGTATGTCGGGCATGGCGCCCCGGCTGAAGGCGGCGACGGGCGTCCCGCAGGCGAGGGCTTCGGCGACGACGAGGCCGAACGGCTCCTCCCAGCGGGGCGAGACGATGGCGACCCGCGCCCGGCCGAGATGACGGGCGAGGTCCCGGTGCGTGAGATGCCCGAGATGGGTCAGGTCCGGGCCGAGTCGGGGCGCGATCTCCTGTTCCCAGTAGACGGGGTTCAGCTTCGGCCCGGCAAAGACCAGGGGCATGCCGGCGGCGCGGGCGGCGTCGATGGCCAGATGCAGGCCCTTCTCGGGCACGATCCGGCCGGACCAGAAGGCATAGGGCGGATCGTCCGCCGTGGCGTTGTAGGCGAAAGTCGAAAGATCGACGCCGTTGCCCACCACCTGGGCATGGGGAACGAGCGGCTCCCATTCCTGGGCCAGGGACGGGGACACGGCCAGGAACGCCATGTCCGGATCCGCCGCGACGATGCCCTTGTTCAGGGCGTCGAAGGGCGGGGTGTGCAGCACCGTCACCCAGGGAAGGCCGAGCCGCCCGCTCTCCTGCAGCGGCAGGGCGTGGAGGGAGTTGTTGTGAACGAGGTCGAAATCGCCGTCCGCCACCATCTCCATCATGCGCCGGTAGGCGTCGGCCTCGGCGCGGTCGATCTCGTCCTCGCGCTCGGGATCGGCGAGGGCGTCGCCCGTCGGCTCGCACAGCGTCACCGGGTCGAGGGCCGGATCGGAGCCGCGGCTGGCGAACAGAACCACGTCGTGTCCGTGTCTGCGCAAGGCCGCGGTGAGGAGATGCGTGTGCATCTCAAGTCCGCCGGCATGGGGTTGGCCGATCGGATACTTGAGATGAGCGAGGACTGCGATCTTCACGCGCACACCGATACAGTTGAATAGGTGACGATGGGCCTGCCGATCGTACGGGACGAGGGGTAGGTCTGTGGCGGGCTAGGCGGTTTTCACGCTCATGTTCTCGTGGACAATGTTGCCGCCGCCGGGGCCTGGGCCCCGACGCACGGCAAGCATGCCCGAACGGTCTAACCGCATCGGTCTGAACGAAGGATGATCATACTGGTAAAGCGTATGTTCAGATCGGTGCGCCCGCCGGTCGGGGCCACCGAACCGGGCGCGCGCAGGCGGCCCTAGGCCTCGGCCCGCCTGGGACTTCGACGATCTGTCTGCTCTCCGTCCTTGCGAGCGCGGCGAAGGGCGCTTCGCACTGACGACGGCGGCCGGCGGGGCCTTACCCGAACGCGCCGACCTCGTGCTGGATCATCGCGGAGACTTCCCGCACCTGCCCGAACATCCGCCGGATCGGCTGGAACAGGGTGGCGTGTTCCGTCTCATAGGTGCCGGTATCGCGCGGGCCTGCTGGCTCGCCGAAGTTGAGGCCGAGCGTCGGATCGGGCTCGTTGGGGAAGATCCCGTCAAGCAGCGTCAGGCAGCCGTCGATGTCGAGGCGCAGGAACCGCTCCAGCATCTGCTCGCGGCTCAGGCCCGCCTGGGGCCGGAAGCCGGGGATGTGGACGGCCAGGAACCAGATCCGATGGATCAGGGCGAGGCGAAGGGCGTGGAGCAGGGTCAGCCGGGCGGACATGCCGGAGAGATCCGGGGCCGCAGCGCGCAGGGAGAGCCAGTCGCGGGTGAGCCGGCCGAAAAGCCGCCGGAGGTCGGCGGCGAGGTCGAGGCGTTCGAGGGCGCCGGCGATCACCACCAGCTCGTCCCGGCGGAAATCCTTCTGCGTCCGCCGGGCGCGTTCCAGCCACACCGCCGGATCGAGGGTGTCGATATAGGCCCGAAGCACATCGAGATCCCCCACCGAGGCGGCGTGTTGCACGAGGCGGAAGGCCCGGGAGAACCGCAGGGAGTCGCGCCGCATCTCCCGGAACAGGTCGGGCCCGCGCCCCGCAGCCCGGCCGAGGCCGTGGAGGGAGTTCGCCAGGAAGCCGAGCTGGTGCAGGATGGCGTTGTTGGGGATCGCCCGCATCTGGCGGGGATGGGTGATCCGCGCCGGCCCCCCGGCATCCGTCTGCCTCGCGACGGGGCGGGAGCCCGTCCGGTCGAGGAGGCTAGGGCCGAAGGTGCCGAGCAGGGCCGCATAGCCCGGCTCATCGACCAGCGCCTCCATCTCCTGCCGGACGACAGTGAAGAACTCGAGGGCGAAATCCGGCTCGGAATAGATCGGGTCTTCGGCCGCCGCGGCGCCCTTGCCGGGCTCGTCGAGGCTGTAGCCGGCGAAGGCATCCTCCTCCGCCACGTCGAGGGCGTAGACGTGTTCGGCAATCCGCGCGAGGCTCGCCGCGGCCAACTCTTGCGTGCCGAACAGCAGGTAGCCGTCCGTGCCCTGAAAGCTCGATTCAAGGCGCACCTTCAGCCCGGCCTTCCGGGCCCGGTCGCGGGCATCCTCCGGGGCGAGGTAGGCGAGCCGGTCGCGGAGCGAGGTGGGGTGGGCACCCCGGCCGATCGATTCGCCGTGGGTGTCGAAAATCGCCAGTTCGACGTCGGACAGCCCGTTCTGCACCAGCATCTCGGTGATGCGCAGGCGCAGGCGCTCGATCCAGAAGGTCGCCGCCAGCTGGCCGACATAGCGGCCGGAATCCGAGTAGCCGAACTGCACGGTGAGGCGGCCGATGCGCTTGAGATAGGCCCGCCAATGGGGGTTGCGCAGGGCGTCGTCGAGGACCCGGATGCCCTGTTCCAGGGCGCTCGCCGTCTCGAACAGGGGCGTGATCTCGAGCTTGTCGGCGATGCCGTAGTGGCGGGCGAGCCAGAGGGCGGCGAGCAGGGTGTAGCCCGTCTCCGTCTCGGCGATGAGGAAGCGCACCGGATGCGTGCCGTCGACGTGCTTGAGGATCTGCGCGATCGTCATCATCAGCCGGGCGGCGGAGGCGCGCTCGGCGGCCAGCGCCCCGAAATCCACCGCCACCGGCGTCACATCGTTGAGAAGCGTATGGATGGTGGCGAGGTGCGAGCGGCGCTGGGCCGAGTCGGTGGGCTCGCCCTCCAGGTCGATCACCCGCCGGACGGCGTTGTGGATCTGCGAGGCGTTCAGCCGGAAATGCGGCAGGGCGTTCGACAGGCCGTGGGTCTCGACGCCCGCCCGTAGGATTGCGATGGCCCGCGATTCGGCCTCGCCGTCCGCCCCATCCAGGGCTGCCGTGAGGGCTGCCACGAGGGGCGCCGCGTCGGTCTGCGCCCGATCCCGCTCGATGATGAGCGCTAGGGCAAACCGGTGGACCGCCTCCAGGGAGGGCTTGTCGCCGAGGCGCGGGGCGACGGCGAGCTGCCGGTTCACCGCGCTCAGCGCCCCTTCCGCGAGGCCCCGGGCCTCCCGGGCGGAGGGTATGTCCGGGAGGTTGCGCATCACCCGGTCGAACTGCATCCGCTTGGAGATCAGGCGGTAGCGCACTGTATCCCACCAGCCAATATCGGTGCGCCCGTCCGTATCGCAGCCGACCCAGCTCGCCACGGCGAAGGGTCGGGGCCTGATCTCGGTCCACCGGTCCGGCCAGCGGTCGCGGGCGGCATCGAGGAGGGCACCGTTGAAGGCGTCGAGGGCGAGACGGGCGTTGTTGGCCGCGGCGCAGGCCTGCTCGAATTCCAGATCGAGGGTCACCGGCACATCCGGCCGGGTCGAGAGGGCGGCGGCCTCGCCGATCAGCCCCTCCCGCTCCCGCGGCCCTTCGAGGCCGGCGGCCCGGGCCAGACGCTCGGCCACCGCCCGCGGCATGCCGAAGGTCGGGTGGGCGGTGAACACCACCGCGAAGGCCGTGCGGTGGATGAAGGCGGCGAAATTCTCCAGGGCGCCGCTCCTGTCCGGAACCGCCGCCACCAGGGCCGCCGCCACGGCGGACGCCCCCTCGCCGGCCATGCCGACGTAATCCCGCAACCGCTGCGCCCTCGCATCCAGGGCCTCCGCGCGCAGGCGGGCGAAGAGGCCCTCGAGGTCGTCCTCGGCGATCTCGCCCCGGTCGAAGGAGCGGGTAATCGCCAGGGTTACCGCCAGGACGGGGTTGCGGAAGGGATCCTCGCTCGCCTGCTCCCGTGCCGATTCCACGAGGCCGAGGAGGTGCGCCTCGAGCTCATCGGTGCCGCGTCCGACCTGCTGCTGCATGACCTGTCCTCGTTCCGTCCCGGCCTTCTCCCACCGGGAGGACGCAAGGAGCATTCCGCCGCTTCCTTCGGGTGACTGACACGGCACATCGCGTTATCACAGCCGCCTGATGGAGCGACTGCTGATCTTCCTTGCCGTCCTGGTGCTCATCGCGGCCGGGGCGATGGTTTTCGCGATGGCGGCGCGGGGGCGGCGTCCACCGCTGCATATGGACAGCGAGTTTCACGAGGACGACACCGACATCCTGGTCGGTCCCGTCGGTCGCACGCGAGGCAGCCCCATCGACCGCTCGGCCGAAGTGCTCGACGCGGCGCCGCCCGGACACGACGAAGCCACCCCCTCGCGACCATCACCGGGAGCCCCGCGATGA
This sequence comes from Methylobacterium persicinum, assembly GCF_022179525.1. Classification (GTDB taxonomy): domain Bacteria; phylum Pseudomonadota; class Alphaproteobacteria; order Rhizobiales; family Beijerinckiaceae; genus Methylobacterium; species Methylobacterium persicinum. The sequence goes on from NZ_BPQX01000011.1 coordinate 327,298, forward strand.
GTCGGCGGGATAGCATGGTATGGGCGGCCTGCTTTGTCGTGGCGGCGATATCGGCGGGGAGCGCGACCGCCGCCGTCGGCGAGGCCTGCGGCGTCCAGGCGGCGCGCTATGAGAACGGCAAGGGCTTCTCGGCGGCGGTGATCCGCGCGGGCGAGGTGAGGATCGTCAATCCCCTCCGGCCCCTGACGCCGGAGGTCACGCAGATCCTGGAGGTGGTGATCGGGGCCAAGCGCGCCACGGCGTACGGGCCGGACTTCACCAGCCTGCGCCGGGGCGGGGCGCCGCAGGCGATGCAGGCCGCCCTCGGCGGGCCGATCACCTGGGAGGCGGCGCTACCGCCCCTGCCCGAGACCCTGGGCATCGTCGCCGACGACGGCACCCCCCTGGCCGACCTGACCTTCCAGCGCTGCGAGGCGCCGCCGGCCGCCGCGCCGGAGCCGGCAGCCCGGAAGGGCGGCAAGCCCGAGGCCGCCGGGGGCAAGGGCCGGCCGAAGGGCGGGTCGAAAAGCGCGTCAAAGCCTTCGCCGAAGACGTCCGCATCGCAGCCTCCCGCAAAAACGCCCTCCGGCTTCAGCATCCCGCAGGGCGCCGTTGGGGAGTGAGGCGCCCCGACTCCGGGGCGCTACAGCCTTACTTCTGCTTGGCGATGACCTTGTCCTTGATCCCGTCATAGACGTTCTGCGGGATGATCTTCTTCTGCACCAGCTCATCCTTGCCCTTGTAGGGGCGGCCCTTGATGATCGCCGCCGACCGGGCCGCGCCGATGCCCGGGAGCTTGTCCAGCTCCTCGGCGCTGGCGCTGTTGAGATCGAGGAGCGGCGTCTTCGCGGCGTTGGGCGCACCGGCCACGGGAGCGCTCGGCGCCATGGGTTTGGTCGGAGCGGTCGGAGTCGCCGGTGCGGGGGCTTGGGCCAGGGCAGGAGCCGCGGCGAGGGCGGAGAGGAGGGCGAAGGCGCGGAGGGCCGAAAAAGTCTTGGAGGAAGCCATGGGGTTTCTCCTGCAGAAACGGCCCGCTCTACGGCGCCGCTGCCGCCTTCTGGGCCTCTCGATTTGAACCCATGCTTAACGGGAACAAGCCCCCGCCGGTTCGATAACGAGACTGTGCCGCAGCAACTAAACAAAGGCGTTGATACTTATCTTAGTCAAATGACGTGGTGCGCGTATCCCGGCATCCCTAAGAACGCGGTTGCGTGTTTGACGATGTGAGGGCCCCGGCGAATGGTATTCGTGACCGATGCGGCGGGCCTCGTCACCCATCTCGGCCGGCATTGGACGAGCCTGACCGGTCAGCCGGTGGCCGAGGCACGGCATTTCGGCTGGACCCATGTCGTTCACCCTGACGACCGTGAGGCGGTGCGGAACCTCGTCCTCGACGCGATCCGGACGCAAAGCGGATTCACCGTCCGCTTCCGCGTGAGGTCGGCGGAGGGTGCCGACCGTTGGGTCATCTCCGGCGCGGTGCCGTCCTTCGGACCTCCGGGCGAGACCTTCCTCGGCTTCCTGGGCTCGCTGATGCCCCTGAGCGAAGCCCCGTCGGACATTGCCGAAGCCGCGGGATGGCTCCGGCCGCCCGAGCCCCCGTCCCAGCAGGGGTCGCCCCTCGAACGGGCCGCCGACCTTCTCCTGGCCGCGCATAGCCTCATCGCCCAATCCGGGCGAAGAAGGACGCTCGAAGCGGTCGAGATCGCTCTCCGGCGTCTCGGCGAGGAACTCGCGGAGGAAACCCTGATGGAGGTTTCCTCGCGGACGGAACTGCAGTGAAAGCCATGTCGCGCTGCTGGCCTTCACATCCGCGGGGAGCGCTCTAGCCAGACGGGGCCGCCATCGCTATAAGCCCCCCTCATCCGTATCCTGCGGTGTGCATGGCGGCTCCCCATCGGAGGGATTCGCCCGCGCACCGCTTTGTCCGCCGGCATACCTGAAGGATCCTCACCATGGCCGTTCCGAAGCGAAAGACTTCCCCCTCCCGCCGCGGCATGCGCCGCTCGGCCGACGCCCTCAAGGCGCCGACCTACGTGGAAGACAAGGATTCGGGCGAACTGCGCCGTCCCCACCACATCGACCTGAAGACCGGGATGTACCGCGGCCGCCAGGTGCTGAAGGTCAAGTCGGCGGAGGCCTGAGGCCTCCTTTCGGAGGCGCGCCTCCGTTCGACACACACGGTAGAGCCGACAGACGATCAAGGCGCGGTTCCTTACAGGGGCCGCGCCTTTAGCGTGCAGTGCGACCGCGCATGGCTAACACGCTGCTGCAGAAGTCCGGGGTGGGAGTTCATCCGCTCAGGGTGCCGGGCGTGTGGGCCTCCGCCACCGTCTTTGCGAGCGGAGCAACGCAATCCAGGGCAGCGGAACCTGCCCGGATGTGGCGGATCCCTGGATTGCTTCGCCGTCGCTCGCAAAGACGGTGGAGCGGGCGATCCAGATCAAACCGAAACGGCGCTAGCCGATCAGCCGGGCCATCTCCGCATACCGCTCGGCGGCTTGCCGGGCGCGGATGGGGCGGGACGTCCTGAGGGATGGGTCATTCCCGACGATGAGTTGCGTCAGGAAGCCCGCCTCGGCCCGTCCGTCCCTGAACGACGCCGCCGTGCGGGGTTCGCTGGGACGCCCGCCCTCGATGACGGCCAGCGCGCGGGAGGCCGGCTTCTGCGCATCAGCGGGCGCGGCCACCGGACGGATCGCTTCGACCCGTCCCGTTCTGGCACTTCCGACCGGCCCGATCCGTTCCATCGCCGCACTCCCACCACCCGTGATGGTTGTGAGTGCAATTGCGATACCGCCGGTAAAGTTTCATTAACCTTCGTGTGGGTGACTCGCGCTACTTGCGCGCGAGCTGCTCGAGGCGGGCCTGCATCTCCAGCATCTGCCGCTTGAGGTCGTCGAGTTCGGTGCCCGGGACCAGCGCCGGTGGAGTGGCCGGGGGCACGACCGGGGCGCCGGGGGGGCCGAAACCTGTGAACATCTTCATGGCATCGCCGAAGAAGCTCATGTTGGTGCGCACCTGCTGCTCGATCGCTTGCTGGAACGCGGAGGGGCCGAAGCTGTGGGCGAATTTCTCCCTCAGGCCGTCCTGGTCGCGGGCGAAATTCGCCATCGAGAATTCCAGGAAGCTCGGCACCATGGCGCGCATGCTGTCGCCGTAGAAGCGGATGAGCTGGCGTAGGAAGGCCACCGGCAAAAGGTTCTCGGCCCCCGCCTTGTTCTCCTGCTCGAAGATGATCTGCGTCAGCACCGAGCGAGTGATGTCGTCCCCGGTACGCGCATCGTAGACGACGAAGTCCTCACCGTTCTGGACCATCGTCGCGAGGTCTTCCAGCGTGACGTAAGTCGACGTGCCGGTGTGGTACAGACGCCTGTTCGCATATTTCTTGATGACGGTCTGGGGCGCCTTGACAGTATCCGCCATCGAAGAACGGCCTTTCTGAACTCGGACAACCGGGACGACACGCCGCGCGTCGCCGCCTGACATCGCACTCGCGATCTCGCGACCGCACACGAGCATAAGACCTTCCATAAGCGCGGAAAACAGCAAATTGACATAGTCCAGTGCAGAATATTGCATTTAGGCACCGCAGCGCCCCCTCGGGTGGAGCGCGCCCCCCGCCTTAGGGCCATCGGTCCTGGAACGGCGGTCTGCGACGGGGGAACACGACCGCCCGCACGAGCGCGCCTCCTCACCTTGGCCTGCTTGACTTCGACCGGCCGGCGCACTTCATCGCTTGAACGGCTTCCCGAAAGCGCGCCCGCCATTCAATGCGGCGTGCCAGCCGCGAGAGGAGAACGTCATGGCAGGCAGCGAAGAGATCGTCATCGTCGGGGCTGCGCGGACCCCGGTGGGCTCGTTCGGCGGCGCGTTCGGCGCGGTTCCGGCCCACGAGCTCGGCGCGACGGCGATCAAGGCGGCGCTGGAACGGGCCAAGGTGGCGCCGGACGACGTCGACGAGGTGATCTTCGGGCAGGTGCTCACCGCGGGCGCCGGCCAGAACCCGGCGCGGCAGGCGGCCATCAAGGCCGGCATTCCGGAGAAGGCGACGGCCTGGGGACTCAATCAGGTCTGCGGTTCGGGCCTGCGCACCGTGGCAGTCGGCATGCAGCAGATCCAGAACGGCGACGCCAAGGTGATCGTGGCCGGCGGCCAGGAATCGATGTCGCTGTCGCCCCACTGCCAGTACCTGCGCGCGGGCCAGAAGATGGGCGACATCAAGCTCATCGACACAATGATCAAGGACGGCCTGTGGGATGCCTTCAACGGCTATCACATGGGCACCACCGCCGAGAACGTCGCCCAGGCGTTCCAGCTGACCCGTGAGCAGCAGGACGAGTTCGCGACCCGCTCGCAGAACAAGGCCGAGGCCGCCCGCAAGGAAGGCCGGTTCCGGGAGGAGATCGTCCCCGTCACCGTGCCCGGCAAGAAGGGTGACACGGTGGTGGATACGGACGAGTACATCCGTGATGGCGCCACCCTCGAAGCCATGGCGAAGCTGAAGCCCGCCTTCTCGAAGGACGGCACCGTCACCGCGGCCAACGCGTCGGGCCTCAACGACGGCGCGGCCGCCATCGTGCTGATGTCGGCCTCCGAGGCGGAGCGCCGGGGCCTCACCCCGCTGGCCAAGATCAAGTCCTGGGCGACGGCGGGCGTCGATCCGAAGATCATGGGCACCGGGCCGATCCCGGCCTCGCGCAAGGCCCTCGACAAGGCGGGCTGGAAGCCCTCGGACCTCGACCTGATCGAGGCCAACGAGGCCTTCGCCGCCCAGGCTCTGGCCGTGAACAAGGACATGGGTTGGGACGATGCGAAGGTGAACGTGAATGGCGGCGCCATCGCCATCGGCCACCCGATCGGCGCCTCGGGCGCACGCGTCCTCGTCACGCTCCTTCACGAGATGAAGCGCCGGGACGCCAAGAAGGGCCTCGCGACTCTCTGCATCGGCGGCGGCATGGGCGTGGCCATGTGCATCGAGCGGCCCTGATCGATTTGTCACGGCACCCCCTCGACAGGGTTCGAGGGGGGCCCAAAAGTTGTCTTGAAGATCGGTGCGAAAAAAATGACGTGCGGATGTCACCCGCACGCAGCATCAGATCGAGCGGCTCAGGAGGAAACGATAATGGCTCAAGGACGCGTCGCCCTCGTCACCGGCGGCACCCGCGGCATCGGTGCGGCGATCTCGAAGCGGCTGAAGGACAAGGGCTACAAGGTCGCCGCCAACTACGGCGGCAATGACGAGGCCGCCCAAAAATTCAAGGACGAGACCGGCATTCCGGTCTTCAAGTTCGATGTCGGCGACATGGCGAGCTGCGAGGCTGGCATCAAGGCGATCGAAGCCGAAGTCGGCCCCATCGACGTGCTGGTGAACAACGCGGGCATCACCCGTGACGGCGCGTTCCACAAGATGACGTTCGAGAAGTGGCAGCAGGTCATCAAGACCAACCTCGACTCGATGTTCACCTGCACCCGTCCGCTCATCGACGGCATGCGCAGCCGCGGGTTCGGGCGGATCATCATCATTTCGTCGATCAACGGCCAGAAGGGCCAGGCCGGGCAGACCAACTATTCCGCCGCCAAGGCGGGCGTGGTGGGCTTCGCCAAGGCGCTGGCGCAGGAAAGCGCCTCGAAGGGCATCACGGTGAACGTGGTGGCTCCCGGCTACATTGCCACGGAGATGGTGATGGCCGTGCCGGAGGACATCCGCAACAAGATCATCTCGACGATTCCGACCGGCCGCCTCGGCGAGGCGGACGAGATCGCCCACGCGGTCGAGTACCTCGCCAGCGACGAGGCCGGCTTCGTCACCGGCTCGACCCTGACGATCAACGGCGGCCAGCACTTCGTGTGAAGCCACCGGGGCGGGGGTAAGCCCCCCGCCCACTCTGGCCCCTGCCCAAGCGCCCTCATCATTGCGAACGCAGTGACCGGGTTGGCTTCGGATCTTGCTTCCACCCTCCACCTCAACGGGGTCGACCCGCAGTCCCGGCGCATCACCAACCCTAGATTGTTTTACTGCACAGGCGATGACGAGGGCGGTACGGCGGCACGTTCCGTGCCTTGCATCCGGCATTCCACGGGATCACCATCGCACCCCGTCCGCACCCGGCGGGGGGCTGTCGGCGGACGATCCCCCCGGACATGCCATCGCACGAGAACCCAAGTGAGAGATTTTTCCCGTCCCGGTCGTTCCCCCGTTCACGCGGCCAACGCCGCGGTGGCGACTTCGCACACCCTCTCGACGCTCGCGGCCATCGAAGTCCTTCGGGCCGGGGGCAATGCCGTCGATGCGGGTATCGCGGCGGTGGCGGTACAATGCGTGGTCGATCCGCTGATGACCGGCATCGGCGGCGATTGCTTCTGCCTCTACGCCCCCGCCGGGGCGGCGGTGCCGGTGGCCATCGACGGCTCGGGCCGTGCCCCCGCCGCCGCCACGCCGGACTGGTACGCGGAGCGCGGCATCGGCATCGCCCCGGATTCACCCCACGCCGTCACCGTGCCGGGCGCCGTGGCCGCTTGGGACACCCTCGTGCGCGAGCACGGCACGAAATCCCTCGGCGAGCTCCTGCAACCGGCGATCGGCTATGCGGAGAAAGGCTTCGTCGTCCAGCCCCGGGTCGGCTGGGATTGGGCGCGCTGTGTACCGCGGGTCGCAGGGGATGCGGACGCCGCAACGACCTATCTGCGCGAGGGTCAGGCACCTGCCATCGGGAGCGTCATGCGGATGCCCCGCCTCGCTGCCACCCTCCGGCGGATCGCTCAGGAAGGGCCGAAGGGGTTCTACGAAGGGCCGGTCGCCCAGGACATGGTCACCAAGCTCACGCGCCTCGGCGGCCTGCACACGCTGGAGGACTTCGCTGCGGCCCGCGCCGACACGGTCACCCCGGTCTCGACCCGCTACCGGGGCTACGACGTCTACGAATGCCCACCCGCCGGACAGGGCCTCGCCGCCCTGATGATGCTGAACGTGCTCTCGCCCTACGATGTCGGTAGCCTGTCCGACCTCGATAGGCTCCACCTCTTCGCCGAGGCCTGCAAACAAGCCTACCACCACCGGGACGCGCTGTTCGGCGACTTCGACCTTGCCAAGGTGCCGGTCTCGCACCTTCTGTCCGATGCGTGGCACGCGGCGGCCAGGGGCGATATCGACATGGCGCGGGCCCGGGAGCCGGTGCTTTACCCGGAGGCCGCCGAGACTGTGGCCCACAAGGACACGGTGTATCTCTGCGTGGTCGACAGGGACGGCAACGCCCTCTCGCTGATTAACTCCGTGTTCCAGGGTTTCGGGTCCGGCATCCTGGCGCCGGAGAGCGGAGTGCTGCTGCACAACCGCGGCCTTTCGTTCCGCACCGATCCCGGCCACCCGAATAGCATCGGCCCCCGGAAGCGGCCGATGCACACGATCATCCCCGGCATGGTGATGAAGGACGGGCAGGCCGTCGCGCCCTTCGGCGTCATGGGCGGCCATTACCAGGCGATGGGCCATGTGGAGCTTCTGAGCGGCATCCTCGACCGCGGCCTCGACGTGCAGGAGGCCCTCGACGCCCCAAGGAGCTTCGCCTATGGCGGCGGCCTCGAACTGGAAAACGGCATTTCCGATGCGGTGATGGCGGGCTTGGCCGAGCGCGGCCATCCGGTGCTCCGCGCGCCGTTGCCGTTGGGCGGCGGTCAAGTCATCTGGATCGACCGGCAGGCGGGCACGCTCGCCGCGGGCTCGGACCCGCGCAAGGACGGCAGCGCGCTGGGCTACTGAACCGGGGTTCCCGAAGGCCGAGCCCTTCGGCGGGTGCCGGGTGGAACCCTGCAGATACATCGCAAGCGAAAGACGCATGACAGCCTACGCGACCCTGGAAACGCGTTTCTCCCGCCTCGCCGCCATCGAAGGGGCGTCGGGCATCCTTGGCTGGGATGCCCAGACCCTGATGCCGGAGGGGGCCGCCGAGACCCGCGGGGAGCAGCTCGCGGCGCTCCGCGGCCTCGCCCACGAGATCCTCACGGCCCCCGAGACCGGCGATACCCTCGCGGCTGCCGAGGCGGCGGGCGGGTTGGAGCCGTGGCCGGCGGCGAACCTCCGCGAGATGCGCCGGGCCTTCATCCACGCGGCGGCCGTGCCCCGGGACCTCGTGGAGGCGGAATCCCGGGTGCGGTCCCGCTCGGAGATGGTCTGGCGGGAGGCCCGGCGGGACGCGGACTTCACCCGCCTTGCACCGCACCTCGCGGAGTTGCTGCGCCTGGAGCGGGAGATCGGCCAGGCCAAGGGCGCGGCGCTCGGCCTCGACCCCTACGATGCCCTCCTCGACAGCTACGATCCGGGGATGCGCCGGTCGGTGATCGACCCGCTCTTCTCGGACCTGACCTCCTGGCTGCCGGGCCTCATCGCGGAAGCCCGGGCGAAACAGGCGGCGGCGGGCGAGCCGCTGCCCCTCGACGGGCCGTTCCCGGTGGAGACGCAGCGGCAGCTTGGGCTCGCACTAATGCGGGCCCTCGGGTTCGACGAGTCCCGCGGCCGGCTCGACATCAGCCTCCACCCGTTCTGCGGCGGCGCCACCGACGACGTGCGCATCACCACCCGCTACGACGAGGCCGATTTCTCGAGGGCGCTGATGGGCGTGCTGCACGAGACCGGCCATGCCCTCTACGAGCAGGGCCGACCGGCCGCATGGCGCCACCAGCCCGTGGGCAGCGCCCGGGGCATGAGCCTGCACGAGAGCCAATCGCTTATCGTCGAGATGCAGGCCTGCCGCAGCTGCGAGTTCGTCTCGTATCTCGCGCCGCTCCTGCGTGAGGCGTTCGGGCGCTCCGGTCCGGCCTGGGAGCCGGAGAACCTGTTCCGCCTCTATACCCGTGTCGCGCCGGGCTTCATCCGCGTCGATGCCGACGAGGCGACCTACCCGGCCCATATCCTGCTGCGCTACCGCCTGGAGACGGCGATGATCGCCGGCGACCTCGCCGTCGCCGATCTGCCGGGGGCCTTCAACGACGGGATGCGCGAGTTGCTCGGGCTGACGGTGCCTGACGACCGGGTCGGTTGCCTGCAGGACATCCACTGGCCGAGCGGCGCCTTCGGATACTTCCCGACCTACACCCTCGGCGCCCTGGCTGCGGCGCAGCTGTTCCGGGCGGCGAAGGCGGCCGAGCCTGCCCTGCCGGGCTGCCTCGCGGAGGGCGATTTCGGCCCGCTGCGGACCTGGCTCCGGGCCAACGTTCACGAGCAGGGGAGCCTGCTCTCCACCGACGCGCTCCTCGAACGGGCGACCGGGGCTCCCCTCGGCACGGCGGCGTTCCGGGCGCATCTGGAGGCGCGCTACCTCGGAGACGCAAAGGAGCATCCATACAGACCCACCTCATCCTGAGGTGCGGCGACAGCCGCCTCGAAGGAGAGCTCCAGGGATCGTGCGACCTCTGGAGGTTCCTTCGAGGCCCGCTGACGC
>NZ_BPQX01000012.1 GCF_022179525.1 Methylobacterium persicinum
GCCGAAGCGTCGTGGCCATGACCGCCATTCCTTCCGGGCTGCGCCCACCACCGCAGCTTAGGTTCCTCCTCCAAGTCTCCGGTAGCAATAAATCTTGGTCTTATACAAAAGTATAAGACCATTCGGCCGATCTATGAATATAAATCGCTTAAAAAAATCGAGATGAAACAGATCGCCTCAATCGTCGGCGAGAGCGCTGATCCGGTGGCCGGACCGGTCATTCATCCGGAAACCGGTTCCCGTTTCCGGTGCCGTCGCGGGCCGAACCGTTCCCATTCCCGCTGGACCGGTTCCCGTTGCCGTTGAAGCTTCCGGTGTTGCCGTTGCCGTTGAAGTTCCCGACGTTGCCGTTGCCGTTGAAGTTCCCGGACCCCTGCCGGGGCGTGGGGGGCACTTTCGCCCTCCCGATGCCCGACGCGCCGCTCTCCGCGCTCTGGCCGGGGCCGTGGGCCGGAGAGGGCATCCGGCCTGGGCCATCGGGGAAAGCCACGGACAGGCTCAGCGGCAGGAGAAGCGGGTTCGCGATGCGGGCGATGAGCTGCATGACCGTCTCCACAAATGCCCGGCCCCGCCGCATTCACCGAAACGGCAGCGACGCATTGCCGTTCAGGTTGCCGTTGGCGGCCCCGGAATTGTTGTTCCCGTTGGAGTTGCCGCCGTTCAAGTTGCCGTTGAACGACCCGGTATTGCCATTGCCGTTGCTAGTTCCGGTGTTCATGTTGCCGTTGAACGCACCGGTATTCTTGTTCCCGCTCGTCGTGCTCGTGTTGCCGTTACCATTGAAGGCGCCGACGTTCCCCGTCCCGGAATTGAACGCGCCGATATTGCCGGTGCCGGTGTTGAAGGCGCCGAAATTGCCGTTGGTCGAGGTCGCACCGTTCCCGTTGCCGTTCCCGTTGCCGTTCCCCTGGCCGGTGTTGCCGTTGCCGTTCGCATTGCCGTTGCCCACGCCGACATTGCCGTTCCCGTTGCCGTTGCCGTTGCCGATGGAGCCGAACAGCAAAAGACCGGTGGCGTTGCCCGGCACAGCCTGCCCTACAACGAGGGAGGCGATGGTCCAGGCCAGGATGTGAAAGCTCTTCATCGTGCCCTCCTGTATCCGGGATGTTGGATGGACCGCGGCGTTGGCTGGCGGGGAACCGCTCGTTCCGAACGGGCCTCGCTTGGAATCAAGGGGGGCGACCCACCGGCCGCCCCCGCCCGAATCCGATCAGCGATTCAGGTTGCCGTTGCCGTTGCCGCTCAAGGCGCCCCAGTTGAAGTTGCCGTTGCCGTTCCCGTTGAGGACGCCGTAGTTCAGGTTGCCGTTGAGGTTGCCGTTGCCGATACCGTGGTTGCCGTTGCCGTTCAGGTTGCCGTTGCCGATACCGTAGTTGCCGTTGCCGTTCAGGTTGCCGTTGAGGGCACCGGTGTTGCCGTTGCCGTTCCCGTTGCCGTTCCCGATCCCGGTGTTGCCATTGCCGTTGCCGTTGCCGCTGCCGAACGAGGCGGCGAAGCCAGCCGACGAGGACATGGCGAGGGCGAGGACAGCGACGGTCGAGAGAACAATCTTCTTCATGACATGCCTCCACAGAATTGATTGACGGCTTGATGCCGATTCGACTGGCGCCAGACCAGGATTAGACACTTGGTTCGGCGACAACCAAGTAAATGCGAAAACTATTCGTTTACGATAGCGCCACAACCGTCCTAGTCTTTTTTTCGGACTGCCGATGTCGGCTAAATGAGAAAATTGCTAACTGGATCAAATCAATATATCGCCATCTACGTAGTCATTCGGTATCTCGATACGCGTAGATATACGGTCATCCCCTTAAGTTTTTGCCCCGATAATTCAGAATTGAGGTACCATATCGACAGGACCGCACCCGCTTCGACAGCGTGGACAGACGGTCATCAGGGAGATCTCGCCGTGTTTGCGCAATTCCTCGTGCACATCGTGGACGACAGTGCCTCCTTGCGGGCCATGACCGCAGCCATCCTCGACGAGGCGGGCTTCGGCGTCCGGGAGCATGTCTCGGCCGCCGAACTTCTCGCGACACCCGCCCGGATCGACGGCGACTGCATCCTCACCGACATCCGCATGCCGCGAATCGACGGACTGGAGTTCCTCAGCCGCCTCCGGGCGCTGGGGCTGACCATCCCGGTCATCGTCGTCACCGGCCACGGCGACGTGCCGACCGCCGTCCGGGCGATGAAGCTCGGCGCCTGCGACTTCATCGAAAAGCCCTTCCACCCGGAGACGCTTCTCACGGCGCTGCGCAAGGCCCTGTGCGGAACCCGGTCGGCCCGGCCGGACATCGACGAAACCGCGGTCGCGGAGCACATCGGGAGACTGACCCGGCGGGAGCGTCAGGTCATGGATCTCATCCTCATCGGCCGCACCCACCGGCAGATCGCGGACGAGCTCGCCATCAGCCCGAGGACCGTCGAGATTTTCCGGTCCCGGCTTATGGCGAAGATGGAATGCGGGACGGTGCAGGCGCTCGTGCGCGCCACCCTGAAGGCGGGCTACGACCACCGCGTCTGCACATAAGGGCTGGCCCGTACGGAGTGGCACGAATTACGGCACAGGCTGCAATCTGCAAGATGCAGCCCGCAAGGCCGGCAATCTTCGGAAACAAACCGGCCGGCCGACGAGACCGATCATCGGTCCGGTCATGGGAGGCTAGGGTGGGAAGCTGGTTCATCAGCACCCTCTGCACGTCGGCAGTCGCCGCCGGGCTGACCCTCATCGCCGTGGCGCAGCAAAAGCCCGGCGAGGTCCGGGAGACCGTCCAGCTCCTCACCGCGTGGTCCGGGCAGGCCTATGACGAATGGGTCGGCCATGCGCCTCCGGCCGAGGGCGAGCGATTCATCACGGCGGCGATCCAGCGGGGCAGCCTGGAGCAGGTCGTCACCGCGACGGGGGCGCTCCAGCCGGTCGAGACGGTCGAGGTCGGATCGCAGCAGCCGGGCCTGATCCGCAAGCTCTTCGTCGATTTCAACGACCGGGTGCGCAAGGGCGACCCGCTGGCGGAGATCGACCCCCGCAGCTACCTCGCCAGGGTCGAGCAGGAGCGCGCCTCCCTGGCGGTGGCCAGGGCCACCGTCCGGGTGCAGGAGGCGCGGCTCGAACGGGCCCGGATCGACCTCGACAACGCGCAGGCCCACCGGGCGGTGCTCGCCGCCCGGGTGGACAACGCGGAGGTGCTGGAGGCCGCCGCCCAGCGCAACCTCGAACGCAAGACGGTCCTGCGCTCCCGGGAGGTGGCCACCCTCACCTCCCTCGACGACGCGCAGACGGAACTCGCCTCGCGCAAGGCGCAGATGCGCGAGACCTCGACCCTGCTCAACCTCAACGGCTTCACCGTCGACGGGGCCTCGGCCGACCTGCGCCGGATCGAGGGGGAACTCGCGGAGGCGAAGGCCTCCCTCCCCCTCCGTGAGGCCAGCCTGCGGGCGGCCGAGATCGAGCTGGAACGCACCACCATCCGCTCGCCCATCAACGGCGTCATCGTCGGGCGCTTCGTCAGCGAGGGGCAGACCCTGGCCGTGGGCCTGGAGGCCCGCACGGCCTTCTCAGTCGCCAAGAACCTCGGCGAGATGGAGATCCACGCCCGGGTGGACGAGACCGACATCGGCCGGGTCGCCCCGGATCAGAAGGCGACCTTCACCGTCGATGCCTTTCCCGGCCGCCGCTTCGAAGCCATCGTGCGGCAGGTGCGCAAGGCGCCCCAGGTCAGCCAGGGGGTCGTGACCTATACCGTGGTGCTCAAGACCGAGAACCGCGACGGGCTGCTCCTTCCGGGCATGACGGCCCTGGCCCGGCTCACGGTCCGGCGGGACGAGGATGTCCTCAAGGTGCCCCTGGCCGCCCTGCGCTTCAGGCCGTCCTCCGGGCGCCCGGCGGGGCGCCCGGAGGACGGTGCGGCGAAGGAGCAGGCCGTCTGGATCCAGGGCCCATCCGGCACGCTCCGGCCTGTCCCGGTCGTCACCGGGGCCATCAGCGCCGACCAGGTCGCGCTCAAGGACGGCGGCCTGGCGGAGGGGGACCGGGTCGTCGTCGGGCAGGCGGAGACCGTCGAGCCCCCGCGCTTCCTCGGCATCAGGCTCGGGCTATGACCGGCGCCGTCGTCAGCCTCTACGGAATCCACCGAACCTTCCGCATGGGCGACGTCTCCGTGCCCGTCCTGCACGACGTCAGCCTGGACATCGGCGAAGGCGAATGCGTCGCCGTGATCGGCCCCTCGGGCTCCGGCAAGAGCAGCCTGATGAACCTCGTCGGGCTCTTGGACCGGCCGGATTCGGGTCAGGTCCTCATCGAGGGCATCGAGACCGGACGGCTCACGCCGGATCGCCGGGCGATGCTGCGCAACCGGCGGATCGGGTTCGTCTTCCAATCCTACAACCTCCTCTCGCGCCATACCGCCCTCGCCAACGTGCAGCTGCCGCTGCTCTATGCGGGCGTCGGGCGCTCCGAGCGGCGCAGGCGGGGGGAGCAGGCCCTGGAGGCGGTCGGCCTCGCGCACCGGGCCGGGCATCTGCCCTCACGGCTTTCGGGTGGTGAACAGCAGCGCGTGGCCATCGCCCGGGCCCTCGTCACCGATCCCGGCATCCTGCTCGCCGACGAGCCGACCGGCGCCCTCGACAGCCGCACGGGGTCGGAGATCATCGGCCTCTTCCACGGCCTGAACCGGGCGGGGCGGACGATCCTGCTCATCACCCACGATCCCGGTGTCGCCGCCCAGTGCGGACGCGTGGTCCGGCTCCTCGACGGACGCATCGTCTCCGATTGCCAGCAGGCGGTCCGTGGCCTCAGGGAGAGGCGGGCATGAATATCGGGCAGGCCCTGCTGCTGGCCGTGCAGGCCCTGCGGCTCAATCCCCTGCGCAGCATCCTGACGATGCTCGGCATCGTCATCGGCGTCGCCTCGGTGGTGACGGTCCTGGCCATCGGCAACGGGGCGCAGACCCAGGTCGCCCGGCAGATCCGCGCCATCGGCACCAGCGTGCTGATGATCAATCCGGGCACCGCCCGGCAGGGCGCGGTGCGCCTCAAGGCCGGCACCCGGCCGACGCTGACGGAAGGCGACGTGGACGCCATCCTCGAGCAGGTACCCCAGGTCCGGGCCGCGGCGGGCTCCGTGGCCGGCAGCGCGCAGGTCATCCACGAGAACCGCAACTGGAACACCACGATCAACGGCACTACGGCCAACCACTTCGTGGTCCGCGACTGGACCCTCTCGGCCGGGCGCTCATTCAACGGCACCGAGGTCGCGGGCGCCGGCAAGGTCGCGATCCTCGGCAGCGTCGTCGCCCGCGAGCTGTTCGGCACGGAGGATCCGGTCGGCACGGAGATCCGGATCATGAACGTGCCGTTCGAGGTGGTCGGCGTCCTGGCGCCGAAGGGCCCGGACCAGGACGACGTCGTGTTCGTCCCGCTCTCGACCGCCAAGCTGCGGTTCCTCGGGGCGTCCGGCGCGGCCCGGGATTCCGTGGCTTACGTGCTGGCCAAGGCGGTCTCGGACGAGGCGATGCCCCGGGCCAAGGAAGAGATCGAGGGGCTCCTGCGCCAGCGGCACCGAATCGATGCCGATGGGGACGACGACTTCCGGGTCTCCGACCCCGCCGCCGCCGCGGAGGCGCAGCGGGGCGCGACGCGGACGGTGGCGATCCTCCTCACCTCGATCGCGGCCGTCTCGCTCCTCGTCGGCGGGATCAGCATCATGAACATCATGATCGTGTCGGTCACGGAGCGGACCCGGGAGATCGGGATCCGGCGGGCCGTCGGCGCCCGGGGGCGGGACATCCGCCTCCAGTTCCTGTGCGAGGCCCTGGTCCTGTGCCTCGTGGGCGGCCTGATCGGCAGCGCGATCGGAGCAGGCGTGTCCCTCGGTCTGGCCCACTCGGCAGGCTGGACCACCGTGATCGACGCCGGCGCCGTCGCCCTGGCGGTGGGTTTCTCGGGGGCGACGGGGCTCTTCTTCGGCTTCTATCCGGCGCACCGGGCCTCCCGGCTCGATCCGGTCGAAGCCCTCAAGGCCGAGTGAACGCCACGAAGGTCATCTGGCCATCGAAAGGAGAAGACGATGAGACGGGTCAGTACACCCCGATCGACACCCTGGCTCGGCAAGTCACCGATCAAGGGCCCTCCCGCCATCCGGACGCAGCCCATGCCGGACCTCACCCCGCCGACCGCCCGGGAAGCGGAGCTGATCGTGCTCATCGCGCAGGGGCTGTCGAACAAGATCATCGCCTACGAACTCAACATCTCCCCCAATACTGTCCGCAGCCACATCAGCAACATCATGCGGAAGTACAAGCTCCGAAACCGTACGCAGGTCGCAATCCTGTTCATGCCGCAGATCAACGTGAACCGGTTGACGCCCCTGGCGAGGCCGCGGTGACCGCGCGGGGGCGGTTCACGGGTGCCTGTGGATGGGATCGACCCAGTGGACGGTCTCGGGCCGCTCGACCGGCTCGACGTCGGGGATGTTGACCACCACCGCCTCGTTGTCGGACCGCACCAGCACGCAGTGCAGGGGCTCGTCGGTCGAGGCGTTGATCTCCTGGTGGGGCACGTAGGGCGGCACGAAGATGAAGTCGCCCGGCCCCGCCTCGGCGACGAATTCGAGCCGCTCGCCCCAGCGCATCCTGGCACGGCCGGACACGACATAGATCACGCTCTCCAGCGCGCCATGGTGGTGGACGCCCGTCTTGGCATCAGGCTGGATCGCCACCGTGCCCGCCCAGATCTTCTGAGCGCCGACTCGGGCGGCGTTGATCGCCGCCTGCCGGAACATCCCCGGCGTCTGCGCGGTGTTGGCGTCCAGGCTGCCGCCGGGAATCACCCTCACCCCATCATGCTTCCAACGTTCCCCGGCCGAAGGGCTGCCTGGGCTTGGGTGCCCCGCATGGTCGTGTTCGTCGGGGTGATCGCCGTCGTCGTGCATGCCGTGGGCCTCCTGCCGACGGGAGATTGCACCGTGGCGTAAGCCCGGGGAAGCCCGCCCGACCCCTGCCGGGACGGATCCCGGCAGGGGCGGTGGCGGGCCGTCGCCTCAGGCGGCGTCCGGCAGGCGATGGAGGATCTTGTCGAGGGTGATCGGGTAGTCCCGCACCCGGATGCCGGTGGCGTTGTAGACCGCGTTCGCCACCGCGGCGCCGACGCCGCAGATCCCGAGCTCGCCCACGCCCTTCGCCTTCATGGGCGAGGATTGCGGATCGGCCTCGTCGAGGAAGATCACCTCCTGGTGGGGGATGTCGGCATGGACCGGCACCTCGTACCCCGCGAGGTCGTGGTTGACGAAGAAGCCGCGCTTCGTGTCGACGGCGAGCTCCTCCATCAGCGCCGCGCCCACACCCATGGTCATCCCACCGATGACCTGGCTCCGGGCCGATTTCGGGTTGAGGATGCGCCCGGCGTCGCAGACCGCCAGCATCCGCCTCACCCGCACCTCGGCGGTGTCGACATCGACGCCGACCTCCACGAAATGGCCGGCGAAGGTCGATTGCTGCGCCTTCTTGGAGAGGTCGCCGTACTCGATGGAATCCTCACCGGTCAGCTCGCCCGAGGCCGCGGCCTCGCCGAGGGGTACGGTCCGGTTTCCGGCGCGGACCTGCCCGTCGGCGAACACCGCGTCGGCGGAATTGAAACCGAGCTTCTGGGCGACGGCCTCCCGGAGCTTCACGCAGGCGGCATAGACGCCCGACGTGGAGTTGTTGGCGCCCCATTGGCCACCGGAGCCCGACGACACCGGGAAGTCGGAATCACCCAGCTTGACCACGACCTTGTCGAGGGGCAGCCCCATCATCTCCGCCGCGGTCTGGGCGATGATGGTGTAGCTGCCGGTTCCGATGTCGGTCATGTCGGTCTCGACCGTCACGCGGCCGTCGCCGGCGAGCCGGACGCGGGCCCCCGACTTGGTGAGCTGGTTGTTGCGGAACCCCGCAGCCATGCCGATCCCCACGAGCCAGTGGCCGTCGCGGACCTGCCCCGGCTTCGGGTTGCGCCGGTCCCACCCGAACTTCTCCGCACCGATCTTGAGACAGGTGACGAGGTTCCGCTGGGAGAAGGGCCGATCGGGCTTGCCGGGATCGACCTGCGTATCGTTGCGGACGCGGAAGGCCACCGGATCGAGCCCCAACCGCTCGGCCATCTCGTCCATGGCCATCTCCAGGGCCATGAGGCCGGGCGCCTCGCCGGGCGCGCGCATGGAGTTGCCCTCGGGGAGGTCGAGTTGGGCGAGCCTCATGCCCGTGAGGCGGTTCTCCCCGGCGTAGAGAAGCTTGGTCTGGTCGACCGCCGTCTCGGGCCGGCCATGCGGCAGGTTCCCGGAGACGCTCTCGTGGGCGATGGCGGTGATATGGCCGTCCTGGGTCGTCCCGATGCGGACCCGCTGGATCGTGGCGGGCCGGTGGGTGGTGTTGTTCATGATGATCGGGCGGGTCAACGCCAGCTTCACCGGGCGGCCCGCCGCCTTCGCGCCGAGGGCGGCCAGCACCGCGTCGGAGCGTACGAACAGCTTTCCGCCGAAGCCGCCGCCGATATAGGGCGAATCGACCCGCACGTTCTCGGGCTGGATCCCGAGGATCTTGGCGATGCTGCCCTTGCCCCAGGCGATCATCTGGTTCGAGGTCCAGAGGGTGAGCTTGTCGCCATCCCAGGCCGCGACGGTGGCGTGCGGCTCCATCATGGCGTGGCTTTCGTCGGGCGTCGTGTAGGTCTCGTCGAGCTTCACCGGCGCCTGCGCGAAGGCCGCCTCGAAGTCGCCGTGCCGGTCCTCGGCGCCGCCGCCGCTGCCCTCGCCGCTCCCGCCGGACACGGGCTTGGCCGCCTGGGCCTGCGCCGCGAGGTCGAACTTGCCGCCCTCCGGCGCATAATCGACCTTCACGAGGTAAGCCGCAGCCCGGGCCTCCTCGAACGTCTCTGCGACCACGACCGCCACCGCCTGATGGTAGTGCTGGATCTGGTCGCCGCCGAACAGGTTCGCGACGTTCATCTTGCCGAGGCCGAGGGCCGGCATGTCGAGGGTGGTGACCACCGCCACCACGCCGGGGGCGGCCTTGGCCGCCGCCGTCTCGATGCGGCGCACCCGGCCCTTCGGGATGCTCGCCCCGATGACGTAGCCGTAGGCTTGGTTCGGCACCACGTCGTGGCGCTCGTAGGCGTAGGGCGCCGTGCCGGTGGTCTTGTACTTGCCGTCGATCCGGTCAGTCGGCTTGCCGACGACCTTGAGCTGGTCGATCGGGTTCTGGCCCGCGGGGGTATCGAACTTCATGGCTCAGGCCCTCGCCTGGGTGAGTGCCGCGGAGAGGGTCCGCTCGGCGAGCTTCAGTTTGAAGGCGTTGTCCTGCGTCGGCTTGGCGCCGGCGAAGACCTTGTCGGTCACGGCCTTGGCGCCCCTGGGCAGGTCGGCCTCGGCGGCCTCGAGGCGCCAGGGCCTGGGTGCCACGCCGCCGAAGGCGACATGCCCGCTGCCGTCCTTGTTGAGGATGGCCGCCACCGACACCAGGGCGTAGGCATACGAAGCCCGGTCCCGGACCTTCCGGTAGATATGCGTGCCGGCCACGGGCTTGGGCAGGGTCACCGCCGTGATCAGCTCGCCGGGCTTCAGGGTCGTGTCCACCTCCGGCCTGTCGCCGGGGAGGCGATGGAAGTCGGCGATGGCGATCGTGCGCCCCTTGCCCTTGCCGTCCACCGTCTCGACGGTGGCATCGAGGACGCGCATGGCCACCGCCATGTCCCCCGGATAGGTCGCGATGCAGGCTTCGCTCGATCCGATCACCGCGAGGGACCGGCTCACGCCGTCGATGGCGGAGCAGCCCGAGCCGGGCTGGCGCTTGTTGCAGGCCTGGGCGGTATCGTAGAAATACGGGCAGCGGGTCCGCTGGAGCAGGTTGCCGGCGGTGGTCGCCTTGTTGCGCAGCTGCCCCGAGGCCCCCGCGAGGAGCGCCCGGCTGAGGACGCCGTAATCCTTTCGGACCCGGGCGTCGGCGGCGAGGTCGGTGTTGCGGACCAGGGCGCCGATGCGCAGCCCACCGTCCTGCGTCGCCTCAACCGTGTCGAGGCCGAGCCCGTTCACGTCGACGAGGTGGGACGGTGTCTCGATCTGCAACTTCATCAGGTCGAGGAGGTTGGTGCCCCCCGCGATGAACTTCGCGTCCGGGTTGCGGGCAACGGCGGCGGCGGCCTCGGCCGGGCTGGTCGGGCGTTCGTAGGTGAAGGACTTCATGCCTGCCTCCCGGCGACTTCGGTCATCGCCTCGACGATGTTGGAGTAGGCGCCGCAACGGCAGATGTTGCCGCTCATGCGCTCGCGGATCTCATCGACGGTGGCCTCCATCGGCGCGTTGAGATCGGCGGTGACGTGGCTCGGGATGCCGGCCTTGATCTCGCCGAGCACGGCCACGCCCGAGCAGATCTGCCCCGGCGTGCAGTAGCCGCACTGGTAGCCGTCGTGCTTGATGAAGGCCGCCTGCATCGGGTGCAGGTTGTCGGGCTGGCCGAGGCCCTCGATGGTGGTGATCTCGCTGCCCTGGTGCATGACGGCGAGGGTCAGGCAGGAATTGATGCGCCGTCCATCGACGATCATCGTGCAGGCACCGCACTGGCCGTGGTCGCAGCCTTTCTTCGAGCCGGTGAGCTGCAGATGCTCCCGGGCGGCGTCGAGGAGGCTGGTGCGGGTATCGAGCTCCAGCTCGCGCCGTTGGCCGTTCACGGTCAGGCTGACCTTGGCCGTGACGGGCTTATCCGTGCCGGCATTCCCGGCCTGAGCCTGAAGGGGCACTGCGGAGAAGGCCGCCGCGGCGGTGGCGCCCGCAACGAGTTCGCGGCGGCTCATGTCGAAGTCTCCAGGTCGTCCCATTTCGGTCTCCGAACCTGTTCGGGATAAATGGCCGGCAAGCGCCTGCGCATGGGGAAGGAGTACGGGGAACCCTGGCAGACCGGATTGGCTCCCGGCGTCGATGCCGCATCCGCCGGACGCGGCATCGGTGGAACCGGCGTTCCGGGCCGCCTCAGCGGGCCGTGCCAGGGGCCGGGGCAGTCGAACCGGTCACGTCGCCGGGGCCGGTCGTGATGGACCAGAGTTCCGTGGGAAGGCTGATCGGGGCGTCGGGCTTGTAGTCGGCCGAGTCCTGGATATGGGAGGTCGTCACGTAGATCGTGCCGTCCGGCCCCTCGCTGAACGTGTCCGGCCAGCGCAGCTGCGGGTCCTGCACGAGGGTGGCGAGGCCCTTGCCCGAGGCCGAGAGGTCACGGACCTTCACGGAGTTGTCCTGCGGCGAGGTCACGTACATCCGCCCGTCCTTGCGCGAGATCATCAGGCCGTCGGCCGGGCCGTTCTCGCCGACGGTGGCGATCTTGCCGCCCAGGGTCCGGTCGCTCAGGGACTCCGGCACGAAGGAGGAGGTGGCCCAGCCCGTCAGGGCGTCGGTCGGAAGGCTGTAGAGGGTCTTGCCCTTGATCGCCTGCCAATAGAGCGTCTTGCCGTCGGGCGAGAGGGCGATGCCGTCGGCCGAGAAGGCGACGCCGCGCCCGTCGGGGCGCCGGAGGGGCTTGCCGTCGTACTGCACGGTGACGCTCTTGTCGGGCATGGTCGAGGGATGGCCCGACAGGACCCGCTTGGCCGTCCCGCCGTCGAGATCGACCACGATCAGCGCGCCCTCGGCGCCGGAATCCGTCAGGTAGGCGGTCTTTCCGTCGGGGGAGATGCGCACGTCGTTGATGTAGGACGCCTGCAGCACCGTGCTGGTGTCGAAGGGGATGGTCTTGACGACCTTGTTGGTCTTGAGGTCGATCCCGACGAGCTTCGGCCCGTCCTGGATGACGTGCGCCATGGCCGGGGCGGCCGCGTCCACCACCCAGAGACGGTCCTGCCCGTCGGCGACGACGCTCTGGACGCAGACGAAGTGGGTCTTCGGATCGACCTCGTCCGCCCTGGCGTTGCGATAGCCGTTCCACTCCTCATCGGGAAACGGCACGGGCTTGCCGTCCTTCAGCTCAGCGACCGAGACCGGCGCGTCCTCGCTCCAGCGGGGGAAGTTGACGAAGATGCGCCCGTCGCGGCTCACGGTGACGCCCGTGACCTGATGGCCGAAGCTCGCGACCTTGGTCAGCTTGGCCTGTTGTGCGCCCGCCCCGGGAACGGAGGCGGGCTCCTGGGCGGCGGCAGGGTGCGGCAAGGCCGCGGCGCCCGACAGCAACGAAAGGGCCAATCCGGCGCGGATGCCAGTGGAAGACTTCATGATGGAACTCCGGGAGATCTGACGGGCCAACGCCTCAGGCCCCCGGCGGGTCCCGCCTGTGGCAGGCCGACCCGCCGGGAACGGTCCGCCGCCTCAGCGGCCGGCGGTCGGCTCGTGGATCGGGCAACCGTTGAAGCGCTGGCGGAACTCCGCCGAGTGCCGGTAGGGCGCGTTGCGGGCGCGGTTGATGTTTCCGAGGGGGCGGTGGGCGGAGAGCCCCGTCCAGACGCTGAAGCGCATATGCTCGTCGACCGCATCGACCCGGGCGGGATCCCAGCTGTCCTGCGGGTGGACGGTGACGGTGGCGACCCGCTGGAACGGCGCCTCCTCCTCGTCCCAGGCGACGGTCGGATCCTCGACCGGCTGGCGGGCGAGGTCGCGGCAGAGCTGCACCCGGAACTCCCAGACGGCTTCGAGGCCGGCCATCTCACCCTGGACCGTCTCGCGGATCGCATTGGGGCGGCCGGAGGCGTCGATCTCGGTCCCGGTGAGCGCCGTCAGGCCGGGGGAGACCGGAGCGAGGGAAAACTTGGCGATGTAGTCGCCGTACCGGAACGGCGTGACGCTGTAATAGGTCTCGCCGAGGGGATCGACGTTGGGGGCGCCCCCGAGGGAGGCGATGGTCGGGCTCTCGATGCCGACGGCCTGGAGCGCCTTGTTGACCCCGCGCAGGACGGTCGAGCCGAAGACCTTCAGCCCCTCGGCTCTGTCGGTCGTGCCGGCGAGCAACTTGAGGCTGCCGAGAAACTTGCCGGCATCGGGAGCCTGAAAGACCGGCCCGTTGACCATGATGAAGTTCTGCGTCGTCCCTTCGGCGTCCGGCAGGCGCTCGCCCGGCACGTCGAGCACCTTCAGGGCCAGCCCCCGGGGCAGCGACACCGAATCCGGCAGGATGTCACCGGCATTGGTCGAGAGGCGCATGAAGACCTTGTGCTCGCCGGGGGTGGCGAACAGGCCCTGGGCCAGTTCCGGAGGAAGGCCCTCCGCGATCCTCAGGGTCCCTTCGAGGATGCCGTGGGCCTTCGCGTGGACCGAGCGCACGGCGTGGCCGGAATCGTCGGCGACTTTCTGCAGGATCGTGTCGAACGTCCCGCACAATCCCTGGATGGTCTCGTCCTCGTCGGGCTTCACGTCCTCGACGGCGGGGCTGTAGCGTACGGGTGCTTGCAAGGTCCGGCTCCTTCGGCGGCCTTGCCCTTAACCTATGGTAGCCCCGCCCGTTCCGGGCAGGGCCTCCCCGCCCGGGCGTTTTCGCCATGCCCGGGCGGGGATGGGTGTCGGCCTCAGAGCTTCGAGCTGCTGGCGGTGAAGATCTGGTCGGCCGCGCCGTTGCAGGTCCAGCCAACCGTCCCGGAGCCGACCTGACCGGTGCCCCCGAGCACGCCGAGGCAGAGGTTGGAGTTCACGGAGACGAGGTTGCTGCCCCCGCCCTGGGGCTTGGGCATCCAGGCTTGGTTGGTCGCGTTCGTGCAGGTGTACTGGTAGACCGCGGCCCCGGGGACGGCAGGCTGGGTGTCGAGGGATTGGTCCAGGCACTTGCCGGAGGCGACGTTCACGTAGGCCGTGCCGCCGTTTCCGGCGGTCGGGCGCCATTGCTGCTCGGCGGCGCCGGTGCAGGTCTGCTGGGTCACCGGACCCCGGTCGTCCTTGTTCCCGGCGGGCACCGAGAGGCAGAGGCCCGACTGCGCCGACACGAGGGGACGGCCGCCATTGCCGAGGTAGGTCTGGTCCGGCACGCCCGTGCAGGTCCAGCCGACCGTGCCCGTCCCCGCCTGGGTGGAGGCGCCGAAGATGCCGACGCAGAGGCCATTGTAGGCTGAGACGAGGGCGCTGCCGACGCCCTGCGGTTTGGCCTTCCATACCTGGTTGCTGCCGCCATGACAGGTGAACTGGTAGATCGTGGCGCCGGGGGAGACAGGCTGGTTGTCGAGGGTGAGGTCCAGGCACTTGCCGGAGGCGATGTTTGTGTAGGTCATGCCGCCGCTGACCGAGGTCTGGCGCCACAGCTGCTCGTTGGACCCGTTGCAGGGCTGCTGGGCCACCGGGCCCCGGTCGCTGGTGTTGCCGGGGGTGATCGCGAGGCACATGCCGGAATGCGACGCCTTCAGGACGTCGATGGTGCCGGACACGGTGCTGAGGCCGCCGGAGATGCCGGAGTTGGAATTCGCGCTGCCGCTCGAACCGCCGCCGTTCGAACCGCCGTTGCCGCCGCTGCCAGAGCCGCCGCCGTTGCTGCCCTGCGCCGAGGCGACGTAGGTCGTCGCCTGCGGGGGGGCCGCAACGGTGTTGCCGACCGCCACGATCACGCCCGGGGAGGGCACGCCGTTCCTGTCGATGGCGACGAGCTGGTAATAGCCCGGCGGGACGATGTTGCCCGAGGGCGGCGTCTGGACCGTCACCGTGTTGCCCGACTGGGAGAAGCTGGCGACGTACCGGCGCTGGGTGGGGTTGAAGTTGTGGGTCACGAGGCCGTTCCCGATCAGCACGACCTGGGACAGGCCATTCTGCGACGTCAGCTCGAACTGGGTGCTCTGGCCGTAAGGAAGCTGGAGCGAGGCGAGGCTGACGATCTGCGGGCGCGGGGCCAGGGCGGCGGCGCCATTCGCCGACGTAAACAGGTAGGGCGGATAGTAGATCTCGGAGTTCTGGTTCGACACCGGCCCGGGGCTGCCGCCGCCCGAGGTCAGGACGGTGCCATCCTGCATCAGGATCGCGGTGGAGTGGTAGCCGCGGTAGATCACGTTGGAGGCGGCCTGGATCCACTGGCCGTTGGCCGGGTTCCAGATCTCCGTCTGCAGAACCGCGCTATTGCCGGCGTCATCGATGTGCATGCTGCCGCCGTTGATCACGACGTGGCCGGTGGGCAGCACCGTGGCGTTGGCGAAGGAGCGGCCGTACTTCATCGGGGCGACGTCCGTGGCGACGGGCGTGGCGCCGTTGATGTCGACGGTGGTCGCCCGGTTGGACGCCAGGAACCCATCGCCGTTCGTGTAGGCGTTGCCGCCGACCTGGATGATCTTGCCGGTGTCGTACATCACCGCCGTGGAGCCGGGGCCGACGTTCGGCGCGTCGCCGGCCGAGCCCACGTTCTTCTGCCCGCTGCGGAAGTCCATGGCCGTGATGGAGCCGTTGCCGGTCGTGTCGAGGTACCACATCTTGTCGGAGGTGATGCCGAAGACCTTGCCGTTGGGCGCGTTCCAGGCGCGGGGGTACCAGTAGCGGCTGTTGTCGGGCCCGAACGCGTCGCGGCTGTTGGCGCCGAACAGGCTGGTCCACTGGTTGCCGTCGAAGACCTCCGGCGTCATCGCCTTCATCTCGCCGTTGTTGATCGACGCCTGCGGGTTCGCGTAGCCGGCGGCGTAGGGGTAGGTCCCGCCCAGGATGATCTGCTTGCCGTTCGGCAGGGTCATCAGGGTCGAGTAGTAGCGGTCGTTGGCGAGCTTGGCCGAAACGGCGCCGATGGACGTGGCGCTCGGGTTGAGGATGACGCTCCCCTTGTCGTTGCCGTTGTCGAAGATGCCGCCGGAGGAGATCAGCGAGCCGTCGAAGCGGAACGCCTGGGCGCCGCAGAAGCTGTTGACACCCACCACGCCCTGAACCGTGACATGGGCGTTCGACGCCCCGGCCAGGGTCGGGTCCCAGATATCGAAGGTCCGCCCGTCCTGGGTGCCCGGGTTGTTGACCGGCGTTCCGTAGGACACGACCTTGCCGTTCGGCAGCAAGCCAAGGGTGATGGCGTTGATCGGCCAGCTGTAGACGCCGGAATACATGCCTACCGACGCCGCGTTGGGCGGGATCGACAGGCCGGACAGGAGCGGGTCCGGCACTTGGTTCACGACCACCTTGAACAGCGCGGCCTCGGCCGGGGTGAGCAGGCTGCCCGCCAGCATCGTGGCCGACAG
Source organism: Methylobacterium persicinum (assembly GCF_022179525.1). Classification (GTDB taxonomy): domain Bacteria; phylum Pseudomonadota; class Alphaproteobacteria; order Rhizobiales; family Beijerinckiaceae; genus Methylobacterium; species Methylobacterium persicinum. Next base: position 16,132 of record NZ_BPQX01000012.1, read on the forward strand.
GAGGGCGGTCCGGCGCGCCCGGACCCGGGACGCGGAGAAGCTCGAAACCATGGCGAAGTCCTTCGGAGGGAGAGGGGCGGTCAGCGGGAGGCGTCCATGCCGGCGGTGGCGGCAGGCGCGGGGCCGTCGAGGCCCTGGGTGAAGGTGTCGAGGACGGCGATGTCCCGCTGCAGCCGCGGGGCATCGATCGGATCGCCGCCGTAGCTCATGGCGATCGCGCCCCGGCGGTCGAACAGCAGGACCGTCGGCGGCGGTTCGGGGAGGGAGGCGGCCGGATAGCCGAGCTTGCGGGTGAGGGCCTTCATCCCCGCCTCGTCGGAGGTCAGGAAGCGCAGGGGCGACCCCCGGCCGACGACGCTCTCCGCGAAGGCCTGCAGCCGCAAGGCATCGTCGGCGGCCGGATCCGTATCGACGGCGAGGAAGACGACCCGCCCGCGCAGGCGCTCGGGCAGGGTCCGCGCGAGCCTGTCGAGGTCCATGGTGCGCGTGACGCACAGGACGGTGCAGTCCGCCCGGACGAACGTGACGACGGCGAGGCGATCCCTTAGGGCGTCGGCGGGCAGGGGGACACCGGACGCGTCGTGGCGGACCTCCGACGGCCCATGCGGCCAGAGCAGGCCATCGAGCTCCCCGGACGGGCGGTCTGCCGCGGCGGCGGCGCCGCCGATCGTCATGCACGCGACCGCGCACCCGGCCGCAAGCCGGCTTAGCTTCATTCCAGACCCCCTGCCCTGCTGTTGGATTGATGTCAGCAGCCGGATAAGGGGCGTTTTAAGCGATGAAAACTGCTAAAATGCGAATACGCCGCGCTTTCATCGCCTATCGTGAACGAAATTGATGAATCTGGCACGCCGATTCAGCTTCGAATCCCACCCGCCGCGCCGGTCTTTACCGTGTTTAAGCATTCCATCATCCGAGCTTTACTGTCAGGGGCGCGCTTCCCGCGCAATCTCGACATCGATGAGCGCCACAATCAGCGACTACAACCACAAATTAGCTCAGCGAAAGTCTCGCGGGACGCGACCGGGATGACGGATCGTGACCAGTCACGACCCTCCCGTGACGCATTCACTGTCAGGAACGACCGGTCCACCCGCAAGCAACGCGCGTTTGCGCAGGTCCGGCCATTGTCGGCCAAATGGAATTCGCTCACCGGCGGATGCCCGGCGGCGCCGGCACGGGGGGGCCTCAGGCGGCGTAGCGGTCGATGGCGAGGTCGTCGCTGGCGATGTCGGGGGTGCGGCCGGTTACGAGGTCGGCGAGGAGCCGACCCGAGCCGCAGGCCATGGTCCAGCCCAGGGTGCCGTGGCCGGTATTGGTGAAGAGGTTGGCGATTCGCGTCGCCCCGACGATGGGCGTGCCGTCCGGCGTCATGGGGCGCAGGCCGGTCCAGAAGCTCGCCCGGGCGAAGTCGCCACCCGCGGGGAAGAGGTCGCCCACCGACCGGGCGAGGGTCTCCCGGCGGGGTTCGCGCAGGGCCCGGCTGAAACCCGCCAGTTCGGCCGTTCCGCCGACGCGGATCCGCTCGCCGAGGCGGGTGATCGCAACCTTGTAGGTCTCGTCCATCACGGTCGAGACCGGCGCCGCATCCGGGTCGGTGACGGGGAGGGTCAGGGAGTATCCCTTCACCGGGTAGACCGGCAGGGCGATTCCCAGGGGGCGCAGCAGGGCCGGCGTGTAGCTGCCCATGGCGGCGACGTAGGCATCAGCCCGCAGGAGCACCCCCTCCGTGGTCTCGACCCCAGTGATCCGGTCGCCCTCGCGATGCAGGCGCGCGATCGACACGCCGTAGCGGAAGGTCACGCCGAGCCCCTCGCAGAGGGCGGCGAGCCCCTGGGTGAACAGGTGGGCGTCCCCGGTCTCGTCCCCCGGCAGGCGCAGGCCGCCGACGAACACGCCCCCCACCCGCGCCAGGGCCGGCTCGGCGGCGATGCAGCCCGCCGGATCGAGGACCTCGTAGGGCACGCCGTAGGCGTCGAGCACGCCTGTGTCGTCGCCGACATGGTCGAGCTGCTTCCGGGTGCGGAAGAGCTGGAGCGTGCCCTTCTCCCGGTGGTCGTAGGCAAGGCCGGTCTCGGTCCGCAGGTCGCGCAGGGCGTCGCGGCTGTACTCGGCGAGGCGCACCATGCGCCCCTTGTTGCGGGCGTAGGCGTCCTGCGTGCAGTTGGCGAGCATCCGCGCCAGCCAGCCGTAGAGGCGGGGTTCGAGGCGCGGCCACAGGACGAGGGGCCGGTGGCGCATCATCAGCCACTTCAGGGCCTTCACCGGGATGCCCGGCGCCGCCCAGGGGGCCGAGTAGCCCGGCGAGACCTGACCCGCATTGGCGAAGCTGGTCTCCAGCCCTGCCCCCGGCTGGCGCTCGATCACCGTGACCCGGTGCCCGGCCTTCGCGAGGTAGTAGGCCGAGGTGACGCCGACGACGCCGCCTCCGAGAATCATGACGTGCATGGCGAGCCTCATGCTCCGGGGTCGCTGCAATGGAAGCGGCGGCCGAGGCAGGTTCGGACATCTTCGCCGATGCTGCCGGCGCTCTCCGCCATGGATACGCTACAGGCAGGACCGGCGAATTTCCCGCGTTTCCATCGCAGGATTTTGCCTTCGAAGCTTGGCCGTGCAACATCCTGCGGCATATTCGAAGGTTCTTCGACGGACTGTGATGGACGAGATCGACCGCCGAATCATCCAGGTCCTGAGGGCCGACGGGCGCATCAGCAACGCCGACCTCGCCGGGCGGGTGGGCCTGTCAGCCTCGGCCTGCCACCGCCGGGTGCGCCTCTTGGAGGAGAGCGGCGTCATCCGGGGCTACACGGCGATCATCGGCGGCGTCACCGACGAGCCAGGGCTCGTGGTGCTCACGCAGTTCAGCCTCGACCGCCAGACGGAGGATTACCTCAACCGGTTCGAGGCGGCGGTGCGCCGCTGCCCCGAGGTGCAGGATTGCTACCTGATGACCGGCAGCGCCGACTATCTGGTGAAGCTCAAGATCGCCGACGCCGCCGATTACGAGCGGCTGCACAAGGAGGTGCTGTCGCGGCTGCCGGGAGTTGCCCGGCTGCAATCGAGCTTCGCCATCCGGACCGTCGTGGCCGCGGGCCGGACGCCCTGACGGCGGGTGCGAAGCGCCGTCCTCGGCCATCGCTTCGGCGGACGGCGCCCTAGATGAGGGCCATGCCCATCGGACCCGCCCTCACCCGCGACGCCGGCTTCGACGCCCTCACCGCCTTCCTCGCCGGGCCGGGGGCCGATTACGCCGCCGCGCGCAACACCGACCGCGGCCCGGAGGCCCGGCCGACGACCTCCGCCCTCTCGCCCTTCCTGCGCCGGAGGCTCCTGACCGAGGACGAGGTCGTCCGGGCCGCCCTGAGCGCGTTCGGCGAGGACGGGGCGCAGAAGTTCGTCTCGGAGGTGTTCTGGCGGACTTACTTCAAGGGCCATCTCGAGACCCATCCCGAAGCCTGGACGTCTTATCGAGCCGGTCTCGACACGGCGCGGGCCCGGCTCGATGCGGAGCCCGGCCTGCGGCGGGTCTACGGGCAGGCCGTGGACGGCCGCACGGGGATCGACGGCTTCGACGACTGGGCGAGACAGCTCACCGGGGAAGGCTGGCTGCACAACCACACCCGGATGTGGTTCGCCTCGATCTGGATCTTCACCCTGCGCCTGCCCTGGGAACTGGGCGCCGACTTCTTCCTCCGGCATCTCCTCGACGGCGATCCGGCGAGCAACACCTTGTCCTGGCGCTGGGTCGCCGGGCTGCACACGCGGGGGAAGCACTACCTCGCCCGGCGGGAGAACATCCGCCAGTACACGCAAGGACGCTACGATCCGTCCGGCCTCGACGAGGATGCGGAACCCCTGGACGAGGCGATGCCCCCGCGGGAGGTGCCCCTCCCCAAAGCCGACGCCCCGCCGGAGGGCGAGGTCGCCCTCCTCCTGCACCTCGACGACCTCCATCCCGAGAGCCTGCCCCTCGGCCGCGCCCGGGTGGTCCGCATCGGCGGGCTCCTCGCCCATGCGGACGGGGCGAGCGCGCAGGTTCGCGAGGCCGACGAAGCGGCGATGGCGGACGCCCTCGCCCGCGCCGGGACGCATTTCGCCTGCGGCGCCGAGCCCATCCGCGACGGGTGGGCCGGGGACCGCCCCGTGGTGACGGCCTGGGCGCCCCTGGGGCCCTCTGCCGACGCCCTGCCCGGGGGCTGCCTCAGGATCCGCCGGGACTGGGACGAGCGGGCATGGCCGTTCTCCGCGCGGGGCTATTCCCGTCTGCGGAGCGCGATCCCGAAGGTCCTGCGGGACTGAGGGGCGGATTGCACGTGATGGAGTCAGGGGCGATGGAGCGGATCGCGATCGTCGGGGCCGGGATGGCGGGGCTCGCCTGCGGGCGGGCCCTCGCCGACCGGGGGATCGGGGTCGAGCTGTTCGACAAGGGGCGGAAGGCCGGCGGCCGGATGTCATGCCGGGTGGGCGACTCGCCCTCCGGGCCCGTCGGCTTCGATCACGGCGCCCAGTACATGACGGGCCGCGATCCCGGCTTCCTCGCGCAGCTTTCCGCATGGCAGGCGGCGGGCACGGTCGCCCCCTGGCCGGCGGCGGGCGCAGGGGCTTGGGTCGGGGTGCCGGGCATGAACGCGCCGCTCCTGGCCCTGAGCCGGGACCTGCCGGTGCGCTGGGAGACGCGGGTGGACGCCATCGTCCGGGACGGCGCGGGCTGGCGCCTCTCCGGGGAAGGCCTCGACGCAGGCGGCTTCCGGGCGGTGCTGACCGCCCTCCCCGCCGAGCAGACGGCCACCCTCCTGTCCGCCTGCGCCCCCGACCTCGCAGCGATCGCCGGGCGGACCCGGTCTGCCCCCTGCTGGACCGCCATGGCGGCCTTCCCCACGCGCCTGCCCATCGCCGGGGACGTGCTGCGGACTGAGGGGGCCGTCGGCTGGGCGGCCCGCAACGCTGCCAAGCCCGGCCGCCCGCCGACGGAGGCCTGGGTGATCCAGGCCGGCCCGGACTGGTCCCGCACCCATCTGGAGCGGGACGCGGAGACCGTGGCCGGGGCCCTCCTCGGGGAGTTCTTCGCGGCCTCCGGCATCGCCCCGGTGGCCCCGTCCCTGCTGAAGGCGCACCGCTGGCGCTACGCCCGCTCGGGGGCGGCCGGGTGCGACGTGCTCTGGGACCCGGCCCTCGGCATCGGCGCCTGCGGCGACTGGCTGACGGGCCCCCGCGTCGAGAATGCGTGGCTCTCCGGTCGGCGCCTCGCGGAGGCCCTCAGGACCGGGTGAGGACGAGACCCGGCAGGGTGAGGATGAGGCGGAGGCCGCTCCTGTCGTGGTCGCGCTCCACGGAAGCCTCGAGCTGGCGCAGGGACATCTCGACGAGGAGCGAGCCGAAGCCGCGGCCGACCCGCGGCTCGGCCGCGAGGTCCACGCGCTCGTTCCACGTGAGGACGAGGCCGTCCTCCACCCGCTCCCAGGTCACCATGAGGGAGCCGTCGTTCGAGCCCAGCGCCCCGTACTTCACGGAGTTGGTGGCCCATTCGTGCAGGATCATCGCCAGGGACGAGACGTGCCGCCAGTCGATGGAGACGAGGGGCCCGTCGATCGTCGTCGGGACATGGTCACGGTAGGGCCGCAGGGTCGCGGCGATGAGGCCGGCGAGGTCAGTCATCCCCTGGCCGCCGGTCGGGTCGGCCAGGGAATGCGCCCGGCCCAGCGCCGAGATCCGGTCGCGCATGTCGGCGGCGAAGACCCCGATGTCGCGGTGCGTGCGCGACCCCGCCGAGATCATCCCGCCAATGATCGCGAAGAGGTTCTTCACCCGGTGGTTCATCTCCCGCAGCATCAGGTCGCGGGTTTCGGCCAGGGCGTATTCGGGGGAGACGTCGATGCACACGCCCACGATCCGCTTGCGATCGCCGCTCCGGGTCAGCCGCCCGTAGCTCCGGATGTGCCGGGACGCATGCTTGCCCGCCCGGACGCGCAGGCGGGCCTCAAGCTCGTCGAGCCGGTGCGACACGTCCGCGAGGGCCGATTGCAGCACCTCCCGGTCCTCGGGGAAGACCCGGGCGACCAGGGCCTCGGTGCCGTGGGGCATATCGGGGGCGAGACCGAACATCCCCCCCGCCGTGCTGTCGAACACGATGGTGCCCGCATCGGGGTTGAACTCCCAGACGCCGATCCCCCCGGCCTTGACCGCCAGTTCCAGCCGCTCCCGCTCGGCGGCGAGCTGCCGTTCCAGGGCAAGGGCCTCGGTAATGTCGGTGAGCACCAGGGTGGCGCCGTCGACGCTGCCGTTCTGGAGGCGATAGGGAAGGACCCGCAGGGACAGGGTCCGGTCCCCGTCTCGGGTGACGATGCGGCGCTGGATCACCGTGCCGCCCGCGCAGACTTCCTGCGCATCGTGGAGGTAGTCCTGCCCCGAGAGGCGGCTCGACACGTCGGCGAGCGGCCTCCCCCGGTCCCCCGCCTGCAGGGGGAAGATCGCCGTCGCCGCCGCGGTGAAGCTGCGCACCCGCAGGCTCCGGTCGAGGACGATGACCGCGAGGTCGGTCGATTCGAAGAAGTTGCGCAGGTCGGCGTTGGCGATGGTCAGCTGCTCGACCTTGGTCTTCAGTTCGTCGTTGACGGTGGAGAGCTCCTCATTCGTCGATTGAAGCTCCTCGTTCATCGACATCATTTCTTCGTTGGAGCTCTTCAGCTCCTCGTTCGTCGTCTCCAGTTCCTCGACGGTGGAGCGCAGCTTGTAGCGGGTGCGCAGCAACTCCTCTTCCAGCGCCTCGACGTGGTCGCCGCCGACATCCATCTCCATCATGTCGAGGTCGCTCGACGGCTGGAACGCGCCCACGTCGCGCAGGACCAGTAGCATCGAGCCGTCGGGCAGGGGATCGCAGACCGCCTCGATCGCCTGCGTGCCGTATTCCGAGCGGACGCTCACGTCCCGGGCGACCACCCGCTTGCGGGCATCGCGGGTCTGGCGGAGCAGGGGCCCGATCACGTCGCGCAGGCCCGGCCGGGCGAGGGTGATGGCGCTGGTGCCGCCCGCCCGGCTGACGGGGAAGTCGAAGTAGCGGCTGAGCCGCCCATAGGCGGCGATGATGCCGCCATCCTCGTTCAACACCATGCTCGGCGGGGCGTAGCGCTCCACCACGCGGCGGACGGCGACGGTCTCGTCGGCGATGGCGGGACCGCCCCGCCGCTCCTGGCGCTCCCCGCGCGGGACCTCGCCGCGCCGGGAATTGCCGGGCAGGTCGATGGGGTATTTCGGGGCGCCGGGCGGGCGCTCGAACAGCCGGGCGTGCGGGTCGATGGCCGGGAAGAGCTGCTCGAACCGGCTGACGCTCTCGGAGGGGCCGAGGAACAGGTATCCCCCCGGGCGCACGGCATAGTGGAACAGCGGCACCACCGATTGCTGCAGGCGGTCGTCGAAATAGATCAAGAGGTTGCGGCAGGAGAGGAGATCCACCCGGGAGAAGGGCGGGTCCTTCACGAGGCTGTGGCTGGAGAAGCGGATCAGGTCGCGGATCTCGGGCGCGATGGTGAAGCGCTCGGCATGGGGCAGGATGTAGCGTTCCCGCAGGGGGGCGGGGATGTCCGCCAGCGCCGCGGCCGGGTAGGTCGCCTCCCGGGCGATCTGGAGCATGCGCTCGTCGATGTCGGTGGCGAAGATCTGCACCGCCGCCGGCACGTCCATCCGCCGGGCGGCGTCGGCGAACAGCATGGCGATGCTGTAGGCCTCCTCGCCGCTCGAACAGCCCGGAATCCAGACGCGGATATCCTCGTCCGGGTTGCGGGTGCGCAGGAGCGGCTCGATGGCCCGCTCCCGGAGCACCTCGAACATCTCCGGGTCGCGGAAGAACCGGGTGACGTTGATGAGGAGGTCCCGGAACAGGGCCTCGCACTCGTCTCCGTCCGCCCGGACCCGGGCTAGGTAGGCGCGGCCCGAATCGAGGCCGAGGACGTGCATGCGCCGTTCCACCCGCCGCACCAGGGTAGTCCGCTTGTAGCCCGCGAAGTCGTGGCCCACCGCGGTGCGGATCACCCGGCAGAGGTCGTCAACGTGGTCGGCGACGAGGTCGGCCTGCTCGCCCCCATCGGTGCAGTGGCGGCGCCGGAAGAAGGCGGCGAGGCAGTCGACGATCTCCCCCGGCGGCTGGACGAAGTCGACGAGGCCGGTGCCGACGGCGGAGAGCGGCATGCCATCGTAGCGGGCCGAATCCGGCTGCTGCACGACGCAGACGCCGCCATGTTCCTTCACCGCCCGCAGGCCCGTGGTGCCGTCCGCCCCCGTCCCCGACAGGATCACGCAGGCCGCGTTGGCCTGCTGATCGACGGCCAGCGAGAGGAAGAAGTCGTCGATGGGCCGGCGCAGCCCGCGGGGCTGCACGAACTGCGTGAGTTCGAGGACGCCGTTCTGGATGGCGAGGCCCCGCCCCGGCGGGATGATGTAGACCTTGTCGCCCTGGATCCGCTCGCCGCCCTCGCACTGGAGCACCTCCAGTTCGGTGTGCCGGTCGAGGAGCTGGGCCAGCATGCTCTCGTGGTTGGGGTCGAGGTGCTGGACGATGACGAAGGCCATGCCCGTCGGGAAGCGGGCCCGGGCGAGCATCTCCCGCAGCGCCTCGAGCCCTCCCGCCGAGGCGCCGATCCCGACGACCGGCCCGGTGAAGGGCTCCGCTGCAGGCTTGTCCGGTCCGTCCAGGATCTCGGAGGCGCCTGCCCCGGCGTCGTCAAGGAAATCCTGGTGCATCGAGATCCGCGAGGGTGAGCTTCGCCTGCGCGACGGTGGCGACGGTGTTGGCGATCGTCATCAGAGACCCTTCGATGACGATGCCGCTCTCGGCCAGGGTCGGGCCGAGCCGGGAAAGGGTCTTGCCGAGTTCCGCATCGTACGCGGAAAGTAACTCAGGTTGCGAGCGGCTGACGTCGAATTGGGATGCGAAAAGAAAGCGCACCTCTCCCGACAGGGCCGTCAGTTTGGACATGTAGAGAAGATTGACGAAGGGCTCGCCGTCCTTGCGGAAGTTGACGATCGGGGTGCGCACCGAGGCCTGGCGCCCGCCCTCCAGAAAGCTCCGGATCTTGGCCCGGGCCTGCCGGTTCTCGGCGTCGCGCTGGAGCAGGCGGCAATTGCGGCCGATGACCTCCTCGTCGGTGTAGCCGGTGAGGGTGCGGAACCGCTGGTTCACCAGCAGGAGGGGGTTGTCGTCGCTCACGTCGGCGAGGGCGAGGGCGATGTTCGAGGCCTCGAAGTACCGCAGCAGCTCACCCGGAATATCTTGCGTGTGCACGGTCTTCCCTTCGTCGCTCCCGCTCGACGGCATCGCGCGCAAGCGGCTTCCCATCCGCCGGCGGGGATGGTCGATGGTCTTGCACCGCTGCAACTAGGACGCGCATGTCGTTCCGTCATGCGGGCGCATGGCGGATATGGCGGGAATCGCCGCGTCCGCCAGCCCGGTGGCGGATCCGTCACGGGCGGGCGGCGCGCGGCACTTGGCCCCGCGCCCGCAGGACGTCAGGCCCGGAGGAGGTGCGGCTCCGCACGAGGCAGGCCTGCGAGCAGCTCGGCGAGGGGCATGGGCTTGCCGACGAGGTATCCCTGGACGAGGCGGCAGCCGTGCCGCCGGATCGCGGCCATCTGGCCTTCGGTCTCGACGCCCTCGGCGATGCCGTCGAGGCCGAGATTCTCGCAGAGGTTGAGGATCGTGGCGATCACGCTGCCGCCCACGTCGCTGTCCATGGCGGCGATGAAGCTGCGGTCGATCTTGATCTTGTCCAGGGGCAGGCGGTGGACGTAGCCGAGGCTCGAATAGCCGGTGCCGAAATCGTCCAGGGCGATCTTGATGCCGAGCGCCCTCAGGGCGACGATCGCCTCCTTGGCCTGGTCGAAATCGCGCAGGAGCGCGGTCTCGGTGAGTTCCAGGGTCATGCGGCGGGGATCGATCCCGCTCTTGCGCACGGCGCCGACGATCGCGGCGACGGTCTCCGGCGAGGCGAGATCGTGGGCGGACAGGTTGAAGGACAACCCGACGTCCGGCGGGAGCAGGGCGCAATCCGCCAGGGCCTTGCGCAGCAGCAGCAGCGTGACATGGTGGATCATGCCGCAGCGCTCGGCGGCGGCGATGAACCGGTCCGGCGGCACCTGCCCGAGGGTCGGGCTCATCCAGCGGGCCAGCGCCTCGACGAGGGTGATCCGGCCCGTCTCGGTGTCGAGGATCGGCTGGTAGTGGATCCGCATCTCGGCGTCGAGGTCAACCGAGCGGAGGGCGGTCTCCACCGCCCGCTCGACGCGGATCGCGTCCTCGTGCTCCTGGGAGAAGAGGGTCGTCTCGCCCCGGCAGTACAACTTCGAATGGTATAGGGCGTAGTCAGCCCGGTCGAAGAGGGTGGCCGGTTCCCGCCCCGCCCGGGGGAATTTCGCCAGCCCGCCCGAGCATCCCCCGGTGAGCCACAGGCCGCCCCAGGCGATCGGCTGTTGCAGCGTCTCGCAGATGGCGTTGCAGAAACGGATCGCCTCCTCCGGATCACCGGGATCGTGCAGGAGCACGCCGAATTCGTCGCCCCCGAGGCGCGCCACCATCACCTTGTCGTCCGCGAACGCCGCGAGGCGCCGTCCGGCCTCCGCCAGCACGTGGTCGCCGGCGGTGTGGCCATAGGTGTCGTTGATCGGCTTGAACTGGTCGAGATCGAAGATCGCCAGGGCGAAGATGCCCCCCCGGCCGCCGACGGTGACCGTCAGATCCTCCAGGTCCTGGAAGAAATGCCGCCGGTTGGGGAGCCCGGTGAGGCTGTCCGTGAGGGCGAGCTTGGCATTGTCCTCCGAAAGGCGGGTCGCCGTGGCCTCCGACGCCACGAGCGCGACGAAGGCGCGATAGTTGTTACTGAGGACCCGCACCATCGCCATCGTCACGAAGGTGATGTTCACGGCGATCGCCACGAAGACGGCGTTCCCGCTGGTGAGGCAGATGAGGATTAAGGTGCTCATGACGATGCCCGTCACCAGGAAGGCGGCGACGGGCAGATGAGTGAGGCAGTTGATGGAGGCGATGACGGTGACGGCGATGAAGATCACCACGTGGGCCTGTTCGTAAGGGCCGCCGTAACCGTGCAGGACCATTGCCCAGGCGAGGGAGACCAGGGACAGGACTCCCGTCATCACGGTCGTGAGGAGAAGTTGCCGGATTGCCTCCGCCTCGGTCATCGTCTCGGGACGCAGGCGTAACCAGTGGACAGCCCGCAGCAGGGAGATCGAGACGGCGAAGGCCGGGAAGCCCATCGTCACGATCCCAGGCGCATAACCAGAATGCGTCGCGGCGATCGCGCAGGTATTCACGCTAAGCACGCCGTACAGGGTGGGGATCTGTTTCTGCAGTTCACTCACCTGCCTGACGGCCGGCAAGTTGTCCGCAGACTGCGCGCATATCAGGCGAAAGCGGTTCCAGCGGTCCATGGCATCGTTTCTTCAAACCCACCGCCAACCTCCCATGTATTCATTAATCAGGCTTTGCGCTATTTCTAGAAATAACAACCAACAGCAAGACATACAATCCGTCATCAAATTTCAAAAGAACTTTTAGAGCGCAGAACAATCGGCTACAACGACCTGAATGCGGTCGTGCGTCGACGCCACTTAAGAGGAATCGTTAGGCACTCTCGCCGGAAGGCGGAGCGGCCCCGCGCTGACGATCCCCGGCGGGGCCGAAGCTACAATCAAAACTTGTAGACGATGCCGGCGCCGACGATCCAGGGATCGATGTCGACGCGCCCGCGGACCGCCCCGGCATTCAGCTTCACCTTGGTGTCGAGGAAGAGCTTCTTCACGTCGACGTTCAGGCCCCAATGCTCATCGAGCATGTAATCGAAACCAGCCTGGAGGGCAGGGGCGAAGCCGCTCGTCAGGCGGAAGCTGGTGAAGGCGCCCCGCTCCTTCTCGCCGAAGAAGGCCGAGTAAGTCACGCCCGCGCCGACATACGGCCTGAACGCGCCGAGACCGTCGACATGATATTGCAGGGTGAGGGTCGGCGGGAGGATCCACGTGCTCCCGATCCGTGCGCCGGCCAGGCTGCCCGTTCCCTGGATGCTGTGCCGGGTGACGCCGAGGATGAGTTCGGCGGAAATGTTGCGGGTGAAGAAGTATGAGATATCGAGTTCGGGGACCGCCGAGTCGGTGATGGACACGCCGGCCCCGGCCAGGGGGGCTCCCCCGGCGGTGAGCTTGGCGCCCGGGTCGGGCAGGATCCCGAGGACCCGCAGGCGCACCAGCCAGGGCGACCACGTGGCCGGCAGGGGGACGGGGGCCGAGGCGAAGGCCGGGAGGTCGGCCGCCCCGGCGGCTGTCGCTCCGAGGCTCAGCGCGGCAGCCGCGGCGAGGGTGGCGATCCGTCTGGACATGGTATCGTTCGTTCCGGTTCGGAGGACAGGTCTGCCGGACCTGCCGGCCCTCCCATCAAGCTTGGCCGTGGGCCGCCTTCCTTGATCGGGATCAAACCAGCTCACGCGGCCCGGCTGTGCAGGGCCGCCGAGGTGCCGAGATACGTATCGAAGGCGGCGGCCACGGCCCGGATGAGGGCGCGTGCCCCGTCGGGGATGACGAGGACGTCGCCCTCGCGCCGGACGAGGCCGTCGGCGATCAGGGCCGGCAGCCGGAGGAGCGCCGCGAGGAAGGGTCCCGCCTCCCGGCCATGGGCCCGGCAGACCTGCCCGGCATCCACGGCGAAATCGCACATGATCCGCTCGATGAGGTCCGTCCGCAGCCGGTCCTCGGGGCTGAGGGCGTGGCCCCTCACCGTGGCGAGCTCGCCGCGGGCGATGCGGTCGGCATAGGGCCGCAGGGCGGGCTCGTTCTGCACGTACCCCTGGGGCAGGCGGCCGATGGACGAGGCGCCGAACCCGAGGAGGAGGTCCGCCGGGTCGGTGGTGTAGCCCTGGAAGTTGCGGCGCAGGCGGCCCCCGGCCTGGGCCAGGGCCATCGGATCGCCGGGCAGGGCGTAATGATCGAGGCCGATCCGCCGGTAGCCCGCCCCTTCGAGGCTTTTCGCGATAGCCTCCGCCTGCGCCCGGCGTTCGGCCCCGTCCGGCAGGGAGGCGGGATCGATCCGCCGCTGGTGCTTCTTGAAGGCGGGAACGTGGGCGTAGCCGAACACCGCCAGCCGGTCGGGCCTCAGGGTGAGGCATTGCCGGACCGTGTCGAGGCAGCTCGCCGGATCCTGGTGGGGCAGCCCGTAGATCAGGTCGAGGTTGATGCCGGCCACCCCCGCCTCCCGGAGACCCCGCACCGCCGCGGCCGTGACGTCGAAGCCCTGGAGGCGGCCGATCGCCTCCTGGACCCGGGGGTCGAAGCTCTGCACCCCGAGGCTCACCCGCGTCACCCCCGACCGGCCGAGGGCTTCGGTCATGGCGGGGCTCAGGGTGCGGGGGTCGATCTCGACGGCGATCTCCGCCTCCGGCGCGACGGGGAAGCGCGCCCGCAGGGACGCGACGAGGCCTTCGAACGCCTCCGGCGCCATCACCGTGGGCGTGCCGCCGCCGAAGTGGATGTGCCGCACCGGCGGCGCCTCGGGCAGGAGCCCGGCGACGAGGTCGATCTCCCGCCGGAGCAGGCCGACATAGGCGGCGATGGGGGCATCGAGCCGGGTGATGGCCGTGTGGCAGCCGCAATAGCGGCACATCGCCCGGCAGAACGGGACGTGGAGATAGAGGGAGGTGCCGGCGCCCGCCGCGCTGTCCCCGAGCCAGCCGGCATAGGTCTCCGGGCCGATGGCGGCCGAGAAATGCGGGCTCGGCGGATAGCTGGTGTAGCGCGGCAGGCACTCGTCGGCGTAGCGCGCCCGCACATCCTCCCGCATGGACTCCCCCTCCCCGGCCCTGTCGCCCCGGCGGGGGTTACCGCGGTGGGCGCCCTGCCCTCCTTGACCTGGCGCAAAGGCCGGTTCTTCCGACCGCTCTCGTCATGAAGAGGGGGGACGTGAGGGGGCTTCCCGGGACGTGATGACGTCCCCTCCACCGTCATTGCGAGCAGAGCGAAGCAATCCAGGGCTGCGGGACCTCGCAGGATGTGGCGGACCCTTGAGTTGCTTCGCTTCGCTCGCAATGACCGTGGAGGAGGTGATCCAAGGATGACAGAAAACGCGCTAGGGCCAGTGTCGATCGGGTTGAGGCGATCCCACCCTCCCCCTCATCCTGAGGCGCCCGCCTCGGCGGGCCTCGAAGGAGCCCTCCAGGGATCGCGCGGCAGGCTGGAGCCCTCCTTCGAGGCGGCTTCGCCGTACCTCAGGATGAGGCCTTCGAGGCGACTGTGCCGCACCTCAGGATGAGGGGGAAAGGGTGGGACCCACTCGTTCGATCGGAGCCCTAGTCGTCCTGCAGCACCCTGTGCTCGGCCCCCTCGAGGTCGTCGTACTGGCCGTTGCGCAAAGCCCAGAGAAAGGCGGCGAGGCCGAGGGTGCCGAAGGCCAGGGCCAGGGGGATGACGAGGAGCAGGACGGTCACGAATGGCCTCCGGTGGGCAAGGGAACCACGGGCAAGGAACCGGTGGCCGCCTCTGCCCTGCCCTCACGCGATCGGGCGCGCAGGGCGTTCAGGGTCACCACCAGGGAGGAGCCGGACATGGCCAGCGCGGCGATGAGCGGGGTGAGAAGCCCCGCCGCCGCCAGGGGCACGGCCAGCAGGTTGTAGCCGGCGGAGAACCACAGGTTCTGCAGCATGAGCCGCCGCGCCCGGCGGCCGGCCGCGAGCACCGCCGGGACCGGGGCGAGGCGGCGGCCCAGGAACAGGGCGTCGGCCGCCGCCTGGCTGACATGGGCGGCGGTCACGGGCGAGAGGGAGGCGTGGGCCGCCGCGAGGGCGGGGGCGTCGTTGAGCCCGTCGCCCACCATCAGCACCCGGGCCCCTCCCCGCTGGAGCGCCTCGATCCGGGCTATCTTGTCAGGCGGAGAGAGGCCGGCCTCCCACTCCGCCGAGCCGTCCGGCGACCGCGGCGACGGCGGCCGCGCGGTCGCCGGAGAGGATCAGCACCCGCAGGCCCGCCTCCAGCAGGCCCGCCACGACGGCGGCCGCGTCGGGCCGGAGGTCCTGCCGCACGGGGAAGGCCACCGGCGCCGCCCCGCCGGCCCGGAAGCAGATGACCGAGGCGTCGGGATGGTGGGCAAGCACCGCGGCGGCCTCGGCCTGCGCCCCGCAGAAGGCGGGGGAGCCCAGGCGCAGCTCGACGCCGTCGTCGACGGCCCGGACACCAAGGCCCGCGGCCTCCTGCGCCCCCGGGAAGGGCGGCGCCCCCCCGGCGGCGGCCAGGGCCATCGCCATCGGGTGCCGGCTCGACAGGGCCAGCCGTGCGGCCAGGGCGAGGTCCGGCAGGTCCGCACCCGCCGCCGCCAGGACCGGCTCCGGCAAGGTCAGGGTGCCGGTCTTGTCGAACACCACCGTGTCGATGGCGGCGAAGCGCTCCAGGGCGGTGCCGTCCTGGGGGAGCACGCCTTCGCGGAACAGGGCGCCGGCCGCCACCATCTGCACCGCCGGGATCGCCAGCCCGAGGGCGCAGGGACAGGTGACGATCAGCACCGCGACGGCGGCGAGGAGGGACGCATGCCATCCCGCCCCCGCGGCGAGCCAGCAGGCCAGGGTCAGGGCCGCCGCTGCATGGACGAGGGGCACGTACAGGCGGGTCGCCCGGTCGGCCAGGACGAGGGTGCGCGAGCGCGCCTCCAGCGCCCGGCCCATCAGCCCCTCGACCTCATCGAGGAGGCTCTGCCCCGCCGGGGACGTGACGCGGATCGTCAGCGCCCCGCTGCCGTTGAGCGCCCCGGCGAAGACCCGCGCCCCCGCCTGCACCGGGAGGGCGGCGGTCTCCCCCGTCACGAGGCTCTGGTCGAGGTCGGACGTCCCCTGCTCCACGACGCCGTCGGCGGGAACCCGCTCCCCCGGCCGCAGGAGGATGCGCGTGCCGGAATCGAGGTCGGCGACGGGCACGTCGCGCAAGGTCCCGTCCGGGGCGACGAGGGTGGCGCTCGCGCTGCGCAGGGCCGCGAGGTTCTCCGCGAAGGTGCGGGTGCGCCGCCGCATCGCCTGATCGAGCACCCGGCCGATCAGCAGGAAGAACAGCAGCATCACCGCGCCGTCGAAATAGGTGTGGGCCGCCCCCGAAAGGGTCTCCGCCACCGACATCGCCAGGGCGAGGACGACCCCGAGGGTGATCGGGAAGTCCATGGTGACGCGACCGGCGCGCAGGCCCCGGATCGCCCCCTCGTAGAAGGGCCGCCCGGCATAGGCGGCCGCCGGCAGCGCGATGACGGCCTGGATCCAGTGGAAGAGGTCGCGGTTCTCGGACGTCATGTCGGAAACGTTGCCGGCCCAGACCGAGACCGCCAGCAGCATCACGTTCATGGAGGCGAAACCCGCCACGGCCAGCGCCCGGATCAGCCGGCGCGTCTCGGCGGCCTCCGCCTCGGCGACCCGGCCTGGATCGAAGGGCCGGCCTTCGAAGCCGAGGGCCCGGAGGGCCTCCAGGATCGCGCCGATATCGGGCTCGGCACCGGGCTCCCAGGTCACCGCGAGGCGGCGGTCCGACAGGTTGAGCCTCGCCCTCGCGATGCCGGGCAGGCCGGCGAGGCCGCGCTCGATCGTCCCCATGCAGCCGGCGCAGCGGATGCCCTCGACGGCGAAGGCGGCCCGGGCTGCGCCGTCCCCGTCGCGGTTGACGAAGGCGGCGTAGTCCCGGGCGAGGGACGGCCTCGTGTTGGCCTCGCTCCACGCGGCGTGGGCCTCGATATAGGCGAGCGCCATGTCGGTGCAGCACATCGGCCCGCTCCCCTCAGTTCAGGACGATGCGGTGCCGGCGCCGGAACGCGACCCCGTCCCCGCCGAGGACCTCGACCACGAGGTCCCATTGCCCGCGGGGCACGGCCTCGGCCCAGGCGGCGTAGGTGCCGTCGCTCACCTCCGGCAGGTCGGCGACGACGTCGAACCGCTTGTCGGTCGGGCGTTCGAGCCGGGCCCGGAGGGTCTTGCCCCGGAGCGGCCTGCCCTCCCCGTCCGTCAGGGTCGCGGTGATCACCGCCCCCGCCGGCAGGGGGGCGGCCGAGGTGTCGAGGCGCCAGCCCAGGGCGTCCTGCGCCCGGGCCCGGCTCAGCTCCGCATTGTAGCGCTGGCTCGCTTGGTAGGGCGACGCCTCCTCAAGGCCTGACCATGTCCGCAGGGCGGAGGCGACGAGCACCGCGTCGGCGGAGGCCACGGTCCCGAAGAAGGCGGCGAAGAGGATGAGGATCCTGCGGCCGGTGAGGACACCCTTGCGGGCTCCGCTCATCGATCGCTGGTCCCGGCCTCTCCCGTCGTCCCGAGGTGAGGCGGGGTGGTGGGAGAGGGTGGGATCGATGGCGCCATGATCCCCTTTGGGCGGTGAGGGCATGGTCAGCGGGCCTTGAAGTGGTCGTTCGCCGCCGCGTGCCCGTCGGCGCCGTCGGTGATCCGGAAGGTGACGGGCAAGGTCGGCGGCTCCAGGCCCGGCGGGGCGACGACGAGGACGCGGAATTCCTGCGTGGCGTCCGCGGGCACGGGCAGGGCGTCCGGCCGTCCGCCCACCACCTCGACCCGGGCTCCCGGGACGCCCTCCACCGCGAGGGCGAACGCACGGGCCTCCGGGCGCTTGTTCGCGATACGCAGGGTGAAGCCGTTGCGCACCGCGCCGTCGGAGAGGGTCACGAATTGCGGGTTGCGGTCGTGCAGGACGCTGAGGCCCGTGAAGCTGCGCGTGGCGAGGCTGTAGAGCATGAAGCCGCCCACCCCCGCCACGAGCACCCCGTAGAGGATGGTCCGCGGCCGCACGATCCGGCTTACGGGTCCCTGGCCAGCGGCCCGGCTCCGGCGGTTGGCCGCCGTGTCGTAGCCGATCAGGCCGGTGGGCCGCCCGAGCCGGTCCATCACCCCGTCGCAGGCATCGATGCACAGGCCGCACTGGATGCAGTCCATCTGCAGGCCGTTGCGGATGTCGATGCCCGCCGGGCAGGCGGTGACGCAGGCGAAGCAGTCGATGCAATCCCCCGCCGGTTGGCCCGCGGCCCGCAGCAGGTCGGTCTTCTTGGCCGAGACCCGGGGCTCGCCGCGCTCGTCCCGGTAGAGGATGTTGTAGGCGTGCTCGTCGGTCAGCGCCGCCTGGATCCGCGGCCAGGGGCACATGTAGGTGCAGACCTGCTCCCGCATGTGGCCCGCCAGGAGATAGGTGGCGGCGGTGAGCGTCAGGATCGCGGCGGCGGCGACCGGCGGCGCCTGGAACGTGGCGAGCTGGCCGACCAGGGTCGGCGCGTCGGCGAAGTAGAGCACCCAGGCGCCCCCAGTCCACCACGCGATGAGCAGCCAGATCGCGTGCTTCGTACTCCGCAGGGCGATCTTCTTCGCGGACCAGGGGGCGGCGTCGAGCTTCAGCCGCTCCCGGCGGTCGCCTTCGATCATCCGTTCGACGGCGAGGAACAGGTCGGTCCAGACGGTCTGTGGACAGAGGTAGCCGCACCAGATGCGCCCGGCGACGGCGTTCATCAGGAACAGGATCAGCGCCGCGAGGATCAGGAGACCCATCACGTAGGTCACGTCCTGCGGCCACAGCTCGATGGAGAACAGGTAGAACCGGCCCCTGTCGAGGTCGAGGAGCACCGCCTGGGACGGCTCGCCCTCTCCCCGGTGCCCGCGCAGGAACGGGACGAGGTAGTAGACGCCGAGCGCCACGGCCAGCAGCATCCACTTGATCCGCCGGAAGGTGCCCCGGACCAGTTGCGGCTGGATCTTGGTCCGCGCCGCATAGAGCGACCCGTCCTCGACCGGGATGGCCGAGCGCGTCGCGGCCACGCCGAACTTCTTCGGGGCCCGGGCCGTGGGAGCCGGGACGGCGGCGGTGGGGGTGCGGGGTTCTTGGCGCTGGGCGAGGGGCATCGGCGGACCATCCGCCGTCCGTCGAAAGGGCGGCGTGCCCCTGCCCTAGGCCCCGCCTGGGAGGGGCCGCCTTGATCTCGCTCAAACGGTCTTTGCGGCAGGCCCCCGACGCCGCCACTCCCCGTCATTGCGAGCGCAGCGAAGCAATCCAGGGATGCGCGACGTCCGGAAACGGGCCGCCGCCCCTGGATTGCTTCGCTGCGTTCGCAATGACGATGGGAGGAAGCGGCCTAAGCGAACGCTGTCGATGCTTCTAATCGTCGTAGTGCCAGCGGCATTGGGCGATCTCCAGGACTTGGTCGTCACCGGTCCCCCTCACCCGGTAGACCAGACGGTGCGTCCCGGTGATCCGGCGCGACCACCAGCCCTTCAGGTTGCCCCGGAGGCGCTCGACTTTGCCCATGCCCGAAAACGGCGTCCGCATGCTATCCTTGATCAGGTCGTTGACGCGGGCGAGGACGACCGGGTCGGCGGACTGCCAGTACAGATAATCCTCCCAGGCATGCGCGGACCAGACGAGCTTCACCGCTCGATGAGCCCCCGCTCCGTGCCGGCCCCGGCGTCGAGCTCCGCGATGCCTTCAAGGAGGCGCGTCGCGTTCGCCGGTGTAGAGAGCAGGTGCATCGTCTCGCGCAGGCTCTCCAGTTCGGCGAGGGGCATCACCACCATGTCGGGCCGGTTCTGCCGGGTGACGACCAGCTCCGTCCGGTCCCGCTCCACCCGGTCGAGATGCGTCGCGAGCTGCGCCCGGAACTCCGTGTAGGTCACCTGCGGCATGGCACGCCCCGATATGTACAGATTCCTGTACATATCGGGGTGCGACCGGGGCTGCAAGCGCCTACCGCCCGCCCCCGAACCCGTGAACGTAGACGGCCAGCGACTTGATCGTCGCCGGATCGAGGCGGCCTTCCCAGGCGGGCATCACGCCCCGGCGGCCGTTGGTGATCGTGGCCACCACCTGCTCCGGAGCGGAGCCGTAGAGCCAGATGCCGTCCGTCAGGTTGGGGGCGCCCATCTCCGGATTGCCCTTGGCCTCCGGGCCGTGGCAGGCGGCGCAGTTGCCGGCGAAGATTTCGGCGCCCTTCTCGACGCTCGCGCCCGGCACCCCCGGCTTGCCCGAGCGGGAGAGGACGTAGGTGGCTGCCGCCTCCACGTCGGCGGGCGGCAGGATGCCGTCGCGCCCGAAGGCCGGCATGTCCCCGAGATGCGCCTCCCCATGGCCGGAGCGGGCGCCGAACCGGATCGTCCGCTCGATCTCTTCGGGCGTGCCGCCCCAGAGCCAGTCGTCGTCCTGCAGGTTCGGGTAGCCGATCCTGCCGGTGGCGGCGGTGCCGTGGCAGGCGGCGCAGTTGTCGCCGAAGGCCGCCTTGCCGGTGGCGAGGGCGAGGCGGAGCAGGGCCGGATCCGCCCGGATCTGCGCCACCGTGGCGTCGGCGAGCTGCGCCTGCCCCCGGGCGTCGCGCTCCCGGCGGACCGCGGCGACCTCGCCAAGCACCTTCGCCCGCTGGGAATAGCCGAGCACCCCCGACGTATAGCCGCCCACCAGCGGCCAGGCGGGGAAGAGGATCCAGTATCCCACCGCCCAGACGATCGTCGCGTACAGCGCGAAGAGCCACCAGCGGGGCAGCGGGTTGTTGTATTCGCGGATGCCGTCCCATTCGTGGCCGGTGGTCTGCGGGCCGGCGGACGGGGAACCTGGAAGGGCGGGCTCGGCCACGGCTCAATCCTCGATCAAGGGGAGGTGGGCGGCCGCATCGAAGCGGGCGCGGTGGCGCGGCCGGAAGGCGTAGAGCACGACGGCGGCGAACAGGACGACGAAGTACAGGAGGCCGCCGGTCTGCGCGAAGGCGGCTGCGCTCTCGTAGGTCACGGCGCTCACCTCAGGTTCTTCTTGTCTTCGTAGATCTTGAAGTCGACCATGGTGCCGAGCACCTGGAGGTAGGCGACGAGGGCGTCCATCTCGGCGACCTGCCCCTTGTCGCCGGAGAGGTCGCGGAGGGTGGCGCCGGGGTAGCGGCGCTGGAGGTCGGCCGCGCCGGGACCGTCGGGATCGAGCTGGGCTTTCAGGTCGTTGCGGGCGAGCGCGATCATCTCGTCGCTGTAGGGGACGCCGAGCGCCCGATTGGCCTTGAGATCGTCGGCGATGGCCTCCGCCTCGAGCGGCCGGTCGAGGAAGGCATAGGGCGGCATGATCGAGGCCGGCACCACGGCGCGGGGGTCCCGCAGGTGTTCCCGGTGCCACTGGTCCGAATACTTGCCGCCCACCCGGGCGAGGTCTGGCCCCGTGCGCTTCGACCCCCACTGGAACGGGTGGTCGTACAGGCTCTCGGCCGCCAGGGAGAAGTGGCCGTAGCGCTCGACCTCGTCGCGCATCGGCCGGATCATCTGGCTGTGGCAGAGGTAGCAGCCCTCGCGGATGTAGATGTTGCGGCCGGCAAGCTCGAGCGGCGTATAGGGGCGGATGCCTTCCACCGTCTCGACCGTGCTCTTGAGGTAGAAGAGCGGCGTGATCTCCACGAGGCCGCCGATCGCCACGACGATGAGTGCGCCGAACAGCAGGAGGACGGAGTTCTTCTCGAAGATCTCGTGCCTCTTCCAGAGGCCGGGTTGGGCGGTGGCCATCGGATCGTTTCCGTGATGGGGCGGTGGGTGGGGCCACCCGCGCGGGCGGCCCCGGAGCGGGTCACTCGGCCGGTGCGAGGGCGGCGGGGCCGGGGAGCGCCGCGCCGGCATCGGCGGTCCTGCCGGCGATGGTCATGGCGAGGTTGTAGGCCATGATCAGCGCGCCGATCAGGAACAGTACCCCGCCCATCGCCCGCACGAGGTAGTAGGGCTGCATCGCCTCGACGGTCTCGACGAAGGAGTATTCGAGGAAGCCGAGGCTGTTATAGGCGCGCCACATCAGGCCCTGCATGATCCCGGCGACCCACATCGCGGTGATGTACAGGACGATGCCGAGCGTCGAGATCCAGAAGTGCCACTCCACCAGCTTGAGGGAGTAGACCTCCTTGCGGTTCCACAGCCACGGCACCAGGCAATACAGGGCGCCGAAGGAGATGTAGGCCACCCAGCCGAGCGCCCCGGAATGGACGTGGCCGATGGTCCAGTCGGTGTAGTGCGACAGGGCGTTGACGGCCTTGATCGACATCATCGGCCCCTCGAAGGTCGCCATGCCGTAGAAGGCCAGCGACACCACCATGAACCGCAGGATCGGGTCTGTGCGGAGCTTGTCCCAGGCCCCCGAGAGGGTCATCAGCCCGTTGATCATGCCGCCCCAGGAGGGCATCCACAGCATGATCGAGAAGGTCATGCCCAGCGTCTGCGCCCAGTCCGGCAGGGCCGTGTAGTGCAGGTGGTGCGGACCGGCCCAGATGTACATGAAGATCAGCGCCCAGAAGTGGATGATCGACAGCCGGTAGGAGTAGATCGGCCGCTCGGCGCGCTTCGGGACGAAGTAGTACATGATGGCCAGGAAGCCGGCGGTGAGGAAGAAGCCCACCGCGTTGTGCCCGTACCACCACTGGATCAGGGCATCCTGAACGCCGGAGAAGATCGGGTAGGACTTGGAGCCGAACACCGTCACCGGCAGGGCGAGGTTGTTCACGACGTGCAGCATCGCGATGGTGACGATGAAGGCGAGGTAGAACCAGTTCGCCACGAAGATGTGGGGTTCCCGGCGCTTCATGACCGTGCCCAGGAACACCAGCAGGTAGACCACCCAGACGAGGGTGAGCCACAGGTCGGCGTACCATTCCGGCTCGGCATATTCCTTCGACTGGGTCACCCCCATCAGGTAGCCGGTGCCGGCGATGACGATGAACAGGTTGTAGCCGAGCACCACGAACCAGGGCGCGAGATCCCCCGCCAGCCGCGCCCGGCAGGTGCGCTGGACGACATAGAACGAGGTCCCGATCAGCACGTTGCCGCCGAAGGCGAAGATCACCGCCGAGGTGTGAAGCGGCCGCAGGCGCCCGAACGTCGTGTATTCGAGGCCGAAGTTCAGGGCCGGCGCCCAGAGCTGGAAGGCGATGATGCAGCCCACCAGAAAGCCGGCGATGCCCCAGCCCATGGCCGCGACGGCCGCGAATTTGACCGGCCCGAAACGATAGTTCGGCTTGCCCTCGATTTCCTGCGGCGGGGGCGCCGCGGGCCGGTGCTCGTAGCGCTTCAGGAGGGCCGCGAGCCCCGCCGCCGCGGCCACGGCGAACAGGGCCATGTGGATGCCGAAGGGCGTATCCACCGCCCGGGCCGAGGCGATGGCGCACAGGAACGCGCCGCCGAGCAGGAAAAGGCTCAAGCCCGCCTCTCCCTCCGTCATGTATTTGCGACCGGATATCGCGGCCATGGCTCGCTCGTGACGCCTCGCACAGGGATCGGTCCTGCTGCGTTAGGCACCCGCCGAAGGGCGAACCTTGACCTGAATCAAAAGGCTCCGGCCGGGGAGGGCCCCCTGCCCTCCCCCCGTCGCGGGGAAGCCCCCGGGGCGCCCGGCCTCACACCTCTTCCGCCGGTCAGGCTTGGAAAAAATGCTGCAGTGACAAGAGCCCGAAGCGCCTTCTACGAACCACGGACGTGAGACAGCGTTTCAGCTCCCGGTGAACAGGCGGACGGCCATCATGGTCAGACCGGCCATGGAGACCACATAGACCAGCGTGCGCCAGACGCGGATGCCGGCGAGGTAGAGCGGGATGTAGAGGATCCGGGCGGCGAGCCAGACCACGGCGCCCACGGCGCCGACCCCGCCGGTGCGGCCGGTGACCGCCAGGGCGAGCGCCAGGGCGATCAGCGCCGGCCACGTTTCCTTGTAGTTCTCGAGGGCCCGGGCGGCCCTTCCGGCCATCACCCCGAGGGGGGCCTGCGCCCCGTCCCGGGCCCCCATGTTCCAGTCCGGACCGCGCTCCCGGGTGACGGCGCCACCCTGGATGGAGATGTGGACGACAAGAAGCAGAACCGACAGCGCGAGGACGATCATCTCCGTCGAAAGCATCGTGAGCCCTGTCCGCGCAGCCGGTGGAGGGCGCCGTCTCCCCACGGGAAAACCGACGGGAGCCCCCCTTCATGGCCACGTTCTGCCCTATAATCCCGCCGGTTACGATAGGGGAGCCCGATGACGGGAACGGTGGAGGCGGACAACCATCCTTTCGTCCGCAAGGTTGCGAGCGTCGCCCTGTTCGACCTCTCGGAACCCGAGCGGAAGGCCCTGGCGGGGCTGCCGATGCACGTGGCCCGATACGAGGCTCATCAGGACGTCGTCGTCGAGCACGACCGGCCGAACCGGTGCTTCGCCGTGCTGAGCGGCCTCGCCGCCACCTACAAGACCACCCGGGACGGCCGGCGTCAGGTGGTGGCCTACCATGTCCCCGGCGACGTGCCGGACTTCCAGAGCCTGCACCTTGAGGTGCTGGATTTCAGCATCAGCGCGGTGACGGACCTGCGCATCGGCTTCGTCGCCCATGATGCCCTGCGGGCGATGTTCGACGCGCACCCCCGGCTGGGGGACGTCTTCTGGCGGACCACCCTGATCGAGGGCGCCCTGTCCCGGGAATGGATGCTCAACAACGGCCGGCGGGAATCCTATCCGCGCATGGCGCACCTGTTCTGCGAACTGATGGTGCGCATGGAGGTCGTCGGCCTCGCGACGGGACACAGCTGCCCCCTGGCCCTGACCCAGTACGAGCTGGCCGACGCCCTCGGCATCTCCTCGGTCCACGTGAACCGGATCCTGAAGGAACTCCGGGAGCGGGGGCTGATCACCCTCAGCGGCGGCCGGCTGACGATCCACGACTGGACGGCGCTGGCCAGGGCCGGGGAGTTCGACCCGACCTACCTCCACCTCAAGGAGACCGATTCCTGACCGATCCGGCGGCGGAGGATGATCAGGGGGCCTTGATCACAAGCCGCCGGACCCGCGGGAGTGCAGGGCGCGACAGGGGGTGCGGCATGACCGGCCGGGGGCAGGCTGCTGAGAAATGACGATCCCTCGCCACAATCGATCCTCACCGAGGTTCCAATTTTTCTGCCGTATAATCCCCGCTGCTCAGTCAATCAGTAAGTCTATTCCTGAAGTTGTAGAGCACGCTTGTGCCTTTAATACATCATTAATGGTATCTCAATCCTAGATTGTAAGGAATTTATCAACAACAATCCGGCACTGTGTGTGTCGAGAATCGTCCGAAACGCGTTGCGCCTTGCCGTATGCGGAAGGACCGAGGATCGTCCAGAGGTTTGATGATGCTCAGCACGACAGGAAGCTCCGGCGACGCCCCGACGCGGATCGGGACTGTCGCGTCCATCGACGGCCTCAAGGTCAACCTCGCCCTCCACGCGACCGAGGGCCGGCCCGAGATCCGGGTGACCGTCGGCAAGTTCGTACGCGTCCTGGCGGGCGGCGCCGTCCTCGTGGGCATCATCACGACTCTGTCCTCCCGGGCCGAGGCCGGCTCGGGGCAGAGCGCCTATGCGGGCCTCGACCTCCTCGGCGAGATCCTGGGCGAGGGCGAGGACAAGCGGTTCCGCCGGGGCATCGCCCGCTATCCGGCGATCGGCGACATGGTCGACCTGTTGCCGCCCTCGGACGTGCGGGCGGTCTACCAAGTGTCCGGCTCCGACACGGTCTCGGTCGGCACCCTCTACCAGGACCCGGACACGCCGGCCTGCATCAAGATCAACGACCTCCTGTCCAAGCACTTCGCCGTGCTGGGGGCGACCGGAGTCGGCAAGTCGAGCGGCGTGGCGGTGATCCTCGATCAGGTCATGGGCGCGCAGCAGGCCGTGCGCGTCTTCCTCCTCGACGTGCACAACGAATACGCCTCGTGCTTCGGCGACCGGGCGAACATCGTCAACCCGCGCAACCTCAAGCTCCCGTTCTGGCTGTTCAACCTGGAAGAGATAACCGACGTCATCTACGGTGGGCGCACGCCGGTCGACGAGGAGATCGAGATCCTGGCGGAGACGATCCCCCTCGCGAAGACTAAATACCTCCAGTACAAGGATTCCTCAGACCGGGGCGTGGTCAAGCGGGGCCTCGGCAAGAATGCCGGCTTCACCGTCGACACGCCGGTTCCCTACACGCTCCAGGACCTGACCCTGCTCATCGACGAGCGGATGGGCCGGCTGGAGAACCGCGCCTCCCGGATGCACTACCACCGGCTGATCTCGCGGATCGAGACGATCCGCAACGATCCACGCTACGGCTTCATGTTCGAGAACGCCAATGTCGGCGGCGACATGATGGGCGAACTCCTCGCCCACCTGTTCCGGCTTGAGCCGGACGGCCGCCCGATGACGATCATGCAGCTTGCGGGCCTGCCTACCGAGGTGGTCGATGCGGTGGTCTGCGTGTTCTGCCGCCTCGCCTTCGAGTTCGGGATCTGGAGCGAGGGCGCCGTGCCGCTCCTCCTCGTCTGCGAGGAGGCCCACCGCTACGCCTCCGCGGACCGGTCGGTCGGCTTCACGCCCACCCGCCGGGCCCTGTCGCGCATTGCCCGGGAGGGCCGCAAGCACGGCGTGTTCCTCGGGCTCGTGACCCAGCGGCCGGCGGAGCTCGATCCGGCCATCATCTCCCAGTGCAGCACCCTGTTCGCCATGCGCATGACGAACGAGCGGGACCAAGCCTTCCTCGCCGCGGCGGTCACCGATGCGGTCAACCTCCTCGCCTTCGTGCCGTCCCTGGGCACCGGGGAGGTCATCGCCTTCGGCGAAGGCGTGCCGGTCCCCGCCCGGATGACCTTCGGGCAGCTGCCGCCGAACCGGCAGCCGCGCAACGACATGACCGGACGCGTGGCGGACGGGAGCCAGCCCCTCGCCAACGGCCCCTTCGTGGGGGCCGTGGTGGAGCGGTGGCGGGCCGCTACCATGAGCAAGCCCGCCGGTCTCGATATCGAAGGCTCGGTCGCGGCTCGCCTCGGCCGGGAGGCCGGCGCGGAGCAGGGCAACGGCCCTGCCCTCGATCAGGCGCATCGCCGCCTTCTCCGACGGACCCTGGAGCCGGCCGACGGCCAGGGTCAGCCCGAGGCGGGCCACCGCCTTGCACGGTCGCTGTGGCAGCAGGATTGAGCGTGAGCGCACCGGCGCATACCAGCCATCGGCGTCACCTTCTCGAGGCGGCCATCCAGGCCCTGCCCCTCGGGATCGTGGTTCACGATGCCCAGGGCCATTGCATCCTGGCCAACGCCGCCGCGCGGGACCTCGTCCCCGAGGCGGCGCAGGATCTTCCGTCGGAAGCCACGCCCCCACACGGGGCCAGCGTGGTGACGGAGGTGGCCGACCGGGTCGTGGAGGCGCAGGCCCGCGGGCTGAGCGTGGACAGCGAGGACTTCACTCTCACCACCCTGCTCGACGTCACGCAGCACCACGCGATCCAGCGGGACCTCATCGGCCGGGCCTACATCGACGCCCTCACCGGGCTGCCGAACCGGATGATGTTCGAGCAGAGCATCGAGGAGCTGATCGGCGAGGCTCACCTCACGGACCGCTTCGCCCTGGCCTTCATCGACCTCGACAACTTCAAGCACATCAACGACTATTACAGCCACGCCGCCGGCGACACGCTCCTGCGCAAGGTCGCGGACCGGATCCGCGGCGCCCTCCGCGCGAGCGACATGCTGGCCCGCCTCGGCGGCGACGAGTTCGTGCTCCTCCTGAACCCCGTGGACGATTGCACCGCGGCCTTCGCCGCGATCTGCGAGATCTCGGACCGGCTGAAGCAGCCCTTCTTCATCGACGGGCACGAAATCTTCGCCTCCGCCTCCATCGGCCTGAGCCTCTATCCGGACCACGGTACCAGCTACGAGACCCTGCGCCGCCAGGCGGACAGCGCCATGTACCGGGTGAAGGGCAGCGTGAAGGGCGGCGTCAGCATCTTCGAGGAAACGATGAGCCAGGCCGCCACCGCCCGCATGGCGGTGGAACAGCGGCTGCGGCTGGCGATCCGGGACCGCTGCTTCTGCTGCGCGTTCCAGCCCAAGGTCGACATGCGCAGCCACGCCGTGAAGGGCGTGGAGGTTCTCCTGCGGTGGCGGGACGAACTCGGCGTGATCCAGGCGCCGGGCGACTTCGTCGGCCTCGCCATCGAACTCGGCCTGATCAACGAGATCACCCTCCAGGTGCTCTCCGAGACCGTGCGGGCCATCCCCGACCTCGACGCCATGTTCGGCCCGGACGTCACCGTGAGCCTGAACATCGCCGCCAAGCAGGCCTGTGACGTACCGTTCATGACCGGCTTCTGCGAGGCGCTGGGGCGGACGGGCCTCGCCTCGCGCTTCATCCTGGAACTCACCGAGGAGGCTTTCTTCACCAAGGGGCGGTTCCAGCGGGAGGTGCTGCCGCGCATCCGGGAGATCGGCGCCCGGGTCTCCATCGACGATTTCGGGGTCGGCTACTCCTCCCTCGCCGCCCTGGCGGAGATCACCGCGGACGAATTGAAGATCGACCGCTCCTTCATCACCGACATCCATCGGCGCCCGCGCAGCCAGATCGTGCTCAAGGCGATCGAATCCCTCGGCCTCGCCCTGGGCATGTCCGTCGTCGCGGAGGGCGTGGAGACCTCCGACGAGGTCGCCTACCTCCTGGCCGCCACGCAGATCCGCTGCGCCCAGGGCTACTACTACGCCAAGCCGATGCTCATCGAGCAGATCCGGATGGAGGAGGACCGGCCCCACGGCGACCGCGGGGCCGCGAAGCAGCGGCGGGCCGCCACGAGCCGCCCGCCGCTCCTGCTCCGGCACGGGTGAGAGGCCCCCGCCAGTGCCGGGCCCGGATCCGGACCGTCAGTTCTCCGACGCGGTCTTGGCGCCGAGGGTGTAGGTTCCGGTCTTCTCGCCGACGACCTGCACCATGCCGTCCGCGAGGGTATTCAGGCGCTGGCTCTTGATGGTGATCCGACCGGAGAGCCCGGCGAACTTGCCCGTTCCGCCGATCCATTCACCGGTCCCCTCGGACGCCTGGGCGAGGGGCTGAACGGGGTAGTCCCACTTCTCGTAGGCGTGGTCTCCGTCCGCATCGACGTAGTCGGAGTAGCCGTGACTCTCCATCGTCTTCGCGGCGGCATCCACGGCGGGCATGCCGGTGCAGCGCCCGGCCATGTTGTGCAGGAGACCGCTGCCGGCCGCGTTGACCGCGGTCATCACGCTGGTGCTCACGGTCACGCTGCGCTGCGGCCCGATCTGCACCGGCTTGGTCGGCGACGGGTTCAGGCCGGTATAATAGATGTGATACTCGCCTTGAGCGGGAAGATCCCCCGCCCGGGCCGGCATCGGAGCCAGGCCCAGGACACCGGCCGCGACGAGGCACGATACCGCGGCGCCGAGGGCCGCCTGTCTGTTCTCGGACATCGAAACACCTCCCTCTTTTCTGCATGACGCGTGTCGCCGGACCCGAATCGGGCCGGGATCGACAGTATTCGCCTGCAGGAGACAGCGGGCCATGCCCCTTGAAGCCAGGTCGAATAAATAGTATTCACATATTCTTGTGCAGACGAATAATCATCATCCGCGGCCGCCAGCCTCGGATGCTTCCCCGGTCACGGCGCGGAACCGCTCCCGATACCGCCTGACCGGCCGACCCGTTGGCCGGCATCGCCGAGGCGAAGCTTCGCCGCCCGGCGGTTGACCAAGCCGAAGCGCAGGACGGATTGTTCCAGGAAGTCGATCGCATCCACGAGGTGGTCGCGGGCGGCGGAGAGTTCGGCCTCCTCCTCCGGCGGGGTCTCGGCCAGCTTCACGGCTGCGATCAGCACGCGGTCGCGCTCATCCTCGATCCGGGGATCGCGCTCGACATGGCCGCGCACGTCCGCGTCGAACGCCTCGATCACCAGCCAGGGCAGGTCGTCCTTGGCCAGCGAGCCCGGAAACCGCTGGGAGAGCCGGCGGGCGCGGTCCGCGGCGCGGGCGACGAGATCGGCGAGCGTGACGGCCACGGATCGGTCCTTCCTTGCGTTCCGCGACAGCCGAGGCTCCCTGTCCCGGGCCTGTAGCAGTGGGTTGGACCGGGGATCAACCTGACGGCCGCCGGGCCCGCAGCGCAGAAGTGGACGCCGGTTCGGCGTTGGAAAATGCGGCAAAAACAACGGACTCGCGGGCCTCCGCTGCCGTCATGGCGAGCAGGGGCCGTGAGGAGGTCGTCGATGGTGGAGAAACCTCGTCTCCTCCCAAAGACTTGTTCAAAAGCCTGCCAGGACATCGAGCCGGTATTTGTCCGTCCTGGTGTGGCCATGGACACGCAGGAACGCGTCGGCACCGCCGATGAAGCATTCTGCCGCCTCGTCGCCGGTCAGGGGATAGTGCGTCTCACCCGTCCAGTGCACGAGCAGGACGGCTCCGCCCGGCCTCAGGGAACCCCGGACACGCGCGACCAAGCGGCCGACGTCGGCGGCATCGAGATAATAGACGACCTCGGACAGGAGGATCAGGTCGAACGTGCCCTCCGGCCATTGATCGGGCACCCGGGCGAGCGCGAAACGGACATGTGGCAGGCTCCGGCACCGCTTGCGGGCTCGGTCCAGGGCCCGCTCGGCCAAGTCCACGCTGAAGACGGCATCGCAGCGCTGTGCCAGGGCCTCGGTCAGCACGCCGATGGAGCAGCCGACCTCCAGGGCGGAGGCGTACCGGGCCCGGGGCAGGGCCTCGAGGGAGGCTTGGTACTTCGCCCGTTCGTAGGCGCTGGTCTCGAATTGCCAGGGGTCCGGATCGGCGGCGTAGCGCTCGTCGAAATAGCTCGCCGGCAGCGAGTGGGCGTGGCGGTCCGTCATAGGTCCTCCGCGTCGAAGAGGTCACCGACCAGACCGCCGGCCTGCAGGATCTCCGCCGCCGCCGTGGTCAGCGCCCGGTCCGGCGCAGGCTGGCGCAGGTAGGTGGCGAGGTCACGGGAGAGCCGTTCCAGCGGGTGCCCGCGCAGGAAGCCCTGCAGGCCCACGGAGCGCTGGGCGAGTTGCAGCACGTCGAGGCCGGCCCTCTCGACGGCGATGCGGGCGAGGTTGACGAAGGCGACGATGCGCTCGGGGGCGAGTGCATCCTCGGCGACGATCCGGGCCGCGCGGCCGACCCATTGCCGGGCACCCTCCACCGCGATGGCGCCCTCGGCCATGCGGGCGAGCTGGTGCGGATCTCCGCACCGGCCCGTGGCGACGAGGTGCCCCCTCCACGCATCGAACACGGCTTCGATGCCGCCGAGCTGCGCCGCCGTGAACCGCCACGCGCCCCCCGAGAAGACCGGCTGGCGGTGGTAATTGCCCCAATCGCCCAGGATCTCGTCATCGGTGACGGTGATATCCTCGAAGTCGACGGTGCCGGTGGCGGAGGCGCGCATGCCGTGGGCGCGCCATCCGGACAGGTCGGCGCGGCTGCCGGGCTCCAGGGGCACGACCAGCATCAGCGGTGCGGTGTCGGGCGCCGTCTTGACCGTCACCAGGGCCCGCGTGACGAAGCCGGCGCCCGAGGCGAAGGTCTTCACCCCCCGGATCCGGTGGTCCCCGCCGAGCCTGAGGCACTCGCCCGGCGGGTCGGTATTCCAGACCCCGAACAGATGCCCCTCGCGCGCATCCGCGAACAGGCGCGCCCTCTGCGTGGGGGTCCCGTACCGGGCGATGAGCTGGAGGGCATTGACGTGGCCCTCGTACACGCGCCCGAGGGCGAGGTTGCCGTAGCCGACGAGCCGCAGCACCGTCGCGAGATCGCCCGCATCCGGCTCCTCGCCGAGGCCTGCGCCGCCATGGGCGGAGGGGATCGGCGCCGCGAGCAGGCCGAGGCGGCCGAGATCGGCGACGTCCTCGGCCGGGAAGCCGCCGTCCCGGTCCTGGGCGCTCGCGCGGAGGGCGGCGGCGGTCGCCACCTGCCGGGCGGCGGCGACGGCCCCATAGGTCAGGTTGGGCGGGGTCCTCAGGTCCATGCGCGTTCCTCCCGTCGGGCCGCGGCGGCACTGTCGATCAAGGCAGCGCCCTCATGCATCGCCGGTTCGCTCGTAGGACGTGGCTGTGAGATCGCCCGCGGCAGGTCTGCTCCCCACGGCACGGACCGCCCGGCCGAGATGTCCCGCCCCACGCAAAAGGCCAAGGACCAAGCCCGCCGCGCGGGTATGCCCCGGCAGCTCCCGGGGGCGGAGCGGGTGGTAGCCGAGCCTGGGGCTGGCGGCCTCGACCGCGGCGAAGACGGCGCCGAAGCTCGGCAATCCGGCGATGGACCGGGCCGTGTCGGCGCGAATGCCGAGCCAGGGCGCCCAGGCGCGTGTACGATCGAGCCGCCCCGACGCGTAGAGGCGCCGCAGCCGGCGCCGCCACGCGTAGCGGAACAAGGCCCGGGGCAGCGGCTCCAGGCGCGGGTCGCAGGGGCTCTCCGGCACCTCGCAGCGGAGCTTCATCGTGTCCGCCGCACCGCCCGGCGCCCGGCCGTCGAGGCGCCCCGAGGTGGTGACGAGGATGTCCGGGTCGTGGCGCACCCGCGCGTCGCTCGAGAGGAGCGAGGAGACGAAGGCCTTGTCCTCGCCGACCGCCAGCGGCGGCATGCCGCCGACCTGCCGGTAGGTGGCGAGCCTGACCGCGAGCGTCGCCCCGGAGGTCGTCCAGTGACGCGGCCAGGGGTCGTGCGGGATCGGATCGATCACCGCTTCGAGCGCGATCAACCGGGCCTCGTAGCCGCCCTCCAGCCCACCCCGCACGTGCAGGGCGGCGGGCAGGCGCGCCGCGTCGTCCGCGTCGAGGGCGATCCGGCCGGCCACCGCGTCGACCCCTTTCGCGATCGCCTGGAGGTTGCGGACGATCCAGTCGGCGGGCACCCGGCTGTCCGCGTCGGTGGTCAGGAGCAGACCGTCGAAGGGTTCGCCCTCGTCGAGCCAGTCGGCGGCCGCCTCCATCGCCTCGCGCCTTGCCCATCCCGCATGCGCGCCCACGAACGTCCGCTCGACCACCCGGACGGGGATCCGCAGCGAGGGACGGAGGGCTGCGACCACATGCGCCGTCCCGTCGGTGCAGTTGTTGAGGAACAGCAGGACGCCGATTCCACTTTCACCGATGCCCTGCTGGGCGGCCAGCGATTCCAGGCAGGCCGCGATCCGCTCCGCCTCGTTCCGGACCGGGATGGCGACCACGCACCTGAGCGTGGGCGCCGGTTCCACGGTCCCGATCGCGTTTCCAGTTTTCATAGCGCGACGGCCTCCGGCGGCGGTAACGGACTTGCCGGCACCCATGAACGGCAACCTCGGACAGGCGACTTCTTTCCTGAACGCCCGTGCGACCAATACGACCGCCATCGCCGGGGCCGCCCGCGGCGCCAGGATGGGGACGGCCGGTCGCCGCCCGCTGGGCATCCGCAGAAGGACAGGTCAGACTGGCCGGGTGTCCGCCGCGGCGGTCTGACGCCTGGAGCGGACGGCATGGATGCGCGGACCGAAGCGAAGACGCCCTGGACGCGTGTCCTGGCGGGGTCCTTTCCGGCCTTCGTGCTGCTGCAGGGTTCGCTCTTCGCCGCCTACGGCACCGAATCCCCCTTCCTTCCGAGCTTCCTCGCGGAGCGCGGCCTGACCCCGGGTGAGATCGGCGTCGCCCTCGCCGCAGGCACGCTGATGCGCCTCGCCGCAGGCCCGGTCGCCGGCCACCTCGCCGACCGCTACGACGCAACCCGGGCCGTGCTCGGCATCGCCGCCGCCGCGTCGGGGCTGATCTCCTTCGCCTACCTCGCCGGATACGGCTTCTGGCCGCTCCTGGCGGTGAGCGTGCTGCACGCCAGCGCCATCGCGGCGCTGGCGCCCCTCGCCGACACCCTCGCTCTCGCTGCCGCCAAACGGGAGGGCACCTTCGCCTATGGCTGGGTCCGGGGCGCGGGCTCGGCGGCCTTCGTGGTCGGGACCCTGTTCTCGGGGCTCCTCGTCGCCCGGGCCGGCCTGGCAAGCATCATCGTGTCGAGCGGTCTCCTGTTCCTCGTCATGGCGGCCGCCACGACCCGCGTCCCCGCCGCACCGCCGCCGGAAGGGCTGCCGAGCCTCGGCTTGGGCGGGATCCGCGAACTGCTGGCCCTCGGGCCGTTCCGGCGGCTTCTCGTGGTGGGGGCGCTCGTCATCGGCAGCCATGCCCTGAACGACGGTTTCGCCGTTATCCGCTGGCGCGGGGCCGGCCTCGGTCCGAGCGCGATCAGCCTGCTCTGGGCGGAGGCGGTCGCCTCGGAAGTGTTCGTCTTCGTGCTCGCCGGCCCCTGGCTCCTGGGGCGCCTGGGCATCGCCCGGTCCGCCCTCCTCGCCGCCGGGGCCGGTGCGCTGCGCTGGTCCGCCATGGCGACGACGACGTCGGCTCCGATCCTGGCCGTCGTTCAGCCGATGCACGGGCTCACCTTCGCACTGCTGCACCTCGCCGCCATGCGCCTGATCGTCGGGGTCGTGCCGGAGCGCCTCTGGGCCACCGCCCAAACGTTCTACGGCACCTTCGGGCTCGGCGTGGCCTCGGCGGTCCTGACCGCGGCAGGGGGCCTCCTCTACGGCGCATTCGGCGCCGGGGCGTTCTGGGTCATGGTGGCCCTCTGCGGGGTCGCGATGGCCTTCGCCCCGGGCCTGCGAGCGGCCGACGCCCCGGCCTGACCGGGCATGACCGGGGCCCCCTGCCCCGACAGGCCCGGAAAGCGTCCGGGACCGGCTCAGGCCACGGACATGCGCAGCGGCGGCCCGATCTCCGCCGGAAGGGGCGAGACGTAGCCGCCCGCGCCGACTCGCCGGGCGAGGTCCGCCCTGGCGGCCTCACGCAGGCCCTCGTCGGTGAGTGCCCGCACGGCCGTGGCGGCCATCGCCTTGGCGACCTGCACCATCGCCTTGTGGGCGGCCGGACTGCACCCCTGCGCCACCACCTGCCAGGTGTGGAACGGCGTGCCTACCGCCACCGTCGGCGCGTGGGCCTGCACGGTCGGCACCACCCAGCTCACGTCGCCGACATCCGTTGATCCGATGGCCGGGTTGCGCCGGGCGTCCAGGGGCACGAGAAAATCGGCCAGCGGTGCCTCCGTCCGCGGCATCCCGATGGCACGAAAGGCGGCATCGATATCGCCGTCGCCCAGGGTCGCCCGGATCGCCTGGGCGAAGTCGCGGTCGGCCTCGTCGAAATGCGGGGGGCCGAGCTCCTCCATCACCCCGTGCAGCGCCTGCTCGAGCGGGTCGTTCCCCAGGAGGTTCGACACGGCGCTGACGATCCGCACCTCGACCTCCGTCTCGGTCATCAGGGCGGCGCCCTGGGCGATCTTCTTCACCCGCTCCACCAGACCGAGCATGCCCGGAAGGTCCCGGGCCCGGATCGAGTAACGCACGGCCGCCCTCGCCTGGACGACGTTGGGGGCGATGCCGCCCGCGTCGAGATACGCGTAGTGGACCCGCGCGTCGGAGGGCATGTGCTCACGCATGTAGTTCACGCCCACGCTCATCAGCTCCACCGCATCCAGCGCCGAGCGCCCGAGATGCGGCACGGCCGCGGCGTGGGCGGTACGTCCGGTGAAGACGAAGTCCGCCCGCGTGTTGGCCAGGGCCAGGGGCGGGGCCACCTCCCAGAAGCTCGCCGGGTGCCAGGAGATCGCGACCTCCGCGTCCGCGAAGGCCCCCGCGCGCACCATGAAGGCCTTGGCGGCACCGCCCTCCTCCGCCGGGCAGCCGTAATAGCGCACGCGGCCGGGCGTTCCGGTCTCGGCGAGCCAGTCCTTGACCGCCGTGGCGGCGAGAAGGGCCGCCGCGCCGAGCAGGTTGTGTCCGCAGCCGTGGCCGTGCCCGCCAGCTTCCACGGGTCTGTGCGCGGCGACGCCCGCCTCCTGCGACAGGCCCGGCAGCGCGTCGTATTCCCCGAGGATGGCGACGACCGGGCCTCCCGCCCCGGCCTCCCCCATCACCGCCGTGGGGATGCCGGCGACGTGCTCGTCGACCCGGAAACCCTGGTGGCGGAGCTCCGCCACGTGCTCGGCGCAGGAGCGCGTCTCGGTGTAGCACACCTCCGGCATGGCCCAGACGCGGTCGGAGAGGGCGATCAGCCGCTCCTTCTGCGCATCGACGTGGCGCCACACGGTGTTGCGGTTGTCCATGGCCTCGGTCTCCGGGAGGGCGGCGCGGGCGGGCACGCCCGTCACGGGCGCGCCCCTGCAGGGTCGGGGCCATCAAACCATGGGGATCGGGTCCGTGGCGACACGTTTCGGTTGAAGCGTCACTGGCGCGCCCCTTGCCAAGGCTCGTGCCGGAATGATGCTGTTCCCATCTCGGCGGCAACCAGGAATGATCATGGACGAGCGGGACCTGCGCGGCCTCATAGGGCGGGTGAAGTCCGGCCAGCTGTCACGGCGTGCCTTCGTGCAGCGGATCGCGGCCCTGGGCCTGACCGCGCCGCTGGCCGGCCTGATGCTGGCCGATAACGGCGTGGCGGCGGCCGATCTCCGGACCGCCTACAAGCCCGCCAAGGCGGGCGGCGGCGGTGCGCTGAAGCTGCTGTGGTGGCAGGCGCCGACGCTGCTCAACCCGCATTTCGCGGTCGGCACGAAGGATCAGGAGGCGTCGCGCATCTTCTACGAGCCCCTGGCCGCCTGGGATGCGGAGGGCAACCTCGTGCCCGTCCTGGCCGCCGCGATTCCGTCGCGGGAGAACGGGGCGCTGGCGGCCGACGGCCGTTCGGTGACATGGACGATCAAGCCCGGCGTGACGTGGCACGACGGCAAGCCGCTCACCGCCGACGACCTCGTCTTCACCTGGGACTACGCCCGCGACCCCGCCACGGCGGCGGTCACGACGGGCTCCTACAGGGATTGCAAGGTCGAGAAGGTCGACGACCTCACGGTGCGGGTGCTGTTCGACAAGCCGACGCCCTACTGGTGCGACGCCTTCGTCGGCAATGTCGGCGCGATCATGCCGAAGCACCTCTTCAGCCCCTATGCCGGCGCCAAGTCCCGGGATGCGCCGCAGAACCTCGCCCCCGTCGGCACCGGGCCGTACCGGTTCGTGGAGTTCCGCCCCGGCGACATCGTCCGCGCCGAACGCAACCCGAGCTATCACCTGCCGAACCGGCCGTATTTCGACACCCTGGAGATGAAGGGCGGCGGCGATGCGGTCTCGGCCGCCCGGGCCGTGCTCCAGACCGGCGAATACGATTACGCCTGGAACCTGCTCGTCGAGGACGAGGTGCTCAAGCGCCTGGAGACCGGCGGCAAGGGCCGGGTCGATGTAGTCTTTGGCGGAAAGCTCGAATTCGTGCTGCTGAACACCACCGACCCGACCGTCGAGGTCGATGGGGAGAAGTCCTCCCTCAAGACCAAGCACCCCGCCTTCACCGACCCGAAGGTCTGCCAGGCGATGAACCTGCTCATCGACCGCAAGTCGATCCAGGACTACATCTATGGCCGCACCGGCCGGGCCACCGCCAACTCGGTGAACGGCCCGGAGCGCTTCGTCTCCCGGAACACCAGCTTCGCCTTCGACCCGGCCAGGGCCAACGCACTCCTCGACGAGGCGGGCTGGACGAAGGGCCCGGACGGGATCCGCGCCAAGGACGGCAGGCGGCTGAAGCTGCTGTTCCAGACCTCGATCAACGCCCCGCGCCAGAAGACCCAGGCAATCATCAAGCAGGCTGCCAGCAAGGCCGGCATCGAGATCGAGCTGAAATCGGTCACCGGCTCGGTGTTCTTCTCCTCCGACGCGGCCAACCCGGACACCTTCCCGCATTTCTATGCGGACATGGAGATGTACGCGATCAACATGACCCAGGCCGACCCGGCGACGTGGATGCTGCAATACGTCTCCTGGGAGGCCGCCACGAAGGAGAACAAGTGGCAGGGCCGCAACATCGCCCGCTGGCGCAACACGGAGTTCGACGCCCTCTACAATGCCGCCCAGACCGAACTGGACCCGGTCAAGCGCGCCGCCCTGTTTATTAAGGCCAACGACCTCGCGGTGTCGCAGAACGTCCTGCCCCTGGTCCACCGGGCGGAGGTGTCGGGTGTGGCCGCCAAGCTGGTGGCGCCCCGCAGCGGCTGGGACAACGACCTCGCCTTCCTGCCCGAATGGAGCCGGGACGCCTGAACGGGAGGCCGCGCCATGGGCGCCTACATCCTGCGGCGGCTGCTCATCGCGATCCCGAGCCTGCTCGGCATCAGCCTGATCCTGTTCGTCGTCCTGGCGCTGGCGCCGGGCGACCCGTTCGGCGAACTCGCCGCCAACCCCAACGTGCCCCCCGAGGTGCGGGCGGCCTTGCGGGTGAAGTTCGGCCTCGACGACCCGATCCTCACCCGCTACCTGCGCTGGCTGGTGGCGATGCTGCACGGCGACTGGGGCTTCTCCTTCGCCAGCCGGGTGAACGTCGATACGCTGATCCTCCAGCGCCTGCCGACCACCCTGTTCGTGGTGGGCTCGTCGCAGGTGCTGGCCCTGCTGGTGGCGGTGCCGGTGGGGCTCTACGCGGCCCGGCGGCCCTATTCCCTGGCGGATCAGGTCGCCAACACGCTGGCCTTCGTCGGCTTCTCCCTACCGACCTTCTTCACCGGCCTGCTGTTCATCCTGCTTTTCTCGATCAAGCTCGGCTGGCTGCCCTTCGTGTATCAGGCGGACCTGCCCGGTAGCGGGCTCGCCTGGGTCTGGGCGAACGTGCGGCAGGCGATCATGCCGGTGGCGGTGTTGGGCTTCTTCCAGGCCGCCTCCTACACCCGCTACGTCCGGGCCTCGGCGCTCGACGTCGCCCGGCTCGACTACGTCACCACCGCCCGGGCCAAGGGGCTCACCGAGGGCACCGTCACCCGCCGGCACGTCGCCCGCAACGCCCTGATCCCGGTGGTGACCCTGGTCGCCCTCCAGATCCCGGCGGTGTTCGGCGGCGCCATCGTCACCGAGCAGATCTTCCGGATTCCCGGCATCGGCTCGCTGCTGATCGACGCGATGCTCTCCAACGACACGCCGGTGGTGATGGCGGTGACCTTCGTGTTCGCCGCCCTCGTTATCCTGTTCAACCTCGTCGCGGACCTGCTCTATGGCTGGCTCGACCCTCGCATCGCCCTCCGTTGAGGCGCCGCCCCGCGCCCCGGCCTCGCCGGGGCGGGAGACGTGGCGCCGCTTCCGGCGGCACCGGCTGGCGCTGGCGAGCGTCGCCGTGCTGGCGGTGCTGGTGATGGGCGTCCTGGTCGGCGGGCTGGTCTGGCCGGTCGCCATCGACGACATCGACTTCGCGGCCCAGCTCCAGGGCCCGTCCTGGGACCACCCGTTCGGCACCGACGACCTCGGCCAGGATCTGCTGGCGCGGATGATCTCAGGCGGCCGCATCTCGCTGGCGGTCGGCTTCGTGGCCATGGCGGTGGCGAGCGTGATCGGCATCGTGGTCGGCGCCCTGGCGGGCATGTCGCGCCGCCTCCTCGACCCGGCGCTGATGTGGCTCACCGACCTGTTCCTGTCGTTGCCGCAACTGCCGCTGCTGCTTCTGGTGATCTATTTGTTCCGCGACACGCTGAAGGCCGTCTTCGGCGTCCAGGGCGGCGTGTTCGTGATGATCGTCGCGGTGATCGGCGGCTTGCGCTGGATGCCGGTCGCCCGGCTGGTGCGGGCGCAGTTCCTGACCCTGCGGGAGAAGGAGTTCGTGGAGGCCGCCCGCTCGCAGGGGGCGACCACCGGCCACCTCGTGCGCCGTCACATCCTGCCCAATGCGCTGGGGCCGGTGATCGTGGCTGCCTCCATCGAGGTCTCGGCGGCGATCATTGCGGAATCGACCCTGTCGTTCCTCGGCCTCGGCTTCCCGCCCGATATCCCGACCTGGGGCCGGCTGCTGTTCGACGCCAAGGACCATCTCGACGTCGCCCCGCACTGGGCGCTGTTTCCCGGGGCGGCGATCTTCCTGACGGTTCTGTCGATCAACTTCATCGGCGACGGCCTGCGGGACGCCCTCGACCCGCGCCGGGTGCTGTAGCGGATGCGCGGCGTCTCTCCCCCACCGTCTTTGCGAGCGCAGCGAAGCAATCCAGTGCAGCGGGACGTCTCGGAGCGTGGCGGGTCCCTGGATTGCTTCGCTGCGCTCGCAAAGACGGGGTTGGCAGCCGTGGATGTCGAGAAGCGCCGTGACACGATGATGAACCAGGAGTGATGCCCGTGGCGGATCCGGTCCTGTCGGTGCGCGACCTCACCGCCTCGTTCCGCACGGAGGGGCGGTGGCGGGAGGTGCTGCACGGCGTCTCGTTCGACGTCGGCCCCCGGGAGACCGTGGCGCTGGTCGGCGAGTCGGGCTCCGGCAAGAGCGTCAGCGCGATGGCGATCCTGCGCCTCCTGCCGCGGGATTCCTGCCGCGTCGGCGGCAGCGTGCGCTTCGATGGACGGGAATTGCTCAGCGCCTCCGACGCCGAGATGCGGCGCGTGCGCGGCGATTCCGTCGCGATGATCTTCCAGGAGCCGATGACCTCCCTGAACCCGGTTCTGACCATCGGCTTCCAGATCGCCGAGGCGCTGATCCAGCACCGGGGCCTGTCGCGGTCCGCCGCGGAGGCGGAGGCCCTGCGGCTCCTCGACAAGGTGCGGATCCCCGCCGCCCGCACGCGGCTGCACGAATACCCGCACCGGTTCTCCGGCGGCATGCGCCAGCGGGTGATGATCGCCATGGCGCTCGCCTGCCGGCCGAAGCTGCTGATCGCCGACGAGCCAACCACGGCCCTCGACGTGACGATCCAGGCCCAGATCCTCGACCTGATCAAGAGCCTCCAGGACGACGAGGGCATGTCGGTCCTGTTCATCACCCACGACATGGGCGTCGTGGCCGAGATCGCCGACCGCACGGTGGTGGTGTACCGGGGCCGGGCCGTGGAGGCCGGGCCGACCGCGCGGATCTTCGACGCGCCCGCGGAGCCGTATACCCGGGCGCTGCTGGCGGCCGTTCCACGCCTCGGGGCGATGGCGGGCCGCTCCCGGCCCCTCCGCTTTCCGGTGGTCGACCGCGACACCGGCGCGGAGGGCGCGATGCCGGAGACCCCCGACACGGTCCGGGCCGCCGAGCGCCCGGTGCTCGAAGTGCGCGACCTGACGACCCGGTTCGACATCCGCTCCGGGCTGTTCGGCCGCGTCACGGGCCGCATCCA
Source organism: Methylobacterium persicinum (assembly GCF_022179525.1). Lineage (GTDB taxonomy): Bacteria > Pseudomonadota > Alphaproteobacteria > Rhizobiales > Beijerinckiaceae > Methylobacterium > Methylobacterium persicinum. The sequence continues at coordinate 57,062 of NZ_BPQX01000012.1, forward strand.
TGCGGTGGAGCGGGTCTCGTTCAGCGTGGCGGCGGGGGAGACCCTGGCGCTCGTCGGCGAATCGGGTTGCGGCAAGTCGACCACCGGACGCTCGATCCTGCGCCTCATCGAGCCCCTGTCCGGCTCGGTCCTCCTCGACGGCGAGGACGTCATGGCCCTCGATCCGAAGGCCCTGCGCGTCCGGCGGCAGCGGATGCAGATGATCTTCCAGGACCCGTTCGCCAGCCTCGATCCGCGGATGAGCGTCGGCGCGGCGGTCGCGGAGCCGCTGCTGATCAACCGCCTCGCCACCCGCCGGGAGGCCCGACAGCGGGCCGAGGACCTGCTGGCCAAGGTCGGCCTGTCGCCGGAGACCGCCAACCGGTTCCCCCACGAATTCTCCGGCGGGCAGCGCCAGCGCATCTGCATCGCCCGGGCGCTCGCCCTGAAGCCCCGGCTGATCGTGGCCGACGAGGCGGTCTCGGCCCTCGACGTGTCGGTGAAGGCGCAGGTCGTGAACCTGATGCTCGACCTGCAGGCCGACATGGGCCTCGCCTACCTCATGATCTCGCACGACATGGCCGTGGTGGAGCGCATGAGCCACCGGGTGGCGGTGATGTATCTCGGCGAGATCGTGGAGATCGGCCCCCGGGCGGCGGTCTTCGGCGACCCGCAGCACCCCTACACCAGGAAGCTGCTCGCCGCGGTTCCGGTCCCGGACCCGGCGCGGCGGCGGGACCGGCACGGCCTCGCCGACGACGAGATCCGCAGCCCGATCCGTGCGCCGGATCATGTCGCGCCGGAGCGCCACTACCGGGAGGTGTCGCCCGGCCATGTCGTGCAGCTATGGGGCGCCGACTGGGCCGGCCCCGCGGCCCGGGACGTCGCCGCGTAACCGGCCGGCGCGGTGGGGCGGAATGATGCCGGCCCGCGCCGCGGCATGGTAAGACATTCCAACGGCCGCGATTCTCGGCCTTTCGGGGTCGCTCGTTTCGGATGGCCAACCAGGAGTCGCTGACAGGGGACGAGACAGGGCCAGGGGGGCCGGCCGGGGACATCGTCCGCAGCACACTCGCGATCCTATCGGCCGACGTGGTCGGCTACTCCCGCCTGACCGAGATCGCCGAGGAAGACACGCATACGCGGCTTCGGACGCTCAGGGTTCGCACCATCGACCCCTGTGTCGTCTCGTTCCGCGGCCGCATCGTCAAGAACACCGGCGACGGCCTGATCGCCTCCTTCGACTCGCCGCTCGACGCGGTCGAGTGCGCGATGCACCTGCAGGACGAGGTCGCCACCACCGAGCGCGCCCAGCCGGGCGAGCGCAGGATCAGGTTCCGGATCGGCGTCAACGTGGATTCCACGATCCTCGATTTCGGCGACGTGTTCGGCCGCGGCGTCAACGTCGCGGCGCGGTTGCAGGAGTTGGCGCCGCCGGACGGCATCGTCGTCTCCAAGCCCGTCTTCGACTCGATCGCACCGCACACGAGGATCAAGGCGGTCGATCTCGGGTCGATCCATCTCAAGAACATGGCGATCCCGGTGCGGGCCTATTCGGTGCTGGGGGGCCAGCCCGACGCCGACCCGGGGGCGCGACCGCTGCGCCGGCTGAAGGCCAAGGTCCCGTCCATCGCGGTGCTGCCCTTCCGGACCGAGGGGCGGACGAGCGGCTCCGACTACATCGGCATGGGGCTGGCCAACGACCTCATCGTGGCGCTGCAGAGCGTGCGCGGGTTGCTGGTCATCGCGCGCAGTTCCACCCTGCCGTACAAGGGCCGAAGCGTCGACCGCAGGCGGGTCAGCCGGGAACTCGGCGTGCGCTACGTGCTCAGCGGGTCCGTGGCGGTCAACAAGGCGAAGCTGCGAATCAATGCGAGCCTCGCCGACCAGGAGACCGGTACGGTGATCTGGGCCGACCGTTACGACGGGTCGACCTCCGACATCTTCGCCCTGCAGACCCGCATCGCCACCCGCATCCTGTGGAGCATCGCCCCCCACGTCCGCGAGGCCGAGCTGAAGCGCGCCCTCCGCAAGCGCTCCGAGAGCCGGAACGCCTACGAGCTCATGCTGCAGGCCGTCGACGCGATGTACCTCATGCGCAGCCCGGAATTTCCGAAGGCCCGCGAACTCCTCCAGGATGCGATGCGGGCCGACGAGACCTACGCCACGTCCTTCGCGTACGCCGCCCTCTGGCACATCCACAACGCGGCGCAGGGCTGGGCCACGGATCTCGGCTCCGAGGCCGAGGAGGCGACACGTCTCGCCCTCGCCGCCGTCGAGCGCGACCCGGCGGACGGCTTCGCCCTCGCCGTCTACGGTCACACCCGGGCGCTCTTCTTCCGCGAATACGCCGACGCGATGCTGATCTTCGAGCGCGCCCTCGAAGCCTCGCCCGGCAACGCGATGGCCTGGACACTCAGCAGTGGCGTCTACGGTTATGTCGGGCAAGGAGATGAAGCCGTGCGCCGTGCGGAGCAAGGGCTGCGCATCTCACCCGTCGACATACAATCCTACTTTTACGTCATGTTCCTCGGACAGGCGCATTATCTCAATGACAACTTCAGCGAAGCGCTGATATGGTCAAAGAAAACATATACATTGAATCCGAGGCTTTCGGCTAACTTGAGGATACTTGCAGCGACGCTGGTTGCTTTGGATCGAATCACGGAAGCCAATCTTTTCGCCAAGGCAATCCTCTCGATCCAACCAGATTTTCGCTTGGAAACTTATTCATCAAGGTGTCCATTCTCGCCAATTCTGTTAAAGGAATTCATCGACAGGCTGGAACGGGCCGGGCTGCCGCGATAGGGGCCGGCGCCGACTCCACAGCGAATCAGGGAGCGGGCGATGGGCGGCAACTGGTTCGATGCGTTGGGTGGAAACTGGACCGGCCCGATGGGCGGGAACTGGACCGACGGCGCGGCCTCGCCCGGTTCGCCGGTCTTCGCCATGCGGGCCGATCATCCGCTCGCGGAGATCCCGGTACCCGGCGACTTCACGGCCACGTTCCGGGCGTCCGAGTGGGATCCCGACCTGTTCGCCCTCACCATCATGCCGCAATTCATGAAGGCGAAGGTGGGGACCAAGACCTGGGATGCCGCCATCACCCTGCCGGCGCCGGACCCCATCACCCAGCCGATGATCGACGACCTGCTGATCCTTGCGATCACCGAGCGCCCGGACGCTCTGCCGGAGATCCTCCAGCAGAACCAGAACTTCCAGATCTGCTGGCTTCAGTTGCTGAACATCAGCAGGACCTCGCATCCGCAGACCTACCGGCTGATGAAGCTGGTCGCGCGATGCGGCGAGCTGGCGATGATCATCCTGAAGCTGCGCAACCCGACGCGGCCGCGGCCGTCGCAGGTCTGCCCGATGCTCTACCCGCCGGTGCCGGTGCCGGGTCACGCCTCCTATCCCGCCGGCCACGCCCTGATCGGAAGCTTCACCTCCGCCTGCCTGGCGGAAGTCGTCCCGGCCCATGCCAAGGCCCTGGAGACGCTGGCGGCGCGGGTCGGCTTCAACCGCGTCATCGCGGGTTTGCACTTCCGGCAGGACGTCGATGTCGGTCTCCAGGTGGGCCAGCAGCTGATGCCCTTCATCAAGCAGTGTCAGCTCTACAAGGACACGCTGGCGGCGGCGCAGGCGGAGTGGGCCTGACTCCGCCCCGCCGGGGCGGCGCAGGGTCTCGCAGCGAGGAATGGAGGCGTCCGTGGCGCGCAATGTCCCGCAATCCGGGTTCCGTCGCGTTCTGTGGGAGAGGCCAGCCGATCCGGCCCTCGTGCGGGCCGCCGGGAGCGTGGCCGCACGCGAATCGCCCCGCCGCTGGATGGGCGAGCACCAAGTCCCGGATGGGGTGACGCTCGATCGCGATTTCGGGGCGATCCCGCTCGGCCCGGGACCGGCCGAGCGGGCGATCTCTCCCATGGCCTTCCACCCCCGCCAATCGGCGCGGTTCCTGGTGCGCGCCACCATCCCAGTGGGTCCCTCCGGCGAGATCCCCGCCACCCTCGACGGGGGCGCGATCTATTCGGATGCCGAGATCCGCACGACTCTGACCTGCGGCAGCAGCCGGCCGGTCGGAACCGAGGCGGACGTGCGGACGCGGCTCGACACCGGCGTTCTTGCCCAGAACGGCCTCGACGGCAGGGGCGTGGCGATCGCCATCGTGGATGTGGGCATCTCCCTCGCACGGCTGAGCACCCGGCTCGGCGCGCCGCCGCTCCTCGACGTCGATCAGTCCTGGTCGCCTCCGAACATCGTCTCCGTGCCCGGCCGGCACCGGGTCGGACACGGGACGATGTGCGCCTTCGACGCGCTGGTCGCGGCGCCCAAGGCCACCCTGCTCGACATTCCGGCCCTCGCCGCACGGTCGGCCGGCGACCATACGGCGGCCGGAACAATCGGGGCGGCCATCCAGGCCTACTGGTTCCTGATCACCCGCTGGGTGCTCGACGGCCGGCCCGCCGGCCTCTCATCGCTCGTCGTGAGCAACAGCTGGGGCATCTACCACCCGAGCCTCGACTTCCCGGCGGGTCATCCGGGCCGCTACGTCGACAACCCGAACCATCCGTTCCGGTCCTATGTCCGCACCTTGACCCTCGCCGGCATCGACGTCGTGTTCGCGGGGTCGAATTGCGGGCCCGAGTGCCCCTCGGCGCCATGCCTGAAGCGGGTGACGGGCGCGATCATGGGGGCCAATGCCTATCCGGAAGTGCTCACCCTCGCCGCCTGCACGGTCACGGGCGAACGGCTCGGCTATTCGGCCAAGGGACCGCCCATCGCCGGGATGATGACGGAGAAACCGGACGTGACGGCCTACAGCCACTTCCTGGGCTCGCTCAGCCAGAGCCGGTTCACGGCCGATGCGGGAACCTCGGCGGCCTGCGCGGTCGCGGCCGGTTGCGTCGCGGCGCTTCGCACCGTCGCCACACCGACACCCACCTCGGCCGCGGCGATGGTGCAGGTCCTGCGCGAGACCGCCCTGCGGGCCGGACCCACGAATGAGCGCAATGAGGAATTCGGCTTCGGCATCCTGCGGCCCGTCGAGGCGGGCCGCAGCCTGGGGCTGATTCCCTGACCCCCTCGCCCGATCAGATCGGCCGGCGAAAGGCCCCCGAGGGCGTTCCTGGCCGAAGGGGATGACGGTCAGGCATGAGACCGTCCGGCGGCGAAGGCCCTGGCAGGCGGCCGCAAAAGTCGCGCAGGGGAGCAGAAGTTTCTCCTCCATCGACGACACCCTTGTCGTCATTGCGAGCAAAGCGAAGCAATCCAGGGAAGCGGAACGTCGACCCACGGAGCGCTGGCGCTGGAATGCTTCGCGACGCTCGCAATGACGCCGTCGCGCAGCGGCGGCCTCGAAGGCCTCATCCTGAGGTGGAGGGTGGGACCGCCTTATCCTGATCGACCCGTGGTCTAGGCGGCCTGCCCCATGATCGTGCGGGGACAGAGCAGGAGGAGGCGGATGAGCGACGCTTGGCGGCTGGTCCCGGTCTTGTCGAACATGCTGCGCAGGTGAGCGCGGGCCGTGTTCATCGTGATGCCCCGGGCCGTCGCACACGCGGCCAGGTCGTTTCCAGCCAACAGCGCGAGGGCGAGCGCGGCCTCGGCGAGCGTGAAGCCGAACTGGGCCCGCAACGCGTCCTCGCTCGGCATCAGGGCGGTCTCGGGCTTGATCAGGCGCAGGAGCACCGTCGGCTCCACGCTCGCAGGGCCCCTGGACCGAATCGCGCTCGCGGCGATCAACAGCGTGTCGTCGTCGAAGACGAGCCGGATCGAGCTTCCGCCGGTCCTGTCGACGCATTCGGCGAGCATCCTGCGCAGGGCCATGCTGTCGACCGGCGAATGCGCCCGCAGGCAACCGTCGACGAGACGGAGATGGGTCCCATCCAGGAACTTTGCGGCCGCGTTGTTGATGAAAAGCGCCCGCCCGCCCTTGTCGACAACCGCCAAACCCTCCTCGAACTGCTCGACGAAGCTGCGAAGCGCAATCTCGGCAGCGGCTGGGTTTGGACAGAGGTCGGGATCGCCACCGGCCATGCCCCTGCGATTCGCAGGGAGAGGGGCCGGACCGCGGAGCGCCGCCGGCGGCACGTCGAACCCGTAAGGCTTTTGAACTGCGGCGGTCTGCATGGGCGGCCTCGCATCGGTCCCGGGGCGAAGAACCTCGTGAACACGGGCATCCTACAGAGGGCCCGCTCGCAGCACGTGTGACGGCCATCACACCGACGGGCGCGGTCACGGTCCGGTGGCGCAGGCCTCGCCGGGCGCTCGGTCTGGCCTGCGCGCGCAAGCGGTGCTTTTACAGAATTGGTGCACCGCGCTATACAGTCTTCGCCTTTCAGCACTCCTGAAGACGGCACCTTCCGCAGGCGGCTTGAACTGGATGCGGTGGACCATGCTCGGACGTGATCGCCACGGATGTTTGCGGCTCGACCTGTCGGTGCCGTGTGTCGGACAGCGGGGCAGGAGCTTGGCGCGTGCGATCTAGTCTAGCCCTCTCGCTCCCCGACAAGCGTGCCGTGTTGCTGCGGCACAAGTTGTTCTGGGAGGCTCCGCAAGCCGTCATCGAGCGCTTGGCGCTCCGGGCGCAACCCCTCTCCTTCCGCAGCGGTCAGCGCATCTTCCGTCGGGGAGACGAGAGCCACGGGCTGCTCGCCGTCGTGAGCGGCCACGTCCGGATCTCGGCGGCCGATCCGGAGGGCCGGTCGGAACTCGTGATGAATCTCATCGGCCCGGACGAGGTCTTCGGCGAGATCGCCCTGCTCGACGACGGACCGAGGACCGCCGACGCCATCGCGGCGACCCGCTGCTGCCTGCTGTTGCTGGAGCGGCGCGACCTGCTTCCCCTGCTGAACGACTTCCCCGTCCTGGCCGTCCGGTTACTGGCCATCCTGAGCGGGCGACTGCGCCGGACGAGTCAGCAATTGTCGGATCGCGCCTTCGTCTGCGCGGAGCAGCGCCTCGCGAAGGTGCTGCTCACCCTGGCGGGGGGATCGGACCGGGATGGCACCCGCGTGCTGACCACACAGCGCGAACTCGGGCATATGGTCGGCCTTTCGCGGGAGGGGACCAATCGGCATCTCTCGGCTTGGCAGCGCAAGGGATATATCTCCCTGGTGCCGGGAGCCTGCACGATCGACGATTACAAGGCCCTGCAGAAGATCGCGCAAGGCAGCGAGGCCGGCGTGACCTGACCTGCAGGCCGCGCGGTCTTCCTTCCGCACAAACTCGATCACCTGACAAATCACTGCGCGAACACTCGATGAGGCTCGGGCGATGCGTGCATGTGAACGCCGATCGTCGCCCAGCCGCCGAGCGTCTGCGGCGGCATCACGGAATAGATGTGAGCCGCATCACACCTCCCGGGTTCGCGATCTGGTTAGATAAGCCAGATTCATCGGGTGGAGGCCACAAATGTTGTACTTACTTGTGAATCTTGTGGTATTAAGAGTCCGTATTCGCAGTTGCCACAGAATCCTGCTGCATTTCACTGATCGTGAACTAGAAGATCTCGGTCTGTCGCGGGGCGACGTGATCCTGCGATGAGGATGACGCGCCCGCCGCGATGCTCAGCGCTGGACGACGCGGACGCGATGATGATGGTGGTGGTGGCGACGCCACTTCAGAAGCGCGTAACGGACGCGGCCGATATAGGCGTAGAGCCTCGACCGATGCCGGTGGCGGTGCGCCAGCCGGACACGATAGGTCCGGGTCGGTTGGACGGTACGGGCCGCGATGACCGTCGGCCGCCAGGAGACGGGCTTCGCGTTCAGAACGGCGATCGGGTCGACATAGTCGACCCGGCGGGCGCGCTGCGTCTCGCCGCAGCCGGCGCACAGCGAACCGGACAGCCGCTTCCAGGCAACCTGCTCACGCGCCGCGATGAGCCGGTCGGCCTTATCCGAGAGCTCGATGGGACTCTTGAGCAAGGCGCCCCGGTCGAGCCGGCGTGTCGCACGCACCGAATCGGTCAGTTCGTCGGGAACCTCGATCATCGGAAGGGTAATCTTCTTCGGCTCAGCATGCGCCTGAAAAGAAAAAATGCATCCAATGTGACACAAAACGGCAAGTATTGACTTCAATACTGGGCGAGACATCGTGGGCCCTTCCAAAGACGCGTCTGCATCCCGATGCCAGATCGGACCGTCAAAAGCTGACAATGCTATGTGTGCAGGCATGTCGCAATCGAATTTGCAAGTATGGCGGCTTCATAAAACTACTTAATGGCAGAGTGTAATCGGCGCTTTTCGAGCAAGCAGGCCGAGTTCAGGGCGAATGTCTGCCTGCCGAGACCCTTCGAGGAGGAATCCCCCTCGCGCAGCGGCAAGGCCGACAAAGGCGAACGCAACGCCCCTCCGACGAGGATTGGGTCGCCCCCGTGCCGACTTGCTGCTTTCAGTCTTGCCGACCCGGACCGGTCATTCCGGCAACCCGACAGACTTTCACCGCATCGCGGATCACGACAGAACGGCATCATTGTGCAGGATCTGACGGTGAGCCGCTTGCTTTCCTGCAGCGCCTTTGTACTCCTCTTCCGAGAACCGCCGTCAGAGCGGTCTTGATCGGGAGGAAGCATGGCCTCGGTGGGAATCCGCGAGGTTCGCAAGGCTTTCGGATCGACGAACGTCCTGCACGGCGTGTCCGTGGACATCCGGGACGGCGAGTTCGTGATCCTGGTCGGCCCGTCCGGCTGCGGAAAGTCGACCCTGCTCCGCATGATCGCGGGGTTGGAAAATATCTCCGGCGGCGAGATCCGTATCGGCGAGCGCGTGGTGAACGATGTACCGCCCAAGGAGCGGGACATCGCGATGGTGTTCCAGAACTACGCGCTCTATCCGCACCTCACGGTGCGCGAGAACATGGCCTTCTCGATGCGCATTCGGAAGGCACCGCGCGCCGAGATCGACGAGCGGGTCAACCGGGCGGCGCAGATCCTCGGGCTCGCCCAGCTCCTCGACCGGTACCCGCGCCAACTCTCCGGCGGGCAGCGCCAGCGGGTGGCCATGGGCCGGGCGATCGTGCGCGACCCGCAGGTGTTCCTGTTCGACGAGCCGCTCTCGAACCTCGACGCCAAGCTGCGCGTGGCGATGCGCACCGAGATCAAGGAACTGCACCAGCGTCTGAAGACGACGACCATCTACGTCACCCACGACCAGATCGAGGCCATGACCATGGCCGACCGGATCGTGGTGATGCATGACGGCGTCGTGGAGCAGATCGGGCCGCCCCTCGACCTCTACGACCGGCCGGACAACCTGTTCGTGGCGGGCTTCATCGGCTCCCCGGCGATGAACTTCATCCCCGGCAGGATCCGGGCGAACGGGCATCTGACCTTCGCCGCCGATTCGGGCCTGACGATCCCCCTGACCGACGCGCCGGCCGGCACCGAGGGCCGAAAGCTCGTCCTCGGCATCCGGCCCGAGCATTTCGACCTCGCACCCGGCGGCCTCGCCGCCGAGGTCGTGGTGGTGGAGCCCACCGGCTCCGAGACCATGCTGGCGGTACGGGCCGGCGGCCAGGACCTGACCTGCGTGCTCCGCGACCGGGTGAGCGAGCGGCCGGGCGACACCGTCTCCCTGCGCCCGACCCGCGTCCATGTCTTCGACGCCGACACCGGACGCCGCCTGCCATCCTGAACCGCGTCCCGCCCCCAACGCCGTCCGCCGTCACCGAGGGAGTCCGACCCCATGTCAGTTCTCGATCGCCGTTCCCTCCTCGCGGGCGCCGCCGCGACGGGGTTCGCCGCCGGCGGCGACCTCCTCAGCTTCGCCAGGGCCTGGGCCCAGAGCGCCGAGTGGAAGCCCGAGGCGGGGGCCAGCCTGTCGCTGCTCCGCTGGAAGCGGTTCGTGCCGAGTGAGGACGAGGCCTTCATGAAGATGGTCGAGGCCTTCACCCAGGCGACCGGCGTCAAGGTCTCGGTCAGCAACGAATCCTACGACGACATCCAGCCCAAGGCGTCGGTGGCCGCCAATACCGGGCAAGGGCCCGACATGGTGTGGGGCCTGTTCTCGTTCCCCGCCCTGTTCCCCGACAAGTGCCTGCCGCTGGAAGACGTGGCGGACTCCCTGGCCAAGAAGTACGGCCCGTGGTTCCCGTCCGCGGAGGCCTACGGCAAGGTCAAGGGCAAGTGGATCGCGATTCCCGTCGCGTTCAACGGCGGCTACCCGAACTACCGCATCTCGGCGATGAAGAAGGCCGGCTTCGACAAGTTCCCCACCGACACGGCGGGCTTCCTCGAACTCTGCCGGGGCATGAAGAAGAACAACACCCCGGCGGGCTTCGCCCTCGGCCATGCCACCGGTGACGGCAACACGTGGTGCCATTGGGCCCTGTGGTCCCACGGCGGCAACCTCGTCGATGCCAACGAGAAGATCGTCATCAATTCGCCGGAGACGGCCAGGGCGCTGGAATACGTCAAGTCGCTCTACGAGACCTTCGTGCCCGGCACCGTGTCGTGGAACGATTCCTCGAACAACAAGGCGTTCCTGGCCGGCGACCTGTATCTCACCAACAACGGCATCTCGATCTACGCCGCGGCCAAGAAGGACAACCCGAAGCTCGCCGAGGACATGGATCATGCTGTCTGGCCGGTCGGCCCGGTGGGCAAGCCCACCGAGTTCCAGCTCGCATTCCCGATCCTGGCCTTCAAGTATTCGAAGGCGCCGAACGCCTGCAAGGCGTTCATCGCCTTCATGATGGAGGCGCAGAACTACAATCCCTGGCTCGAGGCGGCGCAGGGATACCTGTGCGAGCCGCTGTCGAACTATCCCAAGAACCCGATCTGGACGAGCGACCCGAAGAACGCGGTGTTCGCGGAGGCCGGGCGGCGGTCGCTGGCGGCCGGCGGCCTCGCCCCGGTGAGCGAGCGCATCGCGGCGGTGCTGGCGGACTTCGTCATCGTCGACATGTTCGCGAGCCATTGCACCGGCCGCGAGGACGTGAAGACCGCGATCAAGAACGCCGAGCGCGCCGCCCAGCGCATCTTCCGCAACACCTGACGCCGGGGGCCGGAGGCGAGACCATGGCGAACACGGCCCTGACACAACCCGCCCCCCTCGCGGTGCCGACCCGTTCGGGCTGGCAGCGGCTGCGGACGAGCCGCGGCTGGGCGGGCTTCTGGTTCATGCTGCCCACGGCGCTGATCCTCGGCCTGTTCCTGGCCTACCCGCTGCTGAAGGGGATCTGGTTGTCCTTCACCAACGCCCGGATCGGGCGGGAGGGCGTGTTCATTGGGCTGGAGAACTACGAGTGGCTCTGGGACGACGACGTGTTCTGGCTGTCGGTGTTCAACACCTGCCTGTACACGGCCGTCGCCTCGGTGCTGAAGTTCGCCGTGGGGCTCTACCTCGCCCTGCTGCTCAACAAGAACGTGCCGTTCAAGTCGATTGTCCGGTCGATCGTGCTGATCCCGTTCGTGGTGCCGACCGTGCTCTCGGCCATCGCCTTCTGGTGGATCTTTGACAGCCAGTTCTCGATCATCTCATGGTCGCTGCGTCACCTCGGGATCATCAACGGCAACATCGACTTCCTGGGCGAGCCCACCATGGCCCGGGCCTGCGTGATTTTCGCCAACATCTGGCGCGGCGTGCCTTTCATCGCCATCACCCTGCTTGCCGGGCTGCAGACGGTCTCGCCCTCGCTCTACGAGGCCGCGACCCTCGACGGCGCCTCGAACTGGCAGATCTTTTGGCGGATCACCCTGCCGCTGCTCACGCCGATCATCGCCGTGGTGATGACCTTCTCGGTGCTCTTCACCTTCACCGATTTCCAGCTGATCTGGGCGATGACCCGGGGCGGCCCGGTGAACGCCACGCACCTGATGGCGACCCTGTCCTACCAGCGGGGCATCCTGTCCGGCACGCTCGGCGAGGGCGCGGCCATCGCCACCGCGATGGTGCCGTTCCTGCTGGCGGCCATCGGGATCTCGTGGTTCGGCCTGCAGCGCCGGGCCTGGCAGGCGGGGGAGACCGACCGATGAGCGCCCCCGCCCCTCCGGCCCATGCCGATCCCCGCCTCGCCCCCCTCACCGGTTCACCGCCGGCCGGGCTCACCGACAACACGGAGGGCATGGCCTACCTCGAGCGCCTGCCCCGGCGGCTGGTGACGACCTACCTGCCGCTCCTCGTCATCCTCGCCGTGCTGCTGTTCCCGTTCTACTGGATGGCGCTCACGGCGATCAAACCGGACGAGCAATTGATCGACATGGAGCGGTACAACCCGTTCTGGGTGGTCCATCCGACGTTCAAGCACATCCACAAACTGCTGTTCGAGACGCAGTATCCGCGCTGGCTCTGGAACACGATGTACGTGTCGGTGGCGGCCACCGTGCTGTCCCTGTTCGCCAGCGTGCTCGCCGCCTATGCCTGCGTGCGGATCCGCTACCGGGGCGCCGGCTGGGTCGGCGCGGCGATCTTCCTGGCCTACCTCGTGCCGCCCTCGATCCTGTTCATCCCGTTGGCCACGATCGTGCAGGCCTACGGTCTGTTCGATTCGCCGATCGCCCTGATCCTGGCCTACCCGACGATCCTGATCCCGTTCTCCACGTGGCTCCTGATGGGCTACTTCAAGACCATCCCCTACGAGCTGGAGGAATGCGCGCTGATGGACGGCGCCAGCCGGTGGCAGATCCTCACGAAGATTATCCTGCCGCTCGCCTTCCCGGGGCTGATCTCGGCGGGGATCTTCTCCCTGACCCTGTGCTGGAACGAGTTCATCTACGCGCTGACCTTCCTGTCCTCGACGCAGAACAAGACGGTCCCCATCGCCGTCGTCAGCGAGTTCGTGGATGGCGATGTCTACAAGTGGGGCTCGCTGATGGCCGGCGCGCTGCTGGGCTCGCTGCCGCTGGTCGTCCTGTACTCGTTCTTCGTCGAATACTACGTCTCGGCGCTCACGGGCGCCGTGAAGGAGTAGGGGCAAGGGCCGCGCCTCCCACGCGGCGAGCGGGGTTCGCGTCGGGACGAGAGCAGGTCGGATTCCACGAGCACGCCCTGCTTCGGCGGGCGCAGGCCGAGGCCGGGTCGGTGAACCTCAGGGCCCGGTTCACATTAAATCAAGTTGCCATCCCGGCAGACCGTGTTGCCGTTGACGAAGGGCGTGGCGTCGATGACCACGTCTGCCGGCAACCCCGCAGGGGGCCAGGAGCGATCTACTGTCCCACGTCCGGCCGCGGGTCCGGGACGAAGCCGTCGCGGTTCGGCATGCGGATGGCCGCGAGCGATCGTGCGTCGAACACGGCATTCTCCGGCGCGAGCCCGTTGAGATGCAGCACATAGCCCGAGACCGCATAGACGTCGTCGTCGCTGAGCGATTGCGGGGCGTTCATCGGCATGGCGCGGCGAATGTAGTCGAACAGGGTCGGCGCGTAGGGCCAGAAGCTGCCGACCGTCTTGATCGGCTTGGATGTGGCCAGCGTGCCCTGGCCTCCGGCGAGCCGCTCGCCGATGCCGCCCTCCCCCCGGCTTCCGTGGCAGGACGCGCACTGCGCCTCGAACACCTCACGGCCATGGCTGACGCTGCCCCGGCCCGGCGGGAGCTTCCTGCCGTCGCGGTCGATGTCGATGTTCCAGGCGGCGATCTCCGCCTCCGTCGCCGGACGCCCGATCCCGTAACGCTCGGCGGACGCGGCGCCCCCGGCAAGGCCGATCACGAGGGCGACGCCGCCGAGGACGGGGATCTTACGCATAGCCATTGGCGACCTCGCCATCCGCCGCGATGCGCCAGGGCACGACCGCGTTGTTGTGATAGAAGGACTTCAGGCCCCGCACCGCCGTCAGATCCTCGAAGGCCGGCTGCACGTAGCCGGTCTCGTCGATGGCCCGGCTCGCGATGGTCGTCGGCGAACCGTCCCAGGTCCAGGGCAGGCGGAAGCGGGTCAGGGCCCGGTTCAGCACCGGCTCCTGCAGGGCGGCGTCCTGCCAGGTCCTGCCCCCGTCGGTCGTGACCTGCACGCCCCGGATCCGGCCGCGCCCGGTCCAGGCGATGCCGGTGATCTCGTGGAAGCCGGCGGCGATCCTCTGGGTGCCGGATGGCCGGGTGATGATCGACTTCGCCTCCATCACGAAGGTGAATTGCCGGGCGGTGCCATCCGGCATCAGGTCCGTGTACTTGGATGTCTCCTCGCGGGAATAGGCCGGCTCCGCGCTCACAGCGAGGCGGCGCAACCACTTCACGTTCATGTTGCCCTCGAAGCCGGGCAGGAGCACCCGCAGGGGGTAGCCCTGCTGCGGCCGCAGCCGCTCGCCGTTCTGGCTGTAGACCAGCAGCGCGTCGTCGAGGCACTTCTCGATCGGGATGCTGCGGGTGAGGGCGGCGGCGTCCGCGCCCTCGGCCACGACCCATTTGGCTTCCGGCTTCACCCCGGCCTCGCGCAGGACCGTCGCGAGCCGGACCCCGGTCCACTCGGCGCAGCTGACGAGTCCGACGAGATCCGAGGCCGTCTTGCCCTTGATCGCCTCGAAACCCGGATTGCCCGAGCATTCGAGGAAGTAGATGTGCGATTCCGAGGGGAAGCGCCGGATGTCCTCCATCGTGAGGACCAGCGGCCGCTCCACCAGCCCGTGGATCAGCAGCCGGTGTCGGGCGGGATCGATGTCCGGGATGCCGCCGTGGTGGCGTTCGTAGAACAGGCCATTCGGCGTGAGGATGCCGTCGAGATCCTGCAGCGGCGAGCGGCTCGAGGCCGAGGTGTACTGCTTCAGCCCCTTCGGCACGTTGCGGATGAGCCCCGCCTCGAAGCGCGAGGGCGTGCCGTAGGTCTGGCTGCCGACATCGGCGCCCGGCGCCTTCATCCATTCGGGGGTGCCGGGGGGCGTCGCCTCCTCCGCCCGGGCGGAGCCGGCCACCGCGCCCACGGCCGCCGCCGCGCCCTGCACGAGGAAGCGGCGCCGGGCGGGGATCGTCGTGTCGTCGTCGCTCATGGCATCACGATCCTGTCTCTCGCCGACGGCCTTCGGAAGATGGTCGTCATGCCGCTCCCCGTTCGGACGAACCGGAGGAGGATAATGGCATACGGTGCGCAGGGCGCGGCAGGCCGAGATTCTCCCGCAGCGTCGATCCTTCGTAGTCCTGCCGGAACAAGCCCCGGCGCCGCAACTCCGGAAGGACGAGGGCGACGAAATCGTCCAGCCCACCGGGCAGGGTCGGCGGCATGATGTTGAAACCGTCGGCGCCGTGGGCCACGAACCGCTCCTGCAGGGCGTCGGCGATCTGGACCGGCGTGCCGACGATCGTCCAGTGGCCCCGGGCACCGGCGGCGCGCAGGGAGAGTTCGCGGATCGTCAGGCCCTCGCGCCGGGCGAGGCGCAGGAAGAGGTCCTGGCGGCTCTTGCCGCCGTTGGTCTCGGGCATCTCCGGCACGGGGGCGTCGTCCGGATAGGCGGACAGGTCGGCGCCGGTGAGCTGTTCGAGCAGCGAGCGGCCGACCACCGGATGGATCAGCGCCTGCAGCGAGGCGAACGTGTCCTGTGCCTCCGCTTCGCTGCGTCCGACCACGGGGAAGGCGCCGGGCATGATCTTGAGGTGATCCGGGTCGCGGCCGTACCGGGCCATCCGGCCCTTCACGTCGGCGTAGAAGGCCACCGCATCGTCCAGGGTCTGCTGGGCGGTGAAGATCACCTCGGCGGTGCGGGCGGCGAGCGCCTTGCCGGCCTCCGACGAGCCCGCTTGCACCACCACCGGGTGTCCCTGCGGCGGGCGCGGGACGTTGAGCGGCCCCCGCACCGAGAAATGCTCGCCCTCATGGGCCAGCAGGTGCAGCTTTTCGGGATCGAAGAAGCGCCCGCCCTCGCGGTCACGCACGAAGGCGTCGTCCTCGTAGGAATCCCACAAGCCGCGCACGACGTCCACGAACTCCTCCGCCCGGGCGTAGCGGTGGACGTGGGCGAGGTGGCTCTCGCGGCTGAAGTTCCAGGCCTCCCGCGGGTCCGCGGAGGTGACGAGGTTCCAGCCCGCCCGGCCGCCGCTCAGATGGTCGAGGGAGGCGAACTTGCGGGCGATGTGGAACGGCTCGTTGTAGGTGGTCGAGGCGGTGGCCACGAGACCGATCCGCTCGGTCACCGCCGAGAGGTGTGACAGGAGGGTCAGGGGTTCGAACTGGCCGACATAGCGGATCGCCGTCCGGCTCAGGGCGTCGAGGTCGTCGCCCCGGATGCTGACGCCGTCCGCGAGGAAGATCAGGTCGAACTTCGCCGCCTCGGCGGTGCGGGCGAGCTGCCGGTAATGGGCGGCGTTGACCCCGGCATCGGCGTTGGAGGACGGATGCCGCCACGCGGCGACGTGGTGTCCGCCGGGATAGAGGAAGGCGCCCAGGCGCATGCGGTCGTGGCGTGCCATGCCCGTCGCCTCACGCCGCGCCGACGCGGTACTGCCGCGGCGGCGCCTCGCCGGAGATCGCGAAGGCGCCGACGCTGCGGTCCCGGTAGATCCGGGGGTTGTGGGAGGCGAGGGTGCGGGCGTTGCGCCAGTAGCGGTCGAGGCCGGCACCCACCTTGACCGCCGAGGCGCCGAGCGCGTCGAACAGGCTCGTCGTCGCGCTCAGGACCAGGTCGGTGACCACGCTCACCGCTTGGTTGACCTCCACATCGGCCAGCGTCGCCTGCCGCTCCAACTCCGGTGATCCGGCCCGGTGCGCGTCGGACACCCTCTGGACCGCCTCGGCGGCCTTCAGCACGACGGCGCCCGCCGCGTAGGCGTTGGACCGGACACGGCCCACCACCGCCTGGATCTGCGGATCGTCGGCCGTCCGCCCGGCATTGCCGTGGCTATAGACACGGGTGCGCTCGGCCACGAGGCGCGCCACGTCCTCGGCCGCCGCCCGGCCGATGCCGGCGAGCGTCGCGAGGTGCACCAGCTGGAAGAACGCCGTGGCGTAGGGGAAGCGGGCCGGGTCCGGCTTGATGAGCGCGGGGTCGAGGGCCACCGCTTCGAAGGTAACGGTCCCGCTGGCGGTGAGCGCCTGCCCGAACCCGTCCCAATCGTCCACGATGGTCACGCCCGGCGCGCGCACCGGCACGGCGGCCGTCACGGCTCCGCCGGCCTCGTCCTCGGCCGCGAGGTGGATGTAGTCCGCGAAGAGCGAGCCGGTGGTGTAGAACTTCCGCCCGTCGACCACGGGCCTGCCGTCGCGCCGCCTCACCACCGTGTCGAAGGCGCCGACCTTGGCCGGCCCGGTCTCCGAGACGCCGCTGCCGACTGTCTCGCCGGCCCCGATCCGCGCGATCCAGGCCGCGCGCCATTCGGGCGAGGAGGAGCAGAGCGCGTCCTCCGTGAAGCCGAAATGCGCCCGCAGCGCATTGGTGACGTTCGAATCCGCGGCCGACAGCTCGATCAGCAGGGCGAAGAGTTCCGGCAGGCTGGCGCCGTGGCCGCCCTCGGAGGGCGCAAGGCGCAGGGTCGTGAACGTGGCCTCCCGCAGCCAGCCGATTTCGGCGTGGGGCAGGCGCCGCTCCCGGTCCCGCTCGACGGCGGTGGCGCGGATCTCGGCGAAGACCGGGCGGAACCGTTCCGCGAGGGTCTCGTAGCGCCCGCTCGGCCCCGCACCCCAGCCCGCATCCACCTGCGACATGGCTTTGCCCTTCCGATTTCCGACATCGCCCCGGGGGCGGATGGTCAAGGAATCGGTGAGGCGTTTCTCGATCTCAAGCCCGACTCTTGGTCTGACCTCATCTTTGGGACCAATGTATCCCGTTAAGCCCGGCAAGAGAATTTTCGTTTTTCTGCGCCGAACCGCGTCAGAATTTCATTCCATTCCCAAAAGTTTGCAACTTCTATCAGCATCTTTTCGGGTTCGCGCCGGCGGGGAGAAAGACTTCTTCCGCCAATCACCCGTCGAGGGACATGCTCCCTCGGACGAAGCGCAAATCGAAAACCCGTTCCATTGATCCGGAGCGCCTTGCCGGCCTTCAATAGAGGCGTCGCGGCGACGGTCCTGTTCCGGCGCCCTCCCCTGCTCTTCACCGACGATTCGCGAGCGCCCGATGACTGACGACACGATGGGCCGGTTCGGCCCCTCCCGCCGCATGCTCCTGCGGGGCGGGCTCGGTGGGGCGGCCGCCTTGGCGCTCGGCGCGCCGGCGGTCCTCTCGGCCCCGCGGGAGGTGAAGATCAGCATGCAGCGCTCGTCGGTGCTGTTCACCGTGCTCAAGGTGAAGGGAACGCTGGCCGAGCGGCTGGCGCCCCTGGGCTTCAGCCCGAGCTGGCACCTGTTCACCAGCGTCATCGAGCCGATGAATGCCGGGGCCGTCGACATCCACGCCGACGTCGCCGACGCCGTGCCGATCTTCACCCAGTCCGCCAAGGCGCCCCTCACCTTCTACGCCCGCGAGCGGGGGGCCCCCTCGGCCGAAGCGATCATCGTGCCCGCGGATTCCCCCATCCGCACCGTCGCCGACCTGAAGGGCAAGACCGTCGGCGTCTCGCCGGGCTCCGGCAGCCACTACGTGCTGGCCGCCGCGCTCAAGAAGGCCGGCCTGACCTTCGCGGACATCAAGCCCGCCTATCTCCAGGCGCCGGAGGGCGCCGTGGCCTTCGAGCAGGGCCGCCTCGATGCGTGGTCGATCTGGGATCCGTTCCTGGCCTTCGCGGAAGCCAAGCGCCCGGTGCGGACCATCGCCGACGGTAGCGGCCTCACGAGCTATCACCGCTACTACCTCGCCAACGACAGCTTCGTCGCCGCGCAGCCGGAGGTCGTGGCGACCGTCTACCGCGCCCTGGTCGAGGCCGGCGCCTGGATGAAGGCGAACCCGCAGGAAGCCGTGGCGCTCCTCGCCCCGATCTGGGGCGACCTCCCCCCCGCGGTCGTGGCCGCCGCCAACAGCCGCCGGACCTACGCGGTGGAGCCTGTGGAGCGCGGCCAGCTCGGCGAACAGCAGGCCATCGCCGACGTGTTCTACGAGGCCAAGCTCATCCCCCGCCGGATCGACGCCACCGCCGTGGCGATCTTCCAGCCGACGGGCCGGGGCTGAGGCTGTGGCGAACCCTCCCCGCTTTGGCATCTGGGCCGCCGTCCACGGCTCCCGCGCCTCCCACCACGACCCCGATGAGCCGGACGACGCCAGTTGGGAGCGCAACCGCGCCCTCGTGCTGGAGGCTGAGGCGCTCGGCTTCGATTCGGTACTCGTCGCCCAGCACACGATGAACCCGTACGACCCGGAGCGGGACCAGCTCGAAGCCTGGACCGGGGCGGCGGCGCTCGCGGCGCTGACGAAGCGGATCGAGATCATCGCGGCGATCAAGCCCGGGCTCTATCACCCGGTGGTGCTCGCCAAGATGGCCCTGCAGATCGAGCAGATCAGCGGGGGGCGCTTCGCCCTGAACCTCGTGAATGCCTGGAACAAGGCCGAGTTCGAGCGCGCCGGCCTGCCCTTCCCCGCCCATGACGACCGCTACGCCTACGGCCGCGAATGGATCGGCCTCGTCGACCGGCTGATGCGCGGCGAGCGGGTCACCTTCCAGGGCGAGCATTTCCAGGTGGAGGATTACCAGCTCCGCCCCGCCGGCACATTTCGGCCGAGGCCGACGGTCTATCTCGGCGGCGAATCCGAGCCGGCCCGGGCGCTCGCGGCGGACCATGCCGACGTCTGGTTCATCAACGGCCAACCGCTCGACAACGTCGCCGCGCTGATCGCCGACGTCGCCCGGCGCCCCGCGGCGAACGGCCCCCTGCGCTACGGCCTCTCGGCCTTCGTGATCGCCCGGGAGACCGACGCGGAGGCCGAAGCGGAGCACGCCCGCCTCCTCGCCCTCGCCCAGCGCGATGCGGATCTCCGCGCCGACACCCGCGCCCGCACCGACACGGCGAGCGTGATGTTCGCCAAGACCGACGCGGCGGCCTCGCGGCATGTTGGGACCAATGGCGGCACGGCGGCCGGGCTCGTGGGCAGCTACGAGACCGTGGCCGAGCGGATCCGGGCCTTCCACGCGGCGGGCATCGAGCTGTTCATGCTGCAGTTCCAACCCTTCGAGGCGGAGATGCGCCGCTTCGCCGAGCAGGTCATCCCCCGCATCCGCTGACCCCGAGGGCTTCGATGAGCGGCCGCCAATTGCACCTCAACGTCAACCTGCTGCATTCGGGCGTCTACCCGTCGGCCTGGCGGCTGCCGGGGAGCCGGCCGGACGCCTTCCTCGACATCGACCACTTCGTGCGCGTCGCCCGCATCGCCGAGCGGGGCAAGCTCGATGCGGTCTTCCTCGCCGACACGCCGGCGATCAACGACCGGATCGACTACCGGCCGTTCAACGCCCTGGAGCCGACCGTCGTGCTCTCCGCTGTGGCTGCCGCGACGACCCATGTCGGCCTCGTGGCCACCGCCTCGACGACCTACAACGAGCCCTACAATCTCGCCCGCCGCTTCGCGAGCCTCGACCTCGTCAGCCGGGGCCGGGCGGGCTGGAACGTGGTGACGACGGCCGACGCCGCCGCCGGCCGCAACTTCGGCTTCGCGGGCGCCTCGGAGCACGGGGCCCGCTATGCGAGGGCCCGCGAGTTCACCGAGCTCGTCCACGCCCTGTGGGACAGCTGGGAGGATGACGCCTTCGTCGGCGACAAGGCGAGCGGCCGGTTCATCGACACGGGCAAGGTCCACGCGGTCGAGCACCGGGGGCCGCACTACACGGTGGCGGGGCCGCTCACCGTGCCGCGCAGCGCGCAGGGGCGCCCGGTGACGTTCCAGGCCGGCGGATCGGAGGACGGGCGGGAACTCGCCGCCGCCACCGCCGACGCGGTGTTCTCCCTGGCGCAGACCATCGAGGACGGCGCGGCCTACGCCCGCGACCTGCGGGTCCGGGCGGTGCGCTACGGGCGCAGCCCGGACGCGCTGGTCATCCTGCCCGGCCTCGCCACGGTGATCGGCTCCACCGAGGCCGAGGCGCGGCGACGGCAGGACGAACTCTGGGATCTCGTGCCGGAGGCCTACAGCCTCGCCCGCCTCGCGGGCACGTTGCGGATCGATCCTGACCAGCTCGATCTCGACAAGCCGCTCCCCGACCCCCTGCCCCTCCCGCCGGACGCCAACCACACGATGTTCCTGGGCACCGTCGCCCTCGCGCGCCGGGACAAGCTGACGGTGCGCCAGCTCCTGCGGGCGCTCGGCGGCGGCGTGGGCCACCGCATCGTCGTCGGCACGCCGGACGCCATCGCCGACGACATCGCGGCGTGGTTCCGGGCCGGCGCGGCGGACGGCTTCAACCTGATGCCGGACGTCCTGCCGGACGGCCTCGAAACCTTCGTGGACGAGGTCGTTCCGATTCTCCAGCGCCGGGGCCTGTTCCGGTGGGACTATGCCGGGGCGACCCTGCGCGACCATCTCGGCCTGGCGCGGCCGGCGAGCCGCTATACCGCCCCGGACCGCGCGGCGTCCGGCCGCAGAGCGGCGAGCGGTCGCTGATCGTCGGGCATTCCACCCAGCAGATCCTCGGACTGACGACCTCGGTGACGCAGCGCCTGCTCGCGATCCTCCACGGTCACGCGACGCGGCCGGAGAACACCATCCGTACAGGATTCACGTTCGGGATCATGAACCGAACTGGTCGTCGGCCACCCCTGGGCACGGGAGCCTGAGAAGGGGGGCAGCGTCGCGCCCCCCTTCCTTCATCCGGAACATCCCACGGTCTTGCCGCGGAGATACCATTTTGCGGACGAAGTCGCTGAATCCATCCGATGTGCCGGTCGCGGTGCCGACGAGCATGGGGTGGCCGCGTCCCGCGCTCACTGAGAGGGCAAGCTGAGGGGTGGTCAGCCCCTCGCGACGTGCCGGGTTGGTATCCGATTAGCTTGGATCATATCCGTCGTCGGTTGCGAAATGCCGACAAGTACGGGATGTACGCGGCCGATAGGCAGGTCGGCGCACGTTGGCAAAGACATATGCTGGCGGGCCGCGTCCGATAGTGATGATCACTACGTTTTCGCTATAGCACTATGAAATCGCTCGCCGCCCCATGTTGCGCGCGAGATCGAACGAATTGCGCAGCGTGTGGCTTTGATTGTATGGGGACCACCTCAAGTCGGACGACGCGAAATTCAACATGACTTTCGTATTTTCGATATGGCATTTCGCGTTCGCGGTTGCTGGCGTGCGAGGGTACGTGCTTTCCCATGCAGCCATGACTTTTCAAACCGCGACGCAATGCATGTTCGGACGCAGCGCGGCTTCGGCGATCGCGGCCGCGTCAGCGGCATCATTCTTCTGCCGCTTCACAAAGGGCTTCACGTAGATCGGCGGAACCAGCCGCACGTGGCGTCCAAGGCCTTGAGCGACGCGGCCCCAATAATGGCTCGTTGCGCAGGCCTCCATCGCCACGATGCAAGGCGGCTGCGCGCTCAACAGTTGGATCAGCTTCGCGCGGGACACCGTCCGGTTGAACAGAACCGCCCCGCCCCGATCCGTGCCGCAGACCTGGAAACTCCGCTTGGCCAGGTCGATCGCAAGGACATGAACATCTGGCATGTGCCCCTCCCTTGAAAGCGCCACCACGGCGCTGCCCGGACACAATACGAGCCCGCAGGAGGGGGCATCCACCCCATCAGTTCACGCCCTCCAGGCTCGGAACATCCCCTGTAACCTTACGTAAAAAAGGTGAGCCAGGACACCCACTTACCCATACATGTTATCGGCAGTGATGAGGACGGCATCCGATGCAGGATGCCGTCCTCTTTGTCTGGGGGATGGCTCAGAAATTGACCCGCAGATTGCCCTTGAGCGTGTTGCTCTGCGCATCGGAGCCGAGCACGCCGTCATAGGCGAAGCCGGCGCTGACCGCGTCGTTGAAGGCATAGCTGAGGCCCACATTGAGCGCCAGCGCATCGCGGGCGATGGGCGTGCCGGAGACCAGGAACGGGGTGGAGCCGTTCAGCCACATCACCGACGTCGTGTCCACGTCGCCGAAGGCATGCTGCCAGCCCAGCTTGAGGCTGGGGGTGAAGAGGCCGTTGCCCACCACCATGTCGGTGCTTAGCCGCGCGCCCAGGGTGGTAAGCGTGGTGCTCATGGACTGCGCCGAGCCTGAGAGTGCGGCGGCGCCGCCGGTTTCGGAGAAGGCGTCGAAGTTCTGGTTCACATAGGCCACCGCCGCGAACGGCGACACCTGAGCCGGTCCGAAAGCGAACGGACGCGAGACTTCGCCGAACACCTGGGCGGTGTTGCCGTTGTAGCTGCTACCCAGGCCGTTGGAGAAGGTGCCGAAGGCGACGTTGCGAGACGCCATAGAGCGCCAGGTCGGTGTGGCTGTTGTCGGCCTTGGAGTTGAGGCTGTCCACATGGCCATCGGACTGGCCGAAGCCGGCGGCGATGCCGAGGCGGGTGGTGTCGAACACCTTGACGTCGGCACCGGCGATGAAGCCGCTCTGGGTCCAGCCCAGGGAGGCGAGGCCGTCGCCGGAGGCATTGCCCCAGCCGCCGTAGCCGGTGGCCCACACGGCGACGTTCAGGCTCGACGAGAGCTTGGCGGTGGCCTTGTCGGGCTTGGGCCCGGTGGCGTCGTCCAGGCGCTCGTTGATGGCGGCGCGCACCTGGCGGGCGTCATCGAAGGTCTGGGCGGCGGTGGAGGCATAGACCTCGCCGGTCATCTGGCTGAGGGCGGCGGCCAATGCCGTCGGGGCCAGGCTGTAGAGGCTGTTGAACAGCCCGGCATTGGCTCCGGTCAGAGCAATGCCGGCCACCGGGCGAATGCTGTCCACCGCGCTGCCGAGCGCGCTGGCATTGGCGGTGGTGGCCAGGCCGTTGGCCGCCAGGTTGCCGTACCACAGCGGGGTGACCACCAGCGCCAGGCTGGTGGGGCCGTAGAGGGCATCGAAGCGGGTGGAGGCGGGCAGGCCGCTCGCCGGCTGGGCCAGGCCGGCGAAGGAGCCGGAGAGGCCGGCGCTGCTCTGGATCACCGTGAAGCTGGTGCCCAGCGGCGGGGTGTAGCTGTTGGTTGCGCTGCCGGTGATGCCGCGCAGGGTGGGCGCCAGGGTTCCGGCCACGGTGACTGTGCCGTTGGTGCCGGTGGTGACGAGGCGGGAATAATTGCCCGCGCCGGTTCCGGTGCCGGTGCCGTCGATGTCGGTCTGGAAGGTGGAGGTGCTGGCGAGCGTCACCGGCCCGTTGACGGTGAGGGTGCCGGGCGAGTTGCCCGGCGCCAGCCGCCCGGCCACCACCAGCGGGCCGGAGAGGGTGCCGGAGCCGCGCAGGGTGCCCGAGGTGCCGATGGCCAGCGTCGAGGAGAAGGCGCCGTTCACCGACAGCAGGCCGCCGGTGACGGTGGTGAGGCCGGTATAGGAGTTGTTGCCGGTGAGGGTGAGGGTGCCGGCACCGGCCTTGGTGAGGCTGGTGCGGCTGGCGCCATCGACGATCTGTCCGGCATAGCTGGCGGAGCTGCCGTCTGTGCCTACCGTGAGCTGGCCATTGCCAATAACGGCGGTGGCTGTGGTGCCGGTGAGCGATCCGACCGTCAGGGCGGTGCCGCCGAGATCGATGGCGCCGTTATTGCTTAGGCGGGTGATGCCTGTGGTGCTGCCGGTGAGGGCGACGGCTGCGCCGGAGGCATTGCTCACCGTTCCGGCGAGCACGCCGGCGGCCTGGACAAAGCCGGTATTGC
The DNA here is from genome assembly GCF_022179525.1 of Methylobacterium persicinum. Classification (GTDB taxonomy): domain Bacteria; phylum Pseudomonadota; class Alphaproteobacteria; order Rhizobiales; family Beijerinckiaceae; genus Methylobacterium; species Methylobacterium persicinum. The sequence continues at coordinate 81,611 of NZ_BPQX01000012.1, forward strand.
TGAGCCCGCCGGCAATGGTGCCGGTGGTGATCAGGGTGCCGGCATTGGTGACGCCGCCGGCCAGGGTTCCTGCGTTGGTGAGGGTGGTTCCTGCCAAGGTGACGACCGGGGCGATGAGGCTCGCGGTTTCGGTAAGCTGGAGGCCGCCGCCGGCGAGGGTCGCCTGGCCGGTGAAGCTGTGGGTGGCGGTGAAAACCAGGGTTCCTGCCCCGAGCTTGGCGAGGCCGCCGGTGCCGGAAAGGGACTGGTTCAGGGTGAAGGTATTGTCCAGGCTGGCAATATCGAAGCCGCCGCCGCCGTTGCCCCAGGTGATGGCCCGGCCGGTGGTGGTGAAGCTGGTGCCGGTGACCTGGAGGATGCCGCCGTCAAAGGTAAGGCCCCCCGCCGCCGCGCCGAGGTTGGCGTCACGGGCCACCGACAGAATACCCCCAGCGAATGTGGTGCCGCCGGAATAGCTATTGGTTCCGGTGAGCGTGAGAATGCCGTCTCCGGCCTTAATCAGGCTGCCGCGGGTAGGGACATCGGCGAAAGCCGCGACGCGCGTGGTCTCCACCTGAATCTCGGTCTGCCACTCGGGGGTGAGTGTCGGATCATGGGCGGCCTTGCGGGCTGCCCATGCGGCCGCCGCTGCGTCATTCTCCTGCTTGCGCTGGATGAGGGCGTCCTCGGAGATGTTGTTGGACCAGGTATCGCGGGTGCCGGCCGGGAGGTTCGCGGCGACTGAGCCAAGAAATTGCCCTGGGCCATTCATGGCCTTATTGAGATCGATCACGCCCCAACCCCAGACGGCGTTGGGAGCATTGGGATTGGCATCCGCCACGCCGGCGACCACGTTGCGGTGATAGGCCGTGGTGAGCAGGACATCGCGGGCCTGCTGGTTGGTCATATAGGGAAATCGCTCCATGATCAGGGCCAGCGCGCCAGTGGCATGGGGCGCGGCCATGGAGGTGCCGTTCACTGTTGTGTAGCCGGTCTGCTTGTTTGGATTGATAGCCCATTCACCGAGATTCCATCGAGCGCCTGGCGCATAGGTAGGAACCGTACTGTTGATAGCGCTGCCTGGTGCGACAACGTACCAATATTTGGCGACGCCGGCTCGATTTGAATAGCTCGCGAGGACAAGATCTCCGGGATTTAGGCCGCCATTGCCCCCCTTAGCAGCTGCGCCTACGGCAAGCCAATTGCTCTCAAGATCCGGTCTGAAATAAGGTAGCGAAGATCTAACGTTTGGGTTGCTGTATCCGGTGTTTCCCGCCGCAAATACCTGAATAATATTGTATTGTTTTGTGGTCTCGGAAAGCGCGTCGACGTAGCTGAGCTTGCCAGAAAATTTAGAATAAGCTGTGCGTAAGCCTTGGATGGTGTTGTAATTGTCTCCAGTAGGCGGGCTGCCCCAAGAGGAATTAATCACACGTGCGCCGGCCGCCGCTAGGCTACCATAAGCGTTTTTGAAGTAGGCATAATCAACGTTCGTTCCGTATCGTGCCGAGTCGTTCGTTTGTGTGTTGGTGACGTAGACATTGGCATTGAACGCCACGCCTTGCATGCCGACGCCGTCTCGGGAGGCCCCGATCGTCCCTGTGACGTGTGTCCCGTGTGGATCGTTGTAGATGGGGCTGTACGTTCCCGGAGCGGTATAAGAATCACCCGCCTTGAAGAAGCTTGGTTGTGGCGACTGATTCTGCGGCTTTCCGGACCCGTCCATAAAATAGAAGCCGTCCGATCCGAAGGTCCCGGTGATGGTGAGCGGCTTGACGCGGCCATCGGCGAATTCCGGGTGGGCACTATAGACACCTGAATCAACAACACCCACCGTCACACCCAGGCCGGTGTAGCCCGCCGCATAGGCGTTGGCGGCGTGCATGGCTTCCAAGCCCCAATCGGCCTTGTATTCCGGCGTGCGCCAACTCGCGGGATCGGCGGTGGACAGACTCTGCGCCAAGGCGTTATGCGACACCGACGCGCCGAGCGCGGCCAGCCCTAGGGTCCAGACTCATAACCAGTAGCTGACGGTTGCCGCGATGCTGACTGCTGCAAGGAAGTTGATGGCGAGGCGGTCATATCGTGTGGCGATGCGCCGGAAGTCTTTCAGGCGGCAGAACATGCGCTCGATGGCGTTTCGGTCGCGGTAGAGCACGGGAGAGAAGCAGTTCTTCCAGAGCCTGTTGGAGCGGGGCGGAATGTTCGGCATGGCGCCCATGCCCTCGACCTGTCGGCGGATCGCATCGCTATCGTAGCCCTTGTCACCATGGAGGATGCGGGCACTGGACATCTGGCGCAGCAGAACCGCTCCAGCGGTGCAATCTGCGACCTGTCCGCCGGTCAGCAGGAATGCGACCGGTCGGCAGTGGCGGTCTGTCAGCGCATGGATTTTGGTCGTGCGCCCGCCCCGCGAGCGGCCGATCGCCTGACTGCTCTCCCCCCTTTTCCACCAGAAGCGGAGCGATGAGCTTTGACCGCAGAACTGTCGATCAGCACCTGGGCGGGAGGACCTCCTGCGCTGGCGAGAGCATGGAAGAGGTCTGTCCAGATCCCCTTGGCAGCCCATCGGACAAAGCGGTTGTAGAGCGTCTTGCGCGGCCCATATTCGGGCGGCGCGTCGATCCATCGGCCGCCCGATTTCAGGACATGCACGATGCCGCTGATCACCCGCCGGTCATCGACACGCGGCTTGCCGCGCGTGTCCCTGGGCAGATACGGCTCAAGCCGCGCAAACTGCGCATCCGTGAGCCAGAAACGGTCTCCGCTCATCATCAGATCCTCCACGGACTGATGAATCACAACATGCTGCGAAGGCCAATTATTTTATGGGTCCGAGCCCTAGGCCGGTGTGCCGCAGCAGCGAGGCGATAGATGTCCGCCGGCCCCTGCGATCCGTTGGGATTGATCGAACAAGCCTTTTCACGCGCATTCCACTCACCGCTTGATAGGAAACAGGATCGGCCATCCGTGACGGAGTGGACCGAATGCTCGAAATTCAGGTCAGCTTGCCGGTCACCCGCGACTTGGGCGTGGGAGGGTCTATGATGGCAGAAAGGGGACGCGACGATTGCCTTCGGCGCCAGACATGGCACATCAGTCGCGCAGGAATCTTGATGCGCACACGTGCAGCCAATCGCTCTCTTGGGTGCTTTTTTGTTGAGCTATCGCTCAGTTTGAGTGCTGGTGCCAGGGATGTGAAAGCCCTGGTCGGCGGCTGCCGGTAACATGGCATCGCCTGTCGCTCGCCGCTGGTGGAGAGCGAGCGCAGCCCAGCATGTCAGGCATTGTATCTCTATCCCTTTGTCACTCATTGGCTCGGAGAGCCATCGAGCATGGCGGCAATGGAAAAATTCGTCACCTAATTAGTCTAGGTTACGGTTCATAAAATCTGCTTGTCCAGAAAATTTAAGCAACTTTCAGAAACTATCTCTGGATATATTGGGTTGCGGTCGGATCGATATTATAATCAATTGGTGTAAGGCCTCGACACCTCACGCTAGGCCGTGTGGACGGATTGCGGTGGGTTTAGGCAGAGGGGATTCCCTTCTGCCCCTTTCGGTGATTCATAGCGGGTCGGCTTTTGGCGAGATCGACCATGCTGACGCGGATGACGGACGAGGATTGGGCGCTGGCGCTGGAGGTGTTCCGCGCCTGCCGTTCACGGCGCGGCGACAAGGGTCGCGACGATCGCAAGTTCCTCGAAGCCATGCACTATTTCACTGTGCACAACATCACCTGGCGGGCACTGCCTGCCGAGTTCGGCGCGTGGAATAGCGTCTGGAAACGGTTCTGGCGGCTACGTCAGGCCGGCGTGTTCGAGCTTTACTTCGAAACCCTGGCCTCGCTGAGCCGCACGGCCCATCTGGTCCAGATGTTCGATTCCACCGTGGTGCGCGCCCACGTCTCCGCCGCCGGAGCAAAAGGGGGCAGGACGGCCAAGCCCTCGGCCGTTCGCGCGGCGGCTTCTCCACCAAGATCCACCTCAAGAGCGACTTCGACGGCCTGCCGATCGCCTTCCACCTGACCGGCGGGGAAGCCGGCGACAGTCCGCTCTTCAAGCTGCTGCTGGATCTGGGTCCCGATGTCACGCCGCGCGCGGCGCTCGCCGACAAGGGCTATGACGCCAAGGCCAACCGGGCCATCGCCCGGGCGCGCGGCATCGCGTCCGCCATCCCTTTCAAATCCAACGCGAAGGAGCGCCCAGCCTTCTTCCCGAAGGCGCTTTACAGGGGGCGCGCCCGCATCGAGCAGTGCTTCGGAAAGCTCAAGCGCTTCAAGCGCGTCGCCCTGCGCTGCGAGAAGACCGAATGCGGCTTCGCCGCCATCGTCGCTCTCGCCTTCAGCTTCATCCTCATCCTCATCCTCATCCTCATCCTCATCCTCATCAAAATCCGTCCACACAACCTAATATGGCGCAGTGGCACTCCACAAACCGATTACACATGAATTGCGCAAGATGGTCAATTAATTTCCAATTCGGTGCCAATTATAAACGATAAGATATAGTATTATTATATGAAGATCTGGCCATTAATATGGCAGCGATCGGCAGTGTGTCGTGGAACTTATAGTCTATCGTGGTCAGGTATATGTTTTTTTCTCCACCGCCGCCGCGCAGAACTTGAAGTCCGGCACGCGGGTGGTGGGATCCAGTCGGTTCACCGTCAGTTCGTTCGCAGCCGCCTCGAAGAAGGACATGGCCATCCACACGACGCCCGGCCGCACCGCCCGATCGGGCATAGCGGCGAGATGCACCATCCCGCGGCGCGTGCGTACCTCCACTTCCCCTCCGACGGTCACGCCCAGCCGGGCGAGGTCGTCAGGATGCATGTGGGCCTGCGGCTCCGGGCTCAGGGCCTCCAGCACCGGCGAGCGGCGGGTCATGGTGCCCGTGTGCCAGTGTTCGCGCAGGCGGCCGGTCATCAGGATGAAGGGATAGTCGGCGTCCGTCATCTCGTCCGCACCACTCGCGTCGAGAGGCACGATGGCGGCCTTGGCCCCGCGGGGAAAATCATCGCCGAACAGGCTCTCGCCGGCGCCGGCTGGGCGCAAGGGGTAGCGCGCATGGTCGTCTTGGACCATCATCCGCCAGCTGAAGCCGGCAAGGGTGGGCAGTTCCTGCGCCATGTCCTCGAACAGGCTCTCCACAGTCAGATTTGCCCACGATAGGCCGAGGCGCGCGCCGATGTCGCGAATGATGCGCCAGTCCGGTCGCGCGCCGCCGGGCAGGGGCAGCGCCGGTGCGATGCGTTGCACCAGTCGGTCGGTATTGGTCACGGTACCCGCCCGCTCCGCCAGCGCCGCTGCGGGCAGGATCACATCGGCGAAGGCCGCGGTCTCGGTGGGGAAGATATCCTGCACCACCAGATGCTCCAGGCAGGCCAGCCCGGCGCGGGTGACGGCGAGGTCCGGGTTGGCCATGGCCGGGTTGCCACCCACCACATAGAGCCCGCGCACCGCCCCTCGACGGGCCGCATCGAACATTTCCACCACCGTGTGACCTGCCTGCGCAAGCGGCCGGTAGCCGGGGAGATAGTTGGGCAACAGGCCGGCGTCGCAGGAGCCCTGCACGTTGTTCTGCCCGCGCAGGGGATGGAGGCCCGCGCCGGGACGACCCACCTGCCCGCACACGAGAGCGAGGGCGATGACGGCCCGGATGTTGTCCGCGCCGAAGGCGTGCTGCGAGGCACCCATGCCCCAGAAGGTCATGGCCGCGCGCGTCCCGGCGAACAGGCGGGCGGCGGCCACGATGTCCTGCGCCGGAACGCCCGTGAGGCCGGCCGCCATCTCCGGCGTGAAAGGTGCGACCCGCGCGCGCAGCGCCTCGAAGCCCTCCAGCCGCCCAGAGACGAAATCCCGGTCGTGGAGCCCCTCCTCAATCACCACGCGCGTCATGGCGGAGAGCAGGGCCACATCCGTCCCCGGGGCCGTCCTGAGGTGATGGGTGGCGAACCGCGACAGGGCCTGAATGCCGGGATCCACCAGGATGAGCTTCGTCCCACGCCGAAAGGCATTCTTCATGAAGGAGGCGGCCACCGGATGGTTGCTGTCCGGGTTGCTGCCCACCATCAGCACCACCTCGGCGCAGGCGATCTCCTCGATGGGGGCGGTCACGGCGGCGAAGCCGGTGGCCTCCGCCAGCGGCGGCACCGAGGCGCACAAGCGTGTGCAGTGGTCAACATGGGGGGTGCCCAAGCCCATGCGTGCGAGTTTCTGCAGGAGATAGGCATCTTCGTTCGAACCCTTTGCCGACCCTAGCACCGCCAGAGATCCGGGGCCGTGCGCCGCGCGCAACCGGGCGAAGCCACGAGCGGCGGTGTCCAGCGCCTCGTCCCAGTCAACGGGACGGAACAGGTCCAGCACCGCGGCGCCGCGCAGGGCGAGGGCCGGATCCTTGGGCGCATCCGCCCGGCGCACCAGGGGCACGGTGAGGCGATCCGGATGCCTCAGGTAGGAAAAGCCGAAGCGGCCCTTGACACACAACCGACCGCGGTTCGCCGGGCCGTCGGCACCTTCCGCCCACGCCACCTCGTCGTCGACCATATGCAGGGTGACCCGGCAGCCGACGCTGCAGAAGGGGCAGACCGTTTCGCCCTTGGCCGTCACCGCGGTCCGTCCACCGGCCCGCTCCAGCGCCTTGGGCGCCAGCGCGCCGGTGGGGCAGAGCTGGGCGCATTCCCCGCAGGAGGCGCAGTTGCTCTCCCCCATGGCCATCCCGGCATCGAATGTCACGTGGATGCCGTCGCCTCGCCCGGCGAGGGCGATGACCCCATTCACCTGCACGTCACGGCATCCCGCCCGGCACTTGCCGCAGCGGATGCACGCCTCCGGGTCGAGGACAATGGCGGGGTGGCTGGCATCCGCGGGACGGCCTGCCGCCCGGTGGCCGAAGCGATCGGGATCGGCTCCGGTGCGCGCGACGAGATCGAGGAACGGCGTGTCGGGGTGGCGCGCCTTCGCCGCGGCGCTCATCTCGGAGGCGAGCAGGCTGACCGCGAGCCGCCGCACCCGCGCGGCGCGCGGCGTGTCGGTGCGCACGGCGAGTCCGGTCCGGACCCTGTGGCGGCAGGCAGGAACCAACTCGGCTTCGCCCTCCACCTCCACCAGGCAGGTGCGACAGCTGCCCATGGGCGCGAAGCCATCGCGCGTAGAAGCGCACAGGTGAGGTAGGTCGAGTCCGGCGGCGGTGGCCGCCTGCAGCAGGCTCTGCCCGTCCTGCGCGGCAACGGGCTGGCCGTCGATGGTGAAGTTGATGAGGCTCATGCGCTAACACCGCGGCCGGGGATGGACAGCCGCCCGAGGAAGCGGCCCGCATTGCGCCCGAGCGCGCACAGGGAGGCTTCGCCCATGACCGCTGCGAGGTCTTCGAGAAGATGCTGATCCAGCGGGCCCGGCGCAGCCAGGGCGCGCGAGGCGTGCGCGGTGCCGATGCGGCAGGGCCCACACTGGCCACAGCTCTCCCGTGCCAGATAGGCCGCCATGCGGGCGGCAATGGCGCGCGGCTCGTCTGTCGCGCCGAACACGATCGCCCCGCCCGTGCCGAGGCGCAGCCCTTCGTCCAGCAGATCGGCAAGCGGCCTGTAGCAGTCTGCGGCGCTCACCAGCGCCCCCGCCGATCCGCCGATCACCATGCCGCCGAGGGCATGGCCGTCCTGCATTCCACCGGCGATCTCCACCAGGTCGGCGAGGCGCAACAGACCGCGCATCGGCTTCGGCCCCGGTGCGCACACCCGGCCCGAGACGCTGAACAGCCGAACCTCGGGATCCAGGAGGGCCGAGGCAGGCGAGCCCAGCGTGCCGCCCCACGCTGCAGTGACGCGATAGAAGGTCTCCACGTTGTGCAGCAAGGTGGGCCGGCCGAGATAGCCGCAGGCGGTGGGAAAGGGCGGGCGCTCGACAGGGCGGGCCGGGCGTCCCTCGAGGCTCGCGATGAGCGCCGTTTCCTCGCCGCAGATGAAAGCACCACCGCTGCGCCGCAGCTCCAGGGCGAGGCCCTCCGCGAGGCCGGCCCCCGCCACCTCCATCAGCGCTTGACGCAGGATGGCGTGGATGGGGACGTAGTCGTCGCGCACGTAGAGGAACACCTGGTCCGCGCCTATCACCCGCGCGGCCACCAGGGCCGCCTCGATCACGCCGTGCGGGTCGTTCTCCAGGATGAAGCGGTCCTTGAAGATGGCAAGCTCGCCCTCGTCGCCGTTCACGATGACCACCGGCGTGCCGCCGGCAGCGATCACCTGCCGCCACTTCTCCGCCACCGGGAAGCCGACGCCCGCCCGCCCCACCGCCTGGTGCACCGACAGCCGCTCCAACATCTGCGCCGCCGCGCCGGGATCGGCCATGATGCGGCCGAGCTGCCCGTAGCCCCCTGCCGCCCGGTAGGCCGCGAAGGAGCGCGGAACGGGTTCGGGGCGGGGCCCGTCACAACGGTTGCGGCACACTCCGGCGCCGAGCGCGCCGTGCAGCAGGCCGCACACCAGATCGCCGCAGCCGTCGGCGGCATAGGGCGTGGTGGCGGCGTAGTTCACCGCCGGAAATGCGGTGGCCACCTCGTATGCCTCGGAGGGGAACAGGCGCAGGCGCTCGGCCAGCGCCAGAAGCCCGGCCTGAGAGATGCCGATCCCGCCCTTGGCGTCGCGGACCTCCAGCAGGATTTCCAGAAGCCGGCCGCGATCATCGCCGCGGGCAAGCACGGTGGCGATCGCGGCCCATTCTGCGGTGTCAGCGGGCGTCGCGGTCTCAGGAACGGGCGGCACGATACAGGTCCTCCCGCAGGCCGGGGGTGAAGGCGGCCGCCGGGCCGTCGAAGAACAGGCGCCCCTGGCGCAGGGCGATGATGCGGTCGGCGTAGCGCACGGCGAGATCCACCTGATGCAGGCTGCACAACACCGAGAAGCCGCGCTCCCGCGCCGCCCGCTGCAGGATCTGCAGCACGTTCTCGGAGGATTCCGGATCGAGGCTGGATATGGGCTCGTCGGCGAGGATCAGTTCCGCCTGCTGGGCGAAGGCGCGGGCGATGGCGACCCGCTGCTGCTGCCCGCCGGAAAGACGCTCCGCGCGCTGATAGGCTTGGTCCATGAGGCCCACGCTGTCGAGGCAGGCGAGCGCCAATTGCCGGTCCCGCGCGCGGAAGCGGCGCAGCAGCACCCGCCACAGGGGCGTCGTCGCGAGCCGGGCCGCCAGCACGTTGTCGATGGCGCTGAAGCGCTTTACCAGATTGAACTGCTGAAACACGAACCCCACCTCCCGGCGCAGCGCCTCAAGGGCAGCGGGCTTCAGGGCAGTCACCTCGGTGCCGCGGATGGTGACGCTTCCGGCATCCGGCTCCACCAGGCGGGTCAGGCAGCGGAACAGGGTGGACTTGCCGCACCCGGAGGGGCCGAGCAGCACCACGAACTGGCCGGCAGGCACGGTGCAGGAGACGCGATCCAGCACCACGCGACCGTCGAACGCCTTGCTCAGGTCGCGCACGACGATTGCGGCACCCTCCTCCTCGCCCAGGGAACGGTCGTGCGGCAGATGCGCAGGGGCGATGCTCTTCATCGGTCAACTCCCATGGGCCGCTCAGGCGCGGCTTTCGCCTTCGAAAAGGCGCGTCGGCGTGCCGGCGCGGGTGGCGGCGGTCTCGGGGCTCAGCACGAGACGGCGCAAGTGGGCGCTCAGGGTGTCGATGGCGATCACCATGGCGAGGATGACGCCCAGCACGGTGGCCAACTTAGGAAAGTCGAGCAGGTCGATGGAGTCCTTCAGCGTCTGGCCGATGCCGCCGGCACCGACGATGCCCAGCACCGTGGAGGCGCGCACGTTGAACTCCCAGATGTAGAGGGTGACGGCGACGATGTTCGGCCACACGTCCGGCAGGAGGGCGTAGCGGAACGCGCGCACCGGGCCGGCACCGGTGAGCTCCAACGCCTCCACCGGGCCGCGATCGGCCGGCTCGATCACCTCAGTGAGCAGCTTGCCGAGGGCGCCCACCATGTTGAACATGACGGCCAGCACGCCAGTGAAAGGGCCGAACCCCACCGCCGCCACGAAGATGAGGGCGAATACCAGGATCTCGGTGCCGCGCAGCACCCCGAACACCGCCCGCACCAAACGATAGACCAGAAGATTCGGCGTGGTGTTGCGCGCGGCAAGCGGCACCAGTGGGATGCACACGAGAAGGGCGCCGATGGTGCCCACCGTGGCCATGGCGAGGGTCTGGAATGCGTCGCGCAGCACCCGGTCGATATCCCGTACGTCCGGCGGAAACATCTGCTGGAACCAGGAGGCGATCTTCGGCAGCCCGTCCACGAGCTTCGCCAGGTCCACCTTCGCCGCCGCGAAGCACATCCCGAGGAACAGGGTCACGGCGAGGAAGACGAGCCCCCGCCGCAGATTGTGCCACGTTAGTAGCGACCGGGCCGGCTCGACGTAGCGTGTCTCCTCGAAGCTTGCGATGGTCATGGACGGTCTCCCCTGGCTCGGCGCGCTATGAAACGGACGCCCGGCTTCATGCCGGGCGCGACGTGGCCGGTGCCCGAAGGCACCGGCCCGCGCGGATCAGGACTTCAGCTTGCCGGTGACGCGGCCGGCTTCCTCTATGATGCCGTAATCGGCATGGGTGGCTGGCACGAAGCCGTTGTAGCCGCTGCCCATGAGCGCCTGCGCCTTGTCCTCCGGGAGGGAGACGAGAATGTCGCGGATCTTCGTCTTCAACGCCGGGTCGAAGCCCTTGGGCACACAGATTGCGTCATTGGGCAGTTCCTGGGAGGTCCAGTAGACGACCACCTTGGCCGGATCCATCTCGCCGGCCTCGATCATGCCGTTGCGGCCGCGGTCCATGTCGGAACCGAGGTCGATGAGGCCCTGCTGGATCATGGACACGTTGTTGCCGAAGGTGGCCCCCTCGCGCAGTTGGAAGAAGTCGCGCGGATCGATGCCGCTCTTCACCAGGAAGGCGTAGGGGATGAGCCAGCCGGAGGTGTTGCCCTGGTCGCTTAGGGACAGCTTCATGCCCCTGGCATCCTTTGGAAACTCCTTGATGGGGAGATCCGGCCGCCCCTCGATGATGGCGTGGTAGAACGGCTTGCCGCGATACTTGGCGGTGGCGATCACCTCGGTGCCGGCGTGCTGGTTGGCCAGCACGTAGCCCCACGGGCCGAGCCAGCCCACATCCACGTGGCCGTTGCTCATGGCCACCGAGATGGCAGCCCAGCTCTCCGGGCTGACCAACTCGTAGGTGGCGCCGAGTTCGCCCGCCAGATAGCGGAACACCGGTTCAAATTCCTTGATGGTGATGGCGGGAGTTGGCCGCAGGGGGGCGATGGCGAAGCGCAGGTGGAGCTTGCCGTCGCGCATCTGCTGGCCGTGCGCGGCACCGGAAACGAGGGGAAGCGAGAGCGCGGAGGCGGCAAGCGCCCCGAAGCGACGACGCGTGATCATGTCGACCTCATGGGTTTATGGCGTGCGCGCCGAGACGGCCCGCCGGCGGGGCTGCCGCACGATGCAACTCCGTGGGCGCCTTCTTGGCGGCAGATAGATTACATATCTCAATGAAAAATAGACAACAATTGCATTTCATTTTGATGACGCTGGCGGCGAAGAGGGCGCGCGGATGCGATTTTATCCATATGTTTCCGACACAATATGAATGAGCTCACCAACGTGCGGGAAATGCCAATTAAATATGAAGTTGCAACATACATTCGTTTAATGCATACATTCCGGTGCAAGGGATGGAGCGGCTGTGGCCGCACAAGGGCGGGGGCATGCGCATGCTGAATCTGTCTCAGGTTCAGACCTTTCTGGCGGTCATCGATGAGGGCGGCATCCAGTCGGCAGCGGAGCGCCTTGCCTGCTCGCAGCCGGCCGTCTCGCAGCAGTTGCGCAAGCTCGAGGAGTTCGTCGGCGTGCCCCTCGTGGTGCGCAACCGCAGCCGCGCGGTCCCCACCCGTGACGGCGAGTTGTTCCTGCCGAAGGCCCGCTCCCTCATAGCCAGCGCCGACCGTGCCCGCGCCGTCGTCTCCGATCGCCGCCTGGTGGTGCATGCCAGCGGCAACGTAGGAGTCTATCTTGCGCCGCGCCTCATCGCCGTGTTCGAGCGCGACCTGGATCGGCCCGGCACGGTGGACCTCGTCATCACCACCAACCGCCATGCGGTGGACGCCCTCATCGCCGGCGAGGCGGACATCGCTCTCACCGAATGGAGCGAGGACCACCCGGCCGTGGAATGGCAGGGCTGGCGCCGAGAGAAGTTGGTGGTGATTGCCGGCCCCGACCATCCGCTCGCGAAGGAGCGCTGCATTCCGCGCCAGGCACTGCTCGACCATCCCATCATCGGCGGCGAGCCCGGCACCGGCACCGGCCGGGCGCTCGCCGGCATGTTCGGGCCCGATGCTGGGCGCCTGCGCGTGGCACGCCAACTCGGCAGCACCGCCGCCGTGAAGGAGGCGGTCAAGACCGGGCTCGGCCTTTCCGTGGTGTTCGCCTATTCCGTGGCCGAGGAGGTGAAGGCCGGCACGCTCACCATGCTGGAACTGGAGGAGGCCGACATCTTCAAGACCTTGTTCATCGGCCTCGGCCGCGAAAGCCCGCAATCCTCCATGGCCCGGCGCTTCGCCACCTTCTGCCTCGCCTCCGCTTGATCCCACTCCTGCCGCAAGAGACATCCATGGCTCGCAAGACCCTCGTCACCAACTGGGTCCACCCCGAGGTGCTAGATCTGCTTTCCACCCGCGGTGCGGTAGAGGCCAACACCACCCGCGAGCCGTGGCCGCGCGCGGAACTCCTGCGCCGCGCGCGCGACGCCGACGCCATCCTGGCCTTCATGACGGACCACGTGGATGGCGCCTTCCTCGAAGCCTGCCCGGATCTGAAGGTCGTCGCCTGCGCCCTGAAGGGAGCAGACAATTTCGACATGGAGGCGTGCCGGGCGCGCGGCGTCGACGTGACCATCGTGCCCGACCTGCTCACCGCGCCCACCGCAGAACTCGCCGTCGGCCTCATGATCGCCCTCGGCCGCAATCTGCTCGCCGGCGACCGGCTGATCCGCCAGCACCCGTTCGCCGGCTGGCGGCCGGTACTCTACGGCATGGGGCTCGATGGGGCGGAGGTGGGCATCGTGGGCATGGGTGCCGTGGGCCAGGCCATCGCCCACCGCGTGCGGCCATTCCGCTGCCGCATCTCCTATTGCGACGCGCACCCGCTTTCTCCCGCCGCGGAGGATGCGCAGGGGCTCCTGCGGCGCGATCTGGCAGAGTTGCTGGCACGCAGTGACTATCTGGTGTTGGCGCTGCCATTGAACGCGGAGTCGCGCCACCTGATCGATGCGGCGGCGATCGCGGCCATGAAGCCGGGCGCGCTCCTCATCAACCCCGCCCGCGGATCGCTGGTGGACGAGGCGGCGGTCGCCAACGCCCTAGAGGCGAACCATCTCGGCGGGTATGCGGCCGACGTGTTCGAGACGGAGGACTGGGCCCGGCCTGATCGGCCCGCCGGCGTCGAGCCGCGACTGCTCTCTCATGCCCGCACGGTTCTGACCCCCCACATTGGCTCGGCGGTCGACAGCGTGCGGCGGGACATCGCCCTCGCCGCCGCTCGCAACATCCTGCGCCATCTGGACGGATTGCAGCGGGAGCCACCTTCGCACGATCGCTCTGCCGCCTGACACGGCCCGTCGGTGGCCATCAAGCAATACCAGCGCGACAGCAGCCTTCAAAGCATCATCATGACCAATGCGGAAATTGCGATCGCATCTTCAATCACCTCTTCAGCCGGGCCTTGCGCGAGGTGCGCGAAACCTCGAGCCCGTGATGTGCGTCGCCGTTGCGCGGCGTTGCCGCGCGATGACGGGTGGCGCTGCGATATGTGATGTCTCCGCGCCGCCCGCCATCGGTCATACCCTGCCATGCCGATCCTGCGCGGTGATGGGATTCATGCCGTAGCTTCATGCTCGAACGCCTGCTTTCCCTTGTCGGCCCAGAGCGCCAACGCCTTGTCGCGTTCATCGCTTTGGAGCTTGTCGGCCGCCCAGAGCAGGGCGCCGTAGATGATGGCGCGATCATCGCAGGTCAGGTCCACGATCCCGGCTTTGACGACGAGACCGCCGAGTTCGATCAGATGCCGCGTGCGTTGGCGGCGTTCGACCTGCCAGGTTCGCATATCATGCCGCGCTCGTGCTGCCTGATGCCGGTTGCGCACCGTCCGGTTGCGGTTGAGCGCCGCCCGCGTCGCGGTCAGATGCCGATGCAGATCGCCGCGCCCGGCTTTGAAAGAACGCGGCCCCGCGCTTGGCCCACGCCTCCCTCTTTCCGGCGTCCTTGGTTTCGGCCAGCACGATCAGCGCGCCCGCCAGTTCGTCGACGGTGAGCGCGTCGGCTCCGGTCAAGATCACCAGTTCGCCGAGTTGCTGCACCTTGCGCGTTTTAAGTTCCCGCGCCTTGTCCTCCAGCGCCTTCAGTTCAGCGCCATAGTCCCGTGGTTTCCGCATCGTCGTCTCCATAAGCAATGGATGGAGCGATGATAGTTTCGTGTCGGCCGGAATGCTGTAAGGTTGCCGGGACGGCCTGGAACGGCGCGGACCGTCCCGAGAAATTCATTTCGAGGGTGCGCTTATACGTCGTTCCGACGTGCGCTTGGGAGCAGTATCTGGTCGGTCGCCATGGCGATCTACCATTTCTCCGTTCAGGTCATCGGACGCGCGGCGGGCCGCAGCGTGGTGGCTGCCGCCGCCTACCGCTCGGCCTCGCGGTTGCGCGACGACCGGCTGGGCCGCGATCAGGACTTTTCCGCCAAGCGCGGCGTCGTCCATTCCGAGGTCATGCTGCCGGAGAACGCACCGGAGGAATGGAACGACCGCGAAAAGCTTTGGAACGATGTCGAGGCGTTCGAGAAAAGGAAGGACGCCCAGCTTTGCCGCGAGGTGGAGTTCGCCCTTCCGCGTGAGATGACGGAGCGCCAAGGCGTCGAACTGGCCCGCGATTTTGCCCAAGCCGAATTTGTCGATCAGGGCATGATCGCCGATGTGAACGTGCATTGGGATATCGGCGAAGACGGAATGCCGAAACCCCATGCCCATGTCATGCTGACCATGCGCAGCGTGGACGACAACGGGTTCGGCCAGAAGGTGCGGGAGTGGAACCGCACCGAGCTGGTCGAACGTTGGCGCGAACGCTGGGCCGATCACGTCAACGAGCGTCTTGCCGAACTCGACATCGACGCGCGGATCGACCACCGCAGCCTTGAGGCGCAGGGCATCGGTCTTGAGCCGCAGACCAAGATCGGCGCACCGGCGCAGCGCATCGAGGCTACCGGGATCGAGGCCGACCGCGCCGAGGATCACCGGCGCATCGCCCGCGAGAACGGCGCGCGCATCATCCAGAACCCGAACATCGCCCTGGACGCGATCACCCAGCAGCAATCGACCTTTACACGGCGCGACATGGCGATGTTCGCGCACCGGCACAGCGATGGCATCGACCAGTTCAACGAGGTCATGGGCGCGATGCGCGGCGCGCCCGATCTTGTCGAACTCGGCAAGGACGATGTTGGGCAGGACCGCTTCACCAGCCGCGGCATGATCGAGGCCGAACAGCGCCTGCATCGCGCCACCGCGATGATGGCCGAGCGCGAACGCCATGAGGTGAATGACAGGGGCCGAGAAGCCGCGTTGGCGCGCGCGGCGGATCGCGGGCTGACCCTTTCCGGCGAGCAGACCGAGGCGCTGGCGCATGTCACGGACGGGCGCGACCTTGGGATTGTCGTCGGCTATGCCGGGACGGGGAAGAGCGCGATGCTGGGTGTGGCGCGCGAAGCCTGGGAAGCGGCGGGCTATGAGGTTCGCGGCGCGGCGCTCTCCGGCATCGCCGCCGAGAGTCTGGAAGGCGGATCGGGCATCGCCTCGCGCACCATCGCCAGCCTGGAGCATCGCTGGTCGCAGGGCCGCGACATGCTCACCAGCCGCGACGTGCTTGTCATCGACGAGGCCGGGATGGTCGGCACGCGGCAGTTGGAGCGCGTGCTGTCCCATGCCGCCGAGGCCGGCGCGAAGGTGGTGCTGGTCGGCGATCCGGAACAGCTTCAATCCATCGAGGCGGGCGCGGCGTTCCGCTCGATCCACGAACGCCACGGCGGCGCGGAGATCAGCGAGGTTCGCCGCCAGCATGAGGACTGGCAGCGTGAGGCGACCCGCGACCTCGCCAGCGGCCGGACGGGCGAAGCCCTGAACGCCTACCGCGCCCGCGACATGGTGCATGAGGCTGGAACGCGGGAAGAAGCGCGGCGTGACCTGATCGACCGCTGGGACCGTGACCGGCAGGCCAGCCCAGACGCAACCCGTATCATCCTCACCCACACCAATGCTGACGTGCGGGAATTGAACGAGGCGGCCCGCGAACGGGTGCGCGATGCAGGCGAGCTTGGCGCGGATGTGCATATCGCCGCCGAACGCGGCGTGCGGAATTTCGCCACCGGCGACCGCATTATGTTCCTGCAAAACGAGCGCAGCCTTGGCGTGAAGAACGGCACGCTCGGCACCATTGAGCAGGTCAGCGGGCAGAGCATGACCGTCCGCGCCGACGATGGGCGCAATGTCACGTTCGACCTGAAGGGCTACAACAAGATCGACCACGGCTATGCCGCCACGATCCACAAGGCGCAGGGCATGACCGTGGACCGCGCCCATGTGCTGGCGACGCCCGGCATGGACCGCCATGGCAGCTATGTCGCCCTGTCAAGACACCGCGACGGCATGGACCTGCATTACGGCCACGACGACTTCGCCAGCCGGGACCGGCTTATCAACACCCTGTCGCGCGACCGCGCCAAGGACATGGCAGCGGATTACCAGCGGATCGACCCGGCCCAGGATTACGCCGAGCGGCGCGGCATCACCTTCCGCGAGCACGTCGAGCGTGTTGTGGAGATCGCCCGCCGAGTTCCCGAGAAGGTGCGCGGCATCTTCGACGACTTGCGCCTGCCCGCCGCAGACGGACAGGGGCCGGAAAGGAAGGTGGAGGAAGACCCGGAGGCGGCGTTACGCCGGGCGCGTGGGCGGGCGCTCGTCCGTCATGCCCGCGCCGTCGATGCGATCTTCGCGGCGCAGGATCAGGGCGGCGAGGCCAGACCTGATCAGGTCAGGGAATTGCAGGAGGCGCGCCAGCGGTTCGAGGAGGTGCGCCCCCACGGCTCGCATGACGCCGAAGCGGCCTACAAGAAAAACCCGCAGCTTGCGGCGGAGGCGGCGTCAGGTGACGCCCGGCGCGCGATCCACGCCCTGCAACTGGAAACCGAGTTGCGCACCGATCCCGGCCTGCGAGCCGACCGTTTCGTGGAGCGCTGGCAGAAACTCCACCGGGCCAGCGACCAACGCTATGCGGCGGGCGACTATGCAGGTCACAGGGCGGCGCGGGCGGCGATGGGGAACATGGCGCAGAGCCTCGAACGCGACCCGCAGATGGAATCCCTGCTCGCCAACCGCAAACGCGAACTCGGCATCTCATTCGATTCGGGAATGGGCGTCGCCCGTGACCTCACCCTCACGTTCGGGCTTGGCCGGGGCCGGGGTCTCGGGCTGTAAACCGTCCTATTTACCGCCCCCTCTGCGCCACGGCCCTACGACGGCTAAATCCCTATTGCACAACAATAAACCCTTGCCTTTGCCTCTCCTGGCAGTCCCACGAAAAGCCAGCAGGAGGCAGCCCAGCCATGCGCCAGCCAGATCGTATCATCCGCATGAACACCGTCCGCGACCGCACCGGCCTGTCCCGGTCCACCATCTACCGCAAGATCGCCGAGGGTACGTTCCCGCCCCAGATCAAGATCAGCATCAACGGCGCGGGCTGGCGGGAATCCGACATCGACCGTTGGGTCGCCAACCCCGTGGCGTGGCGGCCCGGAAGCGGGCGCGGCCGCGATGGCGTCTGATCGCGGAGCGCGCTCCCGCGCCCGGCGCGTCAGGCCGCCCACAGCGTCGGAGCAGCTTGAGGCGCTGCTGGGATACCATGTTCCCATGGGCCGACCGCCCAAACACGACCTGTCCATCTGGACCGTCACCGACGATTGGCCGCGCCCCGTTCCGGTCACAGAGGCTGAGATCGAGGTGTTCGAGCAATGGTTCGGCGACCTGTTCGATGAACTATTCTGTTCCGGCGGCTGATGCTTCAGGCGTCGAAATCGACGTTGAAATCTGCCCTCCGACAGACTACTTGTAGTCACAAGTGTCTACATATGTGAGGGCGCAACATGCTGACCATCAACCTCAGAGACGCCAAGGCTGGATTTTCGAGCCTGGTCGATGAAGCCGTCAAAGGAGAAATCGTGACCATCACCCGTCATGGCAAACCCGTTGCGGCCCTGGTCTCGGTTGAGGCGGCGGAGATCGCGCGCAAAGCGCTCGAACGTAAACGGGCGGGCCTTGTCAGTTATCTCAGGACGTTCCCAGGCGGAGAGTTCCCGCGCAACCGCAAACCATCGCGGGATGTCGAGCTTTGAGCGGCTTCCTTCTCGACACCAACGTCGTCTCCATGCTCGCGCCGTCGAAGGCGGAAGCATCCACTGACTTCCTCACCTGGCTGGACCGTATGGACGCCGATGGTCGGCTATTTCTGTCGGTCGTTTCTATCCACGAGATCGAGAAGGGAATCGCGCTCCTCGACCACAAGGGGGCGACGACGAAAGCCGCGAGCCTGCAAGCATGGCTCAGTGGTCTCGTCTCCACATACGATGACAAGATCATTGGCTTCGACGCGCAGGCCGCCGCAATCGGCGGGCGGCTGGAGGCGAAGGCGCTTGCGGCCGGTCACGACCCCGGAATGGCCGATGCCGTGATTGCCGGTATCGCCGCAGCGCATGAACTCGTCATCGTCACCCGAAACACGAAGCATTTCCTTCCGTTCGGCGTCGCCGTGTTGTCGCCTGACGAGGCGGCTGCACAAGGAGGCCCGGCATGACCGCTTCCACAATCCCTCTGCGTGCCGCCCTTTATCTTCGGGTTTCGACGGCGCGGCAGGCCGAGCATGACGTTTCCATCCCCGACCAGAAGCGGCAGGGCGAAGCCTACTGCGCCTCACGCGGCTATCAGCTTGTCGAAACCTATGTGGAGCCAGGCGCATCCGCCACCAACGACCGCCGCCCCGAGTTCCAGCGCATGATCGAGGCGGGGACCAGCAAGCCCGCGCCATTCGATGTCGTCGTAGTCCATTCGTTCAGCCGCTTCTTCCGCGATCACTTCGAACTGGAGTTCTATGTCCGCAAGCTGGCGAAGAACGGCGTCAAGCTGGTTTCGATCACTCAGGAAATGGGGGACGACCCCATGCACGTCATGATGCGCCAGATCATGGCTTTGTTCGATGAATACCAGTCGAAGGAAAACGCCAAGCACGTCATGCGCGCCTTAAAGGAGAACGCCCGGCAAGGCTTCTGGAACGGCGCGCTCCCACCTATCGGCTACCGGGTTGTCGCCGCCGAGCAGCGCGGGGCCAAGGTCAAGAAGAAGCTCGAAATCGATCCGCTGCACGCCGACACGGTACGGCTGATCTATCGGCTTGCGCTGGAAGGTGACGGCACCACCGGCCAGATGGGCGTCAAGAACATCGTCTCCTATCTCAACAGCCGCCGCATCTTCACCCGCGACGGCGGGCGCTGGGGCATCGGTCAGGTTCACCGCATCCTGACCCGTCGCACCTATATGGGCGAGCATGAGTTCAACAAGCGCAGCAAGACCAAGGAACTGAAACCCGTCAGCGAGATCGTCACGGTTCCGGTGCCGCCGATCATCGACCGCGAGACGTTCGACACCGTGCAGGCGCTCTTGAAGGCCCGCAACCCCAAGCTCATCCCTTCCGCCGTTATCAGCGGCCCGACCATGCTCACCGGCCTGATCCACTGCGCCAAGTGCGGCGGCGCCATGACCATCCGCACCGGCAAGGGCGGGCGTTATCGTTACTATGCCTGCTCCATGAAGGCGCGGCAGGGACCGACCGCCTGCGAGGGCATGGCTGTGCCGATGGACAAGCTGGACAATCTTGTCGCCGATCACCTTGAAAGCCAGCTTCTCCAGCCCGAGCGGTTGGAAGCCATCCTCGCCAGTGTTCTCGACCGCAGGCAGGAGCAATCCCAGCGCCGCCGCGAGCACATCGCCGAACTGAACAAGCGTGCTACCGAATCGGAACTGCGCCTGAAACGCCTCTACGATGCCATTGAGGCGGGCGTGGCCGACATCGACGATCCGGCGCTCAAGGACCGCATCGACGGCCTCAAGGCCATCCGCGATCAGGCCAAGGCCGACGCCGAGCGCGCCCAGGCCATGCTCGACAGCTCCGGCTCCAAGGCCGTCACCCCGCAAATGGTCCGCACCTTCGCCAAGACAGCCCGCCAGCGCATCCGCCTCGAAGGCGGCGGCTACCGCCGCGACCACCTGCGCGCGCTAGCCCAGCGTGTCGAGGTCGCGGACGGCGAGGTTCGGATCATGGGATCGAAGACCCAGCTGCTTCAGGCGCTGGTGTCGGGCGGCGGCGTAAGCGCAGTGCCCACTCAGGGACTGAAGTGGCGGAGGGAGCGGGATTCGAACCCGCGATACGGTTTCCCGTATACACACTTTCCAGGCGTGCGCCTTCAACCACTCGGCCACCCCTCCGTCCGGGGCTCGGCGTCCGGCTGAAAAGCCGGGCGCGGGTCGGGCCTCGCGGGCCGGTGCTGTATCCTGCGCGGGGGGCATCGCGCAAGGCACGCCCCCCATTAAAATGCGGCGTGATCGTTTTCGCCGTCACGCCTCGTCGTCGAGATGGAAGCGGACACGCTCCACATTCGCGCGCTCGAAGGCCTGCATCACATGCTGGTACGAACGCTCCATCTCCGTCGCTGCGTCGCCGGGCGTGTCCTCCGGCTTCAGCACGAACATCAGCAGCGAGCGACCCGTCACCTCGTAGGGCTGGCCGAAGGCAAAGCTCTCCGCATCCTGGCTGTCGGGCAGGTTGGTGTCGAGGAGCCGCGTCCAGGCCTCGCCCCCCACCGTCTCCGGCAGGGTGAAGGTCACGAGGTCGTGGTAGGCGTTGAACAGCAGGAGGAGCGTCGCGTCCCCTCCCCGCCGGTGAAGGCCCGTTGCCTGGGCACGGCCGTCGAGGCGTACCGCGAAGCTGCGGGCGCCGCCGTCGTTCCAGTTCTCGGGCGCCATCTCGCCCCCGTCCGGACGCAGCCACGTCACGTCCTGGACGCCGAACTCCTCGTCGTAGCGGCCGGTCAGGAAGCGGCCGCGGTTGAGGATCGGCAGGGCGTTGCGCAGGATGATCACGCGCTGCGTGAACTCGGCGAGGTCCCGCTCCTCGTCCGCGATGGCCCCCCAGTCCAGCCAGGAAATCTCGTTGTCCTGGCAATAGGCGTTGTTGTTGCCCCTCTGCGTGCGGGCGAACTCGTCGCCGGCCAGCAGCATCGGCGTACCCCGGGACAGGAACAGCGTCGCCAGCATGTTGCGCATCTGCCGGAGCCGCACCGCCCGGATGCCGGCATCGTCGGTCGGGCCCTCGACCCCGTAATTGTAGGACAGGTTGTGCGAGTGCCCGTCGCGGTTGTTCTCGCCATTCGCCTCATTGTGCTTGTCGTTGTAGGCGACGGTGTCGTGCAGGGTGAAGCCGTCGTGGGCGGTGAGGAAGTTGACGCTGGCCCAGGGCTTGCGCCCGCGCTTGTCGAACTTGTCCGCCGAACCGCTGACGCGGGCGGCCATGTCCGGCAGAAGGCCGCCATCGCCCTTCCAGTACCCGCGGACGTCGTCGCGGAACCGGTCGTTCCACTCGGCCCAGCCCGGCGGGAAGCCGCCGACCTGATAGCCGCCGGGGCCGCAATCCCACGGCTCGGCGATGAGCTTGACCGAGTTCAGCACCGGGTCCTGGCGGCAGGTGTCGAGGAAGCCGCCGCCCTCGTCGAAGCCGTAGGGCTCCCGGCCGAGGATGGTGGCGAGGTCGAAGCGGAAGCCGTCCACCCGCATCTCGGTCGCCCAGTAGCGGAGCGAATCGGTGACGAGCTGCAGCACCCGCGGGTGGGAGAGGTTGAAGGTGTTCCCGGTGCCGGTATCGTTGATGTAGTAGCGCTTCTCGTTGGGCAGGAGCCGGTAGTACGAGGCGTTGTCGATGCCCTTGAACGACAGGGTCGGCCCCTTCTCGTTGCCCTCGGCGGTGTGGTTGTAGACCACGTCGAGGATCACCTCGAGCCCGGCCCCGTGCAGGCGGGAGACCATCTCCTTGAACTCGGAGAAGGCGAAGTCCGGCACCGCCGCGTAGCGCCGGGCGGGGGTGAAGAACGAGATGGTGTTATAGCCCCAGTAGTTCACGAGGCCCTTCTCCTGCAGGTAGTCGTCCTGCACGAAGGAATGGACCGGCAGCAATTCGACCGAGGTGACGCCGAGGCTCTTGATGTAGTCGAGCACCTCCGGTGTGCCGAGGCCGGCATAGGTCCCGCGCAGCTTCTCGGGCACCCGCGGGTGGAGCTTGGTGAGGCCCTTCACATGGGCCTCGTAGAAGATGGTCCGCTCCCAGGGCACGTTGGGCTTCTGGTGGCGGCCCCAGGTGAAGGCCGGGTCGATCACCCGCGAGCGGCGGGTATACGCGGCGGAATCGCGGTCATCGAAGGTGGTGTCGTCCCCCGATTCCATCTTGTAGCCGAACAGGGCCGGGTTCCAGGTGATGGAGCCAACGAGGCCCTTGGCGTAGGGGTCGATCAGCAGCTTGTTCGGGTTGAACCGGTGCCCGGCCTTCGGCTCGTAGGGGCCGTGGACCCGGTAGCCGTAGATCGTACCGGGGCGGGCGTCGGGCAGGTAGCCGTGCCAGATCTCGTCCGTGTATTCCGGCAGCTCGATGCGCTCGATCTCGCGCTCGCCCTGGTCGTCGAACAGGCACAGTTCGACCTTGGTGGCGTGGGCCGAGAACAGGGCGAAGTTCACCCCAAGGCCATCCCAAGTGGCACCGAGCGGGTAGGGCAGCCCCTCCAGGATGCGCGAGCGGGCCGCACGGGCCTGGAACGTGGAACGGGGGGAATCGGACATGGGGTCTCCGGTGCTCCGCCTGCCGGCGCCGCGGCAGGGGCATTCCGGGAACGTGCCTGACACGGCGAAGCTCCCGCGCCGCCGCGAAAATTTGGTGAGGGTGGCCGTGGCGGATCGCGCAAGCCCCGACACCCCCACCGTCATTGCGAGCGCGCGCGAAGCGACGGCGGAATTGGCACTCGAGGAAGCGAAGGGCGGGGCACGGCGCGACGATTCCCCCCTTGCGGGGAGGGATCCCGGCTTGTCCCCGACCGACGGCTAGGCCTCACTGCGAGGCCGGCGCCGTGAAGCTGCGATCGACCGCGCGGCCGACATCGAGCGTGCGGGGCAGGATGCCATAGCGCGTCGCGCGGTCCGAGGCGGCCTGCACGTCCCTCACCACGCCGTCATCGATCGCGATCGGGCTGGTGCGCTGGGTGGTGTAGGCGGCGAGGAGCACGTCTTCGGGCAATCTGGTCTGTTCGGCCGTCGACCTAGCATAGTCGGCGAGATGGTCGAGGGACCAAGCCCGCGCCTTGTTCAGGCGCTCGACGAAGTCCCGCAGGGCCGCCCGCTTGGTGGCGATCGCGCTGTCCGAGGCGGTGATGAAGGTGATGGTCGGCGTCAGGCCCTCGCCGGTGGCGACCACGCGCGCCCCGTCCTTCAGCATGGCGAAGGAGACGTAGGGCTCCCAGACGGCCCAGGCATCCACCGAGCCGGCGAGAAGCGCGACCTTGGCGTCCACGGGACCGAGGGGCACGAAGGTGGCCTCCTCCGGCGCGATCCCCGCCTTCTCCAGAGTCGCCGCGATGAGGAATTGCCCCCATCCGCCCCGCGTGCCGGCGAGGCGCTTCCCCTTGAGATCGGCGGCCGAGCGGATCGGCGACCCCGCGCGGACGAGGATAGCCTGCGTCCTGGCCACCGCCCTCGTGCCGCCGATCGCCTTGATCGGCGCGCCGGCCGCGTAGGCCGTCAGGAACGACAGGTCGCCGGTATAGCCGACATCGAGGGCCCCCGCGTTGAGGGCTTCGAGGATCGGGGCGGCGGCCGGAAATTCGGACCATGCGATCCGGTAGGGCAGATCCTTCGCGTAGCCGGAGATGTCGAGGAGGGATCGGTTGCCACCCTTCTGGTCTCCGACCCGCAGGACGATCGTCTCATCGGCCGCCGCAGGGGCCGCGGACAGCACCGAGGCGGCGAGAAGCGATGCCGCGATGCGGCGTCCGATCACGCGAAGGCGGAAGGCGAAGGTCATATCGTCCGTCGTATGGTTGTGCATCACAGGTGCAGCGATGCTGGACGGCCGAGGGTATTGCTTGCGAAAGCATCGTCAACGAAACGATCCTCCGTATTTCCAAGACAAGCGGCAAGAAGATTTCAAGCTGACGGCATCGGAGAGAAAGCGAGACGCGTGGCGGCCGCCCCCCTTCTCCGGCGTGGGCCCGGAGCCGCCGATCCGGCAGCCTGGGGGCCACCGGATCGGGCATCAGAACGCGCCCGCCAGATAGGCCCGCACGAAGCCCGGCATGCGCTGTGGGTCGAGGTCGGCGGGCCCGCGGAGGACACGGAAGCCGGCGAGTTCCGGCTCGGCCTCCGTCCGGCGGTGGGCCTCCGCCCGGGCCAGGAGGATGTCGGCAGAATCGGGGAAGCGCACCGGGCGCAGGAAGGCGAGTTGCCCCTCCCCTTCGAGGAGGATCCACTCCTCCGGGGCGCCCTCGGGCAGGCACAGGCCGGTCTCCTCGGTGAATTCCCGCGCCGCGCTGCCGGCAAGGTCGACCGCCGTCCCGCGGACGTCGTCCCGGTCGGGGGTGCCGCAGGGGAAGTAGAGCTGGCCGGCGGTGGCGGTGTGGGCGCCCATCTCGCCCACCAGAACCGCCCCGTCGGCACTCCAGGGCACGATCGCCGCGAAGGCGTTGGCGACGTCCCCGCCGAACCGGCCCCCATCGCGATAGGCGATGAAGTGGGAATAGCGCGTCTCGAACAGGTCGATCCGGCAGAGCCCGTCGGCGACCGCATGGGCGCAGGAGAGGAGGACGACCCCGTCGAACAGGGCGGGGCGCTCTGCCTGCCGCCGGGCCCAGTGAGCCGCGATGGCCTCTGCATGGTCCCGCGCCCAGGGCCACTCATGGTACACGAGGCGGCCCTCGATCCCCGTGAGCCGGGTCGTCCGGAGGCCCTCAGACACGCAGGGTCCCCTCGGAGACGAGCACCGCCGAGCCCCCGATCTCCACGGCGCGCAGGGCGCCGGACTCGATGACGAGCTGCAGGGCGATCGTGCTCGGGCGGCCCATGGCCTGCCCCTGGGCGATGGCGACGTCGTGGGTCCCGTCGCCGAGCGCCTCGAACTGCATGAGCACCCCGGCGAAGGCCGCCGCGGCGGAACCGGTGGCAGGATCCTCCGGCACGCCCATCCGCGGGGCGAACATCCGGGTGCGGAAGGCGAGGCCCGTCCCCTCCGGATCGGGGGCGTAGAGATAGAGCCCGTCGCCCTCCTCCGGCGCCGCCACAGGGCGGACGGCATCGAGGCGCTCCACCGAAGCCACCGGCACACAGGTGAAGGACGGCCCCGTCCGATGCCGGCTTGGCTGGTGGCGCCCGAAGCCGATCTCCGCCGGGGCCAACCCCAGGCGCTCCGCCAGCACCGCCGGCTCCGGCCCCGGCCCGAGAAACTCGGGCATCGCCGGAAGCCTGAACCGGGCGCGGCCCCCCGTCCCGTCCGGCAGGATCTCGACGAGGCAGGGGACGGTGCCGATCCCCTCCTCCAGCCCGAAGGCGCGGGCGTCGGCGCCGGGCGGATCCTGGAGGGCGAGGAGCACTGCCGTGCCGACGGTAGGATGGCCGGCGAAGGGCAACTCGCGGGCGGGGGTGAAGATGCGCAGGCGCGCCCGGTGCCGAGGGTCGGCCGGGTGCAGCACGAAGACCGTCTCCGACAGGTTGAACTCGCCGGCGACGGCCTGCATCGTCGCCCCGTCGAGGCCCTCCGCGTCGAGGACCACCGCGAGGGGGTTGCCGGCGAGCGGCGTCCCGGTGAACACGTCGAGGGTGGCGAAGCGGCGGCGGCTCATGACGGGACCTCGTTTCGCGGGACAGGGACGGAGGAGGGGCGGCGGTCAGACCGCCTCGGCGGCAAAGGTCGCGGTGGGGGCGACGAACTCGTCCTGTGCCTCCACGGTGAGGATCTCCCGCGATCCCGCCTCGGCGGTGCGCCGGAGGAGGCCGTAGACCGAGGCCGCGGCCTTCGCCAGGGCGAGGGCGGCGGAGCGCTCCCGGGCGTAGTGGACGAGAAACAGGGCGGCGATGCAATCGCCCGCGCCGTTGATGGCGAGGTCGAGGCGCGGGGTCCGCACCCGGAACAGGCGGGAGCCCTCCCCGGCCAGCAGGTCGATCCGATCGGCGGGCGTGTCGTCCGTGGCGGCCGAGGTCACCACCACCACCCGCGGCCCCCGGGCCTGGAGGGCGGCGACGGCGGCCCTCGCCTCCCCGAGGGTCCGGCTCGGGAGGCCGGTGAGGAGGTTCAATTCGAACTGGTTGGGGGTGACGATGTCGGCGGCCGGCACCGCCCGCTCGCGCATGAATTCGGTGATGCCGGGGCGGACATAGACCCCCTCCTCCGTGTCGCCGAGCACTGGATCGCAGCAATAGAGCGCGTCCCGGTTCTCGGCCCGCACGGCGGCGACCGCCTCCAGGATCGCCTCGCCGATCTCGGCCGAACCCATGTAGCCCGACAGCACCGCGTCGCACCGGGCGAGCGCCCCGCGCTCGCCGACACCCCGGACCACGTCGCGGATGGTCTGCGCGGCGAAGACCTCGCCCCGCCACGCGCCGTAGCCGGTGTGGTTGGAGAACTGCACGGTGTGGACCGGCCACACCTCGACCCCGAGCCGCTGCATCGGAAACACCGCCGAGGCGTTGCCGACATGGCCGTAGGCGACATGGGACTGGATGGAGAGGACGTTCACCGGGGCGGCTCCAGGCAGGCCGGCACTCGGGACTCAGGCGGCCTCGCCGGGAAGCTCCTGGACCACCTGCGGATTCTTGTCGAGGAGGGCGAGCGGGACCCAGTCCTCGAAAGGGAGGTGGCGACGAAGCACCCATGCCCCGTGCCGGGCGATGATCCCTTGTCCCCTCGGCATCCGCGCATCAGATGGGACCGACCCAAGGAGATTATTCCGGCGCATGGACATCGAAGCCCTTAAGGACTCGACGCTCGCCTTCGTGGAGACCCACAAGGCCTGGACGCCCGTCATCGCCGCCGTCCTCGCCTTCTGCGAATCGGTGGCGGTGCTGTCGCTGTTCGTGCCGGCGACGGTGATCCTCATGGCGGTCGGGGCGCTGATCGGCGGGGCCGGGCTCGCCTTCTGGCCGGTGGTGATCGGGGCGGCGCTGGGGGCGGCGACGGGGGATTGGCTGTCCTACGAAGTCGGGCGCTGGCTCGGGCCGGGGGCCAAGCAGAAATGGCCCCTCAACCGCTATCCCGCGATGACCCTGAAGGCCGAGGGCTTCATCGGCCGCTGGGGCGTGGCCGCCGTGGCGCTCGGGCGGTTCTTCGGCCCGGCGCGGGCGCTGGTGCCGCTGCTGGCCGGCGTGCTCGGCATGGCCCGCCTGCCCTTCCAGTTCGCCAACGTCACCTCGGCGGCGGTGTGGGCCTTCGTGCTCCTCGCCCCCGGCGCGGGGCTGCTCGCGTGGTTCGACCGCTGAACCGCGTGGTGCCGCGCCGCAGGTGACGGCACCGGCCCAAGCCATCAGGATGTCCCGATTCGGCACGATACCGATTCGCAGATGACAGCCACCGCTTTTCCCAAGATCTCCGCCGAGATCTCCACGACCACCTCCGCCGAGCCTTCCCTCGTCCTTCCCCCGGACCGGCGCCAGTCGCCCACCGCCCTGCGCATCCAGCGCGGGGTGCGGCGGCTGTTCTCGGAGATGGGCTGCGTGACCCTGCCGGAATTCTCCCTCGTCAACGGCCGGCGGGCCGACGTGATCGCCCTGTGCGGGGCGGGCCGGCTCACCATCGTGGAGATCAAGTCGAGCGTCGCCGACTTCCGTGCCGACCGGAAATGGCCCGACTACCGGGATTTCTGCGATCGCTTCTTCTTCGCGATCCCCGACGACGTCCCCGAGGATCTGATCCCGGAGGAATGCGGCCTGATCGTCGCCGACGCCTACGGTGCGGCGATTCTCCGGGAGGCGCCGGAGCATGCCCTGAGCGGCGCCCGGCGCAAGGCCGTGACCCTGCGCTTCGCGCACAGCGCGGCGCGGCTGCTCCACGCCCTGGCCGACCCCGGCGCGATCCGCGAAGGGGCCCTCTGACGCCCGTCGCCGTCGCGGGTGGGGCGCCGATGGCATCTGGGGTGCGGGAAACGCCCCGCTTGCCCGGCGCGGGCCCGCAGTCCACAGCTTGGGCATGACGCCCGTCGCGCTGTTCGAACTGGTCCTCGCGCTGCTGAGTGCGGCCCTGGTCCTGTCCCTCGCCGCCGCCCGGCTCGGCCTTCCCCCCGCCGCCGCCCTGGTGGTCGGCGGCATGGCCCTGGCCTTCGCGCCGGGCCTTCCGGCCTTCGACCTCGACCCGGACCTGATCATGGGCCTATTTCTGCCGCCGCTGCTGCTCGAATCGGCCTACTTCACCGTCTGGCGGGACTTTCGCGCCTCCCTCGGCCCGATCCTGTCCCTGTCGCTGGGGGCGGTGATGTTCACGACCCTGGTGGTCGGGCTGGTGGCCCACTGGGTGGTGCCGGGCCTGCCCTGGGCGGCGTGCTTCGCACTCGGCGCCATCGTCTCCCCGCCGGACGCCGTGTCGGCCAAGGCGGTGCTGGCGCGGGTGACCCTGCCCCGCAAGACGGTGACGGTGCTGGAGGGCGAGAGCTTGGTCAACGACGCCTCCGGCCTCGTGCTCTACCGCTTCGCCGTCGCCGCCGCCCTGACCGGGGCCTTCGACGCCTTCGCGGCGCTCGGCAGCTTCGCGTGGCTCGCCGCGGCGGGCATCGCGGTAGGAGTGGCCCTCGGCTTCGCCGCCAACTGGGCGATCGGGCGCCTGCAGGATACGGACGCGACGACGGTGGTGACCTTCCTCGTCGCCTACCTCGCTTACCTCGCGGCCGAGGAGATCCATGCCTCGGGGGTGCTGGCAGTGGTGGCCTGCGGGCTGATGCTGGGGGGGCGCGAGCACGAGACCTTCGACGCCCGCACCCGGACCCACGCGCTGGCCGTCTGGGGATTCGTGGTGTTCCTCCTGGAGGCGCTGGTCTTCGTGCTGATCGGGCTGGCGCTCCGGGGCGTACTCACCCGGATGGGCGGCAGCGAGGATGCCGTGCTCGCCGGCCTGCCCCTGGCCCTCGCCACCACGGCGGCCTGCGTCGTCGCCCGCCTCGCCTGGGTGTTTCCCGCCGTCCACCTCTCGCAGATCCTGGCCCGGCGGCGGTCGGACGCGCCGCCGCCCCTCAGCCCGGCGATTCCCCTGGTGATCGGCTGGGCGGGGATGCGCGGCGTCGTCACCCTGGCGGCGGCGCTTGCCCTGCCCCTCGGGTTCCCCGGGCGGGACCCGATCCTGCTCGCCTCCTTCGCGGTGATCCTGTTCACGGTGCTGGTACAGGGCACCACCCTGGGGCCACTGATCCGCCGCCTGCGCCTCGGCGGGGGCGCGAGTCTGCCGGACGGGCACCTCGATGCCAGCATGGCCCGGGTGGCGGTGAACCAAGCGGCCCTCTCCGTCCTGGAGAGCCTGCAGGAGCCCGAGACAGGCGCTCACCGCCATCCTCGCCTCGTAGAGCAGTACCGGCTTCGGGTCTGGGCCACGTCGCGTCTGCGCGACGAACGTCAGGCGGCCGAGCCGGAGCGCGACGCCCATTTCATGGCAGCCCTCGCGGCGGTTCAGGCGGGGCGGAAGGCCCTCATCGCCCTCCACCGGGACGGGGTGGTCCACAGCTCGGTGCTGCGGACCCTCGAGGCCGAACTCGACCTCGAGGAACTCCATCTCCGGCAGATCGGCGGCGAATCCGCCGGCCACGGCTGAGGGCCATCCGCCTGAGCGAAGGCGGGTTCAGCGGGCGATCAGCGGGCGGCGCAGCCCTCCGGCGTGCCGTAGCTGCCGTAGACGACCCGCACCTTGTGCTGGCAGGCCGGGACCGGCGCCGGGGAGACGGCGGCGACCTCCACCGGCTCGACCCGCAACGTGGCGGTGGCAATGGGATCGTCGGCGGTCGCGAGCGCCCGGGTCGCGCCCATCACGACGGGCGTGGCGGCCATCGCCGAGAGGGCGAGGGTGGCGACGAGGGTGAGGTGACGGCGGGCGAAAGACTGGTTCATCGTCGGTGGTCCGCAACATTCGGCAGCACGAGGGCGCCGGATTTCCCCTGGTTGCAGACATAACTTGACCATTGGCGCGCAGGTTCCGTCGCCCTGTGCCGTCTCAGCCGGGTCCCCTAAGCAGAACGGCACGCGCAAAGGTTCCGTGCACCTTCAGTGGTGAAAGACTTACTGCTTTCACACGGGAAAAGGTCGATGACAGGGCGTGTGATCCTTGGATCAGGGGACATGCACCCTGTCGTGGGCCGGACCTGCATCGCGGCCCAGGCGCCTTGCGCCCGCCGCCCCGCTCTCCTAGACCCCCGGCCGAGTCCGAAAGCCCCGACCGACCATGCCGAGCGCCGCGCCCCATCCGAAAAAGTCCTTCCAGGGGCTGATCCTGGCCTTGCAGGAGTTCTGGGCGGCCAAGGGCTGCGTGATCCTGCAGCCCTACGACATGGAGGTCGGCGCCGGCACGTTCCACCCGGCCACCACCCTGCGGGCGCTGGGGCCGAAACCGTGGAAGGCCGCCTACGTGCAGCCCTCCCGCCGCCCGAAGGACGGGCGCTACGGCGAGAATCCGAACCGGCTGCAGCACTACTACCAGTTCCAGGTGATCCTGAAGCCGAATCCGCCGAATTTGCAGGAACTCTACCTTGCCTCCCTGGAGGCGATCGGCGTCGACCTGAGGCTGCACGACATCCGCTTCGTGGAGGACGACTGGGAGAGCCCGACGCTCGGCGCCTGGGGGCTCGGCTGGGAATGCTGGTGCGACGGGATGGAGGTGAGCCAATTCACCTATTTCCAGCAGGTCGCGGGCTTCGAATGCGCCCCCGTGGCGGGGGAACTGACCTACGGCCTCGAACGGCTTGCCATGTACGTGCAGGGCGTCGAGAACGTCTACGACCTGGACTTCAACGGCGCCGAGGGCGAGGACCGGGTCACCTACGGGGACGTGTTCCTCCAGGCCGAGCAGGAATATTCCCGCCACAACTTCGAGGCGGCCGACACGGCGATGCTGTTCCGCCAGTTCACCGACGCGGAAACGGCCTGCCGG
Organism: Methylobacterium persicinum; assembly: GCF_022179525.1. Lineage (GTDB taxonomy): Bacteria > Pseudomonadota > Alphaproteobacteria > Rhizobiales > Beijerinckiaceae > Methylobacterium > Methylobacterium persicinum. The sequence continues at coordinate 112,918 of NZ_BPQX01000012.1, forward strand.
ACCTATCTCGACGCGGGTGCCCCCGCCGAGGGCGAGCGTCACCGCATCGTGCAGCCGGCCTACGACCAGTGCATCAAGGCGAGCCACGTCTTCAACCTGCTCGACGCGCGGGGCGTCATCTCGGTCACCGAGCGGCAGAGCTACATCCTGCGGGTCCGCGAACTCGCCAAGGCCTGCGGCGCGGCGTGGCTGAAGACGGCAGCCGGGGGGGCCTGACCGGCCGCAAGCCGCTCGCCTCGCCCCGCGCCGTCATCGCGAGCGCCGCGAAGCGACCCAGGGCAGCGGAACGCCTCAGAGCGTGGCGCATCCCTGGATTGCTTCGCGGCGCTCGCAATGACGGTGACGGCGTGACGGGGAGCCCCTTGCGCCCTCGTGCGTTGCAGCCCCGCCAATCGGCGCGCCCCGGGCGCGTCCGCAGACGCGGGAACCGCAGCATGAAAAAGACCGCCCTCGCCCTCGGCCTCCTCGCGCTGGGCCTCGCCCCCGCCCTCGCCGCCGAGCCCGGCCCGGAGGCCGTGGTGAAGAAGCTCTATGCCGAGCCCCACCCGAATCACTCGGCTGTCTACACGAAGCGCCTGCAGTCCCTGTTCGATGCGGACGCGAAGCAGGCCAACGGCGCCACCGGCAACCTCGATTTCGACTTCCGCCTCAACGGCGAGCCCATGAAGCCTGATACCGTGAAGGCCCTGACCTTCAAGGAGGCCACGGAGGGCAAGGATCAGGCGAAGGTCACGGTGGAGCGCAAGGGCGGCGACGGCTCGAAATCCATCGTCTACGACCTCGTGCGCGAGGATGGCGGCTGGAAGGTCTCCGACGCCCACGCTATCGGCGACCAGAAGTGGCAGCTCTCGACCATCCTGAAGGGCGAGGCGCGGTAACCGCTCCCGCACCCTCGACAGGGGTGCGGCGCGGCGATATGGCCGCGCCATGCCCGACCTCCTGCTCGAACTCCGCTCGGAAGAGATCCCCGCCCGCATGCAGCGGCGGGCGGCCGAGGATCTCCGGAAGCTCGTCACCGACGCCCTCGTGGCGCGAGGCTTCCTCTACGAGGGCGCCAAGGCCTTCGCGACGCCCCGGCGCCTCGCCCTCCATATCGCCGGCCTGCCGGCCCGGGGCGAGGCCGTGCGCGAGGAACGGCGCGGCCCCCGGGTCGGCGCCCCCGAGGCCGCGATCCAGGGCTTCCTGAAGGGCGCGGGACTGACGAGCCTCGACCAGGCGACCACGGTCACCGACCCGAAGAAGGGCGAATTCTACCTCGCGGTGATCGAGAAGGCCGGCCGCGAGACGCTGGACGTGCTGGCCGAGATCCTGCCGGAGATTATCAAAAACTTCCCCTGGCCGAAGGCGATGCGCTGGGGCGCGGCCTCGGCCCAGCCGGGCAGCCTGCGCTGGGTGCGCCCGCTCCAATCCATCGTGGCGACCTTCGGCCCCGAGACCGAGACGCCGGAGGTGGTCCCCTTCGAGGTCGGCGGCATCAAGGCCGGCACCACCACCTACGGCCACCGCTTCCTGGCGCCCGGCGCCATCGAGGTCCGCCGCTTCGACGACTACATCCAGGCGCTGGAGAAGGCGAAGGTCATCCTCGACGCCGACCGTCGCAAGGATGTGATCCTCCACGATGCCCGGGACCTCGCCTTCGCCCGGGGCCTCGAACTGGTCGAGGACGACGGCCTGCTGGAGGAGGTCGCCGGCCTCGTGGAATGGCCGGTGGTGCTGCTCGGCTCCTTCGACGCCGCCTTCCTCGACATCCCCGCCGAGGCGATCCGCGCCACGATCCGCGCCAACCAGAAGTGCTTCGTGCTGCGCCAATCGGGCTCCGAAGACCTGGCTCCGGCCTTCATCCTCGTCTCGAACCTGATGGCCAGCGACGGCGGGCTCGCCATCACCGCCGGCAACGAGCGGGTGGTGCGGGCGCGGCTCTCGGACGCGAAGTTCTTCTGGGAGACCGACAAGGCGACGAAGCTCGAAGCCCGGTTGCCGAAGCTCGACAGCATCGTCTTCCACGAGAAGCTCGGGACGCAGGGGCAGCGCGTCCAGCGCATCGCGGCGCTGGCGAAGGAGCTGGCCCCGCTGGTCGGCGCCGATCCGACGCAGGCCGAGCAGGCGGCACGGCTGGCCAAGGCCGACCTCGTCACCGAGATGGTCGGCGAGTTCCCGGAATTGCAGGGCCTGATGGGCGCGAAATACGCGGCGCTGGAAGGACTTCCGGCGAGCGTCGCGACGGCGCTCGGTGACCACTACAAGCCCCTCGGCCCCACCGACCGGGTGCCGACCGACCCCGTCGCCATCGCCGTGGCGCTTGCCGACAAGATCGACACGCTGGTGGGTTTCTGGGCCATCGACGAGAAGCCGACGGGCAGCAAGGATCCCTATGCGCTCCGGCGGGCGGCGTTGGGGGTGATCCGGCTGATCCTCGACCGGTCCTTGCGCCTGCGCCTGCTGGACCGGTTCGGCGCTGCAGACCGGGGGCTCGGCGCCCGGGCGGGTGCCGATCCGGCCGACCTCCTCGCCTTCTTCGCCGATCGCCTGAAGGTCTATCTCCGCGATCAGGGCGCCCGGCACGACCTCGTGGACGCGGTCTTCGCCCTGCCTGGCCAGGACGACCTGCTTCTGATCGTCCGCCGGGTTGAGGCGCTCCAGAAATTCCTGGAGACAGAGGACGGCAAGAACCTGCTGGCGGGCTACAAGCGCGCGGCCAACATCCTGCGCATCGAGGAGAAGAAGGACGGCCGCGCCTACGACGCCGCCCCGGATGCCGCCCTCGCCGCCTCCGGCGAGCCGGCCGAGCGGGCGCTCGCCGCAGCGTTGCAGACCGCCCGCGCCGAAGCGTCGAAGGCGGTGGAGGCCGAGGATTTCTCAGGCGCCATGCGAGCCCTCTCGACGCTGCGCGCCCCCGTCGACGCCTTCTTCACGGACGTCACGGTGAACGCCCCCGACCCGAAGCTCCGCGAGAACCGCCTCGCGCTGCTCAACGCGCTGCGCGCCGCGACGCAGGAGGTGGCGGACTTCTCGAAGATCGAGGGGTAGGGCGGCGTTTCCACCGCCCTCCCCGTCCTTGCGAACGCAGAGCAGCGCCGCCTCGGAGAAGACAAAGCCGGCGGCTGGCGACTAGTCCCACCCCTCTGCCCTCATCCTGAGGTGCCGGCGCGCAGCGGGGGCCTCGAAGGAGGGCTCCAGTGAGCTCCGCGATCCCTGGAGCCCTCCTTCGAGGCCCGCCGAGGCGGGCACCTCAGGATGAGGCGGGGGGTGGGTTCGACGGCACCTTGCCGTCCACGAGGGGGGACAAGGTCCCCCCTCACCCGTGATCGTGCCCGTCATGCTCGGGCAGCGTGAGCCCGAAATGGCTCACCAGATCCTGCACCTGCCCCGGTGAGAGGTGGCGCGGGTTGAGGTTGCGCAGCAGGAGATAGAGCTTGGCCGTCTCCTCCAGTTCCTCCGTGGCGAAGACCGCCGCTTCCAGGCTCTCGCCCGCCACCACCGGGCCGTGGTTGGCGAGCAGCACCGAGGCATACCGACCGGCCAGCCCGCGGATCGCGTCGGCCACCGCCGGGTCGCCTGGGCGGAAGTAGGGGACCAGCGCCGTGCCGCCGGTGCGCATCAGGTAATAAGGCGTCAGGGGCGGCAGCACCGCCTTCGCATCGATCTCCGGCAGCATCGACACCGCCACCGCATGGGTCGAGTGCAGATGGACGATGGCCCGGGCCGTCCCCCGGCTCTCGTAGAGGGCGGTGTGGAGGGGGATCTCCTTCGTCGGTTTGTCCCCCAAGAGGAGCCGTCCCGCCCCGTCGAGGCGGGAGATCCGCGCCGGGTCGAGGAACCCTAAGGACGCGTTGGTCGGCGTCACGAGCCAGCCGCCGTCGGGCAGGCGCAGCGAGATGTTGCCCGACGATCCAGGCGTCAGCCCGCGCTCGAACAGCGAGCGGCCGTAGCGGCAGATCTCTTCCCGCAGGCGGGCTTCCTCGCTCATGCAGTATCCCTTTAACAAGCGCGCTACAGATCGCCGATTCTTTTGTAGGAGTTATCCCCACGCTGTTCAAATCGCGTTATAGGACGGCAGAAGCCGTCGCACGAACGGCGGATCGAGCCCTCGCAACGCGGGGGCGAGGGAGGAACCAAGAGATGCCCGTCCAGGCCGCCACGGCGCCGGGGAGCGCCGCGCCCACCGAGCAGAGCTTCATCGACAGGACCTATTCCAAGGTCTTCTGGCGGCTCGTGCCGTTCCTGATGCTCTGCTACATCGTCGCCTATCTCGACCGGGTGAATGTCGGCTTCGCCAAGCTGCAGATGTCGAAGGAACTCGGCTTCTCCGAGACCGCCTACGGGCTCGGCGCCGGCATCTTCTTCCTCGGCTACTTCCTGTTCGAGGTGCCCTCGAACATCATCCTGCACAAGGTCGGCGCGCGGGTCTGGATCGCGCGGATCATGATCACCTGGGGGCTGATCTCCGGGGCGTTCCTGTTCGTGAACTCGGAGACGACGTTCTACGCGATGCGTTTCCTCCTCGGGATCGCCGAGGCCGGGTTCTATCCGGGGGTGATCCTCTACGTGACGAACTGGTTCCCGTCGCACCGCCGGGCGCGGGTCATCACCGTCTTCATGGCGGCGATCCCGATCTCGGGCGTGTTCGGCAACCCGCTTTCCGGCTGGATCATGGACGCGTTCCACGAGGCCCACGGCCTGTCCGGCTGGCAGTGGATGTTCCTGATCGAGGCGGTGCCCGCCGTGCTCGTCGGCATCGCGGTGCTGCTCTACCTCGACAACCGGCCCTCCGAGGCCAAGTGGCTCGACCCCGCCGAGCGGCAGGTGCTGGAGCGGGACATCGCCGCCGAGGACCGCACCAAGACCGACAGCCCCCACTCCCTCGCCACCGTCTTCCGCAACGGGCGGGTGTGGTTCATGAGCCTGATCTACTTCCTGTTCGTGGCCGGGCAGTACGGGCTGGCCTTCTGGGTGCCGACCATCGTCAAGGCGTCCGGCATCCAGGGCAACTTCCACATCGGCCTCGTCAGCGCCATTCCGTTCCTCGTGGCGACGGTGGTGATGGTGGGCCTCGGGCGCAGTGCCGACCACTTCCGCGAGCGGCGCTGGCACCTGATCGGCCCGGCCCTGATCGGCGCCGTGGGTTTCGTGGTCTCGGCCGCCAGCACGGACACGGTCGTCGCGATCACGGCGCTGTCGGTGGCCGCGGGTGGGGTGCTCGCCTGCTCGCCTCTGTTCTGGTCGCTGCCGACCGCCTTCCTCAGCGGCGCGGGCGCGGCGGCGGGCATCGCGCTCATCAACTCGGTGGGGAACCTCGCGGGCTTCGCCGGCCCCTACGCCATCGGGGCCCTGCGCGACTACACCGGCAGCACCGCCGCCGGCATGTACGTGCTGGCGATCACCCTGGTGCTGGGCGCGGCCTGCGTGTTCGCGGTGCCGCCCCGCCTCGTGAACAAGTGAGGAGGGCGCGATGACGGACAACGGACAGCGCCGCGCGGCGGTAATCGGCCTGGGCTCGATGGGCTCAGGCATGGCGGCCTCGCTCCTGCGGGCGGGGTTTTCGGTGGTGGCCTGCGACGTGAACGGGCAAGCGGTCGCCCGCTTCCGGGAGGCCGGCGGCGAGGCGGCATCCACCCCCGCCGAGGCGGCGAAGGGTGCCGCCGTGGTGGTCGCGGTGGTGGTCAACGCCGCCCAGACCGAGGCGGTGCTGTTCGGGCCGGACGGCGCGGCGGCGGCCATGCCGGAGGGGGCGGTGTTCGTCTCCTCCGCGACCATGGACCCGGCCGTCGCCCGGCGCCTCGCGGCCCGGCTGGAGGCGACTGGCCGCCATTACCTCGACGCGCCGATGAGCGGCGGCGCCGTGCGCGCCGCGGAGGGCGAGCTAACCTTCCTCGCCTCGGGTTCGAAGGCGGCCTTTGCAGGGGCGCGGGACGCCCTCACCGCCATGGCCGGCACGGTCTACGAACTCGGCGACGAGGCGGGCCAGGGCGCGGCGTTCAAGATGATCAACCAGCTGCTCGCGGGGGTGCACATCGCCGCCGCCTGCGAGGCGATGAGCTTCGCGGCGAAGCAGGGCCTCGACCTGAAGCGCGTCTACGAGGTGATCACAAAGTCGGCCGGCAATTCGTGGATGTTCGAGAACCGGGTGCCGCACATCCTCGACGCGGATTATGCGCCCCGGAGCGCGGTGGACATCTTCGTGAAGGACCTCGGCATCGTGCAGGACATGGCCCGGGCGGAGAAGTATCCGGTCCCGGTGGCGGCGGCCGCTCTGCAGATGTTCCTGATGGCCTCCGGCTCCGGCATGGGCCGGGACGACGACGCCTCCGTGGCAAGGCTCTACGCGCAGGTATCGGGGGCGAGGCTGCCGGAAGCCGGATAGCCACCGGCCTCCCCTGCCCCACCCTCATCCTAAGGCGCCCGCGCCAGCGGGCCTCGAAGGCCTCA
>NZ_BPQX01000013.1 GCF_022179525.1 Methylobacterium persicinum
TTCAGGCACAGATTCTCAACAATCTGTAAAAATTTTTACGTCCCGTCGGAAATGAGAGACAGGTTGATGGGGCACAGCAGCGGCGAAGCTAGCGAACTTTACGGCGAGGACTACTGGATTTCGACCCTGGCTCCACAGATCAGTAAACTGCCTGTGCTCTAACCCCTTAATGTTGTACCCCTCCGGTTTTGGCTGAGAATCCTGGCGCCCCAGCCAGACCACTAGCAATTTCTAATCTAGTCCACGCGGCACAGGCAGTTTACTGATCTGTGGAGCCAGGGTCGAAATCCAGTAGTCCTCGCCGTAAAGTTCGCTAGCTTCGCCGCTGCTGTGCCCCATCAACCTGTCTCTCATTTCCGACGGGACGTAAAAATTTTTACAGATTGTTGAGAATCTGTGCCTGAAGGAATGGCTAGGACTGATGCGTGGATCTGTTATTTCTAATTTATCCCGCACCCATCGGCTGATTACCTTAGTAGCATTGCCTCCGCGAATGCCAAAGCGATCCGGGGTCGCATCAGAGAATACATCTCTATGCTTGCATGCCTCAACGAATTCGATAAAACCTTCTTCAATTAGTCTGGGATGGATAGGTATTATTCTTTTCGAGCTATGGTTCTTGAGCCTCTTTTTGACTTTATCAAGATCGGGCGCCTGACGTTCGGCGTTCCTGACATCTTGCTCGGTCGTCATCCGGAGATAGTGGATGCCATTGGACGATACGATGTCGGATCGCTCCAGCTGACAGATCTCCGATATACGGGCGCCAGTGAAGCAGGCGATCCACGGAACCCAACGTCGGTAGCCACTATAGTCCCGTGCAGCGACGAGAATACGCGTGGCTTCCTCTTCGGTGTAATCACGCTTTGTGGACCGTCGCTGCCCTTTCACGGCAGGACGAGGCTGTTTCAGACCGGAGAACGGATTGATCGGGCATTTCCCGTTCGCCACGGCCCATCCGTAGATCGCTTTAGCCGCATGGAGATCATTGGAGACACTCTTCACAGAGCGTTCACCGAGAGAGGCGATCTTCCAATCCGATGCATCCGACAGGGTCGCCCGATGGAAGGCGACACCACGCTCCGCCAGGAAGGCGGTCCACCGGCGGATTTTGCTCGAGAAGGTGTAGAACGTTTTATCCGTCGGCTTTTGGTCGTTTCTCCACCACCCGAGAATCTCTTCAGGAGTCGGTACATCCGCCCTCCCGGGAGCCGACCGAGAATTGCGCTCCGGGCTTCGAGAAAGATCACTCGACGGAAGAGCCGGAGTCGGTCGAGTGAGCCCCCTCTGTCGATCTCGGATGATAGTCATCACCTCGATCTCGGCTTCGACGAATGCGATATAGAGGCGTCGATCCGCGGGTGATCCAAATTCGATGTTCAATCCTGCATCGCCGACAGTCCTCATCGCATCGATGTCGAAATGAGTGGCGCCACAATCGCCGCGCGCGTTCGCGTCGCGTAGTTCAGCCTCTCTCACCGCGATGGCCTGCCCGAGGGCGTCGAACGCTTCGCGGCTCAGCGCATCAGTACCGCGTCGCTGAGCCTCATCTGCAGCGAGTTTCCGATGGCGAAAGGTTTCGACCAAGCCCTGTATGGCCACGTCGTCGAGTTCCGAAATTTTCGGCTTGGCACTAAGCGTCAACCGACACGTGGCCATACGGAATAGAGCGTCAGCTTCGCCATCCAGTCGGCGAGCTCGGCTTCGCGCCTCATCCTCATCGCGGGTTGCGAGGCTGACCCAGAATTCCCGGCCGGCCCGACTGCCCTTGAGCGAGACGGAAGCGCTCTCGTCGAAGATACCTGGCCCCGCCGTTCCAAGCACGGCCGGCATGGCGGCACGCAGCGCTTCCGGGATGGTGCGACGAAAATAGAAGATGCCGCGACGCTGAACCAAGCCCACCATCTGCCTCATGGCTTCGTAGCACTCCTTCGTAGCAGGAGCGCGCTTAGAAGCCCACGATATCAGAAAGATACCGTCATTGCAGTGGGTTAGGGGGTAACTGGCGGAGAGGGGGGGATTCGAACCCCCGATGGGCTTGCACCCATGCCGCATTTCGAGTGCGGTGCATTCAACCGCTCTGCCACCTCTCCAGCCCGGCCCCGTGGGAGGCATCGGGATGCCGCCGCGTGGGTCGTGCGCCACCGAAAAGGAAGGCCGGGCACGGGGCACGACCGTCGATCTCTGCGGATACGCGCTCATAGTCGCCCCGCGCGCGGAGGGCAAGGGCTTGGTGCCGCGGGGATCGGTCCTGAAGGGCTTTGCGCCGCAGGGGGGCGATGGCGGGGAGCCCCGCGGGAGCCCGGGCGGTTTCCCGTCGGCGCAAGGCAGCGGAGGATGAGATGGGTGCATTGCTTGGAACACCCCTCAGCCGGGTCGAGGGGGCGGCCAAGGTCACCGGTACGGCCATCTACGCCTCCGATCCACCCCTTCCCGGGGCCGAGGGCGGCCCGGCTCAGGCTGCCCTCGTCACCAGCGCCATCGCCCGGGGGCGGATCACCGGTTTCGATCTCTCCGCGGCCCAGCGCGTGCCGGGTCTCCTCGCCGTGTTCACCCATCGCGATTTCGCCGGGGCGGTCGCGCCCGTGCCGCACCTGATGGCCGGCGGCTATGTCAACAGTGGGCACCGGCCCCTCGAGTCCGATGAGATCGCCTATGCCGGTCAGATCGTCGCCCTCGTGGTCGCCGAGACCACCGAAGCCGCGGACGAGGCCGCCGCCGCGGTGAGGGTCGCCTACGAGGCAGCGCCCGCCGCCGCCGGTTTCGATTCGCCTGGCGCCGAGACCGTCAAGCTGAAGGACCTCAAAGCCCACCACGAGGACATCCGAACCGGCAATGCCGAGGCCGCGCTGGCGGCCTCCGCCCACCGAATCGAGGCGCGGTACGAGACGCCGACGCAGCACCACAACCCCATCGAGCTGTTCACCACCCGCTGCGCCTGGGACGGGGACCGGCTCACGGTCCACGAGCCGACACGCTACGTCGGCGCCGTGCAGCACGGGCTCGCGGCGCAACTCGGGCTCGATCCGGCGAAGGTCCGGGTGGTCTCGGGCCTGCTCGGCGGCCATTTCGGATCGAAGTTCGCCCTGTCCCAGCACACCGCCCTGGTGGCCCTGGCCGCCCGCCGCCTGGAGCGGCCGGTCTCCCTCGTCCCCACCCGGCGGCAATGCTTCACCATTGCCAACTATCGGCCGGAATCGCGCCACGCCATCCATCTCGGCGCCGACGGCGATGGCCGCCTCACCGCCCTAGTGCACGAGGCCGAGGTGGTGACCTCTCGCTTCGACGCCTTCGCCATGGAGGGGGCGGATGTTACCGCGAGCCTCTATGCCTGCCCCGCCATTCGCACCGAGGAGCGGGCGGTGCGGGTGGACCGCAACACCCCCGGGCCCATGCGGGCGCCGCCGGAGGTGCCCTATCTCTTCGCCCTGGAGAGCGCCATCGACGAGATGGCGTGGAAGCTCGGCCTCGACCCGATCGAGTTGCGCCGCCGCAACGACACGGCGAAAGACCCCGTCAGCGGCAAGCCGTTCTCGTCCCGCCCGCTCATGGCCTGCTTCGATGCCGGGGCGAAGGCCTTCGGCTGGGCGCGCCGGGTGCCGCGCCCCGGGGCGCTCCGCGACGGGCCCTGGCAGATCGGCCTCGGCTGCGCCGCCTCGGTGCGGCCGGTGAAGATCGCCGCCGCCACCATGCGGGTGCGCCTCGCCGCCGACGGGTCGGCCGAGATCGCCACCGCCCACCACGAGATCGGCAACGGCATCACCACCCTGCTCGCCATGGGCGCCGCCGACTGGCTCGGCGTCGCGGTCGACAAGGTGCAGGTCCGCCTCGGCGACACCGCCCTTCCGCCGGCCGGGATCTCCGGCGGATCCAGCACCACGACCTGCCTCATGAACGCCCTCGCCCTCGGCTGCCGGCAGGTGTCCCGCCGCCTCGCCGATGCGGCAACCGCCCCCGGAGCGCCCCTCGCCGGGCGGCCGCCCGAAAGCCTGCGCCTGACGTCCGGGACCCTCGCCGGCCCCGACGGCCCGGGGCTGCCCCTGGCCGAGGCCGTGCGCCTCGTCGATCCGCAGGCCGTGGAGATTCTCGCCGAATTCGCGCCCCAGGGCGGCAAGCCGGACGCCCTCGACGCCCTGCGCAAGGGCCATATCGGCCTCACCCTCCCCGACGACGCCTTGTCCTGGGCCTTCGGCGCACAATTCGCTGAGGTGCATGTCCATGCGCAAACCGGGGAGATCCGGGTCCCGCGTCTCACCGGGGCCTTCGCGGCGGGCTGGGTGCTCAATCCCCTCACCGCCCTCAGCCAGTTGAAGGGCGGGATGATCTGGGGCCTCGGCTCGGCCCTACTGGAGGAGACGGTGCGGGACGGGCCGACCTATCGCAACCCCGACCTCGCGGAGTACCTCGTGCCCACCTGCGCCGACGTGGGCACGATCGAAGCGCTCATCGTGCCCGACCCCGACGAGAGGGTGAACCCGCTCGGGCTGAAGGGGCTCGGGGAACTCGGCGTCATCGGGGTCAACGCCGCCATCGCCAACGCCGTCTACCACGCCACCAGCCATCGTCGGCGGAGCCTGCCGATCCGCGTCGAGGACATGATCGCCTGAGGCGCGGACCGGACTCGCCCTGCGCCGCGTGGCCCTCCCCTCTCCCCGTCTTGCGGGGAGAGGGGGAGTGTGCGCAGCACACCAATTCCCCGCGCTGCGGACACGACAGGGAAACCCCCGCGTCGAAACATCCCGCCCCAACGGCAGCTTGCGCCGTCGTTCTGTCCTTATTCAGGACGATGCTGCTACCCAAAGTTCTACCGACCGCCCGGTGCGAGACCTCGCACGCATCGCGGTGGCGGCATGGGGGGATCGATCGGTCGGCTTCCGGCGTCGCCGGGGGTGCGAAGTCCTCGCCCTGCGCCGACGGTTCCTGTCCCAGGCGCCCGCCCGGCCGGCGCGCCGTATGCCCGCCACGGTCGAGTACCCGCGCCCATGTTCCACCGCGCCCCCTCTCACCGCGACCCGCAGACCGCGCCGGCGCCGCTCCTGCGCGAAGCGTGGCACGGGGCACCGCGGGCTCTCCTGTTCCGGCGCTTCGCCCTGGCCGGACCGAGCCTTGCCCTCACCGCCGCCATAGTGTGGCTCGCGGCGCGAAGCTATCCCGCGCACGACGCCCTGGCCCTGGCGGTGCTGGTGGCCTTCTCCCTCGTGATGGGCTGGCAGGCCTTCACGGCCTGGCAATACGCCTACGGGTTCGTCGCCGGCCTGCTCGGGGATCGGACGAAATCCGCCCTGGAACTCGCCTCCGAGGCCCCGGCCTCGCCGCCGCGGGGCGAGGGGCGGACCGCGGCCATCGTGGCGATCCATGCGGAGGACGCCGTAGCGGTGTTCGCGCGGCTTCGTGTGATGGCCCGGTCCCTGGCCCGGGAAGGCACGCAGGACATCGATATCTTCGTGCTGTCCGACACGCGGGACGGGGCCATCGCCGCGGTGGAGGAGCACGAATTCGCCCGCATCCAGGCCTGGGCGGAGGCGGATCCGGCCCTGCCGCGCATCCGCTACCGGCGTCGGCGGGAGAATATCGGCCGGAAGGCCGGCAACGTCGCCGAGTTCTGCGAGAGCCACGGACGCGACTACGCCTTCATGATCGTCCTGGACGCCGACAGCCTGATGACCGGCGCGGCGATGACCCGCCTCGTGCGGCTGATGCAGGCGAGCCCGCGGACCGGCCTGATCCAGACCGTCTCCTACGCCGCCGGGCGCGACACCCTGTTCGCGCGGGTGCAGCAATTCGCGGTGCGTCTCTACGCGCCCCTGGCGCTGCGCTGCCTGGAGACTTGGCAGGGGCCGGAGGGGAGCTACTGGGGCCATAACGCGATCCTGCGGATCGAGGCCTTCGCCGCCCATGCCGGCCTGCCGGTCCTGCCCGGGCGGGCGCCCCTCGGGGGCGAGATCCTGTGCCACGACATCGTGGAGGGGGCGCTGATGGTGCGCGCCGGCTGGGAGGTGCGCCTCCTGCCGGAATTCGGCGGCACCTGGGAGGAGATGCCCACGAACCTCATCGATCTCCTCGGCCGCGAACGCCGCTGGAGCCAAGGCAACCTGCAGCACCTGCGCGTGCTGCCGTGGAAGGGCCTCGCGGCATCGAGCCGCTGGCATATCGTGGTAGGCATCCTCTCCTACGGGATCCTGCCCCTGTGGATCGCCTTCCTCGGCTTCGGCGCGTGGCAGGCCGCCCGCAGCGGCGACCTCGGCTTGCTGGCCTACGGGCTTGGCGGGACCGGACCGGCCGCCCATGCCCTGGCGGCCCTCAGCATCGCCGCGCTGGCGGCGCCGAAGCTCCTGAGCCTCGCCCACGTCCTCTTGTCCCGCCAGCGCCGGGCGGCCTTCGGCGGCACCGGCCGGCTGCTGGCCAGCGCCGCCCTGGAACAGGCGGTGTGGGTGTTCCTGTGGCCGGTGATGACCCTGTTCACGGCGGGCGCCGTGGCGGCGACCTTTCTCGGCCGGGTGGTGCGGTGGGAGACCCAGGACCGGGACGACCGGCGGGTCTCCTGGGCCGAGGCGTTCCGGCTCCAGGCCGATGCCGTGGTGGTCGGCGCGCTGATGCTGCTCGGCCTAACCTGGGCCGGCAACCTGTGGCTCGGCCTGTGGCTCGCACCCGTAGCGCTCGCCCTGCTCACGAGTCCGGCCCAGAGCGTCTGGACGAGCCGGTCGGACCTTGGACGGGCTGCCCGGTCCTGGGGCCTCTTCCTGACCTCGGACGACACGGCCCAGGCACAGGAACTGGCCGAACTCGCCCAGATCCGCGGCGTGCCGGCCTCGCCCGCCCGCCCGGCCGCCCGGGAGCCCGCTGTGTGGATCCCCGCCGCCGACGAGGTGTGAGAGGTTTCCCGCGCGCACCTCACGCACAAAACAGTTCTTGCCACGGTTGCAGCGGGTTTATGGCCAAGCTGCCACACTGTTGCCACGACATCACGGCGGCAGCGGAACAACAACCGAAGCGGGTTTCAGGCTTGGCTTTGGGGCGGGAGCGTTTAGGCCTTGGTGAGGATCGGCACGGCATCGTGTCCGCCAGCGTCCCTGCGTCGTCCGCCTATTCCGCGCCTGCCTTCGTGAGGCCTTGATGCGTCGTTTCCTTCCCGCCCTCGCCGGTCTCGCCGGCGCGGCCGTTCTCGCCGTGCCCGCCTTCGCCTACGAGATCGATCCTCTCACCCGCCAACCCATCGACAACGTGCTGACCGTGCGCGTTCGGCCCCAGGCCATCGAGCCCGTGGCCGTGCCGGTGGTCAACGCCTCCCTGACCACCGCCGACCCGCTCTCGCAGAACGCCGCCGTCCCGCAGATGTCGGCGATCCCGCGTGAGACGGTGGCCTATGACGGCCCGTACGGCGCCGGCACCATTGTGGTCTCCACCGCCGAGCGGCGCCTGTACTACGTCCTCGGCAACGGGCAGGCCCTGCGCTACGGCGTCGGCGTCGGCCGTCCGGGCTTCACCTGGGGCGGCGTCCAGACGATCACCATGAAGCGCGAGTGGCCGGATTGGCGCCCGCCGGCCGAGATGATCCGCCGTCGGCCCGACCTGCCGCGCTACATGAAGGGCGGGGTCGAGAACCCGCTGGGCGCCCGCGCCATGTACCTCGGCGGCACCATGTACCGGATCCACGGCTCCAACGAGCCGGAGACCATCGGCACCGCCGTCTCCTCGGGCTGCATCCGCATGACCAACGAGGACGTCATGGACCTCTACACCCACGCCAAGGTGGGCACGAAGGTCATCGTCCAGCGCTGAACGCGCTGGGATGAGGTGTTCTGTTCGGGGCCGGCGGCGACGCCGGCCCTTTTTCGTTGAGGCGGCCCGTTCTCTCCTCTCCCCGCCTCACGGCGACTGCTGCGAGAGTGATCCCACCCCCATCCTCATCCTGAGGCGCCCGCCTCGGCGGGCCTCGAAGGAGGGCTCCAGGTCCCGCGCGATCCCTGGAGCCCTCCTTCGAGGCTGCTTCGCAGCACCTCAGGATGAGGGGGATGGATGGGAGAGGCGGCCGACCACCGCCCTCTTTCGTGGACTGCAGTCGTTCACCCCTCTTCCCGCCCTGCGGGGATCGCTGCGAGAGTGATCCCACCCCCATCCTCATCCTGAGGTGCCCGCCTCGGCGGGCCTCGAAGGAGGGCTCCAGGTCCCGCGCGATCCCTGGAGCCCTCCTTCGAGGCTGCTTCGCAGCACCTCAGGATGAGGGGGATGGATGGGACAGGTGTGGAAAAGGCGCGGGTCAGTCCCCGACGCGTTCGATCACCGCCGGCCGCTCCCCGGGGGGCTCGCCCATCCGGTAGGCGGCGCGAAGGGCGGCCTCGGCCCGGTCGGCGGCGTCTTCGTCGGCAGCGTGGACGATGCCGATGAGGCCTGTCGCGTCCCCCGGCCGGGCGAGGTCCGTGAGGCCGACCGCCGGGTCGATGCCGTCCTGCGGGCGGGTGCGCCCGCCGCCGAGGCCGATCACCGCGAGACCCAGATCCCGGGTCGCCACCGCGGCGACCGTCCCGGCCGCCTCGACCCGGCGCCGGACGGGCGCGGCGGGCAGGGAGGCCGCCGGCCGCTCCAACAGGTCCGCGGGGCCGCCGAGGGCCGCGACCATCCGGGCGAAGCGCTCCGCCGCCCGGCCGGAGGCCAGGGCCTCCTCGAGCCGGGCCATCGCCTCCTCCCGGGTTCCGGCGAGCTTCCCCAGCACCAGCATCTCCGCCCCCAGCGCCAGGGTGACGGCGTGGAAGCGGGGCTCCCGGCGGGTGACGGTCAGGTAGTCGAGGGCGTAGGCGACCTCGACCGCGTTGCCGGCGGCGGAGGCCAGCGGCGCGTCCATGTCGGTGATGAGCGCCACGGTGGGCAGGCCGGCGCCGACGGCGACCGAGACGATGCTCCCGGCAAGGGCCCGCGCCTCGGGTAGCCCGGCCATGAAGGCGCCGGAGCCCTGCTTCACGTCCATGACGAGGCCGCCGAGCCCGGCCGCGAGCTTCTTCGAGAGGATCGAGGCGGTGATCAGGTCGAGGGATTCGACCGTGCCGGTCACGTCGCGGATGGCGTAGAGGCGCTTGTCCGCGGGGGCCATCCGGTCCGTCTGGCCGATGATGGCGCAGCCCACCTCGGCCACCACCCGCCGGAACAGGTCGGGATCGGGGGCGACCTCGTAGCCCGGAATGCTCGCGAGCTTGTCGAGGGTGCCGCCGGTATGGCCGAGGCCCCGGCCGGAGATCATCGGCACGTAGCCGCCACAGGCCGCCACCATCGGCGCCAGGGCGAGGCTCACCGCATCCCCGACGCCCCCCGTCGAGTGTTTGTCGAGGACCGGCCCGGGGAGATCCCAGGCGAGCACCGTGCCGGATTCGGTCATCGCCCGGGTCAGGGCCACCCGCTCCGGCACCGACAGGCCGCGGAAGAACACGGCCATGGCGAAGGCCGCGGCCTGCCCCTCGGTCACGCTGCCGTCGGTGAGGCCGGCGACGAACTCGGCGATGGCCGCCCCTTCGAGGGTGCCGCCGTCGCGCTTGGTGCGGATCGTCTCCTGCGGCAGGCGCATGCCTCAGCCCTCCCGCGCCCGGACGAGCACGTCGAACAGGCTGCTCGCGCCGAGGCGGAAGGTCGCCGGCCGGGCCCAGGCTGGGCCCATGGCCCGGTCGGCCAGGGCGAGGTAGGCGGCGGCATCCTCGACGGTCCGCAGGCCGCCGGAGATCTTCACCCCGGCCGGACGCCCGGAGGCCCGCACCGCATCGAGGAGGATCCGGGCGGCCTCCGGCGTCGCCGAGACCGGGCTCTTGCCCGTGGAGGTCTTGAGGAAGTCGGCCCCGGCCGCCAGCGCAAGGTCGGCGGCGGCGCGGATGGCGTCCGGATGGCGCAACTCCCCGGTCTCGAGGATGACCTTGAGGAGGGTGTCGGGACAGGTCTCGCGCACGGCCTCGACCACGTCCCGGGCCGCCGCCTCGTCGCCCCGCTGGAAGGCGCGATAGGGCAGGACGAGGTCGATCTCCCCTGCCCCGTCGCGGCACGCCTCGGCGGCGTCGTCCGCGGCGCGGGCCGCATCCTCCCCGCCCGCGGGAAAATTGATCACCGTGGCGATGCGCACTCCGCTGCCCGCCAGAATCTGGGCGCCCCGTGCGACGAACGAGGGCCAGACGCAGATGGCGGCCACGCCCCCGGCGCGGGCGTTGCGGCACAGGGCATCGACCTTCGTGTCCGTGCAGGTGTCGGTCAGGTCCGTGAGGTCGAGGAGCGCGAGGGCCCGGTCGGCGACGGCACGGGATTCGTCGGCGGTCATGGGGCGTCTCCCGGATCCGGCAGGGCGGCGGCAAAGGCGTGCACGAGCCGCGTGAGGTCGCCGGCCGCGGCGGCGGCCACCGCCTTGGTCTCGGCATGGTGGGGGGCCCCGCCGGCGATCCCCGCCGCGAGGTTCGTCACCGCCGAGACGGCGGCCACGGGCAGGCCGAGGAAGCGGGCGAGGATGGTTTCCGGCACCGTGGACATGCCCACGAGGTCGGCGCCGAGGATCCCGGCCATCCGGACCTCGGCGGGGGTCTCGAAGCTCGGGCCGGAGAACCACGCGTAGATCCCCTCCGCGAGGTCGATGCCCGTGGCCCGGGCCGCCCCGGCGAGGCGGGCGCGCAGGCGGGGATCGTAGGCGTCGGTCATCGGCACGAAACGGGCGTCGCTCGCCTCGCCGATCAGGGGGTTGAGGCCCGACAGGTTGATGTGGTCCGTGAGCATGGCGAGGCGGCCAGGCCCCACCTCCGGCCGCAGGGAGCCGGCGGCATTGGTGAGGAGCAAACAGCGCGCCCCGAGGTCCCGGGCGCAGGTGAGGGGCACCCGCATCGCTGCCGGGTCGCCCGCCTCGTAGGCATGGGCACGGCCTTCGAAGACCAGGACCGGCCGCCCGGCGATCCGGCCCCGGTGCAGCCTTCCGCGATGGCCGCTGACGCCCGCCCCCGGAAATCCGGGGATTTCCGCGTAGTCGAGCCCCTCGGCGGCGTCGAGGCCGGCGGCGAGGGCCCCGAGGCCAGTCCCCACTACGACGGCGCAGGCATAAGGCCCGGTGAACCCGGCCTCCCGCAGGCCCCTCAGAGCCGCGCCGCTCACGGCTCGCCCCCGAGGGTCTCAGGCCCAAATGAGGCCGGGAGCAGGGTTTCCAGGGTGTGGCAGGCGAGCGGGCCGCCGGGACCGGCGGCATGGACCGGCACGTCCGGCCCGGCAAATTCACGGATGCGCTGACGGCAGGCGCCGCAGGGGGTGACGGGCACGGCCCCATCCGCACAGACGAGGATCGCCGCGATCCGCCGGCCGCCGGCCGCGATCATGGCGGCGATGGCCCCCGCCTCGGCGCAGGTCCCCACCGGGTAGGCCGCGTTCTCGACGTTGCAACCGGAATGGATGGCGCCCCGCTCGTCGCGGAGTGCGGCCCCGACGGTGAAGCGCGAATACGGGGCGTAGGCTCGCCCCCGGGCGGCCAGCGCCGCCTCGAACAGGGCGCCGAGCCCGTCGTCTTCCGATCCCGCCCGCATGCCGCCTGTTTCGCACCAAGCGGGCCGCCCTGTCGAGATCGACCTCGCCGATCCGGGGTCCGGCAGGCGGCTTCGGCTGGACGGGGGGAGGCCCGCCCCGCCCCGTCCGCGCCGTCACCCTCCGAGCAGGCTCGCCGCGCGCTGGAGCACCGCGTCACCCTGCGGCCCGCTGACCGCGTAGGCGTTGCCCCCCGACGTCCAGGTGAAGACGCGCCCCCCGGCGGTGTCGCCGAGCATCGCCGGGCCGGATCGCCCGTCGGACCGGGTGGCGAAGAGCGACACTTCGCCCAGGTTCTCGGCCTCGAAGGACACCTCGATGCCCGTGCCGTGGCGGGACGGGAAGACCTCCAGGTCGCGCACCCGCCAGCCCGCCGGCAGCGGGGGCAACTCGACGCCCGTGGCTTGCTGGAGGCGGTTCCGGTCGTAGGAGGCCGCGTCCGCCGCCGTCACCGTGCGGAGCTGCGCCACGGCGCGGGCTTGGCGGGCATCCTCGACGAGGCTCGCATCCACGGTGGAGGCGAGAGTGTCCGGAACGCCGAAGCGGCCGATCTCGTCATGGGCGAGCCAGCCGGCGCCGACCAGCACCGCGATGGCGGCGGCCCGCTTCATCCGCGAGGCGACCCGGCTCCAACGCAGGGAGCGGTCGAGGCGCCGGGCCAGGGCGACGTTACGGTCGGGTCCCGGCCCGAGGCGCTCGCGGAAGCTGGCGCGCAGGGCATCCCTGTCGTGGAAATCGGCCATGACCCGGGCGGCGGCCTGGGGATGCGCGGCGAGGTGGGCCTCCACCTCGAGCCGGCGCATGGGGTCGATCTGCCCATCGACGAAGGCGATGAGATCGCTGTCTGTGATCGGATCGGTCATCGGTGAAGTCCTCAAGGCTGCCGGCGTCCCGTCTGGTGTGACGGCTTGGCCGGGACGGGGCGGCTCCGGCGCCGTCGGATCAGGATTCGCCCGCGGCCCGCCGGGGGGCGCCGTTGCCGGCGACGAGGCGCAGGGGCGGCCGGTCTCCGCGGGCGGGGTCCGGCGTCTCCTTCGGATCCCGGACGAGCCGCGCCCCCTCCTCGAAGGCGCGCAGGGCCGCGCGTCCCCGGCCGAGGCGGGACATCAGCGTGCCGATGGGGATGCCGAGCACCGCCGCGGCATCCGCATAGGCCATGCCCTCGATGGTCACCAAGTGGAGGGCGGCGCGCTGTTCCTCGGGCAGTGTGGCGAAGGCCTCCCGGATCTGGGCGAGGCGTACCTGACCCTCCTGGGCGGGCGGGGTCGTCTCCTCATGGAGGCGCACGAGGGCGTCGGCGTGCCGCACCTCGACCTGCCGGCGGCGCTGCTCGTCGATGAAGACGTTGTGCAGCACCGTCATCATCCACGTGCGCAGGTTGGTGTTGGGGCGCAGGGTCCCCTTCGCCTCCAGCGCCCGGACCAGGGTGTCGTGGACGAGGTCGTCGGCCTTCAGGGAATCCCGCGTGAGGGCGCGGGCATAGCGCCGGAGGGGAACCAGCAGGTCGACGATGTCCGGAAGGGCGTTCTTGTCGGGCATATGGGGTGAACGCCCCGGCTCGGGGATTAATCCCGCCCCTATTGATACGCCTGCCGTAGGTCGATGCTGCATTCCTTCCCGACCTGCCCATAATGCGTGTCGAGCCACGCCCGGGCGGCGGCGCGGCCCTTGTCGCGCAGGCGCAGGAACACCTTCCAGCGGGCATCGAGCTTGGAGGCGGCGTTGTAGTCCTCCAGGGCGTCGGTGCCGTCGATGCGGTGGAGCAGCACCGGCTCGAACCCGGTCTTGCCCAGGGTCCCCTCCTCGATCAGCCCATCGAGGAAGTCGATGGCGCGCAGTTCGCGCATGAGGTTGGCGTTGAAGGTGATCTCGTTCAAACGGTCGCGGATCTCGGCCTCCGTGCGCGGGGTCTCCCGGCGCTCGACGGGGTTGATCTGCACCAGCAGGATGTCCCGGGTTCGCGCGCCCCGGTAGAGGGGATAGATCGGCGGATTGCCGAGATAGCCCCCGTCCCAATAGGGCACGCCTTCGATCTCCACCGCCTGGAACACCGTCGGCAGGCAGGCGGAGGCCATGAGGTGATCGACGGTGAGCGCGTCCCGCTCGAACACCGCGAGCTTGCCCGTCCAGACATTGGTGGCCGACACGAACAGGCCCGCGGTCGGCGCGTCGCGCAGGCGGTCGAAATCCACCTGCCTCGCCAGGGCCTTGCGCAGCGGGTTGATGTTGAGCGGGTTCGAGACGTAGGGGCTCGGCGTCAGGGCCTTGGCCCAGAACTCGGCCACGGGGTTGCCCTTCCACAGGCTGAGCAGGCCGGAGACGACGCCCCGCTGGGTCGGCCCGAGGTCGCCGTCCAGGCTGACCTCCCGCCAGAATTGCTCGAGCCCTTCGCGGGCGCCGTCCGGTCCGCCCTTCAGCCACCCGTCCACCATCACGACGGCATTCATCGCCCCCGCGCTGGCCCCGGTCAGGGCTTCGAAGGCGAGGCGCCCGTCCTCGATCAGCGCGTCGAGGACGCCCCAGGTGAAGGAGCCGTGCGCGCCGCCGCCCTGCAGGGCCAGCGCGACCGGCTTCTCGGCCCGGGGGCCCGCCAGCGTGTGGCCCGCGAACCGGGAGGAATCGGGCTCCACCATGTCCGGGGAGCGTTCGGGAATGACGGTGCTGGGGTTGTGCGGCTGGTCGCCGTGGGGATGCGCGCCCATGTCGGCCTCCTTGTTTCGACTCGCGTCAGGTCAGTTCGGCAAGATCGGGATGAAGCACGGCCGTCGCAACGGCCGTTTTTTGCAATGCAGCAATCCCCCCCGAAACGCGCGGCCGCGCCTTCAGGTTCGCCGCGAGCCTCGGGCGGTCCTGTCAGCGCCCCCTGTTTCCCACGGCCCGCACGGCGCCTAAGGATGGGTCCGAAAGGTCCCGCGGAGCCGGGCCACCCGGATGGAGGAGAAACCATGGTCGCCTCGATCGCCCTGCCCCGGCTGATGCGCATCGGCGCCGGCGCGTCCCGTCTCCTGCCGGAGGTGCTCGGGCAGCTCGGCCTGTCCCGCCCCCTCGTCGTCACCGACCCCTTCCTCGCCGGCAGCGGCGCGGTGGGGACCCTGACCGAGCGCCTCTCCGCGGGCGGCATCTCCGCGCGGACCTTCGCCGACACGGTGCCCGATCCGACGGTGGCCTCCGTCGAGGCGGCCCTGGCGGCGCTCCAGGCGGGAGACCACGACTGCGTCGTCGGCTTCGGCGGTGGCAGCCCCATGGACACCGCCAAGGCCGTGGCGGTGCTGGCCCGCCACGGCGGTCCGATGCGCCGCTACAAGGCCCCCCATCTGCAGGACGAGGCCGGACTGCCGGTCATCGCCATCCCGACCACCGCCGGCACCGGCTCGGAGGCGACGCGCTTCACCATCGTCACCGACGAATCCAGTGACGAGAAGATGCTTTGCATCGGCCTCGCCTACCTGCCCGTGGCGGCCCTGGTGGATTACGAGCTGACCCTCACCAAGCCCAAGCGCCTCACGGCGGATACGGGCATCGACGCCCTCACCCACGCCATCGAGGCCTATGTCTCCCGGCGCTCCAACCTGTTCTCGGACGGGCTCGCCCTCCAGGCGATGAGGCTGATCGCCCCGAACCTCCGCCGGGTCTGGACCGATCCCGGCGACCGGGCCGCCCGCGAGGCGATGATGCTCGGGGCGACCCAGGCCGGCATCGCCTTCTCGAACAGCTCCGTCGCCCTGGTCCACGGGATGAGCCGGCCGATCGGCGCGCATTTCCATGTGGCGCATGGCCTGTCGAACGCCATGCTGCTGCCGGCGGTCACCGCCTACTCGGCCTCCGGCGCCATCGACCGGTACGCGACCTGCGCCCGGGCCATGGGCGTGGCCAAGGCCGGGACCGGCGACGAGGCGGCGGTGGAGGCCCTGGTGGCGGAACTGCGCGCCCTGAACGACGATCTCGACGTGCCGAGCCCGCAGGAATACGGCCTCGACGCCGCACGGTGGGAGGCCCTGATCCCCACCATGGCCCAGCAGGCGCTGGCCTCCGGCTCGCCGGGCAACAACCCGCGCGTGCCGGGAGCCGAGGAGATCGCGGTGCTGTACCGGGAGGTCTGGGCCGGGTAGCGGTGAGGCGGGCGCCCCGCCGGAACCGTGTTTCCAATCTCTGATCGCAGAAAGCCCGGGTCCCCCTCTCCCCGCAAGACGGGGAGAGGGGATGACCATCCTGCGCCCGGGTGCGGGCTTTTGGTTGCCGTCCCTACTTCCCCGCCACCAGCGGACAGCCGCTCTCGGCTTCCGTCGCGTAGGCTTCCTTGCCGGGGATGGTGGAGACCAACTTGTAGAGATCCCACTCGCCCTTCGAATCGGCGGGCTTCTTGATCTCGAACAGGTACATGTCGTGCACCATCAGCCCCGTCTGCTGGACGTGGCCGTTATGGGAAAACACGTCGTCCACCGGCAGGGATTTCAACTTGGCGTTGACTGCATCGGTCTCGTCCGTGCCGGCTGCCTTGACCGCCTTGAGGTAGGAAAGCACCGCCGAATATGTGCCCGTCTGGATCATGTTCGGCATCCGGCCGGTGCGCTTCATGAACCGCTGGCCGAAGGCGCGGGTCTCGTCGTTGAGATCCCAGTACCAGCCCTCCGTCAGGGTCAGGCCCTGCGCCGCCTTGATGCCGAGGCCGTGGACCTCGGACAGGGTGAACAGCAGCGCGGCGAGCTTCTGGCCGCCGTCGGTGATGCCGTACTCGGCCGCCTGCTTGATGGAGTTCGAGGTATCGAGGCCGGCATTGGCCAGCCCGATCACCTGCGCCTTCGAGCCCTGCGCCTGGAGCAGGAACGACGAGAAGTCCTGGCTCGACAGGGGATGACGCACGGAGCCGACCACCGAGCCGCCATTGGCCTTCACCACCGCAGAGGTGTCGTTCTCCAGGGCCGTGCCGAAGGCATAGTCGGCCGTGAGGAAGAACCACGTCTTGCCCCCCGCCCGGGTCAGGGCCCCGCCGGTGCCGACGGCCAGCGCGTGGGTGTCGTAGGCCCAGTGGTAGCCGTAGGGGGTGCAGGCCTTGCCGGTGAGGTCGCTGGACGCGGCCCCCGTGGTGATGGTGATCTTCTTCTTTTCCTTCGACAGGCCCTGGACGGCCAGCGCCACCGAGGAGGTGGTGAGCTCCATGATGGCATCGACCCCATCGCGGTCGTACCATTGCCGGGCGATTCCCGATGCGATGTCCGGCTTGTTCTGGTGGTCGGCCGAGACGATCTCGATCGGCACGCCGCCGACCTTCCCGCCCATGTCCTCGACGGCCATCTTTGCCGCCTCGATCGAGCCGACCCCGCCGAACTCGGCATAGAGGCCGGATTGATCGTTGAGGATGCCGATCCGCACCACGTTGCCGGAGAAGGCCCCCTGTGCGGGGGCCTGTGCCGCGGCGGGGCCCGAACCGAGCACCGTTCCCGCGAGGGCGGCCGCGAGCGCCGCGCCGCCGATTGCCTTCACCATGCGTCCCATCCCGTCGTCGTGATTCCCCGGCCTGCTGACGGGCCGGGTCGACCGCGAGGGTAGGACAAGCGCGAAGGCTGCGCCACGGCGGGGACCGCGCAACGGTGACGGTTTGCACCTCCCCTCGCGCCATTTTCGGAAAGCCACGCGCAGCGTCCGGTGAGGGAGATTTAACCATGTTTACACCAATCGGGCGCAACCTCCGGTCCATCCGCCGATCCGGCGCTCCGTAATATCCAGGTCCGACCGGAAGCCCGATGAAACCCGCCCGCCTCGCCGTCCTCGGCATCGCCCTCCTCGCGGGCAGCGGGGCGGCCTACCTCATGGGCGGAAGCCCCCCGCCTCCGCCGCCGACGGAGAAGGTCGTGCAGGCACCGCCCCCGCCCACGACGGACGTGCTGGTGGCGGCGGCGGACGAGCCGATGGGGCAGGTGCTCCAGGCCGCGGACCTGCGCTGGCAGCCCTGGCCCGATTCGGCCCTCTCCCCCGGCTTCGTCACCCGCAAGACGAACCCTCAGGCGTTGGAAACCACGATCGGCGCGACTGTCCGGTCCGCCTTCCTGGCAGGCGAGCCGATCCGCGCCCAGAAGCTGGTGCGCCCGGAGAGCGGCTTCATGGCCGCGATCCTGCCCTCCGGCATGCGGGCCGTGGCCATCGTCACCGACAGCCGGGGCACCAATTCCGCCGGCGGCTTCATCCTGCCCAACGACCGGGTGGACGTGATCCGCACCTACCGCGACGACGCCGCCTCCAAGGCCGCCGGCTCCGACGTTCAGATGTCGCAGACCATCCTGCGCGACATCCGGGTGCTGGCCGTGGGCCAGCTCATCCAGGAGAAGAACGGCACCAACGTCGTCACGGGGGAGACGGCGACGCTGGCCCTGACCCCCGCCCAGGCGGAGACGGTGACGCTCGCCCAGAAGATCGGCTCGCTCTCCCTGTCCCTGCGCAGCCTCGCCGATGCGGGCCATACCGCCGATGCCGATGCGCCCGCCACCGAGCAGGCCGCCATCGACCGGGGGCTAACCGTGGTCCGCTTCGGCATCGCCCAGCAGCACACGCCGTGAGCGCCATGAAAGACCGCGCCATGAACCTTCGCGCAGCCTCCCTCCGCGCCACCCCCCTCCGGGCCGCCGCCCGGCCGCGCCGCCTCGGCGCCCTGGCGCTCGCCGCCCTGACCGCCCTGCCCGCCGGGCCGGCCTCAGCGCAGCTGCGCGGATCGCAGGACCGCGGGTCCATCGGGCCGGCGCCGGTGGTCACCGTGGGCGCCACGGAGGCGAATACCAGCCGCCGGGTGGAACTCACCGCCGGTCGCTCGATCATCGTGGACCTGCCGCGGGACGCCAAGGAAGTGTTCGTGGCCAACCCCGCCGTGGCCAACGCGGTGGTCCGCTCGACCCGCAAGGTCTTCGTCATTGGCATGGCCGACGGTGCCACCACCATCTTCATCATGGATGCGGAGGGCCGGCAGATCGCCGCCCTCGACGTCACGGTGGCCCGTGACCTCAACCTCACCACCCTGCGCGACCTGCTGGTGCAGAGCATCCCGGCGGGGCGGTTCGACGTGCGCTCGTCCGGCGCCTCGGTGCTCCTGTCGGGCTCGGTGAACTCTTCGGCCGAGGCGCAGCAGGCCATCGACATCTCCAACGCCTTCGTCGGGCTCGGCGGCGGCGGGGCGACGGGCGGGGGTTCCACCGGCGGCGTCGCGGCCGGCGTGCGCGGTGCGGTGATCAACAACCTCACGATCCGCAACAAGGATCAGGTGATGCTCCGCGTCACCGTGATGGAGGTCTCGCGCAACGTCATCAAGCAGTTCGGCGTGAACCTCAACGGCAACTGGTCGGCGATCAATCCCCTCGGCAACATCGCCGATCCCACCCTGACCGGCCTGTCCAACCCCACGGCCTTCCCGATCACCGGCGGCAGCACGGGCAGCGGCCAGTTCCAGGCCTCGGCGCGGGGGGCGGGCTTCTCCCTCACCGCGACCCTGAAGGCCCTGGAGCAGGCCGGCGTCTCGCGCATCCTGGCCGAGCCGACCCTCACCGCCATCTCCGGCGAGGCGGCGAAGTTCCTGGCGGGCGGCGAGTTCCCTGTCCCGTCCTCGGCGGCCTGCACCACCGGCTCCTGCACCCCGGGTATCGAGTTCAAGCAATACGGCGTGGCCCTGTCGTTCACCCCCGTGGTGCTGGCCGACAACCGCATCTCGATCCGCGTCGCCACCGACGTGACCGAGATCGATCCGCAGCAGAGCTTCAATTACACGTTCGGCTCGGCCTCGGTCTCCGTGCCCGGCACCCGGGTCCGCCGCTCCGAGACGACGGTGGAACTGCCCTCCGGCGGCGTGATGATGACCGCGGGCCTGATCCAGCAGGTCAACAAGCAGGCGCTGACCGGCCTGCCGGGCCTGATCAACCTGCCGATCCTCGGCGCCCTGTTCCGCTCCCGCGACTACCAGCGCCAGGAGACGGAGCTGATGATCATGGTCACCCCCTACATCGCCAAGCCCATGGAACCGCGCCAGGCCACGAGGCCCGACGACAACTTCGTCGACACGTCCGACTCGCAGGCCATCCTGCTCGGCCAGTTCAACCGCCTCTACGGCAAGGCCGGCGCGCAGCCGCTGGCCCCGACCTACCGCGGCCGCGTCGGCTTCATCGTCGAGTAGCCCGTGATCCACCCGTGATCCGCCCTTGCCCTTCCCCCCAGAGCGGCCGCCGCCGCCGAGGATGCCGATGACCGGACGCCCGCCGCCCGCCCCCTCGCCGGCCCCATCCCGCGCCGGGATGCGCCTGCTCTCCGCCTGCCTCCTCGCGGCCCTGGCCGGCGCCTGCAAGGGCGATCCCCCGGTCACCGGGGCGATCGGCACCAGCGACTACCGGGCCCGCCACCCGATCGTCCTCACGGATGCGGGCCGCAGCCTCGACATCTTCCCCACCGGCCCCGGCCACCTCGATCCGCGGCAGGCGGACGACGTCGATGCGTTCATGCTCGAATACCGGCGCTTCGGCCGGGGGGGCGTGCTCATGGAGGTGCCCCGCGGCCTGCCCCCGGCCCGGGCGGCGGCCACCGCGCGCACCGCCGGCCTCGTCCTGCAGCGGGCGGGGCAGGACGGCGTCGGGCGCAGCGACATCGTCGCGAGCCCCTACGCCGTCGCCGCCCCCGACCTCGCAGCGCCGATCCGCCTGAGCTTCACCCGGATGCAGGCCAAGGTGGCTGACGCCTGCGGGACCTGGCCCCAGGACCTGGGCGGCAGCGATTTCGCCTTCGACAACAGCAACCGCCCGGTGTGGAACTTCGGCTGCTCGACCCAGACGGCCGTCGCCGCCCAGGTCGCCGACCCGGTCGATCTCGTCCGCGGACGCCAGGAGGGCCGGATCGACGCCGTCAAGCGCATCCGCGACGTCGGCCAGCTGCGCGATGGCAAGGATCCGTCAACCCAGTGGCGCCAAGATGGGCAGACTTCCGTGAAGGCCCAGGTGGGCAACTAAACCGTCGTCCGCCGTATCGGGTACAGGTGCGTCGGGCGATGACGCGGAAAGACAGACGACCTTAAGCGCCTTCTGTCATCCCTCGGGGATGGAGGACGCATCCAGGGCCGCCCGACGACCATGTCCCGCCGGGGTCGTCCGATCCCGGCGAAACCGATGCGTGTTCAACCCGAGAGTCCTGTGATGGCGGAGCAGAGCGAGGCAGCCGAGCGGGTGATCGCCCCGGTGCCCCGGATCACGATCCAGGCGTTCTGCGAGGTGTCCGAGACGGCCGCCATGATCGAGGCGGCCGCCGAGGACAGGCGCATGCAGCGCGCCCGGGTGAAGGTCCGCATGGGCGGCGGCGCGGCGGCCATCGAGGCGTTCCGCCAAGCGCCGACCCCCAACGTGATCGTCATCGAAGTGCAGGGCTCCCGCTCCAAGCCGCTGGAATGCCTGGATGCCCTGGCCGAGGTCTGCGACGAGGGCACCCGCGTTCTGGTGATCGGCCACCTGAACGACGTGACGCTCTACCGCCAGCTCCTCCAGCGGGGGGTCTCCGACTACCTGATGGCGCCGGTCGATCCGCTGACGCTGATCGCCGCGATCTCCGAGATGTTCACCGCGGCGGGGGTGAAGCCCATCGGCCGCTCCATCGCCGTGTTCGGCGTCCGGGGCGGGATCGGCGCCTCGACCGTGTCCCACAATCTCGCGTGGTCCATCGCCCGGGGCCAGGGCGTTCCGACCGTGATCGCCGATCTCGACATCGCCTTCGGCACCGCGTCCCTCAACTTCAACCAGGACCCGCCGCAGGGTATCGCCGAGGCGGTCTTCGCCCCCGAGCGCCTGGACGCCGCCCTGGTGGAGCGCCTGCTCTCGAAGTGCAGCGACAACCTCAGCCTGCTCTCGGCCCCGGCCAGCCTCGACCGGACGATCGACCTCTCCGAGCCGGCCTTCGACGTGCTCATCGAGCACCTGCGGGCGAGCGTGCCTTGCCTCGTCCTCGACGTGCCGCACCAGTGGAACGCCTGGACGAAGCGGGTTCTGTCAGCCGCCGACGAGATTTTCGTCGTGGCCGGGCCGGACCTCGCCAGCCTGCGCAACGCCAAGAACCTCCTCGGCGCCCTCAAGAACGGCCGTCCCAACGATGCCCCCCCGCGGGTGATCCTGAACGGCAGCGGCATGGCCAAGCGGCCGGAGATCGGCGCGGTCGAATTCGGCAAGGCCCTCGACGCGCCGCTGGCGGCGACCATCCCCTTCGACCCGGTCCTGTTCGGCACCGCCGCCAATAACGGCCAGATGATCGCCGAAGTGCAGCCGGGCTCGAAGGTCGCGGAGCTGTTCGCCGACCTCGCCGCCAGCGCCATCGGCCGGACCGAGGGGCGGCGGAAGACCAGTTCCAGCCTGTTCGAGCCGCTGCTCGCGCGCTTCGCCCCCCGCCGCAAGGCCTCGTGATGCGGGTCCGTGATCTCCATGTTCGGTAGACGGCAAACCGGTTCGGCGCCCGCGCCTGCCCCTATCCCGCAGCCGCGGTTCGTCCAGCCCGCCCCTGCCCCGCTGCCCGCGGCGTCGCGGGAGGCACCGCAACCGGCGCGCCCGGCCCCGATCGTGGTCGAGGCCGCGCGTTCTGACGAGTACTATCGTACCAAGAGCCTGATCTTCGGCGCGTTGATCGAGGCCATCGACCTCACCCAGCTCGCCCACCTCGACGCGGAGACCGCCCGCGAGGAAATCCGCGACATCGTCACGGAAATCATCGGCCTCAAGAACATCGTCCTGTCGATCTCCGAGCAGGAGGAACTGCTCGACGACATCTGCAACGACGTCCTCGGCTACGGCCCCCTGGAGCCGCTGCTTGCCCGGGACGACATCGCCGACATCATGGTCAACGGCGCCGGGCGGACCTTCATCGAAGTCGCCGGCAAGATCCAGCTTACCAGCGTGCGCTTCCGCGACAACCAGCAGTTGATGAACATCTGCCAGCGCATCGTGAGCCAAGTCGGACGCCGGGTCGATGACGCCTCGCCGATCTGCGACGCGCGCCTGCCCGACGGATCCCGCGTCAACGTCATCGCGCCGCCGCTCTCCATCGACGGCCCGACCCTGACGATCCGTAAGTTCAAGAAGGACAAGCTGACCCTCGACCAGCTCGTCCGCTTCGGCGCGATCTCGCCGGAGGGGGCGGAGGTGCTCAAGGT
Organism: Methylobacterium persicinum; assembly: GCF_022179525.1. Classification (GTDB taxonomy): domain Bacteria; phylum Pseudomonadota; class Alphaproteobacteria; order Rhizobiales; family Beijerinckiaceae; genus Methylobacterium; species Methylobacterium persicinum. The sequence continues at coordinate 22,673 of NZ_BPQX01000013.1, forward strand.
CATCGGGCAATCCCGCTGCAACGTCGTGATCTCGGGCGGTACCGGCTCGGGCAAGACCACCCTGCTGAACTGCCTGACGGCCTATATTGAGCACGACGAGCGGGTGATCACCTGCGAGGACGCCGCCGAGCTGCAACTGCAGCAGCCCCATGTGGTCCGCCTGGAAACCCGCCCGCCCAACATGGAGGGCCAGGGGCAGGTGACGATGCGCGACCTCGTCAAGAACTGCCTGCGCATGCGGCCCGAACGGATCATCGTCGGCGAGGTGCGCGGCCCGGAGGCGTTCGACCTCCTCCAGGCCATGAACACCGGCCACGACGGCTCGATGGGCACGCTCCACGCCAACAGCCCGCGGGAATGCCTGTCGCGTATCGAGTCGATGATCTCGATGGGCGGGTTCACCCTGCCCTCCAAGACCCTGCGAGAGATGATCTGCGGCTCGATCGACGTGATCATCCAGGCGTCGCGCCTGCGCGACGGGTCCCGGCGCATCACCCACATCACCGAGGTGCTCGGGATGGAGGGCGAGGTCATCACCACCCAGGACATCTTCCTCTACGACATCCTCGGCGAGGACGCGAACGGGAAGATCATCGGCCGCCACCGGGCGACGGGCGTCGGCCGCCCCCGATTCTGGGAGCGGGCCCGCTATTACGGCCTCGAAGCCCGCCTCGGCGCGGCCCTCGACGCGGCCGAAGTCGTCGAAGGGGCATGAGGCGATGCCCGATCTCGGCGCGCTCCTGCCCGGCCTGCCCATCGCCACGGGTCTCGTGGGGGTCGCCGTCGCCCTGATGACCTATGCCGGGATCATCGCCCTGCTACCCGGGGAGCGCCGGGCGAACCGGCGGCTGAAGCTCATCGCCGTCACCCCCACCACGGCGTCGGGCCGGGGCGGCGGCGTGAACCGGCGCGACCAGGTCGCCAAGACCCTGAGCGAGATCGAGGCCAAGGCCAAGGGCGCCACCAAAGTCACCCTGGAGCTCAAGATCGCCCGGGCGGGGCTCGACTGGTCGAAGCGGACCTACTGGACCTTCGCGGGCGGGAGCGGATTCGTCGTCGGCTTCATCCTGTTCCTGATGACGGACAGCCCGTTCGCCGCCCTGGGGGGCGTGTTCTTCGGAAGCCTGGGCCTGCCGCCCCTGCTCCTGCGCCGCCTGCGCCTCCGCCGGGTGGCGAAGTTCAACAAGGAACTGCCCAACGCCGTCGATGTGGTGGTGCGCGGCATCAAGACCGGCATTCCCGTGGGCGACTGCTTCCGCATGGTCTCCCGCGAGGCGGAGGAGCCCCTGCGCAGCGAGTTCCGCACCATCGTCGAGACCCAGGCGCTGGGCCTGTCCCTCGGTGAGGCGGTCTCCCGCCTGCACGAGCGGGTCCCGACCGCGGAGGTCAACTTCTTCTCGATCGTGATCAACATCCAGCAGCAATCGGGCGGCAACCTCTCCGAGGCGCTGAACAACCTGTCCCGGGTGCTCCGCGACCGGGCCAAGATGCGCGGCAAGATCCAGGCGATGAGCATGGAGGCGAAGGCCTCGGCCTCCATCATCGCGGCCCTGCCCTTCGGCGTGGCGGGCATCACCACGCTCACGAGCCCCGACTACATCTCGCTGCTCTGGACCACCGATGCCGGCAAGATCGCCCTCGTGGGCTCGGCGATCTGGATGACCCTGGGAATCCTGGTCATCAAGAAGATGATCGCCTTCGAGATCTGACGGGAACGCCATGATCGACGCGATCGCCGACAAGCTGTTCGACCCGCACTTCGTGGGCATGGTGCTGGCGGCCCTGGCGGCGGCCGTCACCGCCTTCGCCCTGGCGCAGTCCTTCCTGGAGCCGGACAAGCTCGGCAAGCGGATGAAGCTCGTGAGCGACGAGCGCGAGATCATCCGACGGCGGGAGCGCGAGAAGGTCTCCACCAAGGGGAGCCTGCGCACCGAGCCCAAGGCCTACATGAAGGACATCGTGGAGCGGTACAATCTGCGCCGCTGGCTCGGCACGGACACCGCCAAGCGCAAGCTCCTCATGGCGGGCTATCGCGGGCAAGGGGCGGAGACCGCCTTCCTGTTCTTCCGCCTCGTGGCACCGGTCGGCGCCTTCATTGCCGCGGTGTTCTACCTCTTCATCCTGGAAGCGATCGACGTCTCCTACCTGATGCGCTTCGCCATGGTGATCGCCGCGGCCTTCCTCGGCATCAAGGCGCCGGAACTGTTCCTCGTCAACGCCGCCAAGAAGCGGCAGACGGAGATCCGCAAGGCGTGGCCCGACGCCCTCGACCTGACCCTGATCTGCGTCGAATCGGGGATGGCGATCGAGAACGCTTTCCGCAAGGTGAGCACCGAGATCGCGGTCTCCTCGGTGGTGCTCGCGGAGGAACTCGCCGTGATGGTGGCCGAGATGTCGTTCCTGCCGGACCGGCGCCTCGCCTACGAGAACCTCGTGATGCGCACCGGGCTTGAGCCGGTGAAGGCGGTGGCCACCGCCCTCAGCCAGGCCGAGCGCTACGGCACCCCCGTGGGTCAGGCCCTGCGGGTGCTCAGCCAGGAAAGCCGCGACCTGCGCATGATCGAGGCCGAGAAGAAGGCCGCCGCCCTGCCGCCGAAGCTGACCGTGCCGATGATCCTGTTCTTCCTGCCGGTGCTCTTCGTGGTCATCATCACCCCGGCGGTCATCCAGATCATGCGCGTGCAGTGAGGGCGCGCCGCCCTCAATATCCAACCGAGAAGTCAGTGGTTCTTTCACCCTCGACCTCGTCCTGAGGTTCAGGGGGCGTGAGGGAAAATCGGCTGTCCGGCCGGACTCTTAGTATGTCTAGTACGTCGCCCCAAGATAGGCGGCGATGGCCTTCGCGTCCGCCTCCGCGACGGGCGCCTTGTAGACCTTGACCATCTTGGTCACCTCGGACTCCCAGAAGGCCGGTCCCTTCCCCGGCGGCTGCATCGCGATGTAATCGACCGAATGGCATGTCATGCAATTGCCCTGCGCCGCCTCGAACCCCGCCGCGTGGCCCTGGTCGGCGGGAGCTTTCAGCTGAGCCGTGGGCTCGGGCAGGGCCATATCCTGCGGCGCCGCGGCCAGGGGGCCGCCGAGGGCGAGGAGGAACGCCACCGATCCGACAAACCTCGTCATCCTGTCCCCCTTCAAGCCGCCGTGACGCGGGTGGTCTCGACCACGTTGCGCATGTACCCGGCCGGGTTCCAGCGCGGCTCCATCGGCTGCGTGCCACCGTCGTTGCCCGTCGCCCGGACGCGCAGGGCATGGCCCCCCGGCGTCAGGTCGAGGTCCGCGGTCCAGGTGCGGAAGGCGTAGCGGCCGAGATCCTGGCCGAGCGTCGCCCCGCTCCAGGTTTGGCCGTCGTCGGCGGAGACTTCCACGGCCTTGATGCCCGAGCCGCCGTCGAAGGCGATGCCGCGCAGGTTCGCCCGCCCGGCCTTCACCTGCGCCCCGTCGCTGAGGTTCGTCACGAACGAGCGGACGTTAAGCCGGCCGATCGGCACGGTCTTGTCCGGTGCCTTGCCCGGCTCGGTGCAGGCGCAGGCATTGTCCGGGATGCGGTAGGCGGTCTTCATCCAGAAGCCCTCGAAGGGCTTGTCGAGCACGGTCACCGCGTTGAGGTGCTTGACCCAGTAGGTGCCGTAATAGCCCGGCACGACCAGGCGCAGGGGGAAGCCGTTGAGCCAGGGCAGGTCCTGCCCGTTCATACCCCAAGCCAGCATCACTTCGCCGTCGCTCGCGTGGTCGAGGGTGAGGGCCTTGGCGAAGTCGGGCGTCTCCGGCAGGACCGGCCCGTCGAGCCCCTCGAAGGACACCTGCACGGCGCCGGCCTTCACGCCGGCTTTGGCGAGCACCGCCTTCAGGGGCACGCCGGTGAAGCGGGCGCAGCCCATGGCGCCGTTGGCGAGCTGCCCGCCGGCCATGCGCGGCGTGAAGAAGCCGCGGGAATTGCCCGAGCACTGGTTGACCGCCACGACCTCCGTGCCGCCCATCCCCTTGAGGTCGGCAAGCGACAGGGAGAGCGGCCGATCGACATGGCCCTTCACCTCGACGCGGAAGGCGACCGGGTCGATCCGGGTCGGAATGTCGGCGAGGTGGTAGCGGACGAAGAAGGCGTCGTTGGGGGTGATCGCCCCCTCGTCGAAAACCGAGAACGGCGTCTCCAGCTGCGGCGGCCGGGCCGTCATCTGCAGGAGCGGGCGCTTGCCGGGATAGGCGACCAGGAACCGCTCGCCGTTGCCGAAGGGCAGCGTGACCTCGCCGGCCAGCACGCTCCGCCCGGAGAGGCCCGCACCTCCCACGCCGAGCGCCAGGGCTTTCAGGACATCTCGCCTGCCGATCATCGCTCGTCTCCTCCGGCCGGCGCTGTGTTCACGCGGGCGATCCGCGCACGATCTTCGCCCGCATCGTCTCCGGCGCTTCGCCCGCCTCGGGGGTCTCGTCAAGGCGGCGGTGGCGTGTTTCAGGCGTCAGCGAAAGGGCCGCGACGGCGATCACCGCGTAGATGCCGTACACGACGGGGATGAAATACCAGTTCCCGGCCACGTCCGTCCCGATGAGCCCGGCCAGCAAGGGCGGCGCGATGCCGCCGCCAAGGATCGCCGAAAGGCTGTAGGAGATGCCCGCGCCGGAATAGCGGTACTTGGTGGGGAAGCTCTCGGAGGTGAGGATCGGCGCCAGCCCGTGCAGGATCCCGACCCCCAATAGGGTGATGACGAACTGCAGGCCCAGCACCAGCCAGACCTCCTGGTGGAGGATCGCCAGGGCGTAGGGGACCGACAGGATCGCCGTCAGGACCACGGCGAGGTAGCCCACGGTCTTGCGGCGCATCAGGTCGGCGGCGGGGCCGCTGATCACCACCCCGAGGATGTCGCCGATCCGCGCGACGAAGATGATCACCGCCGTCGTCGCGAGGGGGATCCCCGCCGATTTCATGAAAGAGATGGCATAGGTGCCGCTGACATAGCCGTCCATCTGCTGGAAGGCGCAGAACAGGGCGAGCAGCAGGATCGGCCGCCAGTGCGTCCGCGTGACATCAAGGCTCGGCATCTTGGACAGTTCGTCCTTCGCCTTGAGCTGCTCGAAGAGGGGTGAATCCGCCAGCTTGGAGCGGGCGAGGAGGCCCGGCACCACCACGACCACGGACAGGAGCATGGCGATCCGCCAGCCGTAGGTCGAGAAACTGTCGGCCAGGAGGAACAGCACCGCGCTCGCCGCCATCGCCCCGCCGGGGATGCCGAGGTTGGCCAGCGACACCCAGAAGGCCCGGTGCTTGCGGGTGGCACCGAACTCCGCGAGCAGGGAGGCCGCGCCGCCGAATTCGCCCCCGAGGCCGATCCCCTGGATGATCCGCAGGGTGATGAGCAGGATCGGCGCGGCCATGCCGATCGTGTCGTAGCCCGGCAGCAGCCCCACCATGAAGGTCGTGGCCCCGACGATCAGGATGTTGATCAGGAAGGACGTCTTCCGCCCCGCCCGGTCGCCGAAATGTCCGAACAGGAAGGCCCCGAGCAGGCGGGCCGGGAAACCGGCGCCGAAGGTCAGGTACGAGAAGATCAGCGCCCAAGTCGGCGAGATGTTCGGGAAGAAGATGTGCGGGAAGGCGCTTGCCGCCGCATAGCCGAAGATGAAGAAGTCGTAGAACTCGACCAGCACGCCCGAGGTCGCCGAGAAGGCGAGGAGGGCGATGGTCCTGCGGTCGGTCCCTTCCCGGCGGGGCGGGGAAGAGGGGGCGTTCGCTGTCATGTCTCGACGACTCCGGGGCTGAGGGCAAGGGCCGCGAAGCGTCCGGCCGCGGTCTCCCGAACCGGGAGCGGGCCGGAGGCGAATGTCTGAGGGTCCCGTCGCAGGCGCGGCTTCGGTCGCGGCGGGGCTCTGCGCTAGGAATAATACGGGGCGGAAGGATCGGCAGGAAGATCGAGGACGCGGCGATGCACGACACCGATGCATCGGAGCCGGGAATGATCATGCATGCGGGCGGGGCGCTTGCCCCCGCCGATGCCGGCGTTTCGCCTCATCGCTCCCTCCCAGGATACCTTGTGGTAGAACCGGCTTGGCCGGATCGTTGCGCCCCCTTGTCCGGGGGTCTGCCATGGCGCTGGTCGAGAGGTCTTATATAAGATATCTGACGTCGTCAAGGCCCCGCTGCGCCGTCCTCCCGAGTCCGCGATGAACGACCATCCCACCGCCCCCTTCAAGCCGGAGCTGAGGCCCCTTTACGCGCAGATCCAGTCCCTTATCACCACGCGGATCGCGGAGGGCGCCTGGAAGCCGGGCGACCTGCTGCCGACCGAGCACGAACTCGCCGCCGAATACGGGGTAAGCCAGGGGACCGTGCGCAAGGCCTTGATCGCCCTCGAGGGCGAGAAGCTGATCGTCCGGCGACAGGGCGTCGGCACCTACGTCGCCCGCCACGCCCGCGACACGGTGCTGTTCCGCTTCTTCCGCATCGTCACGCCCGAGGGCACGCGGCTTTCCCCCAAGAGCCGGCTGATCGCCCAAGGAATCCGCCCGGCGACGGCCGAGGAGGCTCGGCAGCTGGCCTTGTCCGAGGGCGAGCCCCTGCACGCCGTCACACGGGTGCGGACCTTCGGCGACACCCCGTCGATCTACGAGTTCGTGGTCGTGCCGGCCGCGATCATCCCCGTCCTCGACCTGCCGACGACGGAAGAGATGAGCGAGGAGATGTACGTAATCTATCAGGAGCGCCACGGCATCCTGATTACCCGCGTGCAGGAGCGGCTTCAGGCCATCGCCGCCGGGCAGGAGGAGGCCGAAGCCCTTGGCCTGCCGGAGGGGTCGCCGCTCCTGGAGATCGTCCGTGTCGCCTTCGACGTGAGCGGGCGCCCAGTGGAACTGCGCATCAGCCGCTGCGACACCCGGGAGAACCGCTACTCGGCCGATATCATCGATGCCGACGACGCGCGGGCGTGAGGTTCCCGGGGCGGCGTCGCGACACGACCCCCTTCGTCTACAATCGCGGCGGAGGCCGCCTTCGGCCTTGACCGCCCATTCTTAGGTCTTATACAAGACCGGCGGACCAAAGCAGCGGGAGGCGCGCAATGGGAGTTCCCCAACTCCTCGTCCACGACCCCAAGGACTCGGTGGGTGTCGTCGTGGTCGAGAATCTCAATGCCGGAACGGACATGCTGTGCGTCGTCACGCACGACAATTCGGACTTCCGGCTGACGGCCAAGCAGGAGATCCCCATCGGCCACAAGGTCGCCCTCAAGGACATCAAGTCCGGCGACACGGTGTGGAAGTACGGCCAGGACATCGGCAAGGCCGTGGCCGACATCGCCAAGGGCGAGCACGTCCACACCCACAATCTCAAGACGAAGCGGTGGTGAGGATCCCATGAGCTTGCAGGCTGCCTTCGAGCATTCCATGCCCGCCGCCTATGCCGGCGGGGCCCCCGACCAGTTCACCACCAAGGCGCTGCCGACGACGCGCGCCTCGGCGGACTACGCCAACGCCACCTTCATGGGCTGGCGCCGGGAGAACGGGCGGGTCGGCGTGCGCAACCACGTCGTCCTCCTGCCCCTCGACGACCTGTCGAACGCCTCCTGCGAGGCGGTAGCCAACAACGTGAAGGGCACGATGGCCCTGCCGCACGCCTATGGCCGGTTGCAGTTCGGCGAGGATCTGGAGATCCATTTCCGCACCCTCATCGGCATCGGCTCGAACCCGAACGTCGCCGCCGTGGTGGTGATCGGCATCGAGGACGGCTGGACCTCCCGCGTGGTCGAGGGCATCGCCAAGACCGGCAAGCCGGTGGTGGGCTTCGGCATCGAGGGCCACGGCGACATCGCCACCATCGCCAAGGCGAGCTACGCCGCCAAGCGCCTCCTGCAATGGGCGAGCGAATTGCCCAAGGAGGAATGCCCGATCACTGATCTGTGGGTCTCGACCAAGTGCGGCGAGTCCGACACCACGACGGGCCTCGCCTCCTGCCCGACGGTGGGCAACATGTACGACAAGCTGATCCCCCACGGGATCTACGGCGTGTTCGGCGAGACCTCCGAGATCACCGGCGCCGAGCACCTCTGCCGCGAGCGGGCCGCCAGCCCCGAAATCGCTGAGAAGTGGTACGCGATGTGGAAAGCGTACCAGGAAGACGTGATCGAGGCGCACAAGACCGACGACTTGTCGGATTCGCAGCCGACCAAGGGCAACATCGCAGGCGGCCTGACCACGATCGAGGAAAAGGCCCTCGGCAACCTCGAGAAGATCGGCCGGGAGTGCCGCTACATCGACGCCCTGCAGCCGGCGGAAGCCCCGGCCAAGGGTCCGGGCCTCTACTACATGGACACGTCCTCGGCGGCGGCCGAATGCGTGACCCTGATGGCGGCGGCGGGCTACGTGATCCACACCTTCCCGACGGGCCAGGGCAACGTGATCGGTAACCCGATCGTGCCGGTGATCAAGATCAGCGGCAACCCGAAGACCCTGCGCACGATGGGCGAGCACATCGACGTGGACGTGACCGGCGTGCTCCGCCGGGACATGACGCTGGATGCGGCGGGCGACGCGCTGATCGACATGGTGGTGCGCACGGCCAACGGCCGGCTCACGGCGGCCGAATCCCTCGGCCACCGGGAATTCGTGATGACGAAGCTCTATCGCAGTGCGTGACGCCTCCGGTCTCGCACATCGTTAGGCTGATCCGACCCCACCCCTCATCCTGAGGTGCCCGCTTCGGCGGGCCTCGAAGGAGGGCTCCAGGGATCGCGCGCGATCTGGAGATCTCCTTCGAGGCTGCTCCGCAGCACCTCAGGATGAGGACGAGTGTGGGATCACGACGGACAACTGAACGCAGCAGGGCATCATGGCCGACACCCTCACGATCCCGGACGCCGAGACGTTGGTGAGCGACGCCCTGGTCCGGGCGAACACAGCGCCGGACAATGCCCGGTACGTCGCCTCCGCCCTGGTGCGGGCCGAGGCGGACGGGTTGAAGGGTCACGGCCTGTCGCGGGTGCCGAGCTACGCGGCCCAGGCCAAGGCCGGCAAGATCGACGGCCACGCGACGCCCACCCTGGAGCGCCCGCGCCCGGCGGTGGCGGCCATCGACGCCGCGCATGGCTTCGCCTACCCGGCCTTGGCGCTCGCCCTTACGGCGCTCCCCGCCATGGCGCGGGACAGCGGGCTCGCGGCCGCCGCCATCCGCCGCTCCCACCATTGCGGCGCGGCGGGACTGTTCGTGGAGGATCTGGCGAGCCAGGGTCTCGTCGCCCTGCTGTTCGCCAACACGCCGGCCGCCATCGCCCCCTGGAACGGCAAGCGGGCGGTGTTCGGCACGAACCCGATCGCCTTCGCCTGCCCCCTGCCGGGGCGGGAGCCGATCGTTGTGGACCTGTCCCTATCGAAGGTGGCCCGGGGCAACATCGTCGCCGCCAAGCAGCGGAATGAGCCGATCCCCGAGGGCTGGGCCGTCGATGCGGAGGGCCGCCCGACCACCGACGCCACGGCGGCGCTCGCCGGCACCATGCTGCCCCTGGGCGACGCCAAAGGCACGGCCCTCGCGCTCATGGTCGAGCTCCTGGCCGCCGGCCTGACGGGCTCGACCTTCGCGGCCGACGCCTCGTCCTTCCTCGACGACAAGGGTGGCCCGCCCGGCACCGGCCAGCTGATCCTCGCCTTCGCCCCGGAAGCCTTCGGAGAGGGCACATTGGACCGCTTTGCCCTGCTCGCCGCCTCCATCGAGGACCAGCCCGGCGCCCGCCTGCCCGGCCAGCGCCGCCTCGGCCTGCGCCGCAAGGCCGAGCGGGAGGGCTTGGCCGTCGACCCCAAGCTCCTGGCCGAGATCGCCGCGATCTGAGGCTCCCCTGCGCCGTCATTGCGAGCGCAGCGAAGCAATCCAGGGGCGGGCGGGCCACTTCCGACTGTGGCGTGTCCCTGGATTGCTTCGCTACGCTCGCAATGACGATTTTGGCCAATCTTCCTGAGAGGATCCTCCCATGCCGGACATCGTCATCACGGAGTTCATGGACGAGGATGCGATCCGCGAGGCCCTCTCGGGTTTCGACGTGGCCTACGACCCCGGCTTGGTGGACCGGCCCGACGACCTCCGGGCGGCGCTCGCCGGGGCGCGGGGGCTGATTGTCCGCAACCGGACGCAGGTGAGCGCCGCCCTCCTCGCCGCCGGGCCCGCCCTGCGGGTGGTCGGCCGCCTCGGCGTCGGCCTCGACAACATCGATCAGGGGGCTTGCCGGGATCGGGGGATCACGGTGATCCCGGCGACGGGGGCGAACGACGTCTCGGTGGCCGAGTACGTCATCGCCACGGCGATGCTCCTCCTGCGCGGGGCCTACGGCGCGACGGCGGACGTCGCCGCCGGAGCGTGGCCCCGGGGCAGGCTGATGGGCCGGGAGATTGCCGGCAAGCGCCTCGGCCTCGTGGGCTACGGCTCCATCGCCCGGGAGACCGCCCAGCGGGCCGCCGCCTTGGGCATGGAGGTCACGGCCTACGATCCGTTCCTGCCGGCCGGGCATCCAGCGTGGTCGCCGTCCTGGGGCCGGGTCGCGAGCCTGCCTCTGGACGACCTCGTCGCGGGGGCGGACGTGCTTTCGCTTCATGTTCCGCTCACCGATGCGACGCGGGGGCTCATCGATGCGGCGATGCTCGCCCGGCTGCCGAAGGGAGCGATCCTGATCAACGCGGCCCGGGGCGGCGTCGCGGACGAGGCCGCCGTGGCCGAGGCCCTCAAGGAGGGCCACCTCGGCGGTGCCGCCCTCGATGTGTTCGACCGGGAGCCCCTGCCGGCGGAAGCCGGGGCGGTCTTCGCGGGTTGCCCGAACCTGATCCTCACGCCGCACATCGCCGGGGTGACGGTGGAATCGAACGTGCGGGTCTCGCAGATGATCGCGCGGGCCGTGGCGGGGGCGCTAGGGACCTCCGAGCGCCCGGTCTGACAGACGCCGCACGCTTCGGCGGTGGACCACGGCGAGGATCAGGACGCCACCCTCCACCCTCTCATACAAGATGACGTGGGAGGCGTGCTCGTGGCGGTGCACGCCCGGCCGGATCGCGTCGGCTCTCCGGCCCATGCCGGGATTGTCGGCGAGGAGTGCGAAGGTCTGGTCCAGGCCGGCCGCATAGGCCTCCGCCTGGCGAACGCCAAACTGCCGGTACCCGTGGACAGCAATCTCGAACAGGTCCGCCTCCGCCTTCCGCGTAAGCGTGTAGTCACTCATCCTGCGGCGTAGCGCCTTCCACCTTCATCCTCGCGCGGGCGAGAATGTCGGAGACCTTGGCCCCGCTCAGTCCGCTCGCGCGGGAATCATCCACGATCCTGCGCAGGTCTTCCAGGGTCAGGTCGGGCTTGGCCCGCCGCTCCCGATCGCGGCGCACGAGGTCGCGGACATAGTCGCTGGTGCTGGCGTACTCGCCCTGTTTGATCTGCGCTTCGATCCATTCCTTCATCGGATCGGGCAGGGAAATGGTCATCGTCGCCATAGCGGACCTCGCCGTCAGAGTGACGACTATCCTCAATAAGCGATTTTCACAAATGTTCTTAGGGAAGGCCCTGATCCCACGCCCCCCCTCACGCCGCCGCGCGAACCCCCTCCTCCCGCCCGAACCGGGCATAGCGCAGGGCGAGGAGCGGCAGGATCAGCAGGTTCAGCACCGTCGAGGTCACCAGCCCGCCGAGGATCACGGCAGCCATCGGGCCCTCGATCTCCCGACCGGGCTCGCCCGCCCCCAGCGCCAGGGGCAGAAGCCCCAGGCCGGTGACGAGCGAGGTCATCAGGATCGGCACCATCCGGTCGGCGGCGCCCTCGTAGGCCGTGGCCGCGTCCCAGGGGCGGCCCTCGCCGGAAACCATCTGCTCGTAATGGGCGATCATCATCACGCTGTTGCGCAGGGAGATGCCCGACAGGGTGACGAAGCCGACGACGGAGCCCAGCGAGAGCGTTCCGCCGGCCAGCACCGCCGCCGCGACGCCCCCCACGAAGGCGAAGGGGAGGTTGGCGAGCACGAGGACGAGGTTCGCCGCCGACCCGGTGACGATGGCCAACAGCACGAGGATGCCGAACCCGGCCAACGCGGTGTGGAACAGGAGGTCGCGCCGCGCCCGCGCCTGGGCCTCCGCGGCGCCCGCGAAGGTGACGTAGACCCCCGCCGGCAGCCGCACCTCCTTGGCGATCTTGCGCTTGGCCGCCGCCACGAAGCCCGCCACGTCCCGCCCCACCACGTTGGCGGTCACCGCCTGGACCCGCTGAGCCCCCTGGTGCTGCACCTGATAACGGCCCGTGCTCTCGTAGACGTCGGCCACCTGCGACAGGCGGACGTAGCGCCCCCCCGGCGTGCGCAGGGGCAGGTCGCCGATGTTGCTCAGGCGCTCCCGGGTCCGCCCGTCGAGGATGACCACCACGTTGAAGACCGCGTTGCCCCGGTAGGTCTGGCCCACCGTGTCGCCCTGGTAGGCGGTGCGCACCGCCTCCAGAACCTCGACGGCGTCGAGGCCCCAGTGGCGCAGGTCCACGGAGCGCAGTGCCACCGTCACCTGCGGAAGCCCGGCGGGGGCCGCCTGCTGCACGTCCCGGGCGCCCCGGACCTCGGCCAATTCCCGGGAGACCGCCCGGGCGGTGGCCTCGATCCGGTCGAGGTCGTTGCCCACCACGTTGACGACGACGGGGGCGGTGAAGCCCGAGATGACCTCCTCGATCCGCTCCGTCAGGAAGGACTTGAGGGAGAAGGCCGGCCCCGGAAACCCGGCGATCAGCTCGCGGATCCGCCCCTCGATCGCCCGCTGGGCGGCGCCGCCGAGGCCGGGATCGATATGGATCTCACTGTAATGGGGTCCCGCCGTATCCTCGCCGGCCTCGGCCCGGCCGATCTGCGAGGCGACCGAGCGCACGCCCGGGATGGCCTTCAGATCGGCGGTGATCAGCGTCCCGAGCCGCTGCGATTCCCGCAGGGACGTCCCCGGCGCGGCCACCATGTGGAGAATCAGGTGCCCCTCCCGGAGGTCGGGCAGGAACGAGAGGCCGAGGGTCGGCACCAGGGCCGCCCCGGCGAGCGTCGCCAGCAGGCCCGCGGCCATGACCGTGCGCGGGGCCCGCCCGGCCCGGCGGAGGATGGCGAGATACAGCGCCCGGCTCCAGCGCACCGCCGGGGGATCGGCCACCGTCCCGCCCCGTCCCGCCTTGCCGCCGAGGAGGAGCAGGGACAGGGCCGGCGTCACCGTCAGGGCCACGAGGAGGGACGCCACGACCGCGGCGATGTAGGCCATCGCCAGGGGCCCGAACAGCCGCCCGGCCACGCCGGTCAGGGCCAGGACCGGCAGGAACATCAGGAGCACGGCCAGGGTCGCGTAGGCGACGGAGCTTCGGACCTCCAGGATCGCGGCGAGGACCAGCCGCGCCCGGGCCCCCGGCGTGGTCCGCCCCGCCTCCCGCAGGCGGCGGGTGACGTTCTCCACGCCGATCACCGCGTCGTCCACCACCTCGCCGATCGCCAGGGCGAGGCCGCCGAGCGTCATCGTGTTGAGGCTTTCGCCCAAGGCCTGCAGCACCAGCGCCGCCGCGACGAGGGACAGGGGGATCGCCGCCGCGCTGATGAGGGCGGTGCGCCAGTCGGCCAGGAAGACGAGGAGCACGATCACCACCAGCACGCCGCCGAAGGCCAGCGCCTGGAGGACGTTGCCGGTGGCGACGCCCACGAAGTCGGCGGGGCGGAACAGGTCGGGCCGCACGCTCACGCCCTCCCGCTCCAGGGCCGGGCGCAACTCGTCGATGGCGGCCTCGAGGCGGGCGGTGACGGCAAGGGTGTCGACGCCGACCTGCGCGCCGACCATGAGGAGGACGCCGGGCTTGCCGTCCACGAGGGCGCCGCTGATGGCCGGCTCCGGGGCGGCGGTGACGGTGGCGACGTCGGACAGGACCACGCTGGCGCCCCCGTCGTTGGCGAGGACCGTTTGGCCGAGCGCCTCCGGGGTGAGGGACTGCCCTTCCGTGCGCAGGACGACCCGCTGATTGGGGGTGTCCACGAAGCCCGCCCCGCGCACGCCCGTCGCCTTGCGGGCGGCGGCGAGCACGTCGTTCAGGCCGACCTGGAAGCGGATCAGGTCGTCGGGCCGCACCTGCACCTGCAGCGAGCGCACGGCCCCGCCATAAACCGAGACCTGGGCGATGCCCGGCACCGCCTGGAGACGCGGGCGCACGGTCCAGTCCGCGACGGTGCGCAGCGCCATGGCGTCCCGGCGATCCGAGGTGAGGCCCACGAGGAGCACCGTCAGGGTCGAGGAGGTGAGCGGGGTCATGGAAGGCGCCGAGACGCCCTGCGGCAGGCGGCCGGGAAGGGCGGCGATGCGCTCGTTGACCCGCTGGCGCAGCTGATCGACCCCGCTGCCCGCCCGGAAGGTGGCGGTGACCACCGACAGGCCCTGGATCGAGGAGGAGCGCAGCGTCTCGAGCCCCGGCAGGCCCGCCACGGCGCCTTCCACGACCTGAGTGACCAGGACCTCGACCTGCTCCGGGTCGAGGCCCGGCGCCTCGGTCTGGATGGTTGCCGTGGGCGGCGAGAATTCGGGGAACACGTCGAAGCGCGCCCCCGCCAGGGCATAGAGCCCGAAGACGATGAGGGCGCAGGCCAGCGCCAGCACCACCCGGGGCAGCCGCACCGAGAACCCGACCAGGGCGCCCTGGAGGCCGGAGGACGGTTCGGCCGGGCGCTCAGTCATCGTCGTCGCCGACGACGCGGATGCGGCTGCGCAGCTCCTCCGACAGGAGCGCCTGCGCGCCGGACAGGACGATCTCGCTCCCGTCGGGCAGGTCCTCCACGACGAAGCTGTCGGCGGACATCGGCGCGTCGGGCCGCACGGGGTGGCGGACATAGCTGTCGCCGCCGAGCCCCCTGTAGACCCAGGTGCCGCCCTCGGCATGGACCAGGGCGTCCTCCGGCACGAGCACGCCCGTCGCCCCCCGCCCGGTGGGGAGGAAGGCCATGACGCTCATGCCGGGCAGCAGCCCGCTGTCGCCGGAGACGAGATAGTAGAAGCTCTGCCCCTGGATCCGGGGATCGGTCCGCGTCGCGGGCGAGACGAGGCGCAGGGGCACCCGCACGCTCTGGGGCGGCACCTCCGCGAAGGCCGTGGCGGGCGGGTCGGACAGGCTCTCGCCCGGCGGCAGGGTGACCTGCATCAGAAAGTCGTCGCGCTCGATCAGCCGGGTCACCGGCGGCCCGCGCTCGATGATCGCCTTGCCCAGCACCGCGCCCCATTCCTGCCGGGCCGTGGCGGCCAGGGTGCGGACCTGCGATTCGGCGGCCGTCACCGCGGCCTGGTCGGTGAGGGCCGTTCCCTCCGCGGTCTCGATATGCGCCGTGGCGATGGCCGCCGCCCCGAGGCTCTTCAGGCGCCGGGCCGCATTCACCGACACCTCCGCCCGGGCGCGGGCGGTCTGCAGGGCGGCCACCGCGCCCGCATAGCTGTTGGTCAGCTCCGTGACGCGGGCGAGGTCGAGGACGCTGCCGAAGGCGGTCGCCTCCCGCGGATGCGGCAGGGCCCTCCGGACCTGCGTGACGATGCCGATCCGGGCGCGCTCCGCCTCGGTCAGATGCACGACGGTGCGGCCATCCTCGATCGCCGTGCGCGGAGCCGGAAGCCGGGCCTCCGGGGCGCCCCCCCGGCCGGGCATGACCGCCTCGAGGGACTCCCGCAGGCCGGCCAGCGATGCGGAGAGTCCGGCGGTGCGCTCCCCCGCCTGCGTCACGGCCAGGGCGCCGGCCGCCAGGATGGCGAGCAGCGTTCCGGTGAGCAGGACCCGACGTGCTTGGCCCACCTGGACCCCCCGTGACCGAATTGCCGAATCGTCCCGATATCACGGCGGGATACACGCAGCCGCATCGATCTCATACCGGCGCCGATGCAAACGTCGCGTGTATCCGCCGCGTCTTTCGGGCCGGGAGGGGGGAGAACCTATCCGGCTCCAATACCGGGATCGTCCCCGGCCGGCGCAGTGGGATCGCGATTCCGCCGGACCCAGGCCGGTGCGCGAAATCCGCGCGGGGGAAACTTCGGCGGCTCCCTGGAGATAGCGAAAGGACGCGGAGCCTCTCCGCCCGGTCGAAAGCCCGACACGCCATGCAGCACAAACCCCTCGCCGACCAGACGATCGTCGTCACGGGCGCCTCGTCCGGGATCGGCCTCGCCACGGCCCGGATGGCCGCCTCCCGGGGGGCGCGGGTGGTCCTGGCCGCCCGTAGCGGTGCCGCCCTCGACCGGATCGCCGACGACATCGTCCGCGAGGGCGGGCAGGCCGTCGCCGTGGGGGCCGATGTCGGCGTGCGGGCGGAGGTGGAGGAGATCGCTGCCCGGGCCGTCGCCGCGTTCGGCGGCATCGACACCTGGGTGAACGTCGCGGGGCTGACGATCTACGGCCCCCTCGCCGAGGTCAGCGAGGAGGATCACGAGCGCCTGATGCGCACGAACTTCTGGGGCACCGTAAACGGATCGCTGGTGGCCGTCGCACGCATGAACCGCCGTGGCGGCGCGCTCATCAACGTGGGCTCCGTCGCCTCCGATCTCGCCTTCCCCTACCAGGGCATGTATTCGGCCTCGAAGCATGCGGTGAAGGGCTTCACGGACGCCTTGCGCATGGAGCTTCGCCTCACCGATGCGCCGATCTCGGTGACCCTGGTCAAGCCCACCTCCATCGACACGCCCCTCCCCCGGCGGGCCCGCAACTACATGGACCGGGAGCCCATGCTGCCGCCCCCCGTCTACCGGGCGGAGGAAGTGGCCCACGCGATCCTGCACGCCGCCGTTCACCCGCAGCGCGACATCGTCGTCGGCGGGGCCGGCAAGCTCTTCGTCGCGGGGAAGGAATTCGCACCCGGGGCCTACGATCACCTCGCCGGGCAGATCGCCGCCCTCCAGAAGCGGACCATGGAGCCCCGCCGGCCCGAAGGGGCGCTCCACGCCCCCCAGGAGGACGACACGGGCCATGTTCACGGCGACCAGCCGTTCCCGGTGCTGCGGACGAGCGCCTACACGCGGGCGAGCCTCCACCCCCTGGCCACGGCCTCGGCGGTGGTGGGCCTCGGCCTCGCCGCGGCCGCGCTGCTCTCGCCGGGGCGCCGGGGGCGGCCTCACTGATTATGGACGCAGCTCCCGAAAGAGACACCGCCGGCCGCGGGGTGGCGCGCCGGTCCGTTCCCGTGACGGGGGGCGACATCGCCTACGTCGAGGCAGGAACGGGGACGCCGGTGGTGCTGATCCACGGCACGCTGATGGCCCTGGAGGATGTCTGGCTGCCCCTCGCTCCGTTTCTCTCGGAGAGGCACCGGGTCGTGGCCTTCGACCGGCCGGGCCACGGCTTCAGCGCGAGGCGGCGGTTCGTTGATGCCTCGCCCTGGCGACAGGCGGAGGCGATCCGCGAGGCCATGGACCGGCTCGGCATCCGCCGCTCGGTGGTGGTCGGCCATTCCTTCGGCGGCACCGTGGCCCTGTGCCTCGCCCTGTCCGCCCCCGAGGCGGTGTCGGGCGTGGTGGCGCTGGCGCCCCTCTGCTTCCCGGAGCCCCGCCTGGAACAGGTGCTGTTCGGCCCGCGCGCCGTCCCGGGGACCGGGGACGAACTCGCGGCGATCCTGGCGCGGACCCTGGACCGGGGGATGCTGCCCCTCCTCCGGCGGGCGATCTTCCTGCCGCAGGCGGTGCCTCCCGGCTTCGCGGAACGCTTCCCCTGGGCCTACGCCTCAGGCCCGGAACGCATGATCGCCGAGGGCGAGGATGCCGTGAGCATCTGGACAGCCATGGGGCGGGCCGCAGCGGCCTATCCCACCTGCCGGGTGCCGGTGCGGATCCTGGGCGGCACGGCCGACATCGTCGTCAATAACGCCCTGCACGGCGCCGTGGCTTCGGCCCTGATGCCCGGTGCCCGGTTCGCGTGGCTGCGGGGGACCGGCCACATGCTCCACCACTTCCACCAGGACCGCATCGTCGCGGAGGTGGAGGCGCTGATCGCAGGGGCAGGCGCCGCTACCGGCTGGCCGTGCGGCGGCCCTGCTCCTCCCGCAGCCGGAGCTGCTTAAGGGCCACCTCGCAGGCATTGGTCACGTGCAGATTGGCCATGGCCTCAGCCGCCGCCGCGTCCCGGCGACGGAAGGCATCCGCCAGCGCGTCGATCTCCGCGAGGCTCTGCGGCAGGCGATCCGGATGCATCAGCGACGTCGCCCGCAGCAGGTTGATCCGCGAATGCATTCCCCGGAGGATCTCGCAGACGAGGTCGTTGCCGCACTGGCCGAGCATCACGTCGTAGAGGCGGCTCTTGGCCTGGAGGACCTGCTCCGTCTCGCCGCTGCCGGCGGCCTCCCGGAGGTCCCGGGCGGCTGCCGCGAAGTCGCCGACCGCCGCCTCGCTCGCCTTGGCCGCGAATTCCCGGGCCGCGTAGCCCTCGAGCACGGCGCGCAGAGCGTAGAGCTGACGGGCCTCCTCGACCGAGATCGCCGCGACCATCGGCCCCCGATGCGGCACGATCTGCACGAGCTTCTCCGCCTCGAGCCGGCGCAGGGCCTCCCGGACGGAGGCGCGGCTGACGCCGAGGCCCTCGCACAGTTCGCGCTCGATCAGCCGTTCGCCCGGGGCGTAGACCCCCGACGTGATCGCCTGTCGGACGGCGTTCTCGACCTTCTGGCGCAGGGTGTCCGGCTGGATGAGGCTGATCTTGGCCATGGGGAGCGGTTCGGGCAGGGTGGAGGCAGCGTTGGCATAGCTCCCGGCGTCGCGGCAAGGTGGCCGTCTTCGCGAAGGCCACGGAGGCCTCGGACGGAAACCGCCAGTCCGGCCTGCCGGACTGGCCCGGCGGACCCTCAGAACGACGACGGGGAAGGGACGGAGCGTGCCCGAGCGGCGCCCTGGCGTGCCAGCTCCTCGCGCAGGATCGGCGCCGCCATCTCGGCCCCGTGCATGCCGATGAGGCTGACGATCTCCAGGACCTCCATCAGCTCCTCCCGGGTCGCGCCGTAGCCGAGGGCGTTGCGCATGTGCAGCTTGAGCCCCGGCACGTAGAGATGCGTCGCCGCGGCGTCGAAGGCGCAGTAGACGAACTCCTTCATCTTGGGCTCCAGCACCCCGTGCCGCCAGGGATAGGCGGAGAAGTCGAGGTAGCCCTCGAACAGGTCGGGATCGAGTTCCAGGAACCCGTCCCAGAACGTGTGCCAGTAGCCCCGGTCGCGGGTGAAGTCGGCCTTCAGCCTCTCCTGGCGCTCGCTGAGGGGGGCGGGACCGGTGCGCTGGCCGGCCTCGTCCAGCACCTCGAGCAGGAGGGGCACACCGATGTTGCAGGCATGGATGCCCAGGGTCGCGGTGAGGGCGATCACCTCCATCACCTCATCCTTCGAGGCCCCCGCCGCCAGGGCGTTGCGGATCTGGCGGCGGATGCCGGGGGCGTAGAGGTGGGTGGCGGCGGCCGAGGCCGCGAGCCCGATCAGCGCCCGGCCCTTGTCGCCCAGATGGTTGCCGCGCACGGGCACGCCCGCCATGCGGTGCCACGCGGCCAGGAAGCCCGGCGACAGCTCGGCGAGGGCCTCCTGGCCCTCCTCCCAGTAGCCGTGCTGCGATTCCACGTCCCGGCGAAGGTCGTCGCTCATTCCGTCGCGCTCCGGTAGGATTCGTCGGTCACGGCATCCTGCCAAGTCGTGCCACCGACCGAGATGGCGGTGTGCAGGAGGAAACTGTCGGCGGCGGCTCCGTGCCAGTGGCGCTCGCCCGCCGGGATCCAGACCGTGTCGCCCGGCCGGATGGCCTGCGCCGCCTGACCCTCGACGCAGACCCAGCCCTTCCCGGCCTGGATCTGGAGCACCTGCCCCTGGCCGTGAGTGTGCCAGTGGGTCCGGGCGGCGGGCGTGAAGAACACGTTGTTGACCATGACCCCGCCGGTCGCAGGCATGACCGGATCGGCCCAGACCTGCCCCGTGAAGGTCGCCCCGCGGCTCTCGGAAGGCGCATCGGGGGCGCGGCCGTGGAAGATCTGCATGGTGTCTATCCTTCGTGTAGGCGGATGCCGCCGGAGACGTCGCCGATGGCATCGACGACCCGGTTCGAGATGACGTCGCCGTAGCCCAGCGCCGTGGCGAGGCCGAAGCTCGCGAGTGGGCCGGAGGCGTTCAGGGAGGCGACGCCGAGTTCGTGCAGGAGGTCGGCGTAGAGCACGACGTCCTTGGTCATGAGCTTGCCCGTCAGGCCGCCCTCCAGGTAGTCGCCATCGACGATCCGGGGGAAGCGGTTGAGGGTGGCGAAGTTGACCCCGCTCGACGCGTTCAGCACCTCGAGGAGCCGGTGCAGGTCGAGCCCGGCCTTCTTGCCGGCGACCATGACCTCGGCGGTGGCGGCGAGGCTCACCGCGTTCAGGAAGTTGTTCAGGAGCTTTGTCGTGTGGCCGGCGCCGCTGCCGCCCATGACGACGACCTTGGCCGCGATCGGCGCGAAGACCGGGGCGAGGCGGGCCACCGCCGCCGCATCGCCGCCGACCATCAGGGTGAGGCTCCCCTTCTCCGCGGCGGCGGCGCCGCCCGAGATGCCCGCATCCACGTAGGCCACGCCCCGCTCCGCCAGGAGCGCCGAGAGCCGCCGGGTTGAGCTGGCCGAGGCCGTGCTGAGATCCACCACGACCTGCCCCGCCCGGCAGGCGGAAAGAACCCCGCCCTCCCCCTCGACCACCGCCTCGACCACCCGGCTGTCGGGCAGGGACATCAGGACGATGTCGGAACCCCGCACCACCTCCGCCGCGGAGGCCGCCGCCCCGGCGCCGCACCGGGCGGCGGCGCCCGAATCCGCGTCGTAGCCCGTCACCGGGATCCCGGCCCCGACGAGGCGGCGCGTCATGCGCCCGCCCATGTTGCCGAGGCCGATGAAGCCGATCCGATCCATGCTCATGGCGATCCTCCCGCTGCGGGGCCGTCAGTGGCCGGGGCCGAAATCGACGTCCCGGGTCTCGGGGCCGATCAGGGCACCGACCATGCCCACGAGGCCGCCGATCATCATCAGCACCACGGGGGTCAGGGCGAGCGGCATGAGGGCGCTCAGCCAGTCCATGTAGAAGGCGTAGAAGGATGGGATGACCACCGACAGGCTGAAGCCGATGCCGAAGCCGGTCGCCCGGACGTCGGTGGCGAAGCGCTCGTTGATGTAGGTGACGATGACGCCCCAGGGCGAGGTCACGATCACCGCGAGCAGGGTCACCAGCAGCGCCCTCGGCCCGAAGGCAAGGTCGGGCGTGACGGTGAGGACGTAGAGGATCCCCGCGCCCGCCGTCGCGATCACCGGGCCGATGATGGCGAAGAAGCGCCGCCGCCCGATCGCCTGTCCCAGCAATCCCGCGCCGATATAGCTGAAGAACAGTACCGTGTAGCAGATCATCAGCGTCGCGGTGAGCGCGATCCCGCTCAGGTGCAGGGTCTTCACCAGGAGGCCGGTGGGCATGTAGATCGTGACGAGGTTCTGCGTGGTCCAGAAACCGGTCATCAGCAGCAGGACCTGGAGCAGGTCGCGCCCGCCCTTGCCCGAGAGCAGACTCGACAGGGGCAGCGTCTCGGCCTGCGCCGTGCCGTCCCTGGTCTTCGTCTTCCAGACTTCGGATTCGGAGACCTTACGGATGTAGTAAAGGGCGAGAAGCCCCGCGAGGGCCGCCCCGACGAGGAACGGGATGCGCCAGCCCCAAACGGTGTAGGGCGAGCCTGGGCCGGCCAGGGGGAACAGCGTGAACATCAGCATCGTGATGAGGTTGATGCTCACATAGGCCGCCGGAAACCCGGCGAGGATCAACCCGCCAACGAATCCCCGCCGCTCCTTCTGCGAATACTCGATGGCCAGCGGGATCGCCCCGGTATAACCGCCGCCGAGGAAGACGCCGTCGAGGAAGCGCAGCAAGACGAGGAGCAGGTAGGAGGCGAGCCCCAGGGTCTCGTAGGTGGGCAGGAGGCCGATCAGGAGGGTGATGACGCCGAACCCGGCCACCGAGTAGATCGAGGCCGCCCTCCGCCCGACCTTGTCGGCGACGATGCCGAAGATCAGCGCCCCCACCGGACGCCCGAGCAGGGTGGTGATGAAGACCAGGGAGGCCAGCACGGTCTCGACCTGGGGCGAGAGGCCCTTCGGCTGAAACAGGAACATCACCGGCGCCAGCGCCACCACCGGCAGGTAGATGTCGAACATGTCGATGTATTCGGAGAAGAACGCCCCGCGGATCGCGCTGCGGCGCTTCTCCCCGTGATCGTCGGCGAGGGCGGCTCTTGCCTCCCGGCCCGGCAATGCCGCGGCGGATGTCGATGTCAAGGCGTTCCTCCGAATGGACGTCGATCGTGCCGCGGGGTGCCTCTGACGGGCGCCTCCGCGGCCTGTCCGTGCCCCGGCCTTCAGCCGGCCGGGTGCTCCTTGTCCCAGTCGGCGATGGCCGCCGAGGCGGTGCGGAAGGCGGCCAGCGCCGCCGGGGCACCGCAATAGACGAGGGCCTGCATCAGCACCGCCTGGATCTCGTCCCTGGTGACGCCGTTGGTCAGGGCGCCCTTCACGTGGACCGACAGCTCGTGGTGCTGGTTGAGGGCCGTCAACATGGCAATGTTGAGCATGCTACGGGTCTTGAACGGCAGGCGCTCGTCGCCCCACACCTCGCCCCAGCAATATTCGGTGACGAGGCGCTGCACCGGACGGTTGAAATCGTCGGCATTCGCCCATGACTTCTCGACATGGGCGGCGCCGAGCACCGTCTTGCGGTTCTCGAAGCCGTTCTGGAACATCGTCTCATCGCTCATCGGGTCGACTTTCTTCATTTATGATGACGGCCGTCCTTGCGAGCACAGCAAAGCCATCCAGACAGCGGGATTTTTGCGAAGGTGGCGCAGCCCCGGATCGCTTCGCGGCGCACGCACCGCCGACAAAGGACGCCTTGCAGCGGGCGGAGACCTGGCGGCTCATTCGAAGTCCGCTTCGTCCGCCAGGAAGCGGTACATCTCGGTGTGGTCGGAGGCCGCGCCGGCTTTCTCCGCGACGGCATGCCAGAGGCCGATGCCGTGCCGGCCGAAGGTCAGGGGGTAGTCGACGGACCGCGCCAGCGCCTGAGCGATGCCGAGATCCTTGTCCATCAGTTTCAGGGAGAAGCCGGAGGCGAAGCTGCCGCTCAGCATAAACGGCTTCACCTTGTTCTCGGAGGTGTTGCTGCGACCCGTCGAGGCATTGAGTACATCGGTCATGACGTCCGGGTCGATGCCGAAGCGCTGGGCCACGTGCAGGGCCTCCACCGTGGCCATGAGGCCGGCGGCGGAGACGAAGTTGTTCAGGGCCTTCGCCGCGTGCCCGGCTCCCGCCGCGCCGATATGCAGGATCGAGCGACCCATGGCCTCCAGCACCGGGCGGAGACGTTCGAGCAGGGCGCCGTCGCCGCCCACGAGGATGGCGAGCGACCCGTCGACGGCCCGCTTCACCCCGCCGGAGACCGGCGCGTCGAGGTAGCCGAGGCCCCTGGCCGCGAGGGCTTCCCCCAGGGCCCGGGAGCGCACCGGCTCGGAGGAGCTCATGTCGCTCACCGTCGCCCCGCGGGGCAGCGCGTCCGCGAGGCCCCGGCCGATCAGCACCTCTTCCACCACCGCCGAATTCGGCAGCATGGTGATCAGCGCATCGAGGGACCCGGCGGCCTCCGGGCTGAGCGGCTCGGCCCGGAGGGCGTCGCACAGGGTCCGGGTCCGTTCCGCGTCGGCGTCGTTCAGGACCAGGGCATGGCCGGCCTCGGCGAGGCGCCGGGCCATCGGCGCGCCCATCATGCCGAGGCCGATGAAGCCGATGCGCATCTGAGTCATGTCCTGGTCCCTTCCCAATACGGCCTAGGGCCGGTGTCGATCAGGTTGAGGCGATCCCTCCCTCCTCCTCATCCTGAGGTGCCCGCATCAGCGGGCCTCGAAGGAGCCCTCCAGGGATCGCGCGGCAGGCTGGAGCCCTCCTTCGAGGCGGCTTCGCCGCACCTCAGGATGAGGCCTTC
>NZ_BPQX01000014.1 GCF_022179525.1 Methylobacterium persicinum
GCCCTGGATTGCTTGACTGCGTTCGCAACGTCGGGTGGGGTTGGGCGCAGAAACGCGCTTCACCCCTGCGGCGGGTGCAGCGTCCCGTTGGGGCTGTGGTCGTCGACAGCCTGCGGAAGGGTCTTCGCCAGGGTCGGAAACAGCTGCTCGACGGGGATGCCGAGTTTTGCGGCCATCTCACGGACCTGATCGTTGCCCAGGACCTTCTGGAGATCGTCGGCGGTGATCGGCTCGTTCGGGCCCCGGCCGAGCCAGGAGTTGACCTGCGACTCGTAACCGGAACTCCGGAGCTTATCGAGCAACGCGTTGAGACCCCCGGGCAGCACCTGTTGAATGATGCCGGGTAGGGCCTTCAGGGCCATCTGCTCCAAAGAGCCGCCGAGCGAATCGAAAAGACTCATGTTCCGTCCTCTACGGGGGCATGATGACCGGGCCCCGGCGACCGTTCTACTGTTTTACCTCGGATTCCGGATCGCCAAACATGGTCCGGTGCTCGGTTTCAACGGATTTCAGCTCGCTTCCTTGCGCGGGCTTGCCCACCACCTGGGTGCTGGAGAACACCGGCTGCGGCGTCAGGCGCCCATCCTTGCTCCGGGCCGCGACCGCGGCGGGCAGAAACTCGGCGAGGGCGGTTGCGAGCCGCTCCCGCGGCAGGGAGAGATCCCGGGCGATGCTCTCGGCCACCGGTTCCGGCAGGCAGGCGGCCAGGGCGGGTGCCGGGATGGGGCGCGGATCGATAGCCTGCAGCCAGGAGTCGACCTCCGCCCCGTGGCCTTCCTGCTTCAGGCGGTCGAGGAAGCCTGCGAGGCCGCCGGGATGGAACTTGGCGAAGGCCATGGGGATGTCGCGCCCTCCGACCTCGGCGATCGTCCGCTCCGTCGCCGCCGCGAGGTCGCCCAGCACATCCTTGAGACCCATCGCTCACCTCACCCTTCCGTGTCGACTCACCGCCTAGGTCGGGCGCTGGACAGGGCCGGCAAGCGTGTGCGACGCGATTGCCGGGCAGGACCCCCCGAAACGGTGAACGGAGCGACGCGACATGGCCGAAGCCGGTTCCGACCAGCACCTGCGCGCCGGCGTGCTCGACGTGGCCTACCGTGAGACCGGGCCGGCGGACGGGCCGCCCGCAATCCTGCTCCACGGTTTCCCCTACGACATCCAGGCCTGCCTGCCCGCGGCGGAGAGGCTTGCGGGCCGAGGCGTCCGCTGCCTCGTGCCGTACCTGCGGGGATACGGCCCGACGCGTTTCCTCGACGACGCCACGCCCCGGTCCGGTGAACAGGCGGCGCTGGGCGCGGACCTCCTCGCCTTCATGGATGCCCTCGGCATCCATCAGGCAGTGCTGGCAGGCTACGATTGGGGCGGACGGGCAGCCTGCGTCGTCGCGGCCCTTTGGCCGGAAAGGGTGCGGGGGCTGGTGTCCTGCGGCAGCGGCTACAACCTGCACGACGTGGCCCGGTCCGGTCGCCCGGCCGCGCCCGAGTCGGAGAGCCGGCTCTGGTATCAGTATTACTTTCATACCGGGCGCGGCCGGGCGGGGCTCACCGAGAACCGCGCCGGGATCGCCGAACTGCTGTGGCGGCAATGGTCGCCGCACTGGGATTTCGACGCGGCGACCCTCGCCCGCACGACAGCCTCGTTCGACAACCCCGATTTCGTGGAGGTGGTGATCCACTCCTACCGGGTGCGCTACGGCGTCGTGCCCGGCGACCCGGCCTATGCGGCGATCGAGGAGCGCCTCGCCGCCCAGCCCAAGATCGGCGTGCCGACCATTGTCCTCGAGGGGAGCGATGGCGGAGTCTTCCCCCCGAAATCCGACGACGGCGACGCGGTGCGGTTCAGCGGCCCCTACCGCTACCGCCGCCTGCCGCGCATCGGCCACAACGTCCCCCAGGAGGCGCCGGAGGCGTTCGCGCAGGCTGTGCTCGATCTGATGTGAGGGCGGTCGCCCGCGCTCAGGCGGCCGTCAGCTGCGTCAGGTCGGCCCCCGCCGAAAGCCGTTCGGAGACGTCGGGAATCTCGACGGCCACGATCCGCCCCTGCGCGTCGAAATCGACCACGAACCCGGGGCGCACCTCCTCGCTCTCCGCGACAGGGGCGTCGGCGAAGCGGATATACAGGGCATCGGCCTCGGCATCGTACCGCGACTTCACGAGGGGCGCCTCCGGCTACGGTCGAGGAAGGCAGTCACGATATGTGCGCCTTCGAGCGTCGGGACATATATCTCACGCAGAACCCGACCGTCGCGCTCCGGGACCGTCCGATAGGCCCTGACCCGTTCGGGATGCGTTGCATCCGGCTCGATCGTCTCCGGGGCGATCACAGTTCGCTCGATCCATGCCCGGTCGATTCCGCGCTCCGCCATGACATCCATGGCATGGGCGCCGTAGGTGATTCGCACCGCCACCTCCGTGGTTGACGAATCATTAAGAGGCGGACGCACGTTTCATCGGAGCAAACGTCAGCTTATCCGCCGGAGACCGAAACGGCACGAAAGCACAGCTTTACCTGAGCGGAGCGAGTGCCATAACGCCCTGACGAGGAACGCCAGAGCCGAAGGCCCGCCATGAAACTGCCCCGCCGATTCTTCCAGCCCCTGGCCACCGGCGCGCCGGCTCCATTCCGGGACCTGCCCGTGAAGCTGGAACGGATGATCCACTTCGTGCCGCCCCACAACGACAAGGTCCGCGCCCGGGTGCCGGAACTGGCCGGCACCGTCGACGTGGTGCTCGGCAACCTGGAGGACGCCGTCCCCGCCGACCAGAAGGAGGCGGCCCGCAAGGGCTTCGTCGCCATGGCCCAGGCGACCGACTTCGCCGCCACCGGCACCGGCCTTTGGACCCGGATCAACGCCCTGAATTCCCCGTGGATTCTGGACGACCTGTTCACCATCGTCGCCGAGGTCGGCGACAAGCTCGACGTGGTGATGGTGCCCAAGGTCGAGGGTCCGTGGGACATCCACTACATCGACCAGCTCCTGGCGCAGCTCGAAGCCCGCCACGGGGTGAAGAAGCCGATCCTCGTCCACGCCATCCTCGAAACCGCCGAGGGCGTCGCCAACGTCGATGCCATCGCCTGCGCCTCGCCGCGGATGCATGGCATGAGCCTGGGGCCCGCCGACCTCGCCGCCTCCCGGGGCATGAAGACTACCCGCGTCGGCGGCGGCCATCCGGATTACCGGGTCATCGCCGACCCCGCCGGGGATGCCCCCCGGGCCAGCGCCCAGCAGGATCTCTGGCACTACACCATCGCCCGGATGGTCGATGCCTGCATGGCCAACGGCATCAAGGCGTTCTACGGCCCATTCGGCGACTTTTCGGATCTGGCCGCCTGCGAGGTCCAGTTCCGCAACGCCTTCCTGATGGGCTGCGCCGGAGCCTGGACGCTCCACCCGAGCCAAGTGGCGCTTGCCAAGAAGGTCTTCGCGCCAGACCCGGCCGAGGTCGCCTTCGCCGCCCGGATCGTCGCCGCCATGCCCGATGGCACCGGCGCCGTGATGCTCGACGGCAAGATGCAGGACGACGCCACGTGGAAGCAGGCCAAGGTCATCGTGGACCTCGCCAAGCTCGTCGCGGCGAAGGATCCGGATCTGGCGAAGGTGTACGATCTGGGGTGAACCCAGGCGCCCTTGTCCCACCCAGGACCTCATCCTGAGGTGCCCGCGTCAGCGGGCCTCGAAGGAGGGCTCTCGCAAGCTCTGCGATCCCTGGAACTCTCCTTCGAGGCGGCTTCGCCGCACCTCAGGGTGAGGTAACGAGTGGGAGGGTACCTGCGGATCGGGCGATGCGGGTAGCCCCAGGTTTCACACCGTCTCCGTCCCCCACAGCCATGCGGCGCCGCGCACGCCGGAATCGTCGCCGTGCTGGCTGGCGCGGACGGGGGTGTCGAACGCGTCCGAGAAGATGTGCGGGCGCATCGCCTCCGGCAGGCCGGCAATCAGCTCGGGGATGCGCGAAAGCCCGCCGCCGATCACGATCACGTCCGGGTCGAGGACGTTGACCACCTGCGCCGCCGCCCGGCCGAGCCGGTCCAGGTGGCGGGCCAGGGTCGCGCGGGCGGCGGCATCGCCGCCCCGGGCCGCCTCGACCACCGCCTCGGCGGTCATCCCGCCCCCGTGGTGCCGGGCGTGGTCCGCCGCCAGGGCGGGGCCGGAAGCCCAGGTCTCGATGCAGCCGCGGCGGCCGCAATAGCAGGTCGGGCCGGGCCGCTCGTCGTCCCGGGGGGCCGGCAGCGGGTTGTGCCCCCATTCGCCTGCGATGCCGTTGCGACCGGCATGAAGCCGCCCCTCGATGGCAAGGCCCGAGCCGACCCCGGTACCGAGGATGATGGCCCAGACCACCCGGGCCCCCGCCCCTGCCCCGTCCGTCGCCTCCGAGACGGCGAGGCAATCGGCGTCGTTGGCGACGCGCACCTCCCGCCCCAGCCGGACGCCGAGATCGGTGCCGAAGGCGTGGCCGATGAGCCAGTGCGAGTTGGCGTTGCGGACGCGGCCGGTGGCCGGGGACAGGCTGCCCGGCATGCCCACGCCGACGCTGCAGGGCCGCCCGGCCTCCCCTTCGAGGGTCAGGGCCAGATCCGCGACGGCCTGGAGGGTGGCGCCGTAATCACCCCGCGGGGTAGCCACCCGGCCCTGGGCGAGCCGGCGCCCATCCCAGTCGAGCACGACCCCGGCGATCTTCGTCCCGCCGAGGTCGATCCCGAGCCGAGCCTGTGGCGATCTCATTCTGCTGCAGCGACCTTGGTGTCGGTCGGCATCGGCGCAGGGGTGTTGTCGGTCACGGCCGTGCCGATGGCGACGGGGTTGGCCATCACCTCGTTGAGCTTATTCCGGTCGAGCTCGCCTTCCCAACTCGCGACGACGACACAGGCCACGCCGTTGCCCACTAGGTTGGTCAGCGCGCGGCACTCGGACATGAACTTGTCGATGCCGAGCACCAGGGTCATCGCCGCCACGGGAACCGGGTTGTTCGGGATCGCCGACAGGGTTGCCGCCAGGGTGATGAACCCCGCCCCGGTGACGCCGGAGGCGCCCTTCGAGGTAAGCATCGCCACGAGGATGATCGTCGCGTACTGGCCGATGGACAAATCCGCCCCCACCGCCTGCGCCAGGAACAGGGTGGTGAGGGTCATGTAGATGTTAGTGCCATCGAGGTTGAACGAGTAGCCCGTAGGCACCACGAGTCCGACGACCGAATCCGACGCACCGAGGCGGCGCATCTTGGTCATCATGTGCGGCAGCACCGTCTCGGACGACGAGGTGCCGAGCACGATGAGCAGTTCGTCCTTGATGTAGGCCAGGAACTTCAGGATCGAGAAGCCGGCCAGCCGCGCGATGGCGCCGAGGACCACCAGGACGAAGAGCGCCGAGGTCAGATAGAAGGTCGCGACGAGTTGGCCGAGGTCGTAGACCTTCTGAATGCCGTACTCGCCGATGGTGAAGGCCATCGCGCCGAAGGCGCCGATGGGTGCGAGCTTCACGATGATGCCGATGATCCGGAAGAAGATCTGCCCGGCGGTGTCGATGGCGCTGCTGACGGCGGCCGTCTTCTCGCCGAGCCCGGTGACGACGCAGCCGGTGAGGATCGAGACGAGGAGCACCTGCAGCAGGTCACCGGTGGCGAAGGCGTCGAAGAAGCTCTTCGGGATCAGCGCCATGATGTGGGCGACGGTCGAATCGGAGGCGGCCTTGCTCGCGTAGCTCGCGACCTTGCTCGCATCGAGCTTCGACGGGTCGGCATGGAAGCTGGCGCCAGGCCGGATGACCTCGCCGACCAGGACGCCGATGAGCAACGCCAGGGTGGACACGACCTCGAAATAGACGAGGGCCTTGAGGCCCACCCGCCCGACCTTCCTCAGGTCGCCGATCGAGGCGATGCCGTGGACGATGGTGCAGAAGATGATGGGCGCGATCATCATCTTGATGAGGCCAATGAAGGCGTCACCGAGCCACTTCAGAGATTTGCCCGTCGCGGGATCGTACCAACCGAGCAGGATGCCGAGCGCGATCGCGATCAGCACCTGGATGTAAAGCACCTTGTACCATGGCTCCTTCGGAGCGGCGGTCGTTCCCGTGGCGTGGATCGCCTGAGCCATTCTCTACTTCCTCCGCGCGATTCCGCGCGCGTCTCCCCGTTCGTGACACGCTAGCCGGCTTTGGCGGCCATCTCAACGCCGGCTCCGTAGTCCCACCCGGGCCAACCATGACAAAAACCTGTCGATTCCGCCTCAGCGCCCGTCTCACCCGACGCGGTGATCGGTCACTTTAAGACGGGGCTCGCGCGAAGCTTCGTCCATGCCGGAACGTGCCGCCGCGGCCCCGCGTCAGCTTCCGGTGAGCGTCATGTCAAAGTCGTTCCGTCTCCGCGTCGGCCTGTTCGGCGCGGTCGTCGCCTTGGGCCTCCCGGCGCTTCCGGCTAGTGCGGGCGTCGTGGCCCGCATCGACCAGTCGCACCAGCGCATGCGCGTCTTTGTCGATGGCATGCCGGCCTATGAATGGCCCGTCTCGACGGCGAGGCGCGGGTTCGTGACCCCGAACGGGGCCTACAGGGTCGGACGGATGGCGACGATGTGGCGGTCGCACAAGTATCATGGCGCACCGATGCCGCACGCCATGTTTTTCCGGGGCGGCTACGCCATTCATGGCACCTATTCCGTCGGCTCCCTCGGGCGGCGGGCGAGCCACGGCTGCATCCGCCTCTCACCAGGCCATGCGGCGACGCTGTTCCGCCTCGCCCGGGACTATGGCGGGGCTGCCGTCGTCATCAGGAACTGAAAAGGCCGGCGCGCGGGCGCCGGCCTTCGAACGTCGTCCTGGATCGGGCGTCAGCCCTGGGTCTGGGTCCGGCGGGGACGGACCGTCCAGCGCTCGAACACCGCGCTCGGATCTTCCTGCTTTTCCGGCTGGCCCGGGTTCTGGTGGATCGCCGCGCCGAGGGCCGCCGAAAGGCTCTCGATCACGTCGTCGATCCGGGCGTCGCCGTGCACGGCCTCGGCGGGCGTGCCGTTGGCGGAAGAACCCACCGCGTGGGCCGGCTGGCCATGGTCTTCGGCGTGGGCCGCCTCGTGATGGGCGATGTCCTGATGCACCTCTTCAGGCGCGGGCTCGTGGTGGATCGCCTCGGGGGCGGGAGTTGGGATCTCCGCCAAGGCCGGAACGGGCTCGGGGGCGGGCGGGACCGGCGCGGGGGCGAGAACCTCCGGCTCGGGGGCCGGGCGCGGAGCCTCGGGTGCCGGCCCGGTCGCCGCCGGGCGCCGGAGGGCGCCGCTGAGGCCGTCCGTCCCCTCCGTCGAACGGGACGAGGCGCCGTAGCGGCCGAAGCCGAAGCGCGGCTCGATCAGGTCGAGCACGGCGTCGAGGGCGGCGTTGCTGAGGGACGTCTCGGCCGCGGCCGGCACGCCCTGGATCGCCAGGGCGGCGCGCTCGAAAGCGCCCTCGTTCGTGACCTCGCGGCCGAACCATGCCGGCGCCTGATAGGCTCCTGCCTGCGCGCCGTCGTCGAAGGCGACGCTCACCAGATCGAGGCTGCCGGGCGACACGTAGCGGTCGATCAGGATCTCCCGGCCGCCCGCGGTCAGGGTGGTCCGGTCGTAGGCCGCCTTGCCGGGGCAGACGTCCAAGAGGGCGTCGCCGTGGGCGCGGGGCACGTCGGT
The DNA here is from genome assembly GCF_022179525.1 of Methylobacterium persicinum. Classification (GTDB taxonomy): domain Bacteria; phylum Pseudomonadota; class Alphaproteobacteria; order Rhizobiales; family Beijerinckiaceae; genus Methylobacterium; species Methylobacterium persicinum. The sequence continues at coordinate 7,651 of NZ_BPQX01000014.1, forward strand.
GCGCTCCTCGACACCGTTGTTCACCAGGACGAGCTGGCATGCCTGGCCGTCCACCCGGACGAAGGAATTGCGGCCGCCCTGGGGGGCGAAATGGCCTTCCGTGATCCGGCTGCTACCCCGTTCCTTGCGGATCAGGCGGACGAGGGCCGGCGCGACGAGGAACCTGCGGGTTGTGCTCATGGACTGTTTCACTCCTCACGCCCGGCCCGGCCCGATGCCCGGAACGGCCGATTGGTCCGGTCACTTTCGACGCACCGAGTTAAGGGCAAGTCGAGAGAACGGATCGGCGGGTATCGAACTTCACAGTGCCGCCGAGAACTCGGGCCTGATTGTCCCGCTCGACGGCTCAGGATTAACGATACCTCGTATAAGTAAAGCGACTACGCAAAATGATGCCGAAATCAAGGCGGAATGCGGAGGGTGGGCGGGGGCCGGGGCGCTCTTTCCCCATGATCCCCGCACACCGTCCGGCTTTTCCCCCGGCAGGCGTCGCGCCTTAGCCGACCCGCGTCAGGCCGCCTCGAAGGTCATGGCCGCTCCGTTCATGCAGTAGCGGAGGCCGCTGGGAGCGGGCCCGTCCTCGAAGACGTGGCCGAGATGGCCCTTGCACCGGGCGCAGTGGACCTTCGTCCGGACCATGCCGTAGCTGCGGTCCGTCGTCGTCTCCACCGCCCCTTCGAGGGGGGCGAAGAAGCTCGGCCAGCCCGTGCCGGACTCGTACTTCGTCCCCTGCTCGAAAAGGGGTTGCCCGCATCCGGCGCAGGCGAAGGTTCCTGGCCGCTTCTCGGCGAGCAGGCAGGACGTACCGGCCCGCTCGGTGCCGTGCTCACGAAGGACGCGGTACTGGTCGTCGCTTAGACGGGCCCGCCATTCAGCGTCGCTGAGGGCCTCGGGGGTGGCGATCGTGCTGTCGGACATGGGACACTCCTTTGCTGCAAATATAGGGAGCGCCCCCTCCGGCGTCAGGCCGCCGCGCCGAGAGTGTCGGCCATCCGCGCCCGGCGGGTGCCCAGGGGTTGGGGCTGTCCGGTCGTGGTGTCCCGGCCGGTCTGGTGTTCGATCTCGGCGTTGATCTCCCCGCCGACGAGGACGATCGTCGATGAGATCCAGATCCAGGTCATGAAGCCGATCACGGCTCCGAGGGACCCATAGGTCTCGTTGTAGGTGCCGAAATTGCTCACGTACCAGGAGAAGAGCAGGGACGCGACGAGCCAGAGCAGCCCCGCCACGAGGCTGCCGACGCCGACCCAGCGCCAGCGGGCATACTCCCGGCTTGGGCCGAAGCGGTAGAGCACGGACAAGGCCCCGAGGATCACGATCAGCAAGCCCGGCCAGCGCAGGGCCGCGATCAGCCACGCCTCGGAGCCGAGCCCGAGGAAGTTGAACACCACCGGCACGACGACGATGGCATTGAGGGCGATGATGATGAAGATCAGCGCCCCGACGGTGAAGGTGAGGGAGCGCAGGTTGAGCATGAAGAAGTTGCGCTTCTCATCTTCCTCGTAGACCACGTTCAGGGCATCGAACATCGCCTTCATGGCGGCGTTCGCGCTCCAGATCGACACCAGAAGGCTGGAGAAGAAGGTGAGCCCCAGCGTGCCGCTGGGCTTGGCGGCGATGCGCTTCACCTGATCGCCGACGATCTCGACCGCGCCGGAGGGCAGCACCGCATGGAGCTGCGCGAGGTGATCGTTGATCGCGCTCGCATCGGCGAAGAGCCCGTAGAGCGTGACCAGGGCGGCGATGCCGGGGAACAGGGCCAGCAGGGTGTAGAACGTCACCCCCGCGGCGACCGCGAGCACCCGGTCCTTGAGGAACTCCAGGTAGACGCGAACGAGGATGTCCTTCCATCCGGCTGCGGGGATGGCGGTGGGATGTTCGGCGTGCCGGCCGCGTTCGGGCTGGGTCGCCGCGATCATCCGCGCCGCATGGCCCTCGATGGACCGTGCGCCGCCCGCGCCGTTGGGCTTGCGCGCCTTGTGCTCCGCGGGTTCCGGCCCCGGCCGGGGTGTCGCAGGGGCCAGCGCCGCGACCCGGCGCGGCTGGGCGACGGTCAGGGCGACGAGGGCCGTCCCGAGCATCAGGATCCACAGGGTCGAAGCGGTCTCGGGCGGTCCGCTCGGGCGGGGGGAAGGCGTCGGCATCGGGGATCGTGTCGGAGAGAGCCTGAGCGGTATTGCCACGCTCTCTGAGCGCAAACGTCGGCCCGGCCTCACCGTTCCGCGACTTTGCCCTGCCACGGATCAGCGCGTGGCGCGTTGTGCCGGAATGCCAAGAAAAAACTCCCCACAAGTCCTTCCGCAAGTGTCCCCGCAGGTCCCCTCGCAAGCCCGCCTCGGCTTCTGCTGCACCTTCGTCCTCGACGAGCCGCCTGGGACCCATGCCACCCTGAAGGCGGCGCGGGAGGCGACCCGCGCCATGAACCTGACGACGGTGACCATGGCGCATCTCGCCAAGCTCAACCCCGCCGACCGGCGGGAAAAGCTCGTCGGAGTCGTGAGGCACAACCTGACGGCCCTGTCGCGCCAGATCGCCTGGGTCGGTGCCCGCCCGCCCATTGAGCGGCTGCTGCGCATGGGCAGCAACGTCCTGCCCGGCTACACCCATCTCGCCGTCAAGGCGCTCTACGCCGAGCCGGACCTGCGCATGGCTGTGGAGACCGGGCTCGCGGAGGCCGGGGTCCTGGCCCGCAGGCTCGGCGTGCGGCTGAGCTTCCACCCCGGCCCGTTCTGCCTGCTGGCGAGCCAGAACCCGGCGGCGATCGAGAATGGCCTCTCCGAACTCGACTACCATGCCGAGCTGTTCGGCCTGATGGGCTATGGCGGCGGCTGGCACCCGCATGGGGCCCACATCAACATCCATGTCGGGGCCGGGGACCCCGGCGTCGCGGGGTTCCGCGAGACCCTGCCCCGGGCGAGCCGCCTCGCCCGGGATCTCGTGACCGTGGAAAACGATGAGAACCTCTTCGGCCTCGACGAGGTGCTGCGCCTGTCCGACCTCGTGCCGGTCGTCTTCGACCTGCACCACCACTGGGTGGAGAGTGGCGGCGATTACATCGAGCCGGACGATCCCCGGATCGCCCGGGTGATCGAGTCCTGGCGCGGGGTGCGGCCGGTGGCGCATATCAGCGTGTCGCGGGAGGCGGTCCTCGCCGATTGCGACGAGGACCGCCTCCCGGACTTCCCCGCCCTGCGCGAGGCCGGACATTCCGTCCGCGACCTCGCCGCCCATTCGGACCTGATGTGGAACCGGGCGGTCAACGACCTCGTGGCCCGGCATCTCGCCTGGGCGGATTTCGAGATCGAGGCCAAGGCCAAGAACCTCGCCTCCATGCAGATCGCCGCGCACATCCAGTCCATGGGCGAGGCCGTGGCGGCATGACCGCAAGGCTTGCGCGGCGCCTTGGGCGTGCTCTAGGCATCGACGGATGAAGACCGCCGATTGCGACATCCTCATCGTGCCCGGGCTCGGGGGCTCCGGGGAGGGCCACTGGCAGGCACGCTGGGCCGGTCGGCTCCCCACCGCCCGGATCGTCGCCCAGGACGACTGGCACACCCCGAGCCGCGACGAATGGTGCGGGCAGGTCGCCGCGGCGGTGCGGGAGGCCACCCGGCCGGTGATCCTGATCGCCCACAGTCTCGGCGTCGTCGCCTGCGTCGAGGCGGTGCCGCTATTCCCCGAGGGCGTGGTGCGCGGCGCGCTGTTCGTGGCCGTCCCCGATGTCGAGGAGGCGCCGAACCTGCCGGATACCGTGCGCGCCTTCGCCCCCCTGCCCCGCGATCCCCTGCCCTTCCCGTCCCTGCTGGTGGCGAGCCGTACCGACCCGCACTGCTCCTACGACCGTGCCGACGACTTCGCCCATGCCTGGGGGGCGCTCACCGTGGATGCGGGCGAGTCGGGCCATATCAACATCGCCAGCGGCCACGGACCCTGGCCCGAGGGACTGATGCGGCTCGCCGGGTTCATGAAGGGGCTGTGAGGGACTTCGTACGGCTGGTGCCGGGCGGCCCCGGCTATTAGCTTGTTCCCGTTTCGAATTCGGGAGGCCGAGTATGTCCCCGCGAGCCATCAAGATCACCGATGGTGGTGAGTTGGCGATCCCGGCAAGCTTCCGTCAGGAACTCGGCGTCGAGGTCGGGGACACCGTCCTCGTCGAGGTCGCCAACGGCGAGCTGCGTGTCCGCTCCCGGAGTTCCGCCGTGGCCAATGCCCAGAGGTTGATGCGTCAACTCGTGTCCGACGACATCAGCCTTGTGAATGAACTGATCGCCGACCGGCGCGTGGATGCTGGCAGGGATTGATCGGATGGCTGAACGCTATGTCCTCTATGCGTCGGCGCTGCTGAGCCTGTTGCAGGGCGAGGAAGGCGAGGAACGGGTCGAGGCCGTCCTCGGCTGATCTGTCATCTCGTCGGTGAACTATTCGGAGGTTGTGGCGAAGATCGTCGAGCGGGGCGGCACGGTCGAGTTCGCTGCGGCGGTTCTCGATCCCCTGCATCTCGACACGGTCGATTTCGATCGGCCCCAGGCCATCGAAGCGGGTCGGTTGAGGGCGGCGACGCGCCGGGCAGGTCTGTCCTTCGGGGACCGCGCCTGCCTTGCGCTGGCGGCCGTCCAAGGCCTTCCCGTAATGACCGCCGATCGGGCTTGGGCCGAACTTCCCCTAGCCGGGCTGCGGATCGAGCTGCTCCGTTAACCCCGCATTTACCCTCGAAGCGTCGAGTGTGGCCTGGGGTGGCGCGCTGCCGTCCCACCCCCCGGAGAACCCCGTGACGCGCAAAGACCTCCTCGCCCGCCTCGAAGCGGTCCAGGCCGCCCTCGGCCCCCGGGCCAACAAGACCTTCAACTCATCGCTGTTCAACGACGCGGCGCTGCTCAAGCGGATCGAGGCCTTCGAGGCCCAGGTCGGCGAGCCGGAGAAGGCGAAGGTCGCCGACTACACCGGCAACATGTTCTCCCGCATCGCCAACAGGCGGGCGGCCGCCGGGCGCTGACGCGCCCGGCCGTGAGGGAGGATCAGGCCGTCTCGGCCTCGCCCTCCCCTTCCTCCTCGCCCTCGATGTGCTCGACCGAGACGACCTTCTCGGTCTTGTCGGTGTTGAACACGGTCACGCCCTGTGAGGCGCGGCCGACGATGCGAATGTCGTCTACCGGCACGCGGATGAGCTGGCCCCCGTTCGTGACCAGCATGATCTGGTCCGACGCCTCCACGGGGAAGGACGCCACGAGGTGGCCGTTGCGGGCGTTGACCCGCATGGCGGTAATACCCTTCCCGCCCCGGCCCGACGTCCGGTACTCGAAGGACGACGACCGCTTGCCGTAGCCGCGCTCGGAGATGGTGAGCACGTATTGCTCGGCCGCCCCCATTTCGTTGTAGCGATCCAGGGAGATGGCAGCCGCCTCGGCGCCCTCCTCCGGCTCCTCGTTCCCCTCTTCGACCTCGCCGGTCACCGCCCGGCGCATCTTCAGGTAGCCCGAGCGCTCCTCGGGCGTGGCCTCGAAGGCGTTGAGGATGGTCATCGAGATCACCCGGTCGCCCTCGGCGAGGTTGATGCCCCGCACGCCGGTCGAGTCCCGGCCCTTGAACACCCGCACGTCCTCGACGGGGAAGCGGATGCACTGGCCGAGCGCCGTGGTCAGCAGCACGTTCTGGTCCGGCCGGCAGATCTCGACGTGGACGATGTGGTCGCCCTCGTCGAGCTTCATGGCGATCTTGCCGTTGCGGTTCACGGTCGTGAAATCCGACAGCTTGTTCCGGCGGACGCTGCCGCTCGCGGTCGCGAACATCACGTCCAGCGTCTCCCAGGAGGCCTCGTCCTCCGGCAGCGGCATGATCGTGGTGATGCGCTCGGAGGTGTCCTGCAATTGCAGGATGTTCACCAGCGCCTTGCCACGGGCATTCGGCGCGGCCATCGGCAGGCGCCACACCTTCTCCTTGTAGGCTTGGCCCTGGCTGGAGAAGAACAGCACCGGCGTGTGGGTGTTGGCCACGAACAGGCGGGTGACGAAATCCTCGTCGCGGGTCGCCATGCCGGAGCGGCCCTTGCCGCCCCGCCGCTGCGACCGGTAGGTCGAGAGCGGCACGCGCTTCACGTAGCCCGCGTGGGACACGGTGACGACCATGTCCTCCTTCTGGATCAGGTCCTCGTCGTCCACGCTCGAATCGTAGTCGACGATCTCGGTGAGGCGCGGCGTGGCGAACTGCTCGCGCACCTCGATCAGTTCGTGCTTCACAATGCCCTGGATCCGCGCCCGGGAGCGCAGGATGTCGAGGTAGTCGGCGATCTCGTCGGCGAGCTTCTTCAGCTCGTCCCCGACCTCGTCGCGGCCGAGCGCGGTGAGGCGCTGCAGGCGCAGGTCGAGGATGGCCCGGGCCTGGATCTCCGAAAGGCGGTAGGTGCCGTTCTCCGCGACCCGGTGGCGGGGGTCGTCAACGAGGGCGATGAGGGGGGCGATGTCGTGGGCCGGCCAGTCCCGGGCCATCAGCGACTCGCGGGCGGTGTTCGGGTCCGGCGAGGTGCGGATCAGGCGGATCACCTCGTCGATGTTGGCCACCGCGATGGCCAGCCCGCACAACACGTGGGCGCGTTCCCGGGCCTTGCCGAGGAGGAACTTGGTCCGGCGGGAGACGACCTCCTCGCGGAAGTCCACGAAGGCCTGGAGCAGGTCCTTCAGATTCATCAGTTCGGGGCGGCCGCCGTTCAGGGCGACCATGTTGCAGCCGAAGGAGGATTGCAGGGGGGTGAACCGGTAGAGCTGGTTCAGCACCACCTCGGCCATGGCGTCGCGCTTGATCTCGACCACGATGCGCATGCCGCTGCGGTCGGATTCGTCGCGCAGGTCCGAGATGCCCTCGACGCGCTTCTCCTTGACGAGCTCCGCGATCTTCTCGACCAGCGTCGCCTTGTTCACCTGATACGGGATCTCGGTGAAGATCAGCGCCTCGCGCTCCTTGCGGAGTTCCTCGACGTGGGACTTCGCCCGCATGATCACCGAGCCGCGGCCGGTCGTGTAGGCCTGCCGGGTCCCGGCCCGGCCGAGGATCATCCCGCCGGTCGGGAAATCGGGGCCGGGGACGATCTCGTTCAACTGCTCGATGGTCAGGCCCGGATCGTCGATCAGGGCGACGCAGGCGTCGATCAGCTCGCCGAGGTTGTGGGGCGGGATGTTGGTCGCCATGCCGACGGCGATGCCGCCCGCGCCGTTGACCAGCAGGTTCGGGAACCGCGCCGGCAGGACGAGGGGCTCCTCCCGCGACTCGTCGTAGTTCGGGCCGAAATCGACGGTGTTCTTGTCGATGTCGGTGAGGAGCGCGATGGCGGGCTTGGCGAGGCGGGACTCGGTGTAGCGCATGGCCGCCGGCGGATCGCCGTCCACGGAGCCGAAATTGCCCTGCCCGTCGATGAGCATCAGGCGCATCGAGAAGTCCTGGGCCATGCGGACCAGGGCGTCGTAGATCGATTGGTCGCCGTGCGGGTGATACAGACCGATCACGTCGCCGACGATGCGGGCGGACTTGACGTATTTGCGCTCGGGCAGGTGCCCGGATTCGAACGCCGAGTAGAGGATGCGGCGGTGGACGGGCTTCAGCCCGTCGCGGGCATCCGGCAGGGCGCGGCTCACGATCACGCTCATCGCGTAATCGAGGTAGGAGCGGCGCATCTCGTCGGTGATGGAAACGGGGCGGATGTCGCTGGCGGGCGGCGGTGCGCCCGTCGGATCGGTCTCGGCCAAGTTGTGCGTCCGTCTGTATCGGGGCCTGGGGCGGATCCGCCGGCGGCCGGGGGCCGGGCCGGGGCTGCGTCAGGCACTGCTGCGGAAGTGCAGTGATATCAGACGTTTGGTTAAGGGCTTTCGCGTGCGCGCGCAAGGGTCCGCAGGCGCGCAGGAGGGCTGTTCCACCGTCGGGGACGGTGCCCCGGCCATCGCGGCCGGGGCAGGTTCAAGGGCTCAGTAGAAGTAGATCGGCCGGCGGTAGTGGTGCCAATGGCGGCGATAGCCATAGCCGTAGGGGCGGCCATAGCCGTAATGGCGGCGATAGCCGTAGTGCTGGCGCCAGCCGTAGTGGCGGCGCCAGCCATAGTGCCGACGCCAGCCGTAATGGCGGCGCCAGCCGTAATAGACCTGCTGCACGGCGGCATCCGGAGCGCTCGTGGCGGCGGACATGGGCACCGGAAGCGGGGCGGCACGGACCGGGCCGGCGGTGGGACCGATGAAGAAGGCGGCGAGCAAGATCAGGATCGGCCAGCGCGGCAGTCTGAAGGTGCGCATCGTGTCGTCTCTCTCCCGTTGTCGGATACGGCCTGCGGGATTGCCGGTCCGTCCCAGGGAACGGCGGGAGGCGGGAAACGGTTCGACTGCTCCAGCTAAGGTTGTGTCGGCAACTACGCAGACAGCTAACCGATCGTGATCTCCGGGTGCGGCACGGCGGTCCCGCCCTTGCGGCGGCGGACTGAAATCCCATTATCCCCCGGTGTCCGAGCGTCATCCGTCGAGCGTTGAACCCATGCCCGCGCTGTCCGAACGTCTCCGAGCCCTGTTGCCGGGGCGCCTGAGGAATCGGCGACCGCGCGTGGCGGTTGTGCGCCTTTCAGGGACGATCGGGGCAGTCTCGCCCCTTCGGCCGGGACTCTCGATCGCCTCCGTCGCCGGCAGCCTCGAGCGGGCCTTTTCGCTTCCGGGCGTGAAGGCCGTCGCCCTGGTCATCAACTCGCCGGGCGGATCGCCGGCACAGTCGCACCTGATCTTCCGGCGGATCCGGGCGCTGGCCGAGGAGAAGTCCCTGCCGGTGGTCGCCTTCGTGGAGGATGTGGCGGCCTCCGGCGGCTATATGATCGCCTGCGCCGCCGACGAGATCGTCGCGGACCCGACCTCCATCGTGGGCTCCATCGGGGTGGTCTCGGCGGGGTTCGGCTTCCCCGGCCTGCTCGAGAAGCTCGGCATCGAGCGGCGGGTGCACACGATCGGCGAGGCCAAGGCCATGCTCGATCCCTTCCGGCCGGAGGATCCCGCCGACATCGAGCGCTTGAAGCGCATCCAGGCGGATGTCCAGGCGCTCTTCACCGAATTGGTCTCCTCCCGCCGTCCGGGCCTGCCGACGGAGGAGAATCTGTATACCGGAGCCGTCTGGACGGGCCGGCAGGCCCTGCCCCTTGGCCTCGTGGATGCCCTCGGGGACGTCCGGTCCACGATGCGCGGGCGCTTCGGGGAGAAGGTCGATCTCGTGGCCATCGCCGAGGCCAAGGGCGGGTTCCTGAGCCGTCTCCTGCGTCGCGGCGCCCCCGGCAAGATCGGTGAAGCGGTCTCCACCCTTCCCGCCGAGGCCCTTGCCGCCCTGGAAGAGCGGGCGGCCTTCGCCCGCTACGGCCTGTAGGCGCCCGCCGTCAGGCCGCCACCTGCGCCAGGAAGCGGCCGATCTCGGTCTCCAGCTCCGAGGCGACCGTATCGACCGAGCCCGCGGCGGCGGTGACGCTCTCGGCAAGGCGGGCGGATCGCTGCGTCGCGCCGCTCACCACCATCATTCCGTGGGCGATGGAGCCGGTGGCGTCCGCCGTCTCCGCGACGTTGCGGGAGATCTCCGCCGTGGCGTCGCCCTGGGCCGAGACAGCGACGGCGATGCCGGCGGTGGTCGCCTGGACGGAACGCATCTGCTCGCCCATCCGCCCGATGGCGGCGACCGTCGTGCCCGTCGCGGCCTGAACCGCGCCGATCTGATCGGCGATCTCCTCCGTCGCGCGGGCGGTCTGTGCTGCGAGCTGCTTCACCTCGGCAGCGACCACCGAGAAGCCTCGGCCCGCCTCCCCGGCGCGGGCGGCTTCGATGGTGGCGTTCAGGGCCAGCAGGTTGGTCTGCTCGGCGATGGTGCGGATCAAGCCGACCACGGCGCCGATCCGGGACGCCGCCTCGGCGAGGCCTCCGATCTGCGTCTCCATGGCGGAGGATTCGCGCGTGGCCGACGATACCAGCGACTCGGCCTGTCCGAGCTGGCCGCTGATTTCGGCGATGGAGGCGTGAAGCTCCTCGGCTGCGCTCGCCACCGTCTGCACGCTGGAGGACGTCTCCCGCGAGGCCTGGGCCGTGTCCGCGACGGCGGCTTCGGCCTCGGCGGCGCGGCGGCGCATATCCTCGGCGCGCTCGCGCATGTCGCCGGTGTTCGCGGTGAGGGTGGTCTTCAAGGCATCGACCCGGCTGCGGAATGCCGCGATGGTTTCGTCGAGCATCGCCCGGCGGCGTGCCGCCTTCTCCGCGTCGGTGCTCTGCAGGCCTTCGAGCTCCCGGGTCCGGCGGACCGCTTCGCGCAGGGTCTCGAGGGCGCGGGCCACGGCGCCGATCTCGTCGCCCCGGCCGGTGTCGCCCACGGGGCTCTCGGTGTCGCCCGCGGCCAGGGCCTCGATCCGGGTCGACATCGCTGCGAAGGGGCGGAACAGGCGGGAGGCGGCGATGCCGACCAGCGTGCAGGCGATGAGCGCGATGGCGAGCGCCGCGACGGTCAGCCGGTTCATCGTCTCGGCATGGGCTTCGAAATACATCTCGATCGGCAGGCCGACGAAGAGCACGCCGTTGATCTTGCCGGCACCGTCGAAGACCGGTTGGTAGACCGTGTAGAAGCGGCGTCCGAACAGCACCGTCGGCCCTTCGAAGGTCCGCCCGGCGCGCAGGACGGGCAGGGCCGGGCTGTCGGCGGCGAGCGCCGTGCCGACCGCCCGCGAGCCGTCTTCCTTCCGCACTGTGGTCTGCCGGCGCACGAAGACGTCCTTCGCCGGGTCGTAGGCGAACACGGTGGCGACACCGCCGCTATAGGCCACGGCGTCGTCGACCACCGAGGCATCCGTGAAGGCCGACAGGTCCGGCGTGGTCACGCGGCTCACCCGCGTCCCGTCGAGGTCCGCCTTCGCCCCCTGCACGCGGCCGGCGAGGACCAGGGCCAAAGTCCTCAGGTTGCGCTCACCATTCGTCCGTTGCCGATCCTCCATCTGGGACCAGGTCTGACGTGAGACGGTGACCCAGATCGCTCCCGTCGTCAGTGTCACCGCCAGCATCGCCAGCAGGATGACTTTTGCCGACAGCGTGAGCGACCGGGAACGGAGGCGTGAGACGAAATTCATAATCTGCCCTATACTTCACGGGGCAGTTTTGTCGGGGCACGGCGTCAATATTGATTTAAAAAAGGCCGTGCCCGCTCACGGCGGCGTGATATGAGTTGTTTTGCCGCAGTCGCCTACCCCTTTCCGCGCCTGCGGGCCGACACTTCGGCCAGGGCGGCGAGGTCCTTGTCCGCATCCCCGTGGCTCATCGCCTCGATGAGCCCGTCCCGCAGGACGCTGGCGAAGGGCATCGGCACGCCCGCCGTCTCGGCGGCCTGGAGGGCGAGGCGGATATCCTTCGCCCCGAGGCGGAGGCCGAAACCCGGCGGCTCGTAGCGGCGGGCGGCGATGGCGGCGCCGTAGTTCTTGTAGACGGGCGACGCGAAGATCGTGTTGGTCATCAGGTCGAGGAAGTCGCCGCCCTTCACCCCGTGGCCTTCGGTGAAGGCGCAGGCCTCGCCCATCGCCTCGATGGCGGCGACGAGCATGAAATTCCCCGCGAGCTTGACCGCGTTGGCCCGTTTCGGCTCCTCCCCGTAGCGCCACGTCTTGGCGCCCATGGCGTCGAGGAGGGGCGCCGCGGCGGCGATCGCCGCATCGGGGCCGGCGGCGACGATGTTGAGCTTGCCCGCCTCCGCGACGTCCGGCCGGCCGAAGACCGGCGCGGAGACGTAAGGAACGCCGGCCCGGCCGTGGATGGCGGTCAGCCGCTCGGCGAGGGCGACGGAGATGGTGCTCATGCCGAGATGCACGGCGGGGCGGCCGGCGCCGTCGAGGAGGCCGCCCTGGACCACGACCGCCTCCAGCGCCGCGTCATCGGCCAGCATGGAGATCGCGGCGTCCCCGGTGAAGGCCTCTGCCGCGGTGCCGACGGCGGTCACGCCCGGGATGCCCTGCGCGGCCTCCGGCGACCGGTTCCAGGCCCTGACCCGGTGGCCTTCCTGCGCGAGGCGGGCGGCCATGCCGCGGCCCATGCGGCCCATTCCGATAAAACCGACATCCATGTGCGTCTCTCCGGGGTGATGCCTCGCAAGATGGGAACCGCCCGGCCCGGGGAAAGTGCGCGGGGCCCGTCCGATGGCCGTTCCGGCGGGGGGCGGATCGTGGCAGTCTCCCTCCCATGGGCGAATCCCGGCTGCGTGGCCTCCTCAGCGACATTCCCGGCATCCGGGTCGGCCATGCCCACGACCTCGCCGTGCGCAGCGGCGTCACCGCCATCCTGTTCGACCGTCCGGCGGTCGCCTCCGTGGACGTGCGCGGCGGTGGGCCCGGAACGCGGGAGACCGACCTCCTCGATCCCGAGCGGACGGTGGAGGCCGTCGACGCCCTCGTCCTCTCGGGCGGCTCCGCCTTCGGCCTCGATGCCGCCGCGGGGGTGACCGGGTGGCTCGCCGGGCATGGCCAGGGCTTTCCCGTGGGCGGGATGCGCGTGCCCATCGTGCCGGCGGCGATCCTGTTCGACCTGCTCAACGGCGGCGACAAGGATTGGGGCGCCGTGCCGCCCTATCGCGACATGGGCTACCGGGCGGCGGAGGCGGCGGGGGTGGAGTTCGCCCTCGGCTCCGTGGGGGCCGGGATGGGGGCGCGCACCGCCACCCTCAAGGGTGGGATCGGCTCGGCCTCCGCCCCCGTACCGGGGACGCCGTTTCACGTCGCGGCCCTTGTGGCGGTGAACGCCTTCGGGAGCGCCGTGGTTGGCGGCGGCCCGCATTTCTGGGCGGCGCCGTTCGAGCGGGGCGACGAGTTCGGCGGCCTCGGCCTGCCCGGGCGGGTGCCGGAGGAGGCTCACGCTTTCCCCGCGCGCGTCGCCGCCGGCTCGTCGACGACCCTTGCCGTGGTCGCCACGGACGCCCTCCTCAGCAAAGCGCAATGCCGCCGCCTCGCCGTGGCCGCGCAGGACGGCCTCGCCCGGGCCCTCGTCCCGGCCCATACGCCCCTGGACGGTGACCTCGTCTTCGCTGCGGCGACGGGTGAGCGGCCCCTCGCGGATCCCATCGCCGACGTGGCCCGGCTCGGTCATGCGGCGGCGCGTGTCCTGGCCCGGGCGATCGCCATCGGGATCCATGCCGCGACGAGCCTGCCGGGAGTCGCGCCCTCCCCGCCCGGCACGCTGGACGGGCTGCCGCCGGCATGGCGGGACCTGTTCGGAAGTGGCGCGGGCCCGGCCTGAACCCCACCGTCGCGGCCATCCGGTTTCGTGCGCGGGGGATCCCCTCTGCCCGCATGCGGGGAGAGGGGAAGCGGTGGTGACCGGCAAAGGTAAGAGGTAGTGGTGGATCGCTCTCACGATCCTCCGCCCGCCAAAATCCCTTAGACGGCGTCCTTGGCGTCGGCGAGCAGTTCGGCCAGTCCCTTGTCCACCTCCGCGGCGAGCATGGCGCGCTCGGCCTGCGTGAGGTCGCCGGCCCAGCCCTTGCTGCCGAACCCCTCCGTACAGCGGTCCCGCTCGGAGGCGATGAAGGCCTCCGTCTCCTCGGGCCGGGTCCGCATCGCGTGGACGAGGCCGAACCACGCGGCCCGTTCCACCACCGCGAGCCGCGCCCGCAGGCGGATCGCCACTGCCTTGTCGGGATCGATCCCGTCGCTCATCCGTCCCTCTCCGCCAGTTGCTCGATCAGGCCCTGCAGATGGCCGGGCACGGTCTCGGGTGTGGAGCGGGCGTAGAGAACCCGCAACTGCCGCCCGATCTCGGCGAGGCTCAGCGTTCCCTTGGAGATCACCCGGTCCGCCTGGGCGCCGAGGCTCACCTTCTCCGCGGGGGTGATCTCCTTGGCCGTCAGCACCACCACCGGCACGTCGCCGTCCGGGCGGGAGCGCAGGGCGCGCAGGAAGCTGAACCCGTCCATCTCGGGCATCATCAGGTCGAGGAGGATCAGGTTGGGCCGGGAGCGGTCGTAATGCTCCAGGGCGATGCGGCCGTTCCGGGCCTCGTCCACCTTCCAGCCCTCGCGGGTGAGGGAGCGGCGAAGACGTTCGCGCCCGTCGTCGTCGTCGTCCACGACGAGAACCCGCGCCTCGGCCGGCGCCTGGGGCCGGTAGCGCTCCATCAGGCCCTTCAGGCGGTCCCAGTCGATGGGCTTCACGAAGTAGTCCGTGGCGCCGAGGGCCTGACCGAGGCCCTGCTCGGCCACCACCGAGGTCATGATGACCGGCGTCCCCGCGAGGTCCGGGTCGCTGCGCACGGCATGCAGCACCGCCCAGCCGTCCATCCGCGGCATCTCCACGTCGAGGAGGATCGCCCGCGGCCTGAGCGCCCGCGCCAGGGTGAGGCCGGCCCGGCCGTCGGCGGCGGTGCGGACATGGAAGCCTTCCCGCTCCAGGAACCGCTGCAGCAACTCCCTCGCGGCCGGATCGTCATCGACGAGGAGGACGGTGTCGTGCTGCTCGTGCACTTCGACGGGGGGAAGATCCTCCACCGGCTCGTCCTCCGGCACGAGGATCGAGGGCAGGCGCATGGTGAAGGTCGCGCCGCGGCCCGGTTCGCTCTCGACGCCGATATCGCCGCCCATGGTGCGGCAGAAGGCCTGGGTGATGGCCAGCCCCAGTCCCGTGCCACCGAACTGGCGGGTGGTCGAATCGTCGGCCTGGACGAAGCGCTGGAACAGCCGCCCGATCTGCTCCTGCGTCAGGCCGATCCCGGTATCGGACACCGCGAAGGACATCCAGTCGGCGTCCTCCTCCCGGTGGCGGCGGACCGTGAGGGTGATCGTCCCGTTCTCGCTGAACTTCGCCGCATTGCCGACGAGGTTCAGGAGGCATTGCCGGATCTTGGTCTGATCCTGGTGCATCGCGCCGAGGTCGGCCTCCGCATCGAGGACGAAGCGGTTGCCCTTCTTCTCCACCAGGGAGCCCGTGGAGTCGGTGACGTCCCGGAGCAGGTCGGTGACGGTGAAGGTCTCGGCCGAGGCGGTCACGCGCCCCGCCTCGATCTTGGAGATGTCGAGGACGTCGTTGATGAGGGAAAGCAGGTGCCGCGCCGCCGCCTCGATCTTGCGAAGATCCGGCAGGAGGGCGGCCTGCCCGATATCCTCCAGTTCCTCGCCGAGCATCTCCGAGTAGCCGATCACCGCCGAGAGGGGGGTGCGCAGCTCGTGGCTCATGTTGGCGATGAACTGGCTCTTGGCCCGGTTCGCCGCCTCGGCGGCCTGCCGCGCCCGCTCGGCTTCGGCCTCGGCCTCCCTTCGCGCGGTGATGTCGGTGTGGGTCCCGACCCATTCCCGGAGGGAGCCGTCCGCCGCGAAGACCGGGACGCCCCGGGCCTCCATGTCGCGCCACGCGCCGTCGTGCCGGAGCAGGCGGTGGGTGATGGAATAGGGCACGCGCTCTTCCACCGAACGCGCCCAGGCCTCCGCCGTCATGGCCCGGTCGTCGGGGTGCACGGCGTCGATCCATCCCCAGCCCAGGTAGCCTTCCTCGGTCTGGCCGGTATAGGCACCCCAGCGCGGCTGGGGCGGCTGCATTTCGCCTTCCGCCGTGGTGTTCCAGATGACCGAGGCCGAGGCATCGATCAGGGCGCGGAACCGCTCCTCGGAATGGCGGAGCCTTTCCTCCGTGGCCCGGCGGCGGGAGATATCGGTATTGGTGCCGTACCAGCGCAGGATGGTCCCGTCCGGCGCCCGGTGCGGCATCGCCTGCGACAGGAACCAACGGTACTCGCCGTCCGCGCCCCGGAGGGGGAACGTGTCCTCCCACGGCACTCCGGCCTCGATGGCGAGGCGGTACCGGACCTCGACGGCGGCGATGTGGTCGGGGTGGTGGATGTTGCGCCAGCCCCAGCCCTGCATCTCCTCCAGGGTCGTGCCGGTGTAGGCGTACCAACGCGCATTGTACCAGACGATGTGGCCGTCGGCCCTGGCGATCCAGGCCAGCTGGGGGAGTATGTCCGCAAGGTTGCGGAAGTCGTCGTCGGTGACGGCATCGCCGCCCACAGGTTCGCTCATCGGCTCCGCCGGTGCTGGATCGTGTGACAAATAGCGCGCGGGACGGGAAAGGGTATCCGTTCGGCCTAGGCCCGGACGGGGGTCGCCTTCGCCTCGCTCCGCCGGCCGCGGACGGCATCCACCGTATACAGGGCGAGCCCGAGCCAGATCAGCCCGAACATCGCCGCCCGGTGCGGCTCCACATGCTCACCGAAGACGAGGATGCTGAGGAGCAACAGGCAGGTGGGTGCGACGTATTGGAGAAGCCCGAGGGTCGTCAGCCGCAGGCGCACCGCGGCTGCAGCGAACCAGATCAGCGGCAGCGCCGTGGTCAACCCGGTGAGCATCAGGAGGCCGAGGTCCCGGGGGGCGGGCTGCAGGAACGGCTCCGGCGTCAGGAGTAGCCACCCCACCGCCACGGGCAGGAGGAAGAGCGTCTCCGCCAGGAAGCCCACCAGGGAGTCGACCGCCACGATCTTCCGCACGAGCCCGTAGAGGGCGAAGGACAGCGCCAGGGCAAGGGACATCAGCGGCAGGTCCCCCGCCCAGGCCACCGCCACCGCCACCCCCGCCGCGGCGATGCCGATCGCCACCGCCTGGACCGGCCGCAGGCGTTCCCCGAGGATGAGCCGCCCGAGGGCGACGTTTATCAGCGGGTTGATGTAGTAGCCGAGGCTCGCATCCAGCAGATGCCCGCGCTCGATGGCCATCAGGTAGAGCAGCCAGTTCACCCCGATGAACACGGCCGACAGCGCCAGGAGCCCGTGCTTGGGGCTCAGCGGAACGGGCAGCCTCAGGCGCTTGCGCCACGCCAGGGCCAGGAGGCCGGCGAACAGGGTCGACCACACGATGCGCTCGGCCAGGATGTACCAGGGGCTGAACCCGCTGAGCAGCCGGAAGTGCAGCGGGACCACGAGGCCCCAGCTCAGATAGGCGGCGAGCGCGTAGACGAGGCCCACGGCGGTTCCTTCCCCGGTTCGAGGTCGCGGAACCGGCCGCGTGTCTCTAGCCGAGGCGCCTCGCCGTCGTCAGCCCATGGCATGCACAGCAGCCATCCGGGTGCCTGCTGCGCGTTACCTTTGCGTCGCTCCGACCGGCACGGTGTCAGCCCGTGCCGACGCGCCTTTCCCCCTCCAGGATCCAGTCCCGGAAGCGGCGGATGCCGGGGGCCTCGTCGTCCCGGACGCGCCAGCAGAGGAAGTGCAGGTCCTTCCGGATACTGTCGCACCGGCCCTCCCCGAGGCGGACCAGATCCCCGGCCTCCATCTCGGCCCGGGCGAAGCGGAGGGTCTCCAGGGCGACGCCGAGCCCTTGCACCGCTGCGGAGATGACGAGGGACCCCCGGTCGAAGGCCGGGCCAGCCCGGGTCTTCGGAGCGGTCAACCCGTTATGGGCGAACCAGTCCGCCCAGCGCACGGGGCTGAAGGACGATTCGAGCCATGTCAGCCGGGCGATCGCCTCGGGCGTGAGGGCGGCCGCCTCCCGCGCCATCTCCGGCCGGCACAGGGCGGCGATCTCCTCCGGGCCCAGGGCCTCCACCCGCAGGCCGGTTCCGCCCGGCGGACGCCCGTAGGCGATGAGCACGTCGATCTCCCCATGACGCATCAGGTCGAGGGGCTCCGCCCCGGAGGACAGGCGGATCGCGATGGCCGGGTTGGCTTCCACGAAGTCCGGCAGGCGGGGGCCCAGCCATTTCTGGGCGAAGCTCGGCGTGCAGTGGACGGCGAGCGCCGGCCCCGCCGCCGGCATCAGTTCGGCGCAGGCCGCCTCGATCCCGTCGAAGGCCCGGGACAGGCCGGCGAGAAGGCGCTCGCCGTCGGCGGTCAGGGTCGCCTGCCGGTTCTCCCGGCGGAACAGGGCGCGGCCGAGATGCCGCTCCAGGGCACGGACCTGATGGCTGACGGCGGACGGCGTCAGGCACAGCTCCTGGCTCGCCCGGGCGAAGCTGCCGAGCCGGGCCGCGGCCTCGAAGGCGCGCAGGGAGGGGAAACTGGGGATCCGCCGCATGCCCTATCCGTGAATCCAATTCACCTGTCGGTGAAAATTCATCGTTTGTCAAAGGCGGGCCGGAAGCGGAAAAATACTGCCCATGCCGCGCAGACGGCAGCAACGAACGAAGTCTATCGGGAGGAAACCAGGGATGGCACAGGGAGTAGCCACTCTCGACGGTCCAGTGATCGACGAGGCGACACGGGTCTATCGCAAGGTGACCTGGCGCCTCGTGCCGTTCCTGTTCGCCTGTTACGTCGCGGCCTACCTCGACCGCGTCAACGTCGGCTTCGCCAAGCTGCAGATGCTCAACGATCTGAAGTTCAGCGAGACCGTCTACGGTCTCGGCGCCGGCATCTTCTTCATCGGCTACTTCGTCTTCGAGGTGCCGAGCAACATGATCCTGCACAAGGTCGGCGCCCGGGTCTGGATCGCCCGGGTGATGATCAGCTGGGCGCTGATCTCGGCCGCGATGATGTTCGTGACCAGCGCCACGATGTTCTACATCCTGCGCTTCCTCCTCGGGGTGGCGGAAGCCGGCCTGTTCCCGGGCGTGATCCTGTACCTCACCTACTGGTACCCGTCCGAGCGCCGGGGCGGCATCATCGCCCTGTTCATGACCGGCATCCCGGTCGCCGGCCTCGTCGGCGGGCCCCTCTCGGGCTGGATCATGAACGCCTTCAGCGGGATGCACGGCCTCGCCGGGTGGCAATGGCTGTTCCTGATCGAGGCGCTGCCGTCGCTCATCCTCGGCTTCTGCGTCCTTGCCTACCTCGACAACGGCATCGCCCAGGCCAAGTGGCTCACCGCCGACGAGAAGGCCCTCCTGGAGCGCAACGTCGCCGCCGACGCCTCCTCCGTGGGCGCCCACCGCTTCCGCGACGGCTTCACCAGCCCCTGGGTATGGTTGCTGAGCGGGATCTACTTCTTCTTCATCATGGGCCTCTACGGCGTCGGCTTCTGGCTGCCGACCCTGATCAAGGGCGCGGGCGTCTCCGACCCGCTCCAGATCGGCTTCCTCACGATGCTGCCCTACGGCGCGGCGGCGGCGGCGATGATCACCGTCGGGCGGATGTCGGACGCGGCCCGGGAGCGGCGCTGGCACATCGTCGTCCCCGGCCTCGTGGGCGCCGCCGGCTGGCTGGTGAGCATCTGGTACAGCAAGGACCTCGTCGTCGCCGAGGCCGCCCTCACCGTCGCCACGATCGGCGTGCTCGTGACCCTCGCCCAGTTCTGGTGCCTGCCCACTGCGGTCCTCGCCGGGGCCGCGGCGGCCACCGGCATCGCGGTGATCAACTCCGTCGGCAACCTCGCGGGCTTCGTCAGCCCGTACCTGATCGGCTGGATCATCGACGCGACCAAGTCGACGAGCCTCGGCGTCTACACCCTCGCCGCCTGCCTCGCCATCGGCAGCGCCCTCGCGCTGACCATGCCCAAGCGCCTCGTCAACCGCTGACCGCGGCGCCCCCTCGACCCCACACCTGCAACCGGAAGGACATTCCATGCTCGACGAACACGACCACCACGACAGTGTCGCCATCGATCTGCCCAACGACGATTCCGGCCGCCGGCGGACTTCGATCTACCAGCCCGAGCAGGCCGGCCTGATCTTCCCGGAGATCCCGGAATTCGCCAACCATGCCGAGGCGCGGGATTACCGCAAGAAGCACCTCGTCGCCGCCTGCCGCGCCTTCGCGATGCACGGCTTCGACTACGGCTTCGCGGGCCACCTGACGATCCGCGACCCGGAGCATCCGGAGCTGTACTGGACCAACCCGATGTGCGTTCACTTCTCGCAGGTGAACATGTCGAACCTGATCCTGGCCGACCATGACGGCCGGGTCGTCGAGGGCCGCTACGCGATCAACCGCGCCGGCTTCGTCCTGCACGCCGCCGTCCACGACGAGTACCCCGAGGTCATGGCGATGTGCCACGCGCACACCACCTACGGCACCGCGTGGTGCGCCACGGGCCGGCCCCTCGACATGATCAGCCAGGATGCGGCCGCCTTCTACAACAGCCACGCGGTGATCGGCGCGTCGGCCGGTGCGGTGGCGGTGGAGAAGAACAGCGGCCTCTCGGTGGCCCAGCAGATCGGCCGCAACCGCGGCGTGCTTCACCAGAACCACGGCCTGCTGACCTGCTCGCATCACAGCATCGACGACGCGGCCTTCTGGTTCATCGCCCTGGAACGGGCCTGCAAACAGCAACTCATGGTCGAGGCCACCGGCATCAAGCCGCAGCTCCTGTCGGAGAAGACCGCCCGCTACAGCCGCGAGCATGTCGGCAGCGACTATATCGGCTGGCTGCACTTCCAGACGATCTACAACCACATCGCGGCGACCCAGCCGGACATGTTCGCGTGAGGGGGCAACGCGTCTACGCGAGAGACGCGCGGGGGCGGTGCCGCAAGGCGCCGCCCCATTTTGCTATGGCCCCTCGCCGTCATTGCGAGCGAAGCGAAGCAATCCAGGGATCCGCGACGTTCGGATAGGTCCCGCTGCCCTGGATTGCTTCGCTTCGCTCGCAATGACGAAGGTGGCCGGGAGGACCGTCAGGGCGCCACCCAGCCCCCGTCCCAGCCCGACTCGTCCCGGGCCCAGGCCGCCCGGCGGTGGCCCCGGCGATCGAGGTAGAGGAAGTCGAGGCGGTGCGCCTGTACCACCACTGCGCAGAAATGCCGGCGGCCCGTGGTGGCCGCCGTCGCCTCGTCGAGGAGCGTGTAGGCGCCGCCGGAGGGAAGGGCCGTGCCGGGGGGCGGCTCGGACGCGTAGCAGACCCGGCTCATCGCCCGCGAGCCCGCCCAAGCCGCCTCGGCCACCGCGTCGTCCGTGTGCAGGACGGCCCGGCCTTCGATGCGGATCTGGATCTTCGCCCCGGCATCGTAGACGGCAAGGGCGCAGGCGGGGTTGCCCGCCAGTTCGAATGCCTTGTCCGAGCGGCGGTCGCAGTGGAAGCGCAGGGTCCTCGTGGCGGCGTCCGCCTCCCGCAGCACGACGGTGCGCAGGCGCGGACCCTCCGGCGACAGGGTGGCCAGCGTCGGCAGGTGGAAGCCGCTGCGCCCGTGCTCCGCCCCGTCGGCCAGCAGCCGCCAGAGTTCCGCGAGGGTGGCGTCGAGGTCGTCGTAGAAGGGCGGGAGCGGGGTCACGCCGCCGCCCCCCGGCGACGCTGCCGCTCCCGGAAGATCAGGGCGAGGTTGCGGAAGTAGATGCCCGTGGAAAGGCCCTGGCCGATGATGATCACAGGCTCCCTGCGGACGAAGCCGTAGACCAGGGTCATCAGCCCGCCGGCGATCGACAGGAACCAGAAGGAGAGCGGCATCACGCTCTTGCCCGCCCGCTCGCTGGCGATCCACTGGAGGATGAAGCGGGAGCCGAAGATCAGCTGCGCCAGCACGCCGAACGCCAGCCAGAAATCGAACCGGGTGACGAACACGTCGTAGAAGTAGTCAGGCAGGTCGTGGGCGAGCTGGATCAGCATCCGACGTCCTCATCCCTGGCGGCATCCGCCTCTGGTGTTCCCACCTCGACGGCCCGCGGGGTGGCGCGCTTCCGCCGGATCAGCCACCACACCCCGGCGAGGTCGAGAAGGCCGACCCAGAGCCGGTCGAACAGGCCGTAATTCGACGTGCCGGTCAGCCGGGGCCGGTCGATCACGTCCCGGTGGACCACGGAGTAGCCCTCCCGGGCGACCAGGGCCGGCATGAACCGGTGCAGGGCGTCGAAATAGGGCAGGCGCAGGTAGACGTGTCGACGGAACACCTTCAGGCCGCAGCCGGTGTCCCGGGTGGAATCCTTGAGGATCCGGCCCCGGACCCCGTTGGCGATCCGGGACTGGAGCATCTTGAAACGCCCGTCCTTGCGGCCGCGCCGCTGTCCCTGGGCGAGGCCTGCACCCTCCCCGGCCTCGTCGAGGGCGGAAAGGAGGACCGGAATGAAGGCCGGGTCGTTCTGGCCGTCGCCGTCGAGGGTGGCGATGATCGCACCCCGGGCGGCCAGCACGCCGCTCCTTACGGCAGCGGATTGGCCCGCGCTCTGCCCGTGGCGCAGCACCCGCAGCCAGGGCCGGCCGGCCCGGGCGGCCTCCAGGGCCGCGGGCGTGGAATCGGTCGAGCCGTCGTCGATGTAGACGACCTCGAAGGGCAGGCCGGCGCAGGCTCGCTCGATCTCTGCCACGAGGGGGGCGATGTTGCCGGCCTCGTTCTTCACGGGCACGACGATGGTGAGGCGGGGGGCGTCCGGAGGGGTCATGGTGTCGCCGCATAGGCCGTCACGAAGACGCGGCGGCCGGTGTTGAGGTTGAAGCCCTCCACTTCGCCCAGCGGCGGCGGGGCGGGCCGGCCGACGGGCCAGGCGGTGTTGAACGCTTCGCGCTCGCGGCCTTCCACGAAGAGCAGCCGGCAGCCGCCCCCCTGCAGGAAGGCTTTGGCGGCGGGGGCATCGGGCAGGAGGTCGAGGCCGGTGCCGGTAAGGAAGACGAGGCTCGGCTCCCGGTAGCCGAGGCTCGCCACCTGCGGGTCGGCGCAGGGCATGCGGTCCCGGAAGGCGGCTAGTCGTGGCGAGACCTTCAGCGCCGGCAACTGCCGCTGCGCCAGGCCGAGCACACCCGGCCCGAGGAGGCACGAGGCGAGGATCCCGAGCATCAGGGCGTGCTCGGCCCGGTTCCGGGCGAAGGCGTACCAGCTCGCTCCGGCGGCGAGGCAGGCGGCCCCCAGGACCGGGAGGGCGAGCCATGGGATGGTGTGGTCATCGAGCTTCCAGCCCACGAGGCACAGGCCGACCGTCAGTGCCACCGGGATCGCCGGCACCAGCAGCGCCGTGACCCGTGCCCCCCGGCGGCGGGGATCGAGCTCGCCGCGGCCGAGGGCGAGGACCGTCAGGATCGCGATCCAGGGCATCAGCGGCAGCACGTAATGGGGGAGCTTGGTCGGCACGGCCTCGAACATCAGCCACGCCGGGAGGACGGTCGCGATCAGGAAGGCGACAGCCTCGGTACGGCGCTCTCGCCACGCCAGGGGCAGGCTCATGGCGGCGAAGGCCGCGCCGGGCCAGAAGGTCGCGAAGAAGATCAGCGTGTAGGCGCCCGGCGGGCCCCAGTGCCGCTCGGCCGCGCCGCCGACCTTGCCGAGCATGTCCTTGCCGACCGCCTCGGCGTAGAAGGCGCCGCCGCTCTTGAGGGTGATGGCCACGAACCACGGGGCGACGATCAGCGCCGTGAGGGCAAGCCCGGCCCAGGGCCTGAGGGGCAGGAGCCAGCGCCCCGAACGGGCCTTCCACGACAGGAGCGCGGCCGGCAGTGCCACGAACAGCGGCACCATCGGCCCCTTCACGAGGATGCCGACCGCAAGGCCGAGCCAGAAGGCGAGGAAGACAGTTGCGCCGAGACGCGGGGCGAAGCCCCCCTCCCCGTCTTGCGGGGCTCGCAGCGACATCGATCCCCCGCTCCACCTCATCCTGAGGCGCCCGCTCGGGCGGGCCTCGAAGGAGGGCCCCAGGGATCGCGCAGCAGGCTGGATGCCTCCTTCGAGGCTGCTCCGCAGCACCTCAGGATGAGGGGAATGGGTGGGATCGGCCCCGGGCGACGAGGGATCGTCCCGATCCCTCCCTTGCGCGGAGAGGCGATGCCGCCCGAGCCACGCCCGGGCCAGCGCCCCCAGGCTCGCCGTGGCACAGGCGGCCAGCAAAGCGTCGGTCTTGGCGAGGTGCGCCTCGGCGTTGAGCATCAGGCAGGCGCCGTACAGCGCGGCGGCCAGCAGGGCGCTCCGCCGGGGCAGGAACGCGAGCGCGGCCCAGTAGGCCAGCAGCACCGAGGCGAGGGCGCCGACGAGGGAGGGAACGCGGTAGAGGGCGATGCGGGTACGGGCGTCGGGCACGCCCAGCGCCTCCCCCGCCGCGACGGCGGCGGCCTGCGCCCAGTAGATGCCCACCGGCTTCTTGTTGCGGGCCTCGTCCTGGAACCGGATCGACACGAAGTCGCCTGTCTCCAGCATCTGCTTGGAGGCCTGGGCGAAGCGCGGCTCGTCCCGGTCCATCGGCTGGAGGGAGATCTGCCCCGGCAGGAACAGCAGCAGGCACAGGGCGGCGAGGGCCGCGCAGGCACGGGTATGGCCCGCGGAGAGCCGGTCGAGGAGGGTCGGGCCTCGGTCGGCACGCTGGCCGACGGACGGGGCGTCGCCGTCGCGGGCAAGCGCGCCGACGGGAAGGCGTATGGTCATGGGCTCCGGGTCACGGCTCTCCGTCCCCGGCACCTCAATCGGGATCGGGCGGGGAAAGTCAAATATCCCCGGCCGCCTTCCTCAGCCGCGTGAAGCCGGCGGCGAGGTCCGTCTTCAGGTCCTCCACGTCTTCCAGGCCGATGTGGAAGCGCAGGCCCGGCCCCCCCGGCGCCCAGCGGGTGGCGGTGCGGAAGGGCGTGCAATCGAAGGGGATGCACAGGCTCTCGAACCCACCCCAGGAGAAGCCCATCCCGAACAGTTCGAGCCCATCGAGCATGGCGGCGACGGCCTTCTCCGGCACCGGCCTCAGGATGACCCCGAACAGGCCCGACGCCCCCGCGAAGTCGCGCTTCCAGATGGCATGGCCCGGATCCTCCGGGAGGGCCGGATGGAGCACGCGCAGAACCTCCGGTCGCCCCTGGAGCCACCGGGCGATCTCCAATCCCTGGCGCCCGTGCTCGCGCAGGCGCAGGCCCATGGTGCGCAGGCCGCGCATGGCCAGGAACATGTCCTCCGGCCCGGCGCAGACCGAGAACTGATGGTAGGTCCGGTTGAGCGCCGGCCAGTACCGGGCGTTGGCGGAGGTGAGGCCGAGGAGCAGGTCCGAGCCGCCGCTGAGGTACTTGGTGCCGGCCTCCACCGCGATGTCCACGCCCCGCTCGTGGGGCGGGAAGAGCAGAGGCGTCGCCCAGGTGTTGTCCATGATCACGCAGGCGTCCCGGGCATGGGCCGCCTCGGCGATGGCGGGCACGTCCTGCATCTCGAAGGTCAGCGAGCCCGGCGCCTCCACCAGCACCGCCCTGGTGTTGTCGCGCATCAGCTTGGCGATTCCGGCCCCGATGAGCGGATCGTAATAGGTCGTCTCGACTCCGAAGCGCTTGAGCACCTCGTCGCAGAAGATGCGGGTCGGGCGGTAGGCCGAGTCGGTGACGAGGAGGTGGTCCCCGGCCGAGACGGCGGCCATCAGGCCGATGGAGAGCGCGGCGAGCCCGGAGGGCGTCGCCACGGTGCCGGCCGCCCCGGCGATCTCGCTCCAGGCCTCGGCGAGGGCGTCGGAGGTCGGGGTGCCGTGGGTGCCGTAGGTGTAGCGTCCGCGCCGGTGCTGAAGGTCGTCGTAGGTCGGGAACAGCACCGTCGAGCCACGGTAGATCGGCGTGTTGACGAACCCGTGCTGCTCGGACGGGTCGCGCCCGGCATGCACGAGTCGCGTGGCGGGACCGAATTTCTTCTTGGACTCGGGGTTTGGCTTCAGCGACATCGGAACCCGGATCTGCGGTACGGCGATGCCGCACGAAGACCCCGCGACCGCCATCCGTCAAGCTGGCGCCATCATCGGCCCCGCCGCCGGATCACGCGAATGCGACGCCGATCTCGCCCACCTGCCGCCAGACCACCCGGCAGGCCCAGCGGTCGCCACCGGGGTCCAGGGAGAGGGCGAAGGTCTCCGGCACCTCGCCCGCTTCCGGCAGGAGAAGCCGGGCGCCAGCCGCCGAGATGTCTCGGACGATGCAGGCATGCGCTTCGCCCGTTCCCGGATCGACCCGACCCGGGCGGTCGAGGGAGACCCGCTTTCCGTTCCTAGATGCCATTGCCGCCGCTCCCGCGAGGCGGCCCGCCCGAGGGGGCCGCGTTATCATGGGCGACTATGCGGGCGAGGGTCCTTAACGCCCCCGCCGACCGGATCGCTCAAATTCGACCGATCTGGCGATGGCGGTGAACTCATTCTGAGGTTGCGTTAGCGCTTGGTTTGCGGCGGGTCGGATTGCTGGGCCTCGTCGTAGGCCTGCATCCACGCCTCGTGCTCCTGCGAACCCTCCGGGTAGGGGCATTCGCTCTTCGGCTTGCCGTATAGGCGGGCGTTGCGGCCCTGGATGAACGGACTGTCGCTGGCGGTGGCCTGCACGTTGGTCATGGGGCGTGGCGCCTTTTCGGTCACATGGGGGGCTTCGTTAACGGGCGCAGCCCTATTCTGTTGCGGTCCTGTCCAGAGTTCCCGGGTCCCGCGGCGTGCGTATCCTGCGTCCCCTCTTCGGCGGTCTCGTCGTCACGGTCTCGACCGCCATCGTGGTGTTCGTCAGCGCCGACCGGCTCGCCCATCTCGCCCCGCCTGCCCCGGTGGCGCGAACCGCCGTCCTCGAACCTTCGGCGACGGGTTCCATCCCGGCGCCCCTGCCCGCCCCCGCGCCCGTGGCGAAGAAGGCGGCCTCGTCGATCCCGAACGGGTACGACACCGAGCGGCTGCGGGCGCTGATTCAGGGCGATCCGATCATGCGCGGGCGGTAACCTCCCCCACTCCCCCCTGCGGGGAGTGGGAGACTGTTTCGCCTACCGCGCGCTGCGGAACACCTGCAGGTCCAGGTCCCGCACCTTCTTGCGCAGGGTGTTCCGGTTCACACCAAGAAGTTCGGCGGCCCGGATCTGGTTGCCGCGGGTGGCGGCGAGCGCTGCGCCGATCAGGGGGCCTTCGATCTCCCGCAGAACCCGGTGGTAAAGGCCGGGCGGCGGCAGAGTGTCGCGATAGCCCGAGAAGTAGTCCGACAGGTGCCGTTCCACCGCGCTCGACAGGCTCTCGGATTCCCCCGAGGACTTCCGCGACGCGCCGTTGCTACCCCCCGCCGAGGCGGGTTGAGCCAGGGGAAGGGTGTCGAGCTCGGCCTCGATCACCGGGCCGGTGATCGTCTCCTGCGGATAGAGGGCAGCCAGCCGCCGGACGAGGTTTTCCAACTCGCGGACGTTGCCGGGCCAGCGGTAGCGCTTGAGCTTCTCCATGGCATCGCCGTCGAGGGTCTTGCGGGTGAGACCCTCGCGCTCGACCAGCACGAAGAAGTGCCGGATGAGGTCGGGCACGTCCTCCGACCGTTCCCGGAGCGCCGGCAGGCGCAGGGGCACGACGTTGAGGCGGAAGAACAGGTCCTCGCGGAAGATTCCCTGCTGGATCGAGACCCGCAGGTCCTTGTTGGTCGCCGCGATGATGCGAACATTCGTGCGGATCGGCACCCGGCCGCCGACGGTGGTGTACTCGCCCTGCTGAAGGACACGCAGCAGACGGGTCTGCGCCTCCATCGGCATGTCGCCGATCTCGTCGAGAAACAGCGTGCCGCCCTCGGCCTGCTCGAACCGGCCGGCCGAGCGCTGCAGCGCCCCGGTGAAGGCGCCCTTCTCGTGGCCGAACAGCTCGGACTCGATCAGGTCGCGGGGGATCGCGGCCATGTTCACCGGCACGAACGGCCCCGTGCGGCGGCGGCCGTAATCGTGGAGCGCCCGGGCGACCAGTTCCTTACCGGTGCCCGACTCGCCGGTGATCATCACCGTCAGGTCGGTGGGCATCAGGCGGGCCAGCGCCCGGTAGATCTCCTGCATGGCCGGCGAGCGGCCGACGAGGGGGATGTCCTCGTTCTCCGGCCCGGCGCCGGGCGCGGGCGCCCCGCGGGGCCGGGAGAGCGCGCGGCCGACGATGGCGATCAGCTCCTTCAGGTCGAAGGGCTTGGGCAGATACTCGTAGGCGCCCCGCTCGGAAGCGCGGATGGCGGTCATGAAGGTGTTCTGCGCGCTCATCACGATGATCGGCAGCTCCGGCCGCACCCGCTTGATGCGGGGCAGCAGGTCGAACACGTTCTCGTCGGGCATCACCACGTCGGTGATGACGAGGTCGCCCTCCCCCTGCGCGACCCAGCGCCAGAGGGTCGCGCAATTGCCCGTTGAGCGGACCTCGTAGCCCGCCCGGGACAGCGCTTGGTTGAGCACCGTGCGGATGGCGGCGTCGTCGTCTGCGACGATGATGTGGCCGTTGGGCATGACTGTTACTCAAAACCTCCGGCTGGCATCCGGATCAGGGGTCGAGGGTCGGCTCGCGCCCGTCGCGCGCGCTCGACATCGGAAGGAGGATGCGGAACGTCGTCCGGCGGGGGGCGGGATCACATTCGACGATCCCTCCGTGGTCCCCGACGATCTTGGCGACCAAAGCAAGACCGAGGCCGGAACCCTGTGCTTTGGTGGTCACGAACGGGTCGAACATGTCGCTCAGCATCTCACTGGTGATGCCGGGGCCGTTGTCGCGGATCGCCACCTCGATGGGCAGGCTGACCCGCTCGCGCGAGCCGGGAATCTGCAGCCGAAGGCCGGTGCGGAAGGCGGTCGCCAGGGTGATCTCGCCCTCCACCGCGTCCGGGCCGATGGCTTCGGCGGCGTTCTTTACGAGGTTGAGGATTACCTGAACGAGCTGGTCCCGGTTGCCGAGGACCGGCGGCAGGGAAGGGTCGTAGGTCTCGATGAAGCGGATGTGACGCCCGAAGCCCGACTGGGCCGAGCGCTTCACCTGATCGAGCACCCCGTGGACGTTGACCGGCCCCCGTTCGGCCGGCCTCTCGTCCCCGAACAGTTCCATCCGCTCCACGATGCGGACGATCCGGTCGGACTCGTCACAGATCAGTCGGGTGAGCAGCCGGTCCTCCTCGGCGCCGGTGCTCTCCAGGAGTTGCGCCGCCCCGCGGATGCCGGCGAGCGGGTTCTTGATCTCGTGCGCGAGCATGGCGCCGAGCGCCACCATCGAGCGGGCGGCCCCGCGATGGGTGAGCTGGCGGTTCATCTTGTCGGCGATGGTGCGCTCCTGCAGCATCATCACCACGGCGTCGCCGTCGTCGAGGGGCGTGGCGAAGACATCGACACTGCGCTCCGTGCCGAGCCGGGGCTGGGTCAGTTCCACCCGGTACTCGCTGACGCTCGCCTTGCGCCGCCGCACCTCCGCCACCAGGGCGATGATCGGCGAGCCGAAGGGGATGATATCCCGCAGGCGCCGCCGCTGCATCAGCCGCGCCGAGTATTCGAAGAACGCCTCCGCCGCATGGTTGCACTGGAGGATGCGCTCATCCCCGCCGATGGTGAGAACCGGCAGCGGCAAGGCGTTGAGCACCGCGTCGCTGCCGTCGAGGCGGGAGCCCGCCGGGCCGGACGGACGATCGTCGCCGGTCATGCCGCGGCCCTCATCCCAGGGGCCGGACCGGTAAAGGCCCGGCGCAGGAGGGCGAAGACCGCCTCCGGGTCCGTCGTCGTCAGCAGGGCGTTCCGCTCGGGGGCGTCCAGGGCGCCACCGGCCTCAGCATAGGCGGCGAGGTGCTTGCGCGCGTGCCGCACGCCCATCTGCCGGCCGTAGAGCGACAGCAGCCCGGCATAGTGCTCGGCCGCCAGGGCGGCCTGCTCCGCCCGATCGGGGGGCGAGGCCGGGCGATCGGCCAGTTCCGCCGCCACCTGCCCGACGAGCCAGGGCCGCCCCGTGGCCGCCCGGCCGATCATCACTCCCGCCGCGCCCGAGGCGGCGAGGCAGGCCCGCGCCTCGGCGATCCCCGTGACGTCGCCGTTGGCGATGACGGGAATCGACACCGCCTCGACCACGTTGCGGATCGCCACCCAGTCGGCGCGATCCTTGTAGAATTGCTGCCGGGTGCGGCCGTGGACCGTCACGGCATTGAGCCCGAGCCGCTCCGCCCGGGCGGCGAGGTCGGCGGCGTTTCGGGAGGAATGATCCCAGCCCAGGCGCATCTTCACCGTCACGGGGATCGCCACCGCCCCACGGACGGCGGCCAGCAGCCGTTCCGCGTGGTCGAGGTCGCGCATGAGCGCGGAACCGGAGGCGATCCCGGTCACGACCTTGGCCGGGCAGCCCATGTTCACGTCGATGGCGTCGGCGCCGTTGGCTTCCGCCAGCCGGGCGGCTTCGGCCATCGGCGCAGCCTCGCAACCGGCGAGCTGGACGATGTGCGGCGAGATGTCCGCCCCCTCGGCCCGAAGGGCCGCCTCGGTCGAGCCCCGGGCGAATTCCCGGGCGGCCACCATCTCCGAGACGACGGCATCGGCCCCGCAACGCAGGGCGATGCGGCGCATATGCAGGTCGGTCACGCCGGACAGCGGTGCCAGGAGGCACAGGGGCGGATCTCCGGCAGAACGGCCGCGGCGCAGGGCGCCCAAATAATGGTCAGTCGTCATTCTGCTCAACAATGAGGCAAAGCGTTGCGGGACGCAAGCGGGGCGGCGCGTTGATTTCGCCCCCTCCCCCGCTTAAACGCAGGGCACGTTTCACAGGTATGGCGCCGGCCGCGCGGCAGGTCTGCCGCCATCCTCGCCGGGATTCTCGCCTTCATGTCCGCCTCCCGTGAGAGTCAGAGCGTCGCTGCGATCGTCGTGGCGGCGGGCCGCGGCATCCGCGTGGGCGGAGGGGTCCCCAAACAGTACCGGCGGGTCGCGGGCCAGGCGGTCCTGACGCGGACACTGGCGGCACTGGCCGCGTATCCTGGGATCGGCCAGATCCAGCCGGTCATCGCGGCCGACGCAGCCGACTTCTTCCACGACTGTCTGGACGACCTCACACCCGCGATTCGCGCGCGGATCGCCGACCCGGTCGAGGGCGGCGCCACCCGACAGATGTCCGTTAGGGCCGGGCTGGAAGCCCTCGCCGCCTCCGGCGCGCCGGCGATCGTTCTGGTCCACGACGCCGCGCGGCCCTTCATTCGCCCCGAGCTGATCGAGCGGGCGATCCGGGCAGGCCGCGATCACGGCGCCGCCGTGCCGGGCGTTCCGGTGACCGATACGGTCAAGCGCGTCGAGGAGATCGAACCCGGGATCGGCCGTGTCGTCGAGACTCCCGCACGGGAAGCCCTGCGCGCGGTGCAGACGCCCCAGGCCTTCGCCTTCGGGCCCCTCCTCGACGCCCACCGGGCCGCCGCCGGGCAGGACCTCCATGCCTTCACCGATGACGGAGCGCTGGCCGAATGGGCCGGGCTGCCGGTGGTGGTGTTCGCGGGGGAGGTCGAAAACCGCAAGATCACCCAGGCCGCCGACCTGATCGAGGCCGAACGGGCCTTCTCATCCGAATCCGCCGGAGCCACCGCGATGACCCAGTATGTAACCCGCCTCGGCACGGGCTTCGACGTGCACGCCTTCACCGAAGGCGACCATGTCTGGCTCGGCGGCATCCGCATCCCGGCGGACCGGGGCGTCCTCGCCCATTCCGACGGGGACGTGGCCCTGCATGCCCTGACCGACGCCCTCCTCGGCGCCATCGCCGACGGCGACATCGGCACGCATTTCCCGCCCTCCGACGAGAAGTGGCGCGGTGCCTCCTCGGACCAGTTCCTCGCCCATGCCTGCGAACTGGTGCGGGCGCGGGGCGGCAGGATCGACCATTTGGATATCACCGTCCTGGCGGAGGCTCCGCGGATCGGTCAGCACCGGGAGGCGATCCGTGGCCGGATCGCCGAGATCGCCGGGGTGCCCCTGACGGCCGTGTCCATCAAGGCGACGACCACGGAAAAGCTCGGCTTCGTCGGCCGTGCCGAAGGCCTCGCCGCCCAGGCCGCCGCGACAGTACGGCTGCCGGAGGACGATGCGGCCTGAGGGGGCCGCCCTCCCCCGCAGAGGGGGGAGGGACAGGCGTCGGCTCACACCAGCAGCAGCACCGCCGCCACGAGGACCGTCCCGAAGGTCAGGAGGATGCCGCCGCCTCGGCAGGCGAACTGGCGGGGGGAGTTCGCGGGGGCGAACATGCCCACCGGATGCAGGATCCGTCCGATCAGGAGAGCGATGAGCAAGGCCTGCACCGTCCCATGCCCCGCGCCGCGCCCTTCGAGCAGGGCGATCAGGATGAGGGCGATCGGCACGTATTCGCCGAAATTTCCTTGGCTGCGAATGCGCTTCTGCAGATCCGGATCGCCGCCGTCCCCGTGCAGGACGTTACCCGACAGGCGGCCCGCCATCACCCAGCCCGACAGGCCGAGGTAGAACAGCGCGAGCAACGCGGCATAGAAGGCCGTGGTCGCCGGAAAGATCATGAGGTCGCTTTCTCCAAGGTTGAGTAGCCCTGCAACGGGGGGCTACAAGCAAAGTTTCAGCGACATAGGGCGCCCGCGGCCCCGGAAAGTCCTTCCGATGATCGACGACCCCGAACTCCTGCGCCGTGCCGAGGCCCTCGTCTCGGCCTATTCGGCAGCCGGCCGGACGCTGGCCACGGCAGAATCCTGCACCGGCGGCCTCGTCGCGGCCCTGCTCACGGCCGTGCCGGGCTCGTCCGCCGCCGTGGAGCGGGGGTACGTCACCTACTCGAACGCCGCCAAGGCCGAAGCGATCGGCGTCGATCCCGGTCTCATCGCGACCCACGGGGCGGTGAGCGAGCACGTGGCGAGGGCGATGGCCGAGGGGGCCCGCGCGGCGTCCCGCGCCGACGTCGCCGTGGCGATCACCGGCATCGCCGGGCCGGGCGGCGGGAGCGCGGACAAGCCCGTGGGCCTCGTCCACCTCGCGGTGGCCGGGCCGGACGGCACCCGGCACATCGCCCGCCGCTACGGCGATC
The DNA here is from genome assembly GCF_022179525.1 of Methylobacterium persicinum. GTDB lineage: Bacteria > Pseudomonadota > Alphaproteobacteria > Rhizobiales > Beijerinckiaceae > Methylobacterium > Methylobacterium persicinum. Next base: position 40,194 of record NZ_BPQX01000014.1, read on the forward strand.
TCGGCCGGGGCGGCATCCGCCGGGCGGCCGTGGCGGACGCCCTCACGTTGCTCGAAGACGCAGTCGCTTCGGAATGACAGGAAATTCCACTTCGGACGCCGTCGGTCGACGAGCGAAAAGTCTTGGACATAACAACGGGATGAGGTATTTCACGACCGTGATGATGTCACCATGTCTCATCAAACTCTATAATATCTGCTGAGCTTGATGCAATCATGATTGTGTATCTTAACTATATTTAGCAGTTCTCGGAGGGCGTAAGGAAGTTTTCGATCGCCATCTGTATGGTTGACGCGAATTCTCCCCGTGGCTGCGATGCAAGTCGACCTCCAAACCCTGTATTGTCTGACGATCGGGACCCTGACAGTCGCTGGGGCCATGATGCTGTGGGAGCGTCAAGCGTATCGTCTCCGGGCGCGTGAACTCGGGTTCTGGGCGGCAGGTGCCTTCGTCTTCGCCGTGGCCTGTGTCGTGGCCATGAACCGGACGCGCTTGCCGGGAATCTCCGGTCCGGCCGGTGCCAGCCTTCTGTTCGTCTCGGGCTATCTGCTCTGGCTGCACGGAGTCCGCCTGCTCGATGGCCGGGCGGGGAGCCAATGGTACGCGGTCACCCTGGGTGCCCTTGCCCTGACCTGGGCGGTGGCCGGCGTCCATTTCCCGCAGGCCTTCTGGAACCATATCGCGTCCCTGCCCGTGGCGGCGATCGTCGGCCTCACCGCCTTGACGCTCCTGCGCTGCCGGGCGGTGCGGGGCCTCCGGTCCCGGGCCATCGCCGTGGCGATCCCGGCGGGGCACGGGCTGTTCTACCTGTGCCGCGCCTTCGTCACCCCGGTCCTGGCCTCCGCCTATGGCGCCGAGGTGCTCACGGCCGTGGCCAAGTTCACCATGTACGAGGGGGTGCTCTATTCGGTGGCCATGCCGATGACGTTCATCGCCCTCATCCGCGAGGAGGCCCAGGAACGCCTCCGCGCCGCGGCCCGGACGGACTACCTCACCGGCCTCTCCAACCGGCACGGCTTCTTCGAGCAGGGCAGCCGCATCCTCTCGCGCCACGGGGGTGATGCGCCGGTGTCCCTGCTCGCCTTCGACCTCGACCACTTCAAGGCCATCAACGACCGCCACGGCCATGCCGCAGGCGATGCGGTGATCCGGCTCTTCGCGAACGTGGCCCGGGACCTCATCCGGGACGTCGAGGATCCGGAGCCGGTGGTCGCCCGGCTCGGCGGCGAGGAGTTCGCCGCCCTCCTGCCCGGCCGGGGGCTCGCCGAAGCGAAGCGGCTCGGCGAGGAGGTGGCCCTGCGCTTCGCCGTCGCCTCGGAACAGGGGGAAGGGCCCGGGATCCGGGCCACCGTCAGCATCGGCCTCGCCGAGGGGCGGCCCGGGCGGGGCGACCTCGGCCAGCTCCTCGACCGCGCCGACCGGGCGCTCTACCGGGCCAAGGCCCTGGGGCGGAACCGCGTGGAGGTGGCGGGGCCGGCGGCGGCCTGACGGGTCAGGCCGTCCCGTAGATCCGCGCAGCCCGACTCTCGAACGCGTCGGTGAACTTGCGGAAGGCGCGGTCGAACATCGAGCCCATGAGCAGGCCGAGGGTGCGGCTCTTGAACTCGTAGGTGATGAAGAAATCGACGTCGCAGGTGCCGGGCTCGGCATCCTTGAAAACCCAGCGATTCTCAAGGTGGCGGAACGGCCCGTCGATATACTCGGCCACGATCCTGTGGCCGGCAGGATCGAGGGTGACGCGGGTAGTGAACCGCTCGCGGATCGCCTTGTAGCCGACACCCATCTCCGCGATCAGCACCTGCCCGCCCTCGGGCATGTCCTGGCGGCGGATGATCCTCAGCGACTCGCAGAGCGGCAGGAATTCGGGATAGTGCTGGACGTCGGCGACGAGGTCGTACATCTGCTGGGCAGTGTGCTGCACCCGGCGCGTGACCCGGAAGGAAGGCATACGGAACGGACTTTCTCAGGCCGAGAGCGCGGGTGACAGCTTGGCGAGCCGGGCCGCCTGCAGCCGGGCGAAATCCTCCCCGGCATGGTGCGACGAGCGCGTCAGCGGCGTCGCCGAGACGAGGAGGAACCCCTTGGCATACGCCGTCGTCTCGTAGCCCTTGAACTCGTCAGGCGGCACGAAGCGCATCACCGCGTGGTGCTTCTTCGAAGGTTGCAAATATTGGCCGATGGTGAGGAAGTCGACATCGGCCGAGCGCAGGTCGTCCATGAGCTGGAGCACTTCGTTCCGCTCTTCGCCAAGGCCGACCATGATGCCGGACTTGGTGAAGATCGTCGGGTCCAGCTCCTTCACACGCTGCAACAGGCGCACCGAGTGGAAGTAGCGGGCGCCGGGGCGCACCGTCAGGTACTTTGCGGGCACCGTCTCGAGGTTGTGGTTGAACACGTCGGGCCGGGCCGCGACCACCGTTTCCAGGGCGCCGTCCTTACGCAGGAAATCGGGGGTGAGGATCTCGACGGTGGTGCCGGGGCTCGCCCGGCGGATCGCCGCGATGGTCCGGGCGAAATGCTCCGCGCCCCCGTCCTTCAGGTCGTCCCGGTCGACGGAGGTAATGACCACGTGGTGCAGGCCGAGCTTGGCGACCGAGTCGCCGATTTTCTCCGGCTCGGCAGCATCGAGGCCCTCCGGCAGGCCGGTGCGCACGTTGCAGAAGGCGCAGGCCCTGGTGCAGGTGTCCCCCATGATCATGAAGGTGGCGTGCCGCTTCTCCCAGCACTCGCCGATATTGGGGCAGCCGGCTTCCTCGCAGACGGTGACGAGCCCGTGCTCGCGCACGATCTTCTGCGTCTCCCCCCAGGCCTTGGAGCCGGGTGCCTTCACGCGGATCCAGTCGGGCTTCTTCAGCGCGATCGGCTGGTCGGGCCGGTGGGCTTTCTCCGGATGGCGCGGGGGCCGCGGATCGTTCTTGAGGAGGTCGAGGACGACGGCCATGCTGAACCGGGGCGCGCCGGGGCGCGGAAGCGAGGGGATGGCGTTGATCTAGGCGCTAACCGCCTCCGCCGCAAACGGGCGCGACGCTGAGGCGCGACCTTCTCCCGGCGATGTCACGCGGGTGAGGCCGGCCCGACTGACCCGGCCGCCCTCGCCACCGCCGTCATTGCGAGCGGAGCGAAGCAATCCAGCGGCGCCACATTTTGAAGCGGCCCGCTGCCCTGGGTTGCTTCACTGCGTTCGCAATGACGGCAAGGGTGTCAGGACGCAATGACGGCGAGGGTGTCGGGCCGCAACGACGGCGCGTTTCACATCCCGAGCATCCGTACGAACAGCCCGGCCAGGATCGCCCCCACCGCCGGCCCGGCCACCGGGATCAGCGCATAGCCCCAATCGGACGAGCCCTTGCCGGCGATGGGGAGCACGGCGTGGGCAAGGCGCGGCCCGAGGTCGCGGGCGGGGTTGATGGCGTAGCCGGTGGTGCCGCCGAGCGACAGACCGATCCCCCAGACCAGCATGGCCACGAGATAGGGAGCCACGCCGCGTGGGAAGCCGCCGGAGGAGCCCACGGTACTGGTGACCAGGGCGGCGATGGTGAAGACCAGCACGAAGGTCGCCACCACCTCCGAGATCATGTTCGCCCGGGCGTCGCGGATGGCGGGCCCGGTGCAGAACACGGCGAGCTTGAGATCCTTCTCGGGGGTCGCCGCCCAGTGCGGCAGGTAATGCAGCCAGACGATGGCCGCGCCGAGGAAGGCGCCGAGGAACTGCGCCGGAAGATAAGTGGCGAGCTTGGAGTAGTCGCCCGTGTGGAAGGCGGCGCCGATCGTCACCGCCGGGTTGATGTGCGCGTCGGCGCTGCCCGCTGCGTTCGCGACGAAGACGCCCGCCAGCGTCGCGAAGGCCCAGCCGGCGGTGATGCCGATCCAGCCCATGGCCTCGCCCTTGGAGCGCTTCAACAGCGCGCCGGCCACCACTCCATCGCCGAGCACGATGAGCGTCATCGTGCCCAGCATCTCGCCCAGGAACGGCGATGCCATGACGTGTTCTCCCTTATATTGCTGGCGATATTGGCCTTCTCGCGCCCTCATCCTGAGGTGCCGCGCAGCGGCCTCGAAGGAGGGCTCCATGGCCCGCGCGATCTCTGGAGCCCTCCTTCGAGGCCCGCCGGAGCGGGCACCTCAGGATGAGGGCAAGGGTGGGATCGGCGGGCGGCGCCCGATGGCTCAGTCCTCGTCGGCCTTCCAGTCGAAGGAGCGTTCCACCGCGCGGCTCCACATGGCGGCGATGGTCTCCCGGCGGCCGGCATCCATCTTCGCCTCCCACCGCTTGTCCACGCCCCAGTTGCGCTTGAGGTCGTCGAGGCCCTTCCAATAGCCCACCGCGAGCCCGGCCACGTAGGCGGCACCGAGCGCCGTGGTCTCGGAGACCTTCGGGCGGACGACCGGCACGTCGAGGATGTCGGCCTGGAACTGCATCAGCGTCCCGTTGGCGACCATGCCGCCATCGGCCCGCAGCTCCTTGACGGGAATGCCGGAATCCTTGGCCATGGCGGCCAGCACCTCCCGGGTCTGGAAGGCGGTGGCCTCCAGAACCGAGCGGGCGATGTGGCCCCGGTTGGCATAGCGCGTGAGGCCGATGATCAGGCCGCGCGCCCCCTCGTTCCAGTGGGGCGCGTACAGGCCGGAGAAGGCCGGCACGAAATAGACCCCGCCATTGTCCTCGACGGTGGCGGCGAGGCTTTCCACCTCGGCGGAATCCTTAATCATGTGCAGGTTGTCGCGCAGCCACTGCACCAGGGCGCCGGTGATGGCGATGGAGCCCTCCAGCGCGTAGACCGGCTTTTGGCCGTCGAGGCGGTAGCCAAGGGTCGTGACGAGACCGGCCTTCGAGGGCACGGCTTCCTCGCCGGTGTTCATCAGGGCAAAGCAGCCGGTACCGTAGGTGTTCTTGGCCTCGCCGGGGGTGAAGCAGGTCTGGCCGAAGAGGGCCGCCTGCTGGTCGCCAAGGATGCCGGCGATGGGCACCCCGGCGAAGTCGCCCTTGGCCTCGCCGTAAACTTCGCTCGAAGAGACAATCCTCGGCAGCATCGCCCGGGGGATGCCGAACTCCCGGAGCATCCCCTCGTCCCAGTCGAGGGTCTTCAGGGACATCAGCTGCGTGCGGCTGGCATTGGTCACGTCGGTGGCGTGCAGTCCGCCCTCCGGGCCACCGGTCAGGTTCCAGAGGAGCCACGTGTCCACGTTGCCGAACAGCACTTCGCCGGCTTCCGCCTTCTCCCGGGCGCCTGGGACGTGGTCGAGGAGCCAGCGCAGCTTCAGCCCGGAAAAGTAGCTCGCCAGCGGGAGACCGGTGAGGTCGCGGAACCGGTCCCGGCCGCCGGCATGGGCGAATTCCGAGACGAGGCGGTCGTTGCGGGTATCCTGCCAGACCAGGGCATTGTGGAGCGGTGTGCCGGTCGCCCGGTCCCAGATGACCGTGGTCTCGCGCTGGTTCGTGATGCCGATGGCCGCGAGGTCCTTCGGCGTGAGGCCGCCCTTGGCGAGAGCCTCGCGCATGACCTTCTGGGTCTTCGCCCAGATTTCGGCGGCGTCGTGCTCGACATGGCCGGGGGCCGGGTAGATCTGCGCGTGCTCTTCCTGGGCCACGGTGATCACCGTACCCTCACGGTCGAACACCATGAAGCGGGTGCTGGTGGTGCCCTGGTCGATGGCCCCGACGTAACGGCTCATCGTTTCCTCCTTCGTCAGTCCCGTCCGGTCTCAGGCCGGATCGGGGATCGTGGGGTCACGCCGCCTCGGCCCGGCGTTCGAGATAGGCCGAGAGCCGCGTCGCGCCCTGTTGGCTGGTCCGCAGGCCGAGCTTGGAGCGGCGCCAGAGAATGTCCTCGGCCCTGGTCACCCACTCCTCCCGGCGGAGGTAATCGACCTCCGCCGCGGTGAGGCCGGCGTCGAAGGCTTCGCCGAGGTCGGCGAGGGAGGTCGCCGACCCGAGGACGGCATCGACCCGCGTGCCGTAGGCCCGGGCGAGGCGGCGGGCCAGCTCGTCCGGCAGGAACGGACGGCGGCGCTTCAGGTCGGCGAGGAACGTGTCGAAGTCGGCGTCCTTCATGTCGCCGCCGGGGAGGATGCCTCCCCCCGTCCAGGCCGGCTTGAGGCCGGGGAAGTAGGGCGCGAGCTTCTCCAACGCATGCTCGGCCAGCTTTCGGTAGGTGGTGATCTTGCCGCCGAACACCGAGAGCACCGGCAGGCGCCCGCCCGCATCCTCCACGTCGAGGACGTAGTCGCGGGTGACGGCCGACGCGTTCTCCGCCGCATCGTCGTACAGGGGACGGACACCCGAATAGGTCCACACCACGTCCGCCGGGCCGATCGCGGTCTTGAACGACCGGTTGATGCACGAGCAGAGGTAATCCGTCTCCTCCGGCGAGATGGAGACCGGGCCGGGCTCGCCGTCGTAGGGCACGTCGGTGGTGCCGATGAGTGTAAAGTCGCGCTCGTAGGGGATCGCGAAGACGATGCGCTTGTCCGGCTGCTGCAGGATATAAGCCTGATCGCCTTCGAACAGCTTGCGCACGACGATATGGCTGCCCTTGATCAGCCGCACCGCCGCCCGGGAATTGATGCCGAGCGTGCCACCGAGCGTCTTGCTCACCCACGGGCCGGCGGCGTTGACCACGGCCTTCGCCCGCACCGTCCGCTCGGCGCCGCTGCGCTCGTCGCGGAGGGTCGCGACCCACAGGTCGCCCTCGCGCCGGGCCGAGACGACGCCCGTGCGTGTGAGCACCTCGGCGCCGTGCGCGCGGGCATCCATCGCGTTGAGGACGACGAGGCGACTGTCCTCCACCCAGCAATCCGAATAGACAAAGCCCTTGGTCAGCCGGTCTTGCAGGGGCTGCCCCACCGGGGCCCGGCGCAGGTTGACCGATTCCGAACCCGGCAGGGTTCGCAGACGCGCCAGGTGGTCGTAGAGGAACAGCCCGAGCCGCAGAAGCCAAGCCGGGCGCAGGCCCTTGTCGTGGGGTAGGACGAAGCGCAGGGGCCAGATTACATGCGGGGCGAGGCGCAGCAGGCGCTCCCGCTCGGCCAGAGCCTCCCGGACGAGGCGGAACTCGTAATATTCGAGGTAGCGCAAGCCGCCGTGGATCAGCTTCGTCGAGGACGAGGAGGTGAAGCCCGCCAGGTCGTCCCGCTCCGCGAGAAGGACCGAAAGGCCGCGACCTGCTGCATCCCGCGCGATCCCCGTGCCGTTGATCCCGCCGCCGACGACGAGAAGATCAAAAGCGTCGGCCGGTTCGCGCCGGGGCGAGGCGGTCGCCATGGGTTCCTCCAGTGTGCACGTTCCCGGCAGGATATCGCCGATTCGTATTTTCGCAAGCGAAAAACGAATGTTCGTTATGCGCCATCGTCGGGGGCGGCCACCGCGAGGGCGACACCTTCGCGCTCCAGCAGGGCAGCGATAGCGGGGGGCGGCGCCCTGTCCGTGAAGAAGGTGTCGATCTGTGACAGGTGTCCCGCCTGCACCATCGGCCGGCGGGTGAACTTGCTGTGGTCGGCCACGAGGAAGGTCCGCTTGGCGTGGGCCAGGATCGCCTGGGTCGCCCGCACCTCCTCGTAATCGTAATCCAGGAGCGCGCCGTCGGCGTCGATGCCGCTGATGCCGATGACCGCCACGTCCACCCGGAACTGGCCGAGGGTGTCGCAGGTGAGCTGTCCGAGGACCGCGCCGTCCCGGTTGCGCACGGTGCCCCCGGCCACGACGATCCGGAAGGCCGTCGCCTCCGCGAGCGACAGGGCGACGTGCAGGTTGTTCGTGATGACGCTCAGGTCGTCGTGCCGGGTCAGCTCCCGGGCCACCGCCTCGGGCGTGGTGCCGATATTGATGAAGACCGAACAGTGGGACGGGATGCGGCTCGCCGCGAGGCGTCCGATCCGGGTCTTCTCGGCCAACAGGGTGACCCGCCGGTCGGCGTAATCGATGTTCTCGACGCTGGAGGGCAAGCCGCCGCCGCCGCGGTAGCGTTCCAGCCGGCCCTCGGCGCTGAGCTCGTTCAGGTCCCGGCGGATGGTTTGCACGGTGACGCCGAACTGCCCGGCCAGGGCCTCGATCGTCATGAAACCCCGTTGGCGCACCGCGACGACGATAGCGTCCCGCCGCGCCTCGACACCGCCGGCCTCGGCCCGGTGTTCGCCCGGCTGCGCCATTCCCCCGTCCCCGCCCCGTTCGTTTTCGCTTCGCAACATCGCCGCGTTCGCGATGATCCTGCGCCGAAAGCCACGGCCGGGCAACCGCCCTGCCCCCGCACGTGCAAGCAAGGGCGGGGGTAGGGCGAGGTCAAAAAAAAGGCCCGCCGGGGGGCGGGCCTTCCTGACTTACATGCTGTGGTGCATGCGGCGGTGGTGCATCTTCCGGTGATGCATGCGCTTGTGCATGGAGCGCTTGCGCATCATCGGGCGGGCGCCCGGAGCGGGAGCTTCCATCTCGGCACCCTGCGCGGCGCGCTCCATGCCGCCACGGGGGCCACCGGCCTGCGCACCGGAGGTGTTGTAGGGCGAGCCGCCCTGGGCGAAGGCCGAGCCGGCGATCAGCGTAAGCGCGGCGGCGCCGAGCAGAATGCTCCTCATGAGTGTAGTCCTTCCATTCGCGAGCGGGCGGCGCCTGCGAGAACCGCGTCGCCACCGCTGCCTCGCCAAAGCCGCGGGACAGGACATGGTTCCGCAGTTAAGACATTTTCTGCGGACAAATACCGGTGGAATGTGGGGCCGGAAACGGGCTTGGATCCCGATCCGGCGGCATCCGTGTCCCGGTCGTGACGGGACATCTTCACATGTCGCGGGCGCGCATTCCCGTCGGCGGGGAGCGCATTACCTTCGAGCAGGTGCTCCGGGCAAAAACCGGACGGGGAGGAGACGGGCGTGGCGGACCCCAGGATAGCCTATCTCGTCCTCGACCTTGCCGGCACGGCCTGCGCCCTGCCCCGGGAGGCCGCGGCGGAGATTCTTCCCCTGCCCGAACTCCAGGCTGCCCCCGCCTCGGGGGGCTGGCTGGCCGGATTCGTCAACCTCGGCGGGCGTCCCGTGCCGGTGATTGACCTCGCGGGCTTGCTCGGCCTGCGGTCCGGCCCCGCGGAGGCAGGGCTCTATGCCCACCTCGTCCTCGCTGCCGACCGGTCCGTCGCGTGGCTGGCCGACCGGGTGACCGACCTCGTCACCGTTCCTGCCCCCGCTCACCGGCCGGCCGATCCGGCCGTGAGCCTTAACGGCTGCGTGGCGGCGGGGCTCGCCCTTGGCGACCGGCTCGTGCCGGCCCTGGATCCGGAGCGTCTGCTGACCGAGGCCGAGCGGAGGCGCGTCGAGGCGCAGGCCCGCGCGGCGGCCGAGCGCCTCTCGGCCCTTCCCGACACCATGCCGGTCTGAGGCTCGATGCGCCGGCCAGACAGGCCCCGTCCCGATCCCGACGCCGACCCGGCCTATGCCGGGCTGAAGGCGCGCATCATCGCGCGCACGGGCCACGCCTATTACATCGATAAGGACGAACTCCTCCTCGAGCGCCTGCACCGCCGCCTGAGGGCGACCGGGAGTGCCGACCTCGCCGCCTACCATGCCCTCCTCGCCGACCTGACGGTGGGCGAGGCGGAATGGGCGCTGCTGGAAGCGGAAATCACCATCGGGGAGACGTTCTTCTTCCGCTACAGCGAGCAATTCGCCGCCCTGCGCACGACGATCCTGCCGGACCTCATCGCGTCCCGGCGGAGCGAGCGCCGCCTGCGCATCTGGAGCGCCGGCTGCTCGACGGGGGCTGAGCCGTATTCCCTCGCGATCCTCGTCCGGGAGCTCCTGGGGGAGGCCCTTCCCGACTGGCGCGTGACGATCACCGGGACGGACATCAGCGCCGAGGCCATCGCCACCGCCCAGGCGGCCGAATACGGCCGTTGGGCCCTTCGGACGCTCCCGCCGGAGGAGCGCCTGCGCTACTTCACCCACTTGCCGCCGATGCCCGGACTGCGCCGGGAGGGTGGCTTCGCCCTGCGGTCCGAATTCCGCGGGATGGTCCGCTTCGTCCAGGGCAACCTGCTCAAGGTCATGGAGCCTCCGGGGCCGGAGGAAGCCTACGACCTCATCCTGTGCCGGAACGTGCTCATCTACTTCGATGCGGCCACCGTGGCCCGGGTCGTCCACGGCCTCGGACGGCGGCTGCGGCCGGAGGGATGGCTCCTGTTGGGTCATGCCGAGCCGAACCCGACCTTCTCCGCCTTCCTCGATCCGGTGAGCCTACCCGGCACCGTCGCCTACCGGCCCGGGGGAACCCAGCCGGTGGAGCCCGCGCCGACGCGCACCCAGCACCCGCCGAGCCCTTTGCCCGAGGTGCCGGCGACGGTCGCCGGCCCCACAGGGGGGCTCCGCGACGCGGTGCGACCTCCGCAGCCTGCCGCCGAGGCGGGAACGGCCCCAGCGCAGGCCGGGGTCGTAGTCGAGGCCCACCCGCCATCCCTGCCCCCCGACGAGGCGCCGGACCCGGACGACCCCGTGTCCCGCGTGCGCGCCCTCGCCGACGCGGGTGAGACCGGCGCGGCGTGGCGAGCCCTGCGCGAGGCCCTGGAACGCGAGCCGATGAACGCCTTCCTGCGGTTCTACGAGGGGCTCGTCGCGGCGAGCCTCGGGCGGGAGGTCGAGGCCGAGCGCGCGTTCCGGGCGACGCTCTATCTCGACCGGGGCTTCGTGATGGCCCACTATCACCTGGGATCGCTGCTTCTGGGCCAGGGGCGGAGGGACGAGGCAGCCAGGGCCCTCGACAACGCCCTCGCCCTGAGCCAAGCCCTTCCTCCGGATACGCCGTTGCCCGAAGGCGACGGGGCCGTGGCCTCTGACGTCGCCGCGGGCGTGGCCCTGGCGCTCGGCCGGAATGGAGACACGATGCGGGGGCGGGCCTGAGCATGCGCGACGCAACCCCCGGCGACCCCACCCGCGACCGGGAGATCAAGGCCGCGCGCACCCTCGCCCTCGCGAGGCGGAAGGACGCCGCCGCGGAGGCGGTGCGCCCGACCCATCCCTACCTCGTCTGCGCCTGCGGCGGCGACCGGATCGGCCTTCCCCTGGGGGCGGTGGCGCAGGTCCTCCCCGGGAGGCCGTGTACGCCGGTGCCGGGATCGGGCCCGGCGCTTTCCGGCATCGTCGCCCTGTCCGGGCGGATCGTCCCGGTGATCGGCCTCGCCAGGGCCCTGGGCCGGCCGGCGGCGGAGGGGGGCGGATCCGAGGATCACCTCGTTCTGCTGCGCGGCGAGCCGCCGGTCGCCCTCTCGGTCGATCGCGCCCTCGCCATCGTGCGATCCGCCCACCAGCGGAACGCACCCTCGCCCGGCGAGGAGGCCGCCCCACTGGGAAGCGGCCCCGCTTCGGACTATGTCCCCGGCGCCGACGGCAGCCCGGACTTCACCATCATCGACCCGGCGCAGGTGCTGCGGCGGGTGATGCCCTGACCTGAACAGACCCGGAGCCCGGCCCTGAGCATCTCGATCGGACGACGCATCCTCCTCGGCTTCTTTGCCGTCACGGCGGTGCTTGTGGCTCTGGGCATCTATGCCATCGGGCAGGTCGGGGCCGTGCGCGAAACGACCGACAGGATCGTGGCCAGGGATCTCCTGATCATGCGCCAGCTCGACGAGCTGGGGAACCAGACCCGCGACATGGGCGTGCTGCGGCGGGACTCGGTGATCGCCTCCCTTCTGAAGGCCCAGGGGCGGCAGTCCCGCGAAGCCGACATCCTCGCCAAATGGCGCAGCAACAGCGCCGTCTCCGACAAGCTCTTTGCGGACCTGCTGCGTGAAGCGGATCAGTTCCGGAAAGTCGCGATCTCCACGGATCGGGCGGCGACCTTCGACAAGCTGTTCACCGCCCTAGGCCAGGCCAACGACACTTATCGCCGGTATCGCGACAGTGGTGAGCGGCAGATCAACGCCGCCGCGGCCGGGGACATCCAGGTCGTCGAGGATGCCAACGACGATCTCGGCCGGCAATACGCGGCGACCACCGGAGCGGTCGAGCGGGCGCGCAACGCCCTCGACGAGAGCGTCTCGGTGGGCCAGCAGGCGGCGGCCGACATCTACGAGCGGTCCCGCCTCTCGATCATCTTCACCCTCCTCGCGGCCGTGTTGCTCGCCTTCCTCGTCACCTACCTCGTGACCCGGGCCGTGGTGCGTCCGCTGAACACCGTGATGGCGTTCGTCGGGAAGGTCGGGGACGGTGACCTGACCGGGCGCCTGCGCCCCCTCGGCCAGGACGAGATCGCCCGGCTCGGGCGCACCCTCGACGGGATGGTCGAGAGCCTGTCGGACCTCGCCCGCACCAACCGCGCGGCCACCGCCGACCTCAACGCGGCGGCGGCCGAGATCCGCGCCTCGGCGCAGGAACAGGCGGCCTCCGTGGAGGAGCAGTTCGCCGCCGTGCAGGAGACGGCGGCCACCGTCGATGAGATCACCCATTCCGGCGCGCAGATCTCCAAGCGCGCGAGCGAGGTGATCGCCACCGCTCAGGCCACGGCCAAGACCTCCCGCCAGGGCCTGCGGGCCGTCTCGGACACGGCCCAGGCCATGGACGCGATCCGCGAGCAGGCCGAGGCGGTGGCCGGCAACATCGTCAGCGTCTCGGAGAAGACCCAGGCGATCGGCGAGATCATCGAGAGCGTCAACGACATCTCTGAGCGGACCCACCTGCTGGCCCTGAACGCAGCCATCGAGGCGGCGGCCGCCGGCGAGAGCGGGCGCAGCTTCGCGGTGGTCGCCTCCGAGATGAAGCTTCTCGCGGACCAGGCGAAGGCCGCGACGGGGCAGGTGCGGACGATCCTCGGTGAGATCCAGCGGGGCATCAACACCTCGGTGATGCTGACCGAGGAGGCGGTAAAGCGCTCCGCGGTGGGCAAGACCCGGTCCGACACGACCCAGCGCACCATCGAGGAGATCACCGCCCGGTTCGAGGAGAACGTCCAGACGTTCCAGCAGATCGTCGCTTCCACCAACCAGCAGCAGCTCGGCATCGAGCAGGTGATGGGCGCCCTGCAGAACATCCGCCAGGCCAGCCAGCAGACCGCCGCCGGCACCCGTCAGGTCGAGACTGCCTCCGCGAACATGACCGAGCTCGCCCAGGCCCTGATGGCCCTGGCGGAACGCTACCGGACCTGAGCGCCGCGACCCGTGGCGACCGATATCCGACAGCTCCTGCTCGCGGCCTTCGATGTCGAGCACCGGGAGCACGTCGCCGCGATCCGGGCGGCCCTGCGCGCCGACGCGCCCGACTGGAACGACGTGTTCCGCCGGGCGCATAGCCTGAAGGGGGCCTCCCGCGCCGTCGACCTCCCGCCCGTCGAGGCGGTGTCCCATCGCCTCGAAACCCTGTTCGAGCGGGTCCGGACCGGGGTGACCGCCCTCGACCGGGAGGCCACCTCGGCCGTGGAACTCGCCCTCGACCGGATCGAGTCCTACGTCGCCGGGCTCGAGGACGGGGCCGGCTGCGACATGCCGGGCGATGCCCTCGATGCCCTCGGGCGACTCCTGGGGCAGCCGGGGGGCGAGCCCTCCGCCGCCCCACCCGCGCCCCAATCACCACCCGCGCCGCCCGCCCCCGAGCCCGTCCCTGCGCCCCCGCCGGTCCAGGCCACGCAGGACCCTTCCCCGGTGCCATCGCCCCCCGCGGCCGCGGCGAAGCGCAGCGGGGACCGTGCGCCCGAGGGGCAGGAGCCGGCCTCCTTCCTCAGGGTTCCTGCAGAGACCGTCGCCGCCCTCCAGCGGGCGAGCGCCGACCTGTCCACGACCCTTGCCGGGAAGGCCTCGGCCGCCGAGGGGATGGGGCGCCTCGCCGCCGCCCTGCATGATCTACAGGCCCAGGCCGAAGCGCTCGAATCGGTCCAGGCCGGTCCGGGGATCCGCGCCCTCACGGCGGGCCTCGCCGGCCTCGCCAGGGAGGCGGCCGACCATGCCAGGCGGCAGGCGGCCTCCCTCAACGCCGTCGAGGGTGCGGCGGCGCGGGTGCAAACCGAGACGGAGCGCCTCGCCCTCGTGCCCGCCGAGACGGTGCTGGGACCCCTCGCCCGCACCATCCGGGAGACGGCCCGGGAGCAGGGCCGGGAGGTGGACTTCGCCGTGACCGGCCTCGACCTGCCGGTGGAACGGGCGACCCTCCAAGCGCTCAAGGACCCCCTCCTCCACGCCCTGCGCAACACCCTGAGTCACGGCTGGCAGCCGCCCGAGGTCCGCCGGGCCGAGGGTAAGCCGGAGCCGCTCGGGCTCGCCCTGGAAGTCGCTCTGCGCGGCGGCCGACTGCGGGTGGCGGTCCACGACGACGGGCCGGGGCCGAACCTCGCCCGGATCGAGGCGACCGCCCGGGACCGGGGGCTCCTGCCCCTGGACTCCGCGGCCGACCCCGAGACGCTCCTGCGCCTCGTGTTCGAGCCCGGCTTCTCCACGGCGGAGTCCATCGACACCCTCTCGGGCCGGGGCTACGGCCTTTCGGTGGCCGCCGACGCCGCCCGGTCGCTCCAGGGCAGCGTGCGCCTGGAGCCGCGCAACCCCACCGGCACGACCCTGGCGTTCAGCCTCCCGCTCTCGGCCGCGCGCCGCAGCCTGCTCCTCGTGGAGGCCGGCGGCCACACCTGCGCCCTGCCCTCATCCGCCGTCGAGCGGCTGATCCGCCTCCCCCGTGCAGCCCTGTCCCAGACCCTGGGCCGGACCGTGATCCCGCCGGACGGGCCGGACGGGAGCGCCCTGCCCGTGGCCGACCTCGCCGGGATGCTCGGTGCGTCGCCGAACCCCGATGCCGCCCGCCTGACGGCCATCGTCCTCCGGGCGGAGGGCGGCCGGGTCGCCATCGCCGTCGATGGTCTGAGCGACGTGCGCTCCCTGCTCGTCCTCCCCGCGCCGGAGGTCGGCGGCGACGGCGACCTTATCGCAGGAACCGCGATCCTGCCCGGGGACCGCCCGGTCCTCGTCCTCGATCCCGACGGGCTCGCCGCGAGGGCCGGCGCCGCTGGAACCCTCGGGCGGGCGCCACGTTCGGACCCGGATATGGCGCCGACGAACCGGACGCGCCGCGATGCGAGCGCGACCGTCCTCGTCGTGGACGACTCGATCACCACGCGTACCTTGGAGAAGGGCATCTTGGAGGCGGCAGGCTACCGGGTCGTCGTCTGCGTCGACGGGCAGGATGCGCTCGACCGGTTGAGGGCGGAGATCGAACCCGTCGATCTCGTCCTCGCCGACGTCGAGATGCCTCGCCTCGACGGCTTCGGCCTGCTGAAGGCCCTGCGCGCCGACGAGCGGTTCGCCCGCCTCCCCACCGTGCTGATGACCTCGCGGGGCGATCCCGAGGACGTGGCCCGGGGTCTCGACCTCGGCGCCGACGCCTACCTGACCAAGCAGGCGTTCGATCAGCGCAAGCTCCTCGAGACCATCGGGCAGCTGCTGTGACCGGTCCCGTCCAAATTCCGTCCGCGCGCACGCCGGGAGGCGAGCCCGGGCGCAGAGCCATGTCCGGCCCCGGCGCCGCCGGACGGCGTCGTGCCGCCCACGGCGGCTTTTGCCGGAGACAGAACCCCCTGGGAGGCAGGCCGTGAGCGCCGTTCGGGTGATGATCGTCGAGGACAGCCTCGTCGTGCGGGAGTTGCTTCGGTACATCGTCTCGCGCGATCCCCGCCTCGAACTCGTCGCGGCGGTGGCCTCCGGCGAAGAGGCCCTGGCGGCCATCGCCGGGGCGCGCCCCGACGTGATCTCCATGGACATCCGCCTGCCCGGGATCGACGGGCTGGAGACGACCCGGCGGATCATGGCCGAGCGCCCGACGCCCATCGTCGTGGTGGCCGATGCGGTGGAGGATTCCTCCCTCCACATCTCCATGAACGCCCTGCGGGCCGGCGCCCTCTCCGTCGTGGAGAAGCCCGTGGCCACCACCCATGCGGGCTATGAGGCCGTCGCCGGCGAGATCTGCACCCAGTTGCGGATCATGGCCCAGGTCCCGGTGATCCGGCGGCGGCCGATCGGCTCCGAGTGGGCCGGCCGGAGCGCCCCCGCCGCGCCGCCTCCGCCGGTCCCGGCCTTCGGCCAGACGGCGAGCGTGCTCGGCATTGCCGCCTCCACGGGCGGCCCTCCGGCGCTCGCCAAGGTGATCGGCGCTCTGCCGGAAAACTTCTCCCTTCCCGTGCTGCTGGTGCAGCACATGGGCCCCGCCTTCATGGAAGGCTTCGCGGCGTGGCTCGACAGCGTCGTCGCCCTGCCCGTGGCCCTCGCCCGCGATGGGCAGCGGGCGGAAGCCGGCCACGTCTACGTCGCCCCCGGCGACCGACATCTCGAACTCGGGTCGAACCTCGTGATGCGGGTCGTCGAGACGCCGCCCGTCTCGGGCCAGCGCCCGGCCGCGACCGTCCTGTTCCGCTCCATCGCCCGCCAGGCGGGGGCGTCGGCTATCGGCGTGCTCCTGACCGGCATGGGCGAGGACGGCGCAGCCGGCCTCGCCGACATGCACGCCGCCGGGGCCCAGACCGTGGCCGAGCACGAGAGCACGGCGGTCGTCTACGGCATGCCCGCGGCGGCGGTGCGCCTCGGGGCGGCCCGGGCGGTCCTTCCCCTGGACCAAGTGGCGGGGCACGTGATGCGCCTTGCCATGCCGGGGGCGGTGCCGTGAGCCTCACCCCGGCGGGAGAGCCGGCCCGGATCCTCCTCGTGGAGGATTCCGAGACCCAGGCCCTCGAATTGCGGCTGTTCCTCGAGTCCCACGGCTTTTCCGTCTCGCGCTGCGCCAGCGCCGAAACCGCCCTCGACGCCCTGAACGAGGCGCAGCCCGATCTGGTCGTTGCCGATTACCACCTGCCGGGAATGAACGGCGACGAACTGATCCGGCAGATGCGCCTGTCGCTCCGCACCCGGGCCCTGCCGGTGCTGATGCTCACGGGCGGCAACGGCGGCGAGCGCCAGGGCCTCGAGAGCGGGGCCGACGCCTACCTTCCGAAATCCGCCGACCGGGACCTGATGATCCTGCGGATCCGCGCCCTCCTGCGGGAGCGCCGGGCCGGGGGCGACGACAACCCCGGCGCCGCCGCCTTCCGCCGGGGGCGGATCCTCGTCATCGACGCCAGCGCCACCTACCGCACCTTCCTGGCGGGACTCCTGGGGCAGGACGGGCATCAGGTCGCCGTGGCCGAGGGGGCGGCGGCGGCGCTTGCCGCCCTCGACGAGAGGGACGGTGCCTTCGACTGTGTGACCCTCGACCTGCTGGGGCACGACTACGACGGCCTCGCTTTGTGCAAGGAGATCGACCGCCGCCGCGAGGGCGCGGCGGGGGCGGGATTCCACCTCGTCGCCATCTCCGGCAGCAACCCGGCCAAGGATTTCCTCGTCCAGGCCTTCGCGGCCGGGGCGGATGACGTCGTGTCGAAGACCGATGCCGAGGTGCTGGCCCTGCGGGTGCGGGGTTTCGTCCGCCGCCGGCTCCTGGAGGAGGACGACCGGCGCATCGCCGGGGAGTTCGGCCAGCGTGAGCGGGCCGTCGAGCGCGCCCGGGCCGAGGCGGAGGCGGCGGAGGCGCGGGCGAGCCTCGCCGACGCCCTGGAACGGGCGAACCGCGACCTCGCCGACGCTAACCGCCGGCTCACGGACGCCCAGGCAAAGCTCGTTCAGGCCGCCAAGATGGCCTCGCTCGGCGAGTTGGTGGCCGGCATCGCCCACGAGATCAACAATCCCCTGGCCTTCATCCTGGCCCACCAGGGCACCGTCGAGCGGATCCTCGGCGAGTTGCCCGGGGCCGGGCCGGATGTCGCGCCCCGCTCCATCGAGAAGGCCCGCAGCCGGATCGGGGCGATGCGCCTCGGCCTCACGCGGATTCAGGAGCTCGTGCTCAACCTGCGCAAGTTCTCGCGCCTCGACGAGGGCGAGCGGGCGCTCGTCAACGTGCCGGAGGCGATCGAGACCGTGCTGGCGCTGATCCAGCATAAGCTCGGCGACCGGATCGCCGTGGAACGCACCTTCTCTGGCCGGCCGGAGATCCATTGCACCCCCGCCCTCCTCAATCAGGTGGTGATGAACATCCTCGGCAACGCGGCGGATGCCATGCCGGAGGGTGGCACGATCCGGGTGACGACCCAATCTACGGAGGCCGGTGACGAGATCCGGATCAGCGATACCGGGCCGGGCATACCCGAGCCACTGCGCGAAAAGATCTTCGAACCCTTCTTCACAACGAAGCCCGTCGGGGCCGGTACGGGGCTCGGTCTCGCGATTGCCTACAGCGTCGTTCAGGCGCATAGCGGATCGCTTACCGTGGAGACGGCCCCGGGTGGAGGTGCCTGCTTCGTGATAGGGATCCCGCGGCAGGCGGCGCAGGCGCATGAGTGAAGTGGGGGTTGGCACGGCGGCGCGATCGGGCACCATCCTGGCCGTCGACGACGAGCCGGACATCCTGATCGCCCTGGAGGACCTGTTCGAGGACAGCTACCGCGTCCTGACGGCGAGCAGGCCCGCCGACGCCCTGGAAATCCTCCGGGCCGAGCCGGACATCGCGGTCATCGTCTCCGACCAGCGGATGCCGGGCCTCACCGGAGACGCCCTGCTCGCCGAGGCCCGCGCCTTCCACGACGCCCAGGCGATCCTGCTCACCGGCTATGCCGATATCACCGCCGTGATCGCCGCCCTCAACCGCGGCGGCATCGTCGGCTACGTCACCAAGCCCTGGGATCCCGGCATCCTGCGGGGCACCGTCGCCCAGGCCTTCGAGCGCCACCGCCTCGGCCGCGACCTCGCCACCGAACGGGCGCTCCTGCGCGGCCTCCTCGACCACGCCGCCGACGCCATCAGCTTCAAGGATGCGGAGGGACGCTTCGTCCGCCTGAACTCCCGCAAGGCAGCGCTGCTGGGCCGGGACCTGTCCGACTGCCTGGGCCTCAAGGAGGCCGACCTGCCCGACCCGCGGGCGCAGGCGGCGGC
Organism: Methylobacterium persicinum; assembly: GCF_022179525.1. Taxonomy (GTDB): domain Bacteria; phylum Pseudomonadota; class Alphaproteobacteria; order Rhizobiales; family Beijerinckiaceae; genus Methylobacterium; species Methylobacterium persicinum. The sequence goes on from NZ_BPQX01000014.1 coordinate 59,093, forward strand.
CGAGGCCGACGCCGACGCGATCCGGGCCGGCGGGGTCGCCGAAGCCCTCCTCGGCGAGGGCCTGCCCGGCGCCGAGCGCTGGAGCCATTTCACCCGGGTGCCGATCCGCGATGCCGCCGGCGCGGTCTCGCACCTCGCGATCATCGAGCGGGACGTCACCGAGCAGAAGAGCCTTGAGGCGCGTCTGCGCCAATCGGACAAGATGCAGGCGCTGGGCACCCTGGCCGGCGGGATCGCCCACGATTTCAACAACCTGCTGACCGCCATCCTCGGAAGCCTCGAACTGGTGGGTCCCAAGGTCGCCGATCTGCCGCGGGTGCAGCGCCTGATCGAGAATGCCCGGGGGGCGGCCGAGCGCGGCGCCTCCCTCACCAAGCGCCTCCTCAGCTTCAGCCGCGCCCACGACCTCCAGGCCCGGGCGACCGACGTGAACGCCCTCATCGGCGGCATGAGCGAGCTGTTCCGCAGCAGCCTCGGGGGGATCGTCACCGTGCGCACGGAGCTGGTGGCCGGCCTGCCCGCCGCCCAGGTTGATCCCGACCAGCTCGAACTGGCGGTGCTCAACCTGTGCATCAACGCCCGGGACGCCATGCCCGAGGGCGGCGCGATCACCATCGCCACCCGCAGCATGACGATCGCGGGTGATCCGGAAATCGCCGACGGCGAATATTGCGGCATCCGGGTCACCGACGAGGGCGTCGGCATCCCGGAGGAGATCCTGCGGCGGGTCTGCGAGCCGTTCTTCACCACCAAGGCGGTGGGTCAGGGCACGGGGCTCGGCCTCGCGATGGTGTTCGGCCTCGTCCAGCAATCGAAGGGGCGTCTCTCCATCGAGAGCGAGGTCGGCCGGGGGACCTGCGTCGAGCTGGCCCTGCCCTTCGCCGCGGGGGTGCCCAAGGAAGCTCCCCAGGGCGCGGCCGCGCCACCCGCGGCCTTGCGCCCCGCCCGCATCCTCGTGGTCGACGACGACCCGGAGGTGCGCCACGTGACCGCGTCGTTCCTGGCCGGGTTCGGCTATGCCGAGACCGAGGCCGGCAACGGTCTTGCCGCCCTCGACCTGCTCCAGCAGGAGCGCTTCGACCTCGTGGTGGCCGATCTCGCCATGCCGGGGATGAGCGGCGTCGAACTGGCGTCCGAAGTGAAGACCCGCGTCCCGGGCCTGCCGGTCCTGATCCTCACCGGCCACGCCGACGCGATGCAGATCCCGGCGGACCTGCCGGTCCTGGCCAAGCCCTTCCGCTCGGCCGACCTCGCTACGCGGGTGCTCGACCTCCTCGGTCCCGGCCACGCGGGCTGATTACGGCAGCCCCTCTCCCCGCCTGCGGGGAGAGGGGGGCGACGACCTTGTCGTCGGCGCGGCGAGGCGGCAGCCGACAGTGAGGGGGCGTGCCGGAGGAGCCCTGTCCGGCGCGCCCCCTCACCACCGCTCCGGCTTTGCCTGCGCTTCCCCCGGACACGACAAGGTGTCCGGGGGCCTCTCCCCGCAAGCGGGGAGAGGGGGGGCGGCCCTTCTTCGCTGACCCGGTCCTCAGCGGTTGGCCGGAGCCCCTGGATTGGCCGGTGCAGGCGCGCCCGGGGCGGGCGTGACTGGAGGCGTGGGGGCCGTGGAAGCCGGCGGCGGGGTCGGCGCGGCCGGCGGCGGCGGGGGCTTGGGCGTTTCGGCCTTCTGGTCGTTGCAGCCGGCGAGCAGCAGGAGGCCGGCGAAGGGCAAGAGCGTGCGGAACTTCATGGCGGAGTCTCCTCGGTCCTCCGAAACGCGCCGGAACCGGAGAGGGTTCGCCCCGCCGGTCGCATTGGCGATCCCGCGCGCAGCCGTTACAGCGGTCGTCATCCCCCGCAGGACCCTCGAGCCGGCCCCGAACACAGCCGCATGCCAGACGCGCCAAACCAGGCCGCCCCCGATCAGCGCTTGAACCGCCTGATCGTCCGCGACTTCCGCAACCATGCCGATTTCGACCTGAAGCCCGACGCGCGCCTCGTGGCCCTGGTCGGCGAGAACGGGGCCGGCAAGACCAACCTGCTCGAGGCCATCTCGCTCTTCGCCCCTGGTCGCGGCCTGCGCCGGGCGGAGTTCTCCGCCATGCCCCGCAACGGGGGACCGGGGGGCTTCGCGGTCTCGCTCACCCTCGACCGGGACGGGGCCGAGCGCCGCCTCGGGACCGGGCTGGAACCCCCGGGACCGGATGGCCGGGTAAGCCGCCTGTGCCGGGTCGATGGCGCGCCGGCCTCCTCGCCCGTCGCGTTCAGCGAGTTCTTCCGGGTGGTCTGGCTGACCCCCGATTTCGACGCCCTTTTCCGCGGCCCGGCCGGCGACCGCCGCCGGTTCCTCGACCGATTGGTCCTTGCCGTCGATGCCGGCCACGGGGCGCGGGTCTCGGCGCTGGAGCGGGCTCTCCGCTCCCGCAACCGCCTGCTGGACGAGCCCGGCCAGGACGACCGCTGGCTCGACGCGATCGAGCGGGAGATCGCGGAGCTCGGCGTCGCCGTGGCCCTGGCGCGCCGGGAGACGGTGGAACGCCTCGACCGGCTGATCGCCGAGAACCGCGACGACGCGCAACCCTTCCCCTGGGCCTCCGTGCGTCTCGAAGGCGACCTCGACGACCTCGTGGCGGTCTGGCCGGCCATCGAGGCTGAGGACCGGTTCCGCCTCGCCCTCCGCAACGGCCGGCACCGGGACCGGGCCGCCGGCCGCACCCTCACCGGCCCGCAGACGACCGACCTCGTGGTCCGCCACGGTCCCAAGGACGTGCCCGCCGGCACCGCCTCGACGGGGGAGCAGAAGGCCCTGCTCATCGGCCTCGTCCTCGCCCATGCGCGGCTGGTGCGGGCGATGAGCGGCATCGCCCCGGCGATCCTCCTCGACGAGGTCGCCGCGCATCTCGACCCCCGCCGCAGGCTCGGCCTGTTCGAGGCCCTCGACGCCCTGTCCGGTCAGGTCTGGATGACCGGCACCGATCCGGAAGCCTTCGCACCGGCCGGCGCGATGATCGAGACCGTCAGGATCGGGCGGTGAGCAGGCGGCACCCGGCCGCCCTTCCCGGATCGCCCGACCGCACCACATCAGCCGCGTCACTCACGGAACCGACGACCCGATGGCCAAGCCAGTCCACAGCATGATCCGCGTCCGCGACGAGGCGCGCTCCCGCGATTACTATTCCCGCGCCTTCGGCCTGGAGCCGGCCGACCGTTTCGACTTCCCGGACTTCACCCTGCTCTACCTGCGCGACCCGTCCTCGCCCTTCGAGCTGGAACTGACGGTGAACAAGGACCGGGAGAAGCCCTACGAGATGGGCGACGGCTACGGTCACCTCGCCTTCGTCGTCGAGGACCTTCAGGCCGAGCATGCCAAACACAAGGAGGCGGGTTTCACCGTCACCGACGTGAAGACCCTGAAGCACGGCGACACTCCGCTCGCGACCTTCTTCTTCGCCACCGACCCGGACGGCTACAAGATCGAGGTCATCCAGCGTGGCGGCCGCTTCTCGTAAGCCATTCCCGCACAACCCGTTTCACAGTCCAGCTTCAGGTCCCATGCGAGACACCACGCGTATCGTCTGCATCCGCCACGGGGAATCGACCTTCAACGCCGCCCACCGGGCCACGGGGGTCGATCCCAACCATCGCGATGCGCGGCTCACCCCCAGGGGCGAGGAGCAGGCCCGGGCGGCCCGGGCACGCCTGCGGGACATCCCGTTCGACCTCGTCGTGGTCTCGCCCCTGACCCGGGCGATCCAGACCGCGGCGCTGGCCTTCGAGGGCCATCCGAGGGAGCCGCGGATCCTCGTCGAGGTCCTGCACCGGGAGTGCCAGGAGAGCAGCTGTGACGTCGGCCGGGCGGCTTCGGAGCTGGCGGCGGAATTCCCGCATCTGGATGTCGGGCACCTGCCGGAGGTGTGGTGGCACGCCGAGGAGGGCGCCGACCTGACCTTCGGCCTGCCGATCGAGCCCCGCCCCCTGTTCGACCGCCGGGTCGCCGGCTTCCGGGACTGGCTCCGGGCCCGGCCGGAGCGGACCATTGCCGTGGTGGGCCACGGGACGTTCTTCTACCACCTCACCGGCACGTTCCTGGAGAACTGCGCCACGATCGAGCTCGACCTCGACGCCAAGACAGTGGCGGCGTGAGCGCAACGCCCGCTCCCCCTCTGCGGGGGGGAGCGCAGCGAAGCAATCCAGGGCAGCGGGACGCCTCGGGACGGGGCGCATCCCTAGATTGCTTCGCTACGCCCGCAAGGACGGTGAAGCGGTTCGGGACTTTCCCGACTGCCCCTACATCCCTCCGCCGTCGACGGTGATCGTCTCGCCGGTGATGTAGGCCGCCGCGGCCAGGAAGAAGATCGCCTCGGCGATGTCCTCGGGCTTCGCCAAGCGGCCGAGCATGGTGCGCTCCACCGTGGCGGCCTTGCGCTCCGGGGGCCAGGCGGCGGTCCAGGGGGTCTCGACGAGACCCGGTGCGACGGCGTTGACACGGATCTGCGGCGCCAGGGCCAAGGCGAGGCTCCGGGTGAGGTTGATGAGCCCCGCCTTGCTCGCCGAGTAGGCGATGGACGACCCCCTCCGGCCGAGCCCCGCCACCGAGGCGGTGTTGACGATGGCGCCGCGGCTGTCCCGCAGGGCGTCGGCCGCCGCGTGGGCGCAGCGGAATGGCCCGACGAGGTTGGTCGAGAGGATCGTCTCCCAGAACGCCTCGGTCATGGCGTCGAGGTTCTCGAACGCGATGGGGGCGGTGGTGCCCGACGTGCCGGCATTGTTGACGAGCACATCCAGGCCGCCGAGCCGGGCGATGCCCTCCGCGACCATCGCCTCCGCCTCCCCCGGGCGCGAGACGTCGCCGGAAAGGGGCATGACCGCGAGACCCTCGTCCGCCAGCGCCTGCGCGATGGCGGGCCCGCGGTCGTCGTCGGGGAGGTGGTTGAGGGCGACCGTCGCGCCGTTACGGGCGAACTGGGTAACGGTGGCGAGCCCGATGCCGGAGGAGGCACCGGTGACGAGCACCCGCTTGCCCGAGAGATCTGCGCCGATCATGTCCCCTCCATCCGGCCGATCCCGGCCATCGCCTTCTTGAGCGCCAGCAGCTTGCGGTCACGCTCGCGGAAAAGGTCGGCCGGGTCCCGGCCGCCCCAGTCGAAATAGCCCTGTCCCGCCATCACCCCCGTTCGCCCACGGTCGCAGAGGTCGTCCAGGGTCTCGGAACGGGTGCGGGCCTGCGGCGGTGCGTAGGAGCCGTTGGCCAGGGCCCGCCGGGTCAGGTCGAGCCCGGTGAAGTCGGCCTTGGCGAGGTGGCCGAGGATCGGGATACGCAGGGACAGGCCGTGGATGATCGCCTCGTCGATCTCCCTGGGCGTGGCGTAGCCTTCATCGAGGAGGTGGAACACCTCGGCGCTGATCGCCTGCTGGATGCGGTTGGCGATGTAGCCCGGCACGAAGCGCTTCAGCACGACCGGCTTCTGCCCGAGCCCGCTGACGAGGTCGGCCATCGCTGCGATCACCGCCGGATCGGTTCCGGGGCCGGGCACGACGTCCACGAGATCGATGATGTAGGGCGGCGTGTACCAGTGCATCACCAGGGCCCGGCTCTGGCGCCGCTCGGGGATCAGCGGGAAGACGTCGAGGTAGCTCGTGTTGCTGGCGATGATCGCGTCGGGGGCGCAGAGCCGGTCGAGTTCGGCGAAGAGGGCCTGCTTGGCTTGCGGGTTCTCGGTGATCGCCTCGATCACGAGGCCCGCACCCTCCACCGTGGCGGGCAGTTCCGCCTCGATCTGTACCGCGCCGGCGAGGCGGTGTTCGTCCCAGCCGTCGGGGGCGGCACCGGCATCCCGCAGCGTGGCCAGCGCCGAGGCCATCAGGCCGTGAACGGCGTCCCGGGTCTCGGCCCGGGTGTCGGTGATCCGCACCCCGTGCCCGGCCAGCGCCAGCACCAGGGCGATCCCGTGCCCCATCAGCCCGCCGCCGACGATTGCGATCTCCATTCGGAAGTCCTTTCCGTTTCGCTCTTCAGGGGTCGCCACGCACCGCCGTCATTGCTTCACGTCGCTCGCAATGACGGGAGGGGCTGCGATCCATCATCAGACGGTGGCGATGGGGGTGGCGGGCGAGCCGACTGCGCCGGGCAGGCGCAGGGGCGGCGCGGTGAGCAGGAAACGATTGCGGCCCTTCGCCCGGAGCCAGTCGGCAAGGGGGGTCAGGTGCCACAATTCACCGAGGTTCACCCCGAGCTTGAACAGGCAGTGCTCATGGAGCGGCAGGATGGCGCAGCAATCCCCCCGCGCCGGCCCGGCGGGATAGGTTTCGACGGCGTAGTTGTCCGCGATGAGGGCGACGATGCCCGACCGAGTGATCCAGTCGAGGATGCCGGGGTCGCGCCCGTCGAGCCCGGCGCAAAGGTTGTGCACGAGGGTCGGGTCCGGTGTGCCGTCCATCGCCAGGAGCCGCTCGGCGAAGCCGGTATGCAGGCAGACCATGTCGCCCGCCTCCACCGAAACCCCGTCCGCCTCCATGATCCGGGCTAGCGTCTCCCAGCCCACGGACGTCCTCGCGTCGCCGAGATGGGCGCGCAGGTCGATCATCACCGCCCTGCCCTGCATCCCGGCCTCGGCGAGGCGCTCGATGCCGAGACGCTTGGCCCGGGAGGGGCTGTCCGCCTCCGCGGCGCTGCTGGGGCCGACGATGTCCCGGCCACCGCGGAAGCCGTTGTAGAAGGTCGGGCCTTTCCCGCTTCCGTCGACATCGTAGAGCGAGCCGACATGGGCGAGGGAATCCCATTGCGTCGAATATTGCAGGTGGATCACGGCGAGGTCGTCGCAGATGACGTCGCTCGCCCCCTCGACCTCCTCGCAGACGAGGAAGTTCGTCACCGGCTTGCCGTTGGCCCGCTTGGTGGGGGTGATCTTCGGCGGGTGGCGACGGGAATTGAGGACGTTGCCCCCTGGCCTGTCGAGGGGCATGCTCAGGCAGAAGGTCAGGCCCTCGCGCACCTCGGCGACGCCTTGCAGCACCTTCTGCGGCGTCAGCAGGTTGAGGCGCCCCCGCTCGTCGTCGGGGCCGAAATCGCCCCAGGTCGAGCCCTCCGGCCGCCGCGTCCAGCGCGGGTTCATCGGCTGTCCTCCCTCACGCGCCGTCTCACGCGGCGTCGAGTCAGGTTCGCCCGGCCGGATGGTCGCGGCAAGGGGCGGGAACGGGCGAACCGTGACGTTGCGCGGCTGCCCTCTCACCGCCTGCGGGGATCGTCGCGATCCTCGTCAGGCGGGAAGAGCGGACGGCCGGCGGGGAGCCACCCGCCGGCCGTCCCCTTACTGCATCGTCGGCGCGAGCTTCTTGACGCTCTGCACGTCGTCACCGAGCCACGCCGCGTTCTTGGCGGTGCCGTCGAAGGTCGCGCTGGTCTTGAAGAGTTCGTACTTGCCTTCCAGGGCATAGGGCTTCGAGCGGGAGAGGAGCTCGGCCACCTTGGCCTTGTCCATCGGCTGGAAGGTCTTCACGGCCTCGAACGCCTGATCGAGGTCGCGCTGGCTCTGCATACCTGTGATCACCACCGAGACCGGCAGGTTCAGGGAGAAGTGCAGGTACTCGATCGGCTTGATCGGCGCGTCCGACTTCAGGATCACCCCGTCGCCGAAGGTCTTCATGGCGAGCGGCGCGATGCCCTCGCGGACGAGGTGCGGCAGCACGAGGTGGCTGAACGAGCGGAAATGCGCGTCCATCACGTTGACCGGCATCTGGCAGGAATCGAAGTGGAAGCCCCGCTCCTGCGCCACGGCGAGCATCTGCAGGTGGATGCGCGGATCCTTGTGGCCGGTGAAGCCGATGTAGCGCAGCTTGCCCTGCTTCTTGGCCTCCATGAAGCCTTCCATGGCGCCGCCCTCGGCGAAGACCCGATCCGGATCGTCGAAGCGCAGGATCTCGTGGTGTTGGACGAGGTCGATGTGATCGGTGCGCAGGCGCAGGAGCGACTGGTCGATCTGCTTGAGCGCCTCTTCCTTGGTCCGCCCGTCCATCTTGGACATCAGGAAGACCTTGTTGCGATAGCCGTCCTGCGACAGGGCCGCGCCCATGCGGAGTTCGGAGCGGCCGTCGTTGTAGTCCCAGCAATTGTCCATGAAGGTGATGCCGCGGTCGATCCCTTCGTGGATCAGCCGGGTCGCCTCGTCGTCGGTGACGGCGCTCTTGCCGAGGTGGAACCCGCCCATGCCGATGGCCGAGATCTTCTCATCGGTCTTGCCGAAGGTCCGATAGAGCATCTCGCCCCGGCGCTCGCCGGGATCGGTGATGAGGGGCAGGTCGGCCGGGTCCTGCGGCCGCGTGTTGGGCAGTCCGGGGTCGCTCACGGCCGCCCCCGCAGGGCTGGCTGCGGCGAGGCCGGCGCCAAGGGCCGCCCCTTTAAGAAAATCACGGCGTTCCATGTCCGTCTCCGTGGGATGTGCTGATTCATCGGGACGCTCCGGTCTCTGGGAGCATCAACGGCCACCGGCCGTCATCGTTCGGCACGGCCGGCGAGGCGCTCGGCCGCGTACAGGAGGCGCAGGGCCGCGCAGGCCGCCCCGTACCCGTTGTCGATGTTGACGACGGTGATGCCCGGTGCGCAGCTCGCCAGCACCGAGTTCAACGCCGTGTGGCCGCCGGCCGAAACCCCGTAGCCGACGGAGGTCGGCACGGCGATGATCGGCCCGGCCACGAGGCCGCCGACGACGCTGGGCAGCGCCGCATCCATGCCCGCCGCCACGATGACGACGGCGTGGGCGCGGATCTCCTCCACGCGCTGCGTCAGCCGCCACAGGCCGGCGACCCCGACATCGGCGACGAGGGTCGCCCCCCGCCCCTGGTAGTGCAGGGTCCGCAGGGCCTCCCGGGCGACGGGGACGTCCGACGTGCCCGCCGCCACGACGGCCACGGCGGGGGGACCCTCCACCGGGCGAGCCTCGCCGAAGAAGGCGGTGCGGGAAACGGGGCAGTAATCGAGGGCACGGCGATGGTGGCCCGGCAGGGCGTCGAGTTTCTCGGCATCCAGCCGGGTCAGCAGGAAACGGGCGCCACGCTCCGCGGCCGCATCGAGGATCGCGTCGATCTGCTGCGCCGACTTGCCGGCACAATAGATGGCTTCCTCCAGCCCGATCCGTTCGGCCCGGCCGAAGTCGAGGGTGATCTCGTCCTTGGCGCTCATGCGGCATCTCCCGTGAGGAAGGCGCTGCCGACCCGGTAGGGCTGGAACCGCACGCCGTGCGCCGCGAGGTCCGCAGGCGCGGCCGCGGCGATCCGCTTCACGAGATCGTCCCGCTGCGGACCGGCCAGGGCCTCCAGGCTCGTCGGATCGAGCTCGATCACCACCCCTGCCGCCCGGACCCGGCAGCGCACCGCACGGCGGGCGCTGCCCGGCCCGAGGGCGCCGCCCACCATGACTTCCACCGCGTGGATGAAGGCCAGCGTCTCGGGTTCGATCCGCAGGCCGGTCTCGACCCGGCTCGACAGGCAGGGCGCCGAGGGCAGTTCCGCCACCTCGCCGAGGCCGAGCTCCCGGGCCAGCGCCCGCACCGCCGCCTTGTCGAGGCCCGCTTCGACATAGGGGTGGCGTACCCCGTGCTCCCGGGCGGCATCGAGGCCGGGCCGGTACTCGCCGAGATCGTTCAGGTTGGCGCCGGAGACGATCTGCCGGTCCGTCACCTTACGGATCGTCCCGTAGAGGTTGGTCTTGCAGAAGAAGCAGCGGTTCACCGGGTTGGCCCGGTAGCGGGCATCGGCGAACTCGCCGGCTTCCACCACCTGCAGCGCCCATCCCTCCCGGGTGGCCTCGGCGCGCACCCGGGACGTCGCCTCACCGGGCACGGCGGGCGAGGCGGCATGGACCATCTCCGCGCCGCGCCCGAGGATCCGGTGGCTGAGGGCCGCCAGCGTGAGGCTGTCCACGCCGCCGCTGACGGCGACGGCCAAGGGGCCGATCTCCCGCAGGACGCCTTCGAGTGTGTCGCGGGCGGAGCCGGTCATTCCTTGCCTCCCCGTTCGAGGGCGATGCGCTCGGCCGCCCGGCGCAGGCGGGCGCGGGCGGCGTGATCCTCGCCGGCCAGGGCGTCGTCGGCCTCGGCCTTCGCCGTGGGCCCGCCCGGCCGGGCGACGGTCTTGACCCGGACCTCGCGGCCCTCGGCCGCGACGGTCACGCTCTCCCGCGGCAGGGCGATGCCGGCTTCGATGCGGTAACGCAGGCCGATGGTCGTGGTCTCCCGGAAGCAGGCCTCGATGGCCGCCTCGACACTCCCGGCGCGGGCGAGCACCCGGACATGGGTCGTCATCCGCCCCTTCTTTCCGAAGGCCGGCATCTGCACCACGTCGAGGACGTCGCCATGGGCGCGGATGCGGTCGAGGCCCTGGGCGAGATCCTCCGCGGTCTGGTCATCCACCTCGAACTCGACGACGCCGATGTCCCGGCGGCCCGCCCGGGGCGCGGCCACCTCGCCTTCGTCGAAGGCCAGGACCCGCAGACAGTTGCTGATCCCCGGCAGGGTCTTGGTGCCGAAGCCCGTCCCCGTCCGCTGCAGCACCCGCGCGCCGGTCGGCTGGGCGGCGCCGTGGCACAGGTGCCGGAGGATCGCCGCACCCGTGGGCGTGATCCGCTCGCCCTGGATGCCGTCGTCGATCATCGCGAACCCGTCGAGGAGGAGCGCGGTGGCCGGGGCCGGTACCGGCAGCGGACCGTGCTGCGTCCGCACGCGGCCGCCCCCCAGCGGCAGTGCCGAGACCGTCCAGGCTGTGGGCTTCAGGGCCGCCGCGAGATGGGCGGCGGCGACGATGTCCGCAATCGAATCCCAGGCGCCGACCTCATGGAAGGCCACCTCATCCACCGGGATGCCGTGAACCCGCGCCTCGGCCTCGGCGAGGTGCCCGAAGATCGCCAGGGCGTGGTGGGCCACATCGGGGGCGAGATCGGCCCGGGTCAGGCCCTGCCGGATCCCCGACCAGTGCCGATGGCCGTGGCGGGCGTGATCGTGAGGAGCGTGATCGTGGTGATGCCCATGATCGTGCCCGTGATCATCGTGCCCATGATCGTGGCGGCCATGATCGTGGTGGTGCGCGTGTTCGTGATGCCGGGGTCCGTTCTCCTCGGCGGGCTTGCCGTCGCGGGTCACCTTGAAGCGGCGGCCGGTCAGGATGCCGTCGGAATGGGCCGCGAGGGTGCAAACGGTGCCTTCCGCAGCTTCCGGGGCTGCCTTCCGCAGGGCGGCGCGCACGCTTCGGGCCACGCCGGCCTCATGGTCCGGGAAGGCATCGAGGAGGGCGGCGACGACCATGTCGCCGGCGACCCCGCCCAGGGCATCGAAGTGGATCTGCATCGTGACGGAAGCTAGGGCGCAATCCGGCGCCGGGGAGCGCGACATCGGGCTCGGGCCGGTGGCGGCAAGCCGGCCGGGACAGGAGGTCGCGGATGGTCCCCGTCAGGCCCGGGCATGCTCCGAGACGGCCCGGCCGAAGGCCTCGATCAACGGCCGGTTGATCGGGCTCGCGGCAGTGTCGTACTCGGCATGCCATTGCACCCCGAGGGCGAAGCCCGGCGCCTCGGCGATGCGGATCGCCTCGATCGTCCCATCCTCGGCGATGCCTTCGGCCACCACCCGGTCGCCCAGGGAACGGATGCCCTGGCCGTGGAGGGAGTTCACGCGGATCCGGTCCCGACCGATGAGATCGGCGAAGACGCCGCCCGGCGTCAGGCGGACCTCGTGCCGCTCGGCGAAGACCACGTCCGGATCAGGATGGATCTGCCCGTCGGGCAACCGCGGCATCCGGTGGTTGAGACGGCCTGGAATGTCGCGGATCTCGGGATCGAGGCTGCCGCCGAAGGCGACATTGATTTCCTGAAAGCCACGGCAGATGCCGAAGATCGGAACGCCCCGGGCCACGCAGGCTTCCACCAGGGGCAGGGCGAGGGCGTCCCGGGCCTCGTCGTAGGGCTCGTAGACGGGGGCCGGCGGCACCCCGAACCGCCGGGGATGGATGTTGGCGCGGCCCCCGGGGAGCAGCACGCCATGCACCGTGTCGAGGAGGTCACCGATCCCCGTCACCGTGGGGCAGGCGGCGAAGATCAGGGGCAGGACGCCGGCGACCTCCGCGAGGGAGCGGAGATTGTTCATGCCCACGACCTGGGCCGGAAATCGGTCGTCGAGCAGGCGCGCATTGCCTATGACGCCGATTGCTGGCCTTGCCATTCGCGCCCACCACTCCCAGACCTGTATTCGTTATACACAAGGTAGGGGTTCGGTACCTCGGGCGCCAGCCCCCATTCTCATACGATCCCGAGCAGGCCGGCCTCCTCGATCAGGATCTCCGCCACGCGCTCGGGCGCTTCCTCGTGGGCGAGATGGCCGAGTCCACGCACGAGGGCGACCCGCGCGTCGGGCAGCCGGTCGCGCAGGGTAAAGGCGGTGTCCGGCAGGATCGCCTTGTCGTCGCCGCCGACGATCAGCAGGGTGCGCAGCCCAAGCCGGGGCAGGTCCCTGTGCAGGCGGTCGAGGTCCCAGTTCGCCATCATGCCGAGCGCCCCCCGGACATGGCCTGTCCGGGCGAAGAGCCGGCGGTAGAGGTCGAGGCCGGCGGGGTCGAGGCGCGAGCCCGTCCCCTCGATGAGGCGGCGGACGGCGGCCCGGTCGGCGGTCCAGGCGAAGATCCGCGGGGTGAACGGGTTGAGGAACAGCAGCCGCGCGATGCTAGGAAACAGGAGGTTCGCCGCGCCGGGAAAGGGGGCCAGCGCGCCGTTGAACGCGACGAGCAGCCGCGGGGTGACGAGACCGTCGAGGCACATGCGCGCCAGAACCGCCGCCCCGGCGGAATGGCCGGCCACGACGGCCGGGGCGAGGCCGAGGGCCGTGACCAGGGCCGCCACGGCCTTGGCCATGCCCGGCAGGGAGAGGTCGCCGGCGGGCAGCGGATCGGTGAAGCCGTGGCCCGGCAGATCCGGGGCGATCACCCGGAACCGCTCCGCCGGCAGCGGCGCCAACCCGCGCCAGGAATGGGTCGCCGCCCCCGTGCCGTGCAGCAGCAGCAGGACCGGAGCGCCGACATCCCCGAATTCCTGGATGTGCCATGTGAGGCCGCCCGCCGGCACAAAGCGGCTCGCCGCCCGGTGCGGCCAATCCCGGCCGTCGGTGTTCCAGTCGGGCCGGTCGGGGTGGTCGAAGCTCAGCAAGGGGGCCTCGTCGTCTTCAAAGCTTGGGGCATCGCCTCGACCGCTGGGTGAGGGGTGGAGCCTTCGCGGCGGATAAGGCAACGGACGCCCCGCCGCCGGCCTTCGGCACTGCAACAACGACCGGGAGCCGGGACCCCGTCGGCGTCGGAAGGGTGGAAAGCGGCGCCGATCGGAGCGCTATTCTTCATACCCTGAAGTATTTCGTAAGACACGATAAATCCATGCGGAAACCGCATGTCACGCGTGTCGCCGCCGTCCTTGTTGCAGTGCGGGAGGCAGGGCATGGTCCCGGTCCTCAAGAACACGACGGATCCCCACCTCAGGAGTAGGCCATGATACCTCTCATCCCCACGGCCGAGACCGCCGGCACGCCGTTCGCCGGCTGGAATTTCCCCGCGATCGTCCGCGGGATGCTCCAGTCCTGGATCTCGCATCACCAGCGCCTCGCCAAGGCCGGCATCGGCGGCGATCTCTGAGCGTCTCACCGTAGCGCCTTCGCGGCGGCGCCGATGGCGCTGCCATCGCTCCGCGGGAGGGCAAGGTAGCGGGCGGCCATCGCCTCGGCCAGGGTCCTGGCTCCCCCACCCCGGGCGCCCGTATCCACGACGAGGACCGGAAGCCCCGCTTGCCTGATGGCGCGGGCCGCCTGAAGGGCTTCGTCTCCGGCCCTGGCCCGTCCCCCCTCCCCGCTGCGGGCGACATTGGCACGCCCGTCGGTCAGGACGACGACGACTGGGTTGCCGCCGCCCCGGCGGACGGTGGCCGCCACCGATAGGGCGGCGTCGAGGCCGGCTGCGAGGGGCGTACCGCCTCCGCCCGGAAGACCGGCGAGGCCGCGCTTGGCCCGGGTCAGGGACCGGGTCGGCGGTAGAACGAGGTCGGCCCCCCTGCCCCGGAAGGCCACAAGGGCGACCCTGTCGCGGCGGATATAGGCCTCGGCCAGCAGGCTTTCGACGGCGCCTTTCGCCTCCGCGAGCCGCTCCCGGGCGGCCGACCCCGAAGCATCCACACAGAAGACCGTCGTCGTCTCCACGCGGCGGCGCAGCCTGCGGATGCGCAGGTCGTCCCGGCGGATCCGCAGGCCGCCCTGTGCCGCACCGGCCGGGTCCGCTGACCGGCGCAGGCCCTGCCAGGGGGCCGCGGCGCGCAGGGTCGCCAGAAGGTCGAGGCGGTGGCGCCGGGGATCGCCGGGGCGGCTGCCCACCGGACGGCCGGTCCGTGACACCGCCTCGGGCTTGCCGCCCCGTCCCGCCTTGGCCTCCGACCGTCTCGGCCCTCCTGCCAGGAGCGCGTCGAGCAGGTGCGGGGGGATGGCGGCGCGGACCGCGTCCAGGACCTGATCCTCCGGTGTCGCCGGCAGATCGGACCCGTCGTCCGCGGGGGAAGGCTGTTGCGCCTCGCCCTCCTGGGGCGGCTCGGGTGGGGGGGCGGCTTCGGGAAGGCGCTCCGCGCGGGGGGCGAGGACCAGCCTCGCGGCGTTCAGGATCGCGCGCCCGGCATCCTCGGGGGCAAGGGCCCGGGCCACCCGCAGGGCGAGAATGGACGCCCGGGGCGACGCGATGCCGAACGCGTCCGCCAGAGCACAGAGCGTGGCGACAGGATCCTCCCCGGCGGCCGCCCCCGGTTCCGCGACGGACAGGTCGGGATCCGGTGCCGCGGCCAGATGCGGCGGGATATTGTCGAGGGCGATGCGGAAGGCCAGCCGGTCGGCCAGGGCGGTGGGAACCCCTTCGTCACCCTGGCCCTCGTCGAGGAGGACGAGGCCGAACCGCGCGGGCGTGCCCCCGGGGCCGGCACGCCCGGTATCGAGGGCCGCGGCGAGGCGGGCGGCGGTGGCGGGTTCGAGGCGCTCGGCCATGGGGACGACGATCACCCCGCCCTCCGCCCGGGCGAGGAGGCCGGCCTGCCGGACGGGACGCCCCGCCGCCAGCGTCGCCGGAAGGTCGAGGCCCCCGAGGAGCGCGTCGTCCGCGATCCCCGGCGGCATCCGGCAGATGGCGCGTCCGGGGCCCAGGGCAGACCGCAGCCGTTCGAGCCACGCGTCCCGGACGGGACCGGGCCCGGCGCGGACCACCACGCCGCCGAAACCGTGGGGATCGTCGGCGAATAGCCGGAGGGCGAGGAGCGCGTCGGCCCACACCGGGGCGCCTCCTTCCCCGCTGACGGGTGGGGATGGAGGGCGATCCGGTACCGCCGTCACGAAAACACCTCGGCCAGCGCCCGCTCCACCCGCGCCGTCGAACCCGACTCGTCGAGGGGGTTGCGGCGCAGGCGGTGGCGGAGCGCGGCCGGGGCGATGCGGAGGAGATGGTCGTTGGTCACCCTGCCGGCGCCGTCGAGGGCGGCCAGCGCCCGCGCCGTGCGCATCAGGGTCAGCTCGCCGCGCAGGCCGTCGGTGCCCAGGGCGAGGCAGAGGCGGGCCGCCTGTTCCAGAGCGTCGTCGGGCACGGACACGCCGGGAAGCCGCTTGCGGGCCGCCTCGATCCGCTTGCGGGTGGCCGCATCGTCCTTCGCATGGGTGGCGCAGAAGCCCTCCGGATCGCGCTCGTAGGCATCGCGCGCCCGGACGACGGCGATGCGGGTGGCGATGTCTTTGGGGGTGGCGACCTCGCAGGCCAGCCCGAATCTGTCGAGGAGCTGCGGGCGCAGCTCACCCTCCTCCGGGTTACCGGAGCCGACGAGGACGAACCGTGCCGGATGGCGCAGGGACAGGCCCTCCCGCTCGACCGTATTGATGCCGGATGCCGCCACATCGAGGAGCAGGTCCACGAGGTGGTCCTCCAGCAGGTTCACCTCGTCGATGTAGAGGAAGCCGCGGTTGGCCCGGGCGAGCAGCCCCGGCTCGAAGGCCTTCACCCCGGCGCCCAGTGCCCGTTCGAGGTCGAGGGTGCCCACCACCCGGTCCTCGGTGGCGCCCAGCGGCAGGTCCACCACCGGCACCGGCTTCTTCTGGGATTTCCGCGGGCCGCCCTGTGCGCAGTGCGGGCAGAGGTCCGCCGGGCTCGCGGGATCGCAATTATAGGGGCAGCCCGCCACCGCCGCCATCGGCGGCAGCAGGGCGGCCAGCGCCCGGATGGCCGTGGACTTGCCCGTTCCCCGGTCGCCGAAGACGAGCACGCCGCCGATCGTCGGATCCACCGCCGCGATCAGCAGCGCTTGGCGCATCTCGTCCTGGCCGACGATGGCCGAGAAGGGAAAGGGGGGCACGGATACGCTCAAGGTTGAAGGGCGACCTCGCTCCCGTCGTCGCCCTCATCCTGAGAGTCTGACCGAGAAGACAGCGATTCTCCCGCACTCGACCTCATCCTGAGGTGCCGGAGCGGAGCGGAGGCCTCGAAGGAGGCTTCCAGGGATCGCAGTGCCTTCTGGAGCCCTCCTTCGAGGCCGCTTCGCGGCACCTCAGGATGAGGGGGATTGATGGGAGTGATCGGCTTTTCGGTCAGGCTCCTTCGAGGCCCGCTGGCGTGGGCACCTCAGGATGAGGACGAGGATGGGACGACGGGTAAGCCTACTCCGCCGCCTTCTGCCGGAGGCCGATGCGGCCCCAGATCGTGGTGAGGGCATCGACGAGGCGGCCGATATCCTCGTCCGTGTGCAGGGGCGAGGGCGTGATGCGCAGGCGCTCGGTGCCCCGGGCGACCGTGGGGTAGTTGATCGGCTGCACGTAGATGCCGAACTCGTCCAGCAGCGTGTCCGAGATCCCCTTGCACAGCACCGGGTCGCAGACCATCACTGGGACGATGTGGCTGTCGTTGGGCATGGTCGGGATGTCGGCGGCATCCAGGGCCGCGCGGACCTTCGCCACACGCTCCTGATGCCGGGCGCGCTCGGCTTCGCTGCTCTTCAGGTGGCGGATCGAGGCCGCCGCCCCCGCCGCCACGGCCGGCGGCAGGGAGGTGGTGAAGATGAAGCCGGAGGCGAAGCTGCGGACGAAGTCGCAGAGCTTCTCGGAGGCGGTGATGTAGCCGCCATGGACGGCGAAGGCCTTGCCGAGAGTCCCCTCGATCACGTCGAGGCGGTGGGCGACGCCGTCCCGCTCCGAGATGCCGCCGCCGCGTTGGCCGTAGAGGCCGACCGCGTGGACTTCATCGAGGTAGGTCAGCGCGCCGTGCTTCTCGGCCACGTCGCAGATCTCGCCGATCGGCGCGATGTCGCCGTCCATCGAGTAGACCGATTCGAAGGCGACCAGCTTCGGCCGGGCGGGGTCCACCAGGGCGAGCTTGCGGTCGAGATCCTCCGGGTCGTTGTGGCGGAAGATGTGCCGCTCGGCCCGGCTGAAGCGGATGCCCTCGATCATCGAGGCGTGGTTCTCCGAATCGGAGAACACGGCGCAGTTCGGAAGGCGCGAGGCGAGGGTGCCGAGGGCGGCCCAGTTCGACACGTAGCCGGAGGTGAAGAGGAGGGCGGCTTCCTTGCGGTGCAGGTCGGCGAGTTCCCGCTCCAGCAGCACATGGTAGTGGTTCGTGCCGGAGATGTTGCGGGTGCCCCCGGCCCCGGCGCCGCAGCGGTCGAGGGCCTCGTGCATGGCCTCCAGCACGCTCGGGTGCTGGCCCATGCCGAGATAGTCGTTCGAGCACCACACCGTCACCGGCCGGGTGCCGCCCCCGTGATGGTGGGTGGCATGGGGGAAGCGGCCGGCGTGGCGCTCCAGATCCGTGAAGACCCGGTAGCGCCCCTCCCGGTGGAGACCGGCGATCTCAGCGCCGAAGAAGGCTTCGTAATCCATTCCCCTACTCCCCGGCTCCCGCAGGTTGGCCCCGCTTGTGCCTTAACATCCGCCCGATCAAGAATTCGCATGCGACGAATTCCAAATCGAGCGGCGCACGGCTTCGCCTGAGCGAAAACCGTGCATGGTGGATCAATCTGGGGCGCCGCGCGCCCCGTCGAGGCTCCGGCCCGGCAGGCTCCACCGCCAGAGGGCGGCGGACGGCAGGGGAAGCATCAGAAACCAGTGCTCCAGAGTCGCCAGCGCCATCAGGGTGGCGAGGACGGTGAAGCCGATCAGCTCGTGCGCCAGCACCTCGTCCGCCAGGGCCGCGCGCCCGAGCAGGGCCGCCGCTCCGGTGCCGAGGGTGACGGACAGGGGGAAGAGCCGGTTCATCGGCGCCCGCGTCAGGTAGCAGGCGAGGTAGCCGAGATGGTCCGGCAGGAACTCGGCGTGCAGGTTGCGCACCCCGAGGAACAGGTTGAGCCTCGCCGACAGGTTCATCACCACCAGGGTGCCGTAGGTCCACAGGGCGAACTTGTTCGGCTGGCCCCAGACGAGGGCCAGGATCGCGAGCCCGCCGATGACGATGGCGAATTCGTGCCACAGGCTGGTGGCGAGCGCCGCGAAGAACCGCTCGCTCCCCCGGCAGGAAGGGGGGCAGGCCACCGGCCGCGGGCCGGAGATGAAGCCCATGTAGTAGCTCATCTCCTGCCAGCCCCAGACGACGAGGGCCGCGGTGAAGGCCGTGTAGGCGCCGTTCCCGCTCGCGTCCCCGGCGCTCGCCCGCACGGCAACAAGGGCGGCCGCCAGAAGTAGCGTCGCCGCCGCCATGCTCCACGGATGGGTGCGGCGCGGGGCATGGTCCAGGAGCAGGATCAGCCCGGTGGAGAACCACCAGAGCAGAACCGCATAGACCACCGGGGCGGCATAGGTCGCCATCCTACCACACCGGCTCGAGGCGGATGTCGGCGGGAAGGGCGTTGGCCTTCACCGGCAGGACATAGAGGCGGACGAAGGTCAGCGCGGCCCCCACGGCATGGGCGCCCTGGGCGAGCTTACCCATCAGGCCGCCCTTGGCCTTAGCCGCGGCGATACCCCGGGAATGGGCGAGCAGCGTGTCGAGCCCGGCCCGGAACTTCGGGTTGTCGATATCGAGCTCCAGGGGGAAGGTCTGCTTCGAGATCTCGGAGGTGATGCGGAAGACCTTATAGTCGTAGTCGGTCGGATCGACGCCGAGCGCCGCGTGGAAGGCCGGGCGATGATGGTCGCGGACATACATCGTCGCGAAGACCGCGAGCAGGAAGAAGCGGATCCAGTAGCGGTTGAGGCCGCTCGTCAGCTTCGGGTTCGCCCGCATGAGCAGGGCGAAGGCTTCGCCGTGGCGGAACTCGTCGTTGCACCACTTCTCGAACCACTTGAAGATCGGGTGGATCCGCCGCTCCGGGTGCTTCTCCAGTTCCCGGTAGATCGTGATGTAGCGGGCGTAGCCGATCTTCTCCGACAGGTATGTGGCGTAGAAGATGAACTTCGGCCGGAAGAACGTATACTTCTTGGTCTTCGTCAGGAAGCCGAGGTCCACACCGATGCCGAAATCCTTCAGCGTATCGTTGATGAAGCCGGCGTGCCGGGCCTCGTCGCGGCTCATCAGGCCGAAGAGTTCCTTGATGTCCTTGTTCTTGGCGCGCTTCCTCATCTCCGCGTAGAGGACGCAGCCCGAGAACTCCGCGGTGATCGAGGAGACGAGGAAGTCCAGGAATTCCTTGCGCAGGGCCGGCTCCATGCCGGACAGGTCGCAGTCGAATTCCTCGTTGCGCGTGAAGTGGCGCTTGTTCGGGTCCGCCTTCAGTTCCGCGATCAGCACGTCCCAGTCCCGGCGGACCGGCTCGACATCCGTGCGATCCAGTTCGGCGAAATCGGTCGTGTAGAAGCGCGGCGACAGGAAGGTCGTCTCCTGGGCGGCCTTCGTCGACTCGTTGACGGGTTGCTTCGGCAGCGGTTGGACGGGAGCGTTCACAGCGTCCTCCTTTCCGAAAAACTGACTTCGTAGAGTTCGGTCAATTCGAGATGGGCGATCAGCTTGGTCCAGGCGCGCTCCAGCGCGCCGGCGCGGGTGACCGTTGCGGTCCGTCGCACGGTGAGGCGCTCGCCGTAGGGCACCTCGGTCGGGGCATCGTGGACCTGCACCTCGTCACCGGGCGCGATGTCGAACCCGGCATCGAGGGTGACGTGCGCGTGCAGGCTCTCGGGCGTGTGCTCGATCTCGATCGTGCAGGGCACGGTGACCGTGCGGGAGCCGGGCCAACCCATCAGCGAGTCTCCGTCGCGGGTTTGCCCTGCTCGGCCTCGCCCGCCCCGGGGACGCCCGGCCCCGGCAGCAGCCGGGCGAAGGCCTGGGCGTTGGTCGATCCGAAGGCTTCCAAGGGCACATGCCGGCCGGTGGCCTCGTCGGCGAGGTCGAGGCGTCCGTCGTCGTAGCGGGTCAGGCTGAAGGGCGCCTCGCGGCCGAGCCCGTCCCGCTGCCGGGCCTGGGCCAGCCCCCGGAGGGTCCCGCGCAGGAAGCCGTCCTCGGCGGGGCGGATCCAGGTCACGATCTTTTGGCTGGCGGCGTCGCGCAGGGCGATCGATCCGTCGGCCTGGTCCTCCGCCCGGAAATCGAGCCGCGCCAGCGCCTTGGCCGGGGGCAATTGCGTCAGCCCGACGCCCTCGCCCCGGCCGATGGCCACGGCGAGCATCGTGAAGCCGATGAGCGCTCCCGCGCCGATCAGAAGCAGTGCCGGAACCGGTCCGGCGGCACGCTCGCGGATCGCTTCGCCCATCGCGTCCTCCCTATTCCGCCGCCACGAGGCGGGGGGCCGTTTGCGACGGCCGCGCGACCACCACCGGCATGGCCGGCGCCGAGGCATCTGCATAGGCCCCGAGGGCCTGTGCCAGGAGCCGGGCGACCGACTCGGCGTCCGGCACGGACCGGAGCATGGGCTCGGTGCGCGACAGATGCCAGGGCCGGGCGTGGGGCCAGAGTTGAAGGTAGGCGATCCGGAGGCCCGACTGCAACCGCAGCGGGATGTCGCCGGTCCCGTCGGAGAAGGCGCGCAGGGCTCCGCTCTCCAGTTCGGCAAAGGGGATGTTGCGCGTCACCGACAGGGCGATGCCCGTATGGAGCACGACCCGCCGGTCGGTGACGGTGTAGACGCTGGTGCGGTGGGTGAGCCACGCCAGCACCCAGAGCAGCAAGAGGCCGGCGGCTCCGGCGAGGAGCACGGCCGCCGCATGCATCGCGGCCAGCCCCGGGGACCCGGCGCCCGCGGCGAAGACGCACGCCCAGGCTGCGAACCAGAGGGTCACGGCGCGGGCGTGGAACACCCGCACGAACACGCCGGCGGTCGTCGGCGCGCCCTGCCACAGGAGGCGTTCGCCCCGGGGCAAGGGGCCGGGCAGCCCACGCGGGGTGCCCTCGGGGAGGAAATCGCCGCTCACAGGAGTGGCTCCGCCCGCTTCGGTGTGGCGTAGAGGGTGCCCGCGCCGAAGTACGACATGATCCGTTCCTCCTCCAGGAAGGTCACGGCGTCGGGGTTCCTCGTGACGGGGATCCCCGCGAACTGGGCCGCCATCAGCGCCTCGGACTTCACCGTCCGGGTGAAGCGGCCGGCGCGGCAGAATACGGAGGGCATCAGCCGTCTGCCGCCGTCGGGAAGCTCGACCTCGTAGTAGCGCACGAGGGACTCGCCCCGGTCGACCCACAGGTCGGCGACCACGCCGGCCACGGCGTTGTCCGTTCCGAAGACCGTCATGCCGATGGGGTTCGGGCCGAGTTCATGGACGACGAAGTTCGTGGCGACCCGCAGGGGCACCATCCGGTCCTCGCCCTCCCAGGTCTTGTCGGTGACGTCGTGGCGGATGACGTAGGAGCCGGGCCCGACGCCGGCGGCCAGGGAGCCCTCCGTCCGCTCGTAGGGGGCGCCGGGCCAGGGCTCGACCTTCCGGGCCGGGATGCCGGTCTCGATGTCCCGGCGGCTCTGCATCGCCTGCGGCGCAAAGGTGGTCTCGCCACCGGGCAGGTGGAACGCCTTGGACGGCGGGATCAGGAAGGCGTTGTGCGAATGACGAAGGCCGACGGCCTCGTCCTCGAGGGGGTAGCCTTCGCGCCGGTCCTCCCGGCGCAGGTAGAAGACCAACCCAGCAAAGAACAGGAAGAACGCGTAGAGCACGACCTGCGCGACATCGACGTATCCGGTCAAGGCACCCGTTGGCATGTGATCCTCCCCTGGCGTCTCAGGCGGTTCGTTCGACGAGGCGGCGGCGTTCCGTGCTTCGCACCAGCGGCCCGAGAGCCACGAGGGCAGCGAAGAGCAGCGCGATCTCGATGTGGTAGACGATGAGGTAGCCGATGGCCGGCTCGTTCATTCCCTCGCCGAGGATGCCCGTCTGCGCGATGGCCGCGCCCACGTCCCGGACGATGCCGCTCGCGGCGATGGAGAGCCCGGCGGCGGTGGCCTGCACCGCCCCCCAGGCGCCGAGGGCGAGGCCCGTATCTTCCGGCCCCGCCTTGTCCATGGAGGCGGTGAGCGTGCCGTGGGCGAACAATCCGCCCCCGAGGCCGATCAGGCTGACGCCGACCGCGAACAGGTTCTGCGACGCGAGCGGCGCGGCGAAGACCACCGCTGAGAAGGCGAGGATCCCGATGCCGGCTCCCGCGGCCGAGACCCGGAACGGGTCGCCGCCCCGATTCAGCCAGCGGGCGGCCATGAGCAGGCCGAGCGCCCCGCCGGCCGCCAGCATCGCGGTGAGCGCGGTGGTGGCGCCGACCGGCAGGTGCAGGATCTGCCCGCCATAGGGTTCGAGCAGGATGTCCTGCATCGAGAAGCCCGCCGTGCCGAGGCCGATCGCCACGAGCCGCCGCCGGGCGTGGCCCTGGCCGGCATAGGCGTCCCAGGATTCCTTGAAGCTGTGGCGCGGTGCCTCGCGGCTCCGGTGGGGATCCCGGGGCTCCTGCTTCCACAGGGCGAGGCCGTTCAGCACGATGGTGACGAGGGCCGCGCCCTGGATCACCTGGATCAGCCGCACCTGCGAGAAGTTCGCCAGCGCCAAGCCGAACAGCAGCGCGCTCGCCATCATGCCGACGAGCAGGGCCGCGCAGAGCAGGGCCACCACCTTCGGCCGGGCATGGGCCGGGGCGAGGTCGGTGGCGAGCGCCAGCCCGACGGTCTGGGTGGTGTGGAGACCCGCCCCCACGAGGAGGAAGGCGAGCGCCGCCGCCACGTCGCCCACCCAAAGGGGCCCGGTGGTGTCCCCCGACAGGATCAGCAGGGCGAAGGGCATGATCGCCAGCCCGCCGAACTGCAGCAGGGTGCCGAACCAGATGTAGGGCACCCGCCGCCAGCCGAGCACCGAGCGGTGCGTGTCCGAGCGGAATCCGACGAGGGCGCGCAGCGGTGCAAAGACGAGGGGCAGTGACAGCATCACCGCCACGATCCAAGCGGGCACGCCGAGTTCGACGATCATCACCCGGTTGAGGGTGCCGATCAGCAGCACCGCGGCCATGCCGACCGTGACCTGGAACAGGGCGAGGCGCATGAGCCGCCCCATCGGCAGCTCAACGGTCGCCGCATCCGCGAAGGGCAGGATCGACGGGGTGAGGCGCATCAGGCTGCGGGTAAGGTTCATCGCGAACCTCCCCGCAGGCGGGGAGAGGGGGACACGCGCGTCAGCGCCACGGCGTTCGACAGATAGAACCCGCTGTTCACTCGGTGGCTCTTCGCCCAGGTGAACCCATCGAGCGCCGCTTCCGAGGCGATGCGGCGCTTCAGGCTACGCTCCGTCACCGGCACGATGGCCGGCGAGCGGTCGCCACGGGGGAACAGCTTCCCGGCCGCATGCATCACGGTCAGCAGGGCGGTGCGCGGCGCCACGGTGAACAGCACCGATCCGTCCGTGCGTTCGGCGAGGCGCCCGAGGGCGCGGGCAATGTCGGCGGATTGGTAGTGGATCAGCGAATCCATCGCGACCACATGCTCGAATCGGCCGAGCGCCGGATCGAGCATATCGCCCACCCGGAAATCGATGCGCCCTCCCCCCGTGATGGCCGGCAGCCGCTCCTGCGCCAGCCCGATCAGCGTCGGCGACACGTCGATGGCGACGACCTCCGCCCCGCGCTTGGCCGCCTCGACCGAGAGCGCCCCCGTGCCGCAGCCGGCATCCAGAAGGCGAAGGCCGGTCATATCGGCGGGCAGCCAGGACAGCAGAGTGGCGCGCATGGCGTCCCTGCCGGCCCGCACCGTCGCACGGACCTTGCTGACCGGCGCGTCGGAGGTCAGGCGCGACCACGCCTCGACCGCGGTGCGGTCGAAGTAGGTGGTGAGTTCGCCCCGGCGGGCGTCGTAGCTGGCGCTGGCCATCGGTCGAAGCCTCAGATCAATCGAAGCCCAGGAACTCGAACAGGTCGCGGTCCTTCATCGGGGCCGCCTCGCAGGGCTCGCCGCCGGCCCACAGGGTCTCGGCCAGCCGCATGTACTCCGCCGTCACCGCGTCGAGTTCCGGCGAGGAATCCATCTCGAACAGCGTCGACTTTTTGAGCCGCGAGCGGCGCACCACGTCGAGATCGGGGAAGTGGGCGAGACGCTTCAGGCCGACCGCATCGTTGAACCGGTCGATCTCGTCGGTCTTGGCCGAGCGGTTGGCGATGACGCCGCCGAGGCGCACGCCGTAGTTCTTCGACTTGGCGTGGATCGCCGCGACGATCCGGTTCATCGCGAAGATCGAATCGAAGTCGTTGGCGGTGACGATCAGCGCCCGGTCGGCGTGCTGCAGGGGCGAGGCGAAGCCGCCGCAGACCACGTCGCCCAGCACGTCGAACACCACGACATCGGTGTCCTCCAGCAGGTGATGCTCCTTAAGGAGCTTCACCGTCTGGCCGACGACGTAGCCGCCGCAGCCGGTGCCGGCCGGGGGGCCGCCGGCCTCGACGCACATCACGCCGTTGTAGCCCTCCACCACGAAGTCCTCGACCCGCAACTCCTCCGAGTGGAAGTTCACGGATTCCAGCGCGTCGATCACCGTGGGGGCGAGGCGCTTGGTCAGCGTGAAGGTCGAGTCGTGCTTCGGATCGCAGCCGATCTGGAGCACCCGCTTGCCGAGCTTCGAGAAGGCCACCGACAGGTTCGACGAGGTGGTCGACTTGCCGATCCCACCCTTGCCGTAGACGGCGAAGACCTTCGCGGTGTCGATCTTGAGATCGGGGTCGAGGGCCACCTGAAGGCTCCCCTCCTCCTTCCGGGCGACGACCGGGTTTCGGATGGCGATGTTCATGCGGCCACTCCTGCTGTGACGCCTTCGAGCCGGTCCTCAAGTTCCTCCTCCGCCCGGTCGAGGGCGTCGCGGGTCTCCGCGTCGGGGGTCCAGAAGCCGCGTTTGTGAGCCTCGATCAGCCGTTGGGCGACCTTGGCGGAGGCGGTGGGGTTGAGGGAGGCGATGCGCTCGCGCATGGCCGGGTCGAGGACGAAGGTCTCGGTGATGCGCTCGTAGATCCAGGGCTGCACCGCGTTGGCGGTGGCAGACCAGCCCACCGTGTTGGTGAGATGCGCCTCGATCTGCCGGACCCCCTCGTAGCCGTGGCCGAGCAGGGGCTCGTACCACTTCGGGTTGAGCATCCGGGTGCGGGTTTCCAGGGCGACCTGCTCCGGAAGGGTGCGGACCTTGCCCTCGCCGCGGGTCTGGTCGCTGATGTAGATCGGGACCGCCTCGCCCTTGGCGCGGGCGACCGCGCGGCCCATGCCGCCGAGGCCGTCGAAGTAATGATCGACGCTCGTCACCCCGACCTCGACAGAATCAAGGTTCTGGTAGGCGAGATCGACGGAGGCGAGCACCGCCTTCATCAGCGCCCGCTGCGGGGCCGGCTTGCCCGCGCGGTCATAGGCAAAACTCTTGCGGCGGGAGAACGCCTCGCACAACTCGTCCTCGTCGTCCCAGGCGCCGGAATCCACGAGGTGGTTCACGTTGGCGCCGTAGGCCCCCTCGGCGTTCGAGAAGACCCGGAGCGCCGCCGTGTCGATGTCGCAGCCCTGCTCGGCCTGGATCGCCAGGGCGTGCTTGCGGACGAAGTTTTGGTCGATGGGCTCGTCGGCGGTCGCCGCGAGGAAGCAGGCCTCCGCAATGAGCTTGGTCTGCAACGGCAGCAAATCGCGAAAAATGCCGGAGAGGGTGACGACCGCGTCGATGCGTGGGCGGCCGAGCGTCTCCAGCGGGATCAGTTCCGCACCCGCGAGCCGGCCGTAGCCGTCGAAGCGCGGCGCTGCGCCGATCAGGGCCAGCGCCTGGGCGATGGGGCCGCCCTCGCTCTTGAGGTTGTCGGTTCCCCACAGGACGATGGCGACGCTCTCTGGCAGGTTTTTCCCTTCCTCGGCGTGCCGGGCGAGGATGCGGGCCACCTGCCGGGCGCCGTCGGCCACCGCGAAGGCGGAGGGCAGGCGGCACGGGTCGAAGCCGTGGATGTTGCGCCCCGTCGGCAGGATCGCCGGGTTGCGCAGCAGGTCGCCCCCCGCGACCGGGGGCACGAAGCGCCCATCCAGCGCCCGCAGAAGGCCCGCGACCTCGTGGTCCGTGGCGAGCAGGGCGTCGGTCTCGGCAAGGCCGGCGAAGGCAGCGCGGGTCTCCTCGGTCGCGGGCAGGCCGGAGAGGCGCAGGGCAGCGTCTACCCCCTCCCCAGCGACCAGGGCGGCGATGACGGCACGCTCCGGCTTCAGCCCGTGGGACGCTTCCGCGACGGCGCTGAGCAGGTCGACGCGCTCTTCGGCCGGCACGCCCTCGCCGACGACGTGGAGGCCGTGGGGGATCAGCGTCTGTTCGAGTTCGGCGACCGCATTCCACAGGGCCGAGACCCGGCCAAACACGTCGCCGTCCCAGGCGGGCTCGGCCGGCACGAGGTCGAGGGCGGCGCCCTGGGCCTGAATCAGCGCCGCGAGGTCCGTGCGCTCGGCCCCGGCCTCGGCGTCGAGGCCCCGGAACCGCTCCATCGAGGATTTGAGGTCGAGGAGGCCCCGGTAGAGGCCCGCCGTGGCGAGGCTCGGGGTCAGATAGCTCACGAGCGTCGCCGCCGAGCGGCGCTTGGCCAGCGTCCCCTCGGAGGGGTTGTTGGCGGCGTAGAGGTAGACGTTCGGCAGGGCGCCGATCAGCCGCTCGGGCCAGCAGGCTTCCGAAAGGCCGGTCTGCTTGCCGGGCATGAATTCGAGCGCCCCATGGGTGCCGAAATGCAGCACCGCATCCGCACCGAAATCCTCGCGCAGGTAGCGGTAGAAGGCGCTGAAGGCGTGGGTCGGGGCGAAGCCGCTCTCGAACAGCAGCCGCATCGGGTCGCCCTCGTAGCCGAAGGCGGGCTGGACGCCAACGAACACGTTGCCGAACTGCGCGCCGAGCACGAACAGGCCGGCGCCGTCGCTCTGGTGGCGGCCCGGCGCCGGGCCCCATTGCGCCTCGATCTCGGCGAGGTGCGCCTCCCGCCGGACATGGTCGTCGGAGGGGATGCGGGCGTGGACGTTGGCCTGCGTGCCGTAGCGGCCGGCATTGCCGACGAGGATCGCGTCGCGCAGGGCATCGACGCTGTCGGGCAGCTCGACGGTGTAGCCCTCGGCCTTCATGCCCTTCAGGGTGTTGAAGAGCGAGGCGTAGACCGAGAGGAACGCGGCGGTGCCGGTGGCGCCGGCGTTCGGCGGGAAGTTGAACAGCACCACCGCGACCTTGCGGGCAGCCTTCGCGGTCCGCCGCAGGGCGATGAGTTTGGCGACCCGCTCGGACAAACGCGCGACCCGCTCGGGATGGGCGCGCATGTCCCGGGCGTTGTCGGCGCCCGACGCGATCGAGCGGCCGCCGAACACGGTCGGCGCGGTGGCGCCGTCGAGTTCGGGGATGGCGACCATCATCGTCGCCTCGACCGGGGAGAGGCCGCGGGTGCCCGCCTCCCATTGCTCCGTCGTCTGGAATTCCAGGGCGTGGGCGGCGAGGTAGGGCACGTCGAGCCGGGCCAGGACCGTCTCGGCCGCCTTCGAATCGTTGTAGGCCGGGCCGCCGACCAGGGAGAAGCCGGTGAGCGAAACCAGGGCGTCGATGGCCGGGCGCCCGTCCTTCATGAAGAAGGTCTCGACCGCTGGGCGGTTGTCGAGGCCGGCGGCGAAGGCCGGCACCACGTCGAGGCCGCGGGCTTCCAGCGCCTCGATCACCCCGTCGTAATGGGCGGTGTTGCCGGCGAGCACGTAGCTGCGCATCAGCAGCAGGCCGACCCGGCCCTTGGCGCCCTGCCGCCGGGGCAGGCGGGCGGCATCCTCGCCGACCCGGCCGGCCATGCGCGGGTGGTAGAGGCCGGTCTCGGGATAGTGCAGCGGCGCCGGGGCGGCGGGGAGGTCCCGCCATGCCGTCCGCTCGCCCGCCGCGTAGCGCTGGACGAGGAAGCGCACCAGGGCGGCAACGTTTTCGTCCGAGCCTGCCAGCCAGTACTGCAGGGTGAGGAAGTAGGCTCGCACGTCCTGCGCCGAACCGGGGATGAAGCGCAGGATTTTTGGAAGTTTGCGCACCAGGGCCATCTGCCGGGCGGCATTGCCCTCGGCACCCGGCTTTCCGCGCAGCTTCTTCAGGAAATCCAGCGCGCTGCGCTTGGTGCCGCTCATGTCGAAGCGGTTGAGCTTAGTGGTCTTCACCACCTCGCCCGCCGAGAGGCAGCCGACCATCGCGTCGCACGAGTCGCGGCGGGCGAGCAGCGTCGGCAGGATAGCCCGGACATGCTCGTCGAGGAACAGCATCGCGCTGAGCACGATGTCGGCCCGCGCAATGTCGGCCTTGCAGGATTCGAGGGTGGCGGGGTCGTTCTCCCACTCGGCGGCGGCGTGGAAGGCGAGGTGCAGCCCGGGCATCTCGGCCCGCAGGCGCAGGCGTGCCCGCTCCACCGCGCTCGCCAGGTGGTTGTCGAGGGTGACGATGACGACGCGGATGTCGGGCCTCGCCCCGCGCCCCGCGGGGGGGCGGGCCGGGCGTCCAGCGGTGAGGCGTGCCGCATCCGCCGACGCCGGGATGGCGTCCATGCCGCCGGCGAATGCTTTAGCGGCCGAAATGCGCTTTAGCATCGTACAAAGTCTCGAGGGTGATGAGCGGAAGGCGCCGCTCTCGCGCGAATGTCTCCGTGTTGGTGCGCGCCTTGCCGCGCACGAAGAACGGGATCTTCTTCAGTTCCTTCTCAGCCTCGGGTGCCCAGGACAGGACGATCGGCTGCGGGGCATCGGATGCGGGCGCCGGTGTCGGAGGGGGAGAAGCCGGCGCCCGCTCCACGGCCTCAGACCGCACCACCGGCGCGGCGCCGAGATGCGACGGCCCGACGCCATCGTGGAATTCGGGATCCTCCCGGAACATGCCCAGGAGATGCTCTTCGAGGCCCATCATCAGCGGATGGACCAGGGTGTCGAACAGGACGTTGGCGCCCTCGAACCCCATCTGCGGCGAGTGGCGGGCGGGGAAGTCCTGCACATGGACCGGCGCCGAGATCACCGCGCAGGGGAGGCCCAGCCGCTTGGCGACGTGGCGCTCCATCTGCGTGCCGAGCACCAGTTCCGGCGCGGCGGCGCGGATGGCGGCCTCGACGTCGAGATAGTCGTCGGTGATCGTCGCCTCGATGCCGTGGGCCTGCGCCTCGGCGCGGACCTCCCGGGCGAATTCGCGGGTGTAGGTGCCGAGCCCGACGAGCTTGAAGCCGAGTTCCTTCGCCGCCACCCGGGCGAGGCCGAGCGCATGGGTGGCGTCGCCGAACACGAAGACGCGCTTGCCGGTGAGATAAGTCGAATCGACCGAGCGCGAGTACCAGGGCAGGCGCGAGCCTTCGCCCTCCAGCACCGGCGCCGGATCGACGCCGGCCAGGGCCGCGACCTCCGCCACGAAGGCGCGGGTGCCGCCGACGCCGATCGGGATTTCCTTGGTGAAGGGCTGGCCCAGCGCCCGCTTCAGGTGCTCGGCGGCCGAGCGGGCCGTCTCGGGATAGAGCACCACGTTGAAGTCGGCCGCGCCCAGCCGGGCGAGGTCGGCCGGAGTCGCGCCCAGCGGCGCCACCACGTTCACGTCGATGTCGAGATCGGCGAGGATGCGGCGGATCTCGATCAGGTCGTCCCGGTGGCGGAAGCCAAGCGCCGTCGGCCCGAGGATGTTGCAGAGCGGCCGGCTGCCGGCGGGGCGCTTCTCGACGGCGCCGGAGAGGGCGCGGACCAGCCGGTAGAAGGTCTCGGACGCCCCCCAGTTCTCCTTCTTCTGGTAGGCCGGCAGTTCCAGCGGGATGACCGGGACCGGCAGGTCCAGCGCCTTGGCGAGACCGCCCGGATCGTCCTGGATCAACTCGGCGGTGCAGGAGGCGCCAACGATCATCGCCTGCGGCTGGAACCGGGCATAGGCCTGCGCGCAGGCCGTCTTGAACAGTTCGGCCGTGTCGCGGCCGAGGTCCTGGGCGCGGAAGGTGGTGTAGGTAACGGGCGGGCGGTGGTCCCGCCGCTCGATCATCGTGAAGAGCAAGTCGGCATAGGTGTCGCCCTGGGGGGCGTGCAGCACGTAGTGCAGCCCCTTCATGGCGGTCGCCACGCGCATCGCGCCGATGTGAGGAGGGCCTTCGTAGGTCCAGAGGGTAAGCTGCATCGCCCTAGACCTCCAACAGCGCGCGGCGCGCGAGGGGACGGGCGAACAGTTCGGCGAGGTCGCCGGCCTGCTCGTAGCCCTGGACGGGGGTGAACAGCAGCTCGATCGACCACTTGGTCGCGAGCCCTTCCGCCTCCAGCGGGTTGGCGAGGCCGAGGCCGCAGACCGTCAGGTCGGGCCGGGCAGCCCGGCAGCGGTCCATTTGGTCGTCGAGGCTTTGGCCCTCGGTGACGCGGGTGCCGGCGGGCAGAAGCTCTATTTCGGCGGCGAGGTGGGCCCGGTGCAGGTAGGGCGTGCCGACCTCGACCAGCTCCGCGCCGAGTTCCCGGGCCAGGAACCGCGACAGCGGCACTTCGAGCTGCGAATCGGGGAAGAAGAACACCCGCTTGCCGCCGAGCTTTTCACGGTAGGGCGCCAAAGCTGTGTCGGCCCGCGCCCGGCCGGCGGCGGTGGCGGCCTCGAAGGTCGCCTGGGACACGCCGAAGGCGTCCGCCGCGGCGGTGAGCCAGCCGGTGGTGCCCTCCGCGCCCAGCGGGAACGGGGCGGCGAGGCGCTTGGCGCCGCGCTCGTCGAGCGCTCGGGCGGTCTCGGTCAGGAAGGGCTGGGCGAGGAGGTAGCGGGTGCCGCGCCCGACCGCCGGCATCGACCCAGCATGACGGGCCGGCAGGAAGCGGACATCGCCGATGCCCATCGCGGCGAACATCCGCAGGAACTGGTCCTCGACCACGTCGGCGAGCGCCCCGACGACAAGGAGCGAAGGCGGCGCCTCGGCGGGCTCCCGGGGCAGATCCGGCACCAGGGCGGCGAGGCAGGCATCCTCACCTTCCGTGAAGGTGGTCTCGATGCCCGAGCCCGAATAGTTCAGCACCTTGACGGAACTGAGCTTGGCCGTCAGGCGCTGCGCCGCCCGGCTCAGATCGAGCTTGATCACCTCGGACGGGCAGGAGCCAACGAGGAACAGGAGCTTGATGTCCGGCCGGCGCTCGATGAGTCGGGCGGCCACCCGGTCCAACTCGTCGTTGCAGTCGGCGAGCCCGGCCAGGTCGCGCTCGTCGATGATCGCGGTGGCGAATCGGGGCTCGGCGAAGATCATCACCCCCGCCGCCGACTGGATCAGGTGGGCGCAGGTCCGCGAGCCGACCACGAGGAAGAAGGCATCGCGGATCTTCCGGTGCAGCCAGACGATGCCGGTGAGGCCGCAGAACACGGCCCGTTGGCCGTCCTCCCGGTGGAGGTCGATGCCGCCGCAGGCGGAGGCGTGGGTGAGCGGCGCGTTCATGCCGTCACCCCTGCGGTCGGGAGCGGGGCGCCGGCCCCCTGGAGGCGGGCGGCCCGCAGCTTCAGCACGAACTGCCCGGCATTGACGACGTAGGTGGCGTAGGCGGCGAGCGCGAGCAGCAGCAGCGCCCGCTCCCCCAGCGCCCCCGTCCAAAGGGCGGCGAGGTAGGCGGAGTGCAGGGCCAGCACCAGCATGCTGACCATGTCCTCCCAGTAGAAGGCCGGGGCGAACAGGTAGCGCCCGAACACATCCTTCTCCCAGATCGAGCCCGTCACCATGATCGCGTAGAGGGCCAGCGTCTTCACCACCACGGAGGCGAGCGCCGCGTTCGCGCCCTCGCCCGTCGCCAGTGTGCGCAGGACGAGGCCGAGACTCACGAGAAAGATCGCGAACTGGAGCGGAGCCAGGATCCCCTGGACCAGGGTCCACGGAGAGGCGTCGCGCCTCCGCCGCTCCTCTGGCGTGTAGAGCGGTGATACCGGCTGGTGACTGCGACCGAGGTCCTGCCGACCCATGGGTTCGCCCTTCCCTGCCTTCCGGGTCGCCAACCGGCCCCGGTTCTCGCGAACCTATCGAGCCGGTCAAAAGTGTCAATCCCGCTTGACGCTCTGGTTCGATGACACTTTCAGGAGGAATGCACGCGATTGTTGATTGCCAACCTTATTTTCCAGCGTAGGTTGGTGCCGCTGCGGCTAGGCCGAATGCCCGCCGCGCAGGACGAGACCGGCCGCCGTCGAGAGCCGGGCTGGGCGAAACGAGACGAATGATCAGAACAGCATAAGGCACCGGGCTCGTCTGGGGCTCGTCGGTGCCGGGAGGGATGCCGATGGACGATCTGCTGCACCTCGGCGCCGACGCCTACACCGACTCAGGCTGCGATTGCAGCGGGTCCGTGGACAGCGAGTTCGGCGCGCTCGCCTGGCTCGTGGAGTCGGAAATCCTGCCGCGGCTGATGCTCGTGCACCGGGGCCCGTCCCGGCCCGTCTTGGCGCCGCCCATCCAGGATCCCGAGGCTCTCGTCGGCCTTCTCCTCGCCCCCGGCTCGTTCGATCTCGACCGGGCGGTGGACCGCCTGACCACCGGCGCCCTCTCCCTCGACCGCCTGCTCCTCGACCTCCTCGCGCCCGCCGCTCGCCGCCTGGGGACGATGTGGGAGGACGACACCTGCGACTTCCTCGTGGTGACGGAGGGGCTGGGGCGCCTTCAGGCCTTGGCGCGGAGGCTCTGCGCCACCCTCGAGAAGGCCGCCAGCCCAAGCGGACGGCGCATCCTGTTGATGCCCTGCCCCGGTGAAATCCACGTATTTGGCCTCTCCCTCCTTGCGAGCTTCTTCCGGGAAGCGGGATGGGACGTGACGATCCTGAACAGCACCGGGGCCGATCCCGCGTCGGTGGTGACTATCGACTGGTTCGACGTCGTCGGCGTGTCCGTGTCATGTGACGTTCATGCGCCGGCCCTTAAGGCACTCCTTCCGGCTCTCCGGCGGGCCTCGCAAAACCCTTCGCTGTTCGTGATGGTCGGTGGGCCTTACTTCACGTGGTCCGGCGCCTCTGCATCCGAGGTCGGGGCCGACGCCTACGCACCCGATGCATGGTCGGCACCGGATCTTGCGGAAGCGATGCTGGACAGACCGGCGCTGGCTTGCTGAAAGGTAGACCGATCGACGCACTGCGACAGAAACCCGTGCCACCGCGCCCACGCACTGCCGAGCCGGTCTCCCGCGAGACCCTTCCCAAGGTCGCCGCCCTCCTCGGAGGGGTCACGGCGGGACTGGCCGTCACCGCTGCGTCGGACCTGTCGCTCATCGTCGATGGGGACGGCGTGATCCAGGGTGCCACGGGGGGCGACGACTTCGCGGACGAGAAGATCGGCGGCTGGCTCGGCCGGCGGCTCATCGACACCGTGACCGTCGAGAGCCGCAAGAAGGTCGATGAGCTCCTGCGTGATGCCGGGCCCGGCGAGGTGACGCGCTGGCGGCAGGTCAACCACCCCTCCCCGACGGGCACCGATCTGCCGATCCGCTATGCCGCCCTGCGGCCGGACGCGGACGGGCCGATCCTCGTCCTCGGGCGGGACATGCGGGCCGTTGCGGCACTGCAGCGTCGGCTCGCCGACACGCAACAGGCCCTCGAGCGGGATTACGACCGCCTGCGGGCTGCCGAAACCCGCTACCGGCTTCTGTTCCAGGTGTGCGGTGAGGCGGTTCTGGTCGTGGACGCGACCACCCGCCGGGTCGTCGAGGCGAACCCCGCGGCGGCCCGACTCATCGGGCGGCCGGTACGCCGGATGGTCGGCGTGGATGCGGTGGAATTGTTCGACCCGGTCGGGTTGCGGAGCCTGGAGGCTCAACATGGATCCCTCCGGGCCACGGGACAGGCGGCGGATGTCCGCGCCACCCTGCCTCAAGGGCGGGGGACGGTGACGGTCTCCGCCTCGCTCTTCCGGGGCGAGGGCGGCACCAGCGCGATCCTCCGGCTGCTGCCGGAGAAGGTCGAAACCGCGCCTTCTCAAGACGACGCATCCGGCGTGCTGCCGACCCGGGCCCTGCTCGAATCGATGCCGGAAGGATTCGTCGTCACCGATTCGGGGCGCCGGATCGTCTGGACGAACGCGGCCTTCCTCGAACTGGCCCAGCTCGCCGCGGAGGGCCAAGCCCGCGGCCGGCCCATCGAGGAATGGCTCGGTCGGGACGAGACCGAAGCGCGGACCCTGTTCGCGACCCTTCAGGACCACGGCTCCGTCCGCCGCTTCCAGAGCGTGGTGCGCGGAGCCTATGGCGGCCTGGAGGATGTGGAGATCGCGGCCGTCGCCGCGGCTGGTTCACCTTCGTTCCTCGGGCTGTCGATCCGGTCGCTGCCCCGCCGCTCGGCTCTCAATGTCGGGACCCGGACGGAACCGCGCTCGGTGGAACAGATGGCCGAGTTGGTCGGCCGGGTCTCCATGAAGACCCTGGTCCGCGAGACCACGGATCTCATCGAGAAACTGTGCATCGAGGCAGCCCTTCGGATCACCCGGGACAACCGCGCGTCGGCGGCCGAGATGCTCGGCCTCTCCCGTCAGGGCCTCTACGCCAAGATGCGCCGCTACGGCGTCGGCGACCTCGACCCGACCGAGGAGGAGTAGGGTTCCGGCCCTCATCCCGCGGCCGCCAGCGGATCGGACGCGCGTGTCTCTAGGACTTTACGTATACAGTATCTGTCACTGTAATGCGTTGCAGGCGGTGAAGGCCGGTTCGCCGCAGCAGCGGCCGGAACTGTCATTCTGACTTGACACTCCGTGGGGTTGGCATAGCCTCCCGCCATGGCCGCAACGCCCGCTCCGAGTGCAGTCGTCGAGCTTCTGAAGCCGCTCACGTGGTTCGCACCGATGTGGGCGTTCGGCTGCGGCGTGGTCTCTTCAGGCGTCCCCGCCCACGGCCAGTGGCCGGTGATCGCGGCGGGGATCGTGCTGGCGGGGCCCCTCGTCTGTGCGACGAGCCAGGCGGCGAACGATTGGTTCGATCGCCACGTCGATGCCATCAACGAGCCGGGACGGCCGATTCCCTCGGGGCGGATCCCCGGCCGCTGGGGCCTTTACCTCGCCCTCGGCTGGACGGCCCTGTCCCTCGCCGTCGCGGCGGCCCTCGGACCGTGGATCCTCGGCGCGGCCCTCTTCGGGCTGGTGCTGGCATGGCTGTATTCGGCGCCGCCGCTACGCCTGAAGGGCAATGGCTGGTGGGGCAACTCGGCGGTGGCGATCTGCTACGAGGGGCTGCCCTGGTTCACCGGCGCCGCGGTGATGGCCGCCGCCATGCCCGACTGGCGGGTGCTGATCACGGCCCTGCTCTACTCGGTGGGCGCCCACGGCATCATGACCCTCAACGATTTCAAGTCGGTGGAAGGCGACCTCGCGACCGGGGTGCGCTCCCTGCCCGTTCAGCTCGGCCCGGCCAACGCCGCCCGCCTCGCCTGCCTCGTGATGGCCCTGCCACAGGTCGGGGTGATCGCTCTCCTCGCCGCCTGGGGGCGGCCCTGGCATGCCGGCCTCGTCGGCGCCCTGCTCATCGGGCAGGCCGTCCTGATGGTGCGCTTCCTCGACGACCCGCGGGGTCGGGCCGCGTGGTACAACGGCACCGGAACGACCCTCTATGTCCTCGGGATGCTCGTGACCGCCTTCGCCCTCCGGCCGCTGGTGGGGGGCGCGTGATGGCCGTCTCGACCGCATCTCCTTCACCTGCCGCGACAGATGCCACGTCGCGCAGCAGAGCGGGTGGAACTTTGTCCTGGCCTGCCATCTTCCGGCTCGGCCTCGTGCAGACGGCGCTCGGCGGCGTCGTCGTGCTGATGACCTCGACCCTCAACCGGGTGATGGTGGTGGAACTCGCCCTGCCGGCCCTGGTGCCGGGGCTGTTGGTGGCCATCCATTACGCGGTGCAGGTGCTGAGGCCCCGCTGGGGCTACGGCTCCGACCGGACGGGCCGGCGCACCCCGTGGATCCTCGGCGGGATGGCCGCCCTGTGCCTCGGCGGCTTTGGGGCCGCCTGCGGGACGGCCCTGGCGCAGACGCACCTCGCCGCGGGGCTCGCCCTGGCCGCCCTCTCCTTCCTTCTCGTCGGCCTCGGGGTCGGCGCTGCGGGGACCTCGCTCCTCGTCCTCCTGGCCGGCGGCGTGGCCCCGGCCCGGCGGGGGGCGGCGGCCACCGTGGTCTGGGTGATGATGATCGTCGGCTTCGCCCTCACCGCACCGTTGGCCGGGCACTTCCTCGAACCCTTCTCGGTGACGCGCCTCATGGCCGTCTCGGGCGCCGTCTCGCTCATCGCCTTCTGTCTCGCCGCCCTCGCCGTGGGGGGCGTCGAGGCCCGGCTCCCTGCCCCACGGCCGGAGGCGGCGGAGGCCAAGGCGCCTTTCGGCGCTGTGCTGAAGAAGGTGCTCGCCGATCCGGTGGCCCGACGTTTCACCGTCTTCGTCTTCGTCTCCATGCTGGCCTACAGCGCGCAGGAGCTGATTCTCGAGCCCTATGCCGGCCTCGTCTTCGGACTGGGCCCGGGGGCGACGACCAAGCTGGCGGGGCTTCAGCACGGGGGCGTCCTCGCCGGGATGCTCCTCGTCGCGGGGGTGACCCTTATGGCTAAGGGGACGGCCCTTGCCTCCCTGCGCCTCTGGACCGCCGTCGGATGCGCGGCTTCCGCGCTCGCCCTCTTTGCCATCGCGGCGGGCGGCCCGTCCGGATTGGATTTCCCCCTGCGCGGAGCGGTCTTCGCCCTCGGCCTTGCCAACGGGATCTACGCGGTGGCGGCCATCGGCTCGATGATGGCGCTGGCCGGACGCGGCGGCGAGCGGGAGCGCGGCACCCGCATGGGCGTCTGGGGCGCGGCGCAGGGTGTCGCCTTCGGCGGCGGCGGCGTGCTCGGGGCGTTCGCCGTGGACGCGATGCGCCTCGTCGTGGGCGATCCGGTCCAGGCCTACGCGACGGTCTTCGTCGCCGAAGGCGTGCTGTTCCTCGTGGCGGTGGCGTTCGCCCTGCGCACCGAGAGCGCGCCCGCCAGCTATCCGCTCGATCCGGCTCTTGAGGCGAGGTGATGCGATGACCCAGCCCGATTCGCACGGCTTCACGAACACCACCGCCTCCCCTCCCTCCCTGCGGCGCGGGGGGCCTTCCCCCCATCAGGGCGAGAAAACGGAAGCGACCTTCGACGTCGTGGTCGTGGGCGGCGGCCCGGCGGGGGCCACAGCGGCAGCCGACCTCGCCGGAGCCGGCCACGCCGTCCTGCTCCTCGACAAGCCGGGGCGGATCAAGCCCTGCGGCGGGGCGATCCCACCGCGGCTGATTCGCGACTTCGCGATCCCCGACCATCTCCTCGTCGCCCGCATCCGCGCTGCACGGATGATCGCGCCGAGCGGCAAGGAAGTGGACATGCCGGTCGGCGAGGGCTTCGTCGGCATGGTCGACCGGAAGGATTTCGATCCGTGGTTGCGTGAGCGCGCCGCTGCGGCGGGGGCCGACCTGCGCGAGGCGTCCTTCGACAAGGTCGAGAGACCCGATGGCGGCCCGGCGCTGGTCCACTTCACCACCGGCAAGGGCGACGCCCTCGTCCGCCACAGCGTCCGCGCCAAGCTCGTGATCGGCGCCGATGGCGCGACGTCCCCCGTGGGACGGGCGGAGGTGCCGGGCCACGACAAGATGCGGCAGGTCTTCGCTTATCACGAGATCGTCCGCGTGCCCCGGCCCGGCGAGGCCGGCGAGGCCGCCATCGGTCCGACCCGCTGCGACGTGTTTTATCAGGGCAAGCACTCGCCCGACTTCTACTCGTGGATCTTCCCCCACGGCGAGACCGCGAGCATCGGCACGGGCAGCGCCCGCAAAGGCTTCTCCCTCCGCAGCTCGATCCGCTCCCTCCGCGAGGCGACGGGCCTTGCCGAGGCCGAGACGGTGCGCCGGGAGGGAGCACCCCTCCCCCTCAAGCCGCTCAAGCGCTGGGACAACGGCCGGGACGTGCTGCTGGCGGGTGACGCGGCGGGCGTCGTCGCCCCGGCGTCTGGAGAAGGCATCTACTACGCCATGCTGGGCGGCCGCCTCGCGGCCGAGGCGGCGACTGCGTTTCTCGCCAGCGGCGATGCGAAGGCGCTCGGCCTCGCCCGCCGCCGGTTCATGCGCCTGCACGGGCGGGTCTTCCTGATCCTCGGCCTGATGCAGTGGGTTTGGTATCGCAGCGACGGCCTCAGGGAGCGCTTCGTCTCGATCTGCCGGGACAAGGACGTGCAGCAGCTGACCTGGGACTCCTACATGAACAAGGAGCTGGTCCGGGCGAAGCCGGCGGCGCATGTGCGGATCTTCTTCAAGGACCTCGCTCACCTGTTCCGCTGGGTCTCGCCGTGAGCCTCCCATGGTCGGCGGATTGGGGCCCGGCCCTGGTGGCGGCGACCTGCGCGGTGCTCGTCGCCGTGGCCGGCGGCGTCGCCACGCGGACCGACGCTTGGTACCGCCGCCTGCGCGTTCCGGCTTGGAAGCCGCCGGATTGGGCCTTCGGGCCGGTCTGGGCCTGCATCTTCGTGCTGACCGCCACGTCCGGGGTCGTGGCATGGGGGAGCGATCCCGCCGACCGGCTCGCCCTGGCGCTGGTTTTCGCCGTGAACGGGGTGCTCAACATCGCCTGGAGCGTGCTGTTTTTCCGCTTCCGCCGGCCCGATTGGGCCCTGGCCGACGTGGTGCTTCTTTGGGTCTCCGTCCTCGCGGTGATGCTCGTGGCGGGGCGATCCGGTCCAACTGCCGCTTTCCTCAACCTGCCCTACCTCACCTGGGTCAGCATTGCGGCCTGCCTCAACCTGCGCATCGTCCAGTTGAACCCGCGCGCGAGCTTCGCGTGATGGACGCTTTGTTCACCTCCGGCCGCATCGTGGACTTCGTCCTCGGCGGCGTGCTGGCGGAGGCGGTTCTGCTCGTGGTCCTCTGCCGGGGCCTGCGCCGGTTCGCGCCCTTCGCCGCCACCCTGGCCGCTGGAGCGGCGTTGATGCTCGCCCTTCGGGCCGCCCTCACGGGAGCGCCCTGGCCGGCGATCGCAGGCTGGATGCTCGTCGGCCTCGCAGCCCATTGCGTGGATCTCGCCCTGCGGCGGAAGTCCTTTGCGGCCGCCGAATCACCGGCGAGGGACGCTTGGCCGCAGGGCCATGGATAACACAGCAGGAACAACAGTTATTCCGCTGCGTTCACGCGCGGCATTCGTTTTAAAATGCTTGTGAAAACTGGCTTCTGGGAGATGCCGGCCATGCAGCGCAGCCTCGTCCTTGCGTCCGGCCTGCTCGCCGGAACGATCCTTGGGGCGCCCGCTTGGGCGCAGGACAGCCAGGACCCCGTGGAGCGCGGGAAATACCTCGTCACGATGGGCGATTGTGCGGCCTGCCACACAGCGCCCGGCGGGAAGTATCTGGCCGGAAACTACGCCCTGAACATGCCCTTCGGCGTGATCATGACGCCTAACCTGACGCCGGACAAGGAAACCGGTCTCGGCGACTACTCCTACGAGGACTTCGACAAGTCCTTCCGTCAGGGCTACAGCAAGCACGTCGGCTACCTCTACCCCGCCTTCCCCTTCGGCTGGTTCACGAAGGTCACGGACGAGGACACCAAGGCGATCTGGGCGTATCTCCAGTCGATCCCGGCGGTGAACGAGAAGCGGCAGGAAAGCCAGATCCCGTTCCCCTTCAGCGTCCGTACCGCCCTCGTGACGTGGCGGACAGCGTTCTTCACCGACGAGCGGTTCAAGCCGGACCCCAACGCCAGCGCCGAGGTGAACCGCGGCGCCTACCTCGTCGAGAGCCTCGGCCACTGCGCCATGTGCCACAACGAGAATAAGCTCGTCGGCAATTCGAGCCTCGCCGGCCGGTTCGGCGGCGGCGTCATCGACGGCTGGTACGCCCCGAACATTACGCCCAACGGCCACCAGGGCATCGGTGCCTGGACCGACGAGCAGGTGGTCACCTACCTCAAGACCGGCACCGCACCCGGAGACCGTCCGGGCGTCGCGGCGGGGCCGATGCGCCAGACCATCATGGAATCCCTCTCCAAGGTGAAGGAGGAGGACCTGAAGGCGATGGTGGCCTACCTGCGTACCGTGCCCGCCAAGGAGACCTATAAGGCGAAGGACCTCGCCGCCTTCGATACGAAGGACGCCCCTGGCGCCTCGACCTACCTCACCTACTGCTCCTCCTGCCATCAGCCCAACGGCAAGGGCATCGAGGGCGCGGTGCCGGCGCTGGCCGGCAACACCTCTGTGATGTCCGAGGGACCTGAAACGGTGCTGCGGGTGATCTATGGCGGCCTCGCCGCCCAGAGCGGCTACGCGCCGATGGTGGCGATCGGCCAGCAGATGACCGACGTGGAGGTGAAGAACGTCACCGACTACGTCCGCAACTCCTGGGGCAACAAGGCGCCGGTCGTCACCGGCGAGAAGGCGTCCGACGCCCGTGCGGCGACGAAGACGATGCTCGCCGGCACTGCCCCCTGCGCCGAGATCGAGCAGGACAAGCTGAAGGCCGCCTTCGAGAAGGTCGGTATCCAGGACAGCCTGACAGGACTGAAGCAGCAGGATTTCGTACCGACGCTGGTCCGTGTGGTGCCGCAGATCAAGGCCGAGCCGACGGGGGCCAGCGACGACGACATCGTCAACGGCCTGACCACCGCCTTCTGCAAGGCTGCCCACGACGATCCGCAATACGCGAACCCGAGCTGGCCTGCGGTGATCGGCTCCTTCGCCAACGTCGCCTACAGCCAAGTGAAGCACCCGGAGAAGCAGGCGGCCAACGTGCCGGCCGCCATCCCAAGCGCGACCATGCCGGCGAAGTGAAGGGGCGAGAGGGGGCAGCGGAACACGGACGGCTCCACGTCGTTACAGCGCCGCAAGCCCCCTCACGTCCCGCGGAGTTACCGTGTCCAGCCTGATCCGAATCCTGCTCGCGATTGTCTTCCCGCCGATTGCCGTCCTGGTCACGACGGGGTTCGGCATTCAGTTCCTGCTGAATATCGTGCTGTGGATTCTCGGTTGGCTGCCCGGCACGGTGCACGCCCTCTGGCTCATGAACCGGGATCGGCCGCTCGTCTGACAGGGAGAGGCGGGGCCCCGGAGGCCCCGCCCGGTCAGGGTTTGGCGTCCACCTTGGCCACCGTCTGACGGCCTGACGCAGCCTTGGTGGCCTCCGCCTTCTTCGCGTCGGCGGCGTGACCCAGATGCTCCTTGCCGACGTCCTTGCCGGCATGCGCCGGCTTCTCCCCGTCCTTGCCGGCATGTGCCGGCTTGAGCGCGGCCTTCGACACAGGCTCGGCCTGAGCCACAATCCGCACCGGTTCCACGGTCGCGGCATCGGTCGCCGGTGTCACCGGCGTCGACTTCTCCTTGGAGAACAGCTTGCCGAGGAGCTTCTGATACCCGTCCGATTCGCCGTCCGCATCGGCGACGGCGATGCGGGCCGGCTTCTCAGCCTCTACGGGTGCTTCCGCCGGCTGCGAGGCCATGAGGGTCGTCGGCGCCGGGCGCACCGGCCCCTTGGTCTTTTCGCCGGCCTTGGCGGATTTCGGCGTCGTGGAGGCCGTCGTGGTGGGCGATTGGGCCGCGGCGAGCATCACCGGGTGGCCCTTGGCGTCGATCTCGACCTCCTCCGGGGCGAAGGCCAGAGTCTCCGGCCGGCTCACGTCACCGAGGTTGTGCCGTCCGTATTCCTTCGCGTCGTAAGGCAGGACCGTCTCGGTGCCGCCGAGACTCGCGAAGGCCGTCGGGTTGTTCTGCGGGCGGAAGACCGGGTTCTGGCCACCGTCCTGGTAGACGACGTGCACCGCCGGGGTCCCCTTGGCGACCAGTTCGGCGATCTCGCTCTCATCCCGGTCGCGCTTCTCGGCGACTTGGGGCTCGAGCTTCGGCTTGCACGAGCCGGCTGCCACATCCGCTCCGCCGAACACGTACCGGGTGCCGCAGGCGCCGACCTTCGGCTCCTCGCGCAGGGCCTCGAAATAATCGGACCCTTCCTTCAGGTTGCGCCAGAACGGCGCGTTCGGGTCGTTCCGGAACTTGGCCATGTTCCTGGCCGTCATCCGAAACGGGTAGGCCTGGAACTGGAAGCTGCGCTGGCCGCCGGAGAAGGCCTCCCGGGCGATGGCGTAGATCTCGGCGATCGAGGCGTCTGTCATCGCAAAGCAGCCCGCCGACGAGCAGGTGCCATGCACCATCAGAAAGCGGCCGGAGCGGCCGTTGGCCCGGTCGACGGCGTTCGGGAAGCCCGTGTCGAACGACAGGTAATACGATGAGTTCGGGTTCATCAGGCCCGGCGTAATCGTGTAGAAGCCCTCCGGCGTCTGCCGGTCACCCTCCCGGGTCTTGGGTCCGAGCTGGCCCGACCAGCGGCAGATCGGGTAGGTCTTCAGCAGGGCGTACTTTCCGTCCCCGCCCTTCTTCCAGACCTCCATCTCCGCTTCCTTCTTGTAGGCGCGGATCAGGATCGGGTCGGATTGCTGCATGCCCTTGCTCTGCATCAGGGCAAGGGTCTGCGGTGCGATGGGTGCGATGCTCCGGGCCGTGGGACCGTTGATCCCGCTGCCATCCTGGCAGGCGCCGAGCAGTAGGGCG
Source organism: Methylobacterium persicinum (assembly GCF_022179525.1). Taxonomy (GTDB): domain Bacteria; phylum Pseudomonadota; class Alphaproteobacteria; order Rhizobiales; family Beijerinckiaceae; genus Methylobacterium; species Methylobacterium persicinum. The sequence goes on from NZ_BPQX01000014.1 coordinate 101,976, forward strand.
GTCAAGGCAGCGGCCGCCAGCATCCTCGCAGTCGCGGGACGCGCCGTCATGGGGAACCTCGTCCTCGAACTCTCGCCCGGGCCGTTGGCATCGGCCTGTTTCGGGCGCCACTCCCCAACCGTGTAACGTCGTTAAGCTTGCGCATTCGTTACCGCAATGACCCGGATGCAACACCGGGCCAGCGCCTGACGGGGTGGTCCACCGGTTTCCCTCACCCGGCAGGCGCAAGTGTGACGGACCGCACATGCCGCAGGGCGATCAGCATCAGCAGACCGGCGCCGGCCAGGACGGCGCCTGCCAGCGACACCGCCGGGAGGCCGAGCCCGGCATCGATGACGCCGCCGCCAACCGCCGCGCCGATTGCGTTCCCAAGGTTGAACGCCCCGATATTCATCGCCGAGGCGAGGTTGGGGGCTTCTTTGGCCTTCTGCATCGCGCGCATCTGGAGCGGCGTTCCGATGGCGAAGCTGGCGATGCCCCACAGAAAGATCAGCGCCGCCGCCGACCCTTCCCAGCGCAGGCCCCAGATGAACAGCACAAGGATGACGATCTGGGCGATCAGGGCGCCGAAGATCGCCCCGTCCACCGAACGGTCGGCGAAGCGTCCGCCGAGCCAGTTTCCGATGGTGAGGCCGACTCCGAACACCACCAGCATTGTCGTGACGAAGGGCGTGCCTGCCCCGGTCTCAGCCTTCAGGATCGGGACGATGTAGGTGAAGACCGTGAACATCGAGCTGAAGCCGATCATCGTCAGCGCCAGGGCAGCGAGCACCGGCAATCGCCGAAGCACCCGCAGTTCGGCCCGCATGTCCGCTGGGCTTTCGACCGCCAGGGGCGGCAAGGCCAGGCGCAGGGAGATCATGGTGAGCGCGCCGACCCCCGCGATGCCCCAGAAGGCTGCGCGCCACCCGAATTCCTCTCCGATCCATGCGGCAAGGGGGACGCCTCCGATGGTGGCGATGGTCAGGCCGGAGAACATGGTTGCGACCGCCGCAGCCCGCCGTTCCGGGGGGGCAAGGCTTGCCGCGACGACCGAGCCCACCCCAAAGAACGCCCCGTGATTGAGGGATGTGACGATCCGGGCCGCGACTAGCATGGCGTAGCTGTCGGCGACTGCCGCCAGAAGGTTACCCAGAGTGAAGATGCCCATGAGGCCGACGAGGAGGCGGCGGCGGGGAACCCGCGCCGTGGCAAGCGTCAGAACCGGAGCGCCGACGAGGACCCCGATGGCGTAGGCGCTGACGACCAGACCCGCGGCGGGAATGGACACGCCAAGATCCCCGCTGATGAGCGGCAGCATCCCCATCGGCGTGAATTCCGTCATCCCGATACCGAAGGCGCCGACCGCCAGGGCCAAGAGGGGGGGATTGATCGCCATGGTTGTTGTCTCCGCTCGTTCCGCCGGAGCACATGGCCGACTCGTCGTAGAGAATGTAGTCCCGTTTGCGGATCAGGATTTGTGCGGGTGTGTCACGAATGGTGCAGGACCGGATCGGGCGGACGGGCGAGATGGCCGTCTTCGTCGCCGTCGTGGAGGCGGCCAGCCTCTCTGATGCGGCCCGCAAGCTCGGCCTGACTCCCTCTGCGGTCAGCCGGATCGTCGCGCGGATCGAGGCGCGGCTCGGCGTAAGTCTGCTGGTGCGGACCACCCGCACCCTGCGGGCTACGGCGGAGGGCGAGACCTATGGGCGGGCTGCGCGGCGCATTCTGGCGGATCTCGACGAGACCGAGCGCGCCCTCGCCGACCGGGGCTGCCCGAGCGGCCGTGTGCGGATCAGCGCGGCCACCGCCCACGGCCGGCTAGTGATCGTGCCGCTGCTCGCCGAGTTCGTGACGCGACACCCCCGCATCGTCGCCGAGATCGACCTGAGCGACGAACTCGCGGACGTGCTCGGCGGCCGGGCCGATGTGGCGATCCGCTTCGGGCCGCTGGCCGATAGTCCCCTCACCGCCCGCCGTCTCGGCGAGACCGGGCGGACGGTGGTGGCGGCGCCGGCCTATCTCGAACGGATGGGCACGCCGTGCCGGCCCTCCGACCTCGCGGCCCACAACTGCCTCGATTTCAGTTTCCGCCGCAGCGAGCCCGGCTGGCCGTTCCGCGAGGACGGACGGGATTTCATCCTGCCGGTGAACGGGAATGTCGCCGCCAACAACGGCGAGACGCTGGTGCAGCTCGCCCTGCGCGGCGTCGGCATCACCCGGGTCGGCAACTTCCATATCGCCGAAGACCTAGCTGCCGGCCGCCTCGTCCCGCTGCTGGAGCCGTTCAACCCGCAGGATCGCGAGGCGATTCACGCCGTGTTCGTCGGCGGCCCCGCCATGCCGGCCCGGGTGCGGGCGATGGTGGACTTCCTCGTTGAGGCCCTGCGCGGGGACGCGGTGCCGTGACGGCTCGCCCTCACGCCAACAGCGCTGGCCGGTGTTCCGCTTCGTCGCGAATGATCGCGACGAGCGCCGCGTCGTCGGCAGGGTCGGCGAGGCGCAACCCCACGGGCTCGGACGGGCTGTGGACGGTGAGCCAGCGCAGGCTCGGAGAGAGGTCGGGGGCCTCGGCGATGGCGACCCTCTCGCGGCCGGTCACCAGTTGCACGAAGGTCAGGTGATTCAGGCTCGCCCGTTGGCCGAGCAGGGCATCGATCTCCTCCACCACCGCGCGGGGGGTGTGGAGATGGCTCATCATCCACAGGCGATTGCGTGTTCCCGGCGTATCGAGGGCCGTGCGCAGGCGGCGGACGCCTTCGGTGAGGAAGGAGTAGTCGTCGGGGTCACTGGCCGGGTCGTGGTGGTTGAACACGCATTCCAGACCGTGCCGCTCCCGGTAGAGCCGGTGGCGGCCTTTCCAGATGTCGGGGGCCCGCCGCTCCTGTTGCGGGATGCTCTCCAGTTCGCGGCGGTCCGTGAGCGCGGCGAAGTCATCGGCAAGACAATCTCGGACCATGCCGGGGAGGGTGAAGATCCAGTCGAACGGCCCGGACCACGTCCTCAGGTCGAGGGTCTTGAGGACATGCGCCATCTGGCAGTTGCAGCCGAGAGAGATCGTGTTGGCCGGTCCCGGCTCCCGCCGGTCGCGACGGACCAGGCGGCGGCCGAGACGATGGAGCGTCCCGCGCAGCCCGGCCGCCCCCGTCACAGGCGCCTGCCGATCTCGAGGAACTTCTCCGCCCGGCGATCGCGGATCACGTACGGCTCCAGACCATCGAACATGGCCAGGGACTCGGCGATGGCCTGCCCCGTCGCCTGGATCGCCCCATCCCGGTCCCGATGCGCGCCGCCGACGGCCTCCGGCACGATGCCGTCGATGACGCCGAGCCTCAAGAGATCCTGGGCGGTGATCTTCATGGCGGTGGCGGCCTCGTGGGCCCGGCCGCCGTCACGCCAGAGGATCGAGGCCGCACCCTCCGGCGAGATCACGCCGTAGATCGCATGCTCCAGCATCAGGACCCGGTTGGCGGTGGCGAGTGCGATGGCCCCGCCGGAGCCCCCCTCCCCAATCACCACGGCGACGTTGGGCACCGACAGGCCGAGGCAGGCTTCCGTGGAGCGGGCGATGGCCTCGGCCTGGCCGCGCTCCTCCGCCTCGATGCCCGGATAGGCGCCGGCCGTATCGACGAAGGCGATCACCGGGAGGCCGAACCGGTCGGCGGTCTCCATCAAGCGCACCGCCTTCCGGTAGCCCTCCGGGCGGGCCATGCCGAAATTGTGCCGGAGCCGCGCCTCCGTCGTCGCGCCCTTCTCCTGGCCGAGGACGCAGACCGGCCGGCCCCGGAACCGGCCGAAGCCGCCGACGATGGCCTCGTCCTCGCCGAAGGCCCGGTCCCCGGCCAGCGGGGTGAACTCGGTGATCAGCCCGGCGCAATAATCGATGAAATGCGGACGCTGCGGGTGCCGGGCGACCTGAGTCTTCTGCCACGGCGTCAGGGCGGCATAAATCTCGGCGAGGGCCTGACGAGCCTTCGCCTCGAGCCGGCCGACCTCTTCCGCAATGGACACGGCGCCGTCCTGGCTGCCCACGGCGCGCAGTTCTTCGAGCTTCGCTTCGAGCTCGGCCACCGGCTTCTCGAAGTCGAGATAGGAGCGCGTCGCCGCCATGGGGTTCCGTGATCGAGTCGTGACAGGCCGTACGCCCGGTTCCGATCCCGGCCGCGGCGGGCGCGAGGTGTTGGCGAGAAGCCCGGCGCTGTCAACCTTTTAGGGCGTCCGCCCGAGGAATGGGATCCCAGCCGACCGGCCCGCCCCGCAGGCCGGACTCACCGCTCAGGCCGCCTGCGCCACGACCCGGTTCCGGCCCGCGGCCTTGGCTTCGTACAGGCCCTCGTCGGCCCGGCGGAGCATCTCGCTCGGCGAGGTATCCTCGGCGCAGCGCATGGCGACGCCGATCGAGACGGTCACCGACAGGAGCCGCGAATCGCGCTGCACGGAAAACGGAACGTCCTGGATGCGCTCCCGGATACGCTCGGCGATGGTATGGGCCTCGGCCAGCCCGGCCTCGGGGAGGATGACCACGATCTCCTCGCCGCCGTAGCGGGCGACGATGTCGATGGGCCTCGTGTGCTGGCGCACCCGCTCGGCGAAGGCGCGCAGCACCTCGTCGCCTGCCTCGTGCCCGTAGGTGTCGTTGATCGCCTTGAAGCGGTCGATGTCGAGGATGAGCGCCGCCAGCGGGCGGTGCCGCATGCTTTCCTCCGCGAACAGGCCGCTGAGGTGGCTTTCCAGATAGCGCCGGTTGTGCAGGCCGGTGAGCACGTCGGTGACGGCCATCTGGAGGGAGGCCTGCATCGCCCCGCGCAGCACGTCCGAGAAGCGCTTGCGCCGCACCTGCGTGCGGGCACGGGCGAGCAACTCATTTCGGTCGATCGGGCGCATCAGATAGTCGTGAACGCCGAAATCGAGGCCGCGGGTGATCCGGGGCCGGTCATGGGCCTCGGCAATCATGATGAGCGGCATGCCCCGGGTCCGGTCGAGGGAGCGGAATTGGCTGCACAGGCGTAGGCCGTCATGCCCGGTGAGGTCGAGGCTCACCAGGGCGAGGTCGAAATCGCCCTCCGCGGCCACCACCATCGCGTTGTGCGGATCCGCCTCCACCGTGACCCGGTGATGCTGCTGCAGGGCCATCGCCATCCGTTCGGCGGATCCCGGCCGGTCCTCGACCAGGAGGATTCGCGCATCGAGGCCGGTCTCCGCCGCGGCGGTGATGAGCGGATCACCCATCCCGAAGGCCCGGGAGGCCAGGGCCCGCTGGCGCAACTCGTCGGTCACGGCCTTGAGGCGGACGAGGCTGCGGACCCGGCTGAACAGGGCCACGTCGTCGACGGGTTTGGTCAGGAAATCGTCAGCACCCGTATCGAGGCCCTTCAGCCGGTCCGACGGCTGATCGAGGGCGGTGACCATCACCACGGGAATATGGGCCGTGACCGGGTTGCTCTTGATCCGGCGGCAGACCTCGAACCCGTCCATGCCCGGCATCATCACGTCCAGCAGGACGATGTCGCACAGGCCCTTCTCGCAGATGGCGATGGCATCGGGGCCGTTGAGGGCTGCGAGCGTGTCGAAATATTCGAGGGCGAGCTTCGTCTCGAGGAGTTTTACATTCGGGAACAGGTCATCGACGATGAGGACGCGGGCCGACATGCTACCTCACTCAGGACGGTCGTCGGCCCCACCCGCCGGTGCGGCTCGCGGCCTCGCGCCGCCGGACTAGTCCCGCGTCGCGTCACTTGGATTCAAGATAGGCGCGAACCGTTGCTAAAAACTTCGCAACGGAGATGGGCTTCGAAAGATAAGCCTCGCAGCCGCCCTCGCGAATCCTCTCTTCATCACCTTTCATCGCAAAGGCCGTGATCGCGATGATCGGAATGGACTTTAGATCGTCGTCCTCCTTCAGCCACTTGGTCACTTCCAAGCCGGACACTTCCGGCAACTGGATGTCCATGAGGATGAGGTCGGGGTGATGGGCGCGCGCCAGCTCGATCGCCTCGATGCCGTTGGCGGTCTTCAGCGTCGCGTAGCCGTTCGCCTCGAGGAGGTCGTTGAACAGCTTCATGTTCAGTTCGTTGTCCTCGACGATGAGCACCGTCTTCGACATGGTTCCTTGCCTCGGTCAGAGCCGATCATGATTAAGGACCCATCAGCCCCATTGCGTCGGTTTTAAGGGTTACATGTTGACGAATGGCAAACCGCATCAAGCGGATGACTCCACGGAAAGCCTCGCCCTCGATGTTCTGCTGTGGATCGTGGGGGATGAAGACCGACTTTTTCCCTTTCTCGCCTCGACTGGCCTTGATCTGGATGCGGTCCGTGCCGGTTCCAAGGACCCGGTCTTCCTCGCAGGCGTGCTCGATCACGTCGCAGGCGACGAGCCGGTGCTCCTGGCATGCGCGCGGTCCCTCGACGTGAAGCCGGAGCGCATCGTCGCCGCGTGGCATCGCCTGTCGCCCCGGCCCGACGACGAGTGGGCGTGAGCGAACGTCGGGGGCGGTCCGCGTCAGGCGTCCGTCACGGCGTGCAACCCTTGCCCGCCCCCTTGGCGGCCGGCTTGTCCGTATCGAGATCGAGGGCGGTCATCGTCCCGGTCAGGGCGAAGTCGCCGTAGTCGAGCTTGATCCGCCCGCTGACGCCGTTCTCGTAGAGATCGAAGCCGAGGGTATAGATCGGCGTGCGCTCCCCCACGCCCTCCGTGTAGTAGGTCAATTTCACCGGCCAGTGGCGCACGGCCGCGATCGGCCCCGCCTGGAGCGGCTTGTCGACCTCGGCACTGGCGGCTGTGGCGGCCGTCGTTGCGGCCGGGCCGATCACGGCAAAGGTGTCGTAGACCTTTTTGCCGTCATCCGAGCCGTCATAGACCTTGGCGGAGAGGGTGGTTTGGCCCGCCCGCGCCGTCTCCACCAGCTTGCGCATGTGGGCGCTCGGAAACAGCACCGGGCCCTCGGCGGTGATGGGCTTACCCTTGCCCTTCAGCTTGATGCTCAGCGCATCGCCGTCCTCGGTCGCCGTGCCATCCACTGGAGCGGACGGATCCCCGTCCGAGACGGTGGTGGTCTTGAAGCGGAAATCGTGCCCTTCGCCACTCTCGAACGTCGTGCTGCGCAGGTCTGAAATGCGGGTGCCGGTCTCTCCAGAGGACAACTCCGTGACCTGTCGCGTCTGCATCGTGTAACCCCGGCAGGCATCGCCGCGGAAGTCGATCACGATGCGCCCCCTGGCCGCCTCGACGGGGCGCGTGCCCGAGCTACCGCCCAGGGTCAGGTCGTAGACGGCCCGGTGATTGGCGAGAATGACGGGGTCCGACGCGGCCGGGGCGGCCGCCTCCGGCGTGGCGGGAGCCGCATAGGCTGGCCCCCCGAGGAGCAGCATTCCGGCAAGGAGGCGTCGACGCAGAGCGGCCATCAAAATCTCGGGTTCATAGCCGTCGCGAGATAAATAGCCCTGCGGGTCAGGACAATCCCCGGTCCGCCCCCTCCCCTCGCCATCGGGCAAAGGGAGGCGGCGACGATGCGGGGTCACTCGGTCGGCGTGTCGTCCGTCGAGGGCGTGCCGCCCTCGCCCGTCTCAGCCGCCGCGCTCTCGAAGCGCGGCCGACGGCGACGGCGCGGCTTGGCGGCGGGCGCTTCCTCTGCGGCGGTCTCAACGACCGCCGGCTGCTCCGGTTCGATGGGGGTCGTGGCGGCGACCGGACGCACCGGCGCCATCAGGAAAGCCGGCAGGGCCGCAGCGTCCTCGGCCACAACGGCCGGCTCTTCGCGACGCCGCTCCCGACGGGGCGTGCTCTCGGGGCGCTGGAACTCCCCGCGGGGCGCCTCGGCGCGATAGTCGCGACGCTCCTGACGCTCGGGGCGGTCCTGACGCTCGGGGCGGTCCTGACGCTCCTGGCGGTCCTGACGCTCAGGGCGATCCTGGCGGTAGTCCTGCCTATCGTTGCGCGGGCTCTCGGCCCGCTGATAGTCCTGACGCGGCTGATCCTGGCGGCCGTTGTCTTGCCGCCCGTTGTCTTGCCGCCCGTTTTCCTGGCCGCGATAATCCTGGCGTCCGTAATCCTGCCGGTTGCCGTCGTGACGCCCGTTCTCTTGGCGCCCGTTGTCCTGACGGCCATTGTCCTGGCGCTGCCTGTCGCGACCGTAATCCTGGCGGCCGTTCTCCTGACGGGCTTGCCCGTCGTAACGGCGCTGGTCGCGGTTCTGGAAGCGATCGCGGTTCTGCCGACCCTCCTGATAGGAATCCTGCCGGGCCTCGTAGGGCTGGGGCTGATGACCAGGGTCGCCGTAATCGTCCTGGCCATTATAGCCCTGGCCGTTGTAGCCGCTGCCGTTCGGCTGGCCGCCCTGGCCCTGCCCCTCCTCGTCGCCCTCGTCCATCTCGTCATCGAAGGCGCGGGCCGCGTAGCCGCCGGCCACAGGGCGGGTCTGCTCCTGGACACCGGAGATGATGCGGAAGTAATGCTCGCCGTGCTGGAAGTAGTTCTCAGCCGCGACGGGGTCGCCAGCCGCCAGCGCGTCCCGCGCAAGCTGGGCATACTTGTCGGCGATATGCTGAGCGGTGCCTCGGATCTTGACGTCGGGGCCGTTCGATTCGTACGAGCGCGTCAGCGGATTGGGACCCTTGGGGCGGTTGCGCCCGCGCATCCGTCGATTCTGGTTCGGTCTCATCGGTCTTCAGTGACCCTCAGTTCACGCCAGACAAATCAAAGGCACATCCGGGATCGCGCATGCCTCCGGCGCGTCGCACCGACGCGTGCTGCCCGAAAGCAGCCGTGCAATTCCCTGCACGAACCTCACCGGCCGTCTGATCTGCCGTTCGCATCGCAGGCCGATGGATCGGCGCGGAATACAGCCGGTTGTCAGGTTCGAGCGGTACCGGACCGGGTCGCGAGCCTCGCGTACAACCAGCTCCGGAATTGAGGGGGGCGGCGAACTACGTGGCGGCCGTGGTCTCCACCGACCCTATCGCGGCTCGTCTTAACGAAACGTTCGCGATCTTCAAGCCGACTCTATCGCCTCCGGCCGGCTGCAACAAGCTTTTTCGGATCACACGCTTCGTTTCGTTCGGGAATTGCGGGCGAAGACACGACGTGGTCGTCGTAGCCGTGGAATTCAATGCGTGAAAGTCAGGGCGCGGTCGTGCCCTGGGAGGTCGCGCGACAGTTTGGCGACGCGCAGGCCCGCCGCGATCCCGATGGTCCGCACGGCCTCCGCCTGGTCGTAGCCGATCTCCACCACCGCCGGGGCGCCCGGCTTCAGTAGTCTTCCGCGTCCGAGGCTCCCGAGGATCTGCCGATAGGCGTCGAGACCGTCCGCCCCGCCGTCGAGGGCCGCCCGGGGATCGTGCTGTGCCACTTCCCGGTCCAGGCCGGGGATGTCCCCGGCGGCGATATAGGGCGGGTTGGAGACCACGAGGTCGAAGGGGCCACGAAGGGGGTCGCACCAGTTACCGCAGGCGACGAGCGCCCGGCCGCCGGTTCCGTTGGCGATGGCGTTGGTGCGGGCGGCCCGGAGGGCGGGCTCCGACCGGTCGAGACCGATCCCAACCGCCCGGGGCAGCTCGCTCAGCAGGGCGACGAGGATGCAGCCGGAGCCGGTGCCGAGATCGAGGATCCGCAGGGGCGCCGTCCTGTCGGGCAGCGCAGCGAGGGCCGCCTCCACCACCGTCTCGGTGTCGGGCCGGGGGACCAGCGTCTCCGGCACCAGCACGAAGGGCAGTCCCCAGAACTCCCACGCGCCAAGGATGCGCGCCACGGGCTCCCCCATCGCCCGCCGGTCGAGGGCGGCGCGTACGAGCGGGGCCGCCTCCCCCACAGGGCGGTCGCCATCGAGGGCGAGGTCGCGGGGTTCGAGGCCGAGGAGTCCCATGACCAGGAAGCGGGCCTCCCTTTCCGCATCGGGGATGCCCGCCGCGGCGAGGTGGGCGGCGGCGAGGCGCAGGGCAGCCCGGCGGCCTGTGAGGGCGTCGAGGCCGCCCCCGCCGTTCATGCCATCCCTTCCGCGGCGAGGAGTTCCGCCTGATGCTCGGCGATCAGCGCGTCCACCACCTCGTCGAGGGCCGTGCCCGCCATGACCTCTTCGAGCTTGTACAGGGTGAGGTTGATACGGTGGTCCGTCACCCGCCCCTGGGGGAAGTTGTAGGTGCGGATGCGCTCCGAACGGTCGCCGGAGCCAACCTGCGCCTTGCGGTCGGCGGCCCGGGCGGAATCCTTCGCGCTGCGCTCGGCGTCGTAGAGGCGGGCGCGCAGGAGGGACATGGCCCGGGCGCGGTTCTTGTGCTGCGAGCGTTCTTCCTGGACGAAGACGACGATCCCCGTCGGCATATGGGTGATGCGGATCGCCGATTCCGTCTTGTTGACGTGCTGGCCGCCCGCGCCCTGGGCGCGCATCGTATCGATCTTCAGGTCGGCCTCGTTCACGACGATGTCGACATCCTCCGCCTCCGGCAGCACCGCGACCGTGGCGGCGGAGGTGTGGATGCGCCCCTGCGTCTCGGTGTCGGGCACCCGCTGCACCCGATGCGCGCCGCTCTCGAACTTCAGCCGGGCGAAGACGCCCCTGCCCTTCACCTCGGCGACGATCTCCCGGTATCCGCCGACGGTGCCCTCGCTTTCCGAAAGCACCTCCACGCGCCAGCCCTTGGACTCCGCGTACTTGGCGTACATGCGGAACAGGTCGCCCGCGAACAGGGCCGCCTCGTCGCCGCCCGTCCCGGCGCGGACCTCCAGGATGGCGCTCTTCTCGTCGGCCGCATCCTTGGGGAGCAGCATCAGCTGCAGCGCCCGGTGGGCCGCCTCCAGCCCCGCCTCCGCCTCGGGCTTCTCCTCGGCGGCCAGCGCCCGCATCTCCGGGTCGGTCCCCGCCTCGTCGATGAGGGCCTCGATGCCGTTCAGATTGTCCATGGCCGCCCGGTAGGCGCGGATCGCCGCCACGACGGGGTCGAGGTCGGACAGTTCGCGGGAGAGCTGGACGACGGTCTCCGCTTCGCCCTCGCCGGAGGCGAGCTGCGCCGTGACGAGGTCGTGCCGGACGAGGATCGCGTCGAGACGGTCGGGGGGGAAAGGTATCATTGCCCGGTTGTTCTGTGGGGACGTCGGGTTCGCGCCCCGGTTCGGGGAGGGGGTACAACCCCGGCGGAAGGTTTCGCAAGGTGGCAGGGGGCGCAACGTGCCCCTCGCCCGCCAGGGAGATCCTCGCGGAGGGCGGACGGGCTCTCCAACCCTCCCGTCTTGGCGCGGGTACCGGCGGGAGCGGCTCGGCTAGATCGGCACGCCGTTGTCGTGGGCGTACGACGTGAGCAGCGGGCGAAGGGTCTGCCCGTCGTGCATGGTCGTCATCTCGGCCTCGATCAGCCGGGCGACCTCCCCCGCGTCGAGGCTCAGCACCATCGCCTTCAGGGGGCCGAGGGCCGCGGGCGACATCGACAGGTTGCGGAACCCGAGGCCGATGAGCGCCATCGCGTCGAGGGGGCGTCCGCCGATCTCGCCGCAGACGGTCACGGGGCAGTTCGCCGCCTTCGCCCGGTCGGCTATCAGGCGGAAGGCCCGCAGGGCCGCCACCGAGAGGGGATCGAACCGGTCGGCGACCCTCCGGTTCTCCCGGTCCACGGCGAACAGGAACTGCATCAGGTCGTTGGAACCGACCGACAGGAAATCGGCCTCCTTGGCGATCTCGTCGATCTGAAACAGGAGCGAGGGCACCTCGACCATCGCCCCCAGCTCGCAGGGCTGCGGCAGCCTGTAGCCGTGGCGGGCAAGGTGGGCCTTCTCCCGGTCCACGATCTTCCGGGCCTCGATGAATTCGTGGACCGTGGCCACCATCGGGAACATGATCTTCAACGGCCGCCCCTCGGCGGCCTTGAGGAGGGCCCGGAGCTGCATCCGCAGCAGGGCCGGCCGGTCGAGGCCGATGCGGATCGCCCGCCAGCCGAGCGCCGGGTTCTCCTCCTCGAGCTTGGCCATGTAGGGCAGGATCTTGTCGCCCCCGATATCGAGGGTGCGCACCGTGACGGGCCGCCCCCCCGAGGCGGCGAAGGCCTGCCGGTAGAGCGCCTGCTGCTCGGCCGCCGAGGGCATGCGCTGCGCCACCATGAACTGAAGCTCGGTGCGGAACAGACCGACCCCCTCCGCCCCCGTCTCGTCCAGGTGGGAGAAGTCGATCAGCAGGCCGGCATTGAGGTTCAGGCCGATCTTCACCCCGTCGCGGGTGATCGCCGGAACGTCGCGGAGGGCCCGGTACTGCTCCTGCCGCCTCGCCCGCAGGCGGACCATCTCGGCGTAGGACGATTCGATCTCCGGCCCCGGCCGGATATGGACCTCGCCCGCGACGCCGTCGACGATGATCGCATCGCCGGACTCGCAGAGCGCTGTGGCGTTCTCGACCTCGCCCACGGCGGGGATGCCCAGCGCCCGGGCGACGATGGCCACGTGACTCGTCGGCCCCCCCTCCTCCAGCACGATGCCCCGGAGGGTCCCCGCGTCGTAGTCGAGGAGCGCCGCCGGCCCCATGGTGCGCGCCACGAGGATCGCGTTCTCGGGAAGGGGCGCGTGCCCTGCCGCGCCGGGGCCGATCAACGCCCGCAGCAGGCGGTTGGCGAGGTCGTCGAGGTCGTGCAGGCGCTCGCGGAGATAGGGGTCGGACTGCCGCAGCATCCGCGCCCGGTTGTCCGACTGCACCCGCTCCACGGCGGCTTCCGCGGTGAGGCCCGAGGCGACGGCCTCGCGCATCCGGCGCAGCCAGCCCTGGTCGTGGGCGAACATCCGCACCGTTTCCAGCACCTCCCGGGATTCGGCGGTGCCGATGCGGTCCCCCCGCTCGACCAGGGCATCGATGGCCGAGCGCACGCTCCCGATCGCCGCATCCAGCCGCTCGACCTCGCGGTCGACGTTCTCGGCGATGAGGGTCTTCACCACGAGGCGCGGCTCGTGCAGCACCACGTGGCCGAGCCCGATCCCGTCCGAGAGGGCCAGCCCCCGGGCCATGAGTGCCTGGCGGGGGACGCCCGCCTGCGAGCCGAGGCCGTCGAGCTCCCCGGAGGCGATCATCTCCGAGAGCACCATCGCGGTGGTCTGGAGCGCCTCGATCTCCTCCTCGGAATAGACCCGGTAGGTCTTGTTCTGGACCGTGAGCACGCCGAGGGTATGGCCGGCGCGCAGGAGGGGGACGCCGAGGAAGGCGTGATAGACTTCCTCGCCCGTCTCCGGGCGGTAAGAGAAGGCCGGGTGCTTCTGCGCGTCCGACAGGGCCAGGGGCTCGGCCGTCGAGGCGATCAGGCCGACGAGGCCCTCGTCGGCGCGCAACCGGGTGAGATGCACCGCCTCGCGGTTCAGGCCCTCGGTGGCGAAGAGTTCGAGGATGTTGTCGTCGCGCAGCACATAGACCGAGCAGACCTCCGCCACGACGTTGGCGGCGATCAGGACGACGATCCGGTCGAGACGCGCCTGCGGACTCACCGGCTCCGCCATGGCTTCGCGGAGGCGGCGCAGCAGAAGGCGCGGGCCTCCGAGCGCAGCGGGCATCGTATCGTCGTTCCAGCGTCGGCGGGCGGCCGTGGCGTCGGCCCCCTGCAACCTTGGCGCCAACCGCCCCGGGACGGCAATCCTTGCCGGAGCGTTTAGTTCATGAATGCGCACCTTTCGGAAGGTGCGCGACGCGTCTGCCTCAGGCTTGGTCGAGCCCGTAGAGCGAATGGAGGGTGCGCACCGCCAACTCGGTGTAGGCGGCGTCGATCAGGACCGAGAACTTGATCTCGGACGTCGTGATGGCGCGGATGTTGATGCCCTTCCCGGCGAGCGCCCGGAAGGCCTTGGCGGCCACGCCCGCGTGGCTGCGCATCCCGACGCCGATGGCCGAGACCTTCACCACGTCGGTGGCGCCCTCGATCTGCGCATAGCCGATGTGTTCGCGGGCCTCGTCGAGGATCGCGCGGGCGCGCTGGTACTCGGCCGAAGGGACCGTGAAGGTCATGTCGGTGGTCGACTGGTCGCCGGACACCGTCTGGATGATCATGTCGACGTTGATGTTGGCGTCTGCCAGGGGCCCGAAGATCGCGGCGGCGACGCCGGGGCTGTCCTTGACCCGGCGCAGGGTGATCTGCGCCTCGTCCCGGGAGAACGCGATCCCGGTGATGATCTGCTGTTCCACGATGTCGTCCTCGTCGCAGATGAGGGTACCCGGGCGCGCGGCGTCCGGCGGGTCGAAGGAGGAACGGACGGTGGTCGGCACCCGGTGCACCATCGCGAGTTCGACGGAGCGGACCTGCAGCACCTTGGCGCCGAGGGAGGCCATCTCCAGCATTTCCTCGAAGGTCACGCGCTCCATGCGCCTGGCCTTCGGCACGATCCGCGGATCGGTGGTGTAGACCCCGTCCACGTCCGTGTAGATGTCGCAGCGCTCGGCCCCGATCGCCGCCGCGACGGCCACCGCCGAGGTGTCCGAGCCGCCCCGCCCGAGGGTCGTCACCCGGCCGCTCTCGGCGTGGATGCCCTGGAAGCCCGCGATGACGGCGACCTCGCCCCGGGCGAACCCGGCATCGAGGTTGGCGGAGGGGATGTCGGCGATCCGGGCCGAGCCGTGGGCGTCCGAGGTCAGCACCGGGATCTGCCAGCCCTGCCAGGAGCGGGCCTTGAGCCCCTCCTTCTGCAGGGCGATGGCGAGGAGCCCCGCCGTCACGAGTTCGCCGGAGGCCACGACGGCGTCGTACTCGGCGGTGTCGTAGAGGGCGTTGGCGTCCTTCACCCAGTCGACCAGCTCGTTGGTCTTGCCCGACATCGCCGAGACGATGACGGCGACCTCGTAACCGGCCGCGACTTCGCGGGCGACGTGGCGCGCGACGTTGCGGATGCGATCGACGTTGGCGACGGACGTACCGCCGAATTTCATTACCAGACGGGGCATTCTTCGAACGTTTCCAAGCCCGTGCAGCCGGAGCGGGCGTCCCGCCGCAGACCGGCCGGGGCCTGCCCCCGGACAGGGATCGCGGGTACTCGGGCCGGTCGGCACTGTCAACGTCCGGCCGGGCGATGGGGGCTTGTCGCCGGGCGGGCCGCATTCCCGGCGCGACAGCCTCGCGGCTTGCGTTCGCCCCCCGGATGGGGTGGAGGTCGCCGCATATCCGGCGAGGGACGGCATCATGACGGCGAAGGAGCATGCGGGCGGGTTCGTCGACCGGGAGGAGGTCGCGCGGTTCGACGCGCTGGCCGCCACGTGGTGGGACGAGACCGGGCCGATGCGGGTGCTGCACCGGTTCAACCCCGTGCGTCTCGGCTACATTCGGGATGCCCTCTGCCGCCACCACGGGCGGGACCCGGATGTGCCCTTCGCCCTCGATGGCCTGACCGTGTGTGACGTCGGCTGCGGCGGCGGGATCCTATCGGAGCCCCTCGCCCGCCTCGGCGCCACCGTGACCGGCCTCGATCCGGCCGAGCGCAACCTCGCCGTCGGCCGCGCCCATGCCGAGGCGGCGGGTGTGCCGGTGGATTACCGGGCGCAGACCATCGAGGAGGTCGTCGCCACGGGGGCGACCTTCGACGCCGTGCTGATCATGGAGGTGGTCGAGCACGTCTCCGACATGCCGGCTTTCGTGCGCAGCGCCTGCGCCGCGGTGAAGCCCGGCGGCCTGCTGTTCGCCGCCACCATCAACCGGACGATGCGCTCCTTCGCCCTGGCCATCGTCGGCGCGGAATATGTGCTGGGCTGGCTTCCGAAGGGCACCCACGACTGGGCGAAGTTCGTGAAGCCGGACGAGTTGACCGCCGCGATCCGGGCGGCCGGCCTCGACGTCACCGAGACGACGGGCGTCGTCTACAACCCCCTCGACGACGGCTGGCGCATGGGGCGCGACACGGCGGTCAACTACATGCTGCGCGCCGCCCGCCCGGCATGAACCGGCGCCGCCTTCCGCCGTTGATCGGCGTCAGAAGGAGCGCACGATGCTTGAGAAGATGCCCAGGGTCCTCGGCGAGGCCCTGTCGGGGGTGAAGGCCGGTCTCGACGGAACGAGCTTCCGTTCCGCCTTCCCCGATTTGCCCGAGAGCCTGCACGTGTCGAGCGAGGCCATCTCCCATCGGGCCGCCATGCCGGCGCGGTTCACCGCCGACGGCGAGGGCGTGTCCCCGCCCCTCGCCTGGGACGGCCTGCCGCCGGGCACCGCGTCGGTCGCGGTGATCGTCGAGGATGCGGGCAGCCCGACCCCGCGCCCCCTCGTTCACCTGCTCGCTTGGAACCTCGACCCCGCCGGGCGCCTGCCCGAGGGGGCCGCCTCCGGCGAAAGCGCGTCCGGCCTCATGCTCGGAAAGAACAGCTTCATGAAGTCCGGCTGGCTGCCGCCGGACCCGCCCACCGGCCACGGCGACCACGACTACGTCTTCCAGGTCTATGCCCTGAGCCGGCGCCTCGACCTCGAGGCCGGCTCCGGCCGGGAAGCCCTGGTGGAGGCGATGCGCGGCAACGTCCTCGCCAAGGGCGGCCTGATCGGCACTTACGCCAGGGCGTGATCCGCACCCTCCCGCGGTAGGCCACCGGTCCTTTCCCTGCGGGGGAAGGCCCGCCGAGGCTTGCCTCCGGGGGACGAATCCTGATATGGCGGCGCCCATCCCGCGATGCCTGCGCCGTCATCGCCGGGCGCGCTTGCGCGTCCCGAGACCGGCCGGACGTTTTCGACAGACCCCGTTCCTGGACGGCCCCTTGCGGGCCGAGAGACCCATGAAGATCCGCAACTCCCTCAAGTCCCTGCTCGGCCGTCACCGCGACAACCAGCTCGTGCGCCGCAAGGGTCGCGTCTACATCATCAACAAGACTCAGAAGCGCTTCAAGGCTCGCCAGGGCTGAGGCTGCGGCCCGGCCGCCGGCCGGGTGGCGTCTTGCGTGAGGTTTTGGAGCCGCGTCCGCAAGGGCGCGGCTTTCCTGCGTGGTCCGTCCGCCCGCGCGGCACGACGGCGCGTTGACGGCGGCGCGGGTCCGCCGCAGCTTGTGTGAATGCTGCGTCGCCCGACTGCCCTGCTCCTTTTCCTGGCTGCCCTGCCCTGGGCGGGGACCGTATCCGCTGCGCCCTTGGACGGTGGCACCGGGATGGGCCGTCCGTCGGCGGGCAGGCCCGCGCCCAAGCCCGCCCCCAAGGCACCGAGCCTCGACGACCTGTTCGCCCGGCTGAAGGCCACCGACGACCCGGCGGAGGCGAAGGGCATCGCCCACCTGATCGAGCAGCGCCTCGACCGTTCCGGAAGCGCCACCGTCGACCTGCTGACCGACCGGGCGCGGCAGGCCATGACCGGACACGACTTCCCCCTCGCCGCCGAGTTGATGGACCGGGCGACTGGTCTCGACCCGACATGGTCGGAGGGGTGGAACCGCCGGGCCACGATCTTCTGGCTGCTCTCCGACAAGACGGAGGCCCTGGCCGACCTCCAGCGGGCGCTCGTGCTGGAGCCGCGGCACTTCGAGGCCTGGTCGGCCATGGGCAAGATCTACGAATCGATGGACGACAAGGCGCGGGCGCTGGCCGCCTTCCGCCGGGCCCTGGCTCTCTATCCGAAGATGGACAAGTTGCAGGAGGCGGTGGACCGCCTCGCCCCCGAGGTCGATGGTCGCGACCTGTGAGGGGTCTCCGCGCCCCAGCCTTCCCGACTGGCCGATGATCGGGCGCATGGTGAGTTCGCTCCTCGTCCTCCTCGCCCTGCCCTTCGCGGTGGCCGGGATCGTCCTCGCGCTGGGCGCTGTGGCGAGCTTGATCATCGGCCTGCGGGTCGGCTCCCTCTATCCCCCGGCTGGCCCTTTCGTGGAGGTGCCCGGCGGGCGGCTTGCCACGATGCAGGCCGGTCCCGCCGACGGGCCGCCGGTGGTGTTGCTCCACGGGGCCTCGGCCAACTCGGCCGACCCGATGGGGGGCGTCGGACACCTGCTCGCCGCCCGGGGCTTTCGCGTCATCGCCTTCGACCGGCCGGGCTTCGGCTGGAGCGACCGGCCCGGGGGCGCCGCCGATGCCGACCCCGCCGCCCAGGCCCGGCTCATCGCCGACGCCCTGGCGGGGATGCGGGTCGGCCCGGCCGTCGTCCTCGGTCATTCCTGGGCCGGAGCCCTGGCGCTGGCGCTGGCCCTCGATCATCCTGAGCGGGTCTCGGGCCTCGTCCTGGCCGCGCCCGTGGGAATGCCGCTGCCGGGGCCGGTGTCCCTGCCCTGGTACTGGCGCCTCGCCCTGAAGCCGCCGGTGCTGTGGCTGCTGAGCCGGACGGTGGGGCCGCCGGTCGCCATGGTCTATCTCGCGGAGGCTGCACGGCGGGTGTTCAAGCCCGAGGAGCCCGTGCCGGGTTATCTGGAGACCGCGCGGGCGCCCCTGGTGATGCGGCCGGGAACCCTGCTCGCCAACGTCCAGGACCTCGTCGGTCTGCCCCAGGGTCTTGCCGCCCTGAGCCCCCGCTACGGGGGCCTGCACCTGCCGGTGACGATCGTGTCCGGCGCGGCCGACCCGATCGTTCGGCCGGACCTACAGGCCGTGCCGCTGTCCCGGGCCATCCCCGGGGCCCGCCTCGTCCTGCTGCCCGGGGTGGGGCACATGCTCCACTACACCGCACCGGAGGCGGTGGCTGGCGCGGTGTCCGATGTCGAGGCCGCCGTGAGGGCCGGGGCGGTGCCGGCCTCGGCGCCCTGATCCTCCGAGGCCGGCCTGTGGGTCAGGCCTTGTCGGCGTGCTCCCGGGTGATGAAGGTGAGGCGCACGAGGTTCGTGGCGCCGGGCGTGCCAAAGGGCAGGCCGGCGACGACGATGATTCGGTCGCCCACCGCCGCGAACTTCTCGCGGACGGCGAATTTCGCGGCGCGGAAGGCCATGTCGTCCACGTCGCTCGCGTCCTTCGTCACGATCGGATAGACGCCCCAGGCCATGGCGAGGCGGCGCGCCGTCTCCCGGCGGGGCGTGAGGGCGATCACCGAGGCGTTCGGGCGTTCCCGGGCAAGGCGCAGCACTGTCGAGCCGGAATGCGTCCAGGCCATGATCGCCTCGAGGTCGAGGGCATCGACCATCTGGTGGGCGGCCGCGGCGATGGCGTCGGCGGCGGTGTGGTCGGGCGTATCCTTCTGGGCGCGGATGATCGACCAGTAGAGGGCATCGCGCTCCACCTGCTCGGCGATCCGGCTCATGGTCGCCACCGCATCGACGGGATAGGACCCCGCCGCACTCTCGGCCGAGAGCATCACCGCGTCGGCGCCCTCGTAGACCGCGGTCGCCACGTCCGACACCTCGGCTCGGGTGGGGACCGGGGCCGTGATCATCGATTCGAGCATCTGCGTCGCGACCACCACCGGCTTGCCAGAGCGACGGGCGCCGCGGGTGAGGCGCTTCTGAACGCCGGGCACCTGCTCCAGGGGCATCTCGACCCCGAGATCGCCCCGTGCGACCATCAGGCCGTCGGACACCTCGATGATCTCGTCGAGCCGGGCCAGGGCCTGCGGCTTCTCGATCTTGGCCATGACCAGCGCGCGGCCGGCGCAGACCTTCTTGACCTCCGCCACGTCCTCCGGCCGCTGGACGAAGGAGACGGCGATCCAGTCCGCTCCCGCATTGAGCCCGGCTTCCAGGTCCGAGCGGTCCTTCTCGGTCATCGCCGGGACGGGCAGCACCGTGTGCGGCAGCGACACGCCCTTCTTGTTCGAGATGCGCCCCCCGACCTCGACCCGGGTCACGGCGCGCTCGCCCGACGTTTCCACGACCGAGAGGCGCAGCTTGCCGTCGTCCAGCAGGATCGCGTGGCCCGGTTCGAGCGCCTCCAGGATCTCCGGGTGCGGCAGGTGGCAGCGCGTGACGTCCCCGGGGGTCGGATCGCCGTCCAGCACGAAGGTCGCGCCCTTCTCCAGGACCGCCGCACCCTCGGCGAACACCCCGAGGCGCAGCTTCGGGCCCTGAAGGTCCACGAGGATGCCGATGGCCCGTTTCGCCTCCCGTTCGATGGCGCGGATCACCTCGACCTTCTCGGGCAGCTTCTCCCGGGGGAGATGGCTCATGTTGAGGCGGAAGACATCCGCACCAGCCCTGAACAGCTTTTCGATCATTTCCGGCGTATCCGAAGCCGGGCCCAGCGTCGCGACGATCTTGGTGCGGCGGGAACGTTTCAAGCGGCGGTCCTCCTGGACTCGTGCCCGCTGCCCTCGGCGGCGGAAGCGTCCGTCGCCCGGCTCTGAGCACCCGGGGTGCCGCGCCGTCAAGCGGGGGCATTAACCGGTGTCGCAACGACTCCCAGAACCTTCTGTCGCAGCCAGGAACGCCCGGGGCAGGCTGCGGTTGGCCAATAACTGGGCTCTCAGTGCCTACGGCCTAGGCATCGCCAATCAGTCGGACCGAATCTCCCAATGGAACTACCGCGTGACGACAGTGAGCATCCGCGTGCCCGAGCTTTTCGTGAGTTCATCCAGGATCCACCATTTCCCTGCGTAGGTGCGAAATCCGCCCTTTCGCGCGGTAAAATGAAGATCGTCGTCGCCAGGGACATCACGTCGGGCTGGGACGACATGCGAATCTACCCTGCATTGCTTGCCTTCATTGCCCGCTACAAGAGCTCACCGGACCTGTTCCAGAGCTTCGCCGTGGTTTTCGAAGGCCCCGACCGCATCAGCGAGGAAGCCTTCGAGGCGAGCCTTTGGGCCCGGGCGCAATCCCTCTCCGACAAGGATTCCTGGCTGGGACAGCCCTACGACGAGACCGTGGTCGACGATCCGGACAACCCGCATTTCTCGTTGAGCTTCGGCGGAGAGGCCTTCTTCGTGGTCGGGCTGCATCCGGGAGCCAGCCGGCCCGCCCGGCGGTTCGGGTCCCCGGTCATGGTGTTCAACCTCCATGCCCAGTTCGAGCGCCTGCGGGCGGAGGGGCGCTACGAGAAGCTCCGCGCGTCGATCCTCCAGCGCGACGAGGCCCTGGCCGGCAGCGTGAACCCGATGCTCGCCCGGCATGGCGAATCCTCCGAGGCGCGGCAATATAGCGGGCGACAGGTCGGCGCGGACTGGCGCTGCCCCTTCAACCCCCGGGGCGGAGACGGGCGCGACGCCACATTCCGGCACCAGGAGGCCGTTCATCCGTTCGACCTCCCGCTGCCGCCCAACGGCGCCTGACGGTGCTTCAGTTTCGGGGCTGGATCGCCGGGGCCGGTGTGGCGTTCTGAAAGGTTGGCTTATGGTTGAACGGATGGATGTCGCCGGGGCGGTCCAGGAGATCCCTCCGCGATCGGGCACGGCGTTCACCCTGGCGCGGGGAGACCGGCTGACGGTGATCGACCCCCGTGGCGAACAGGTGGCCGACCTCGTCGCCTACAACCGGCACGACACGGACGAGGTGATCTCCTCGGGTCGGACTCTCGATTACGCGAGCCGCATCTACCTCACCGCGGGTGATCCGCTCTATTCGAACCGCTCCAACATTCTCCTGCGCATCGTCGAAGACACGGTGGGCCGGCACGATTTCCTGCTGACGCCCTGCTCGGTGGACACGTTCCGCATCATCTACGGCGATACGAACCCGCACCGGGGTTGCTTCGGCAACCTCGCGGCGGCCCTCGAACCCTACGGGATCGCCCCGGACAGGATCCCCGTAGCGTTCAACTGCTTCATGAACGTGCCGGTGGACGGGAAGACCGGCGCTATCACCGTCGAGCCGCCCTTGAGCAAGGCCGGCGACCGGATCGTCTTCGAGGCCGAGACGGATCTGATCATCGGGCTCACGGCCTGCTCGGCGCTGCAATCGAACAACGGCAGCTTCAAGCCGATCCACTACCGCATCGACCGCGCTGCGGCGTCGGCGTGATGTGACGCCGCAGCGTCCGCGGCAGGAGCGCGTTGACGGGGGCGTGCCGCTTCCCGTCAGGGCTTGGCGGCCGTGGCGGGCGTCCGGTCCGGTTCGGTGAGCTGGATCGTCCAGTTCTTTTGCTCGCCCGTATCGACCTCGTAGAAGCCGTTGCGGTCGAAGCCCCGGGCGAGGCAATCCTCGATCCCGCGGATGGTGAATTCCGCGTCGCGGGTGCACATCAGCGCCCGGCCGCCCCATTCGCCGCCACGGGTGTAGTCCACGGCGAAGACATAATAGAACCGCGCCGCCAGCGAACCGGATAGGAGCGTCTCGCAGCCCTTCGGCTTCAGTTCCCACCAACCCTCGGTGACCCAGCCCTGGGTGTCCCGGTAGCCCAGGGACACCCCGACCTTGCTCTCTGTCTGGTTGCAAAGCCGGAGGTCGGCCTTGGCCGGTCCCGCGCACAGGATCATGGCGGCCAGCAGCCCGGCCTGTCCCAGCCCCGCCTTCGTCCTGAACCGCCCACGCGTCAGCGACGGCCCCGACGGATGGCACCGGGAGGCACGGCGATCCCGCGAGCCCCCGTCCGTCGCGCCGTCGGGGTCCCACGGCATGGGGGTGGGGACGGCAGGCGACCGGCGCCGCGAGCCCTCAGCCGACGAGAATGATGCGGCAGTCGTTGACATTCGTGCAGGTGGGGCCGGGATTCACCAGATCGCCGAGGGCGGCGAAGAACGGGGTGGAGTCGTTCTGGTCGAGCATCGCGGCCGGATCGAGGCCGGCCGCGCGGGCCCGTGCCAAGGTCGTCGGGTCGATCAGGCCCCCGGCCGGGTCGGTGGCGAGGCCACGGCCGCCGTCGGTGCCGTCCGTGTCGGCGCTGATGCCGCTGATGCCGGGCATGCCGTCGAGGGCGATGGCCAGCGCCAGAGCGTATTCCTGGTTGGGGCCGCCATGGCCCTCACCGCGGATCGTCACCGTCAGCTCGCCGCCTGAGATCAGGGCGACGCGCCGCCCGGCCTCGCGGTAGCGCTTGGCCTCCACCGCGTGCTCGGCGGCGATGACCCGGGCCTCGCCCTCGAGATCGGAGCCGAGCATCACCACCTCGTAACCCGCCGCCCGCGCCGCCGCGGCGGCGGCGTCGAGGGCGTCCTGGGGCCGCGCGATGATGCGGTAGGAGGCATTGGCGAAGATCGGATCGCCGGGCTTGGGCGACTCGTTGTCCGGGTCGTTCAGGAGCCGCTGGGCCGCCTCCGGCAGGGGAATGTTCCGCCGCTGGCAGATCTCCCGGGCGTCGGCCAGGGTCGAGGGGTCCGGCACGGTGGGGCCGGAGGCGATCACCGCCGGATCGTCGAACGGGACGTCCGAGATCGCCAGGGTCAGGACCGAACGGGCGTTGCGGGCGGCGCGGGCGAGGCGCCCGCCCTTGATCCGGGAGATGTGCTTGCGCACCGTGTTGAACTCGCCGATCGGCGCGCCGGAGCGGAGGATCGCCCGGGTGATGCCCTGCTTTTCGGGGAGCGTCAGGTCGCCCGCCGGGGCGATCCAGTTGGCCGATCCGCCGCCGGAGAGGAGCACCAGCACCTCGTCCTCCGGCCCGGCGGCCGCGGCGAGGCGGAGCACCTCCTCCGTGGCGTCGATGCCCGCCTGATCCGGCACCGGATGCCCGGCCTCGACCATGCGGATGCCCGGCGCCTCCTGCCCATAGCCATGACGGGCGACGGCCAGGCCGACGATGCGGTCATCCCCTAGCCCGTGCTCCTGACGGTAGAAGCGGCTCGCCACGGCGCTCATGCTGCCGGCGGCCTTGCCGGCGGCGAGGATGATCAGCCGTCCGGGGCTCGGCGGCGGCAGGTGTGCGGGCAGGCACAGGTCCGGATGGGCAGCGCGGATCGCCGCCGTCAGGAAGGCGTCGAGATGGGCGCGCTGCGCCTGCACGTCGGCGGCGTTGGATGAGGTTGCGGTCTCGGACATGGCGTAAAACGGGCTCCCTCGGCGCCCTGTCCCCGGGGGATGGCGCGCAGTTCTTGTTCGCCTGAGCCCTCCCGCGGGGGGAGGCGCTCGAACCGGCCGTGCGCTCCCCGCCCCTGCCGGAGCGGCGGGCCCGTTCCTTGCCGTGAGCGCACGATCCTTGATAGGTGCTGTGCCCGAGCCGCCGCGCGACGGCAAGCGTGCCGTCCGTGCTATCCGCCCCCTTCCGCCCCCGGCAGCGAGTTTTGCGTGTGATCCGCCAGGTGCCTCACCGAGAGCCCCAACAAGAGCCCCCGCTGGAGCCTGACGCGCCCCGACATCCTTGCGAGGTCATCCCCGGCGACCCCGCGCGGGGTCTCGTTCTCGCCTGCGATCACGCGTCGAACTTCGTCCCGGCCGATATCGACCTGGGGCTGCCCCAGGCGGAGTTCGCCCGGCACATCGCCTACGACATCGGTGCCGCGGGGGTGACGCGGTTGCTGGCACGGGCCCTGGACGTGCCGGCCGTGCTCACGAACTTTTCCCGCCTGATCATCGACCCGAATCGGGGCCGGGCCGATCCGACCCTGGTGATGCGCCTGTCGGACGGTGCCGTGGTGCCCGGCAATGCCCGGATCGACGAGGCCGGCAAGGCCGCGAGGATCGCCCGGTTCTACGATCCGTTCGACGAAGGCATCGCGCAGGCCCTGGCGGCTGCGGAGTCGGCCGGGCGGGTGCCGGCCCTTGTGACGATCCATAGCTTCACACCCTACTGGCGCGGTGTGCCCCGTCCCTGGCACGTGGGCATCCTCTACGACCGGGACGAGCGCCTGGCCCGGCGCCTGATCGAGGCCCTCGCCGCAGACCCGGCGGGCCTCGTGGTGGGCGACAACGACCCCTACGGCGGCGGCCTGCCGGGCGATACGATCGACCGCCACGCCACGGTGCGAGGCCTGCCCAACGCCCTCATCGAGATCCGTCAGGATCTCATCGCGGGGGAGGACGACCAGCGCGAATGGGCAGACCGGTTTGCCCGGATCCTGTCGCCCCTGATGGAGCGGCCCCTGTAATTTCCGGATCACGGGCGGCGCTCTATCTCCTCGTCTCGACCCCATTTTCTTGAGCCGAACCGGCCTCCGTCCCGACGGAGAATGCTCCGGCTCCCTGAAACCCGATACGGAAGGACGAGATCTATGGCCGAGATCGATCCCGCGACCCGGATAGAACTCGAGGCGGCGGTGTTCCGGCGGCTCGTGGCGCACCTCCGCACCCGCTCCGACGTGCAGAATATCGACCTGATGAACCTCGCCGGCTTCTGCCGGAACTGCCTCTCCAACTGGCTGAAGGATGCCGCCGAGGAAAAGGGCCTCCCCATGTCCCGGGACGAGAGTCGCGAGGAGGTCTACGGCATGCCCTACGAGACTTGGAAGGAACGCCACCAGACCGAGGCGACGCCCGCGCAGCAGGCCGGGTTCGCAGGCCGGACCGAGGGGCATTGATCGGGACTCGCGGTATAAGTTTCCGGTAAGCTTGACCGCTTAACCAACCCTTCCAGGACGCCCCTCGGGGCGCACAACCGGAGACTCCCATGAACGCGCATTCGATGCCCCACGCAGGCACGCCGACCGCCGGCGACGTCTCCTCCGCGGAGGGCGTGGCCGCCGACGAACTGAAGCAGTTCATCGAGCGGCTGGAGCGCTTGGAGGAGGAGAAGGCCGGCATCATGGGCGACATCAAGGAGGTGTTCGCCGAACTGAAGGGCCGCGGCTTCGACGCGAAGGCCGTCCGCACCATCCTGCGCATCCGCAAGCAGGATCACAGCGAGCGCCAGGAGCAGGAAGCGATCCTCGAATTGTACCTCCAGGCCCTCGGCATGGCGTAGGCCGCACCACGGCGGTCCTTCCGCCTGTGCCGCCACCGCGAACGCAATGAAGCGATCCGGGGACAAATTGCGACCGGACACGGTCCCCTCCCCCTGGATCGCTCCAGTCGACGGTGATGACGCCCGTCCGCCGATCGTCACCTTTGTCGTCACGTGTGCCGCGTCGATTTCATCCGCGGCCGATTACACGTTCCCCAGATTTTCTCTGTCCCCGTGAACTTCCCGACGAATGCGTATGTCTCGCGATTTCGCATTAAGACGGTGCGCGGGGCTTATCGAGACCTTGACGTTACCACGACAAATCCTTCAAAGGTGCGATACCGCACGAGAGATGCCACGGTGAAGGGCATGCCGCGCGGGCAGCATACCGTGGCGAGAAGGGCCGTCAGGTCCAGGCGCGGCCGGCTGTACGCCCCAAAAATTATCGAGCCGTAACGTCGGTACAGCGCGGGCGCCGTCCCGGCATGGGAGAGGAAACGATGACCGTGACCAAACGCGCCCTCGTCGGCGCGCTGCTCTGCGCGACTGCCCTCGGCGTCGCCCCGTTCCGCATCACCCCCGCCTTCGCCGCCGACGCGATCAAGATCGGCCTCACCGGCCCCTATACCGGCGGCTCGTCCTCGATGGGCGTGTCCATGCGCGACGGCGCCAAGCTCGCCGCCGCCGAGATCAACAAGAACGGTGGAGTCCTCGGCCGGCAGATCCAGCTGGTCGAGCGTGACGACGAGGCCAAGAACGAGGTCGGCGCCCAGGTGGCGCAGGAACTCATCAACAAGGAGAAGGTCGTCGCCACCGTCGGGTTCATCAATACCGGCGTGGCGCTGGCCGCCCAGCGCTTCTACCAGGAAGCCGAGATCCCGGTGTTCAACAACGTCGCCACCGGCACGATCATCACCGAGCAGTTCAAGGCACCGGATTACGACAACAACTACGTCTTCCGGAACTCGGCCTACGACACGCTTCAGGCCGGCATGATGGTCGACGAGGCCCTGCGCGAGGGCCACAAGAAGATCGCCGTTCTTGCCGACTCGACCAATTACGGCCAGCTCGGCCGGGAGGATATCGAGAAGCAGCTCGCCGCCAAGAAGATGAAGGCAGTGGCCGTCGAGAAGTTCAACATCAAGGACGTCGACATGACGGCCCAGCTTCTGAAGGCCAAGGAGGCTGGGGCCGAGGTGATCCTCGCCTACGGCATCGGCCCGGAGCTGGCACAGATCACCAACGGCATGGCGAAGCTCGGCTGGAAGGTGCCGATGATCGCCTCGTGGCCGGCTTCGATGCAGAGCTTCATCGATATCGCCGGCACCAACGGCAACGGCGTGATCATGCCGCAGACCTTCATCGAGGATAAGACCGTGCAGAAGCGCGCCGCCTTCCTCGACGATTATTACAAGACCTACGGTGTGACGAAGATCCCGACCCCCGTGGCGGGCGCACAGGGCTACGATTCGATCTATTTGATCGCCGCCGCGATCAAGCAGGCCGGCTCCACCGACGGGCCGAAGATCCGCGAAGCCTTGGAGAACCTGAACACCAAGGTCGAGGGCGTGGTGACGACCTACGACCACCCGTTCACCGGCAAGGACCACAACGCGATCTCCCGCAACATGGTCGTGTTCGGCAAGGTGCAGGACGGCAAGATCGTCTACGCCAACCCGGAGGACGCCAAGAACGCCGGCACCGTCCGCGTGAAGGAAAAGTCCTCGAACTAGCCGAGGGACTTGGCGCCCCGGGGGATGAGCCCGGGGCGCCGCGAACCCGCTCCGTCATCGCGAGCGCAGCGAAGCAATCCAGGGACACGCCTTTTGCGGAAACGGCCCGCGACCCTGGTTTGCTTCGCTGCGCTCGCAATGACGGTGGAGATGGAGGGGCGGATGGGAGGCTTCCCGCTTGGCCCTCGACGACCGACCGCCGCGATGAACCGTAACCCAGGCCGGCCATGACCATCTTCCTGCAACTCGTGTCGTCTGGCGTCGCGGTCGGCATGATCTACGCCGCCATCGCCTTCGGCTACCAATTGACCTTCGCCACGTCGAAGACCCTGAACTTCGGGCAGGGCGAAGCGCTGGCGGTGGGCGCGCTGTTCGGGCTCACCCTGGTGCCGTTTACCGGCTACTGGCTGATGATCCCCCTGGTCCTCGTCTTCGGCTTCGGCCTCGGCGCCGTCGTCGAACGGCTGGCGGTGCGGCCGGCGATCGCGATCAAGTCCGAGTACGGATGGATCATGGCCACCATCGCGCTGGGCATCATCTTCCGCAATCTTGCCGAAAACATCTGGGGCCGGGACGATCTTCCGTTCCCGTCGCCCCTTCCGGATGTGCCCTACGAGATCGGCGGCGTCCGCATCCTCCCGATGGAGATGCTGATCGTGGCCGGCGCCCTGCTGATGATGCTCGCCGTCGAGATCTTCAACCGCAAGTCGATCTGGGGGAAGGCGGTCGTGGCCACCTCCAACGATATCGATGCGGCCGGGCTGATGGGCATCAACACCAAGCGGGTCATCACCCTCTCCTACTCGATCAGTGCCATGACGGCGGCCTTCGCGGGCGTGCTCGTGGCCCCCGTCACCCTCACCGGCGCGACGATGGGCTCGGTGCTGGCGCTGAAGGCCTTCGCCGTGGCGATCATCGGCGGCCTCGAATCCGGCCTCGGCGTCATCGTCGGCGGCCTGATCCTCGGCGTCGCCGAGACGCTGACCGGCTTCTACATCTCGACCGGCTACAAGGATGTGCCGGGCCTGATCCTCCTCCTGGTCGTGCTGTCGATCCGCCCGGTCGGGCTGTTCGGCAAGGCCGTCATCAAGAAGGTCTGACCGCCATGGCGAATTCCGCCCTCGCGCCGGCGGCCGAACCCGCGGCCGCCCCGTCCATGAGCCGCGGCATCGGCTGGGTCGGCGGGCTGCTGCTGGTCGCCTTCCTCGCGGGTTTCCCGCACGTCATCACGAGCACTTACTACGTGCACCTTATGATCGTGATCGCAATCTACGCGATACTGATCCTCGGGCTCGATATCGTCGTCGGCTACACGGGCCAAGTCTCCCTCGGCCATGCCGGATTGTTCGGCATCGGCGCCTACGCGGCGGCGGCCCTGTTCTTCCACTTCAAGATCGGCATCTGGCTCGGCCTCCTGGCCGGGATCGGGCTCACCGCCGCCTTCGGGGCGATCCTGGCGGTGCCGGCGCTGCGGGTGAGCGGCCCGTACCTCGCCATGGTGACGCTGGCCTTCGGCACGATCATCCAGATCTTCATCAACGAACTGACGCCGATCACCAACGGCCCGCTCGGCATCACGCTGCCCCCGGTGCGCGTCCTCGATTTCTCGCTGATCGGAATGCAGGCGCCCTGGGGGGCGGCCGGGCGCAAGCTCGAATTCTACTACCTCGTCTGCGCCTGCCTCCTCGTCACCATCGTGCTCGTGAACCGGGTGGTCCGCTCGCCCTTCGGCCGGGCCTTTGAGGCGCTACGCGACTCGCCCATCGCCTGCGATTGCATGGGCGTCTCGGTCTACCGCTACAAGGTCTATGCCTTCGTGGTCTCGGCGGGCCTCGCCGGGCTGGCGGGCGCCCTGTTCGCGTGGTCCGAGCGGTATGTTTCGCCCAACACCTACAGCTTCGAATTGACGGTGCTGTTCCTGCTCGCCGTGACCATGGGCGGGCGCAAGTCCCGCTCCGGGCCGCTGATCGGCTCGGTGATCATCGTGATGATGCCGAACATCCTCGCCGATATCAGCCTCGTGCGGATCATGGCGGGGATCATCGCCGCGGCGGCGCTGATCGTGGGCGCGCAGGCGTTCCTGCGCAAGCGTGACAACCGCTACGCGATCCTGATCCCGGTGGCGCTCTGCATCCTGTTCTTCCCGGCCACGATGCTGATGGAATCGGTCACCGATTTCCGCCTGACGGTGTTCGGGCTGCTGATCCTGTTCGTGGTCTATTACCTGCCGGACGGCATCGTCGGCTTCCTGCGGCAGATGATCCCCGCACTCCGCCCGGCCCACACGGCGGAGGGGCGCAGCGTCTCGGCCGAGGGCTCGGCGCTGATCGCCCAGCGGGGCGATGCCGGGGCCGACGCCCTTCTCAAGGTCGAGCAGGCGCTGATGCAGTTCGGCGGCCTGAAGGCGCTGGCCGGGGTGGACCTGACGGTGAAGCCCAGCACGATCCACGGCCTCATCGGCCCGAACGGCTCGGGCAAGAGCACGATGATGAACGTGCTGACCGGCATCTACAAACCCACGGCCGGCTCGGTGACCCTCGCCGTCGGTGGGGGCAAGCGCCTCGACGGGCGCACACCCTCCGAGATCGCCCTGGCGGGCGTCGCAAGGACGTTCCAGAACGTCCAGCTCTTCCGGGAGATGACGGCGCTGGAGAACGTGCTCGTCGGCCTACACCACACCTTCAAGGGCACGCTGTTCGACGCGATCCTCGGTACCCCCCGCCGCCGCCGGGAGGAGAAGGAGGCCCGGGCTCGCGCCATGGCGATCCTCGACTTCATGGGGCTCCATACCCTGGCGCAGACCGAGGCGCGCAACCTCCCCTACGGCAAGCAGCGCCTCCTGGAGATCGGCCGGGCGCTGGCGCTGGACCCGGTGCTCCTCCTCCTCGACGAGCCGGCGGCGGGCCTCACGGCGCCGGACATCGCCGACCTCGTGGCGATCATCCGCAAGATCCGCGACGCCGGCATCACCGTCATCTTGATCGAGCACCACATGGACGTGGTCATGGGCCTGTGCGACCGGGTCAGTGTCCTCGATTTCGGCCACAAGATCGCCGAGGGTGGCGCCCGCGAGGTGCAGGCGGACCCAAAGGTGATCGAGGCCTATCTCGGCGCCCCCGGCGAAATGGGCGGCACCGCTGCGGAGACCGCCCATGCTTGAGGTCCAGGGTCTCCATGCCGGCTACGGCCTCGTCGAGGTGCTGCACGGCCTGACCTTCCAGGTGCCCAAGGGTCAGGTGGTCACGCTGATCGGCTCCAACGGGGCCGGCAAGACGACGACCATGCGCGCCCTGTCGGGCATGATCCGCCCGCGCTCGGGCACGATCCGCCTGAACGGCAAAGACATCGCCGGGATGGAAAGCCACGACGTCGCCCGCGAGGGGCTGGCGCATTCCCCCGAGGGTCGGCGCGTGTTTCCGACCCTGTCCGTCGAGGACAACCTGACGCTCGGCGCCTTCCCGCGCCTCACCGGCTCGCGACCGAAGGGCGACATCGCCGCCGACCGGGACCGGGCCTTCGCCCTGTTCCCGCGCCTGAAGGAGCGCCGCACCCAGCTCGCCGGCACCCTCTCGGGCGGTGAGCAGCAGATGCTGGCCATGGGCCGGGCGCTGATGCTGAAACCGGAAATCCTCCTCCTCGACGAGCCCTCCATGGGCCTCGCCCCCAAGCTGGTGGAGGAGGTTTTTCGTATCATCCGCCAGTTGAAGGAAGAGAAGGTGACGATGCTGCTGGTCGAGCAGTTCGCCATGGCGGCGCTGGGCGTGGCCGACCACGCCTATGTGCTCGAGAACGGCCGCATCCGCTTCCAGGGCCCGGCGGCGCAGCTGAAGAACGATCCGGCGGTGAAGGCCGCCTATCTCGGCGGGCATTGAGCCGGGCCTCGCCGTCATTGCGAGCGCCGCGAAGCAATCCGGGAACGCGCTACGTTCTGAGACGGCCCGCTGCCCTGGATTGCTTCGCGGCACTCGCAATGACGGGGGGCAATGGCGGTGAGGGTGGAAACACCCTCACCGCATTGAGCGCTTACGCCGCCGTCTTCGACTTGAGCAGCCGGCGATTCACCAGCACCTCGGCGATCTGCACCGCGTTGAGGGCCGCGCCCTTACGCAGGTTGTCCGAGACGCACCAGAAGTTCAGGCCGTTCTCGATGGTGGCGTCCTCGCGGATGCGGGAGATGTACGTGGCATCCTCGCCCGCCGCCTCGTGCGGGGTCATGTAGCCGCCGTTCTCGCGCTTATCGATCACCAGGATGCCCGGCGCCGCCCGGAGGATCTCCGTGGCCTGCTCCGGCGAGAGCGGACGCTCGAACTCCACGTTCACCGCCTCGGCATGGCCGATGAAGACCGGAACGCGCACGGCGGTGGCCGTGAGCTTGATCTTCGGGTCGAGCATCTTCTTGGTCTCGGCGACCATCTTCCACTCTTCCTTCGTGTACCCGTCCTCCATGAAGACATCGATGTGCGGGATCACGTTGAAGGCGATGCGCTTGGTGAACTTGCCGCCCTGCTTGATTTCGCCGGCGGTGAAGACGGCGCGGGTCTGGTTGAACAGCTCGTCCATCGCCTCCTTGCCGGCGCCGGAGACCGACTGGTAGGTCGAGACCACCACGCGTTTGATGGTCGCCGCCTCGTGCAGGGGCTTGAGGGCCACGACGAGCTGAGCCGTCGAGCAGTTCGGGTTGGCGATGATGTTGCGCTTGGTGAAGCCGGCAATGGCGTCGGCATTCACCTCGGGCACGATCAGCGGCACGTCGGCGTCGTAGCGGAAGGCCGACGAGTTATCGATCACCACGCAGCCCTGCTGGCCGATACGGGGCGACCACTCCTTCGAGGCTTCCCCACCCGCCGACATGAGGCAGATGTCAGTGTCGGAGAAGTCGTAGGCGTCGAGGGTTTTCACCTTCAGGGTCTTGTCGCCGAAGGAGACCTCCTGGCCCTGGCTGCGGCGCGAGGCCAGCGCCACGACCTCGTCGGCGGGGAACGCCCGCTCGGCCAGGATATCGAGCATTTCGCGGCCCACGTTGCCCGTGGCGCCGACGACGGCGACCTTGTAACCCATGTCTCGTCTCCGCGCGTCCTTAACCCGAACGATCCGGGCGTTGCGCTTCTCCTCGGGTTCACGCCGGCGGCGGGATCGTTCGCGCCGGTCCGTTCCGCCCGCAAACGGGCGCGGCCGCAGGACCGGCCCATGGAGCCGGCGCCGGCGGCCAGGGGGTCAGCAAGGCACAGGAAGGCGGGGGCCTGTCAAGGCCGCATTCCCGCAACGCAGCATGGTGAAGCGGCGATTCACCCTCTCCGCCGATTTTCCGTCCCCGGAAACGCCTTGGTGGAACGCCCGCGTGCAGGCTGCCCCTCGGCCAGCGCGCCGGGGCAGGTTGGGAATTCATGCGGATCGAAGCCATGGACGTCGAGGCGCGGGGGCGGACCGGACGCGGATCGACCGCTCTCGTCCTGCCGATCCGTTTCGCCGCCGCCGCGGCAGTGATCGCCGGTATCGCACTGGCCGTGCGCGTGCCGCCGCCGCGGGGGGCGATGCCGTCCCTGGCGCCCCCAGCCCAGGCTCACGCCATCCTGGCCCCCGCGCCTCTGCGCCTCGATGAGCCGGGCATCGACCCCGTCAGGATCGAGCCCGGCCGGATCGACCCGAAGACCGGCCTGCGGGAAGACGTCCTCGGACGCGGCAGTTTCGCTGCCATCGAGGCGCCGGTCCTGCGCCTCGCCGTGACGCGGGGCGACGGCGCGGAGCGGAAACCGGGTCTGTTCGTGTTGGTGGCGAGGCGGGCGGCCCATGCGGCCCGGGGGGAACTTCCCCTCTCCGTGCTCCGGGCAGGCCAATGGGGCATCGTGCCCACCCGCTTCGGCCCCGCGGAGATCGCACAGGTGACCCTCGCAGGCCCGTCGACCCGGAACTGCACGGGTTTCGTGGTGGCTCGGCCGGGGCTGCGCCTCGACGGGTTCCTCTGCGCGCCCCTCGGCGGTGCCCCGGAGGCCCGGGCGCTGGCCTGCACCCTCGACGCCCTCGACCTCGACGATCCCGCCGATCCTGCGGCCACGGCGCTGTTCCGGCAATCCGGCAGCAACAGCGCGTGCGCTAGCATCCAGACGAGCGAGGCCGATCCCGCCGGGAAGATAGGCTCGATCGCTTTGGTGAAGGCGCGCACGAAAAATTGAGGCACGAGTGTGGCAAAGCACGCAAGCGCGGCCGTAACCCTGGAACTCTCGGAAGCTTCACGCGTCTTCTCCACAGACGCGGCGAACTGTTAAGCTTCCGCCGCCACAATGATGGCACTCTCATGCGAAGGACGGCCATGCGCTCCCTCACAATCGCCCTCCTGGGCGCCCTCACCGTTGCCGGCCTCGGCACCGTGACTGCGGCGCCTGCTCAGGCGCAGGACGGTTTCGCCACCGGTCCGGTCTACCGGGTCAGCCGCCCCCTCCCGATCCGCGTCCGTCCGCGTTCGTGGCTCGACGCCGGCAACGTGCCCCTGTCGTCGGGCGTTCCCGGCGCCGGCGGCTCGGGCAACCCGGCCACCAATCCCTACCTGATCGCGGCCTCGAACGCCCTCACCCCGCCCTACGGCCCGAGCGACCGCTACGGCGCCGGGATCCTGCCCGACCCGATCACCAATGGCCCGTTCATCGGCGCCCGGTCGAGCGCGGTGCGCAACGTTGACCTGTCCTTCGTGGACCGGCTCGACCCGACATCGCCGCTCTACGGCCGCCCGTACTAGTCGTCAGCGCAGTCAGGTTACGGGGCGCGGATCTGGAAGGGTCCGCGCCCTTTCGTTTGCACAAGGCAGATTTTGCTCTCCCTTTAAAACCCTCTCCGTCATTGCGAGCGAAGCGAAGCAATCCAGGGATGCGCCACGTTTCAAGTCGTCCCGCTGTTCTTGATTCTTCGCTGCACTCGTAATGACGATTGGGAGTTCTCTTCAGGCTGCTAAGCCACCTTCGCGGCGCCATCCCGCCCGTCTGTGACGCCGCCGACCAAGTTGAGCCCGAGCAGGAACTCCGCTGGGAAATCCGTGCGCAGGACGGGCTCCCGCGGCACGGCCCCCACCAGCGCCTGAGCGTCGGCCCGGCGGGCGGTGACCGCCTCGGCGACGGAGACGGCCACAAAGGTCAATTCCTGGCCGCCTTGAGCCTGAGCCAGCCGGCCGAGGTCCGGGCCGATCACGGTGGCGATCTTGGGATAGCCGCCCGTCGATTGCCGGTCCGCCATCAGGATGATGGGCAGCCCGTTCCCGGGCACCTGGATCGCCCCCATCGCCACGCCGTCCGAGACGATGTCATGGCCCCTGGCATGGGCGAGGGGCGTCCCGTCGAGGAAGCAGGCCATCCGGTCGCCCCGGGGCGACACGGTCCAGCGCCGCCCGAGGAAGGCTTTGATTTGGTCCGGGGCGAAATAGTCGTCCTGGGGACCCAGCACCACGCGGATCCATGCCGGGTCGCGGTCGAGCCACGGCGCGACGAGGCGCTGCGGAGCGCCCTCGCCCACCCGGGCCTGCGCCACCGGGAGGCGGTCCCCCGCCCTCAGCCCCCGGCCGCCGAGGCCGCCGAGGGCCGAGCGGGTATGGGTCGCGGTCGATCCGAGGACCGGCGGCACATCGATCGTCCCCGCCACGGCGAGGTAGCCCCAGGCACCGCTGCTACCGGCGCGCACGGTGAGGGTCCGGCCCGGTTCGAGGGTCAGCGCACAGGCCGGCGGCAGCGGCTCCCCATCCAGGGTGGCCCGGAACCCCACCGAGACCAGGGCCAGGCCGAGCGGGCCGTCCGACGCGCTCACCGTCACGCCGCCTGTCGAGATCTCGATGGCCGTGGCATCGAGGGGCTTGTCGAGGGCCCGGTTGGCGGTGGCGAACATCAGCGGGTCCATGGGCCCGGCGGCGGTGATGCCGAACCGGAGGTAGCTCCGCCTCCCGCCATCCTGCAGGGTCACGCCCGGCCCGGCGGCTTCGATCGCCAGAACGCTCACCGACGTGCCTCCTCCCGGCGGGCAACCCGCTCCCCCGCCGCTTCGCGGGCGGCGAGCGTGGCGAAGGCGGTGGCGGCAATCGCTTCGAAGCGGATCTCGTCCCCCGGGGCCACGAAGAAGCTCTCACTGCGCTCTGGCGCATACAGTCGGCAGGGCGTGGCGCCGAGGACGTACCAGCCGGTCGGCATCGGCACGGTGGCGACGGCCGCGAGGCCGCCGCCGACCATGA
Source organism: Methylobacterium persicinum (assembly GCF_022179525.1). Taxonomy (GTDB): domain Bacteria; phylum Pseudomonadota; class Alphaproteobacteria; order Rhizobiales; family Beijerinckiaceae; genus Methylobacterium; species Methylobacterium persicinum. The sequence goes on from NZ_BPQX01000014.1 coordinate 137,454, forward strand.
CGGCATTCGTGGGATGGGGCGGCCGGGGGCTCGGCCGCCGGGCGACCGCCAGGGCCTCCGGCAAGCCGCCGAGATAGGCGAAGCCGGGGGCGAAGCCGTACATGTAGACCCGGTAGGTCGCCCCGGAATGGATCCGCGCCACCTGTTCGGGCCCCTGTCCGATGAGGTCCGCCACGGCGGCGAGATCCTCCCCGTGGGGGGCGTCGTAGCAGCAGGGCAGGATCCAACGGGCCGGCGCGGCGGCGCGGGCCGGCGCTCCCTCCGCCAGGGCCACGACTCGCCCGGCCAGGGTGTCCCGGTCGAGGATGAGCGGGTCGTAGTGGATCATCAGGGAGCGATAGGTCGGCACGGTCTCCACGAGGCCGGCCGGCGGGTCCCCCGCGAGGGCGTCGTCCAGGGCAAGAACCCGGTCGCTGATCGCCGGCTCGACCGTCGTGCCGAACTCGACCACCAGGGCCGCCTCGCCCGCGTCGAGGATCCGGGGCGTCGCACTCACGGGCGGAACGGCGCCAGGGTGACGCCCGCCCCCTCGAGCCGGGCGCGGACGGCGCGGGCCGTGCCGACGGCATGGGCCGAGTCGCCGTGGACGCAGATCGAGCGGATCGGTGTCGGCAGGCGCCTGCCGGAGGCCGTCACGATGGCCCCCTCCTCCACCATCGCGAGGACGCGCCCGGCGGCCTCGTCCTGGTCCGTGATGAGGGCGCCGGGGAGGCTGCGGGCGATGAGCTGGCCGTCCTCGGTGTAGCCGCGATCCGCGAAAATCTCCTGGTGGACCTCCAGCCCCGCCGCCTCCCCCGCCGGCACCTGGGCCGTCAGGGCGATGGCGAGCAGGGCGAGGCTGCGGTCCACGGCCCGGACCGCCCCCGCGATGGCGTCGGCCACAGCCCTGTCCTCGGCGGCGAGGTTCGCCAGGGCGCCGTGGGCCTTCACGTAGGTGATGCGGTGGCCGGCATAGGCCGCGAGCGCCGCCGCGGCGCCGACCTGATAGGCGACGAGCCGCTCGATCTCCGCCGGCGAGAACGGCATCCGCCGCCGTCCGAAGCCCCATAGGTCCGGGAAGCCGGGATGGGCGCCCACGGCGACGCCCTTCTCCTTCGCCAGCCGGAAGGTGGCGGCCATGATCTCGGGATCGCCGGCATGCAGGCCGCAGGCGACGTTGGCCGAGGTCACCACGCCGAGCATCGCCGCGTCGTCGCCGCACGAATAGGCTCCGAAGCCCTCGCCCAGATCCGCGTTGAGATCGACGCTCGCCATCGCTGCCCTGTCCTCGTGCTCAGCCGCCTCCCCACGCGCCCGCCGGGGACGGATTCACTTGATCTGAATGCTGTCCACCACCTGCCGGAACGCGGCCAGCACGCCCTCGCGCTGGTCCTCGCGCACGACGCCCACGGCGCGTAGGTAGCCATCCGGGTTGAAGCGGATCGTCTGGGCGACGACCACCTGCTTGTTGGTGGGCATGTCCGTGGCCCGGGCCACGATCTCGTGCCAGTCGACGCCGTTCGAGCGGTAGCTCTGCGACCGCTCGATGGCGAAGTCCTTCATGGTTTGGTTGGCGTAGAGGGCCGCGCGGGCGAAGGCGTCCCGTTGGTCGGCATTCGGCGGGGGCTGGATCGCCTGGGCGATGACCAGGATCGGCTGCTCCAGGTTCTGCATCTGGTCCTTGGGACCTTTGGTCAGCAGGACCGAGTTGCCCGCCAGGACCCGGACGGGTCGGAAGCCAGCGGAATCGGTAATGCGGAACGGCAGCGCATCCACCTGCTGGGTCAGGGAGAGCGGCGCGCGGATGGCGATGTCGGTGACGAGCTTGCGCATCGTCTCATCGGTTTCCGCGTCGGGCGTCGCCTGCGCGATGACGAGGCCGGTGACCGTCGGGGTGCCGACGACCACGATCCATTTGTGGACCGCCGGGCCGGGATTGGCCGCATCGGTCGGCTGCTCGCCCGTGTAGAGCATTGCCTCGTTGTCGCCGACCTTGATCGGCTCCTTCGTCGCGAGGGCGAAACCCTGGTTGCGCAGGTTCGCGTCGGTGAAGCCGGCCACCAGTTCAGGGAAGGCGTTCGGCGGAAGTTCCACGACGGAGACGGTCGCCCCGCCCTCCTCCCGCTCGAACCCCGAGAAGCGCTTGGACAGGACCATGTCCGACGGGGGCTCGAAGCCGAAGCGGGATCCTGGCGGAAACACCCGGTCGGCCGCCGCCGCCGACCAGAACCCAGCGAGGGCGAAGACCGCCGCGAGGGGCCACCTGAGATCGCGCACCGGCATGAAACTCAACGCTCTCCACCTGCCGTCCCCGACGGGACAGACGGACACGATGCGTCCGATGCCCTGGGGCGGGAGTCAAGCGAGGTAATTCGGTTCCCTCGGTTCACGTTACCGGGGCGGACAACCGGCCGCACGAGCACCGCCATTGCGGCAATCCCAGCGGCGTAGGCAAGGAGGTTCCAGGGGGAGAAGATCTGCCCCAGAAGGAGTTGGCCGACCAATGTGTGGCGGAAGGCGTCGAGAGCCGGCATGTGCACGAGCCTCGACAGTTCGACGCAAACCGCGGCAGCGCCGGCGATCGTCAGACAAGCGTACCGTCCCCACCACCTGGGACGGAAGGCGGCAGCCAGGGCGTAGAGCATCATGCCCCACAGGATGCCACCTCCGTAATGATGGGTGGTGAGCGGGAGGTGCCAGGGCCCGAGCCTTAGCGCGAGACCGGCCAGGATCACGAGGACGGTAATGCCCAAAGCAGCCCGCCGCGTCACGACGGGCGAACCGCGACAGTTGGCATCTCCTCGTGTCGCCAGCGGACGATGCCCTGTGCACATGCAACCAGGGTATAAGATACGATCATCAGTAGAAACCACGACGACAGTTTCGCGGCGGCGACCGGCGACCATCGCACCATCTGATTGGGATAAAGCCACGTGCCGGTGAGGGTCCCGATGTTCTCGGCGAGCCAGATGAAGAGCGTGACGAGGCCTAGGCCGACGAGGAGTGGCATCCGCCGGTGGCGATGCCAGACCTTGAAATGGATGGTCGCCGGGCCAAAAGCGAGCGCAGCCACTGCGATCAGGCCGAAGCGGAAATCGAGCCCAGTGTGGTCTGTCAGGAAGTTCGCGTAGATGGCCACGGACAAGGTAATAATCGCCCAGAGGGGCGGATGGCGTGTAAAGCGGAAGTCAAACAAGCGCCAGACACGGGCGATATAGCTGCCGACCGCCGCGTACATGAAGCCGGTGAAGAGCGGCACGCTGCCCAGCCGGAAAAAGCTCGCCTCCGGATAGACCCAGGCACCTATGGCAGTCTTGTGGATCTCCATTACGGTGCCGATCACATGAAAAACCAGAATGACGCGAGCCTCTGCCCACGTTTCCATGCGGAACCATAGTAGCAGGGCCTGGATCATGAGAGCGGCGGCGAAGAGGGCGTCGTAACGGGCGACAGGGAAATGCGCCGGCCACATGAGGCGGGTTAGGATCAGTAATCCAAGAAGCAACCCACCAAATAGGCAAGCCCATCCCTGCTTTATGCCGAAACGCAGGAACTCGTAGGCGCCGGCCGAGATCGGGCCGGAGCTGGTCAGTCTCTTCCCGAGCCGTGTCTCTGTCTCGACGAATCGCGCTATCGCGCGCCATTGCAGAGCCGCGCTCGCTTCGCGCGGGGGACACTCTTCGGAAGGCTCACGAAGCTCGTCGTTCATGGGGTCACGCCGGCCGTACGCGACGGAGGGTGAGGTTGATCCGTCCGCCCGGCGGCAGCAGGCCGGGCAGGAGATCCTCCGCCAGAAGGTCGGGCTCGGGATAGATCCGGTCGACCCCGTGGAAGATCAGACGGGAGGGGCCGCCGATGACCAGGGCATCGCCGGGCATCAGGCGGACGGAGCGGGTCGGATCGGACCGGGCGAGGCCGCCGTAGCGGAACAGGGCCGGAGCGCCGAGGGACAGGGACAGGACGGGGGCGCCGAACTCTTCTTCGTCCCGGTCCTGATGCAACCCCATCCGCGCGTCGGGGCCGTAGAGGTTGATGAGGCAGGCTTCCGGCGGGGCCGGATACTCTGCAAGGCGTTCCCAGGCCGCCAGCGCGGTGGGCGGGATCGGCGGCCAGGGTACGCCGGTCTCGGGGTGGTGCGGCTGGTAGCGGTAGCCGCACTCGTCGGAGACCCAGCCCAGCGGGCCGGCATTGCCCATCCGCACGGAGAACGGCTTGCCGGTGCGCGGCATCCGCGGCGTGAAGGGCGGCGAAGCGGCGAAGATGGCGGCGACCTCCCCGGCCAGCCGGGTCCGGGCCGCCCCGTCGAGGAAGCCCGGATGGTGGATCAGGCCGGGGCGGAGCGCCACGCTCACGCCGCGTCGATGTCGCGCTCCAGCACCGTCTTGGACTCCACCGTGGTGTCGCCCTTCAGCCGGTAGACCAGGGGCACGCCCGTGGCGATCTCCAGACCGGAGATGGTGGACGGCGTCAGATGGTCGAGGACCATCGCCAGGGCCCGGAGGGAATTGCCGTGCGCAGCGACGAGGACCCGCTGGCCCGACATGACCCGCGGAAGGATCGTCTCGATGTAGTAGGGCAGAACCCGCGCGGCGGTATCCTTCAGGCTCTCGCCGCCGGGGGGCGCCACGTCGTACGAGCGGCGCCAGGTATGGACCTGCTCGGCACCCCACTTGGCGCGGGCGTCGTCCTTGTTGAGGCCCGACAGGTCGCCGTAATCCCGCTCATTCAGGGCCTGCGAGCGCAGGACCTCGATGTTCGACTGGCCCATCTCCTCTAGGATCAGGGTGCAGGTGCGCTGGGCGCGGCCGAGATCGGAGGTGAAGGCGACGTCGAAGCCGTAGCCCTCGCTCTTGAGCCAGCGCCCGGCCTTCACCGCCTCGTCGACACCACGGTCCGTCAGGCCCGGGTCGCGCCAGCCCGTGAACAGGTTCTTGAGGTTCCACTCGCTCTGGCCGTGGCGAGCGAGGACGAGCAGGCGCTCCATCGTCAATCTCTTCAGTCTCTCAAGTGCGCGGCGGAGTTGCAGCGGCTTGCCCGGGCTCGTAGCAGCCGCGGGCCGGAGGCCAAAGGGTGGTGTTCCGCTTACGCTTATAAAAGAGCCTGGCCATTCACAGGTCGAGGACATCCGCCATCGCATAGAGGCCCGGCGGCCTGGGTTGCGCCCAGAGCGCGGCCTTCACCGCCCCGGCGGCGAAGAGTCCCCGGTCGGCGGCGTGATGGCTGATGGTGAGGGTCTCGCCCGGGCCGGCGAAGAGCACGCTGTGGTCGCCCACCACCGAGCCGCCCCGCAGGGTCGCGAAGCCGATGTCGCCGGCCTTCCGCGCGCCGGTATGGCCGTCCCGGGTGGAGACACGCACGGCCGGCAGGTCGACGCCCCGGCCCTCGGCGGCGGCCTCGCCCAGCAGGAGCGCGGTGCCGGAGGGCGCGTCCACCTTCATGCGGTGGTGCATTTCCAGGATCTCGATGTCGAACTCCGCCCCCAGCGTCGCCGCCACCTTGCGGACCAGGGCCGCCATGAGGTTCACCCCGAGGGACATGTTGCCCGAGCGGACGATGCGGGCGTGGTAGGACGCCGCCTTCAGCTTGGCGAGATCGTCCTCAGAGAGGCCGGTGGTGCCGACCACGTGGACGATCCGCGCCTGCGCGGCGAGTTCGGCGAAGTGCACCGTGGCGGCCGGGGCGGTGAAGTCGAGTACGCCGTCGGCGGCGGCGAAGGCAGTCAGCGCGTCGGCCGTCACCGGGACGCCCAAAGCCGGCAGGCCCGCGAGGGTGCCGGCGTCCTGCCCGAGGACGGGCGAGCCTTCCCGCTCGATCGCCGCCGAGAGGGTGCACCCCTCGGCCTGCGCCACCGCCCGCACCAGCATCCGTCCCATGCGCCCGTCGGCGCCGACTACGACGAGCTGCATCTCGAACCTGTCCGTCTAACCGCGTCACGGAAGGGGTCCGCCCGGGGGCGGCACCCGTTTGCTCGGAGAGGCTTCAGGCCTCACTTCGTCTCGGGCGCGATCTGCTCCAGGCCGCCGATATGCTTCTGCGCATAGAGCGGCAGGCCGATCTGCCTGATGAGTTCGAGCTGCGTCTCGAGGAAGTCGATATGGCCTTCCTCGTCCTCGGCGAGATGCTCGAACAGGTTCTTGGAGACCCGCTCGTTGATCGACTCGCAATACTGCGCCGCTTCGAGATAGAGCGCCCGCGCCCCGTTCTCGGCCGCGAGATCGCATTCCAGGATCTCCTGCACGTTCTGGCCGATCCGCAGCGGATCGAGTTCCTGCAGGTTCGGGAAGCCGTCGAGGAAGAGGATCCGGTCGATGAACCGGTCCGCGTGGTTCATCTCCTCAATGGATTCCTTGCGCCAGAACTTGGCCAGCTCGACATATCCCCAATCGTTGAGCATGCGGAAGTGCAGCCAGTACTGGCTCACCGCGGTCAACTCGCTGCGCAGGCCGCGATTGAGATACTCGATGACCTTGGCGTCGCCCTTCATACTCACAACTCCCCCAGACAGAGAATCGGAGGGGGACCGCCCGATCAGGCGCTGACCCGCTCCTCCGTTCCCGGAAGCTTCACCAGAGTACAGGCGCTCGCGCAAGCACTGCCGCAGGAATGGCCGTGTTCCCCGGTGGGAATGTCTTCCCCGAGGGCGTTGCGCATGATCTCCCGGATGGTGCGGGCGCAGCGCCCGCATTTCGGGCTGCAGCCGAGGCAGGCGTAGACCTGCGCCGGGGTCCGCGGGCAACCCGGTCCCGGGCCGAGGCAGGAGCGCACGGCGCCGTCCGAGAGGACGTTGCAGGAGCAGACGATCATGCGATCGACAAATCCGTTCCACAGTCGCGCGCCAGTTTGGAATTGTTGAAAACTAGAGCTTTATCAATCCCTTAGCGCGAGGGGGGAGATGGCAGCGCGAAGACAATTGGTCAAGCGCGGATCGCCCGGGCGCCCTGTGCGAACGGTCGCAGGGCTGCCTGCGAAGGCCCCGCGGACACCCTCGCCACGCCTCCATTCCCACCCTCGCCCTCATCCTGAGGTGCCGTCGCGGAGCGAGGGCCTCGAAGGATGTCTTCCGTAGTCGCGCGATCCCTGGAGCCCTCCTTCGAGGCCGCTTTGCGGCACCTCAGGATGAGGGACGGGATGAAACAAAGGAGGGATTCGCCGTCTCTCCGCGGGGCTACCGGGCGAGTTCGCGCAGGCCGAGACGGATCAGCGTCTTGGCCTCCGCGCCCTCGCCCGCACCCTTCAGCGCGGCGGCCACGGCGGCCGAGGCCTGGGCCTGCTGGTAGCCGAGGTTGACGAGGGCCGAGATGGCATCGCTCACCGGTTGCGGCGCCGTGCCTTCCTCGACCGCTCCCGAGAGGGCGACCAGGGCGGGATCGATGGGCGAGAAGGCCGGGGCCTTGTCCTTCAGTTCGGCGGTGACCCGGGCGGCGAGCCGCGGGCCAACCCCGGGGGCGCGGGCGATGGCGCCCTTGTCGCCCGTAGCGATGGCGGTCGCCAGGGCCGGCGGCTCCAGCACGGAGAGGACCCCGAGGGCGACCTTGGCGCCGACACCCTGGACGGTCTGCAGCAGGCGGAACCACTCGCGCTCCGCATCCGAGCGGAAACCGTAGAGGCGGATCATGTCCTCGCGGACGAAGGTCTCGATGGAGAGGGACGTCGCTTCGCCGACCGGGGGTAGCCGCTGGAGTGTCCGCGCCGAACAATGCACCACGTAGCCCACCCCCTGCACGTCGAGGATCACGAAATCCTCGCCGTAGGAATCGACCACGCCCTTCAGCTTGCCGATCATGCCCTGCCCGCCCGTATCCTGCGGGGGGATTAGAGCACCCCGGGCGAAAGGGGAACGTGCCGACGGGTGCTTGAGGTCTGCCGGGCTTCGTGGAATGAGCCGACGCAGTTCAGCCCCATCCACGATATCGAATGCGCGCCACAGCCTTCGCCCTCGCGGCCCTGCTTATGAACGCGACGGCCGGCCTCGCTCAGGTTGCCGCGGCTCCGACGCAGGCGCCGACCCAGGACCCGACGCAGGTCAAGGCCGGCCGCTACGTCCTCGATCCGGATCACGGGAAGATCACGTGGTCCGTCTCCCATCTCGGCTACTCGACCTATTACGGCCAGTTCACCGGTGTGAGCGCCACCCTGGACCTCGATCCGAAGGTGCCGGCCCGCAGCCGCCTATCCGTCACCGTTCCCCTGAGCGGGGTGCTGACCGGGAACAGCCGCCTCGACGAGCGCCTTGCCGCGTCCGATTTCTTCGACACGCCGAAATTTCCCACGGCCAGCTTCACGGCCACGGGAGTCGAGCAGACGAGCCCGACCACGGCCCGGATCACCGGGGACCTGACCCTGCGCGGGGTGACGAAGCCGGTCTCCCTGGACGCGACCTTCAACCAAGCGGGCACGAACCTCATCGATCGGCGCTATACAGTCGGGTTCGACGGGCGGACCGTGATCAAGCGCTCCGAATTCGGGATCAGCGCCTTCCTGCCCCTGGTCGGAGACGAAGTGACCCTTCGCATCGAAGGGGAGTTCAAGGCAGCCCCCTGACCGGGATGCGCCGGGTTGGAGAGGAGAGACCGTGGTAAGGCGGCAGACGATCGTGGCGGTGATCCTCGCCCTCGCCGGCGCGACCGGGGCGTCCGCGGTGGAGAAAGCGGCAGCCCCCCCGCCCCCGGCGAACGGGCTTTCGCCCCTGGATGCCTATGCCGAGGCGGCGGCGACGACGATCCTCGCCGAACAGAATTGCCCGGGCACTCATCTTCGGGCGGGGCGGCTCACGACCCTGCGGCTGGCGGCGAAGGTCGTTCCGGCGCAGGAAGCGATGCTGGAGGCCAAGTTGCGCAGCCGCGCCGCGGACCTGCGCCAGCGCCTCGCCGCGGACGGCCAAGCGGTCTGGTGCGACGCGGCCATCGACGCCTTCGGGCCGCAGGGCACCGTCGCCAGGGATGTCCTCGTCCGCTGAGGCGCGGATTGACAGCCACCGGCTCCACACACTAGACACCGCGCACGACGCGCGGCCTGATCGCAGGATTCGCGCGTTTTCGCGTTGTCCGGTTCGCCCGGCCAATGACTCAAACAAGAAGCCGGTCCAGGGCCGCCGCAGGGCTCCCGGAGGCCGTTCGAGAGCACGAGAGAACGATGTTCGCAGTCATCAAGACGGGCGGTAAGCAGTACCGCGTCGCCGCCAACGATACCATCACCATCGCCACCCTCGCGGGTGAGGCCGGCGAGACCGTGACCTTCGGCGAGGTTCTCCTCTTCGCTGATGGCGCCGGCGCCACCCAGGTCGGCGCGCCGACCCTGTCGGGCATCAGCGTCACGGGCGAGATCGTCAGCCACGGCCGGGACAAGAAGGTTATCGCCTTCAAGAAGCGCCGCCGGCAGAATTCGCGCCGCAAGCGCGGCCACCGTCAGCACCACACGGTGGTGCGCATCACCGGCATTTCCGCGTGATCGAGCGCGGGCTTCCCTGAGCCCGCGATCCGCGCGACCCCCTGAGACAGATTCGGAGTTCGAGAGATGGCACACAAGAAGGCAGGCGGCTCGTCCCGCAACGGCCGCGACTCGGAAGGCCGGCGCCTCGGCGTCAAGAAGTTCGGCTCGGAAGCCGTGATTCCGGGCAACATCATCGTGCGCCAACGCGGCACCAAGTGGCACCCCGGCGCCAATGTCGGCATGGGCAAGGACCACACCTTGTTCGCGCTGAAACCCGGCACCGTGCAGTTCGAGACGCGCCGCGGGCGCGCCTTTGTAGCCGTGGTGCCGCTGGCCGAGGCCGCGGAGTAACAGGCGGGCGCCCGAGAGGCGAAGCGAGCGTCCCGCGACGGTGTCCCACACCGGACCGGAGACGTGAGCCGCCCCTCTAAGGGACTGGTCTGACGGAACACCGGGGAGGATGGGACACCATCCTCCCCTTCGTCGTCTCTGGGCGCCGCATCCCGCGGGGAGCGTCGCTGGCGAGGACGCCATGTTCCCTGATCTGTTCCGCGACGACGTCTTCCGGATCGAGACCCGTCGCCTGTGGCTGCGCTGGCCGGCGGCCCGCGACGCCGAGACCATCCACCGCCTCGCCTCCGAGCCGGGTGTGGCGGAGATGACCGCGAGCATCCCCCTGCCCTTCGAGCGGGCCGATGCGGACGCGTTCATCGTGACGAGCCGGGCCGGCAATGCCGCGGGCACGGGCCTGATCCTGGCCCTCTGCGAGCGGGGCCGGCCGGGTCGGGCCCTGGGCGTGGTGTCGATCACCTGCGAGGACGACGAATCACCCGCCCATCTCGGCTACTGGCTCGGCCGACCGCACTGGGGTCATGGGCTGATGACCGAGGCGGCAGGCGCCCTGATCCATGCGTGGTTCGCTTGGACCCCGGCGACGCGCCTCGACGCGTCGGCACCGGTGACGAACGTGGCTTCCCGGCGGGTGCTGGAGAAGACGGGTTTCGTTTGGACCGGCCGGGCCATGGCGGGCTTCCCTGCCCGAGGGGGCGAGCGCGAGGTCGACCGGTTTCGCCTGGAGCGGGGGCGCTGGCGCGCCCGGGCGGGCAGCGACCGGCACGAGCTTGCCGCAGCCGAATGAGATATACCCTGTCCGGTCATCGCGGACGGGGGGAGGCGATCCGGGGCAGCGGGAGACTCGTAGCCTTGACGCATCCCAGGATTGCTTCGCTGCGCCCGCAATGACGGTGGGCGCGATGCAACGATTTTCAGCCGGGCAACCGAGTCCGGCTCACGACAACGAGACGGTCCCGTGAAATTTCTCGACGAAGCCAAGGTCTACATCCGCTCCGGCGACGGCGGCGCCGGCTGCGTGTCGTTCCGGCGGGAGAAGTTCATCGAATTCGGCGGCCCGAACGGCGGCGACGGCGGTCGGGGCGGCGATGTCTGGATCGAATGCGTCGAGGGGCTCAACACCCTGATCGACTACCGCTACCAGCAGCACTTCAAGGCCAAGAAGGGCGAGCACGGCATGGGCTCCAACTGCCACGGCGCCTCCGGGGCGGACGCCGTGCTGAAGGTGCCCGCCGGCACCCAGGTCTTCGCCGAGGACGGGGAGACCCTGATCGCCGACATGACCGAGATCGGCCAGCGGGTGCGCCTCGCCAAGGGCGGCAACGGCGGGTTCGGCAACGCCTACTTCACCACCTCCACCAACCGGGCGCCGAAACATGCCAATCCCGGCCTCGAAGGCCAGGAGATGTGGATCTGGCTTCGCCTGAAGCTCATCGCCGATGCCGGTCTGGTGGGCCTTCCGAACGCCGGCAAGTCGACCTTCCTGGCGAGCGTCACGGCGGCCAAGCCCAAGATCGCCGACTATCCCTTCACCACGCTCCATCCGGGCCTCGGGGTAGTGCGGGCCGACGGACGCGAATTCGTCCTCGCCGACATTCCCGGCCTCATCGAAGGCGCCCACGAGGGCGTCGGCCTCGGCGACAAGTTCCTCGCCCACGTGGAACGCTGCCGGGTGCTGCTCCACCTCGTCGATGGCACCAGCGAGCATGCCGGCAAGGCGTACAAGCTGGTCCGCGCCGAGATCGAGGCCTACGGAAACGACCTCGCCGACAAGCCGGAGATCGTCGCCCTGTCGAAGGCCGACGCCCTCGACCCGGAGACCCTGAAGAGCCAGACCGCCAAGCTGAAGCGGGCGGCGGGCAAGGCGCCGATGGTACTCTCCTCGGCGAGCCGCAAGGGGGTGCCCGAGGCGCTGAGGGCGTTGCAGGACGCCATCGAGCAAGGCCGGGCCGCGGAGGCCCCGGCCGTGGCCGCGTGGCAGCCGTGAAGGAGGGGGCCCTTCGCCGGCCCCCTCCCCGTTGGCGTCAGGCCTGCTTCATCTTGGCGATCGTCTCCGGCGAGACGCCGGGGAAGTTGTTGGAGAGCAGGTAGTTCGGGCTCGCCTTGACCCAGGCGTCGAGGTCAATTTCCTCGAACTTGCCGTTGTCCCAGGTCTGGATGATCTCAAGGTCCTCGTCGCCGATGTTCTTGATGGCATGGCCGAACCCCATCGGGATGTAGGCCACGTCGCCCGGCTTGAACTCCGCGACCTTGCCCCGGCCGCCCGAGCCGAACACCGCGACCTGACCCTTGCCCTTCAGGTAGAAGTGCCACTCGTTGGCGTTCACGTTCCAGTGCAGCTTGCGCATCTGGCCCGGCCGGATCGTCATCACCCCGCCCGACATGGTTTTCTGGATAGGCCATTCATCGACCGTCGCCAGCCGGAAGGTGCCGCCGTCGAACTCACGCACCGCCCGCGGGTCCTTGAGGAGGCGGAACTTGTGGGTGGATTCCTTCGGCCACGGGGCATCGAGGGCCTGCGAGACCGGGACGACCGGACCGGCCTGGATGTAGGCCTCGCCCTTCGGGAACTTGTCAAACACGTCGGCCGGCAAGCCGAAATCGAGGGCGAGCATGTCCTTCGGCGTCACGTCGATCCAGTCGGTGATCGAGAAGGTCCCGTGCTCGGAGAAGGCGCCGTTGTCGAAGGACAGGATGAAATGGCACGGCTTGTCGCCGATCGTCTGGATCGAGTGGCCGTGGCCCTTGGGGAAGTACCAGAGGTCGCCGGGCTCGTAGTTGTTGATCTCGCTCGCCCCCGACGGGTCGAGGACCACCGTCTGGCAGCGCCCGTCGATGACGTAGGCCCATTCCGCGGCGATGGCGTGCCAGTGCAGCTCCCGGGAGGCGCCGGGCTCCAGATACATGTGGACGCCCGCGATCCCCTTGCTGATGGGGAACTGGTGGACGGTCGCCTCCTTGGCCCAGCCGCCGCTCGTGACCTTCGGCTTGTTGCCGTCGAGGGAGAAGTGGAAGTCGGGCATGGCGCCGACATCCTTCGGATCGTGGTAGGCGACCTGAGCGCCGCCCTGCAGGGAGGTGACCTGCCGGCCGAAGCCGCCCTCGCCCGGCTGACCGTGGTCGGTGCCGGGGGTGACGGCGGCATTCGCCGTCTGGCTGAGGGCCACGAGTCCGCCCGCACCGAGCGCGGCCGTACCGAGGAAGGTCCGTCTGTTGGCGTCCATGATCACTATCTCTTCGGTGTTTTCTGGGGGTCGGCGCTCTCCGCCGTGCCCCAGCCGTCCGCCTAATGTATTTTGTATACCGTCGAATTCACGAGCATGTGAGGGATGATGACGGTCGGTCAAACGTGTCATTCGCTGCCGCAGCGCGAGACGCCCCTCTGACGGCTCGGCTGTTCAAACGCCCCGTCTTCCGTCACATCTCACCCGCGATCCTGCCCGACGAGACTCATGATCCCCGCCCTCGACACCTTCCGCCGCGTCGTCATCAAGGTCGGTTCGGCCCTGTTGGTCGATCGTTCCCGCGGCCGCCTGCGCCACGCTTGGCTGGCGGCCCTGGCCGAGGACATCGCCGACCTACATGCCCGCGGGGTCGACGTTCTCGTGGTGTCGTCCGGCAGCATCGCCCTGGGCCGGACCGTGCTCGGCCTGCCGCCGGGGGGGCTTCGGCTGGAGGAGAGCCAGGGGGCCGCTTCCGTCGGGCAGATCGCCCTGGCGCGGCACTGGGCGGAGGCGCTCGGACACCACGGCATCGTGGCGGGGCAGATCCTCGTCACCCCGCAGGACACGGAGGAGCGCCGCCGCTACCTCAACGCCCGCTCCACGGTGCAGAAACTGCTCGAACTGCGCGCGGTGCCGGTGGTCAACGAGAACGACACGGTGGCGACCGCCGAGATCCGCTACGGCGACAACGACCGCCTCGCCGCCCGGGTCGCCACGATGATCGACGCCGACGTGCTGGTGCTGTTCTCCGACATCGACGGCCTCTACACAGCGCCGCCCAACACCGACCCCCATGCCCGACATCTGCCGATCGTCGAGCGGATCACCCCGGAGATCGAGGCCATGGCCGGCGGCCCCGCCTCGGAACTGTCTCGGGGCGGCATGCGCACGAAGGTCGAGGCCGCCAAGATCGCCGTGGCGGGAGGCACGCACCTCGTCATCGCCGACGGGCGGGGCAAGAACCCGCTGAAGGCGGTAAAGGACGGCGGGCGCTGCACGTGGTTCCTGTCGGGCTCCACGCCGACCGCGGCGCGCAAGACCTGGATCGCCGGATCCCTGGAGCCCCGCGGCAGCCTCACCATCGACGCCGGCGCGGCCAAGGCCCTCGCCGGCGGCGCGAGCCTGCTGCCGGTGGGCGTGCGCAGAGTGGAGGGCAATTTCTCCCGCGGGGATGCCGTGCTGATCTGCGATCCCGAGGGCCGGGCCATCGGGCGCGGCCTCGTGGGCTACGACAGCGCCGAGGCGGCTTTGATCATCGGGCATCCGAGCGCGCGGATCGCGGAGCTGCTCGACTATCCGGGCCGAGCCTGGATGGTCCACCGGGACGACCTCGCGCTGTTCTAGCGTTGGGATTCTGCGCCCGAATTCATCGTGAGGTTTTCCTCTCCCCGCAGGCGGGGAGAGGGTGATCTGCGTTCTGCGATCGTCGGAAGGCCGCTTTTCTCGGACACACCGGCTTTCAACTCGCCTCCGCTGACCGCCCATGCGGGGCGCCAGCCTTGTGGTGTCTCGTGACGATGTGCGATGACGTCGCCCCCTCTGGTGCTGAAGTCCGAGGCCAGCCCGTGCCCGTCCTCAATCTCAGGTCCGATTCCGCGGATCCGGACACGCTGCCGGAGCAGATGGCCGCGATCGGTCGCCGGGCCCGTCAGGCGGCCCGCCGCATGGCCCTCGCCTCGGCCCAGACCAAGGACATCGCCCTCCAGGGGATCGCCGAGCGCCTGCGGGCGGACCGGGACACCGTCCTGCGAGAAAATGACCGCGACGTCGCCGCCGCCAGGGAGGCGGGGCAGTCCGAGGCCCTGATCGACCGGCTGAGGCTCGACGACGCGCGCCTCGCCGGGATCGCCGCGGCCGTGGAGAAGGTCGGCGCTTTGGCCGATCCGGTCGGGCGCCAGCTTGCCGCCATCGAACGGCCGAACGGGCTGCTGATCGAGCGGGTGGCCGTGCCGCTGGGCGTGATCGGCGTGATCTTCGAAAGCCGCCCCAACGTCACTGCCGACGCGGGCGCCCTGTGCCTGAAGGCCGGCAACGCCGCGATCCTGCGGGCGGGATCGGACAGTTTCCGCACCTCGCAGGCCATCGCCCGGGCGATGGGCCAGGGGCTGGAGGCGGCGGGATTGCCCGCCGACGCCGTCCAGATTGTGCCCACCCGGGACCGGGCGGCGGTGGGAATGATGCTGGCCGGCCTCGATGGCTGCGTCGATGTCATCGTCCCCCGTGGCGGCCGCAGCCTCGTGGAGCGGGTGCAGGCCGAGGCGAAGGTCCCGGTCTTCGCCCATCTCGACGGGATCAACCACGTCTATGTCGACCGGGCCGCCGATCTCGACATGGCGCGGACGGTGCTGCTCAACAGCAAGATGCGCCGGGTGAGCGTCTGCGGCGCCGCCGAGACCCTGCTGATCGACCGGGCCTGCGCCGACACGCATCTGAAGCCCCTCGTCGCTGCTTTGATCGAGGCGGGTTGTGCCGTCCGCGGCGATGCGGCGACCCGCGCCGCCGACCCCCGGGTGACCGAGGCGACCGAGGCCGACTGGAGCACCGAATATCTCGATGCGGTGATTGCGGTGCGGGTCGTGGCAGGCCTCGATGAGGCCATCGCGCATATCGAGTCTTACGGCTCCCACCACACCGACGCGATCATCACCGAGGACGAGGAGGCGGCCCGCCGCTTCCTCGCCGAGGTCGACTCCGCCATCGTCGCCCACAACGCCTCGACCCAGTTCGCCGATGGCGGCGAGTTCGGCTTCGGGGCCGAGATCGGGATCGCCACGGGGCGGATGCATGCCCGCGGCCCTGTCGGGGTCGAGCAACTCACCACCTTCAAGTACCGGGTCCACGGTCGCGGCCAGACGCGGCCGTGATCCGCGCCTGTCGTGATCGACGAAGCCGGCGTGGTCCCGCGTGCGGCTGACTCTGCCGCCGAGTGCGCCCGGCATGCGGATCGGCCTCTACGGCGGTTCGTTCGACCCTGCCCATCTCGGGCATCTGCACGTCACCACCACGGCCCTGCGGCGCCTGCAGCTCGACCGGGTGTGGTGGCTCGTCAGTCCGGGCAATCCCCTCAAGGACCGCAGCCGGCTCCCGCCCCTTGAGGAGCGTTGCGCCCAGGCGGCCCGGGTCGCCGCCCATCCCCGAATCGCGGTGACGGGGTTCGAGGCGGTCCTCGGCGTGCGGTTCACCGTCCAGACCCTGCGGTACCTGACCCGGCGCCGGCCGGACGTGCACTTCGTCTGGATCATGGGGGCGGATTCGCTGGCGACCTTCCACCGCTGGCGCGGCTCGGCGGAGATCGCGCGACTGATGCCCATCGCGGTGATCGACCGGCCGGGTTCGACCCTCACGCCCCTCTTCGCGAAGGCGGCCCGACGGCTCTCGGCATACCGGATCCCGGAGGCCGCGGCGGCGACCCTTGCGGGCAGAAGACCGCCCGCCTGGGTGTTCCTGCACGGGCCGCGCTCCAAGCTGTCCTCCACGGCCATCCGGGCCCGCGGGCGGGGTCGGAAGCCGGGCTGACGCGGGCGCATCCGGTGAACGCGGCGCACAGACCTGTTGCAATCGCGCTGCGAAGCCGCCACTTTCTGACGATACGGCCGCCGGCCGCTCCCACGAGGAATCAGGACGCTGCCCGAGACCCTTCGCACAGAGACCGTGCGCACCGAAGCCCCTCCCCGTCCCACCGCCGCCGAGGATAACGGCCTCGCCCGCGTGGGAGCCCTGAGGGCCCTGGCGCTTGGATGTCTCGACGAGATGAAGGCCGAAGAGACGGTCGAGATCGACCTCGCCGGCAAGACATCCCTCGCCGACACGATGATCATCACGTCCGGGCGCTCCCAGCGCCATGTCGGCTCCATCGCCGACAAGATCCTTCACGAGATGAAGGACAAGGGGTTCGGCAACGCCCGGGTCGAAGGCCTGCCGGCCTGCGATTGGGTGCTGATCGACGCCGGAGACATCCTGGTCCACATCTTCAGGCCTGAAGTCCGCGGCTTCTACAATCTCGAGAAGATGTGGGGCGCCGATCGCCCCGTCGGCCTCGCCGCCGGCTGAGCGACCGCACACCCGGTGCGCCTCATCATCGCCGCGGTCGGCCGGCTGAAGGCCGGGCCGGAACGCGACTTGGCGTCACGATATCGCGAGCGTGCGGCCCAACTCGGCCGCGGCCTCGGCTTTCCGGCCTGCGATCTGGTGGAGATTCCCGAGTCCCGTGCCAGGCGCGGGGCGGACAGAGCGGCCGAGGAGGCGTCGGCACTGGTTCCGCTCCTGCCGCCGGGCAGCGCCATCCTGACGTATGACGAGCGCGGCCGGGCCGACCTCCCGAGCGAATCCCTCGCCGAGCGGATCGCCGGATGGCGCGACGCGGCGAAGCCGGCCCTGGCGGTCATCGTCGGTGGACCGGACGGCCTCAATGCCTCAATTCGGACGCGGGCGGACCTGATCCTCTCCTTCGGGGCCGCCACTCTGCCCCACGGACTCGTGCGCGTGCTCGCCCTCGAACAGATCTATCGCAGCCTCACCATCATGGCCGGCCACCCCTACCACCGCGGTGAGCCGGGGTGAGCGTGGTTCCCCGCACGGTGAAGGCGCGCGCCTCGCTCCTGTCCGCGTCCTCCGCAGACATCGTCGCGACGGGTCGCTTCCCCGAACATTCCCGTTGCCAAGCCGGTCATAGCTTCGCTGACGCCCGCAATGACGGGCAGGGCTTCAAGAGTCGGTCGAAGCTCTTGACGCTCCCTTCTTTTTCCCTGCTTCGCAGATTGTCCTCATCTGCAGCGCTGGCGTGGTTCGTCTTCGCGTCCTTCGTCCTCCTCGCACCGGTTCCCGCCCTGCCCCAGGACGCCGCCCCGGCCGACCAGGACAAGATCAAGCAGGCGACCGAAGAGCGGGACCGGCGGGCCGAGAACCTCAAGCGCGTCCAGGATGCGCTCACGGCGAGCGAAGGGCAGAAGGCCCAATTCGAGAAGGAGATCGCCGCGATCGGGAACGACCGCGCCAAGCTCGATGCCGCCCTTCTCGATGCCGGGCGGCAGGCGCAGGCGACCGAGGAGCGGATGACCCGCCTCGAAGAGCGCCTCAAGGCGATGACCGACAGCGAGGCGGCGATCCGCCGCTCCCTCCAGGCGCGCCGGGGGACCGTGGCCGAAATTTTGGCGGCCCTTCAGCGGATGGGCCGCCGGCCCCCGCCCGCGGTGCTGACGAGCCCGGAAGACGTGCTTACGGCGATCCGCACCTCGATGCTCCTGGGGGCGGTGGTCCCCGAATTGCGGGGTGAACTCGACACCCTGGCCGCCGACCTGACCGAAATGGTCCGGCTCCGGGACCTGATCGCGAAGGACAAGGAAGGGCTCGCCAACGACCTCTCGGGCTGGGCCCGGGAGCAGCAGCGTCTTCAAGCTTTGGTGACGGCCCGGCGGGCAAGGCAGGCGGAAATCGAGAGCGGGCTCGCCGCCGAGCGCAGGCGTGCGGCGGAGCTCGGAGTTCAGGCCAAGAGCCTGAAGGATCTGCTCGAACGGGTGGAAGGCGAAGTGAACGCGGCCAAGCGGTCCGCCGAGGAGGCCAAGACCGCCGCCGAGCGGGAGGCAAGGGTGACGCAGGAGCGCTTCGCCGCAGCCGGCTTCCGTGATCCCGCCCGGCTCGCCCCCAAGGTCCGCTTCGCCGACGCGCGGGGCGAAGTGCCGCGGCCGGTGGTGGGACGCCTCGTGCGCGCCTTCAATCAGCCCGATGGCAACGGCGGAGCGACGCGCGGCGTCTCCTTCGCAACGCGGCCGAAGGCCGTGGTGGCCTCACCGGCGGATGGCTGGGTGCAATTTGCCGGCCCGTTCCGCTCCTACGGGCGTCTCTTGATCATCAACGCTGGCGACGGCTACTATCTTTTGCTGGCAGGAATGGACCAGATCAGCGTGGAGGTTGGCCAGTTCGTTCTGGCCGGCGAACCGTTGGGTTCGATGGGTGAGGGGACGCCCGGGCCAGACGGCGATCCGACGCTGTACGTCGAGTTCAAGAAAGATGGCGGCTCCATTGACCCGGAGCCGTGGTGGGCCAAAAGCCCCGGTGACAAAGTTCCTGGCGAGAAGGTTCGCGGCTGATGCGCAAGACATCCCTGATTATGCTCGGCGCCTTCCTGGGCGCCGGGGTTTCCATGGTGGCGACCCAAACGGAGTTCCTGTCCGGACCCCGCGCCGTCGCCGCCTCCGCCGAAACCTACCGCCAGCTTAGCCTGTTCGGTGACGTGTTCGAGAAGGTGCGGACGGACTACGTCGAGAAGCCCGACGAATCGAAGATGATCGAGGCGGCCGTCAACGGCATGCTGACCTCCCTCGATCCGCATTCGAGCTACATGGACGCCAAGGCGTTCCGCGATATGCAGACCACGACCCGCGGCGAGTTCGGCGGGCTCGGGATCGAGGTCACGATGGAGGATGGCCTGATCAAGGTCGTTACGCCCATCGACGACACCCCCGCCTCGAAGGCCGGGCTGCTCGCCAACGACGTCATCACCCAGATCGACGACGATCAGGTCCAGGGGCTGACCCTGAACCAGGCAGTCGACAAGATGCGCGGCCCGGTGAACTCCCAGGTCAAGCTGAAGATCGTCCGCAAGGAGGCGAAGGACCCGATCGAGGTCACGCTCACCCGCGACACCATCAAGATCAAGCCGGTGCGCTCGAAGGTCGAGGGCAACGACGTCGGCTACATCCGCCTGACGCAGTTCAACGAGCAGTCGTTCGACGGCATGCGCAGCGCCATCGAGAAGCTGACCAGCGACATCGGCCAGGACAAGCTCAAGGGCTTTATCCTCGACCTGCGCAACAACCCCGGCGGCCTGCTCGACCAGGCGGTGATGATCTCTGACGCGTTCCTCGACCGCGGCGAGATCGTCTCCACCCGCGGCCGCAACCCGGACGAGACCCAGCGCTTTTCGGCCAAGTCCGGTGATCTGACCAAGGGCAAGCCCATCGTGGTTCTGGTCAACGGCGGTTCGGCCTCGGCCTCGGAGATCGTGGCTGGCGCCCTGCAGGATCACAAGCGCGCGACGATCCTCGGCACCCGGTCCTTCGGCAAGGGGTCCGTGCAGTCGATCATCCCGCTGGGCGGCTCGGGCGCCCTTCGCCTGACGACGGCGCGCTACTACACGCCGTCGGGCCGATCGATCCAGGCCAAGGGTATCGAGCCGGATGTCGAGGTGCTGCAGGATGTCCCGGACGAGTTGAAGGGCAAGGACGAGACCAAGGGCGAGGCCGGTCTGAAGGGCCACCTCAAGCAGAAGGATACCGACGAGCGCGGCGGTTCCTCCGCCTACGTCCCGCCGGATCCGGCCAAGGACAAGCAGCTGATCTCGGCGGTCGACTTCCTGCACGGCATCCAGAAGGGCGCCGCCAACGGAACTCCGGCTCCGCAGCAGCCCAAGCCCAGCCTGCCGAACTGATCGGTGAGACGTCCCCCTCCCAGCGGAGGGGGACGGTCGTGACGACGAAGCCCTCCCCAACTAGCTAACTACCTGTCGGCCTTCTCGCCGGCCGTGGTGAGCTCGACGTAGCGGCGGGTGGTGGGGGCGATGAGGTCATGGACGCGCTGCGCCATGGCCTTTTCTTCATCCAGGGATTGGGTGAACGCCGCCCGGTGGGCCGAGAGGCCGGCAATGTCGGCGATGTCCAGAAGCGACGTGTAGGCCGCGATCTCGAAATTCTCGAAGGCGTGATTCGCGTAGGTATTCTTCAGGATCTCGTCCTGGGCAGGGGTATGGCCCAGCGCCATCATGTTCCCGACGAAACCGAGGAACCCCTCCTTGATGACCGAGTGCGTCTCGTTGAGGCTGTGCAGAGCCTCGTCGAGTCGCTGACGCTGCCCGTGAGTCTCGTCGATATGCCGACGCAAGGCGTCGGACATCTCCGGATAGCGCTCCAGCCGCTCGACTTGCCGCTCCATGATCTGCAGGGCCTGCATCTCGACGGCGTGGGTGTTCCGTAAGGCCGTGATGTAGATATCGCGTGCGCTGGTGCTCATTGTCTCGCTCCGCTGACCGGCCGTGATCGTCTATCTCGGCAACTCACCGACGATGCTTCAATTCATCGAAAGTTCCCGGCCTAGCTTTCGCGACATTTTGTTTGGCAAAAGCAGCTGAAGAGCGAGAAACAACATAGGTTGTTTCAAAAATTGCGTCGCTTTAATTGCCGTTATAACGGTTCGGCTTGCGCGGACGGCGTTGTGGGAAGCTCGGAAATCGGGCCCGGGTGGTCTCGCTGACCCCTCCGCAGAACCCGAGCCGACTTAGTTTAGTGGAAAGTTAACCATACTTGCCGGCAGATATGGACGAGGCCCGCCCGCTGCCGTCGGTTGCGGACAGGGGCCTGCGACGAGTTTCGTGTGACCGAGCCCGCCGACGATATGCTGACGCGACCCCTCGGGGTCGATGAGACCGGCCCCGCGCCGCAGACCGGCCGTGCCGCCGGGCTGCTGGCGCGCGTGCGCAAGCCCGGGGTCATGGCCGCGGTTGCCGCGTCGGCGATCGTCGCGATCCTCGGTCTGCTGGTGGCCCTCGGCGATCCCCAGGGCGGGGAACCGCAGGCGCGGACACAGATTGCGACGCGCGAGCCCGCCACGGCTCCCCGATCGCCTCCGCCGGTCGCCGCCGCTCCCGTCACCGTTGCCGTCGCCGAGGGAGCTCCTCCGCAGCAGCGCAGCGCAGAGGAGGTCGAGACGGCCTCCGGGGTGACGGTGGTGCGTCCGCCGGGCTCCGCGCCGAGCGAGGCCGTGGTCATCCGCGTTCCCCCCGCCAACGCCCCCCGCCTCGCCGCCGCGCCCGATCCACGCCTGTCCGAGCAAGGCCGCCACGGCATCATGCCCCGGATCGGTGAAGGCCGCGTGCGGTCCCTCGATGTCTATGCCCGCCCCGAGGATCCGGGGACGGGGCCGCGCATCGCGATCCTCGTGACCGGGCTCGGAATCGGCCAGTCGGCCACCGCGGCCGCCACGGCGCGGCTGCCCCCGGCGGTGAGCCTCGCCTTCGCCCCCTACGGCAACGAGGTCGAGCGCGCCGCCGCCCGGGCGCGGGATGCGGGCCACGAAGTGTTCCTCCAGTTGCCGATGGAGCCCTTCGACTATCCCGACAGCGACCCCGGGCCCCAAGCCCTGCTGACGGCGCTGAAGGGCCCGGAAAACACCGAGCGGCTCGCCTGGGTGCTCGCGCGGTTCCCCGGCTATGTCGGTCTCGTGAACTTCATGGGCGGCAAGATGCTGGCGGATTCCGCCTTCGAGCCTGTCCTGAGGGAGATCGGCGCCAGGGGCCTCGGCTTCGTGGACGACGGGACGGTGCCCAAGGGCGCACCGCCCGTGAACAAGTCTCGGACCCCCTATGCCAGGGCCGAGATCGTGCTCGACGCCGTCCCGCGGCCGGAGGCCATCGACGCCGAACTCGCCCGCGCCGAGGCGATGGCCCGCAGCAATGGTTTCGTCCTCGTGTCGGCGGGGGGCTCTCTCATGAGCGTCGATCGCATCGTTCGCTGGGCCCGCGACATCGACGCCCGCGGTCTGCGCCTCGTACCGGCGAGCGTGGCGCTGCGGGGCGCGCCGAAACGGGTCTCCAAGGCGGATTGAGGTCCGCGGTATCGGGAATACGCGGGCGCGGCCGTTGCCGCCCCTTGCCGAGGCGGCCTATGGTCCCGGCGATGGCACAATCCAGCGAATCGAACGGCCTCCCCTACCGGCCCTGCGTCGGAATCACTCTTATTGCCCCCTCGGGCGGGGTCTTCGTGGGACGGCGCCGCCGGGATGCCGGCCCAGAGCATGTCGATGGTCCGTACCAGTGGCAGATGCCGCAGGGGGGCATCGATCCGGGAGAGGATCCCGAGGCGGCGGCGCGGCGGGAGCTCTACGAGGAGACCAACGTGCCCCCCGAGGCCCTACGCCCATTGGGCGAGGTGCCGGACTGGCTGGCCTACGATCTCCCCGACGCGGTGGTGAAGCAGGCCTGGAAGGGCCGCTACCGGGGTCAATCCCAAAAGTGGTTCGCCTACGGCTTCATCGGTTCGGAGAGCCTGATCGACGTAATCAGGCCCGGCGGCGGCGCCCATAAGCCGGAATTCGAGGCGTGGCGGTGGGCACGGTTCGACGAACTGCCGGGCCTGATCGTCCCCTTCAAGCGCCCTGTCTACGAGCAGGTCGTGTCCGCCTTCGCCGGTCTCTCGGCCTGGGCGGAGCAGGCATGATCCGGCCCGGTTCGTTCTGAGCCATGAAGCGCTGGCTCGCGATCCCCCTCGCCATCGCGACGACGTGGATCCTGTTCACGTTGAGCCCCCTCTGGGCCCTCTACAACTTCGCCGACGCGGTACGGCGGCACGATGCGGCCTATGTCGAGACGCACGTCAATTTCCGAACGCTCAGGCTGTCCCTGGTTCGGCAGATCGTGGGCGCGGTGCGCGTGGCGACGGATGCCGACCCCGACCTCGACCCACGTGACCGGCAGCGCCTCAACGAGGCCGCCTACGGCCTCGCCCTCGCCCTTGCCGAGAGCCTCGTTACCCCCGACACGGTGATCGACCTGTTGGACGATGGCTGGCCCGACAAGCTCGACCTGCGCAAGCCGGAGGGGCTCCGGTCCACAGGGCTCTCCATCCGCGGTCTGGACCGGCTGGCGACCTACTATGCCGCCGCCGAGATGCGCGGCTTCCGTGCGGTCGTGATCCCCATTCCCCCGGACGGGCCCCGGGCGCAGCGGACCCGGCTGCGCCTGCGCCTGCGCGGGCTGACATGGCGGCTCGTCGATATCGAGATGGCCGAGGCCCTGCGCGCCGAGATCGCGGCCAAGCTCTCCCGTGCCCTGGCCAAGGCGAGGATTGGCGCCGGGGACAGGTAACAGGACGGTTGGCCGAACGGCCGCCTACTGCGCCTTCGGTGCCTTGTCGGCAGGCGCCTTGGATTCCGGGGCCTTCTCGACGGGTGCCTTTTCGGCGGGGGCTTTGGGCTTGCGCGCCTCGACGAGCGTCTCGGCCTTGTCCTCGTCGGTATCGCCGCCCTGTTCGATGGTCTTGACCGGATCGGAGAGCAGGGACCGGGCGATCCCCAGCAGGACTTCGCACTCGCCCGGATACTTGTAGGTCTCGAGCACGATCGCCGCATCGCGCAGGGTGCGCAGGTCGCGCACCGTCTGAGCGTTGGCGTCCTTTTGCAGTTCGGGCTTGGCGGCGATCTGCTCCTCGATCTTCGCGCCTTGGACATCGCAGGCAGCGAGGGCGCCCGCTTGCGGCGTCAGCATACCGAGCAGGGTCAGGCACATCAGGGCGGGCAGGGAGCGCCGCATGGCGGAAGGGTCCTTTCAGGCGTGGTGGGAGTCGGCCGTGCGCAGGATCTCGTTGGTCAGTGCCACGAGCTGGCTCGGCCGATAGGGCTTCGGGACGAAGACGGATTCCGGCACGGCCTCGCCGCTGGAGAGGCAGGCGCGGCCGCCGGACGTGTAGACCACCGCCAGGCGCGGGCAATGCTCCCGGGCATGGCGGGCGAGGACGATGCCGTTCGTGTTGCGGGCGAGGTCGATATCGGTGAAGAGCAGATCGACGCTCTCCCGCGAGAGGATGGCCTCGGCCTCCCAGGCATCCGCTGCGGTGAGAACCCGGTATCCCTCGTCCAACAGCGCTTCGGCGGCGAGTTCGCAGACGGTGGGTTCGTCCTCCACGACCAGAACCGTGGTGGCGGCAGGGGCGAGGTGCGGGACGGCCGGAACGGCGAACGCGAACGGGATCATGGCGCAACTCCAACTCACCCGGCTCAGGCAACAGGCCCGATGCCGGATCGCAGGGGAAACGGGATCCCACGACCCAGCGTTCGCCGGATTTGAATCGAATTGCCGAGGTCTGGTGAGCGGTGTGTTAACCGCCCCGGCTTTCTGGTGAACGGAGGCGTTGAATTGGTTAATGATTGGTTGATGCGGCCGGCTCAGGGAGCGGATCCGTGAACCGGGGGTGGCAGCTCGGCACCGGGTTGGTGCTGACGGCCCTGGCCGGCTACATCGATGCCCTCGGCTTTCTCAGGCTCGGGGGCCTCTACACATCGTTCATGAGCGGCAACACCACCCAGTTCGCCGCCTATGCAGGCGACGCCGACCCTGACCGGGCCTTCCTGCCGATGCTCCTCGTGGGGTCCTTCCTCGCGGGGGCCATCCTGGGCAGCGTCGTGGCGATCCTTGTGCCCGCGCGATGGGCGACTCCCGCGGTGCTGGCCTTCGAGACCCTGCTCGTCCTGGCCGCCCTCGCCATTGGCCTCGTCCACTCCGAGCCCGGCCTCGCAAGCCTCGCCCTCGCCGCGGCGATGGGAGCTCAGAACGCCGTCCTCGCCGGGGTGAAGGGCTTCCGGGCCGGAACGACCTTCGTCACCGGCGCCCTGTTCAGCTTCGGCCAGAAGATCGCCGAGGCGGTGACGCGCAGGGGATCGCCCCTGGGGTGGCTCGGCGATGGTGTCGTGTGGATGTCGCTCCTCGTCGGCGCGCTCTGTGGTGCCCTGGCCTATCGCGCCCTCAACCTCTACGCCCTGATCCCCCCGGCTCTCATCGCCGCATCCCTGGCCGGGGTCACCACCCTGCTGGTCGCCCGCGCCCGGCCGGCTGCTAAGGTCTCGCCATGAGTTCTCCTCTCTCCACCGCCTCGCTCACGAGCCACGTGGTCGCCATCGCGCCGGGGGACCTCGCCGTCGCTGCCCACTGGATGGGCGAGTTGCCCTGTCTCGCCCTGGCGGACGGGCACGTGGCCCTGATCCGCGATGGGGATGTCCACCGCGTGGCGGCCCATCCCGAGGGCGGGGTGCTGGTGGCCGCCGGCGGCCCTGCCCGGCTGGTGACGGGAGGTGACGACGGCCGGGTGGTCGAGACCCGGGCCGACGGCAGCTGCCGGGAGCTCGCTGTCGCCGCCAACAGCGCCTGGATCGACGCCATCGCCCTCCACGGCGACGGGGCGGTGGCCTTCTCGGCCGGCCGCAACGTGGTGGCCCGCGATGCCAAGGGGCGTGAGAAGACCTTCCAGGCCCCCTCGACCGCCCGGGGGCTTGCCTTCGCCCCCAAGGGGTATCGCCTTGCCGTATCGCACTACAACGGCGCGAGCCTCTGGTATCCGAACCTCGAGACCGCGCCCGACGACCTCGCCTGGAAGGGCTCGCACATTGATGTGACGTGGTCGCCAGACGGGCGCTTCGTCGTGACGACGATGCAGGAGAACGCCCTCCACGGATGGCGCCTCCAGCCCGACCGCGGCCACATGCGGATGTCGGGCTATCCGACCAAGGTCCGCTCCCTGTCGTGGTCGTCGGACGGGAATTGGCTGGCCACGAGCGGCGCCGAGGCGGCGATCATCTGGCCCTTCGATTCCAAGGAAGGCCCGACGGGTAAGGCGCCGCGGGAATGCGGCGTCCGGCCGGCCCGGGTCTCCCGCGTGGCGTTCCACCCCAAGGCGCAGGTGCTGGCCATCGGCTACGAGGATGGCTGCATCCTGCTGGTTCGCTTCACGGATGCGGCGGAGCTTCTGGTCCGCCCGGCCGTGGCCGGCAGCGGCATCACCGCCCTCGCCTGGGACGGGCGCGGCTCCCGGCTGCTGTTCGGCTGCGGCGACGGTCAGGCCGGACTGTTGACCCTTCCGGCGTGAACATCATTCCCGTCCGCTGCCCGCGTCCACCGGCTACCAATCCGCATCGCGTCTGTTCCGGGAACCCGGTGACAGAACCGTCCGCCGCGCTTATTTCAGCCGGAGGACGGAACGATTGATGACGGACGTGACACTCAAGACTGCGAAGTTCGGGATCGGCGACATCGTGCGCCATAAGATCTATCCGTTCCGCGGAATCGTCTTCGACGTCGACCCGGTGTTCGACAACACCGAGGAATGGTGGCTGGCGATCCCGGAAGAGGTCAGGCCGCGCAAGGACCAGCCGTTCTATCACCTCCTCGCCGAGAACTCGGAGACGGAGTACGTGGCCTACGTGTCCGAGCAGAACCTCCTGCCCGACAACTCGGGCGAGGCTCTCCGCCACGCAGGGATCAAGGAGATCTTCGAGCGCGACGCCGCGGGGACCTATCGCATGCGCGACCGGGCGACGAACTGACGCTTCGCCCGCGGGCCATCGATCCGACAAACGAGAAGAGCCGGGCATCGCTGCCCGGCTCTTCTCGTTCCGGGGCGCCGTGACGGCACCCCCGTTCTGCGTGACTTTACTTGGCGGCCGGAGCCGGGGCGGCGGGAGCCGAGCCCTGCTGGGCCTCGAGCTTCTTGCGCATCTCTTCGCTGCGCTTCTCCAGCTCGGACTGGAGCTTCTTCTGCTGCTCCTCAAGGACCTTCGGGTCCATGGCCGGGCCGTCGAAGGCCTTGCCGAAGCCGGCCAACGGCACGGCGAAGGTCACTTCGCGCTGGGTCTGGTTCTGGACCGAGACGTTGAGCGTCGTGCCCTTCTTGAGTGCGGCGATCACGCCCGCGTCGACGCCGCCGACCTCGGCGAAGCAGCCGTTGGGGAAGCAGACGGCGAAGCGGCCGGCGGTGGCCGCCTGGCCATCCACGCTGAAGCGGATACCGGGCTGCAGCAGCAGGCCGAGGGGCAGCAGGAACCGGACGACGCGGACTTCCTGCTTCTGCTGCGGGTTCTTCATGTCGTAGACCGCGGCGGCGAGCACCGGCTGGCCCTGATCGGACACGAAGTCACGGGTCGTGTAGCAGATGTCGGTGCCCGAACCCTGGTCCTTGCCGCACACCTTGGTCCAGTCGGCCTGGCTCGGCTCGGACTTGAGGGCGACGATCTGCGGGCCGTTCTGGGCGGCCGGGGTCTGGGCGGCGGGGGTCTGGGTCGGAGCGGGGGCGGCGGGGGCCGGAGCCGCGGCGGCTGGCTTCTTCGGCTGAGCCGAGGCCGGAACCGTCGCCAGCGCGAGGCCCGCGAGGCCGAAGAAGGCGGCGCGCGCGAGCG
Organism: Methylobacterium persicinum; assembly: GCF_022179525.1. Lineage (GTDB taxonomy): Bacteria > Pseudomonadota > Alphaproteobacteria > Rhizobiales > Beijerinckiaceae > Methylobacterium > Methylobacterium persicinum. The sequence goes on from NZ_BPQX01000014.1 coordinate 165,365, forward strand.
GCGCGGAGCGGGTGAAGGACATCGGCTCTTATTCCTTAGGGCGTTCGTTACCTGGACGTGGAACCTGAGCGGCGACCTGCCGAAGGATCCGGGGAGCGCGCCGCGATGACGATCGCCGCTCGAGACCCGGTCGGATCGGTCAGGCCGTCGACCGCTGCGGATCGGAAGGATCCGTACGGACGACCGGTCGGCTGCTTCCGTTCCGATTGAGGCGAAGGCATGACGCCTGCGCCCTACGGGTCAGCCCCGGCCGCGGGCCTCCCTAGGCCGCCGGCCGCTTTGTCGCAAGGGCCGACGGCGTCTGGGCATCAACCGCGGATTAACCAAGATCGGGAGAGGGTGCCGCCGGAACGCTGTCCGTCAGGAGTTCGAGTGAACGCGCAAGCGGCGCATCTTCCGGCACCGCCGGCCGTGGAGCCCCTGCAAGACGGGCTCGCCTCAGCCCTCTTCGCGGCTGCGCGCCTTCATCCTCAGCGGGTGGTCTTCCGCGATGCCGGCGACCGGCGGGCCTGGTGCGGCCGGCCGCCGATCACCTGGACCTACGAGACCGCGGCCGAGATCGTCGGGCGTCTCGCCCGGGGCATCCTCGCATGGCGGCTGCCGCTGGGAAGCCGAATCGGCCTGTCCTTCGCCGGAGGGGCGGAAGCCTCCCTCGCGCACCTCGCCGTCGAGGCGGCGGGCCACCTGCCCTGCCCGCTCTCGCCCCTCTGGGACACCGAATCCCTGTCCGTTGCCATCGAGGCCGCCGGCCTCGTGGGCATCCTCACGGAGGGCCGGCGGGGATCGCGTCGCCCGGCGGACGAACTGGCGCATACGGCCCTTCGCCATTTCAGCCTGCGTTTCATCGCCGCCTTCGGTCCGGGCCTGCCGGACGGGGTCATCAGCCTCGACGCCATGGCCCTCGAGCGGGGGATCGCCGAGCCCCGGCCGGGGGACGGCTTCATCACCTTCGCCGGTGGCGATCCCCGCGATCCGGTGCGCCGTGACGCGCCGTCCTTCGCGGCCCTCGTCGCGGGTCATCGCGAACGGCTGCGGACGCCGGAACGGGTCCTCACGCTGCTCCCGGCCCACGATCTGCGCGGCCTCGTCACGGGGCTCGGGACGGCGCTGGCCTCTTCGGCGACGCTGGAAACCCTGATCCCCTTCGACGTCCTCGCCTTTCAGACCTGCCTGCTGCGCCCGATTCCCACCCGCCTCGTGGTGCCCGGTGCTTTCGAATCGGCCCTGTCCGGGGTGACGTTGCCCTGGACCGTGCGCGCCATCGACGTCGTGCACCGCGCGCCCGTGCAATTGCCCGAGCCCGGCGCCCGGGACGTGGCGGGCCCTCCCTGTCACGATGTGCTGGTGCTGGACGAGGACGCCGTACTGACCCGCCCCCGCGGCCGGTGGGAGATTCCGGTGGACGACTCAGGGGAGGCGCTGGGCGAATTCGGTGCGGAGTCCCGCCCCCTTGTGGTTCGGCGTACCGCGGACAACCGGCTCCTCAGTCGGACATCGGCCTACCGCACTGCGCCTTCGCAACGCGGTACCGCGGAGGGGATCTGGCAGGAAACCGATTATTGCGCAGGGGGTTCGCCTGCCTCCCTGTTGGTTCGGCCCGCACCCTGAAATGCCGGCCCTGGAACGGTTCAGCCACCGCTCAGGTTACCCGTCGCACCTTCGTTGCGAAGTGCGCACGGGGGATCCAACTCCCGTCTCGTGGGTTTGAATCACGTTTCCGGGCGTGGCTATCTTTCCATGCCGGGGCCGATGGGATATCGCTCAAGCTAATGGTTGCGCTGCAGCAAGTCCTCGTAGTGGACGACGGCGTCAGGGCCGTCGATCACTCCCTTTCAGGCGAACTCGCCGGGCTGGGTTATGCCAGCGTCACCGCCTCCCTCGAGGCGGCGGACGATGTGCTGGCCGTCATCGCTCCTCCCGCCGCTGTACTGGTTCAAGCGCCCACCCGGCGCGACCCTGCCTATGCGCGTCGGGCGGCCCGCCTCCGGGCCCGGATGCGGGAGAAGGGCATCCCCGTGATCCTGATCGGCGAGATCGGCGACGGCCGGGCCGGCGCGCCGGTGGATCTGGCGACCCGTCTCGGGGCCTGCGTCGCGGCAAGACCGTCGTTCTGAAGCTTGGTGCCGTGGGGACGAGGTGGGCTGTGCGGGAATCGGCCAGCCATTGGGCCGTCTCCGTTAAACCCTCGCTCGTTCATTCTGCCTAGCGTCTCCGCCGAAGCGGACGCACCTTCGGCTTCAAAAAACGCAGCACACACAATGATCTAGAGCGGTCTCGGGAACTGTTCGCTCACTAAGCCTCTCCGTCATTGCGAGCGAAGCGACGCAATCCAGGGCAGCGGAACCTCTCAGGATGTTGCGGATCCCTGGATTGCTTCGCTCCGCTCGCATTGACGGGGAGAGGACGCGATCCGAATTTTCCATAAACCGCTCTCGCGGCACGAACCGATCGGCCGCGGGCCTATGCCCTCTTCACCCGCATCAGTTCCGGCGCCCCGAACCGCGGCAACACGCCTTCCCGCATCACGATTCGCCGCAGGGGCCCAAGATGGGTCATCGCGAGGAGGCCGAGCCCCCGGGCCAGATCGAGGGGCAGCAGATCCGTCAGCAGCGACCGGTTGAGGACGTCCACCGCCGCCGTACGGGCGGCCGCGTCGATCCGGCGACCGGCGGCGTAGGCCGCGAGCACCGCCCTCCCCCCCGGATCGCGCCCGTCCCGGTGCGCCCGCACCACCGCATCCCGGATACAGGCTGCGTCACGCAACCCAAGGTTCAGGCCCTGGGCACCGATGGGCGGGAAGACGTGGGCGGCTTCCCCGACGAGGGCGAGCCGCGCGGCGACGGGGGTCGAGGCAAGAAGGCCGCGCAGGGGCACGAGTCCGCGGGGCCCGTCGATGCGCATCCGCCCGAGCATGCCCCGGGCCTGCCGCTCCACCGCCTCGGCCAAGGCGGCGTCGTCGAGGGCGGCGAGGCGTTCGGCCGGAGCCTTGCCGGCGACCCAGACGAGGCTGGATCGGAAACCACCGGACATCGGAACCAGGGTGAATGGGCCGGACCGGGTATGGAACTCTGTCGAGACGTCGTCGTGGGACTTGTCGTGGGCGAGGATCGTGGTGATCGCCGCCTGCGGGTAGTTCCATTCCCGAACGGGAACCCCACTGGCTGCCCTCAAGGGCGAGCGGCCCCCGTCGGCACCGACCACGAGCCGCGCCTCCACGACGCCGCCATCGGCGAGGGTGATTCGAGAGTTAGCCTCCCCGGGCTCGGCGCCGGTGGCGTCGCTTTCGATCAGGGTCAGGTTCGGCTGGCTTCGGGCGCAGCGGCGGAGGGCGGCGACGAGATGGGCGCTCTCGACATTCCAGCCGAACGCATCGAGGCCGATCTCCGCGGAGTGGAAGCGGGCCGGCGGCGGCCGGAACAGGCTGCCCGTGTCGTCGATGATCTGCAGGGTGCAAAGCGGGCTCGCCCGTTCACCGACCTCATCCCAGGCGCCCAGGGCCTGAAGGAAGCGCACGGACCCGTCGAGCAGGGCGACGGTGCGCCCATCCGCCACGGGCGCGTGACGGCCGACCAGGGCCGTCGGGATGCCCGCCTGGGCGCTCCCGAGGGCTGAGGCGAGGCCGGCGGCGCCCGCTCCCACCACCGCCACCTCGAACGGCGTCGTCGATCCCGTAGTGCTGCCCTGCACGGCCCGTGGTCCTCGTCCGCTCCGTCGCGAGATGACTATCTGTCCCCCCGGCGGGCTTCTGCCAAGGGTGGGACGATGGGCCGGTCCTCCCTCAGGGCAGGAAGCGCATCAACTCCGCCATGACATCGTCCGGCCGTTCCTCCTGAAGGTTGTGGCCGCAATCGAGGGCCCGCCCCGACACGTGCTCCGCCTTTTCGCGCCAGACCTCCAGCACGTCGTAGGTCCTGCCCACGACGCCCCTGGCCCCCCACAGGGCGAGGAGGGGCGCGGCGATCCGCTTGTCCGAATCGGCAGCATCGTGGTCGAGGTCGATGCCCGCTGCGGCCCGGTAATCCTCGCAGATGGCGTGCCGGCAGGCCGGGTCGGAATAACAGCGGAGATATTCGGCGAAGAGGTCCGGCGGCGTCGATCCCGGCGTCTTCGACTGGTTCTCGATGTGATGGCGCAGGAAATATTCCGGATCGGCGCCGATCAGCTTCTCCGGCAAAGGGGCCGGTTGGATGAAGAAGAACCACCAGAAGTAGCTCGTGGCGAGGTTCTTGTCGGTCCGGGCGTAGACCGTGGCCGTGGGAGCGATGTCCATCACCACGATGCGCTCCACCGCCCGCGGGTGATCCAGGGCGAGGCGGTGCGCCACCCGACCACCCCGGTCGTGCCCGACGACGGCGAAGCGATCGTGGCCGAGGGCGCGCATCACCGCGACGGCGTCCGCTGCCATGGCGCGCTTGGCATAGGCCTCGTGCCGCTCGCCGCCCTCCGGCTTGCCGGAATCGCCGTAGCCCCGCAGATCCATCGCGACCACCCTGCGACCCTGCGCGAGGCGGGGGGCGACGTGAAGCCACGTCGAGAGCGTCTGCGGATGGCCGTGCAGGAGGAGGACCGGTGGTCCGGAACCAGCGGAACGGGCATGGATGACGACACCCGGGGCGGTCTCGATCCGGTGGTGGGCGAAACCGGGGAGGAAGTCGGCGGCCATGCGGTTCCTTCGAGCGATCGGCCGGGAGGCGGGATGAGCGTTGTAAGACGATTGCCGGCCGGGGAAAGCGGAGCCGTGCGTGCGCGCCCCGGCGGGATGCATCCCTCCCCTCATAAAGACTGCGAAACGGTTTCCCGCGGGCCTGCTAGAAGGCTTCGGTAAGCCGCCGCTGCGATGAAAGCGGGCCGCCCGCACGAATGCGATGACCGACAACACCCTGCGCCCGAGCCAGCTCGATCCGCTCTTTGCCCCGGCCCGGTCCCTGCCCGGCGTCGGGCCGAAGGTCGCGCCCCTCATCGAGAAGCTCCTCGGTACGCCGGAGCGGGAGGCGCGGATTGTGGACCTGCTGTTCCACCTGCCCCAGGGCGGCGTGGCGCGACGCCTCGTGGGGTCCGTCGCCGAGGCGCCGGCGGGTGAGCCCGTGACGCTCGGCGTGACCGTAGTGGCGCATCGGCCGCCGACGCCGGGCGCCGGCCGGCGCCCGCACCGGGTCGTGGCGGAGGACGCGACCGGAGACATCACCCTCGTCTTCTTCGGCATGCCCCGGGCGCGGATCGAGAAGATGCTACCCCTGGGGGCGCACCGGTACGTGTCCGGCAAGATCGACCTGTGGGACGGGACGCGCCAGATGGTGCACCCCTCGCGGGTCCTCGACGAGGCCGGGCTCGCTGACCTGCCGGCGGTGGAGCCCGTCTATGGCGCCACGGAAGGGCTGACCTCCCGGGCGATCAACAAGCTCGCCGTCGCCGCCCTCGAACGGCTCGCGCCCCTCCCCGAATGGCAGGACCCGGCCTGGCTCGCCAAGAACCGCTTCCCGGCCTTCGCCGACGCCCTGCGCACCGAGCACCGCCCGGAGGAGGCGCCGCCCCGCCAAGCGGACCCACTTCAGCCCGTTCCGGCGACGCCATCCCGGCGGCGGCTGGCCTATGACGAGATCCTGGCGTCGCAGCTCGCCCTCGCCCTCACCCGCGCCCGCCAGCGGCGGAAGGCGGGGCGGGTGAATGCCGGTGACGGAATCCTCGCGGCACGGATCGCGGAGGGCCTGCCCTTCGCCCTCACGGGGGCACAGGCCAGGGCCGTCGCGGAGATCCGCGCGGACCTCGCGGCTCCCCGGCGGATGCTCCGCCTGCTCCAGGGCGATGTCGGTTCCGGCAAGACGGCGGTCGCCCTCCTCGCCATGGCCTCGGCCGTCGAGGCCGGGCGGCAGGCCGCCCTCATGGCGCCAACGGAGATCCTGGCCCGCCAGCATTTCGAGCGCCTCGTACCCCTCGCAGGAGCCCTGCGCCTGCGCCTCATGACCGGCCGCGACCGGGCGTCCGAACGCCGGGCGACGCTGGCCGACCTCGCGGCTGGGGAGATCGATATCCTCGTCGGTACCCATGCCCTGTTCCAGGAGGCGGTGACCTTCCACGATCTCGGCCTTGCCGTCGTGGACGAGCAGCATCGCTTCGGCGTCCACCAGCGCCTCGCCCTCGGGGCCAAGGGCGAGGCCGTGGACTTCCTGGTGATGACGGCGACGCCGATCCCCCGCACCCTGGCGCTGACGTTCTTCGGCGACATGGACGTCTCAGTCCTCGACGAGAAGCCCGCGGGGCGGCAGCCGATCCGCACGGTCACGATGTCCACCGATCGCCTCGACGAGGTGGTCGCCGGGCTGGGCCGGGCCATGGCGCAGGGGGAGCGGGTCTACTGGATCTGTCCCTTGGTCGAGGAATCCGAGTTCGTCGATCTCGCGGCGGCGGCCGAGCGGTTCGAGGACCTGCGGCAGCATTTCGGAGACGCGGTCGGGCTGATCCATGGCAAGATGCCGGGGCCGGAGAAGGACGCCGCCATGGCCCGCTTCGCGGCTGGCGAGACCACGCTCCTCGTCTCGACCACGGTGGTGGAGGTGGGCGTCGATGTCCCCGAGGCCACGATCATGGTCGTGGAGCATGCCGAACGCTTCGGCCTCGCGCAGCTTCACCAGCTTAGGGGCCGGGTCGGACGCGGTGCCAAGGCGTCCTCCTGCCTTTTGCTCTATCGTGGTCCCCTGGGGCAGGTCTCGCGGGCTCGCCTGGAAATGATGCGCGAGACCGAGGATGGTTTCCGCATCGCCGAGGCCGACCTCAAGCTCCGCGGCGAGGGTGAGGTGCTCGGCACCCGGCAATCGGGCCTTGCGGCCTTCCGACTCGCCCGGATCGAGAGCGACGGCGACCTGCTGGAGGTCGCCCGGGACGATGCGCGGCTCATCGTGGAGCGCGACCCGCGTCTCGAAAGCCCCCGGGGACAGGCCCTCCGGGTGCTGCTCTACCTGTTCGAGCGGGAGGCGGCGATCCGGCTGATCGGCGCTGGCTGAACGGCGTCGTTCAGGAAAGCGACAGGAACGGAGCCGCGGCGAAAAATTCCTGCCTGACTCGGCATTGCGCCGCAGGAACTTGAAAATAAACATCAATACAGTGACTTAGCGGGACGGGCTACGCTAAATCCCAGCGGCCGGACAGACGTCCGGTAGGCTAAGACCTTGCATCGGACACAATCGTCCCTTAACTGCAGATGAACGAATGGCCCGGTACGCCGGGCTGTCACGGATGAATCTGGAGGACGGACATGTCGAACGGACTGTTCCAGCACCTGCCGGGCTCTCACGAGATGGCCGGCCACTTCGCGCTCCCCAACGAGCCGTGGCTGATGCCGATCTCCGATCGAGAGACCGCGGCAAACCGGACTGCGGACGAGCTTCAGGCTGCCGTGAAGCGGGCGTCGCGCCCGTTCTGGATCGCCGCCAATGGCCTTTGCGTGGCGCTGGGTCTTGCGCTGACGATCCAAGCGAGCACGGGCTGGATGACCCCGGCGCAGCACTCGACCGTCTCGGTGGCGCAGGCGACCCCGCCGACCATCGCACCGCAGACGGCATCGCTGCAGCGCTGACAACCAAAGATCTTCAAACCGCCCCGGTGCCAGCCGCCGGGGCGGTTTTTTGTTGGCCCGGCGATCGGTCTCAATGCCGCTGCTGGCCCCTTCCCCCACCGGATCGCCCGTTTCGACGTCATCACGAGCGCAGCGAAGGAATCCTGCGTGGCACTGCGGTGGGATGCGGCCCGCTTCTCTGCGCTCTGATCGGCGAAATGTGAGCGCGGCTCACACGCTCTCTGGCGCGGGCTCCCGTGATTCGGGGGCGTGGGCGGCGCGCAGGTTCGCCGCCATGGCGTGCAGGCGGTGCTGCGCATCCTCGGGCTGGATCACCCCGGCGGACATCACGAGCTTGGCGGCATCGTCCACGCTGATCGGCACTTCGACCACCTCCGAGCGGGGCAGGTAGAAGAAGAAGCCCGTCGTCGGATTCGGCGCGCAGGGCAGGAACACCCCGACCAGTTCGCCCTCCCCGATCCCCCGGCCCTGCAGCGCGCCTTCCACCTCCGGCGCGGCCGGCGCCGACAGGAAGACGACGGACCACGTCCCCTTCACCGGAAACTCCACCAGCCCGACCGTGCGGAACGAGGTGCCGTTCGCCGAGAACAGGGTCTCGAAGATCTGCCGCAAGCCCTTGTAGAGGCCGGAGATGACCGGGGTACGGGCCAGCAGCACCTCTCCGAACTCGATGATCGAACGGCCGACGAGGTTGGCCGTGAGGAAGCCGAGGAGGGTCACCGCCACGAAGGCGATGACGAGGCCGATGCCGGGGATCGAGAACGGCAGGTAATGGTCCGGCAGGTAGCTCGCCGGAATGAGCGGTTTCACGAAGGAATCGATCAGCGCGATGATCCACCACGTGATGTAGGCGGTGATGGCGAGGGGACCGGCGACGATGATGCCGGTGAGAAAATAGGTCCGCAGCCGCCCGCGGGCACTCACGCGCCGCTTCGGCGCGTTCGGATCGATGTCCGGAGACGGGATCGGGGGGAGACTCGACGCCACAACGGCCCTCTCGGACGCAGGCTGCCGGTCATGCCGGCCAAGCGGTGGCGGGTGCGCACCGGGCGGAGAGGTAGCCGTTGCGTCCGCCGCGCTCAAGGGCCGGCGCCCCCCTGCCGCAGGAGCAGGATGAATGCCGCCCCGGCGATCGCCGGATTTTTCGTTGGACGACGCAAGGGAGTGCGGGCCGACCGGGCCGATCCCGAATCCAGATCGATGGTTGTGGACGGCAACGGCGATGATCTGTTCCCTGGAATTGATCTAATTAGTCTTTGTTGTCTTTGTGAAACATGCTCCGGCAATGATCGGAAACACAGATATAAAAGCCGTTGCTGAGTTGATCCTTCGGAGGTTGCGGACGAAGACGCGAGACGGCGCGAGTGTCGCGCCGGAAGGTGTTTTCCAGAGCCATGACCGACCGCAGACGAATCCCCGCTCCCGTCGGGACCAGGGTTCCGCAGGCAATGGTACGCCTGACCCCTGTCGGGATCGCCCTGACCCTGGGGTGCCTCACCCCCGCTCGCGCCGAGCCGGCGCCGAACGAGGTCGTGCTGGAGGAGTTGAGCGTCGTGGGCCAGGGCACGGCGAGCGAGACCGCCACCGGCCCGGTGAGTGGCTACCGCGCGACACGGTCGGCCACCAGCACCAAGACCGACACGGCGCTGCGCGACTCGCCCCAGACGATCAACGTCGTGCCCCGGCAGGTGATCAGCGATCAGCAGGACCTGCGGCTCACCGATGCGGTGACCAATGCCAGCAACGTCACGCCGGGCAGCACGGTGCAAGGGCGCTCGCAGAACTACATCATCCGTGGCTTCAGCACACAGATCTTCGCCGTCGATGGTGTCCTCATCAACCCGGCCATCGCGTTCTATCCCGTGGAGCGCGACCTTGCGAATGCCGAGCGGGTGGAAGTCATCAAGGGCCCGGCCTCGGTGCTGTTCGGCCGGGGCGACCCGGGCGGCGTCGTGAACATCGTCACCCGACGGCCGACCCTGGAACCCTCAGGAGAAATGACGGTGCTCGGTGGAGGCTTCGGCCTCCGGCGGGTGCAGGGCTCGGTGTCGAGCGCGCTCCTCGGATCCGACACCCTCGCGGGCCGGATCAGTTTCGCCGCGCAGGAAGACCCGACCTTCCGCAACTTCGGCGACAACACCAACTCCCGGTACTTCGTCGCCCCGGCCTTCAGCTGGACGCCCAGCCCCGACACCCGGGTCTACGTGAATTCCGAGTTCTCGAAGCAGTACAGCCAGTACGACGAGGGACTCACCGCCTTCCGCGGAAGGGTGCCCCTCGACAAGATCAGCCGGTACTACGGCACGCCGTGGTCGCGGTACTATGGCGAGATCAACGCGACGACCATTCGCGTCGAGCACGACGTCAACGAGAACCTCACCCTGCGGCAGATCGTGAACGGCCAATGGGGGGTGTTCCACGTCTTCGCTTCCCGCAACACCGGGGTGAATGCCGCGGGCACCACCGTCGCCCGCCGGGAATCGACCGTCGATTCGACCTTCGCGGCGGTGGACACCCAGAGCGAAGCGGTGCTCAAGTTCGACACGTTCGGCCTCGCCCACACGGCGCTGCTGGGGTTCGAGTACACGAACGGGTTCCGCCACCCCTATTCGCTGCAGGGTGTGCTGCCCTCGACGAGCTTCCTGAACCCGGTCCTCTCCGGCGTCTCGCCGGTGGGCCTCACCCTCCAGCAGGATCTGAAGCAGAAGCTCGAACTGTTCGGCTTCTACCTGCAAGACCAGATCGTGCTGACGCCCGAGCTTCAACTCGTTCTGGGTGCCCGGTTCGATACCGGCACTCAACTCTACGCGAATCGGCAACCGGGGACCCGGGCTCTGTCCCCGGAGCAGGAGTTATTCGGCGCGTCGCCCCGGGTGGGATTGATCTACCGGCCCTTCGAGCCGCTGACCCTCTACGCGAGCTACGCCACCTCCTTCGCGCCGCAGACCGCCAACGTTCTCAACGTCAGCAATCCGCGGCCGGAAACGGGTGAGCAGGTCGAGGTTGGGACCCGCATCGATCTGCTGCCGACCCTGACCCTGTCGGTGGCGGCCTTCCGTATCACCCGTGACAACGTCGCCGCCAGCGATCCGGTCAACACCGGCTTCTCCGTCATCACGGGACAGCAGCGGTCGCAGGGGTTCGAGGCGGACCTCGCGGGCGAGATCCTGCCCGGCTGGAACGTGATCGGCGGCGTCGGCTTCCTCGACGCACGGATCACCGAGGATCGGATCTTCCCCATCGGCAATCGCCTCGTCGGCGTGCCGAACGTCAGCGGCAGCCTCTGGACGACCTACGAGTTCCGGGAAGGATGGCTGCGTGGCCTGGGGCTCGGTGCCGGCGTCACCTATGTCGGTCAACGCTTCGGCGACCTCACCAACAGCTACATGGTGGGCGCCTACGCCCGGGTCGATGCCGCCGCGTGGTACGACTTCGACGAGCGCTGGAGGCTCTCCGTCAACCTGCGCAACCTGACCGATGCCCGCTACATCGAGCAGCCGTTCAACCAGTTCAATAATGCGCCTGGTGCGCCGTTCTCGGTTCTGGCCGCGATCCGCGCGCGCCTGTGATTCACTCAGCGGCGGAGGGCAACATTGGCTGTCGGGCGGTTCGACGACCGGCGGCCTTGCGGCGGAGGAGATAGAGGACCAGCCCCGTCGCCGCGAAACCCGGCATGGCCAGGGCCGCAAGGCAGAACAACAGCGCGAAGACCGGGCCGAAGAACCGGCCCCGGTGCACTTCCAGCATGTTGCCCGCGATGCGCTTGCCCAGGGGCTGGTTGGCCGCACGCTCGGCCGAGATGAGCGCGCCGGTGGACCCATCGTAACGGGCTTCGTTGCGCGCGGCGGGCCGGTCGTCGTCGCGGGTGAACCAGCGGATGCGGACCGGTGCGCGTCCGTCCTCGGGCAGGAGGATCAGGGCCCGGGCATAGTCGGGGCCCTCCCCCGTCCGGAAAGCGTTCCATGCCGCATCGATGCTCGCTGCGCCCGATGACGGATCGCCTGGGCTCCGGACACCCTTGCGCGACGCCTTCATCGTCTCCGCGGGCGGCCCGACGAGCAGGCGGTTCGTCACGTCCTTGAACCCATCATAGGACCATGTGAGCCCGGACAGGGCGATGACGCCATAGATCGGCAGCAACCATGTCCCAGCCACCGCATGCAGGGACCACCACCACGCCCGCCCGGGGCGCGACAGGCTCGGGCGCAGCCAGATCCGCACCCGGTGCACCTTCGGCCAGCGCAGCACCATCCCGCTCACGACGAAAAACAGCAGCGCGATGGCGCAGGCCCCCGTGATCTGCCGGCCCCAACCGCCGCCCTCCCCCGGCAGGAGCAGGAAGCGATGGAAGTCGAGGATCGTGGCGAAAGTCGCCTCCCCTCGCACCGGACCGAGGATGGTGCCGTCATAGGGGTCGGCGAACACCGAACCCGGCCGCCCGCCCGCCGCCTTGTCCCGGGCGAAACGGACATTCACGCTGGCCGCGGGGTCGCCCTTCAGTGTCAGGCGTGCGACTCGTTTGCCGGGCTCCTGTTCCTCGATGCGCCCGATCAGCGTCGAGAGGGCGAGCGGAGGCATCTCCCGGACCTGCACCACCTGACGGTCGGAATTGGCCCAGTTGGTGAGCGCCTCTTCGTAGCTGAGAAGCGCCCCCGTCACTCCCATCACCGCCAGGATCAGCCCCGCCGTGAGGCCGAGCGCCCAGTGCAGGCGGAACACAATCGCTCGGGCAGGCGGCATGAAAGCTCTCCGGCCCGCCGGCCGGGGAACTCAGCGTGGCGTCGACAGGCCGAACGGCATTAGGCGACGCCACGGGCGCGATCAAGCATCTCCCGCAAGCACAAGACCGCCCGGATCCAAGATCACCTTCAGTTTTTAATCGCTCTGATTCCAAATTCGACAGTGAAACCGGATTCAGCGCATCGCGGAGAGAATTCCCAGATCACCGCGAGGTGTGACAGTGGTGCAGCAGGCCAACCCTTGTTCCCCCAATGCGGAGATCAATGGTTTTCAGCGGTGTCACGGTAATGCTTCGCGGAGTGTACGCCGATGTCGCCTCAATCCCTCCTTTGCTCCGTCAGGGCATGGCCGACAGATTGCACCCTGGAACACAGTCATTCGCAATGAGCGTAACGCATTGAAACAAAATGCAACACGAAAGATCGTCAGCTGTCGCAACTGCCATTTAGCAATCGGTGTTTCTCGCTTACTTATAAGGAGGTACAGACCGATGCGAATGAAGTTGATCGGCGCAGCTCTTTTGGCGCTCGGCACCGTCATTGCGACGGCGGGAACGGCGGAGGCCCGCGATGGATGCGGTCTTGGCTTTCACCGGAACTTCTACGGCTATTGCCGGCCGAATGGCTTTTATCGTCCTTATGTGGTGAGGCCGATTTATTACGGATATGGCTGGCATCGTCATTGGGGTTGGCATCGACCCTGGGGCTGGCACCGCCATGTCGGCTGGCATGGCGGATGGCATCGTGGCTGGCGCCGCTGGTGACGTTGACACCCGCCCAGTCTAACGGTCGGCTGAGATCTCGTTTTCTCGCCTTGTGATAAAGATCGAAACATCCGGGCCGCGTGTGGACGCGGCTCGGATGTGTTCTTTGAACCGAATTCGCTGCAAGCATATCGATAGCGCGGGTCTCATCATTCTAAGTTAACCTATGAATCCAATCACGAAGCTTATATCCGAATATTGATTAGGATGTAATCAAATATAAGAAAAAGACATATTGACCATTTCGAGCGGGTCAGATCGCATTATTATCGAAAATAGCAGCACCTGCGGGTCAGATTTTATGATCTGAATATTTCCGAGGCGATAATATCCGCCGCATCGGCCTTAAAACCGAGAGTAGTAATAAATAAGTTGCACACAATTCCAAGACGATAGATTCAAGATAAAAGACATGTATAGCAGGATCTCCATCTTGACTCATGGTGTGTACGGTGCAACGAACACATCCGTTCAGGCATTAGGAATCGTTTCTGTAGATGGATCGCGGGAACATCCATTTGCCTAGAGGGGGTCCAAGATGTCGGAAACAAGTAACGCACAGTCATACCGCTTTCGTTCGAATGATTATTCATCAATCGAGAGCAGATCGAATTCGGCGCTTGTCTTTGGAAGAGCTGTCAAAGGCCGTGTCTTAGGGGTGCCGGAAGACAACGATACGGAGTTCAGCCTGTCGGATTCCGATTCGATTCTCAGACTCCGGGATGGCTCTTCGGGAGCGTCGTTTGGGTCCTTAATTGGTTCGCTGGCTGCTCAGGCAGTTCGCCTTGGGGCGGTTGCGGCGCCGGTCGGCGATCACACCTACGGCTCCTTGGAGTTCCATACCACGGGTCTGTTCAGCTCGGCGATCCAGTGGATAAAGGCCAAGCTCTTCACACCGGCCGTGCCGCACGATCAAAGGAATCTCGTCACGCTGTTCGGCTCGGCGACGACTGAACATCAGATGCTTGCGAAGTACAACGGCGCAGGCGTTCACGTGGGTATATACGACGATGGGATCGATAAGTCCGTCTCTGCTTTGATGACTCACTATGACGCCTCGCGTGAGTTGATTATCAACGGCGTGAAGGCCGATCCTGGTGTCCTGGCGGGCAATGGCCAGGGCGTGCATGGGACGGCGACCAGCGGCATCATCGCGGCCGACCCGACGAAGACGGGCGGTGAAGTTACGGGGATCGCCAACGGAGCATTCCTGACAGCCGTCAACGTCTTCGATGGCCCCGCCTCATTCTTCAACCTCTATCTCGAAGCCGTCAGACAGATGGCGAACTTTGATGTCACGAGCAACTCGTACGGCGCTGTCTATAAGTGGTCGAAGGGCATCACCGCTCCGTATAGCTATGCGCAAGCGCTTGCTGACGGCCTCAACTACGCGGGTTCGGTCGGCCGCGGCGGCTTGGGGACGGTGATCGTCTTCGCTGCGGGCAACGATTGGCTGTACGATCATCGCGACGCGAACACAGACGGCCTGCTGGCCGACCGCCACGTGGTCACCGTGGGCGCGATCGCGAGCGATTATGATGTTTCAAATTATGCGACGCGGGGTGCGGCCATCCTGACATCCGCTCCGAGCAGTGGATCGAGCTTGAAGATCACGACGACCGATCGTACCGGTGCAGCGGGATACAGCAGCGGAACCATCACGGACACATTCGGTGGCACATCGGCGGCGGCCCCCGAAGTCGCTGCAGTCGTCGCCGACATGTTGGGCGCCAACGGAAAGCTTGGTGCCAGGGATGTTCAGTCCATCCTTGCTCTTGCGTCACACGACAACGAGCTGCCTTTCTTCGCAAAATGGGCCACGGGCAACATGGCCTATGGGTGGACTGTCAACCATGCGGGCACCTTCAATGGTGGCGGATATCATTTCTCGAACGACGAAGGTTTCGGAGAACTCAATGCGCACGACGCGATCCGGGAAGCTGTCGTATGGAACTACATGAATCCGGTTGCCCAGACGTTTAATAATGAGACACATCTGTCGGCGGTCGCTGCAGGTAGCGTCGTTCCTGCGACGCGTGGAGGGGCGACCTTCGTCTTCAATATCTCAGGCGCAGAGAACGTTGAGAACGCCGATCTGACCCTCGATTTGTCATCGGCCAACCTCAACAATCTAAAGGTCGTGCTGACCAGTGGGTCGGGAACGCAGTCGATCATCCTCGACAGTTCAGTGACGATCAAGGGTGATCTTTTTAACTCTCAGCCCGATGGCGTGAAGATCTCGCTCGCATCACATGCCTTCCTGGGCGAGGCGGCACAGGGGACTTGGACTGCACAGGTTTTCGATCCCGTCAGCGGCGACAACGTGAAGATTAACTCGGCTACGCTAGACCTTTATGGGTCGGCGCCAACTCAGTCGCATGTGTTTCATTACACAGATGAAGCGTTCAAAATGGACGTGAGTGACTGGTCGCGCTTCACGTTGCACGACCGGTGGGGCGTCGATAGCTGGATCGACACGGCGATGATGACCGGAAACGAATCCATCGACCTTCATACGGGGAGTGCCTCGTATGAGAACAGCATACCGTTTACGTGGATCGGTTCGGACACCATCATCAACAAGGTTGCCCTCGGTGATGGGGCCTGCACGGTTCGCTGCAACGACAATGGCGACATGGTCGTAGCCGGCAACGGCCCGGCCTGGATCACCGGTGGGCGTGGCAACGATACCTTCGTGGCCGGTTCCGGTTCGGAAACGATCAGCAGTGGTGGCGGGTACGACAACTTCGTGTTCGATCACCGTGGTTTCGGCACCGCGACGATCACGGATTTCACGCAAGGCCTCGATCACATTGATATGCGCGGGCTCGGAATCGACTTCAGCAATCTCAAGATCTACGATAACGGGTCGACGATCTGGATCTCAAACTTCGACGCTCAGAACGATTCGGTCGTCCTGACGAACACCCATCAGCAGCACCTGTCGGCGCACGACTTCCTCTTCGCCTGATGTATTCAAGGACAGCGCGCTGGCTAGCGTGCTGTCCTTTCACGAACTCTCACAAACCCGTGCTGTGTCCCCCAAGGGCATGGCGCGGGTTTTCTCTTGTGGCTCCTGGGACTCGTCAGGCTGCGATCCCATTGTGAAATCGGCTGGCTCGCATTGAGAGCTAGCATCGGACCGGCGAGGGTGAAGAGATCACAGGCAAGGGCGAAGGGTGAGCCGACGACAAGGTTGTGCCCGGCCCAAGCGAGGGAGGCGCCGATGAAGTTGACGCGCATCGCCCCCGCGTCGCTTTGAAACCGCGCGCGGATCGCGCAGACGCGCCGGTCCCAGCAAAGGCCGAGGGCCATCCCGCCCAGGTCGCGGTGGTTAAAGCGCGGACCGCACCCGCGCTGGTGGTGAAGAAGGCCGCGAACCACGCCAGTCGCTGGACGGCGCCTCCTAAGCGCGCCGAAGTGAGGCTCTGCGGCACCGACAAGGTGCTCATCACGGCCCCGGTCGAGGTGCCCATGCGCCAATAATCGACGCCGAAACATGCGGCGCAGGCCGCCGACATGAGATGGATCGCCGAGCGTTCCGCCATGATTTCGGACAAGAATTTGAGTCAAAGGCAGAGGGCGCACAGAATGTGATACCGCTCTAAGAGTGCGGACATCTGGTCTATCGTCGTCATGGCTGAGATGGTATCAAAACAATCTCGCGCCTGACATTTCCAACACTATCATTTCAGCGCTAAGGTCGGATGGTAAGCGCTTCATTAACGTCCCCATCCAGGTCCGAACGGTTCGAGTCAGTGCGCGAATCGGGCGGACGCGTGTCCTTCAAGGCACGCCGGGCGCTGTTCTTCTCCGCGATGAGGGGCCTTCGCTTCCCTGGCAAGGGAAGTCGGAAGGCGCCGGCGATGCGCGGAGGTCGCAGGAATTCAATATCACACGCTGCGGCAAGTCTCCGCAGCGGAAATTGATGTAAAGTGCCAGGTATCATCCTGGCGGTCACGAATTAGTGACGCTTGCGGGCGTTCATGGTGCAGCGGTGATGGAAATCGCTGCAGCCCACTAGTTGAAGACCGCTAGATCTCCGATGCCTTTGCCGATCCGCGCCGCCCGTCCGGCCGTCAGCGATAGCGACACCCGACCCGATCCGGTCGGCCGCCTTGCGACCTATCTCGACGGGCTCGATCAGGGCCTGCTCGCGCTGGACGATACGGGCTGCGTCGTCATCGCGACCGGGCCGGCGCGCAGTATCCTCTCCCAGTCCGGCCATGCGTCCGCCGTGGGGATGTCGGGTCGCGCGCTTCTCCGGGTTCTGGCGGCGGCCACCGGCTCGGGACTGAATTTTGGCTTCTCCATGCTCCGTCGTGCGAAAGCCGAGGGTGTCCCCATGCAATGTGAGGCGCAGAGCGGTCAGCACGTGATCTCGGTGCGCATCCAGGCGGTGCCCGACGGGTGGACCGTTCTTCTGGAGGACGTCACCGCCCGACGGATGCTCGAAGCCCAATCGGCCGAGCTCGCCCGCCGTGACCCCCTCACCGGCCTCGCGAACCGGCTGATGTTGCGGGAAAACCTTGATGCCTCCATCGAGCGGCTGGGCCGCTTCGCCGAGCCCTTCGCCCTGTTGCTGCTCGATCTCGACCGCTTCAAGCCGGTCAACGATACGCTGGGACATGCCGTCGGCGACGCGCTCTTGGCCAAAGTCGCTGACCGGCTGCGTTCGGCCGTGCGTGCGACCGACACGGTGGCCCGAGTCGGAGGCGACGAGTTCGTGGTCATCCAGGCCGCCGTCGGGCATCCGGAGGACGCCGCCGTCCTGGCACGCCGACTCGTCGATCTGATCGGCCGAACCTACATCATCGATGGCCAACTGCTTACGATCGGCGCCAGCCTTGGCATCGCTCTGGCACCGCAGGACGGGACGGACGCGGATCGCCTTTTGAAGCAGGCGGATCTCGCCCTGTACCGGGCGAAGCTCGAGGGGCGCGGCACGTACCAGTTCTTCGAGCCGGAGATGGACGTGCGCATGCAGGCCCGGCGCAGGCTGGAGCTCGACATCCGCCAAGCCCTCGCCCGGCGTGAATTCCTGCTGCACTACCAGCCGCAGCTCAACCTTGAGAACCAGCGCCTGACCGGCTGCGAGGCGCTGCTGCGCTGGAAACATCCCGAGCGCGGAACCGTGCCCCCTTCGGAATTCATTCCGCTGGCGGAGGAAGTCGGCCTCATCGTTCCAATCGGTGAATGGGTGATTCGGCAGGCCTGCCGCGACGCCGCGTCGTGGCCGGCCGGAATTACCGTCGCGGTGAATGTCTCTCCTGCGCAATTCAAGAGCGATCGCTTGGTCGAGACAATCGTCTCCGCCCTCGCGATGTCCGGTCTCGCGGCCGACCGCCTGGAGATCGAGATTACCGAAGGGGTGCTTCTGCAGAACAACGAGCGCACCCTCGAAACCCTGCACAGGCTTCGGGCGTTGGGCGTGCGCGTGTCGATGGACGATTTCGGCACGGGATACTCGTCGCTGAGCTATCTCCGCAGCTTTCCCTTCGACAAGATCAAGATCGACCGGTCCTTCGTCAACGATTTGTCCAGTAAGACGGACGGGGATGCGATCATCCGCGCCATCGCCGGCCTCGGCCGGAGCCTCGGCATGACCACGGTCGCCGAGGGCGTCGAGACGGAAGAGCAGATGCGACGGATCCGCGCCGAGGGCTGTACGGATGTGCAGGGCTACCTCATCAGCCGTCCGGTCCCGGTCGAACAACTGCTCCATCTGCTGAATCCCTGAACGGGACTCGCCGCATCACCCGGGGCGACAGCACAGACGGCCCCGATCCGTCCACATCGATCCATAAGAGCCGGCCCATGAGCGAGTTTTACCGCCTCGTCTATGCCAGCAAGAACCTTCTCGAGGGCACCGGGCCGGAGGCACAGGCTGCCGTGGAGGAGATCCTCGCGGCGTCCCGGCGCAACAACGCCCGCGTCGGCGTGACGGGCGCGCTGATGTTCAACCGCAGCGCCTTCGCGCAGGTGCTGGAGGGGCCGCAGAAGGGCGTCGAGGACACGTTCGAGCGCATCCAGCGCGATACGCGTCATGGCGACGTCACGGTGCTGGAATGCCGGCCTGTAAACGAGCGGGCCTTCACGGAGTGGTCGATGGCCTTCGTCGGCCAATCTCCCGCCGGCCATGCCGTGTGGGACAAGCTGGCCGCCCAGAGCGGTTTCGACCTGCGCCGCCTCGACGGCGATGCAGTGTTCCGCATGCTGCACGGTCTCGTGCTGGAGGAGGAGGGTCTGGCCGCAGCCATCGCCGTGCCCCCTCCCCCCTCGCCGGAGGTGAATGCCCTGGCTGAGCGGTCCGAGGCCGAGCAGTCCCTGGCGGGTCTGGACGTGGCGGGCTTGCAGGAGGCGATCGTTCAGCGCCAGCCCCCCGCGCCCGCCCGCGTTATGGTCGATGCGGAGACGCCGCTCCAGGGGCGGCTGACGGGGGACGCCGCAGCGGTTGCCATCCTGAAGGCGGCCCTCGCAGAGGAGCGAAGCCGGACGGCAGCCCTGCGGGGCAACATCGACACCCTCCGCATCGCCCTGGCCCAGAGCGAGGGCCGACTCGCCCATTTCCGGCAACAGCGTGACCTCTGGCGGCACCGGGCCCGGGTCCTGACGACGGCCCTGTGCGATGATCTGGACGGCCCGGCCGATGCCGAGGAGGCGCCTACATCGACGGTCGGCGAGGAGATACGCCCACACCGCGCCGTAGCCTGAAACGCGGGACCATCGGACCCGGGGCGGGACTGCGATGCGCCGTAGGGCTTCCTCGGCTTTCCGAGCGCATGAAAGGAGAGCGTCGACGGGGTGTCGCGCCGTTGAGAACAGGCGCGCGCGCCGGATGGTCGCTTGCTCCGCGGGCCCCTGGCCGCTAGTGACAGAAGCGGGATATTCGTCGTCCGACCGATCATGACGTACCGGTTGTGGCGGGATGTCCAACAAGGTGTTCACGTTGAACATCATGGGCCTGTAGCTCAATGGTTAGAGCCGACCGCTCATAACGGTCTGGTTGCAGGTTCGAGTCCTGCCGGGCCCACCATTCGACCGACGGAACCGGTTCTGTATTGAGTGCGTGTCGCGCCCAGGCGATGACACCCATCCCCGGATCAGCCATTCCCCTTAAGCCAGACAGGTCGGGCGATCCGGCTTGGCGTAACAAGGCCGCTGAGCGTCCGGCATGGCGTCTGCTCACGCGGCTTGGCGGTATTGCGCGGCGAGCGACGCGATCAGATCGTCCCCGAGGTGATCCGCTTCGATCAGCTTCACACCGAATAAGTCGAGGTTGGCATGGCTGACGATGCCGCTGCGGGCGCGGCCGTCGCCGAAATCGATCGTCACCGACATGGCCGGCGTCACCTCCACGCCGGGTAAGCACACCATCGCTCCGCCCCTGCTCACATTCTCCAGCCGGGCGTCGCGGGGCCGGCCGTCGATGTGAACGCGAACTGGGGCGTTCGTGGGAAAGCGCTCGGTTGCACGCCGTTCCGAAATCGCCCGGACCACCCCCTCCAGCTTCTGGCTGAAGGCCCCGGCCTCTCCGAGGAGATCTTCGGCGAACTGCGCCAGCTCGGTCGCAAGGCGGTCGGTCTCCGTCGCGGCGGCCGGCAAGGAACTCAATCCCTTGATCGCGACCTGCGTGCGGTCGGTGGAAATCTGCACGGTGCGGTCGATCTCTGAGGTCGTCGCGCTTTGCTCTTCCACAGCGCTGGCGATCGCCGAGGCCGCGACGGTCATGGTCGTGATCGTTTCGTCGACGCCCTCCATCGCCGTGAGCACATCGTGGGAAGCCTTGCGCAAAGCCGCGACTTGCTGGCCGATCTCGGCCGTTGCCTTGCCGGTCTGCTCGGCCAGCTCCTTCACCTCGGTTGCCACGACGGCGAAGCCTCGACCGGCCGCGCCTGCCCGGGCGGCCTCGATCGTCGCGTTGAGGGCGAGCAGATTGGTCTGGCCCGCGATCCCGCTGATGAGGTCGCTGAAGCTGCCGATGCGTGCACTCACCTCGTCGAGGAGTATCGCCAGCGAACGGGCTGCATGAACCCGGTCCTGCGCCTGCCGTACAACCGCATTGGATTGCGTTGCCTGGCTGGCGATCTCCGCCACCGACGCCGACAGTTGGGTGACCGCTGCGGCGACCCCGGAGAATTCCGAGACCGAACCTTCCAGGCTCTCGACGGATTGATCTAGTTGCTCGCGGGTCGAGCTGGCATGGCGACGGACGTGCTTGGTCGAGGCGCCCATCACGCCGGCGAGTTCCTGGAAGCGCCCCATGGCATGCTGGGTGGATGACGTGATTTGCTCCGAGATCTCCATCATGTGGGCGACCCAGGCATCGCGCTCGACGGCGCGATCGGCGTTGGCCGCTTCGGCGATCTGAGCCGCGGTGCGGTCGCGGTAATGCACGACGGCGCGGGCTAGCTCCGCGATCTCGTCGCTGCCTTTCGCCTCCGGGACGTCGGCGGCGACATCGTGGTCGGCCAGGGTCTGGATGCGCAGGCCGAGATTCTCGAGCGTCCCCACGATTGAGCGGCCCAGGAACCACGCGATCAGGAAGGCTGCGGCCGCGACGCCGAATCCCACGGCGCCCGGGACGATCATGGCGCCATAGAATCCGTCGATGCGGGCCTTAAGCAACCGGTCGAGTTCGTCCGTGGCGCTCGTCTGAAGGCGATCAAGGGCGGCGTTCACCGTGGCGACCGCATCCTCGAACGCCGCCACCTCTGCCTCTGGCCGACGCCCGGCCTCATGGGCCTGCATGAGATCGTCGGCCGTCGAGAACAGGGTCTTGTAGGCAGCCTGGAAAGCCGCCAGCGGCTCCGCCAGCGCCCGCTTCGTGTCCCCGGCATTGGCAGCGAAGGCCTTGGCCAGGGAACGTTCGACCCCCTCAAGATTGGCCCGCAACTTACCCAGGTCGATGAGCGTCGCGGCGTAATCGGCCTTGGATACGGTCGTCCGCCCGGCCTGTTCCCGGGCTTGGCCGAGGAGCTTCCAGTTCAATTCCAGCATTTCGGGCATCCGCACCACGGCGGCGTCCATCACGTAAAAGGAGTCGAGGTCTGGATCGAGCAGCAGGTTCGACCCGTCGCCCACCGCATCGATGAGAGCGTGCGCCGCCGCGACCTGGGCCGCGCGGTCGGAGCCAGACAGGGCCTTGCCGAGGTCTTGGCCGGCCGCGACGGCCTTGTTCGCCTCGGCCAGGGCCAGGTTCGCGGCCCGTTCGGCCTTCAACATCTGCGGGCCCAGGACCGCCCCCGCAGGCAGGGCAACGGACTGGAGCATAACCGGCCACACCGTTCTGATCTGTGCGATGCCCGACCTTTCCGCATCGGCGAACCGGACATTGGTCATCGCCTGCTGCACGTACAGCGCCGCAAACAGGGTGATCGGAAGCAGGAATAAGCTCACCGTGGCGATGAGCTTGCGCCGGATCGTCAACCTGCCCATTGAATTCTGCCCCCGTCGATTACAAACGCGAACCCATCGCCTAATTAATTCCATGTATTTACTCATCGAGGCTTAAAGCGCGGACTGTTATAGAAAAATATAAGACACAAATAGACTTATCGGGGGCTCGGTCGTACCGGGTCGCAGCAAGATTGCTGCTGCGTCTGACGGCTTGCAAGTCATCGAGTATTTGTAAAGCATTGTGGGGAGCATACAAACATCGGCGGTGCAGCCGATCGCCAAGCACGGTGCCGGTCGAATACCGGCATTCGAATCCGACCGAATTGCTGCACAACGCGGTGAGTTTTAATGGCCGGAGCGGCCTATCCCCAGGTTCGCCTATCCCGAATGTCCGACTGGGACGCGACAGGAGGATCGACCCGCCGTTGCCCCTCAGCGCCCCCGTCGGGCGTGCAGCACCGCAAATCGGGAACGGCTCAGGTTTTGTTTCACGCTGGATCGATGGTGCAATATTGGACCAACTTGTTGTTGTAGACATCGTTTTGTGCAATAAATAAGCCCTGCGATTCGGCATAATATGGATCGAAAACTATCATATAGAATGGATAAGTCGGAAATGAAGCGCCTCGATTGCCGCTTCGCAGATGGGGCGTGAGGCCAGCAGCGAGAGGTACTGGGATGGATCACGATACGATGCGCCGGGCGAGCGCCGAGTTCTTCGGCACCTTCTGGCTAACGTTCGGCGGCTGCGGCGCCGCCATCCTCTCCGCGGCATTCCCCGAACTTGGGATCGGCTTCCTTGGGGTCGCGTTTGCCTTCGGTCTCACCGTTCTCACGATGGCCTATGCCGTCGGCCACATCTCGGGCGGCCACTTCAATCCCGCCGTCACGCTCGGCCTATGGTCGGCCCACCGGTGTGCGAGCCGGCATGTGCTACCCTACATCGTCGCGCAGGTGATCGGTGCCGTCCTCGCGGCATTCGTCCTCTACAGCATCGCTTCCGGCAAGCCGGACTGGGTCGCGAATGGTTTCGCCTCCAACGGCTACGGCGCGCTCAGCCCCGGTAAGTACAACCTCACGGCCTGCCTGATCACCGAATTCCTGACGACATTCTTCTTCCTGTTCATCATCATCGGGACGACGTCGAAGGGCGCCGCCGTGGGCTTTGCCGGAATCCCGATCGGTTTTGCCCTTGTGCTGATTCACCTGATCTCGATCCCGGTGACCAACACTTCGGTCAATCCGGCCCGCAGCACGGGTCCGGCGCTGATTGCCGGCGGTGAGTACATCGGGCAGCTCTGGCTGTTCTGGGTCGCGCCGATCGTCGGGGCCATGGCGGCAGGGGCCTTAGCCCGCTGGTTGTACGAACCTGCGGATGTGGTCGAGACACGGGTCGTCGAGAAACGGGCCACGGTCTGAGGCGGCCCCACGAAGTCTCCGTCAATCCATCCCGACTGGGAGGTTCATCGGGGAATACGGCGTCTTTGACAGACCTCGTCCACCCACCCCGTCTTTGCGAGCGGAGCGAAGCAATCCAGGGCAGCGGGACACATCAGAACTGAGCGGATCCCTGGGTTGCTTCGCTCCGCTCGCAATGACCGTGGAGATGACGTGATCCAAGTTTCCCGGAAAACGCTCTAAGAACGATCCGCGAAGGGTGGGACCAGACGCCACCAGTCGTGGGACTGCTCGTACCCATGTGCGACGCGCAGGAGCATAGCCTCGGCGAAGGGCTTGGCGGCGATCTGCAGGCTGATCGGGAGGCCGCGCCGATCGAGGCCGCAGGGCAATGCGATCGCGGGCAGCCCGGTCAGATTGAACGGATAGGTGAGCCGCCAGGACGCTGCGAGGACGCTTTCCGGTCGCCCGGCGATCGTGACCGCCGACTCGTCGGTTCGCCAAGCGGTCAAGGGCGACGCGGGCGTGACGATCACGTCCGCCCTGTCCAGCACGGCGGCCATCTCGGCCATGATCAGCGCCCGCGCCTGTTCGGCCCGGAGGTAGTCCGGCCCGGTGACGAAGCGGCCCATCTCCACGAGGTCGCGGACATCCTCCGCGAAGCCCGCCACATGGCCCTGCGCGAGGCTGCGGTCGTGGTAGGCCGTGGAGGAGGAAAGCTCGATGGCGTAGATGGCACCGAGCCCGTAGCGCAGGGACGGCACCGTGACGTCCCGCACCGTGCAGCCCTTTTCCGCGAAGAACCGGATCGCGCCCTCAACGGCGGTGGCGACGTCTTCGTCAACCGCATCGAAGAAGTGGTTGCGGATCACCGCCACCCGCAACCCACGGACCGGATCGCCGAGACCGGCCGTATAATCCGACAGCGGAACCGAAGCGGTGGCCGGGTCGGCCTGGTCCGGTCCCGCCAGGGTCTGGAGCAGGAGCGCCGCATCGGCCACCGTCCGGGTCAGGGGGCCGGCATGGTCGAGGGACCAGGAATGCGGGACGATCCCCGAGCGTCCGATCCGCCCGTAGGTAGGCTTGAGGCCGACGACGCCGCACAGGGCGGCCGGGATCCGGATGGAGCCGCCCGTGTCCGAACCGAGGGCCGCCGGGCAGAGCCGCGCCGCCACCGCCGCGCCCGAGCCGCCGCTGGAGCCGCCCGGCACCCGGTTGAGGTCCCAGGGGTTGCGGGTCGGGGGGGTGACCATGCCCCAGGCGAATTCGTGCATCCGCAGCTTGCCGAGGATGATCGCCCCCGCGGCCCGAAGCTTCGCCACGGCGTGGCTGTCCTCCCGGGGGAAGGTCAGGGCCTCCACCGCCGTGCCAGCCCGGGTCGGCAGATCGGCGCTGGTGTAGTTGTCCTTGATTCCGACGGGAATGCCGTGGAGCGGGCCCCGCGGCCCTGAACGGGCGATCTCGGCATCCGCCGCACGGGCCGCGTCGAGGGCCGCCGACGAGAGGCAGACGAAGCTCTTGAGGTCGCCGTCGAGGCGGCCGATCCGGTCCAGGCAGGCGCCGACAAGGTCGGTGCTCGACAGTTCCCCCGCCGCGATCCGCCGGGCGAGTTCGGTGATCGGCAACCCGCACAGGGCGTCAGTCATGGCTCACTTGCCGATAGGGAAGGCTCGGATCGAAGACGATGGGCGGGTGAACCTGCGCGAGGTCGAGGTCGCGAAGGGTCTCGATCTCCTTCAGGACCGGGGCAAACTGCGCCTGCAGATATGCGGCGCGGTCGGACGGCGCGCCGGGCCGCTCGCCGGGGGGCTTCAGCAGCATCGCGGCGACCTCGTCCGGCAGGGCGCCGGCCGGGCCGTCCTTGCGCGGCATCCCCGCCACGAAGGGCACGAGCTGCGCCCTCGCCACGGCGAGGATCCGGCGTAGCTGCGCGATGGGGGTAGCGTGGTCGTCCACCCGCAGGTCAAGACAGGGATAATCCTCGCGCTCGACGATCCTGAGCGCCGCCGACTGCTTGCCGCGCCGGTCGCCGCCGGCCCCGTCGCCGGCTTCCAGGGCGCGCATCAGCCGCTCGTCGAGCGCGCAGGCGGCGCTGTTCTCGAAGGCCCGGGCCATGGCGTCGATCACCTCGGGCGAGACCAGCATGTTGCCCTGCACGGCGTAACCGGCCCCGGTGCGATGCTTGGCTTCCGCGGTGCAGCCCTCCCCGGTCCAAGCGGCCCCTGCCCCGGCGGCATCCACCAGTCCGATCTGGCGCAGATCCGCCCGGTCGTCGGTGGCTAGCGCCGCCGCCAGGGCCGCCTCCGCCCCCGCGCCCCCGGCGAGGCCGTCGAGGATGCGTAGGGCGAGGTAGGGGTTCACCCAGGACTGAGTTGTGACGGCTCCGACCCCCGCCCGCAGGTATGGGCAGAGGGCGCCCACCGCGGGGACCGCGCTCGCCACCGCGACGCCGAGCTGCCCGGTCCGGGGGCACCGGGCGGCGATGGAGAAGGTGTTGAGTTCCATGATGCGTCACACCGCGAGGTGGTCGATGACGCGCTCCCGCGCGTCCGAAGCCTTGGCGGACCCGCTGTCCACGATCTCGCCCAGCTTGAGCACGGCGTAACGGTCGGCGAGACCGAGGGCGAAGGCGACATGCTGCTCCACCACCAGCATGGACAGGCCCGCGTCCCGCTCCGCGAGGAGCACCTTGCGCAGGCGCTCGACCATGGAGGGCTGAATGCCTTCGGAGATCTCGTCGATCAGCAAAAGGCGCGGCCGCAGCATCAGCGCGCGACCGAGGATCAGCATCTTCTGCTCGCCCCCCGACAGTGTCCCGGCCCGCTGGCCGAGCCGCTCTTTCAGGAAGGGGAAGTGGCCGAAGAGCCGCTCCAGGGCCCCGGGCAGCATCCGGTCCGAGGGAACTGCGAGGCGCAGGTTGTCGCGAATCGAAAGATCCTGGAACAGGGGTTGCTCCTGCGGCGCGTAGCCGACGCCGAGCGCTACGAGCTTGGCCGGGGAAAGGCCGGAGAGGGCCTGTCCGCCGATGGTGATGCCGCCGCCGCGGAGTGCCACCATGCCGAGGACGGTCTTGAGCAGGGTCGTCTTGCCCATGCCGTTCTTGCCGAGCAGGGCGACGATCTCCCCCTGCCCGACCGACAGGGTCACGCCCTTCACGATCGAGATGGCCCCGTAGCCGCTCGACACGTCGTCGAGGGCCAGCGCCGCCCCCACCGGTTCGCTCCGCCGTGCTGCCTCAGGCATGGGCCCCTCCCGAGTAGATGGTCCGGACCAGTTCGGAGCCGACCACCTCGTCGACCGTTCCGTCGAGGACCAGCCGGCCCTGGTGCAGCACCACGATCCGCGAGGAGATCTCGCGCACGAAGTCGAGGTCGTGCTCCACCAGCACGGCGGCGATCCGTCCCCCGGCGGTGAGGGCCTTGAGGACGCTGCCGATGGTGGTCCGCTCGGCCTTGGTCAGGCCGGCGGTGGGCTCGTCGAGGAGGATGAGACGTGGCTCCAGGGCCACCACCATGGCGAGTTCCAGGGCCTGCTTCTGGCCGTGGGAGAGAAGGCGTGTCGGCCGGGTGAGCAGGCGGTCGAGGCCCGTCATCCGTAGGACGTCGAGGGCGGCCTGGGGCAGGCCGAGGGTCGGGGCTTGGCTGAGCGGGCTCAGGCCATCATGGGAGGCCCGGGCGAGGCGGAGGCAATCGGCCACCGACAGGCTCTCGAACACGCTCGCCACCTGGAACTTGCGCCCGACCCCGAGGCCGACGATCCGGTTCGGCGTCAGCCCGGTGGTGGGCGTGCCGCCGATGGCGATGGCGCCGCGGAACGGCTCCGTCCCGTCGCTGAGGCAGCGCATCAGCGTGGTCTTGCCGGCGCCGTTGGGCCCGACGAGGCTCACGAGCTCGCCCGCCCGGATCTCCAGGTCGATGCCCTCCAGCACGGTCAGGCTGCCGTAGCTCTTGGCGAGGCCCTGGACCTTGAGGATCGGGGCCTCCGCCGTGCTGGTGGCGGACCCGGCCTCCCGCGCCGCCAGGGCGGGGGCGGCCTGCCCGGTCCGCCCGACGGGCAGCGCCCGCCACAGGCGTCCGACGGGATCGGCCAGCCCGCCGGGCAGCAGGATGATGATCGCGACGAAGGCGGTGCCCAGGAGAAGCTGCCACAGGAAGGGCAGGTCTCCCGAGAGGTTCGCGGCGAGGTAGTCGATGGCGATGGTGCCGATCACCGGGCCGAGGAGCGTGCCGCGCCCGCCGAGGGCAACCCAGATCACCAGTTCGGTGCCGAACAGGAAGCCGGCATTCTCCGGGGCGACGACCCCGGACGCGTTGGCGAACAGGAAGCCCGCGAGCCCGGCCACGGCGGCCAGCGCCGTCGTGAGAAGGATCTGCAGCCGCCGGGGGTTGAGGCCGAGATAGGCGCAGCGCGCCTCGTTGTCCTTCAGGGCTACGAGGGCCCGCCCGGCATCCGACTGGACGAGGATCCACGCGGCGAGGGTGACGGCGACGAGCACCAGGGCCGCGAGGCGGAAATAACCCTCGATCTCGAAGGGCAGCACGTCGAAGCCGACGAGGCCGCTGCTGGAGCCGGTCCATTCGCCCCCCGAATAGATCAGCTGCGTGACGACGATCGGGACGACGAGGGAGATCACCGACGCATAGAGGGGGGTCGAGCGGTGGTAGAAGGACAGCCACCCGACGACGAGGCCGAGGAGCGCCGGCGCGGCGACCGCGGTGGCCAAAGCAGCTGCGATGCCGACGGGCGTCGCGCCATAGGCGCCGAGGATCATCGCCGCCGCGTAGGCGCCGACGCCGAAGAACGCGGCCTGCCCGAAGGTCAGGATGCCG
This sequence comes from Methylobacterium persicinum, assembly GCF_022179525.1. Taxonomy (GTDB): domain Bacteria; phylum Pseudomonadota; class Alphaproteobacteria; order Rhizobiales; family Beijerinckiaceae; genus Methylobacterium; species Methylobacterium persicinum. The sequence goes on from NZ_BPQX01000014.1 coordinate 194,064, forward strand.
GCAAATCCCCACAGCAGATCCACGGTGACGGCCAGCACCGCGTAGATCATCGACCGGGTCAGGACGTTGACCGCGAAGGTGTCGAGGAAGGCCGGCGCGATCCAGAGGGCCAGGGACGCCAGCACCGCCGCGACGAAGGGGGCCGCCCGGGAGAGCCGGCTCCGGGAGCGCGGGGCGACGGCGGCGCGCTCCGCCGCGGGGATCGTCTCAAGCACGGGAGAAACCTTTCGGGCTGACGCGCAGGACGAGGGCCGCGAGGACCGCGACGGCGATGCTGCCGAGGATCGGGCTCACGAAGGTACTGATGAGCACCTGGGCCGCCCCGAAGACGAGGCAGGCCGCCGCCAGCGCCAGGAAGGAGGCGTCGGCCACCATCACCAGCATGAAGGCGCCGATCAGCCAGGAGACGCCCATGTTGGGATCGACGCTGGTGAGCGGCGTCAGCAGGACGCCCGCCAGGGCGGCGAGACCGGCGCCGACCATGAACACCACGAGCCGGACCCGCCCCGTGTCGATGCCGAGGCTACGGGCCAACGTCTCGTTCATGATCACCGCCCGGGCCGAGAGCCCGAGCCGCGTCCGCTCGATGGTGAGGGCGAACAACGTCCCGATGACCAGGGCGATGCCCAGCGCCACGAGGCGATAGGCCGAATACTCGACGCCACCGAAGGCGACGGTCCCCGCGAACAGGTTCGGGGTCAGCTGCACGTCCCGGCCGAAGGCGAGGGTGATGAGCTGGCCGACCACGATGCCGAGGCCCCAGGTAGCGAGGATCGCGTCCAAGGGCCGGCGGTAGAGGGGGCGGATGATGAAGTGCTCCGCCAGCCCGCCCAGCACCGCGCCGACGACGAAGGCGAGCGGCAGGGCCAACCAGGGGTTCAGCCCGAGCTTGGCCGTCACCACGGCACAATAGGCACCCACCGTCAGCCACGCCCCGTGGGCGAAGTTGATGATCTTCAGGACGCCGAAGATCGCCAGCAATCCGATCGAGACGATGAACAGGATCGCCGCGGTGGTGAGGATGTCGAGGAGGAGCAGCATCGGGGCTTCCGAGTGTGCGATGGGCGTCGGACGAAGTCGGAAGACCCCGTCAGCTCATTGTAGCTTCGGGCACTGGTCGCCGGGATCGACGTCCTTGAAGGTGCCGGCGACCTTGACCGTGCCGTCCGCCTGGATCTGGCCGAGATACATGGTCAGCGGCGCATGGTGCTGCTTGCTCATGCGGATCGTGCCCCGGGGTCCGGTGACGCTCACCGTGGGCAGGGCTTCGAGGACCTTCGCCGTCTCGGTGCCCCCCGCCTTCTCGACGGCGGCCTTGTAGAGGTAGATCGCCTCGTATTCCGGCACCGAGAGGTCGTTGGGCGTCCGCAGCTCGCCGCCGAACTTCTTCTTCATCGCCTCCAGAAAGGTCTTGTTCTCCGGGCTGTCGATTCCGGTGACGTAGGAGGCCGAGAGGTACACGCCCTCCGCGTCGGCGCCCATGCTCTTGGCCGTGCCCTCGTCCAGGGCGAGGTTGGCGAAGGGCAGAGTGACGCCCGCGCCCCGGAGCTGCTTGGTGAGCGTCACGTTCGGCGCGCCACCCGCCGTGGAGGTGATCAGCGCATCAGGCTTGGCTTCCTTCAGCTTGGAGATGATCGCGGTCCAGTCGCTGCCGTCCATCGGCAGGTATTCCTCGCCGACCACCTTGCCGCCGGTCTTCTCGACATAGCCCTTTGCAAAGCCGAGCATGCCGCGGCCGAAGGCGTAGTCGCTGCCGATGAGGAAGTAGGTCTTGGCACCCTTCGCCTTGAAGGCGTCGACCACCGGGGGCACCTGCTGTTCGGGCACCCAGGCATCCACGAACAGGTTCTTGTTGCAGGAATGGCCCTCGTAGAACGAGGTGTAGATGTACGGCACGCGGCCCTTGGTGACTGCGGGAAGGCCGGCATTGCGGGCGGCGCTGGTCTCCATCGAGATCAGGACATCGACCTTCTTCTGGTAGATCAGCCCGTCGAAGGCCTTCTGAGCGCCGGCCGCGCCGGACGCGTCGTCGGCCACCTCCAGCACGAGCTTGCGGCCGAGCACGCCGCCCTTGGCGTTGATCTCCTCCACGGCGAGTTCGGCCGACTGGACCACCGAGGGGGCGACGACACTGTTGGCGCCCGACAGTCCGATCGGGACGCCGATGACGATCGGCTTGCCGTCCGCGGCCTGCGCGGTGGAGGCTGCGAGCATGAGGGCAACGGTACCGATGAGACGATGTTTCAGCATGGTCTGGCTCCTCGAAACGGTTGGGGGACGGGGCGTCTGGCCTCAGCCGTAGATGTCGGTGCGGCGGTCGCGCAGGAGGGAGTTGAAGGCGTTCAGGTCCTTGCGGCCGGCCTCGTCGAGGTCGACGAGGGCCGAGAGGGTCTCGGTGCGGTCGCGACTCGCCGGGCCGGCCAGGGGCCAGCCCTTCGGCCCGATGATCAGGCTCTGCCCTTCGAAGGGCTGGCCCCGCTCGGTGCCGACCCGGTCGGCGCAGGCGATGAACAGGCCGTTGGAGTGGGCGGCGGCCCGGTGAAGCGTGTTGGCCATGGCGGCCTCGCCCTCGGGCTGGTCGGGCATCGGCACCCAGTTGGTGGGAATGCAGACGATCTCGGCGCCGCCGAGCGCCAGTTGCCGGAAGGTCTCCGGGAACCAGCCGTCGTAGCAGATCGCGACGCCGACCCTGCCGACCGCCGTGTCGAAGACCGGGAAGCCGAGGTCGCCCTTGGCGAAGTAGACGTTCTCCTGATCCCAGAGATGGGCCTTCCGGTAGGTGCCGATGTACCCCTCCGGACCGACGATCACCGCGGCGTTGTAGAGGACGTCCCCTCCCCGCTCGGCGATTCCCGCCACGATGTGGATGCCGAGTTCCCGCGCCAGCGCCGCCCAGGCCCTGGTCGTCGGCCCGTCGGGCACGGGCTCGGCGAGGGAGTTGGCCTCCTCCTGCGAGGCGAAGACGTAGCCCGTGCTGGCAAGTTCCGGCAGGACGATCAGCCCGCTGCCCTCCGCCGCCGCGGCGCGGACGAGCCGGGAGGCCTCGGCCATGTTCGCATCGACCGCGCCGATTTCCGGCGCGAATTGGATGCAAGACACCCGTATTGGCGGGCGTGCGGGACCGTTCGCTTGGATCATGACTGCTCCAAAACGCAAAAAGCCTCTGGGCGCGGACATCATCCGCGGTCCAGAGGCTCCAAAGCCGAGATGTGATGCAGCAATCCTGCTGCGGGGCAACCTTGCCCGGTCCTCAGACGATAGCCGCAGTCTTGCAGAGAGCAAGCCGATAATTGCGGCAGGATGCTGCGATCAGGTCTTTTCCGCCAAAGCGATGCGCAGGCCGAGGCCGCTCATGGCCTCGTGGGCCGAGACCACGCCTTCGGCCACGCTCGCCATCGGCACCCGCGCGGCGGTGGCGCGGTCCCGCAGCATCTTGTAGGCCGCATCCTCGTCGATCCGGTTCAGCTCCACCAGCAGCCGGACCGCTTTCTCCACGGTGCGGCGACCCTTCATCGTCTCCTCGAGCCGGTTGATCTTGCTCGTCAGCCTGCCCTCGTAGCCCCGCCGGTAGCGGGCCAGGGCGAACTGGGTGAGGACACCCCGGGGATGGAGCGGCTTGTTCAACACGCCGTGGGCGTTGACGTCGGCAATGGCCTTCAGGGACGTCGGGCTCTCGTAGGCGACGATGGCGATGACGGCGGGCTCGGCCTCCTCGATGGAGGGCAGGAGATGCATCACCTGCGCGTCGTCGAGCTGGATGAACAGGGTGTCGATTTCCGCCGGCAGGGCGGCCGGCGGCGGCCAAGCCAGCGTCACGGTGCAGCCGAGGCGCCGGAGTTGCTCCACCAGCGCAGCGCCCTCCTCGTCGGACGGGTGGATGACGAGGGCCCGGGCCCGGCGCAGGTCGTCGAGGATCTTGCGGGCGGACGCGCTCAAGCGGCCATCCCCTCGTCCAGGGAGTTCGCCTCGAAGCGCGACCACGCCAGGTACGGGTCGGGCCGCACAGGGCGGCGCGCCCGCCAGACCACGTCGAACTGCCCGTCGGCCCGGGCGACACCGATGCCGGGCGTGAGCCAGATGTGCCGCGTCTCGCCGTCGAAGGCGAGGTCGCCCTCCGGCGCGGCGAGACGCTGCCGCAGCGCCGCCGCCCCGAGGCGCGCCGCATCGAGGGTGCCCACCTCCGCGAGGGCGCGGGCGAAGAGGTGGACCTGGGCATAGGCGGTCTCGGACCACATGCTGGTCGGCCGCTCGGCCCCGAACCGGGTCTGGAACGCCGCCACGAAACGCGCATTCTCCTCGCCCGCCAGGGCCCCGAGATAGGAGGCCGCCAGGACATGGCCACGGCACAGGTCGGGGCCGATGGCCCGGATCTGCCCCTCGGCCATGGTGAGGCTGGCGATGGGACAGCGGGCCCGGTCGATCCCGGATTGCGCATAGGCCCGGTACAGCCGTTCGGCCCCGCGCCCCACCACCGTCGAGAAAACCGCGTCCGGCGCGGCGTGGCGGATGGCGTCGACCATCGCGCCGTGGGCGGCATCGTCCCCGTCGAGGGGCGCGTAGAGTTCGCCGACCACCATCCCGCCCTTGGCCTCGACGAGGTCGCGCATCACCCGGTTCGACTCACGGGGGTAGATGTAATCGGAGCCGATCAGAAAGATGCGCTTGCCGTGCTCCTGCAGGAGATAATCGGCCAGCGCGAAGACGTTCTGGTTCAGGGTCGCGCCTGTATAGATGATGTTCTCCGAATACTCGAAGCCCTCGTAGATCGAAGGGTACCAGAGCAGACCGTTGTGTCGCTCGACGGTGGACAGCACCGACTTGCGGCTGGCCGACAGGGAGCAGCCGAACACGACCTCGGCCCCGTCCTCCGCGAGCATCCGCCGGGCGTAGGAGCGGTAGGCGTCGGTATCTCCGGCGGGATCGTAGCAGATGGGCTCGATGGCGCGCCCGAGCACGCCGCCGGCGGTGTTGATCTCCTCGATGGCGAGGGCGGTGCCGAGGAAGTGCTCGGTTTCCGTGATGCCGCTGACACCGCTGCGGGAAAACAGGACGCCGACACGCCACGTCGCTTCGTCCCTGCCGGCCATGGCATCCTCACCCGCGCCGGGGGGACGCCCCCAGCGGTTGCACATGTTGCCGTCCTATCCCAGTCGTGACGCCCTTGGAAAGCTGAGTGCGCGGCTGGTCCGCCGATGGACGCGGGCGCCGGATCGCCTAGATCCCATGGCTCGACCCCGGGTGGATTCTCCGACCCCCGTTCGCTTGGGAGATCAGGAATGTCCTCATCCTTCACCGGCGCCGTCCAGCGCCGTCAGATCCTCACGCTCCTCGGCCTGTCCCTGGTGGGCGGGTCGCGGGCAGCCCTGGCGGGAGAGGTCAAGGCCGGCGCCTTCGCCTTCGACAAGCCGGAGGGCGGCCGCCTCGCGCTGGCGGATCTCGCCGGCAAGCCGATCCTCGTCGTCAACACCGCGACCGCCTGCGGCTATGCGGGCCAATTCGTGGGGCTCCAGGGCCTCTGGACCCGGTTCGGCAACCGGGGCCTCACGGTGATCGCCGTGCCGTCGCCCGATTTCGGCAACCAGGAACCCCTGGACGGCGTCGCCATCGCGGAGGCGGCCCGCAGCAATTTCGGCGTCACCTTCCCGGTCGTGTCGAAGGTCCACGTAAAGGGACCGGCCGCCCATCCGTTCTACCGCTGGGCGGCGGCGGAGAAGCCGGGTGCCACGCCGGGTTGGAACTTCCACAAGTATCTCGTGGCCCGCGACGGCAACCTCCTTGCGGCCTTCCCCCATACGGTGGACCCCGCGGATCCCCGCATCATCACCGCCATCGCCAGCCAGCTTCCGGAAACGTGATCGCGCCGCCGGCCGGGGCTCTCGACCGGCTTTCGCGTTTCAGGGAAAAGTCGGCCGTGGGGAATCAGCTGCATTTAAGGGAGACCAGATGCCTAAACTGATCCGATATGCTTCTATAATTCCCTAGCGGCCCGTCCTATTCGCTGAGCACATGAGATCTGAGACACTCGAGACGGAAGCCGGCCCGACGGGCGGCGAGGCGTGGACGCTCGCGAATTTCAGCGAGATCATCCATCGGGGTGGCGTAGGCCTGTGGGCATGGGTACCCGAGCGCCGGCTCGCCCGGCTGGATGCGCTCTGCCGGGAATTCTGGGGCACGACCGAGACCTTCGTCGGCATCGACGAGCTGTTCTCCCGCGTGAATGCGGAGGACCGGGCCCCCATGATGGACGCTTGGGCCGCGAGCGCCACAAACCCGCAACCCTACAGCTTCGATTTTCGCATCGGCGAGGGGATCGGGGCGCGCTGGATCTCGGCGCGGGGCGTCGGCGGGGATGCCGGCCGGGTGGGAGACTGGCTCCACGCCATCTTCCTCGACGTCACCGAGCGCAAGCGCGCCGAGGAGGCTGAGAAACTGCTGACCGCGGAATTGGCACACCGGGTGTCGAACATGTTCAGCGTGGCGCGGGCGCTCACCAATATCGTTGCCCGGGAGGCGACGTCCGTTCCAGGCTTCACGGAGGATCTGTCGCGCCGGTTCACGGTCCTGCACGAAGCCACGACCCTGGCGATCCGGTCGCGCAAGCTCGATGCCGGAACCGTTCCGTTGCAGGACCTCGCCGAGCGCATCCTGGCGCCGTACCGTGACGGCGCCGAGATCCGCATCGCAATCGGCGACGACGCGGTCGTGACGCCCGATCGGGTCAACGACTACGCGATGATCTTCCACGAACTCGCCACCAACTCGGCCAAGTACGGGTGCCTGTCGTGCGGGGGGGCGCTGACCCTGAACGGAGGCGTGGCAAGCCGCGTGCTCAGCCTCACCTGGAAAGAGACGGTGGCGCAGGCGGTCGAAGCCCGGTCAGAGGGCAGCGGGTTCGGCTCTCGGTTGCTCCGCCAGACCATCGAGCGAAGCCTGGGCGGCCGCTTCAACCGCGTCATCGACGGCAACAGCCTGCACTTTGAGATGACCGTGCCAGCCGCTTAGGACGGGCGGGCCTTGGACGAGGCGAGGAGCAGCACCACCGCGCCGGCCAGGATGCAGGCGATGGACCCGGCCAGGACGCCGACCTTCGTCTCGGCTTCCAGGGCAGGTGCATCCGCGAAGGCGAGGAGCCCGATGAAAAGGCTCATGGTGAAACCCACCCCGCACAGGAGCGATACGCCGTAGATCTGGCCCCAGCCCGCATGGGCCGGGCGCTTCGCCAGCCCGGACTTCACGCAGGCCAGCACGAAACCGAACACACCGATCTGCTTGCCGACGAACAGGCCGAGCGCCACGCCCAGCGTCACCGGATCGAGCAGCATCGCCGGCTCGAAGCCCGCCAGGGATACCCCGGCATTGGCGAAGCCGAAGACCGGCAGAACTAAATAGGCTGACCAGGGGTGGAGGGCGTGTTCAAGGCGATGCAGGGGCGATTCCGGATCGTCGGGTCTGCCGGCACTGAGCCGGAGGGGAATCGTCAGAGCCAGGAGTACGCCCGCGATGGTGGCGTGGATGCCGGACTTCAGGACGAACACCCAGAGCACGGCACCAAGGAGCAGGTAGGGCCAGAGACGGGCGACGCCCGCCCTGTTCAGGCCGATGAGCAGGGCAAGGGTGACCCCTGCCCCCGCCAGCATCGGCAGCGACAGGCCGGAAGTGTAGAACGCCGCGATGATGAGGACGGCGCCGAGATCGTCGATGATGGCGAGCGCGGTCAGGAAGATCTTGAGGGACACCGGCACCCGCCGCCCGAGCAGGGCCAGGACGCCGAGGGCGAAGGCGATGTCCGTCGCCGCCGGGATCGCCCAGCCCCGCAGGGTCTCGGGCGAGGACCAGTTGACCGCGGCATAGACCAGGGCGGGCACGATCATGCCGCCCAGCGCCGCCATGCCGGGCAGGATGCGGTCGGGCCACGTCCGGAGGCGCCCGTCCAGGGTCTCGCGCTTAATCTCCAGCCCGACGAGCAGGAAGAACAGCGCCATCAGGCCGTCGTTGATCCAATGCAGGACGCTGAGCGGCCCGAGATGGGCATGGAGCGCAGCGAAGTAAGTTTTCGCGATGGGCGAGTTGGCGACGGCGAGGGCCAGCGCCGCGCTGGCCATCAGGACGAGCCCTCCGCCAGCTTCGCTGGTCAGCAGGTCGCGCAGGGCCGAGGCCGGTCTGCGAATCGGGTGCGGTGCATGCATGTCGGCGGGGTGCCAAGGATACACCGCCGGTGCAACCCGCCTTTGACTGAATTCGTCCGGCTGCCGGATCCTCAGAAGGACCGGGGCAGCCCGAGGATGTGCTCCGCGACGTAGGACAGGATCAGGTTCGTGGAGATTGGCGCCACCTGATAGAGGCGCGTCTCGCGGAACTTGCGTTCCACATAGTATTCGGCAGCGAAGCCGAAGCCGCCGTGAAACTGGATGCAGGCATTGGCCGCCTCCCACGACGCCTTGGCCGCCAAGTACTTGGCCATGTTGGCCTGCGCGCCGCAGGGCTCCCCCGCATCGTAGAGGCGGCAGGCCTCGTAGCGCATGAGGTTGGCCGCCTCGATCTCGATGAAGCTCTCGGCGATGGGAAACTGGACGCCCTGGTTCTGGCCGATCGGGCGGCCGAACACGGTCCGCTCCTTGGTGTAGGCCGTGACCCTGTCGATGAACCAGTAGCCGTCCCCGATGCATTCGGCGGCGATGAGGGCGCGCTCGGCATTGAGGCCGGTGAGGATGTACTTGAACCCCTGCCCTTCCTCGCCGATCAGGTTTTCGGCGGGTATCTCCAAATCGTCAAAGAACAGTTCGTTGGTCTCATGGTTGACCATGTTGAGGATCGGCCGGACCGTCATGCCCTTCTTTACCGCCTCGTGCAGGTCGACGATGAAGATCGACATGCCTTCCGATTTCTTCTTCACCTGATCGAGGGGGGTGGTCCGTGCCAGAAGAATCATCAGGTCCGAATGCTGGACGCGGGAGATCCACACCTTCTGGCCGTTGATGACGTAGCGGTCTCCCTTGCGGACGGCCGTCGTCTTGATCCGCGTGGTGTCGGTGCCGGCGGTGGGCTCGGTGACGCCCATGGATTGCAGGCGCAATTCGCCCGCGGCGATCCTCGGCAGGTAGGTCCGCCGCTGTTCCTCCGATCCGTGCCGGACGAGGGTGTTCATGTTGTACATCTGCCCATGGCAGGCGCCGGAATTGCCCCCCGAGCGGTTGATCTCTTCCATGATGACGGAGGCTTCCGTCAGCCCGAGGCCCGAACCGCCATAGGCCTCCGGGATGAGGGCGGCCATCCAGCCGGCCTTGGTCAGGGCATCGACGAACTCTTCCGGGTAGCCCCGCTTCTCATCGATCCGGCGATGGTACTCGGCGGGGAAGTCGGCGCAGAGGGCGCGGACCGCCTCGCGGATCTCCCCGTGGCTGCCGTGATCGATCGTCTGCATCGCGCGCTCCTCCCGCTGACAACTTCACCTAGAGGGGAAACGCCCTCCGGTCAGCCTCTCGCGGGACGGGCGAAGCGCCCCAGGGGGGCCGCCTCTTGCAGCGGCCCCTTTTGCCCTCACCCCTTCTTCACGTTCCAGAACACCGGGACGCCTTCGAGCACACCCGTCAGGGACGGCTTGAACGAGGTCTGCACGAAGTACTGGCCGAGGGGCAGGTACGGCAAATCCGTGAAGGCCTGCTTCTGGATCTCGGCGGCGATGGTCTTCTGCTCGCCTAGGCCCGGCGCGTCGAGCCACTGGGCGCGCAGGGCCTCGATCCGTTCGCTTGTCGGCCAGCCGATGGCGGCGCTCTGGCCGTTGCCCCGCAGGAAGGAGCTGACCGCCGGGCTCGCCTGATCCAGACCCGCCCAGAAGGTGCAGAAGGCGTTCCAGCCACCCTGCGAGATCGGGTCCTTCTTGGCCCGACGCTGGACTACGGTACCCCAGTCCATGACCTGATAGTCGACGTTGAAGCCCGTCCGGGTCAGCATGTCGGCGGCGACGTCGGCGAGCGCCTTCAGGGTCGGGAAGTCCGAGGCGCCCATCAGCACCACCTTCTCGCCGTTGTAACCCGCCGCGGCGAGTTCCTTCTTCGCCGCCGCGAAGTCGCGCTTGGCGGTCAGGGCCTCGAGCCCCGCGTCGTTCGCCATGGGCAGCTTCGGGCAGAAATAGCCGACGGGGGTATAGATTAGCTTGGGGTCGTCCCCTGTCACCGCCTGCATGAAGTCGGTCTGTTGCACGACCTTCAGGAGCACCTTGCGGATCGCCGGGTTGTCGAAGGGCGGGAGGAGCTGGTTCATCCGCAGCGTGCCGATGAGTCCCGTCGGATCGTTGATCCGCGTCGTCAGGCCGGACAGGGTCGGCACGAGGTCGGCCTGGGGCTGCTCCCACCAGTCCATCTCCCCGGTCTGCATGGCCGAGGCGGCGGTGGCTTGGTCGGGGATGATCGTCCACTCGACCCGATCGACGTAGGCGCGCTTCGGGCCGGAGGTCCATTGCGGCTCGCCCCCCTCGCGGGGGACATAGCCGTCGAACCTCTCGTAGACGACCCGGGCGCCGACGATGCGCTCGTCCGCCTTGAAGCGGAACGGGCCGCTGCCGACCATCTCCGTCACCTGCGTGAACGCGTCGGTCTTGGCGAGCCGCTCCGGCATGATGGCGCAGATCGAGGAGCCGACCTTCCCGAGCGCATCGGGCAAAAGCGCGAACGGCTTCTTGAGGCGGAACCGGATGGTGGTGTCGTCGGGGGCGGACAGTTCGTCCGTGTAGCTCATGAGCGTCTGGCCCATGGCATCGCGCTTGCCCCACCGGGCGATGCTGGCGACGCAATCCCGGGCGAGGACCGGCGTCCCGTCATGGAATTTCAGGCCGGGCCGGAGGGTCAGCCGCCACTCCTTGCCCTCGTTCTCGACCACATGCCCCGACACCATCTGGGGCTGGGCCCGGAAGCGGGCATCGAGGCCGTAGAGCGTGTCGAACACCGCCAGACCGTGGTTGCGGGTCACGTAGGCCGTCGTCCAGACAGGATCGAGCACCGTGAGGTCGGCCTGTGGGATGAACTTGAGGACCCGGGAGCCCGCGCCCTGAGCCAGGGCTGGGGTGGCCAGCGCCGCGGCGCCGGACACGGCCATGAAACGTCGTCTGTTCAGCACGGTGACTCGCTCCGTTTGGGTCAGCGCGGAAGCGTAGCATGGGCCGGGCCAGCATCATGGCGGCCCGGCGCCGGCGCCGTCCCCGCCAGGGGCGACGTCGGCCGTCGTCCACGACTTTTCAGCGGGCGGCGGGGCGTGCGAGCAGGCCGCGTTCGGCGAGGTTGCGCATCAGCGCGCCAATGCCCTCGGTCCAGGGGGCGGCGGCCTTCGAGGTCGTGACGCGGTTGACCAAGCGGCCGAGCCGGGGGCTCTCGATCGTCACGAGGTCGCCGACCTTGTGCGTGAAGCCCCGGCCCGGCTCGTCCCGGTCCTGGATCGGCGCGAACAGGGTGCCGAGGAAGAGCACGAACCCGTCCGGGTACTGGTGCTCGCTCATTGCCTGCCGGACCAGATCGAGGGGATCCCGGCTGATCTGGTTCATCGCGCTCGTTCCCTTGAGGCTGAACCCGTCCTCTCCCTCGACCAGCAGTTCGAGCTCGGCGTTGCGGACGTCGTCCATCGTGAAGCTATCGTCGAACAGCCTCACCAGCGGGCCGAGGGAGCAGGAGGCGTTGTTGTCCTTGGCTTTCCCGAGCAGCAGGGCCGAGCGGCCCTCGAAATCCCGGAGGTTGACGTCGTTGCCCAGCGTCGCCCCCACCGGCGTGCCGTTGCTCGCCACCAGCAGCACGATCTCCGGCTCCGGGTTATTCCACGTCGAGTCCGAGCGGATCCCGATCTCGGCGCCCCAGCCCACCGTCGAGAGGACCGGGGACTTGGTGAAGATCTCGGCATCGGGGCCGATCGCGACTTCCAAGTACTGGGACCAGAGACCGTCTTCGATCAGGGCCCGCTTGAGCATGGCGGCGCCGTCGCTGCCCGGGACCACCGTCCGAAGGCCGCCGCCGATCCGGCCTTCGAGCCGGGAGCGCAGGCCCGCCGCGGCGGAGGGGTCGCCGTCGGCCCGCTCCTCAATCACCCGTTCCAGGGTGGAGGTGGCGAAGGTCACCCCGGCGGCCTTGACGCATTGGAGGTCGATCGGGCTCAGGATCGCCAGCCCATCCGGCCCTTCGATCGGCCGGCCGCCCTCCGCCGAGAAATGCCCCGCCTCGATCAGGGCGGACACCGTGGGGGCCACCGCCGCCATATCGTAGACGCGGCCCTTCTCGACGATGATCGGGGACGGCCCTCCGGGACGCTGAACCCGCCCGAGAAACCGGCCCTCTTCCCAGTCCGCCGGGAATGCATCCGCCGCGAATGACGCCATGCGTGCCGCTCCTGCCGTACCGTGCGCTCGATGGAGCAAGGGTCCCGGGCGGGCGGGCGCTGTCAAGCTCGAGCCGGGGGACAGACCCGCGTTCTGTCATCCTGCGGATGGCGCCGGGCGCGTCAGGCGAGCGCCGGCAGGGTCATCACGAACCGCGCCCCGCCGGATGGGGCGGCCTCCGCGACGATGGTGCCCCCATGCGCCTCGGCGATCTGGCGGGCGATGGCGAGGCCGAGCCCGGTGCCGCCGGTCTGGCGGTTCCGCGACCGCTCGACCCGGTAGTACGGGCTGAACACCCGGGCGCGTTCCGCCTCCGGGATGCCCGGCCCGTCATCCTCGACCACGACCAGGCAGGCCGGCCCCGCGCGTCGGACCGCGACGGCGACCGACGAGCGCCCAAACTTCACCGCGTTGCCGATGAGGTTTGCGATCACCCGGCGCAGGGCGACCGCATCACCGGCCACGGTCGCGTCCGGAATGTCGTCCCCCGCCAGGGTGATGGGGGTACCCTGTGCCTCGTGCTCGGCGACCTCGGCCGCCACGAGGTCGGCGAGGTCCACCGGGGAGCGTCCGACCTCGGCGGCGGTCCCGTGGGCGAAGCCGAGGGACGTCTCGATGAGGGCGGTCATCGTGTCGAGATCCTTCACGAGCAGGTCCCGCCGCTCCGTCTCGGCGACGCCCTCGGCCCGCAGGCGCATCCGCGTCAGGTAGGTCTTGAGGTCGTGGGAGATGGCGCCGATCAGCATCGAGCGCTCGCCCATCAGCCCGACGATGCGCTCCTGCATCGCCTGGACCGCCTGGGCGAGGCGCCGGATCTCCGGAGCGCCCGTAGGGGCCGGGGCCGGTTCGGCGGCCCGGCCGTCGAACCGGGAGACCGCCTCGGTCAGCCGGCGCAGGGGCGCGAGTTCGTGCCGCGCCCCGACGGTGACGACGCCTGCCACGGCCACGCCGAGGATCGCCACCCACAGGCTTAAGGGCTGTCCGAGCAGCCACGGCATGAGGGAATGATGCCCCTTCACCGTGGAGATGACGAGGGTCTTCCCGTCCGGCAGCTGGTAGGTGGCCTCGGCGAGGCTGCCGATCGGCCGGTTCGGTCGGCCGTTCAGGAGATCTGTGGGACCGCCGCCGCGACGGAGCATATCGGGCTCCGTGAAGGCGCGGACGCCCTCGGACCCGGCGCCCGCCAGCCGGTGGAGGCGCGCTTCGAGGAAGGGCTCGCGGATCAGCGCGGCGTCGTCGGGAGGCGCGTCCACGATCTCGGCCCTCAGGGCCGCGCCGTTCACCGCCCGGAGGATCGCCGGCCGCTGCGCCGGATCCGCATCCCGCACGAGGGCCACGATGCCCGCCGCCTGATCGAGGCGGTTGAAGCGCGCGCCGTTGGGCGTGGGCTCCTGGCTGCGCTGCCACCGGTCGATGCCGAAGGTCGCGACGACGAGCAGGGAGAGGGCGCCCATCAGGACCAGCATGATCCGCCCGAGAAGACTGATGCGCGCCATCAGGGGGATCCGGCCTTGACTGGGGCGGCCAGGATGTAGCCGGCGTTGCGCACGGTCTTGATCAGAGCCGACGCGCCGCTGCCCGAGGCATCGAGCTTATGCCGCAGGCGGCTGACCTGCACGTCGATGGTCCGGTCGAACGTGTCGGCCGTGCGGCCCCGCGTCCAATCTAGGAGCTGGTCGCGGGACAGCACCCGCTGGGGCCGGGTGACGAAGCAATGGAGCAGGTCGTACTCCGCACTGGTCAGCGGGATTTCCGTAGCGGGCTCCCCGGTGGTAACGGTGCGGCCTGCCGGGTCGATGACGAGGTCGGCGACCCTCAGGCGTTCAGGCAGGCTCTCGGGAGCCTGGGCGCCGGTCCCGGCAGCGCGGCGCAGAACCGCGCGGACCCGGGCGAGCAGCACCCGCGGGTTGAACGGCTTGGAGACGTAGTCGTCCGCGCCCATTTCCAGGCCAAGCACCCGGTCGATGTCCTCATCCTTGGCGGTCAGCATGATGACCGGCGGGCCGCCCCTGTCGCGCAGGCGCCGGCAGATCGACAGGCCGTCCTCGCCCGGAAGCATCCAGTCGAGCACGACCAGGGCCGGGGCGGGCCCGCTCGCGAGGAGCCGGTCGAGGCTGGCGCCGCCGTCGAGGGCCACGGCGCGGAACCCCTCCCCCTCCAGATAGCCAGCGAGCTGGCTGCGGATGTCGTCGTCGTCCTCGACGATGGCGATGATGGTGCCGTCGGTCATGCCCCGGAGGATAGGCCGGCGCGAGGGGCCTGCAATGGAGAGAAGGCCGCCGTCACAAAACGTTACAGGATACTGGTCCGGCATCGCGTTCCAAAAGGAACCGGCCCTCGCCCGAACAGGCGGCAACCGCAATTTTTACGTTCTCGCGGGCAGGCCGCCCGTTCCGCGCGCAAGTGCTGCCAATATGCGCAAGTCCTTCGCCGCCCTGCGGACTCTTTGACCTTCCTGTCGTCCGGCCGCGGACCGACAATCGGACGCTCAATTCAAGAGGGGCTCTGGGGTCGATGACGCATCTCACGCGGCGAAGCTTCGTCGGCACGGCGGCGCTGCTCGCGGCACCGGCCATCATCCGGCCGGCCTTCGCCGCCGACACCGTCAAACTCGGCTGCCTGTTCTCCTCGTCGGGCACGATGGCCAACATCGAGGGCCGGCTGAACTACGTGGTTCGCATGGCCGCGGACGAGATCAACGGCCGCGGCGGCGTCAACGGCAAACAGATCGAGGTGCTGACCTCCGACCCTGCCTCGGACTGGCCGCTCTACGCGCAGGTCGGCCGGCAGATGCTTCAGCAGGAGAAGGTGGCGGCCCTGTTCGGCTGCTGGACCTCCGTATCGCGCAAGTCGGTTCTGCCGGTGGTCGAGCAGAACGACGGTCTGTTGTTCTACCCACTGCATTTCGAGGGCGATGAAAACAGCAAGAACGTCGTCTACGTGAACTCGCCCCCGGCCAGTTCCGTGCTCCCGGCGGTCGATTACCTGATGGGTCAGGAGGGCGTCGGCGCGAAGCGCTTCTTCATGATCGGCTCGGACTACGTCTGGCCCCGCACCATCAACAAGCAACTGAAGGGCTACTGGAAGAGCAAGGGCATTCCCGAAAGCGCGTGGCGCGAGGAATACGTGCCGTTCGGTTTCTCGAACTTCCAGACCCTGGTGAACCAGGTCCGCAGCTTCGCGAGCCAGCCCGGGGGACAGCCGATCGTGGTGCTTACCGTGGTCGGATCCTCCATCCCCGACTTCCTGCGGGAATTCGCCAACCAGGGCATCAGCGCCACCGACGTGCCGATCCTCGGCCTCGACATGGTGGAGGCGGATCTCGAAGGGCTCGATACCGGCAAGCTGGTCGGCCACCTCAATTGCTGGGCCTATCTCCAGGCCGCCAAGGGCGAGCGGAACACCAAGTTCCTCGCCGACTGGGCCGCCTACGTGAAGGCCAAGAACGTGCCGTTCAGCGCCGACACGGTGATCGATCCGATGGTGTCGGCCTACGACAGCGTCCACCTCTGGGCTCTCGCCGCCGCCAAGGCCGGATCCTTCGCGGTGCCGGATGTCCGCGGCGCCTTCGCGGGCCTCAGCTTCGACGATCCGTCCGGCTACACGCTGAGCATGACCGGGGACAACAACTACGTCTCCCGCGGCGTCTTCATCGGTTCGGTCAACGAGAAGCGCGGCTTCGACGTGCTCTGGCAGTCTCCGAACGCCCCGAAGCCGGTCCCCTTCAGCCCCTATGGCTGATCCGGGACGGCGTTCCCCCAAGGTACTCCTGGCGCTCTCGGCGCTCCTGACGTTCTGGTGTCTGGCGGTCTGTGCGGTTCCGGCCTCTGCCGCGCCCCTCGACAGGGCCCGGTTCACGGCGGATCTGTGCGGCGACGCCGCCGGGCAGGTCCGCGGCGCCGAGAGCCTCGTTCAGGCCGGCGGGGATCTGGCCGCGGACGACCTCGCCTATGCCGGTCGGCTCCTCGGTGCGCTGGCGGAGCGTCGCCTCGCCTGCCCGGCGGAGGGCGCCGTCCTCTTCGACCGACCGGGGGCCCCCGAGGGACGCGATGCGCTCACCGGCGCGGTTCGCCCGGTCGCCGAGACGCGCGCACCGGTCCTCGGCCTGCGCCAGCGCGCGGCTGTGGAGACCGCCCGCGGCACCGTCGCCCTGCTCACCGGCCCGGATCCGGCATCCCGCGCCGCCGGCCTTTCGGTCCTAGAGCGGCGCATCGCCACCGTCCCGGCGGCTTTGCTCGACCGGGCGCGGGACGCGGAGACGGATGCCTCCCTCAAGGGGACGATCGCCGGCCTCGCCCAGGCGGCGGCGCTGTCCTCGCCCGATCCGGCCCGGCGCCGGGCGGCCATCGCCGCCGTGGCCGCAAGCCCGTCCGGGACCGCCGCGGCACGGCTTGAGGCCCTGAAGGGCGATCCCGCCTACGCCAGCGATCCGGCCTTCCGGGCGGCCCTCGATGCGGGCCTCGCCCAGGTCGGGCGCGCCGTGGCGGTCGGGAACGCCCTCGCGATCCTCTACAACGGGCTGAGCTTTGCCAGCATCCTGTTCATGGCGGCGGCCGGACTCGCGATCATCTTCGGGCTGATGGGGGTGATCAACCTCGCCCAGGGCGAGTTCATCATGCTCGGCGCCTACGCCACCTACGGCGTGCAGGAGGCGTTCCGGCGCTTCGCCCCCGCTCAGCTCGACCTATACCTGTTCGCCGCCATCCCGGTGGCCTTCCTGGCGGTCGCCCTGGTAGGCATCGCCGTCGAGGCGCTGATCCTGCGCCACCTCTACAAGCGCCCGCTGATGAGCCTGCTGGCCACGTGGGCGGTGAGCCTATTCCTCGTGAACCTCGTCCGCGTGGGCGTCGGCACCCAGAACCTGCAATTCACGATGCCTGCCTACGTCAGCGGCGGGATCCCGCTCTACGCCGACTTCGTCATCACCTGGAACCGGCTGTTCGCCATCGGCTTCGCGGCGGCCACCCTGGCGCTGACCCTCCTGATCCTGCGCCGGACGCCGCTGGGGCTCGACATCCGCGCCGTGACCCAGAACCGCGACATGGCCGCCTGCCTCGGCCTGCCCACCCGCCGCATCGACCGCCTCGCCTTCGGCCTGGGCTCGGGCCTCGCCGGCCTCGCCGGGGTAGCCCTGTGCCCGATCTACAGCGTCAATCCCGGCATGGGGTCCGGCTTCATCGTCGATAGCTTCATGGTCGTGGTGCTGGGCGGCGTGGGCAGCCTCGCGGGGACGCTGGTGGCGGCCCTCGGGGTCGGGGGCGCCAACGTGCTGATCGAGCCGATCTCGGGGGCGGTCGCCGCCAAGGTGATCGTGCTCGTGGGGATCATCCTGTTCCTGCAGCGGCGGCCCGAGGGCCTGTTCGCGGTGAGGCGGCGGCGATGAGCGGCGCCGTACAGACCGCCCTCGCGCCGCTGGGCGGACCCGCCCGACGCGCGCTGCGCGATCCCCTGGTGGCCGGGCTGGTGGGGCTCTGCCTCGCGGCTGCGGCGGCCCTCCTCGTGGCGCCCCCCGCCCCGTTCCTCGTCAACGTCCTCGGCCAGCTTGCCGCCTTCGCGATCCTCGCCGTCGCCCTCGATCTCGTCTGGGGCTACCTCGGCATCCTCAGCCTGGGGCATGGCCTGTTTTTCGCGATCGGCGGCTACGTCTGCGCCATGCATCTGCTGGCGCACGGCGCCGCCGTCACCGGCGTCCTGCCGGACTTCGTGCAGTTCATGGGCTGGAAGAGCCTGCCGGCTTATTGGTTCGGCCTCGACCACGCGCCCTACGCCTTCGTCCTTGCCCTGGCGGTCGCCGGGCTCGTCGCCTTCGTGTTCGGGCTCGCCTCGTTCCGCTCGCGGGTCAACGGCGTCTACTTCTCGATCATCAGCCAAGCCCTGGTCTACGTCGCGATGCTGCTGATGTACCGCAACGATACCGGGCTCGGCGGCAACAACGGCATGACAGGCTTCCCCCTGCTCTTCGGCTGGCCGATGGGATCCCCCGGTGTCGTCACCGGCCTCGCGGTCGCGGCGCTCGTGACGTTGGCGGCGGTGCTGACGGGGACGCGCCTCCTCGTCGGCAGCGCCATTGGACGGCGGATGCTCGCCTGCCGCGACGACGAGACCCGCCTGCGCACGCTCGGCTACAGCACCACCCGGCTGAAGCTCGGGATCTGGTGCCTCTCGGCCATGATCGCGGCCCTCGCCGGCATCCTCTACGTCCCGCAGGTCGGCATCATCAATCCGCGGGTGCTCGCCCCCGACCTCTCCATCGAGATCGCCGTCTGGGTGGCGATCGGCGGCCTCGGACGCCTGGGCGGGGCGGTGATCGGCGCCGTCCTCGTGAACGGCCTGAAGTTCTGGCTCAGCGCCGCGATGCCGGACGCGTGGCCCTTCATCCTGTCCGGATTGGTGCTCCTCGTGGTGCTGGTCCTGCCCAACGGCCTCCTCGATCTCGTGAGCTGGCGCCCGCGTCCGACCTGGCTGGGGGGGCAGCGATGAGCGCCCTCGTCGTCGAGGCTCTGACCGTCGCCTTCGGCCGCTTCACGGCCCTCGACGCCGTCTCCCTCGCCGTCGATCCCGGCGAGGTGCGGGCCGTGATCGGCCCGAACGGGGCCGGCAAGACCACCCTGCTCGATGTGATTTCCGGCATCACCAAGCCGGTCTCCGGCCGGGTGATGCTCGGCGATACCCTCGACCTGACCAAGTGCTCCGAGGCCGAGATCGCCCGGGCGGGCGTCCGGCGGAAGTTCCAGAAGCCCAGCGTGTTCCCTGCCCTCACCGTGCGTGAGAACCTGGAGATCGGCTGCGGCCCCGCCCTGAGCCCGGGGGAGCGCCCGGCCCGGATCGCCTCCGTCCTCGGGGAGACCGGCCTCGCGCCCAGGGCCCAGGCGCTCGCGGGGAGCCTCGCCCACGGCGAGAAACAGTGGCTGGAGATCGGCATGGTCCTGGCTGCCGAACCTGCCCTCCTCCTCCTGGACGAGCCGGTGGCGGGCCTCTCCGACGCCGAGACGGCCCATACCGCCGCCCTGATCCGGGGGCTGCGCAGGCCGGACCGGGCCGTCGTGGTGATCGAGCACGACATGGGCTTCGTCGAGGCCATCGCGGACCGGGTCACGGTGCTGCACGAGGGCCGGACTCTCTACGAGGGCAGCATGCATGGTGCCCGTGGCGATGCCCGCGTGATCGAGGTCTTCCTCGGCCGATGACCGATGCCCCCGCCCCCGCCAGCCTCTTCGTCGAGGGGCTCGACCAGCATTACGGCAGTGCGCAGGTTCTGCGCGGGGTCGGCCTCGCCGTCGAGCCGGGCGCCTGCCTCGCCGTGCTCGGGCGCAACGGCGCGGGCAAGACCACGCTGCTGCGCTGCCTGACCGGTCTGATCCCGGCGAGCCGTGGGCGGATCGCCCTCGACGGGACTGAACTAACCCGCCTGTCTTCCGACCGGCGGGCCCGGTCGGGCCTCGCCTACGTGCCGCAGGGCCGGGAGATCTTTTCCGAACTCACGGTCGCGGAGAACCTGCGGGTGGCCGCCAGGGCCCACGGGCTGGACCGGTCCGGGTCGGTCGATGAGGCGGTCGCCCTGTTCCCGGCGCTCCGCGGTCTCTGGCACCGCCCCGGCGGCAACCTCTCCGGCGGCCAGCAGCAGCAACTCGCCATCGCCCGGGCCCTGGCGACGCGGCCCCGCGCCCTTCTCCTCGACGAGCCGACAGAGGGGATCCAGCCCTCGATCGTCGCCGCCATCGAAACGGTGATCGCCGGGCTGAAGGGCCGGATCACGGTGCTCCTCGTGGAGCAGTACCTCGATTTCGCGCTGCGGGTCGCCGACACCGTGGTGGTGCTCTCCCGGGGCAGCGTGGTGGAGCGCGGCGATCCTGCTTCGCTGACCCACGAGACGCTCGCCCGCCACATCGCCGTCTGACAGGACCAGAAGGAGGCCCCGTGCCCACGCATCACGACATTCCAGGTACCCCCGAGACGATGGTGCTCGGCTATTTCGACGCCGCGCTTCCACCGGTCCTCACGGTGGAGTCCGGCGACACGGTCACCCTGCACTCCCATCCCGCAGGCGGGCGCGAGTCGCTCCATCCCGATCCGGCCCGGGTGCCGGCCGACCTGCTGAAGGCCCTCGACACGCTGAAGCCCGGTCCCGGCCCACACTTCGTCACCGGTCCGGTCCACGTCGTCGGCGCCGAGCCGGGCGACATGCTTCAGGTCGACATCCTCGACCTGAAGTTCCGCCTCGATTGGGGCTTCGTGGCGATCCTGCCCCTGCTCGGCACCTTGCCGGACGAGTTCACCGAGTACGAGACCATCCACGCCGACATCGACACCGCCCGGGGCGTCTGCCGCCTGCCCTGGGGGACGGAACTGCCCCTCGATCCGTTCTTCGGCATCATGGGAACCGCCCCGCCCGCCGCCTGGGGACGGGTCGGGACGCCGGTGCCCCGGGCCTTCGGCGGCAACATGGACAACAAGGAGATGCGGGTCGGGACGACCCTGTACCTGCCGGTGTTCAACTCCGGCGGCGGCTTCTACGCGGGCGACGGCCACGGCGTGCAGGGGGATGGCGAGGTCTGTATCACCGCCCTGGAGACGGGGCTCACCGGCACCTTTCGCCTCACCGTTCGCAAGGATCTTGCCGGGGCGTGGCCCTTCGCCGAGACCCCAACCGACCTGATGTCAATCGGCCTGCACGAGAGCCTGGACGAGGCCATGCGCCAGGCCGTGCGCGAGATGGTGCGCCTCGTTTGCGCCCGCACCGGCCTGACCCGCAACCAAGCCTACATGCTCTGTTCCCTTGCCGGGAATCTGCGGATCACCCAAACGGTGGACGGCAACAAGGGCGTGCACATGCTGATGCCCAAGGCGGCCCTCGTCGCGAAGGGGTAGGACCATCGCGCCGGGTTGGTAGGCCGGTTCGCCTTCGGAGGGACCGTCAGTTCGCGGTCCGCACGAAGGCGAAGCGGCCGACACAGGCGTCGGAGTTGCGGTAACGTGGCGGCCGGTACGGAGCCGCCCGTTCCGCTACACCCTGTCGCGTCGGTTGAATCGTCATCGCCCCGCGCAAGCGCTGCAGCTCCGCCCGCAGGGCCGCGTTTTCCCGCTCGACCTGATCGAGCCGGGCCACGCCCGCGGGCTTCAGGCCGCCGAGCCGCCGCCGCCATCGGTAGAAGGTGCCGAGCGAGACATGGGCGCTCGCACAGATCTCGGCGATTGGGATGCCGCGGGCGGCCTCGTCCAGCAGGAAGGCGATCTCCTCGTCCGTATGCAGGGATCGACGCATGCAGGCTCTCCCGGTTCGGTCGTCGCGGATACTCCCCTTGTTCCTGAGGCCAGCAAGAAGCGGACCGAACCCCGCCGGAGCCCTTCGCCTTCGATGCCCGGTGGGGCGGCTGCGCCCATCCCGGCTCCCATCCCGGAACGGGCGCCGGGGCTCAGATCAGGCGAACGTCGCCCGGTTTCAGCCGGAGCTGACGAACCAGATCCTTCGACAAACCGCCGACCATCCTGAGCTTCGACCGCGGCGCCACGGCCGAGGCGACCGCCGTCAGCGCATCGTCGGGGGAATTCGCCAACACGGCATAGACCGGTGCGGGTCGCCGCCGATGCTCAACGGCGACAAGGAAGCAGCGAAGCTTCAGCGGGCTGCTCACCCAAACGGGATAGGGCGTCGCGATGCTCCCATTGCCGTCCCGCGACGCGGTGTGCACATCGCCGATAGGACCGGCGTCGAGGGACATCCGGAGGCGCAGCCTGACGGCACCTTCCGCATCGCGGATGGCGGCGACGAAATCCTGCCGCCCCGGCTCGTCGGAGAAGGCGTGGGCGATGCCCGTGAGAACGCGCACGGCCTGGACCCGCGCCGCATCGAGATTCGCGAGTTCGTGGCCTGTCGTGTCGCGCACCGCTTCGATGCCATCGTGCAAATCGATGAAGTATCGGGGCATCGACGAAACTCAGTTGCGGCGGCGCGGACCCGCGTTAAGTAGTTTCGGCGCCGCGAATCCCACCCCTTCGAGCCTCGACATGGGCGGTCCGACACGAATTCTTTCAATAACGGCGCATGGGCGGTACGGCGAGGGTTCTTTGAACCCTGTCTTCGTCCGCAGCCGATGGAATTGGAAGCGAATCTTCCCCCGGCAGGTTGCCCGTGCGCCAATAGGAGGCCTATGACCAGATGATCGCGGGCTTGATCGCCGGGGCGATGGTCGTCGGCAGGAGAGAGAGCAATGCCCAAGATCGAAGAATTGGCCGCCACGTTGCAGGGGTTGGCGGGGCCGGGGATCAAGCGGAAGGAATTGATCGCCGCCGTGCGTGAAAAGCACCCGAAAGCGTCCAAGAAGGACATCGTGCGCGCTGCGTTCTTTGCCCTCACCAGCCCAGTGGATGGCGACGTGGAGCGCGCACAGCGGTTGCACGACTTCGCGTTGAAGGCGCGCATCGACGAGGACGAGGAGACCACTCTTCCGGTGTCCCGACGGAAGAAGGATCGCCGCAAGGACTCGGAGCGGAGCGAACTGCCGATCCAGTAAATCCGCCGCGAGAACGGCCAAGGTCATCTCATCGTCTTGGGGAGTGCATAGGGCATGCGTCTCCCCAGAGACCCGACACGAAGTGACCCCGTGACCGATTGGTTTGACGATTCCGACGATGCCCAGCCCTCGCGGGCAGCCGACGCGAGTTGGATGCGGCTGTATATCACCGTCGCTCTGGTCGGCATTGGCGTGCTCGGCCTGCTCGGCGGGATGCTCCATGTTCTTCCGGCTTGAATGAACGCGGGACCGCGGGACCGCGGGGTGGCGGCCGGCCTGTGCCGCCTCAGCGTCTGCCCAAGAGCATTCCTGTCGCCCGCTTGGCGACGGCGGCGGGGAGCTCGCGCAGCAGCGGCTTGAACGCGATCTGTTTATACGATGCCAAGGCTTCGTACCGTTCCGGATGGACGAGATCCAACGGGTAGCTGCCCAACGATCTGTTCGCTATGTAATCCTTGTAGATCTTGATGAGATCGGCCCGATCGTGCCTGACATACACGAGCGTGTTTTGCTTGTACCAGAAATGAACATCTGGATTATGCCAGATCTGCGGTCTTAAAACATCGAAATACTGATATCCGTGGTTGGCAAATTTCTCGGCCCACCAGGACTGCCACCTTTCATTAATATGGCGAAAGCCACCCTGGTATGGGATGGCGGCGCCGAATATCACGACATCACTGAGCGAAGTCAGATTTTCGACGATCAAATTCGCCGACGCCTGCGAAACATGCTCCGCAACCTCGAGACAGAGGGCGGCGTCAAACTGACGGTTGAGATTCAAGCGATGTTCGAGGTCGCAGATCGTGACCTCGTTCGGTGGAATACACAAATGGTCAAGATCTGTCCAAGGGCCGTCGACACCTTTCGTCTCCGAAAAGCCCAGGCGCTTCGCTTCTCGGAGCCAAATCCCGCTACCGCAGCCGATGTCGATGACCGATTTCGGTGTGTATATTTCGGTAACGATTGAAAGGACAGCGTGTGCCGACGCTTGAGTCTTCTCCCCATGGCGTTCATGCCAGCTAAAATCGTACATGTGTTTCCCTAGGTGTTTAGTATTGATTTTGCTTCCATCTTAGGCGCAATTTTTTGTGAAATCAACAGTATGGAATGTTCAAATGAGGCGTATTTCAAAAATTTGATGCTATAAATTATATTTTGATCTACGATTCTGCCTGTAATGGAGAATAAGCAGAATCTTCATCTCATTATAGACTATAATTTATACTTATATGCGGAAGGTATAGGCACATTCATTGTAATGAACCGTTACCGCAAGCATGTTCCGTCGATATATGATCAGGAATTCGCTAGTTACGTTCGCACTTTCCCGAGTTGGGTGCGACAAATCGGACGGCGTCCAGATCCTCACCGTCATGGAGAGCGGAGCGAAGCAATCCAGGGTAGCGGGCCGTGCCCGAACGTGGCGGAGCCCTGGATTGCTTCGCTCGGCTCTCAATCACGGGTCTGGCAAACGGGGAAGGTCCGAGGCTTTCGTCCCTCCGTAAAACACTCACAAAGAG
This sequence comes from Methylobacterium persicinum, assembly GCF_022179525.1. Lineage (GTDB taxonomy): Bacteria > Pseudomonadota > Alphaproteobacteria > Rhizobiales > Beijerinckiaceae > Methylobacterium > Methylobacterium persicinum. Next base: position 218,453 of record NZ_BPQX01000014.1, read on the forward strand.
AGTAAAGACAGCCGCCCCGCGAATGAGTTGGCGCTCATTCGAGCAATTGCGAACACCTGGCCTTAATAGGCTGCCGATAAGGATGGGGAATGACGAGCGTCCTTGCCCAAACTGTGCAGATGCAAGCGGGAAGCTTCGCCCAATCGGTCGGCGTCGCTGTCGCCCGACAACAGATCGATGCCCAGAAGTCGGTCGCGGCGCTGGTCGCACAGACTGCGGCCTCACCGGCCCCTCCGGCACCGTCTGGACAAGGGCAAGTGCTCGATATCAGAGCCTGAGCGCCACCCTCGGCGGACGGCCAACGTCTCGTTTGCCGCGGATCCAATGGGAAGATCGCCTTCAGTACCGCACGTTGGCGACGCCGTTGCCGCTGCGACTCACGACCCGGAGGATGACCTCCTTGGTGGAGGGGCTGATTCCGCCGTCGCCGCGGAGTCGTCGTCCATCGGCCCGCTCGAGGCGGGCGACATCGTCGGCGCACCGATCCAGCGCGTCATGAACCCGGACCGAGGCCGGAACGCCGCGCCGCGCGGGCGAATCGTTCATTTCGAATCGCAGGCAGGACGCGAGATGACCCTTCAGATCATCGAAGGCGGCGGCTTGGGCACCTGATGCGAGGGCAATCGAGATCAGGGCAACTCTAGCGAGCATAGGACACTCCGCCGACGAATGAACGGTGAACGCACGAGCGGGAGATTGGTGGCCGACACTATCGGGGTCACGGTTCATCGGCAGTCTTCCTGGCCGTCGCACCATGCTTCGCCTGTTGCTGGGGCGAAAGGCAAGCTGCTCGTCCGTTTACCGCTGGCGCCGCAGGTGCCGTTGACGTCGACACCGGGCCATAATAGATTACGATCATAATCTTTTGTAGCACTCGGACGGCGGCGGGGACTAGCGATGGACGCAAGATGGATGATCGGGCTCGCCGGCTTGGCGCTGACGGCGTGCTCGCCGGCAGAAACCGCCGTCACGCCGGAGCCGCCCCTGGTGCAGACCGTCGCGGTCGCGCCCGCCCCGGGCACCGTCGCCCGCTATACCGGCGTCGTTCGGGCCCGCACCGAGAGCAACCTCGGCTTTCGCGTCGGCGGCAAGATCGCCGAGCGCCTTGTCGATCCGGGGGACCACGTGCGCTTCGGCCAGCCGTTGATGCGCCTCGACCGGACCGACTTCACCCTGGCACTCAACGCCGCCCGCGCGTCCGTCGAGGCCGCCCGTGCGCAGATGGTCAAGGCCAAGGCCGACGAAGAACGCAGCCGCAAGCTCGTGGGCGACGGCTGGACCTCCAAGCAAACCTACGACCAGAACAAGGCTGCCGCCGACGCGGCCATCGCCCAGTTCTCCAATGCCGAGGCGCAGGCGAGCCAGATCGCCAACCAAGCGGGCTATTCTGAGCTGCAGGCCGATGCCGACGGCGTCGTGATGGAGGTGCCGAGCGAGCCCGGCCAGGTCGTCGCCGCCGGCCAGACTGTGGTGAAGCTCGCCCGCGACGGCGCCCGTGAGGCGGAGGTGTTCCTCCCCGAGGCGAGCCGGCACTTGGCGAAGGGCACCGCCTCGGCAACCCTCTATGCCGAGGGCGAGACAACCTATCCGGCCAAGCTCCGCGAGCTGTCCGCCACCGCCGACCCTGCGACTCGCACGTACCGCGCCCGCTACATCCTCGCGGGTGGGGGTGAGATCGCGCCGCTCGGGGCGACCGTCACCCTCCAGCTGAAGCCCGCCCAGGGTCGGGCGTCAGCGTCGGTCTCGGTGCCCCTCGGCGCCCTGTTCGACCAGGGCGGCGGCGCGGCCGTCTGGCGCTACGATGCCGACACGCAGACCGTCGCGGCGCAGCCCGTCGCCGTGGCGCGCCTGTCGGAGGAGAGCGCGGACATCGCCGCGGGCCTCAGCCCCGGCGACCGGATCGTCGCCCTCGGCGCCCATCTGCTCAAGGCCGGCCAGAAGGTTCGGCAGGCCGACGCCGCCATGACGGGGGCCGTCCGATGAACGCCTCGGCCTTCAACCTCTCGGCTCTGGCGGTGCGCGAGCGCGCCGTCACGCTGTTTCTCCTGCTCGCGATTACGGCCGCCGGCATCTTCGCCTTCGAGAAGCTCGGGCGCGCCGAGGACCCGACCTTCACGGTCAAGACGATGGCGGTCTCGGCGGCGTGGCCCGGCGCGACCACCGACGAGATGCAGCGGCAGGTGGCCGACCCGCTGGAGAAGCGGCTGCAGGAACTCGTCTACTACGACCGGGTGGAGACGACGGTCCGCCCGGGCCTGATGCTGATGAAGGTGTTCTTCAAGGACTCGATGCCGCCGGCGAAGCTCCAATCGGAGTTCTATCAGGCGCGCAAGAAGCTGTCGGACCAGGCGTCCACCCTCCCGCGCGGCGTGCTCGGGCCGCTGTTCAACGACGAGTTCTCAGACATCTACTTCGCCCTCTACGCGCTCCAGGCCCAGGGCCTGCCGCACCGGCACCTTGTGCTGCGCGCCGAGGATCTGCGCCAGCGCCTGCTGCGCGTGCCCGGCGTCGAGAAGATCAACATCCTCGGCGAACAGGCGCAGAAGATCTTCGTCGAGGTTTCCTACCAGCGCCTCGCAACGCTCGGCATCAACGGCCAGCAACTCCTGGCCGCACTTGGCAACCAGAACGACGTGACCCCCGCCGGTTTCGTCGAGGCCGACGGACCCCGGGTGTACCTGCGGCTCGATGGGGCCATCGACGGGCTCGACGCGATCCGCAACCTGCCGGTGGCGGCGGACGGGCGAAGCCTCAAGCTCGGCGACATCGCGCAGGTGACGCGCGGCTACGAGGATCCGAAGGCCTTCGCCATCCGCAACGATGGCGAGCCGGCCCTGGTGCTCGGCCTCGTCATGAAGCCCGGCTTCAACGGCCTCAACCTCGGCGAGGCGCTGAACGCCGAGGAGGTCGCGATCCATCACGAGCTGCCGGCGGGCGTGACCTTCACCAAGATCACCGATCAGGCGAAGGTGATCGACGATGCCATCCACGAGTTCATGGTGAAATTCTTCACTGCCCTCTCGGTGGTGATTTTCGTCAGCTTGATGGCGTTGGGCTTCCGGGTCGGCATCGTGGTGGCGCTGGCGGTGCCGCTCACCCTCTCGGCCGTGTTCGTCGTGATGATGGTCACCGGCCGCGACTTCGACCGCATTACCCTCGGCGCGCTCATCATCTCCCTGGGCCTCCTCGTAGACGACGCGATCATCGCCATCGAGATGATGGTGGTGCGCATGGAAGAGGGGGCCGACCGGATCTCGGCGGCGACCTATGCCTGGACCGCCACCGCCGCGCCCATGCTCACCGGCACCCTCGTCACCATCGCCGGCTTCCTGCCCGTGGGCTTCGCCGCCTCCACGGCGGGCGAGTATGCCGGCAACATCTTCTGGGTGGTGGCCTTCTCGCTGATCGTCTCGTGGATCGTGGCCGTGACCTTCACGCCCTATCTCGGCGTCAAGCTTCTGCCGGACATCAAACGAGTCGAGGGCGGGCACGAGGCGATCTACGCCACCAGAAATTACCAGCGCCTGCGCCGGGTCGTGCGGCTCTCGGTAGACCACAAGTGGATCGCGGCCGGCATCACCGTGGCGCTGTTCGCGGCCGCTGTTGTCGGCATGGGCAAGGTCGAGAAGCAATTCTTCCCGAATTCGGAGCGCTCGGAACTGATCGTGGAGGTGACGCTGCCATCCGGCTCCGCCTTCGCCACCACCGAAGCCAGCGTGAAGCGGATCGAAGCCGCCGTTCGCACCCTGCCCGAGGCGCGCGAAATCACGAGCTACATCGGCCAGGGCATGCCGCGCTTCGTGCTCTCCTTCGACCCGGAGCTGCCGGATCCCGCCTTCGCGCAGATCGTCGTGCAGACCGCCGATTCTCACGCCCGCGACGTCCTCCGGGCCAAGGTGCGCCACCTCGTGGACGAGGGGCGCTTCCCCGAGGCGCGTGTACGCGTCCTGCAGATCGTATTCGGGCCACCGGTGCGCTTTCCCGTCGCCTTTCGGGTGGTCGGCCCCGACCTCGACGTGATCCGCGGAATTGCGGCGGAGGTACGTGACGTCATGATGGCCAACCCGAATCTGCGCCTCGTCCACCTCGACTGGGGCGACAGGACGCCGACCCTCCACCTCGCCCTCGACCAGGAGCGCCTGCGCCTGATCGGCCTGACGCCGAAGGAGGTCGGCCAGCAATTGCAGAGCTACCTCAACGGCACCCCCGCGACCCAGGTGCGTGAGAACTTGCGCTCCGTGGACGTGCTCCTGCGCAGCCCCGGCCCGGAGCGCCGATCCCTGGGCGACATCGGCGACCTCACGCTCGCCACGAAGGACGGACGGCAGGTCCCACTCTCACAAGTCGCGCACCTGGAGAGCCGTAACGAGGACGCGGTGCTCAAGCGCTACAACCGCGAGACCTATATCCGCGTGCAGGGCGACGTACTCGACGGTAAGCAGCCTCCGGACATTCACGCGCAGGTCGTGCCCGCCCTTGCGGCGATCAAGGCGAAGCTGCCGCCGGGCTACCGCATCGACACCGCCGGCTCCGTCGAGGAGAGCGAGAAGGCGATGCAGGCCCTGGTGACGGTCTTCCCGCTGATGCTGATCGTGACGCTGACGGTCATCATGCTGCAGGTCCGCTCGTTCACCACGATGTTCATGGTGTTCGCCACCGCACCGCTCGGCCTCGTCGGCGCGGTCCCGACCCTGCTCGTCTTCCACCAGCCCTTCGGCTTCAACGCAATCCTCGGGCTGATTGCGCTGTCGGGCATCCTGATGCGCAACACCCTGATCCTTGTCGATCAGATCCATCACGACCGCGCGGCGGGACTGTCGGACTATCAAGCCATCGTCGAATCGACGGTGCGCCGGGCCCGCCCGGTGATCCTGACGGCGGCGGCGGCGATGCTGGCCTTCATCCCGCTCACCCACTCGGTGTTCTGGGGGGCACTTGCCTACGTGCTGATCGGCGGGGTCGGGGTCGGAACCCTGCTCACCCTCCTGTTCCTGCCTGCCCTCTACGCGCTCTGGTTCCGGGTCGCACGGGAGCCGCGCGAACGGGAAGTCCCGGCCGGTGCCGGTGCAGCTTCCCACGGGGCCCAGGCGTGAGGATCCGCGGCGGCCTAAGCATGCCCTTCTTAAGATGACGACGGGCATCTATATGGACGTGAGGGACGCCTAGGGATCAGGCAATGCCGAGAGTGTCGAAGGAACAGGCGAAGATCAATCGGCAGCGTGTGGTCGAGGTCGCTGCGGGCCTGTTCCGCGAGCGCGGTCTGCACGGCGTGGGTGTGGTGGACATCATGGCCGCCGCCGGCATGACCCATGGCGGCTTCTACGGCCAGTTCGCCAACAAGGACGCCCTGGCGGCGGAGGCGTTCGATGTCGCCCTCGCGGAGGAAAACCGGGGCACCACGAACACCGTGGTCGCGAACTACCTGTCGCTTGGCCATGTGAAGTCGCCGGGGAGAGGTTGTCCCCTGGCGGCGCTGGCGAACGACGTTTCCCGGGAGGCGCCGGACAGCCTCGTCCGGGCTCGTTTCACGCGCGGTGTCGAAGGTCTGGCGGCCCTCATCGCCGGTCTGACGCCGAAGGCGTCGAAGGAGCGTCGGCGGCGGCGGGCCCTCGCGACGACGGCCACCCTCGTGGGCGCCGTCGTCCTGGCGCGAGCCGTGGATGACGAGGAGCTGGCAAACGAACTGCTGCAGGCGGCACAGGATTCCGTCATGTCCTGACCTTTCGCGCGGAAGTGCTCCACCGCACCGGGCGCCGTTGCCGACGCACTCTGTGTGTTGCCAATATAGATTATGATCGTAATCTATAATCCTTGGTCGCCCACCCGATCGGCGCGACGAGAGGAGAGCACCGTGAACCAGACGTCCAGCAAGACCGCCATCGTGACCGGAGCGACCTCCGGCATCGGCCTCGAGACCGCCAAGGCCCTGCGGGCTGCCGGTTATCGCGTGTTCGGGACGAGCCGGAAGCCGGCCTCTCCTGCCGCCGCCAACGCCCGGATACTCCCGTGCGACGTCACCGACGATGCCTCCGTCGCCGCAATGGTCGAGACGGTCCTCGGTGAGACCGGCCGCATCGACCTCCTGGTCAACAATGCCGGCTTCGGCATCAGCGGGGCTGCGGAGGAATCTTCAGTCGCGCAGGCTCAGGCCATGTTCGACGTCAACGTGTTCGGGGTCATCCGCGCGACCCGCGCCGTCCTGCCCATCATGCGGGCTCAGAAGGGCGGACGGATCATCAACATCAGCTCGGTCCTGGGCTTGATCCCGGCGCCGTACATGGCGCTCTACGGTGCCAGCAAGCACGCGGTCGAGGGTTACTCCGAGTCGCTGGACCACGAGGTGCGCGACCAGGGTATCCGCGTCGTGCTCGTCGAGCCCGCCTTTACGCGTACGGCCTTCGACCAGAACCTCGTCCGCTCCGACCGTCCTCTCGGCCTCTACGACGACGTACGCGCCGGGCGGGACCGGTTCCTCAGCGAGGCCATGAAGACCGCGGATGCGCCCGATATCGTGGCGAAGGTCGTCGTTGCAGCCGCCACGGCGGCGACGCCCCGGCGCCGCTACACCGCAGGAGCCAAGGCGCGGCAGATCAGCCTGCTGCGCCGGTTCGTTCCGGCGGGCGTCTTCGACAAGTCGTTCCGAAAGGAGATGCACCTTCCGCAGATGCCTTAAGGCACCGAGCGCTCCGCCCAACCGGTCTCCGAGACGGAAACGACCACGCTCGATGTGTCGTCGACCTCATGCAGGTCGGGCGCCCTGGCGGCGGCGGGCTCAGGCGTGTCGGCTGGGTCCGCTAGGGGGGCAGACAGGTGCGGATGACCGGGGATCCGCAGCATGGGTTTGCGACGTCAGTCAGAACGCCAAAGCACGTCGACCTTGAGCCCTCCGCCGGTCGCGACGCCGAATTCCAGCCGGGCGCCCGCCGCCTCAGCCACGTCGCGGGCGATGGCCAATCCGAACCCGGTACCCGGACGACTCTCATCCCACCGGACCCCGCGCCCGAGTCCCGCCAGAGCCGCAGGGCTCATTCCCGGTCCGTCGTCGCTGACGGACAGACGGCCGTGCGAGCCGTCAACGGTCCCGGCCACGTGAACGCGCCGGTGGGCCCACTTCCGGGCATTGTCCAGGAGATTGCCCAGCACCTCCATCAACTCACCCTCGTCACCCGGATAGAGCAACTCGGCCGGGAGCGAGACATCCCAGCCCAGCGAACCGCCCTCGGGCAGCCGTCGCATCGTCGCCACCAGCCGCTCGGCGACGGGCGACACGGCGCACGCTTTTCGATGCAGGTTCGCCCTCTCCGTCAGGCGGGCGCGGGCCAGCGCACGCTCGACCTGCCCATTCATCGCTCGCGTCTGTTCGGCGATCTCCTCCGACAGCAGCGGCTCCGATGGGGAGAGCCGACGCCTCAGGGCGTCGAGCACGGCCAACGGCGTCTTCAGCCCGTGCGCCATGTCGGCGGCACCGGCCCGCGCCCGCCCGAGGGCCCGTTCCTGCGCGTCGAGCAACCGGTTGAGGTCGGACACCAGCGGGCGCACCTCGTCGGGGAATGCCTCGGGCAACCGCTCCCGCGTCCCGGCGTGGACGGCCGCAAGATCGGCCCGGAGGGCGCGGAACGGTGCGAGCGCGCGGTGCACGAACACCGCCATCGCCAGGGTGAGAGCCGCGAACAGACCCGCGAGGGAGGGCACTAGCAGGCGCAGGAACGTCGCCCGGCTCGCGGCCAAGCCACGCCGGTCCTCGGCGACGGAGACGAGCAGGCGGGTCGCCGTCCCGCCGGCGGCGCCGATGTCGATGTGCCGCGAGAGGGCGATCAGCCGCCCTCCGTCCGGACCCGTCACATCGGAGACAGTCGGTCCATCCCCGCCGCGATCACCCGAAACATCGAGCCGCTTGTCCCAGAGCGAGCGCGAGCGGAGCGCGCGCCGGTCCGGAGCCTCGATCTGCCAATAGAGACCACCGTAGGGTGTCGCAAACCGCGGATCGGGCAGTTCGCGCGAAAGGGTCGGGGCGCCGTCGGGGGCCAGCCCGACCCGCCCGGCGAGGAGCTTGGCGGAACGGTCGAGTTCGTCGGCGGTGCGCGCATCCAGCACGCGATCGAAGATGATCGTCAGGCCGATGCCCGCCAACAGCAGGGCGAGCCCGATCAGTGCGGCGGCGGCGAGCCCGAGCCGCAGGCGCAGGGAATTCCCCCTCACGGTGTCGGCGACTTCGGGTGATCCGAAGGCACAAGGTACCCCTGACCGCGACGGGTCTCGACCACCCCCGAACCGAGCTTGCGCCGCAAGCGTGTGAGAAGGGCCTCGAGCGCGTTGGCCTCGCGGTCGCTCCCAACCCCGTGCAGGTGGTCGAGAAGTTCGCCCGCCGGAACCACCTGTCCCTGACGATGCATCAGGAACGTGAGCAGGCGGTATTCCAGCGCGGTCAGGTCGATCTCGCGGCCTCCGACGCTGACGGTGCGGGTCCGGGTGTCGAGCTCAACGGCATGGGCGCGGAGGACCGGGGAGGCGTGTCCTGCGGTGCGCCGCAGGATGGCGCGCAGGCGCGCCGTCAGCTCCTCCATCCGGAACGGCTTGACGAGGTAGTCGTCCGCGCCCGCGTCGATGCCCTCGACACGTTCGCGCCACCCGTCACGGGCGGTGAGGATCAGGACGGGGATCGCCACATCGGCCGCGCGCAAGCGGCGCAGGACGCCCAGGCCGTCGAGCCGCGGGAGACCGAGATCGAGCACCATCGCGTCGTAGATCTCGGTCTCGGCGCGGAACCACGCGGCCTCCCCGTCGGCGACCACATCGGCGACGTAACCGGCCCGTTCCAGTCCGTCCTTCACGTCGGCGGCGATGCGTGGCTCGTCTTCGACGATCAGCACCCGCACCGGACGGGCTCCCCTTTGAGGTCAGTCATCATCGTCCTCGTCGAGGATCTTGAGGGTGCGGGCTTCGACCTTCACGGTGCGGCGTTTGCCGTCCGGGCCGAGGATACGCAGCTTGTAGAGCCAGCGACCGTCGTTACGCTTCAGGTCGACGGCGACGACGTCGCCCGGCACAGCCGTGCGGGCGGCCCGCAGCACATCATCCAGGGGCCGGATCTCGCCGCGTTCGAGGGCCGCCCGGGCACGGTCGGCGTCGTCGTCCGCGTGCGTCGGCGCAACCCCGGCGAGGCCGAAGCACAGGAGGACAACGAGGGAAAGGCGTCGATGGGTCATGGGCATTGGCACTGTGGGAGGAAGAACCTGACGGGAGGCTGACAGGATCCGTCAGGGTGGTGGGTCCCCCATCCGGCAGAACGCCCCGCAGACACCTCCCTTGCGGAACTGAACGGCCATGTCCCTCATCCTCGGTATCCTCTTCACCGCCGTCGCCGCGGTCGCCGGCACCATTCTCTGCCCATCGCCTTCTTCGTCCCCGAACCGCAACCGAATCCCCGGTCTCGCGCTCGCCCTCGTCGCCCTCGTCGCCCTCAACGGCAGGCCGGCTGTGGCCGGGGATCTTCTCCAGGGAAGCGCGACGGTGATCGACGGATCGACACTTGCCATCGCAGGCGTTCCCGTGAAGCTGTTCGGGATCGTCACGCCGGCGTCAGACGCAACTTGTTGGGATGCAAACGAGGCACCCTATACCTGCGGCCGCCAAGTCACCGCCGAATTGACCGCGCATATCGGAACCGAAAGGCTGATCTGCGAGCGCTCCGGGCAAACAGATGACCGTTCGGGCACGGCTGTCTGCCGGATGGGGGATGAAGACCTCGGCAATTGGATGATCGCCCGCGGCTACGCGATGCCCACCGCTGACGCACCTGGACTCTACAAGCAGGCGGGCGACCACGCCTGGGGACAGCGCGCCGGGCTGTGGGCCGGAGTCTTCGATGATCCGAAGACCTGGCGCCACGCTGCGCGTTAGAAACAACTGTCTATCCTAACTCGTCAGCACCCGGAGCCATCTAATAGCCCCGGCTGCCGGGAACGCACCTTCCCTTATCGCCGTGTTTCTTTGAATTATTTCGCTGGAAAAACGTCAACTGCCGAAGCAAATTATTCGCAATCGGTCGTTCAGATTTTTCGAATGGCCATGAATTTCTTGCCGACAGCGAGCGGCAACTGGTCCCAACGGAGGAACCAGTCTGATCTCACACGATCCGCGACACGTCGGCTCCATAACCGGGCCGGTGTCTCGATCCGCCTGACGGTCCATGCCGACACGGCGAGCACAACGCTTAGATAGACGACCACCAGGGCGTCAGCCGCAACCGTCGAGCTGAGCGGCGACACCATGACCGGGATGTCTTGGCGGGCATCCGGCAGGAGCCATGTCGCCCCGGCAGCGGCTCCGATCCGCAGCGCGCCTTCGACGGCAAACCAGATGGGGACATGCACGAGGTAGATCGAGAAGGACAATTCGCCGATCCGGATCAGGGGACGCGCTGCAAGGACACGGGCCAGTCCCCCCTCGTCGAAGGCCATGCACACCACCATGGCGGCGAAGCCGATCGGGATGACCAACGAGGCTGCGCTGTCGGAGCGAAACGATGCGAACGTCAGCGCGAGGGCTGTCACGGCGATTTGCAGAAGCGTGCCCGGCGTGACGTCGAGCATCCGCAACCGGATGTAGGCGGTGTGCGCGAGTGTGCCGAGAAAGAACGACAACAGGCACCGGAAGACTGCCGACCCGGACGTCGCGGCCAAACCTTCCGGACTCAGCGCGACGGCGGCAAACCCCAAGGCCGACAGGGCGGTCCAAATCCACCACCGGCCCCGGGACAGGAGCACAACCGTCAGCCCGAAGAGCACGTAAGTCCAGAATTCCACTGCAATGGACCAGCTGGGATGATTCCATAACCAATCGAGCCCGGGGATCAGCCCGAACGTCATGGTCGCCTGCGCGATGAGGGCCGGTAGTCCGGTGAAGCCGCTAAAGGTCGGGCGACCGACCGACACGCCGTTGTAGTTCCCCAGCATGAACAGGCATTCGAGCATGAGGAACGCAGCGAGCGCGGCGAAATGCAGGGGCAGCAGGCGCCCAGCGCGTTTGATGGTGAAACGGAGGAGATCGGTGGGCGTGCGCATCGTGCCATAGGTGGCGGCCATCACGAAGCCGGAGAGCACGAAGAAGAAGTCGACCGCATAGAAGCCGTGGCGAACGGGCACGAGGCCGTAGCCGTGCCACTCCCAACGCAAGTGGTAGAGGACGACAAGCAGGGCCGCGAGACCGCGCATGGCATCAAGGGCCATCCACCGGCTTGGCGGGAAGGTCTCTGAAGGCATGAGCGATCGTCCGAGAGTCACGGCTTCCCGACGCCGGCCGGGATGACCATGTCCGCACACGACAGGGAGAAAGGCTCTCTCCCACTGTGCGTTGTCTGAATCGGGCCGCGGTTACGGTCCGACGAATTTGAGCGTCGTCGATGGGACGTCCGCACCGCCTTCCAGGTCTCCAGCAGCCAGATCTGGTGGCCGGACAAGGAGAACGATTCGGAGCAAGACTGCGGTCAACAGAACGCCGACAGCCACCATCTGCAAAGTCCGCATGGGCCGACTCCTTTGCAGTATGTTCGATCAAAACGCCATCGATATCGCTTCGTCGCAAAATCGATGGCCGATATAGGAGTCAATATAGGGCTATAGATTACATTTACAACACAAAATCGACACTCAATTGACCATGTTTTAGGCATGATTACTCATAGTAATTATCTCAGTCTGCGATCGATAGATGAAGCTTTTCGTATCAATGCTTTATGAGACATCACCGGCGCCTTGAGAGCGGGATGAAAACCAATAAGTCAATCGGATATTGTATTTTATGCATGAATTGCAAATATCGGGAATTCTTTGGCGGCAATGCTATGTTTGAGGCATCAATTTACGATAATGAGATGATCAAATTTGCGGATAATAGTTACATACCGCGAACCGATGCTGACGCAGATATCGCGCGGCGAACGATGCTCTGCGCCAAACCTGGCCTTCAACGCGGTATGAGAGGTATCAAGGCGCAGTGATGTTCGTCGACATAATGTGCCGCGAACGGTGCGGGTGGCGGATGTCCAGGAACGTCCAAACGGGAGTAAACCCGTTCCACAAGGCGTAACTTCACGCCATTGTCTAGGCCAGCCCTCATGGCGGCTCACGGTGTTCGCAGTGTGATACGGAAATGGCGCGCCAGTCTGAACAAAAATACGAACACCTATGTCATTGAGTTAGCGAGATAATTTTCGAGATCCGGCTGCTATGCGTCACGCCATTGTCGGCGGTAAATCTCATTTAGCCGCAACACACCCTTCGAAACGGGACGTTCCGCTTAGCGCCCATCCCGGTCACTAGACGACCCCCGTACGCCTCTCCGAAGCGGACATCGGTCAATTAGCGGCCACAGCATTCTCAGCTCATGAGCGCCGCCTTCATTCGCCGAGCGGCTCGAGCGGGAGCTTCGTGCGCTCGGCCGAAAACCTTTCGGCAATAGGCCACCAGGCGATCGGCTTGGTCGGCCTTACTGCGGAAGGCGATTCAGAAGGCTCTTGGGGTACTCGACACCGATCTGCTGCATGTCGTCCGTGCCCTGCAAAAGCGAGCCGAGGTTCGGCAGCGCCTTCGCGGCGAGCCCCAGAACCGTGTCGGTGACCGGGCTGCGATAGACGGTCCAGCGGAAGCCGCGCGCCTGCTGGGCGCTGAGCCTCGCGTGCTCGCCGCCGCGCTCGCCGTCGTAGGAATCGAGGATGACCGGCGCCGCCTCCCCCCGCAGAGTCATGGCCAGCCGCCACGCGATCTCGACCGCGTCGTGAAGGCCCGCGTTCATCCCCTGGCCGCCGATGGGCAGCGATAGGTGCCCGGCATCGCCCGCCAGGAACACGCGGCCTTGCGCGTAGCCCGGGGAGACACCGTACTGGAAGCGGCTTTGGGTGAGCCACTTCGGATCGGTAAGGGTCAAGGTCTCGTCACCGGTAACCTCGCGGGCGAACGCCTGCATCTCGTCGAGGGTCGGGTCGCGATCCGGCACGCCAGTGTCGTCGGCGAGGAAGAACAGACGGTGGTAGTTGTGTTTCGGCGTGCAACTTTGGCTCTGACTCACTCTCGCTGATGCCGGCAGCGTTGAGGTCGCGGATATCCAGAATGGAGCCGCAGCATGCGCCCCCGCTTCAGGCCGTCGAGCCTCGTACTCGCCGGCTTCGTCGTTGATCACCTCGATGTCAGCAGCGATCTGATCGGTCTGGTCGTGAGGTCCGGATCTGCGACGGCGACGTGCCCAGACTGCCGGACCTCGTCACGTCGCATCCAAAGCCGCTACCAGCGCCGTGCCGCCGACCTGCCGCTCGGTGGTCGGCGCGTCGAACTCCAAGTCATGGTGAGACGCTTCTGGTGTGACGCAGCGGCCTGTGGGCGGAAGATCTTCGCCGAGCGCTTCTCCGAGGACGTCCTGCCTACCTTCGCACGACGCACCTCGCGGCTGGAGCAGATCGTCCATCACCTCGGGCTCGCACTCGGTGGTCGGCCCGGTGCAGGCCTCGCTCAGCGCCTGATGCTGCCGGTCAGCCGCGACACGCTCCTGCGCGTGATCCGCCGTCGGGCGGCGACACACTCCGATCCACTCAGCGTCATCGGCATCGACGACTTCGCCTGGCGGCGCAACCACCGCTACGGCACCCTCGTCTGCGATCTCGAACGCCGCCGCATCGTAGCGCTCCTACCCGACCGCGAGCAGGCTACCGCACAGACTTGGCTGAAGATGAACGGCTCGATCCAGATCGTCGCCCGCGACCGCGGGGGTGGATATGACGAGGCCATCGCCCGTGCTCTGCCGCAGGCCATCCAGATCGCCGACCGGTGGCACCTCATGGAGAATGCCAGCCGTGGCTTCCTCGATGCCGTGCGCAGGTCGATGCGACAGGTTCGCGAGGTCGTCGGCGCAGCCACGATTGATCCGGCGCTGCTCACTGCAGCTGAGCGCATCCAGTACGAGAGATACCTGCGGCGGGAGGAGGCGGACGCGGCCATCCGCGCGCTCGCCGAGGCAGGCGTTCCAATCCGCCGGATCTGCCAACGCCTGGGCCACAGCCGTAAGGTGGTGCGTGCGGTTCTGCGCGGCGAGCGTACCGACGTCTTCCGGGTCCGACAAAGCTCGCTCGACGCCTATCTGCCCTGGCTCGATGCCCAGTGGGATGCTGGCAGCCGCAACGCGACCGAGCTTTGGCGCAGGGCGAAAGGACAGGGCTTCCGGGGATCGCTGCGCGTGGTCGGGGAATGGGCGACGCGACGTCGGCGTGCGGAGCAGGCCAAGATCGAACGGCTGCAGCGTGTACCATCGGCACGAACCCTGGCGCGATGGCTGACGACAGGTCGTGACCGCTTGACCAAGGCGGAGACGCTGACGGTGGCCGCCGTCGAGGATGGTGTGCCGGCGCTGGTCGAGGCGCGCGAGGTGGTGGGCGCGTTCCAGACGATGGTCCGGGCGATGGCGCCGGACAAGCTCGAAAGGTGGCTCACGCGTGCTGGCATAGGCCTCGTCGCCTCGTTCGCCCGCGGCGTGGGTCTTCCCCTGGCTGCTGGCGGCCTCCACCTGCGCGAGGTCCAGGACACGACACGTCGGCGCCCCTGCGTGTCCGTGATGGCCGTGAAGGCTTCCAGGAAGGCGGACATTTCGCTCCACGGTGTCGACGCGGCCTCGTTCAAGAGGGTCACGACCGGTACGCCGAGCGCATCCGCGACTTGCCTCAACCGCGCGAAGCGGGGCGTTGCGGCTTCCGGGTTATCGGACATCGTTCCTCGGCGATTGGCGGGTGCGGTTGGATGGGTCACGTAGACCGGCGGACCCGTTCAAGCCGCCGTGCCAGCACCTGACGTACAGGCGGAGGAACTCGCGGACTGCCCGATCCGCGTAGGCCTGCGGATCCTCGTCGACGTCGGGCGGGACCAGGTCGGTCGGCGAACGGCCGAGCAGGACGGCTGCGAGCTCATTCCCGTATAGGCCGGCGACCCTCGCCTCCTCGAGGGCTCGCCGGTCGAAGGAATGTCGGGATGCATCGCCGTCGCCGGCATCCGTCTGAAGCATGGAGCCGGACCGTCCGGACGTGGTTCCGGGTGGCGCCCGGTGATCAAGGGACATGGGCCGGACGCGCGCCCGGAGTGACGCATGCGCCCGGCCTAGCCGCCATCCCGGGCGCTGATCGGATGGAGCGCTCGGCACGACCTCGGGATTGGGTTTGCGGCCCGGGGAAAGCCCCGGGCACCTTCGGTCGATTCCCATATAAGCTGGGCCGGCAGCCGCCCAGAGAGACGAATCTACCGGTATCGCGGCCAAGCCTAGGCTGCTGACCTCATGCCGCCCGCTTCTCCACAACGACCGTGTCGTAGATCCGGCCGTCGTCGTAGAGCCATTTGGCGAACGCGCCCGCAATCATGGCGCCGGCGATGGGGGCGAGCCAGAACAGCCATAGCTGAGCCACGTACTCGCCGCCCGCGAACAGCGCGACGCCGGTCGAACGCGCCGGGTTCACAGAGGTGTTGGTCACCGGGATTGAGACGAGGTGGATCAGCACCAGGGCGAAGCCGATGGGGATGCCGGCAAAGCCGCTCGCCGCGCCCTTCGAGGTCGAGCCAATGATGATCATCAGGAAGAAGAAGGTCGTCAGTACCTCGGTCGCGAGGCAGGCGACGAGGCCGTACTTGCCGGGGCTGAGGGCGCCGTAGCCGTTGGAGGCGAAGCCTTTAGGAACCCACCCCGCCTTGCCGGAGGCGATGAGGTAGAGCACCGCCGCCGCCGCGATGGCGCCTACGAGCTGGGACAGGACGTAGGGAACGACGTGCTTGTTGGCGCAGCGCCCGGAGGCCCAGAGGCCGAGGGTCACGGCGGGATTGAAGTGGCCGCCGGAGATGTGTCCGACCGCATAGGCCATGCTGAGCACAGTGAGACCGAAGGCCAGGGCGACACCGACGAAGCCGATCCCGAGTTCGGGGAAGGCCGCCGACAGCACGGCAGCGCCGCAGCCGCCGAAGGTTAGCCAGAAGGTGCCGAAGAACTCGGCGGCCGCGCGGCGTTTCAGGTCATGGTCCATGGTCGTTCTCCTTCGGAAAAGTCTCTGGGGTTCAGGGCATCAAAAGCTTTCGTTACAGGTGTCCGGACCCGCGCCGGCGGACGCGCGGCGACGGGCCCGTTCATGCGAGCGCCGGCTACTTCTTGGTCGGCTCGGATCCGAGGTAAACGTATTCGGGAGCGGCCCGGAGCTGGTCCTTGTCGGTGTCGATCACCGCATCGAGCTTTCCGCCGTCCTTGCGGTTCAGTTGCAGCGTCTCCGGTGCCACGGCGACGTACTTCGCATTTAGGCCCAGGAAGCCGCCGACGCTGACGACGTAGGACTTGATCCCGCGCTTGTCGTCGAACACCACGTCGGCGACCGAGCCCACGGTCTCGTTGGCTCCGTTGCGGATGCTGAGCCCAACGAGCTTGGACGCGACGACGTCTTCGGGGGCCTGGGCGACGAACCGCGCCTTCAGGTTGTCGTTCAGGGTTGCCGGCGTCCCCGGCACCGCCTCGGGTGCCTGGGCCATGGCCGGCGAGCTTCCGAGAAAGATCGCGGCCAGGACAGCGTGGAGTTTCATCGTGTCGTCTCCAAGGTCGGCATGGACGGTTCGAGTGCGTCGGAAGGCGGCGCTGGGAGTTCTGTGTCAGTCCGTCCCACCGGCTTCGAGCCCCGCGCGTAGAGAAGGGCCACGGCGTGCCAGAAGGCATCCCGTTCCGCCGGGGCGCGCTCCGTCAGGACCGCGTCGATCCCGGCTCGCACCGCCGATGCGACGAGGACGGCCTCATCGGCTTCGCCCAGGGCTGCCTGTGGCTGGACCTCAATCAGGGACATCATTCAGGCTTCCCCGAGCTCGGCGGCGAGCCTGTCCCGGGCCCGGCTGACACGGCTCTTCACCGTGCCGGGCGGGCAGCCGATCCGGGCAGCCGCGGCCTCGTAGGTCAGGTCCTCGACCGCGATGAGGAGCAACGCCTCGCGCTGGGCCGGCTCCAGCCGGGCGAGCGCCTCCTGCATGTCCTGCACTTCGAGCCGGTGCTCCTGGTCGGCCAGGCTCGCCAGCCCCGCGGCGTGGGAGCCTTCGGGATCGGGCACCTCCCGGCGGTACTTCATCCGGCCGTTGAGATGGCCGTTGCGAAGGATCGTGAAGAGCCAAGCCTTCAGGCCGGTGCCGGGCCGGTAGCTGGCACGATGCTCCCAGGCCTTGAGCAGAGTGTACTGCACGAGGTCCTCGCTCTCGGTCGCATCCCGGACCAGGGACAGCGCGTACCGGCGCAGGTCCGGCACCACCCCGACCAAATCTGACGTGAAGCGGCGCTCGGCGCGCGTTTCGGCGGCGTCCAGGGCCTCGGATAGACGGCGTAGGGTAAGGCCCAGCGGCGACGCCTCGTCGACGAATGCAACTTCTGGGTAGAAATTTCGAAGGTCACGCCCGAGACCGGATCCCGGGAACGAGACCACGGCTCCGTGTGTGGCGGACGAACGCAAGTGTTCGGCGGCATGCGGCACGGGGGTAGGCTCACCATCATCTTGAGACATGGCCCAAGGACCGTCGACGGTCCGGCGGGTGCGGTGAGCATCAATCTTTGGCCGGAGATCCCCGGTTCAATGGTACGTGCGTACTGGGATCCTAACATAAATTTCGGAACCGACTTGTGCGCAACTTGTTCCTGCGTCGCTGCTGGCTCGGCGGCGAGGATGGGAAAGGGCGATGCAGGCTGTGAGCGCGGGCGTCGATAGGCATGAACTTCGGCAGATCATCGCCGGCCTGAGCGAGGGCGTGATCCTGGTCGAGCCCGACCAGACCATCGCCTACGCCAACGAGGCCGCGCTCGCGATGCATGGCGCCGGCAGCCTGGACGAACTCGGGCCGACGGTCGACGCGTATCGCGAGCGCTTTTGCCTGCGCTACCGCAACAACGTCACCCCGAACCAGTATCCCATCGAGCGGGTGGTGGAGGGCGAGCGCTTCCATGATGTCGTCGTCGAGGTCCGGCGTACCGACAAGCCCGAGCAGGATTTCGTGCACTCCCTGCGCAGCCTCGTCGCCACCGACCGCGAGGGCAAGCCGAGCTGCCTTGCCCTCATCCTCAAGGACGTGACCGACCAGTTCGAGGCCGAGGACCGGTTCGAGGCGACCTTCAACGCCAACCCGGCCCCGGCGGTCATCACCCGCCTGTCGGACCTGCGGCACGTGAAAGTGAACGCGGGCTTCCTGGAGATGACCGGCTTCACCCGGGACGCCGTGATCGGCCGCAGCGTCTACGAGGTCGACGTCCTCGCCGACGCGCGTAACCGCGACCTTGCCATCAACCGGCTCAAGGAGGGCGGCTCCATCCCCCAGATGGAGGCGTGCCTGCGCTTGCCGGACGGGGGCAGCCGCTTCGTCATCGTGGCTGGTCAGCCCATCGAGATGGGCGACGAGCCGTGCATGCTCTTCACCTTCGCTGACCTCGAACTCCGGCGGAAGGCCGAGACGGCCCTTCGCCAGAGCGAGGCGCGCTTCGCCAAGGCCTTCCGCCTGACGCCGGTCCCGACAGTGCTGGCGCGGGCCAAGGATTTCCACGTCACCGGAATCAACGAGGCCTTCACCCGGGTGTTTGGCCCAGGCGAGGACAAGGTCCTGGGGCGGAGCCTGGCCGAGGCCGGCCTCTGGGTGAACGACCGCCAGTGGGTAGAGTTCGAGGCTGCACTGGAGCGGAAGGGCTACGTCCTCGACGCCGAAGTCTGCCTGCGTCGAGAGGACGGGACGAACCTCGATTGCCTCGTCTCGGCAGAGCGCATCGAGATCGAGGACGACCCCTTCGTGCTCGCGGTGATGCAGGACATCACCGACCGCAAGCACACCGAGCGGGAGTTGTTCGACGCCATTGAGACGGTGATGGCCGACACCTCATGGTTCAGCCGGGGGCTGATCGAGAAGCTCGCCAACCTGCGCCGGCCGGATGCGGGACGTTCGGACACCGTCGCGTCCAACCTGACGGCGCGCGAGCGGCAGATCCTGAACCTCATCTGCTCGGGCCTCGACGATGCGGCCATCGCCCGCAAGCTGGACCTGTCCCGCAACACCGTGCGCAACCACGGCGCTGCCCTCTACCGCAAACTCGGTATTCACAAGCGCAGCGAGGCAGTCGTCTGGGGCCGAGAAAACGGTTTTCCGCTGCAGTCGGGCGGAACCAAATGACTAGCTTACCGGTATAGACGTCTCATTGAAGGCGCGGGACCGCTCGATATCTCAAATTCGGTGCAGGGTTTCTCCAACTGAACGGATCGCCCATGACCGAAGACAGGAATTCCACTTCGACCGAGCACCTGAAGGGCTCGGTCAAGGAGGCCCTCGGCAAGCTCACCGGCGACACGCGGGTCGAGGCCGAGGGACGTCGGCAGAAGCGTGAGGCACGCGCCGCCGAGGCTCCTGGGACGAAGCCCGCAGGCTCGGACCGGCGCTGACATGCCCGGGAGGCGTCAAGTTCGAGACGCCATCTCATCACCCATCACACGAGGACAAAGACATGGTCGACACGGATCGGATCACGGGCGCCGCCAAGGAACTTGGCGGCAAGGTGCAGGGCGCAGTCGGCGACATCACCGGCTCGAAGCATGACCAAGTCGAGGGCCGCGCCCGCGAGGCGGCCGGCAAGGCCGAGAACCTTTACGGCCAGGCCAAGGACACCGTTAGTGACGCGGCCGAGACCGTCGCCGACACCGCCCGCGACATCGGCGGCAGGATCCGGGACAAGGTCAGCGACCTCGTCGGATCCGACGACGTCGAGCACCGTGCACGCCGGGCCCAGGGTGCCGCCGAGGACCACTTCGACCGGGCGCAGCGCTCCGTGCGCCGGGCCGCGGACGACGCCTCCGACTACGCGCAGGACGCCTACGAGCGCGGCTCCCGCGCCCTGCGCCACGGCAATGGCGGGGTGAGCGGCCAGGTCGCCGAGTACCCGCTCGCCTCCCTGCTCATCGCCGGCGCCGTCGGCTTCGGCCTCGCCCTGCTCGTCAACGCGAACCGCGACTGAGCCATCACCGCCATACGACACCGCCATACGACTACGAACGACCCACTACCCGGAGTGAAAGCGTGACCACGATCCAGACCACCGCGTCCCCCCTCGCCACCGCAGGCGCACAGGCCGACACTCGCGCCGTGCTGCTCAACGAGGTGTCCTGGGGCGCCATCTTCGCCGGCGCCGTGACTGCTCTCGTGACTCAGGTCATCGTGAACCTCGTCGGCGTGGGCGTGGGCCTCGCCTCGGTCGGCACCACCGCCGCCGACAACCCGTCGGCCTCGACCGTGTCGATGGGTGCGGGCATCTGGTTCGTGGCGTCGGGCATCGTCGCCTCCCTGGCCGGCGGGCTCGTCGCCGGTAAGATGTCCGGCAAGCCGCTGCCGGGAGCGGCCGCCCTGCACGGCCTTGTGTCCTGGGCGGTGACGACGCTGGTCGTCCTGTACCTGCTGACCTCGGCCGCGAGCGGCATCGTCGGCGGCACCCTCGGCACCGTGTCGAGCGCGCTCGGCGGCGCGGGCAACCTCGTCGGCGGCACCATCCAGACCGCCGCCACGGCCGCGGCTCCGTCGCTGTCGAAGATCTCCAACCCCCTCGACGGCATCGAGCAGAAGGTCCGCCAGCAGTCCGCCGGCCAGGACCCGCAGGCTGCCAAGGACGCTGCCGTGGCTGCCGTGAAGGCCGTGCTGACCGGTGATCCGGCCCAGAAGGAGCAGGCCAAGAACCGGGCCGCCGATGCGCTGGCCAAGGCCCAGGGCATTTCGCCGGACCAGGCCAAGGCGCAGATCGACGACTACCAGAAGCAGTACGAGCAGGCCGTAACCACCGCCAAGCAGAAGGCCGAAGCCGCGGCCGTGACGGCGAAGTCGGCCGCCACGCAGGGTGCCTTCTACGCCGCCATCGCGCTGATCCTCGGCGCACTGGCCGCCTTCTTCGGCGGTCGCCTCGGCGCCCCGAAGCCGGTGGCCACGGTCGGAGCCTACGGCGCCCGTCGCGTCTGAAGCCCTTCACCGACCTCCGCGCAGATCAGGCGGGGGTCACCCCCGGCCGGAGCATCCGGCCTCACTCGCGAACCAGGAGTGCACACGATGAGCAGCACCACCGACAAGCTCAAGGGCCTGGCCAACGAGGCCGTCGGCAACGTCAAGCAGGCGGCCGGCAAGGCCACCGGCAACGACAAGCTGGTGGTCGAAGGCAAGGCCCAGGAACTGAAGGGCGAAGCCCAGCGAACGGTCGGCGAGGCCAAGGACGGCATCAAGAACGTCGCGGACAAGATCACCGGCCGCTGAACGAGACCCGGCGGCCCGGGGCGAATCCGGCGCCCGGCGCCGCCCACTTCTTCCATCCCCCACAGGAGACATCCCATGAACCGCGACCAGATCCGTGGCGCGTCCCGTCACCTCAAGGGTCGCACGCAGACCGCCATCGGCGGCCTCGCCGGCGATCCGGCCCGCCAGGTGCGCGGGGCCGTGAATCAGGTGGCCGGTGGTGCCCAATACGCCTACGGCCGCGCCCGCGACCGGGCCGAGGATCTCATCGACGACGGGCGCCACCTTGCCCACGAGGCACGGGAGCGGGCCGACGATCTCATCGAGGACGGCCGTCACTACGCTCAGGAGGCCAGCCGCCGGGCTCGGACCCACGGCCAACAAGCGATCCGGTACGCCGATAGCCATCGCACCACGACGCTGCTGGCTTTCGTCGGCGTCGCCTTCGCGCTGGGCTGGCTCGCCCGTTCCTCTCGCTGAACCCGCCCCATCCAGGAGATCCCGATGATCCGCAAGCTTCTCACCGCCTTCCTGCTGCCGAGGGTGATCGCCTTCGTCTCGCGCCGCGTGACCGGCCGCGCGGCGACGCCCCCGCGCCGGGGCTACTGACCTGCGGGTTGCGGCGCCCCCGCGACCCGTCCCCCTCCACTGAAAGGATGCGACATGAGCAAGGGATATCCCTCAATGACGGCCCTACTGGGCCTGCTCGCGGTGGCGGGCTACCAGAATCGGGACAAGATCGCCGAATGGCTCGGCACTCCCGCGCGGGACGCCCATGGCAACGTCGTCGTTCCGCCGGCGGCACGGACCTCGCCGGTGACCGGCTCGTCGATGCCGTCCAACCTGGAACGGGTGCTGGGCGGCGTCGGGTCGGCGGGCGTCGGCGGGCTGCTCGCCAGCGGGCTGGCCGAACTTGTCGAGCACTTCACCAAGGGCGGCCACGGCGAGACCGCGAACTCCTGGGTCAACAAGGGTGACAACCGGGCCATCGCCGAGGCCGACCTTGAGCGTGCCATCGGCCCGCTGACTCTCGAACACCTCACGCAGCAGACCGGCCTGAGCCGTTCGGAGGTGCTCTCGCGCCTGTCGCGCGAGCTGCCCTCCGCCATCGACCGTTACGCCACCGACGGTCGCCGTTTCGCCTGACCTCGACGGCTTCCATCCCGGTCGCCCCGCCTGGCGGCCGGGTACCCAACGGGCACCGACATCGGCCGGCCCTTTTCAACGAAGGGAACTGCTACCGATGTCGACTGTCCTGCGTCGTATCCTCATGATGGCGTTCATCGCCGTCCTAGCAGGCCTCGGGGTCTTCTTCACGGCCCTGCTCGGCCGGCGGCCACGCAAACAGGCTGTGGTACCTGCCGAGGTATTGGTGCCGGTCCTTCCCAAGGGCCCGATCCCAGCAAAGGCGCACGGCGGACAGGGTCTGGCCGTCGGCATCGTGTGCCTGCTGGTCCTGATGGGATCGGCCGGCGTCATCTACGAGAGCCGTAACGTGCTGTTCGGGGGCGGGCCCCGGGAGCCCCGCGGGCCCGTGAAGCCCCTGGCCGCCCTTTCGCCGCCCGACGCCGGCAGCGCCCGACCGCAGGGTCGGTCGGACGGGTCGACCACCGGGTCCGTGCGGGCGTCCCCCCGGGCGGACGAAGCGGTCACCCTTCAGCCCTCGCGCCCACCTGCCCCGACCGCACCGGGCTTCGACGTCGTGCGCGTCGAGCCGAACGGTGACGCCATCATCGCCGGGCATGCGACGCCGACCGCGACGGTCGAGTTGCTCCTCGACGGCAAACCGGCGGGCAGGGTCCGGGCCAATGCCGACGGGCGGTTTACCTTCATGCCGCCGGCGCTTCCCACCGGGAACAGCGAGATCGGCCTGCGTGCGACGGACGCCAAGGGAGACATGCAGCGCGCTCCGGCGAACGTGTCGGTCGTGGTCGCGCCGTCCCGCGATGCCAAGCCGCTCGTCGCCGTGACTTCCCCTGGCAGGCCGACCATGGTCCTGTCGCAGCCGGACCGGCCTGGCACGACGAACCCGGGCTCCGTCATCGCTTCGGACAGGCAGGCCCAGCGCGATGACGGTGATGCCCCGACGCGGCCGGACGTGGGCCCACCAGCCTCGGACGAGGCGAAGGCGGAGCGTCCGCACAGCTCGGATACCGGCCCCCTCGCGACGATTGATGCCCTGGCGGTGCCGGCCGGACATGGCAGCCGGGAGCCGGATGGCTCGACGGGCAATACCTCGAACGGTTCCTCGAACCCGGGAAATCGTTCTCGCCCGGTCGAGGGGACCGTCGCTGCGGCGAAGCCGCCCAGGGTCGTCACCATCGATGCCCAGGACGGCGGCAGGCTGTTCGTCACGGCTAGGGCGGCAGCAGGGGCCGAGGGTCGGCTCTATCTGAACGACACGCTGATTGCGCCGGCGACCGTGGGGCGCGACGGCACCGTGACGTTCGCCATCGGCCACGGCGTGCGGCCGGGCGACTACAAGGTCCGCCTCGACCTCGTCGATCCTGCGACGGGCAAGGTCAGCGACCGGGCGGAGGTACCGTTCACGGCGCCGGCCGCCGGTCACGACGAGGGCGTCGAATACGCTGTCGGCCAGAGCTCGTCCGGCGGATCGACGTCCGTGAACGATGTCGCCCGTCGGGGGCCTTCGGTCGATCCGGCGAACCCGTCGCGGCCGTCCACGCCCGGGGGGAGCGCGGCGGGCTCGTCGAAGGTCACCGTCCCCGGCATCGAGACGGCCCGCATTGAGCGGGGCGACAGCCTGTGGAGGATCAGCCGGCGCACCTACGGCGAGGGCGAGCGCTACACCCTGATCTACGACGCCAACCAGGATCAGATCCGCCACCCGGACCTAATCTACCCGGGACAGATCCTCGTACTGCCGGACCGGGAAACTTCCCGAGCCGAGCGGATCAAAAAGCGAGGCTGACTGGACCGCTCTCGATCACAGTTGGCTGGCGCATACGCGTTCCTTCGGGTCACCCCGGGATGAGCGGCTCCCCGATCGAGTTGGTGGGGTCGCCAGAGGTCCGAGCGCGAGTGTCAGCCTTTGCCCAGCCGACGATTGTTCGCCTGGACCTTGCGCCGGTATCCGCGGACGACCTTGCGGGGCGTGCCGCCCAACGCGATGGTCGCCGCAGCCTGGCCCGCGGCCTTGACCTTTTCGGTCACCATCAGCCGCGCTTCCTTCCGCGCCTTCGGCCCACCGAGCATGAACAGCGCCATGCGCTGGCCGATGACCATCTGAGCCTCGACGCCGAGCATCGCGAGCTCGGTGCCCATCGCGACCAGCGATGCGGTCTTGTTGGTCGGCTTGCGACGGAACCTCATAAAGGTGCCTCCAATCTGATGGGCTAAAGCCTCAGGCGGCGCTCTCGCGCCGGGTCACGATCAGAGCCCAGATCGTCGCCGGGATCCAGCCGATCAGCGTGATGTGCAGGACGATGCACAGGATCCCCTGGAGCACCTTCCCGCGCAGAAACATGGCGAGCCACGGCGCGAAGATGCAGATCAGGATCATGATCATGGATGCTGGCTCCGATGGACCGGACACCGAACAGGGGCCCGGATCGATGGTTCCGTGGCGGCGCGGTTTTGAACGATGAGTTGATATGGGCGGCGACTGGCGAGCGCCGAAAGGTAGACAAGACTGCTCGGATACACCTTCGGCCTCTCGCGGTCAGGCCTAGATCCTATTGATGGGGCCGGGCGGTTGGGGAGCCGGAGGCTCGTCGGGAGGATCCCCCATGGGCGGCAACGGATCGCCCAGCGGCGGGACCGGATCCGGCGGCGGGTCACCAACCGGCGGCAGCGGATCGTCCGGGCGCGGCGTGTCGGATTGCATGTCGTATCCCCCTAGCGCTCCCGGGTAGGAGAGCGGCTCTCAACGCACTGTCAGGTCTCACGGATGCAGACCGAAGCGTCAGCGCCCATCCGCGTGGGCCGTGAAGGATTTCGGACCGCCCGGACCTGCCCTCGGCCACCCTTGGCCGAGGGCAGCTTCATGCAGCTGGGTTCTATTTGTGGTGCTCGGCGCTCTTGCCGTGGGCCTTCGTCGAGTGCTCGTTGGCCTTCGAAGAGTGGCTGTGCGCCTCCGTGGAGTGCTTGTGGCCTGCCGCGTGATCGCCCTTGCCATGATGCTCGGCCGCGGCGCGGTGGGACTTCGCGGCCTTCTCGTGATGCTCGGCGGCGTCGGTGTGAGCCTTGTGGGGCATGATGTTTTCCTGGGCTTACCTGCCTATTCGGCAGGTACGAAACATCCTCCAGCTGGAACCGTTGCCCGCCTCGCGTTAAGTTGACAATTCAAGCGGCAAGTCTGCCAGTCGATACCGGTTATAATCGATACGCACAAGCCTATCGTCACACAGCATTATTTTCAGAATCACCTATTTTGCGGTTTCAATCTTTGGGTGATTCATACTACTACGGTCGAGCTGTGGCGTGTCCGCGAGACGACTGTATGGCGTGCCGTCCGTGGGGCCCTGCTTATGTCGTGGGTGATCGAGCAGGTACCGCCAAGCTAGGATTGAAGCCCGACCGCTCGTCGGCATGCCCCCGCGGATTGCAGACCACACGCGTCCGCCCGACCCGATAGTGGCCGCCCGGTGCACGTGACCGTGGATCCAGATGTCGGGTCCGCAGTCCAGTATCAGGTCGCTGAGATCCGATGCGTAGCACCAAGACAGGTCTGGTATGCGGACTGACCAAGCTGCATGGGTGCGGGGCGTGGTGGGTCACGACCACGGTCGGTCCATCGTGGTGCCGGGCTAGCTCTGCCTCGATGAAGGCTCGGGTCGCACGATGCATCGCCAGCACCTCGAAGGGCTCGATCCTATTGCGGGATCGAGGACCTGTCCTGATCCGGCGATAGTCCACCATGCCAGCGCGCCCCTGGGCGGTCCGGAAGGCATGCGTGAGTTCGTACGAGCCCAGCCGGAAGTCCGTCCATAGGGTGCCGCCGAGGAATCTCGTGCCGCCAAGTTCCACGGTGTCGTCGAGCAGCAGGTAGATGCCGCCCGTGGCCGCCCGCTCCCGTCCACGCTCTATCTGGTCATAGACAGTGTAGCGGTCCTCGCCCCGGTCCCACCAGAAATCGTGGTTGCCCGGCACATAGACGACCGGAACACCAGACAGGCGTTCGCCCAGCCAATCCAGGGCACGGGTTAGGGGCATATGTACAGCCCCAGCAACCACGGCTACGTCGAAGCCGTCCGCCGCGTGGGCATGAGGCTGTCCGCTTTTCCGGCGGGTCCGCTCTGAAGCAGACCCGCGGCTTTCGGCCAACTCCCGTCGCATTGGCGGGCGCCCCGGAACGACCGGGGCGGGTCGGAAGCGGGAGGGCTGCTCCGGGTGGCTTCCTACCGTTCCGCTTCTGGACAGTAAACGCACGGGAGCGGACCTCGCTAGCCGGCTCGCCATGTCCCCTCTCAGCGCTTCACGAAGCCGATGTCGGCGGCCACGGCACTCAGCCGGTCCGGTTCACGTTCCTTCCTCTCGCTGTACCGGTCCACGAGGTAGTCCGCTCGCTCGCGGGTCAAGAGCGTGAACTTCATCAGTTCCTCGCACACGTCCACGACACGCTCGTAGAGCGGCCCCGGCTTCATCCGCCCGGCGTCGTCGAACTCCTTGTAGGCCATCGGCACGGATGACTGGTTCGGAATGGTGATCATCCGCATCCAGCGGCCGAGGATGCGCAGGCTGTTGACGGCGTTGAAGCTCTGCGAGCCGCCGGACACCTGCATCACGGCGAGGGTGCGCCCCTGGGTCGGCCGCACGCTGCCCTCGCTCAAGGGCAGCCAATCGATCTGGCTCTTCATCACGCCGGTCAGGGTGCCGTGCCGCTCGGGCGATACCCAGACTTGGCCTTCGGACCAGATCGACAGCGCACGGAGCTCCTGCACCTTGGGATGGTCGGCGGTGGTATCATCCGGCAGGGGCAAGCCGTCGGCGTCGTAAATCCGCACCTCGCCGCCCGGCTCCTCGAAGCCATGGGCGGCGAGG